>DATEDI010000015.1:0-12771 GCA_035281745.1 Rhodanobacteraceae bacterium
AAGACGGATGTCTTCGATTACATCGAGCGCTTCTACAATCCGAAACGGCAGCACTCGACGATCGGTTACATCAGCCCCATCCAGTTCGAGCAGCAGATGCAAGCAACTTAAGGTGGTGTCTACGAGACCGGCAGCAGCTCAGGTTGCCAAGTTGTTAGCCCGCATCGATGATGCCAAAGCTTGCCTGAAGCTCGCTGAGTGAATACACACGAACTATAGTTGGTACATTCGAGTCGTCCGCAATGGTGGTAAAACGCTTCCTCGTAGCGTCTACTTCCGATGTACGATCAACCACTGCTGCTAAAATGAGGTTCACGCTCTTCAAATTATTTTTTTCTACGAATGCCTGCATTCGGCCCAATGCTTGTTGAATTATTGCATTTGGCGGCACCTTTGAAACGTACTTGACCTCAACGATGTTCATTCTGTTATTTAGTACAAATGTGCCATCGAATTGCTGGCCCGGCCCGAAGCTCACTTGCCGGCTTATAGGCTGCCCGAATTCTGCTTGAACTGCGCGGAGGGCCAAATCCTCTGCTTGGAAGTATCTCGCACGGAAGTGAGGAGAGGCTGTAGCTTGGCCTGCGGGTTGCGGTGTAGCAGTGCTGGGGCTCGAAGGTTGCGCTCCACTGGCGGCAGCGCTAGCTTCCTCTATCTCTTGCTCGGCGCGTGTGGCTTGCTCGTGAACCGTAGCCGATTGGGGGGTCTTGACCGAAAGCGGACCGGCCGTTACGTCACTACCAGACCTTATCCTCTCGGTCAACGCTTCCAGTAATGCTTGGATTGGTTTGTGAAAGCGAACGACAATCCAACCGATCAGCGCGACCCAGAGAACAGTTTGAATTAATGGCCCCCAATACTCCATTGCCTCTCCCTTGCGGGCTAGCGCCGATTCTGCCCCGGTTCGGGCATGTAAACCAGATCGTCGTTCCCGGTGTCAATCGAATAAGTGCATGCCCAATCAGTCGCTTATATGGCCATGGCCATTGAGCACACGTAGATGACACGTGTTAGGCGACAGAACGGAGGTGCTACGAGTTATCATGGACGACCCGAGGCATCAACTGCGCAATGGCCGCTATCGGACGACTCTAAAGCATACATGGACTCCCGCTTCGGGCCGAAAACGGCAGGCCAGAGCCCAGCTAACGAGCCCCCGCCCTCGCGCTGACAACCACGAGGGCGGCCCACATCAAAACGCGAGTTGCGCGCGCAGCGCAAAGATGCGGGGATCGATGTCCAGATCGCCACGATCGCTGAGGGCGCGGATGTAGTTGGCCTGCAGCTTGAAGTGCTTGCCGAGGTACCAGTTCAGGCCCAAGGTCCAGTCGTGCTCGCGGCCGCCGGTGACGCTTCCGTCGTCGAGATCCAGGGTGGAAAAGCGCAGCGCAAGTTCCACCGCGCCCCATGCATGTGCCGGCACCGGATTGGTGAACCCGCTGCCCTTGTAACCGTGCGCTTCACCGGTCAACAGCCACGCCGCGGTGACATATCCGCCCTCGCTTGTGAAGTCCGACGTCGCCGGGCGCTGCGCGCGCAAGCTCAGGTATTCGCCCTGCAGCAACAGCGGACCGCGCAGCCAGCCGGCCTCCACGCCCACGCGGTCGATGTGATCGACACCTTGCAAGGTGCCCGTGTCGACCAGCCGCACCGGCGTCAGTGCCACTTCGGGCCGCGCCCGCACGCGCGCGGTGCCGCTGTCCCTTTCCTCGCGCGACGCGGACACGCCCAGATGCACGACGGCATCATTGCCCTGCACCGGCGTGAATACCGCGCGGCCGGCGATGGTGGTGCCATCGGCATCAGCGTTGAGGTCACCGCGTGCGAACCACACCGCCTGCAGCAGCCACTTCGAAGCGATGCCACGTTGCCACTCCAGGCCCACGCGGCGGCCCTCGTACACCGCCTGTTCCGGCAGCGCGCGTTCGAGGAACAGCGTCGCGCCGGTCGAAGTGTTGCCGTCCTCCCAACCGACCGGCGTCTTGAACTGGCCGGCACGGAAGCGCCCAGCCGCCGTTTCCACGGCGAGATAGTTGTCCACCCACGCGCGCGCCTGGAAATCGTAACCCGCATTGATTTCGAACACGCCGCTTTTGTTCACGTAGAGATTGAATTCCTTGCGCCGCCAGTCATGCGCATCGTCGAAAACGTGGGTGCCATCCGGCAGCCGATCGTTGCCGAAATCGTTGCTGTCGTACTGCAGCAGCCCCTTGAGGCCGACGTCGACGCCATTCCCGAACGTGTAGTGCGTGGGCCAGTCGTCGCTGGCGCGCGCGGTGATCGCGACCGCCGACAGAAGCAGTATCAACCAGATTCTCGACTGCCGCACGGGTCACTCCATGTGGTCGATCACGGCCCGATGGCCATGGGCCCGGCGGCCGACGCAACGATCCGGGACTCGCGGGTTTGCGCAGCCGGCTCGGTTCCATCAGGAAAGACGGTGGCATGGCGCGGACGAATCCGCAAGCAAGCGCCTGGCTGCCATGCGTCGAGCGGCCGGTCTCCTCCGAAAACATCCATTTCAAGTACCTGGCCAAGCACCGCCGCATCCAGCGTCAAATGCACCGTGCCACCAGCGCGAAATGCATGGCGCACTCGCACGGACCAACCCTCGCCATCGTCCGGCGCGGCAACGACGAAGTGTTCGGGGCGAACGTAAACGATGGCCGCGTGGTGGCGCCCATCCCAGCGATCGGCACCGAGCACAAGCCCCCCGGCGACGAGTTTTCCGCCTTCGCAGCGCGCGGCGATCCGGTTGACCTTGCCCACGAATTCACAGACGAACGGTGTGGCTGGATCGTGGTAGATCGTTTCGGGCTTGCCGACCTGTTCGATGCGACCGCGATTCATCACCACGACGCGGTCAGCCAACTCCAGCGCCTCCTCCTGGTCGTGGGTGACGAACACCGTGGTCAGGCCGAACTCGTCGTGCAATTCGCGCAGCCAGCGACGCAGGCTCACGCGAACCTGTGCATCGAGCGCGCCGAACGGTTCGTCGAGCAGCAACAGTTCGGGTTCCACCGCCAGCGCACGCGCCAGCGCGACACGCTGGCGCTGGCCGCCGGAAAGCTGCGCCGGATAACGCTTGGCCATGTCCTGCAATTGCACGCGTTGCAGCAGGCGCTCGACGCGCGCCGCGATGTCGGCGCGCTTCGGACGCGTGCGCCAGGGCCGCACGCGCAATCCGAAGGCAACGTTGTCGGCGACGGTCAGGTGGCGGAACAAGGCGTAGTGCTGGAACACCAGGCCCACCTTGCGGCGGCGCGCGTCGAGCGCCAGCAGGTCGAGCTCCCCCCGACGCACGCTGCCGGACTCGGGGTAATCGAGGCCCGCGAGGATGCGCAGCAGCGTGGTCTTGCCGGAGCCGGACGGCCCGAGCAGCGCGAGGAATTCACCGGGCGGAATCTCCAGGCTGACGTCATCCAGCGCCGGATGCTCCGTGAAGCGGCGGACGAGGTGCGAGAGTTCGAGCGTCATGCGCGCATTCCTCATCGTCCGCCGGGCGCGTGCGCGGCGAGTTCGTCGCCGTAGCGCCATTCGAGCAGGGACTTGATCACCAGCGTCAGCAGCGCCAGCAACGCCAGCAGCGACGCCACGGCGAACGCGCCCGCGTAGTCGTACTCGTTGTAGCGCATCTCCACCTCCAGCGGCATCGTGGTGGTCAGCCCGCGGATGTGGCCGGACACCACCGACACCGCGCCGAATTCACCCATCGCACGGGCGTTGCACAACAGCACGCCATACAACAACGCCCAACGGATGTTGGGCAGCGTCACGCGGAAGAACATCTGCCAGCCGTTGGCACCGAGCACCCGCGCCGCTTCCTCGTCTTCGCTGCCTTGCGCCTGCATCAGCGGGATCAGTTCGCGCGCGACGAACGGCAACGTGACGAATATCGAAGCCAGCACCAGACCGGGCACGGCGAAGATGATCCGGATGCCGTGCGCGTCGAGCCACGGACCGAACCATCCCCGCGCCCCGAACAACAGCACGTAGATCAAGCCCGCGATCACCGGCGACACCGCGAACGGCAGGTCGATCAGCGCGCCAAGCAAGGCCTTGCCGCGGAACGTGAAGCGCGCCATCGCCCAGGCCGCGGCGATACCGAACACGACGTTCAACGGCACCACCATTGCGGCGACCAGCAGGGTCAGGCGGATCGACGACCAGGCTTCGGACTGCGTGATCGCCGCGATGAACGTTTGCGCGCCCTTGGCGAGCGCTTCGGTGAACACCACCGCCAGCGGCAGCAGCAAGAACACCAGCATGAACGCGACGGCGACGAGGATCAGCAGTGCACGCTGCAACCGCCGCGGCCAGATCGAGGTGCGTGGCAGGACCATGGCGTTCATGGCGATGCCTCCGCCCAGCGCCGGCTCCAGCGCTGCAGCAACGACAGCGCCACCAGCATCACGAAGGAAAAGCCCAGCATCACCACGCCCAACGCGGCCGCGCCGGCATAGTCGAACTGTTCCAGCTTCTGCACGATCAACAGCGGCGCGATCTCGGTGCGCATCGGCATGTTGCCGGCGATGAAGATCACCGAGCCGTACTCGCCCACCGCGCGCGCCAGCGCCAACGCGAACCCGGTGAGCAGCGCCGGCACCAGCACCGGCAGGATCACCCGCATGAAGACCTGCGAACGACGCGCGCCCAGGCTTTCGGCGGCTTCCTCCATGTCGCGGTCCATCGATTCCAGCACCGGCTGCAGCGTCCGCACGACAAAGGGAAATCCGACGAACACCATCGCGATGCCGACCCCGAGTTGCGTGTAGGCGACCCGCAGGCCGAACGTCTCCAGCGCATGCCCCAGCCAGCCGTTCGGCGCGTACAACGCAGTCAGCGCGATGCCCGCGACCGCGGTCGGCAACGCGAACGGCAGGTCGACCAGTGCATCCAGCAGGCGCCGGCCCGGAAAGCGGTAACGCACCAGCACCCACGCCACCAGCAGGCCGAACGCCGCGTTGATCAGCGAAGCGGCGAGTGCGCCACCGAAGCTGAGCTTCAGCGCCGCCTGCGTGCGCGGCGCGGCAAGCAGATGCAGCAGGCCGGCAAAGCCGATGCCCGAAGCCTTCCATGCCAGCGCCGCCAGCGGCAGCAGCACGATCAATCCGAGGTACGCCAGCGTGAAGCCCGCGCTCAAACCGAATCCGGGCAATACACGATGCTGTTTCGCGAGAGCCATCACGACACCTCGTCGGGCAGGATTTCAGCGGACCGGCTGGGAGCCCGGGCCGATCTGGTCGAACACCCCGCCGTCGGCAAAGAACTTCGTCTGCGCCTTGCGCCAGTCGCCGAACAATTGCGCGATGGTGAAAGTCTTCACCGACGGAAACTGGCTGGCGTATTTCCGTGCCACCTGCGGAAGACGCGGACGATAAAAATGGCGCGCCTCGATGTCCTGCGCCTGCGGCGTGTACAGGAATTTCAGATAGGCCTCGGCCACCGCACGGTTGCCGTCCTTCGCCACGTTGGCGTCCACCACCGCCACCGGCGGTTCGGCGAGGATGGTCACCGAAGGCACGACGATGTCGAACTTGTCCTTGCCCAGTTCGCGTTGCGCCAGGAACGCCTCGTTTTCCCATGCCAGCAATACGTCACCGATGCCACGCTGGACGAACGTGTTGGTCGCGCCACGCGCGCCAGTGTCGAGCACCGGCACGTGCTGGAACAGCGCGTGCACGAAGGCGCGTGCCTTGGCTTCGTCGCCGCCCGGCTGTTGCAGCGCATAGCCCCATGCGGCAAGGAAATTCCAGCGCGCGCCACCGGAAGTCTTCGGATTGGGTGTGATCACCTGCACGCCGGGTTTGATCAGGTCGGGCCAGTCCTTGATGTGTTTCGGATTGCCCTTGCGTACCAGGAACACGATGGTCGAGGTATAGGGCGACGCATTGTCGGGCAAGCGCTGCTGCCAATTTTTTGCCAGCAGGCCGTGATCCGCGAGTGCGTCGATGTCGTACGCCAGCGCCAATGTGACAACATCGGCTGGCAGGCCGTCCGCCACCGAACGTGCTTGCGTACCGGAGCCGCCGTGCGACATCCGGATCACCACGTTGTCGCCGTGCTGCGTTTTCCATTGCGCCGCGAACGCGCGGTTGATGTCCTGGTACAACTCGCGGGTGGGATCGTAGGACACGTTGAGCAGCGTGACGTTTTTGGCGAACGCATCGCCCGCAGCGAGCATCGTGAGCAGCGTCAGCAGCAACAGAATCGTTTTGTTCTTTTTCATGTCTGTCTCCGTGGGTCATCGGTGGAAACGCGCGGGTACTTGTGCCTGCAATGAGTTCGAATGGCTCATCGCAACTGCTGCGGGGACAGATACCCGTTCGCCGGCGCGCAGCGAGCGCGCCGGACGCGAATCAACAACGATCAGGTGCGCCGGTGGCGCGAGGTGTTCAATGGGAGGAGGAAGACGCCGGGTGCGAAAATCCCCGGATCGTGTCGAACCGTCGGCGTGGCGCAGGCCGCGGAAATCCCTGCGGCGGCGGACGGCTTCTGCATCAGGATTTTGCGGTTATCGCGCATGTTTCACCCGGCAAGCGTCGGAGTGTCGGATGCGATGCAATCATGCCCTTCGTTAAGGAGACGCTAGGCAAATGTGCGTTGTAGATTCGCCCGCATTTCGCCCGAAACGTGTACGAAGTTGCGCCGCTTCGCACGTTGGCTACGCAACCCGATGAAACAATTCCGGTTGTGCTTCGAAGCTTTCGCGATCGACGAAACCCGCCACGCCCACGCCGACGAGGCGATAGCGCGTGCGCGGCGGCAGGTTCACTCGAACGCGCAGCGCGCAGGCGACTTCGGCGAGTTCGCTCGCAGAAGAAGGTCGCTCAGCAGGCGTAACGGTTCGCGTGAGGATGCGGAAATCCGCAGTCTTCAACTTCAACACCACGCTGCGCGCGATGCGACCGTGCGGACCTTCGGCCTCGCGTTCGCATGCGGCCCACGTCTTGCCGGCGAGCCGCTCGATGTGCGGCGCGAGTTGATCGAGCGCGAGATCATGCTCGAATGTATCTTCGGATGAAATCTGCAGCGTCGGGCGATCCGGCGTCACAGGCCGTTCGTCGATGCCCAGTGACAACTCGTGCAAGCGGCGGCCATAGCGGCCGAAGCGCTTTTCCAGCACGTTCGCATCGAACGCACGCAGATCGGTGATCGAAGCGATGCCGAGTTCCGCCAGCTTGCGCTGCATCACCTTGCCGACACCGGGCAGGCGCTCGACTGCAAGCGGGGCGAGGAACGCCAGTACGTCGTGTGGACGCACCACGAACAGACCATCTGGTTTGCGGAAATCCGATGCAATCTTGGCCAGAAACTTGTTCGGCGCAACGCCGGCCGATGCGGTGAGATTCGTTTCCTCGCGAATCGCCGCGCGGATCGCTTCGGCCACCGCGGTTGCGGACTCCAAGCCGGATTT
Organism: Rhodanobacteraceae bacterium; assembly: GCA_035281745.1. Taxonomy (GTDB): domain Bacteria; phylum Pseudomonadota; class Gammaproteobacteria; order Xanthomonadales; family Rhodanobacteraceae; genus 66-474. Next base: position 7,418 of record DATEDI010000015.1, read on the forward strand.
TGGCTGCGTGACGTCGAGATACGCCTCGTCCAGCGACAGTGGCTCGATCAGATCCGTGTGGCGCGCAAAGATTTCGCGCACCCGGCGCGACACGGCCTTGTAACGCGTGAAGTCGGGTGGCACGAACACCGCGTGCGGACACAGCCGCTCTGCACGCATGGCCGGCATCGCGGAATGCACGCCGAACTTGCGGGCTTCGTAACTCGCCGCGCATACCACCGAACGTGCGCCCTTCCACGCGACCACCACGGGCCGGCCACGCAGCCCGGGATCGTCGCGCTGTTCGACCGACGCATAGAATGCGTCCATGTCGACGTGCACGATCTTGCGAAGTGTTGCGGTCACGTTGCGCAAAGATACGAAGAAGGAATTGGATTCTACGCAAACACGCTCAGCGCCAGAACGGGATGATCCATGGACCGGGCGGGTCGGATTTGCCGTCTTCCGGGGGAGACGGCGAACCCGCGATTGCAAGCTCGTGCCGTCCCGCCGCCAGCGCACGCACGTCGATCATGGCCACCAGCGCCGGGCGCTCGGTGCGCGCATCGCTGCCGGCATCGTAGCGAAGATCAGGCAATGGTTTGCCGTCCAGTGTCGCCGGGTGCAACTCGGCGAGGCAGCGCAGCGTCGCGGCGGCGCGCGTGTCGGATGCTTCGCTCCTCGCTGCGGCAGGACATTTTCGCTGCATGGCGACCGCGTCGCGATTGGGCTGATAAGGCACGGTCAACCGGATGTAATGGCCGTCGATCTCGGCGCTCTGGATGAATGGCGCCAACCTGCTGCGCAATGGATCGCGCTGGTCGTCGTAGTAGGCGCTGTCGACCACGTTGGCCGCGTTCTTGTCGAAGTGAGGGAACCACGCGTAGCTGCCGAGCCGCTCCGGCGTGCGGATGGCCAACTGGCCGAACATGGCGCCGAAAAGGCAGACCATGATCGCCACCGTGGCGATCACTTGCACCCGCCATCGGCCATGATGGCTGGAGAGCACACCCAGTATGCCACCCTTGTTCGCAAACCCAAGCCGCGCATAGAGGTTGAATCCCGCAGCGATCGCGCGGCGCAATGGACTGCCCTCACCCAAGCGCGATCCCCATCGTCGATCCAGCAGACTGATCAGGAGCGAAGGGCCCAACACGATGGCGATGCCGGTCAGGAGGATGCGCTCGGACGGTACTTGCCACTGCATGGCCGCAACGATGGCCATTCCCGCCGCAAACACGCCGACCACGAGCACGGTGAGGACGAGCAGGATCGCGGCGAGCGCCACGCCCGTCGCAAACACCACCGAGGCGCGATTGTCGGCGCGTTCGACCATGGCCGCGAAATTGCCGTCGCGGCGTTGCATGACCTCGCGCTCGATGGGGCCCATCCGCAGGCGCTCCCAGCGGATGCCGTCGGGATAGACGGAATGCATGCCGACCAGCGCGATCCAGTAGGCGCGCAGCAGAAGATGCAGCGCAAAGGTCGCCGCCAGGATGACCGCCGCGCCCATGGAATAGGAGAACACGATGATCAGCGAGGCGCGCCAACTATCCTCGAAACGCGGCAGCAGGAACATCAACCGATCATTCAACCAGCCCGGCAGCTGCAGCATCGCGAACACGGCGACGCCGGAAATCAGCAATTCCACTTCCCAGGTGGGAGTCGTGTGTTTCGGTAACTGGTCGGCAGGCTCTGGCCCGGGTTCGCTCATGCCGGTTCCTCGTGGTAGGCAACGAAATGGTAGTCGAGCAATGTGGCCGCGACTCCTCACCAAGAGGCAACAAGGCGAGAATCAGTACGGCTGTTCCGCGGTGTCGGGCGCCGGCTTGGGTTTCACCAGCACGCGCACCGCGATGAGGCCGAGTTCGTACAGGATCACCATCGGGATCAGCAGCAACAGCATCGAGGTGATGTCGGGCGGCGTGATCGCGGCCGCCACCGCGGCCGACGCCACGATGGCATAGCGCCGCCAGCTCCTGAGCTTCTGCAGGCTCACCAGTCCCGTCGCCGCCACGATCACCTGCACCACCGGGATTTCGAAACAAAGTCCGAACGCGAAGAACACCAGCATCACGAAATCGAGGTAGTGCGTGATGTCCGTCATCATCTCTACGCCGGCAGGCGTGACGGCGGTGAGGAACCGGAACGCCGCCGGCAACACCAGGAAGTACGCGAACGCACAGCCGCAGTAGAACAGGAATACCGATGCGACCAGCAGCGGGCGCGCCAGACGCTTTTCATGGCGGTACAGGCCGGGACTGACAAAAGCCCACAACTGGTAGACGATCACCGGCATGCTGACGAACAGCGCGATGTAGAACGCCAGCTTCAGCGGCGTGAGGAACGGACTGGCAACCTGCGTGGCGATCAGATGCGCGCCGTGCGGCAGGCGCTTCACCAACGGCTCGGCCAGCCACGTGTAGAGCCGGTTGGCGAACGGAATCAGGCACACCAGCACGACCACCACGCAGGCGATCGCCTTGATCAGGCGCGAACGCAACTCGAGCAGGTGCGAAAAGATGCCTTGCTCGAGATCGAAACCGGAATCCTTGTCGGGATCGCGCTCAGGCGTCGCCATCGTGCGACTCCTTCGGAATGGCGGCAAGCTTGCCCTCGGGCGCATCGGTCGTGTTCGCGACTTCCGCGACGGCCCGGCTCACCGACGCGCGCGTCGCATGCATCTCGGTGTCGGCGGCTTTGCGCATCGCGTCGGCACGATCGGCGGCTTCCTTCGCGGCGCGCCGGATCTCTTCGATCTCCAGCTCGCGTTCAACTTCGCTGCGCACGCTTTCCCAGCCGAGCCGCAGCCGGCGCAGCATCGCACCGGCCATGCGTGCGGCCTTGGGGAGCTTTTCCGGCCCAAGCACCACCAGCGCAATCACGGCCAGCAGCAGCAGCTTCGAAAAGCTGAGCTCGATCATCGCGGCGCACCGCCCAAGTTACTCAGCGTGCTTCGACTCGGTCGAGTCGCGCTGTTCCTGATGTGCAGGTCCCGTCGCGGGAGGCGGATCGGCCTGCAATTTTTCGCTGGACGCGGCGGCGCTTTTCTCTTCCTCGTCGCCGTGGAACGCCTTCTTGAAACCGCGCATGGCGTTGCCGAGATCGGGACCGATCTTGGTCAGCTTGCTGGTGCCGAAAATCACCAGCACGATCACGAGCAGGACCAACCAATGCCAGATGCTGTCAAAACCCATAAAAACCTCGTGCGGAATCATGCCCATCGCGACAAGATGCGGCGCAGGCTTTCCGCTTCCACCCAGTGTACCGCAGCCCGCCGCCGCATGGCCGCCAGCTGACGCCGGCGTGCTGTGGCAGACTGCGCAGTCACACCTTTCGCCTCGGGCGAACTGGACTCGCCGCATGTCCCGCTACCTTGGATTCCCGGACCAACCGACCGCGCATGCGCGTACGGCGGTATTGTTGCTGAACCTGGGTACGCCCACCGCCCCCACCGCCGACGCGGTCGGCGACTATCTTTCTGAATTCCTGGCCGATCCGCGCATCGTGGAATCGCCCCGCTGGCTATGGTGGCTGGTGCTGCATGGCTACATCCTGCGTACGCGGCCCCGCCGCTCGGCCGAGGCGTACGCAAAGGTGTGGCGCAACGACGGTTCGCCGCTGCTGGTGTTCAGTGACCGGCTGGCACAAGCTGTGGGCTCGGAAATCTCACGGCGTACCGCGGGCAAGGTAATCACCGCGCTGGCGATGACGTACGGTGAGCCGTCCGCTCACGGGACGATCGCCCAGTTGATGCGGGCGGGCGTACGTCGGCTGCTGGTGTTGCCGCTGTTTCCGCAGTATTCAGCGACTTCCACCGGCGCCGCGCTGGATGCCGTGAGCCGGGTGATGCGAGCCCTGCGCTGGCTGCCCGAGCTGCGTACCGTCAACGACTATCACGCGGATGCCGGATATCTTGCGGCACTGGCCAGCGCCGTGCGCAGCCACTGGGCAGAACAAGGACGCGGCGACAAATTGCTGCTGAGCTTCCATGGCATCCCGGAGAAATATGCCGCGGCCGGCGATCCGTATCCCGACCAGTGCCGCGAAACCGCGCGTCGACTGGGCGACGTGCTCGGGATCGACGACGACCTGTTGGTGACGTTCCAGTCGCGCCTGGGTCGCCAGCCCTGGCTCCGCCCTTACACCGACGAGATGGTCGAGCAACTCGCGCGACAGGACGTCGGAACCCTGGATGTGGCATGTCCGGGCTTCGCCGTGGATTGCCTCGAAACCCTCGAAGAAGTGGCACTGCGTTACCGCGCGACCTTCCTCACCCAGGGCGGCCGCCGGTTCCGGTACATCCCGGCGCTCAACGACGGCTCGGCGCACGCCGATGCGTTGGCATCGATTGCTCTCGGGCAATTGTCTGGCTGGATCTGAGGCGGATCGTTGGCTGCACCCGTCGCGCGCTCAACACCCCCGAAACGCGACCGCCTTCACGTTATCGCAATCATTCCGACCGATTTCACATGGCCATGATCAGTGACGGCGCAGGCTGCTGACGCATCATGGCTTCCGATCGAAAGCCCGCCGGACCGGCACGCGCCGATGGCCATGACGATGCTGTCGAACTTCATGACCAACAGGAGGCTTCCATGAAACGCATCAGACTGACATTGTCGATCTTCGTTGCATCGGTGCTGGGTTGCGCCGCACTCAACAGCGCGGCCGCCACGGCGTCCCCGTACCAAGGCGCCTCTTCATGCTCGACGCAAATGATTTACTGTCTGGCCATTGGAAATACGCAAGCCTACTGCCAAACGCAGTACGATCAATGCTGTCAAGTCGTCGGCAACAACTGCGGCGGGCCGGTCGGCGTCGCCGGCGAGCTGCGCGTGATCGAGTGAAGGCAGGACGGTGTCGCTGGACAAAATTCGATGCAAAGAAAAAGGCCCCCGTCGAATGACGGGGGCCTTTCCATTTTGAAGCCCCTGGCAGTGTCCTACTCTTGCATGGCGAATGCCAAACTACCATCGGCGCTGGTGCGTTTCACTTCCGAGTTCGGGATGGGATCGGGTGGGACCACACCGCTATGGCCGCCAGGGAATCGGTGCGATGCGCGCACAGTTGCGCGCGATCAGCATGGGGTCGGGATGTGACGAGTGTTTGATTCTTCGAGCCAAAACGTGCCATCGAGGCGAAAACCGGGGTCAGAGTGCACTTTCTTCTTCAATCGGCGTCCACTTTCACTTGCGTCAACAAAAGAAAGTGCACTCTGACCCCAGTCGCAAGCGAAGCGTCTTGGGGTTATATGGTCAAGCCGCACGGATCATTAGTACGCGTTAGCTCAATGCATTGCTGCACTTCCACACCGCGCCTATCAACCTCGTGGTCTTCGAGGGTCCTTCAGGGGGCTTGAAGCCCCGGGAGAT
>DATEDI010000016.1:0-16273 GCA_035281745.1 Rhodanobacteraceae bacterium
GCACGTCCCAACTGAAGCCGATGCGCGGCGACCAGTTCGGCTTGGTCAGCCGGATATAGGGGGTGTTGGCGGCGTCGTAGTTGACGAACTGGTCGTTGCGCAGGCCCAGGGTCAACAGGAAATTCGGCGTGATCTGCCACCTGTCCTGGATGTACTGCGCGCGTTCGACAACCCGCGTGGACGGGCTGTAGGCCTGGATGAGCTTCGACACGTAATAGCCATCGGCGCCCGCCGGATTGGAAGTCACCGGCCCCACGTACGGTATCGAATTCGGGTCGGTGCCGATAAGCGGCTTGTTTAGATCGGCTGTCCCAACCACTCCGTAACTCCAGCCGTAACCCGGGCCGGTGCCTTCCACGCCGTCGTTGAGGTCCCGCTGGATGTCGTTGTCGATGCCCACCTGGAAATCGTGGTTGCGCCATTTGTAATCCAGGTCCAGGCGGTAATCGGTGAGATCGACACGATGGTTGTCCGGCGTCACGGTCAGGGCATTCTGTGTATTGCCGATGGGGCCGTCCGGCGTAAACGCCGGATTCTGGTTGGAGATGCCGCCCACGTAGACCATGTCCGGGTCATAGCCGGGATAACCCGGTTGGAAACTGCCGTATTGCTCGTGCGATTTGCCGTACATCGCGTGCAGGGTCAGGTTGTCGGTGATGTAGGAGGTGTAGTTGAGTACGCCCATCCTGTACACGTTCTTTCCGGTCTGGCCCTTGTAGTAAAAGTCCCCCGCGGTGTGCGTGTCGTAATCGTAGTGGTGGGTCCAATCCCACGTCTTGAGCGAACTCTGGAGTGCGGTCAACGTCAGGAAATTGCTGTCGTTGATGTTCCAGTTGATTTTTGCGTAGATCTTCGGCTTATGGGTCTGGTCGAAAAATTCCGTATTCAGGCAATACTTGCAATTGACGCTCGCGTATTTCGAATCATTCTCCTCGGCGCTCAGGAAGAAGAACAGTTTGTCCTTGATGATCGGGCCACTGACATACGCGTCATAGACCGTATTCATCCCGTGGTTGTCCTGGTTGTAGGAGTACAGATCCCCCGCATGGTGGCCGGCCCGCGTGACGAGCGGGTTGGCGTAGTAGGTGTTCTTGGGATCACTGGCCCAGCTCGCCGGCGACCACTGCGCGCGGAAGCCGAAGTGCCATTCGTTCGAACCGGTTCTGCCGAGCTGGTTGATGACGCCGCCGATGGAACGGCCGTACTTGGAGCCATAGCCCGAAATGAAAGTCTGTTGCTGCTCGATCGAGTTGTACGGCAAGCCGATGCCGCCTTGGTTGTCGAGCACGGCGCTGGTGAGCATGCCATCGATGTAATACTGGTTTTCCGCCGTCGAAGCGCCGCCGAAGGTCACGGCCGCGGTGCCCAGCGGACCGCCGACCAGCACGGCCGAGCCCGGCTGTACGCCCGGCGCCAGCATGGCGATGTCTTCGGCGCTGCGTCCCAGCGGCAACTGCTGCAACTGCTTTTGCGTGATCGTGGTGACCTGGTTGGTGGTCGTCACGTCGATCACCGGGATCACGTTGGCGGTAACGTTGATGGTGCTGAGCGTCCCGCTCGACGTAACCGCGGTACTGCTGGCGAAGTCCACTTCCACCGAACCCGCCGCCACCGGGCTGACATCGTTTTGGCTCTGGATGACCTGGCCGTTCTGGATCAGCGATACGGTATAGGTGCCGATCGGGACGATGAGCGAATACTTCCCCGACGCGCCCACCGTGATGGTGCGCTTGAAGCCCGACGAACTGCTGGTGATATGGATGGTTTCGCCGGCAGCCACCGGAACCGTTCCGTAGATGGTTCCGTTGGTCGCCTGCGCGTATGCGCTGCCGCCGAAGGCGAGCGCGATCGTTCCACCGATCGCCAATGCCAGCGCCTTGCGCTGGAAAACGTTGGGGCAATGCCGCGCACGCAAAAACTTGCTCTTCATGGTACGTCCCTCCTGGGTTGGAATGCAGGCACAGTGAGCATGTGCTGCCGCGGCTTTGCTTCCCCCCGTTGCGCACAATGATGCAGCCAAGCGGTCGGTTGGCTGCATCACGGCGTGCGCAACGGTCAAAGGCCGTTGTCGGACATCACTCGCAGTTCGTTCCCGAGCATACTTACCGGCCAGCGATGACCACCAATGAAAAGACAGTCATTCGGCATAGCCTTGGGTTATGGTTTTGTTATTCGGGACGGCTTCCGAAATCTGTGGAGATCGCCGATCGCGCGCCATTCGCTACTGCGTTCGCTGCCGCGGTGCAGGGAGCTGTCGCACTTGCGAGGCGCTGGGCGTCAGCACGGCGCGCGCGGTCTTGTGGGGTTCGAGACACGCGGGGTGGAAGGGCAACCCGCAGAAGTCTCGCATGCGGCGAATGGCCCCCTCGGGGTCTGCCACCAGCGCTTCGTATTCCGCACCGCCTTCGAGTCGCCGCGCGCCAGCAAGAACACGCCGGCCCGCGTGCGCTCGGCGGCTTCGAACTGGCGCGGCTCCACTCGCTGCGTGCCCTTGTCAGCAAGGGTTTGGCGAGAGATGAAAGCGACGCCTCGGTTTTTTTCTCCTCCCCTTCGGGCGGACGGCCTGGAGAGGGATGGGGTCGATTGTCACATCGTTTGCCCCATCCCCACTGGCACGTCGCTCCCTCGGTGGGAAGGGCTGCTACGTCCTCACCAATTGCAGGCGATCGAGAAATTCGCCGAGCGCGGCGGCTGAAGCCAGCGGCTCACTGCGTCACCTTGCCGATGTGCCGATGTCATAAATCGACGTCGAGGTTGACGTAGACCGAGCGGCCCGTCAGGCCGTAGATGGCGTTGTAGTACGGAGGTGAAGTGTAGGTGGGGTCTTTCGGCCCGAAACTGTTGAACACGTTGACGACGTCAAGACCCACCTTCCAGCCCGGGGCGATCTCTTTCGATACCGACGCATTCCACTGGATGAACGGCCGCAACGGGTAAATCGTGCCGGTATCCGCCGGAACACGGGTCGCGTAAAAGTTGGGCCGTGAACTGTCGCGAAATCCGTACAAATATACGTTCCAGCCATCCTTGATCCAGCCCAAGGTCCAATTGGTGCGCATGCGGAATGCCACGTCCGATGTCCAGTGCATCGCGTCCTGCCAGACATCCCCCGGGGCGACCTGCACCTCGTAACCCATGACGCGGGTAAAGCCGATGTTGGCTTTGAAGTCACCGAATCGGCCCCAGCTCCAGGCATAGCGCAGGCTGGCGTCGAAACCATGGGTTTTCACACCGGCTTGATTGATCGCCTGGACACTTATGTTCGTGATGTGACCCGCTGCATCGCGCGTTACAAAGTCTTCGTACAGCTTGCACTGGGCCGAGTTGGAGTCGATCGGATCGCCGTTGTCATAGGAACCCAGGAGACAGGCGGTGTTGACGTTCAGTATGTTGCCCGTGCTGAGATAGACACTCTTGTTCTTCAGTTCGATGTCCCAGTAGTCGAGGCTGAACGAGAGTTTCTCCGCCAGATCCCACACGAAACCAGCGCCATTGGATACCGCGGTTTCCGCTTTCAGATGCGTGTTTTCACCGCCGGAGACGTACCACAAACCATCATCGTACGAGCCGGCGTAGCACTGCTGGTTGTCGTCGTTGTTGGTCAGATCGAGGCCGGCCTTGCGGCACAGGTATTCATTGGTGAACGTGCCGTAGGCCGATACCGGCCCGCCATAGATCCACATCAGGTTGGGCGCGAGAAAACTCGTCTGACGATTGGCGCGGAACAACAGGCTTTCAATCGGCCGCCATTCAAGTCCGACAGCCCAGGTAAGGTCACCCCCGATCTGCGAGATGTCCTTGTACTTGTCGTAGCGCGTGGCAAGATCGGCGGTCAGGGTCGACACGATGGGGACGCGGAACTCCACGCCCGCCGCATAGCGATTGCGCGAGCCGCCGCCCCACGTGGCGTTGTAGTTGAAGGAGTGATCCGGTCCATCATAGTAGTTGCGCGAGCGAACGTCCGGACCGAGGAAGTACTTCGAATGCTCGCCTTCCAGCACGACGGACATTTCCACGTCGCCGGCCGGCAGCGTGAACAACCGGCCTCCGAACACGAACTGCCCCGAAGCGGCCTGTGAGGTATTGTGGTTGTTGAGGATATCGGTCACCGCCGCGTAATCATCCGGCGACATCGGGCCGAACATGTGCTGGTATTGCAAAGGCCCGAGGTCATAGATGGGAGAGTTGTTGTCGTCCGGATCGTGACCGACTGCCGTACCGAAGAAATAGTCATTCACCTTGTTCGTGATGGGCCCGCGCCACCAGCTGTGCATCTTGTCCTGGGAGAAGGTAAGACTGGCATCCCAGTCGAAGCGATCGAACACCCTGCCTCTCACGCCGGCGTTGGCGTTGATGGCGGTATCTTCATAGGTTCGCGGTGACATGCCGCCAATCTGCGTGGCATCCAGAACGCGCTGGAATTCGAACTGCCCCAGCGTCGTGTCGTAGGCGTCACCCTGGTTGAACATGTAGAGATTGGAGCGCTGGGTCATCACGTCGCGCGCGCGGGTTACCAGCAACTGGCCATAGGCATCGACCGTGTCGGTGATGTGGTACTTGCCCGAGACAAAGACAGAAGTCTTGTTGTACTGGTTGGCCAGCGTGACCCAGTCGTAATAGTTCAAAGCGCCGCAATTGGAAGGCGTATTGCCATCGACCTTGTACGGGTAGTACGGCGCATGACCCACCTGGGCGCAGCTGTATTCGAGCGCGCCGCCGGCGTCCGGGGAGGTGGGCGACGCCAGGGCCAGATTGCCAGCTTGATCCAGCCAGTAGTTGTAATGCATGTAGCCGCCTGGCGTGGCGTAGGTCCAGAACGCCAGGCCTCGGGTGGGCGTATAGGTCGGGTGATTGGGGTCCGGGTTTTGCTGCGGGGCTGTTCTCGGGTTGTAAAAGCCCTGGTCACCGCGCTGCCAGGCGTAAAGGGGTTTGCGGAACAACTGCTCGAAGCCATAGGTGATGCTGCCGCGATCCCAGATCTTGCCGCCGCTGAACTGAAAATCGAGGGTGTTGCCGCCTCCCAGGGTGGCGCCGCCTTCACGCAGGCGCACATGATTGCCTTCCCAGTTTTCCTTGGTGATGATGTTGACGACACCGGCCACGGCGTCGGAGCCGTAAATGGCCGATGCGCTGCTGCTGAGCACTTCGATGCGAGCAATGGCTGCCATCGGGATGTTGCCGATGCTGATTCCCATGTCTCCCGCCGTGGATGCCGCGGGGTAATCCGCCATGCGTTTGCCGTTGAGCAGGATCAACTGGTAGCCAACGCCAAGGCCGCGCAGGTTGAGATACTGCGCATCCGGCTGCTGGTTGCCGAAATTCCACTCACCACCAACGACGTTACCGGTGTATTGCGTGAGGGTACCCAAGGCTTCGGCTACGGTCGTGAAGCCTTCCTCCTTGATGTCCTGGGCGGTGATGATCACCACCGGCGACGGGCCTTCAATCTGCGCACGCTTGATGCGCGAACCGGTTACGGTGACTTTCTCGAGCGTCTGCACGTGAGACGAGCCGGCAGTGGCTTTCGCCTTGGTTTTCTTCGTGTCTTGACTAGTGTTCTGTGAGGTAGTCTGCGGCGTATCCTGAGCGGTGCCGGAACTGGTGCTGCTGGTCGCCTGCGCCCAGCCCGTACTCGCCAGACTGAAAGTGACCGCGCCGATGGCGAGGACCAGCGCTTTGCGCCGGAACACGTTTTTGCGATGCAACGAACGCGACTTGCCCTTCATGATTCTCACTCCCCAGTCGTGTGATTCAAGTGATGTTGTCTCGACGCAGCGATCGTCTGATGCCGCATCTTTTCAGCATGCCGCATGGCCCCATGGTCAAGGCTTCCCTTGACCCGCCGCATTGCGCGGCAGGCGATCAAGGATACTCATCGGCCAACGAATCCCACCATGAAAAGACGGTCATCCGGCATAGCTGGGGGTTATGGGTTGCGGTGCACGAAGACCTGGTTCTTGGAGCCCATCCGCCACGAATGTCCTGGCCGCCTTCACCGCATTGAAGTGGCGTCTCAGATACCCAGCCATTCCCCGTCGAACGAGAATGCCGCGGGGCCCGTCATCGAAAGGGCGTGACCCGGTCCCTGCCATGCGATCGCGAGCGTGCCGCCGGGCATTTCCACGCGAACGTCGTCGCCAACGCGACCGCGGCGGTGCAGGGCGGCGACTGTCGCGCACGCGCCGCTGCCGCAGGCGAGCGTCCATCCGGCGCCGCGTTCGTGCACGCGCAGCCGCACGAAACGTTCATCCACGATGTGCACGAAGCAGGCGTTGGCGCCTTGCGGAAAACGCGGATGTACGGTGATGCGGGGGCCGAGGTGATCGGCGCGGGCTGACGCAATGTCGTCGACCTCGATCACCGCATGCCGGCTGCCCATCGAGGCCGCCGAGATTTCGACCTGTTCTCCATCGACGTCGAGCGGGTAGGTGTCCGCGACTGCCGGCGCGTCGAACGGTATACGCGCAGGCTCGAACTCCGGCTCGCCCATTTCCACCGTCACGGTGGTGGCGTCGACGAGGCGCATCCCCACGATGCCGACCGGGCTTTGCAGCAAGACGTCGACGCCTGTCGCAAGCACGCCGGCGCGGTGCAGCCAGGCGCCGAGGCAGCGCGCGCCATTCCCGCATTGCGGCGCGATGGTGCCATCGGCGTTGCGGATCGTGTACGCCGCGAGGCGGGAGGGGTCGCGGGCGGATTCCAGGATCATCATCTGGTCGAAACCGACGCCAGTGTGGCGGTTCGCCATCGCGCGGATGCGCGCCGCGTCAGGCAGCGGCGACTGGCGCGCGTCGATCACGACAAAGTCGTTGCCGAGGCCATGCATCTTGGTGAAACGGAGGCCCATGGGTCACTCCCGGAAGCCATGCTGCAATCAGGTAATGCCTGCGCGAGAACGGTTCGCTGACGTTGCGCTTCCCATACGAATGGAAGGGCGATCAATTGCCGGGCACGTATCCCGGTCCGCGCAACACCGTGCCGGGAAGCGCGCGGGTCATCTTGCCGTCGGCGATCACCGGCGTGCCGTTCACGATGACGTAGTCCATGCCCTTCGCAAGCTGGTTGGGTCGTTCGAAGGTCGCGGTGTCGCGGACCCTGGCGGGGTCGAACACGACCATGTCCGCGTACATTCCGACCTTGATCACGCCACGTTGGGTCAGCCCCATGCGTTGCGCGGGCAGCGACGTGAACTTGCGGATCGCATCGGGCAGCGTCAGCACGTGTTGTTGTCCGACGTACTTTTGGAGGATCTGCGGAAACGTGCCATAGGCACGCGGATGGGGGTGCGCCTTGCCGAGTATTCCCCACGGCTCGGTGCCTTCCGAGTCGTTGCAGATCGAAACCCATGGCTGCTTGAGCACCGTCGTTACGTCGGCCTGATCCATGCCGAATACCGCGACGCTGGTGGCAGCGTCATCCTTGATCAGGAGATCGAGAGCCGCGTCGAGCGGATCCTCGTGCCAAGCCTTGGCGATGTCGGAAATGCGCTTGCCTTGCAATGAACGCAACGCGGGATTGCCGACCGAGGTGACCAATATCCCGTCGGGCCCGGGGGCCTCCTTCCACTCGTTGTTCCACTGGTTGTCCTTGCTCGGATCCTGGATGTACGCCTTGATCCGCGCACGCGTCTTGGGATCCCTCAGGCGCGCGATCAATTTGGCGTCGCCACCCGCATGTGCCCACGGTGGCACGATGGACGCAAGCGAATTGCCCCAGGCGGTGTAGGCATAGGTGTCGGCCGTGACGTCCAGCCCTTCCGCACGGGCGCGGTCGATGGCGGCGATGATGCCCGGTATCTTGCCCCAGTTGGCCTTGCCGGCGGCCTTGAGGTGGAAGATTTCGACCGGGATGTGCGCTTCGCGGCCAATCTTGAACACTTCGTCGAGCGCGCTGGCTTCGTCATTGCCTTCGTCGCGCATGTGGGTCGCATAGATCCCGCCGTAGCGGGAGGCCACCTGGGCCAGCGCGATCAGTTCGTGGGTGGTGGCGTACGGTGCGGGCGCGTACTGCAGCGCGCTCGACAGCCCCATGGCGCCGTGCTTCATCGCGGCGGCGACCAGCGCCTGCATCTGTTGCAGTTGCGCGGGCGTTGGTTGCACGTCGTCGTCGCCCAGCACCATTCGGCGTATGGAGGTCGCGCCGACATAGGTGCCGAGGTTGATGCCGATGCCCTGTTTTTCCAGCCGCGCGAAATAGCCGTCCAGTGTGCGCCACGTCGGTGTGATGCCGAGGTGTTGATAGCCCGCCTGGTTGTTTTCAATGATGCGATCGTCGAGGGGTGCGATCGAGTCGCCTTCGCCCGTGATCTCGGTCGTGATGCCTTGGTAGATTTTCGATGGCAGGCTGGGTGCAACGAGGATGTTCAACTCCGACTGGCCCAGCATGTCGATGAAGCCCGGCGCCACGATTTCGCCCTTGGCATCGATGGTCGTGCGCGCGGTCGCGTCCGCCAACCGGCCGATCGCGACGATGCGGCCATCGCGGATGGCGACGTCGCCGTGGTACCACGGCGAGCCCGTGCCGTCGATGATGCGTCCATTGCGGACAATCAGGTCGTAATTTCCTTGCGCCGGTGTTCCGGCAATAACCTCCAAGCTGACCATGCATGCAAGCGCGATGGCACAAAGGAATCCGCGCCGCATGGCTGTCTCCGATTGCCCGGGAAGGTGTGCCGAGCTAAGCATCGAGGATCGAAAGCCGCCAATGAAAAGACGCGTACCCGGCATAGCTGCGGGTTATGGCCTCGCTGGGTGCGCCGCGTATGAAACCCACCTGAAGTCCGCCAATTGCCAGCTCGTTGCGCATGTGCGAACGCAGCAAGGCGCGCGCGGTGCACCGGACCGGGTTCACCGCTACACAGGCGCTGCGTGCATGTACGATCCACGACCATGAATACGACCACATCGCCTCGACGAGAACTGCCGCGCAAACTGGGCCTCGCCACCGGCATGGCGGTGGTGGTGGGGGTGATCATCGGCAGCGGTATCTTCCGGGTGCCTTCGGGCATCGCCGCGGATACCGGCAACCTCACCGGTATCGCGCTGGTGTGGATTCTTGGCGGCATCGTGGCCTTGTTCGGCGCGTTGTCGATCGCCGAGCTTGCGGCCATGTATCCCGCGGCCGGCGGGCCGTACGTATATTTGCGCGAGGCCTACGGACGTCCGCTGGCGTTCCTGTTCGGCTGGATGTTCCTGCTGACCCAGCCGATCTCGTGGGCGGCGCAAAGCCTGATGTTCGCCGAGTACCTTGGCTTCTTCGTGCCGGTTCCCGTGTTCACCCAGCACCTGATTGCCGCGGCGCTGATCGTGCTGGTCGCCATCGCCAACGTGCGTTCGGTGAAATTGGGTGCCGTGATCCAGAACATTTCCACCAGCGCGAAAGTGCTGGCGATCGTGGGCCTGTCGGTGGCGATCTTTTTCCTGGCACCCGGGGGCGAGCACAACCCGCTCAACACCGAACCGATGGGCATGGCGAATTGGTCGGGGATCGGCATCGGCCTGATCGCGGCGTTGTGGGCCTACGACGGCTGGGAAAATCTGACCACGCTGTCGGGCGAGGTCAAGAACCCGGGTCGCAATTTGCCGATGGCGCTGATCGGTGGCGTCGTTCTGGTGATGGTGGTTTACCTGCTGATCAATGTCGCCTACCTGCGCGCCTTGCCGTTGCCGGAACTGGCGGCATCGAAGTCCGTGGCCACCGATGCCGCCACCGTGGTGCTGGGTCGTGTCGGGGTTTCGCTGGTCGGCGCACTGGTGATGTTGTCGGTATTCGGCACCTTGAACGGCAGCATCCTCTCGACCCCGCGGGTGTTTTTCGCGATGGCCGAGGATGGTTTGTTCTTCCGCACCGTCGGCAAGATCCATCCGAAATACGAAACGCCCTATGTCGCGATCACGTTCATCGTCGTGATCGCGGTGGTGTACGTGTTGTTGCGCGATTTCATGCAGCTTGCCGAAGCCTACGTGCTGGGCATCTGGCCGTTCCTCGCCTTGTGTGCGATCGGCCTGTTCATCCTGCGCAGGAAGCGGCCGGAAGTTCCGCGTCCGTATCGCACGCTCGGCTATCCGGTGATACCGGCCCTGTTCGTGCTGGCGACCTTCGTGGTGGTCGCCAACGCGCTGTACGCGCAATTCTGGTCCACCATCGCCAGCATTTTGATCACGCTGGTCGGCTTGCCGCTGTACTACCTGTGGATGTGGCGGCAACGGAAATTGGGCGATCTTTCCTGATCGCGGCATCGTTGGAAACAACTGATCAGCGGACCCGTTCGAGGCTCAAAAGGACCAGAACGGCATTCCGTGGCCTGACTTTCCACAACAGCCGCTTCGAGCAGGGCGACTGATCGATTTTTCGGAGGGAAACATGAAACGACTGTCGTTGTTCTTTTGGGCACTGGCCCTGGTGGCGCCGCTGTCGTGCATGGCCGCGGAGAACGTCGGACCCGCGCCCGGCCCGGTCGCGCTGACGGTGAGCCTGCCCGATCCGGGCCAGAAGCTCCTGTACGTGCATGAAGTAATGCCCGTCGCGCCCGGACCGCTGACGCTGTACTACCCGAAGTGGATTCCGGGTGACCATTCACCGGACGGTCCCATCAACGACATCATGGGCCTGGAGTTCTCGGGCAACGGCCAACGCATCGCATGGCAGCGCGACGAACTGGATCGTTTCACCTTCCACCTGACGGTGCCCGAAGGCGTACGGCAGCTCGACGTCAGTTTCCAGTTTCCGTCGAACGATCGCGTGACGGCCAACCTCATCGACCTGACCTGGGATCACGTCTCGCTGTATCGCGCAGGATTCCCGACCAAAGACCAGATGTTCAAGCCATCGCTGTCGGTTCCCGCCGACTGGCACTACGGCAGCGCATTGCAGACGGAAAAGCGCGACGGCAAGCGCATCGATTTCAAGCCGGTGCCGTTCAACACGCTGGTCGATTCGCCGGTGATTGCGGGCAAATATTTTCGCGAAATCGACCTGACGCCCAAGGGTTCTTCGGTGCGCCGTTACCTCGACATGGTCGGCGACAGCGCCGCCGCGATCGCGATCACCGATCCGCAGAGCGCGGGCTTCCATCACCTGATCGAGCAGGCGCAGGCGCTGTTCGAGTCGCATCATTACGACAGCTACCACCTGCTGCTGACCTTGAGCGACCACACCGCGAAAGGCGGCCTGGAGCACCACCAATCGAGCGACGACAAGGCGCGCAGCGGTTCGAAGATGTTCGCCGACCCCGCGCATTTCATGCTCGACGGTTCGCTGCTGCCACACGAATACACCCATTCGTGGAACGGCAAGTTCATGCGCCCCGAGGGCTTGTGGCGCCCCGATTTCGAGCAGCCGGAAAAGCCGAAACTGCTGTGGGTGTACGAAGGACTGACCGTGTACCTGGGCGATACGCTCACCGCGCGAAGCGGGTTGTGGTCGCCCGAGACCTGGCGCGACGCGCTGGCATACCGCGCCGCGGTGATGGCGCATCGGACCGGGCGCGAATGGCGGCCGCTCATCGATACCACCATGGCGGTGGATTACGGCGCGCCCGAAGCATGGGCCAACTGGCGTCGGCAAAACGACTTCTATCGCGAAGGTGAATTGCTGTGGTTGGCTGTCGACATGAAGATCCGCGTCTTGAGTCACGACAAGCGCAGTATCGACGATTTCGCGCGCGCGTTTTTCGGTGTCGAGAACGGCAGCTTCGTCACCCGCACCTACGACTTCAATGACGTCGCCAAGGCGCTCGACAAGATCCAGCCATACGACTGGGCGACGTTCCTCCACACCTGGGTAAATGGCACGGGCGATCAGGTGCCGCTGCTTTCCGGCATCGAGGCCAGCGGCTGGAAACTTGTTTATACCGACAAGCCGTCGGCTTACGAAAGCGCGCTGCAAAACGTCGGCATGGGCGAGTTGGAAGGCCACGGCATCAACGCGATGTTTTCCGTCGGCATGTTTCTCTCGACTGATGGCCGCGTCGAGGACGTGTTGTGGCAGGGGCCGTCGTTCAAGGCCGGGCTTGCGCCCGGCATGCAGATGGTTTCCGTCGATGGGCACGCCTGGAGCGCCCAGGTGTTGCACGACGCGATCGCCGCGGCGCAAAAGAGCAAGCAGCCGCTGCAGATCAAGGCGCGCAGCGATGGCGCCGTCGACACGTACACCGTGCACTACGACGGCGGTTTGAAGTATCCGCACCTCGTGCGCGAGCAGGGCAAGCCCGATTACCTGAAGTCGTTGCTGGCCCCGAAGCCGGCCGGGAGCGGCGCATGAAAATCCTCAGGAATCGGGCTACGAAAAGTTTGCCCAGCCTCCTTTGTCGTCATTCCCGCGAAAGCGGGACTGCGTTTGCAGGATTGCAAACGCGAACGCCGAAGGCGGCGCGCAGCGCGAGCGCCATGGATGGCGCGAGTAGCCCAGTGACTTTCAGGCAATGGGTGAGTGCACAAAGTCACTGGGTCCCGGATATGGCTACGCCATTCCGGGATGACGATCAAAAGAATCGTTTCGTTTTCGCGTTTAGATGTTGCGCGTTGCTGGCATTGATGTTAATGCTCGCGCTACCGGCGCTGGCGATCGCATCGGGCGTTCCACCCGTTGTTCCCGGCAATCGCGACCTGAGCGCCGTGACCGGACTGGTCACCGCCGGGCAATTCCAGGCGGCCGGTGCTCGCATCGACGCGGCGCTAAAACAGCCCGGCCTGTCGCCGGAGACACGGCGTGCATTCGAATTCCAGCGCGAACGCATGCAACGCATGCGGCTGGATTTCAGCCTCAGCGCCGATCAGGTCGAGGCGAAAGTTCGCAAGCGGATTCCCGATCTCACCGACGCCGAATTCGCGCAATGGAATACGCATGGTCTGTTCGAAAACATGGGCATCGACGGGCAGCGGATGTACTTCAACCGTTCGCCATCCAACCTGTTTCACTTGAGCGCGGCGGCGGTGGCGCGACAGAAGGGCGGTACGGCTTATGTCGCCAGCGGCCTGCCGAAAGAAGTCAACGACAACTACATCGATTTCGACCGCAAGGTCATCGCGGAAGCGAAAGCCACCGGGAAAGCCAGCGTGCTGCCGCAGCGGGTGCGGGTGACGCAAACGTTGACCGTCGATGCCGATGCCGTGCCCGCGGGCAAGACGGTGCGCGCGTGGATTCCGTATCCGCGCGCCGACAAGGGCCAGCAGGAAGACATCGCGTTCGTTTCCAGCCAGCCGGCCGCGCACCGGATCGCGCCGGAGTCGGCGCTGCAGCGCACCGTTTACCTGGAACAACCGGCGGATGCCGGCAAGCCGACCGTCTTCAAGATCACGTATGAGGTCACCCTGTACGCGCAATACCGCGCAATCGATCCGGCCAAGGTGCAGCCGGAGCAAATCACGCCGGAGCTTGCGCCCTACGTGGCCGAGCGCGCGCCACATGTGGTGTTCACCGAACCGCTGCGGGTGTTTTCGAAACAGGTGGTGGGCGACGCGACCAATCCCTACGACATTGCGAAGCGCATCTACGCGGCCGTGGATGAAATCCCTTGGGCCGGCGCACGCGAGTATTCCACGATTCCCGACATCAGCGCCTACACCGTGCACGCGGGCCACGGCGATTGCGGCGAGCAGACCCTGCTGCTGATCACGCTGATGCGCATGAACGGTATCCCGGCGCGTTGGCAATCGGGCTGGACGTTCACCAGCGGCAAATACGACGACATCCACGACTGGGCCGAGATTTACCTCGCGCCATACGGCTGGGTGCCGGTCGACGTGACCTACGGCCGACTCGCTTCGGATGACCCGTCATTGAAGTGGTTTTATCTCGGTGGACTCGACAATTTCCGCATCGCCTTCAACGACGACTTCTCGCGCGATTTCGTGCCCGCCAAGCAGCACTTCCGGTCCGACACCGTCGACTCGCAACGCGGTGAAGTCGAATGGGACGGCGGCAATCTCTACTACGACAAGTGGGACTACCACTTCGACTGGAAAATTCTGCCGGCGAAGCGGGGTTGAGCTGCACGCCCGCCGCATGCTTGCGGCCAGAAAACGGCGAACTTTTGCCTTGGTCAAGCGTGTGCGCGATGGTTGATAATGCAGTATCAAAATATGGTAGTAACGCCATCTCAACCGCCATCCTGATATCCCAACGGCGTATTCCGTGGATGCACTGCACGTGCCGCTAAATCGGTGCCCGAACGGAATGGCATTTTCCCCGGACCAACAATGAAACGCGTGATAGGAATCGGTGGAATCTTCTTCAGGGCCAACGATCCGGCGGCGCTGCAGGCCTGGTACAAGGCGCATCTGGGCATCGATGTGCAGGCGTGGGGCGGCACGGCGTTCCGGTGGGCCGACGACGCGGGCGAACCCGTGGGCGGAACCACGGCGTGGTGCATCGGGGATGGTCAATCGTTTGCGCCGGGCAAGGCCTCATTCATGGTCAATTACCGTGTGGCGGATCTCGATGGGCTGCTTGCCCAGCTTCGCCGCGAGGGCTGCGAGGTGCTGGACCAGACCGACGAGTCGGAGTTCGGAAAGTTCGGCTGGGTGATCGATCCGGAGGGCAACAAGGTCGAGTTGTGGCAGCCGCCGGAGGGCGCATAGCGGCGACTGCTGAGGAGCATCGAGACTTTCGGCAATCCGGTTGGGTCGGGTAACTTGGAACCTTCGAGGAGTTACGTCGCCAATCCGGAGGGCGAACATGCCGAGCGAACGCGAGAAGATGCTGGCGGGCGAGTTGTATGACGCGCTCGATCCCGAGCTGGTGTCGGCGCGTGAGCGCGCGCACGATCTTTGCCTTGCGCTCAACGCCACTCGCGACGGTGAGGCCGATGCACGGCGCCTGATCATGTGCGAGCTGTTCGCCGCCGGTGGCGAAACCGCATGGCTGCAGCCGCCGTTCCACTGCGATTTCGGCACGAATATCGAGCTCGGCGAGCGCGTGTTCTTCAACTTCAATTGCGTGGTGCTCGATGTCTGCCGCGTGCGCATCGGCGACTTTGCGTTCTTCGGTCCGGGCGTGCAGATCTACACGCCCCTGCACCCGTTGAACGCAGCGCAGCGCCGGCACAGCGAGTACGGCAAGCCGGTCGATATCGGCTCCGACGTTTGGGTCGGCGGCGGTGCAATCATTCTGCCGGGCGTGAACATCGGATCGCGCGCGGTGATCGGCGCCGGCAGCGTCGTCACGCGGGACATTCCCGAAGGCGTGCTTGCGCTCGGCAATCCCTGTCGGGTGGTTCGCGAGATCACGGAGTAACCGGGCGCGCTCAGGCGCAGGCGCGGGCCAGCAACACCGGCATGCATTCCAGACGATTCGGCTAGCATGCGCGCGTGAGAAACGCGCCTCTGCCCGCCAAAACTCTCGGCCTGCTCGCCTACGACGACATGCAGGCGCTCGATCTTGCCGGGCCGCTGGATGCCTTCGGCGCGGCCAACGAGTTTGCTGCTGGAACGACGCCGTACGCGCTGTGCATCATAGGGCTGAGCACGGGGGCGGTGCGCGCGGAAAACGGATTGAAGATCGTCCCCGAATGCGCGCTGCAGGATGCGCCGCCGCTGGATACACTGCTGGTTCCCGGCGGCGCGGGCAGCCGGGTCATCGATGGCGACGCGCGCCTGATGCGCTGGCTGCGCGAACGCGCGGCCACGACGCGGCGAATGGTTTCGGTGTGCACCGGCGCGTATGTGCTGGCCGCTGCAGGCCTGCTCGACGGCCGCCACGTCACCACGCACTGGCGTTTCGCGCAGGATCTTCAGCGTCGCCATCGCGCGGTGAAGGTGGAACCCGATCGCTTGTATCTGCGTGATGGAGCGATCGCGACATCGGGCGGTCTGACTGCCGGCATGGATCTGGCACTCGCACTGATCGAAGAGGATCTGGGCGCCGCCGCCGCGCTGGCGGTGGCGCGCCACCTGGTGATGTACGTAAAGCGGCCCGGCAACCAGGCGCAATTTTCCGCGCCGCTGGCCGCGCAGTCGCAGGGCACCGGGCGTATGGGCGCGCTGGTGGACTGGTTGCTGGCGCATCTTGACGGCGACATCGGCATCGAGCGCATGGCCGAGCAGGTGTCGATGAGTCCGCGGCATTTTCGGCGGGTATTCGCGGACACGTTCGGCGCGACGCCGGCGCGTTTCGTGGAGCGGCTGCGACTGGAGCAGGCTTGTTTGCAGCTGACGCAGGGCAGGGTATCCATCGAGCGCGTCGCGCGCGGCGTGGGTTTCAACAGCGCCGATGCATTCCGGCGCGCCTTCCGTTCGCGCTACGGCGCTACGCCCATCGAGTATCGCGAACGCTT
>DATEDI010000017.1:0-74030 GCA_035281745.1 Rhodanobacteraceae bacterium
GATGGTGATGCCGGGCGACAACATCAAAATGGTGGTGACGTTGATCCACCCGATCGCGATGCAGGACGGTCTGCGGTTCGCGATCCGCGAAGGCGGCCGCACCGTGGGCGCCGGCGTGGTGACCAAGGTTATCGAGTAAGAACTGCGGGAACAGGGAATAGCAGCAAAGGCGGGAACAGGGAACAAGAGCTTCACACCTCCCGGTTCCCCGTTCCCTGTTCCCGACTTTCCCGGGAAGGGTGAAAAGCCCTCTCGCTGACAAACAACGAAACGCTCTTTTGGAATACGAAGGTACACGGCAATGGCAACCCAGAACATCCGCATCCGGCTGAAAGCCTACGACCATCGCCTGATCGACAAGTCGGCCAGCGAGATCGTGGAAACCGCCAAGCGCACGGGTGCGCAGGTGCGCGGTCCGATTCCGCTGCCGACCAAGATCGAGCGCTACACCATCCTGGTGTCGCCGCACGTGGACAAGGATGCGCGCGACCAGTACGAGACCCGCACCCACAAGCGCGTGCTGGACATCGTCGATCCGAACGACAAGACCGTGGATGCGCTGATGAAGCTCGACTTGGCGGCTGGCGTGGATGTCCAGATCAAGTTGGGATGACGCAGGAACGAAAAGCGGGGGTCAGAGTCACTTTTCGCTGCTGATGGCCGGCAGCACTGGCGGACTCCGGCGAAAAGTGACTCTGACCCCGATTTCGGGGCCAACGAAGCAGGCATGAAGATGAGCATCGGACTGGTTGGAAAAAAATGCGGCATGAGCCGGCTCTTCACTGAAGACGGCCGCTCGATTCCCGTCACATTGATCGAGGCGACGCCGAACCGCGTCACCCAGATCAAGACCACCGACAATGACGGGTACGTCGCGGTGCAGGTCACCGCGGGCGCCAAGCGCGCTTCGCTGCTGGCCAAGCCGGCCAAGGGCCACTTCGCCAAGGCCAAGGTCGAGCCGGGCCGTGGCCTCTGGGAATTCCGCCTCGACGACAAGGACGCCGAGAAATACGCGGTCGGCGCCGAGATCAAGGTGGACGACGTGTTCAAGGTCGGCCAGATCGTGGATGTCGCGGGCGTGTCCAAGGGCAAGGGTTTCCAGGGCACGATCAAGCGCCATCATTTCACGATGGGCGACGCGACCCACGGCAACTCGCTGTCGCATCGCGCGCCGGGTTCGATCGGCCAGCGCCAGACGCCGGGCCGCGTGTTCCCCGGCAAGAAGATGGCGGGTCACATGGGCGCCGTGAATCGGTCGGCGATGAATCTCGAAGTGGTCAGCATCGACGTCGAGCGTCATCTGATCGCGGTCAAGGGCGCGGTGCCCGGCGCCCCCGGTGGCGACGTGGTCGTCCGCCCGGCGGCCAAGGCATAAACGGAGCCAGATCATGGAACTCAATGTCATTGGCGCGAATCCGGTGCAGGTTTCCGAAGCGATCTTCGGCGCCGCGTTCCGTCAGGATCTCGTGCATCAGGTGGTGGTGGCGTACCGCAATGCGGGCCGCGCCGGTACCAAGGCGCAGTTGAACCACACGCGCATGTCGGGCACCACCAAGAAGTTCAAGAAGCAGAAGGGCGGCGGCGCTCGCCACGGCGATTACCGTGCGCCGATCTTCGTCGGCGGCGCTCGCGCATTCGCGGCACAGCCGCGCGACTTCGCGCAGAAGGTCAACCGCAAGATGTACCGCGGCGCGCTGTGTTCGATGCTGGCGGAACTGAATCGCCAGGGTCGCTTGAAGGTCGTTCCCGAATTCGCGGTGGACGCGCCGAAGACCAAGGCGCTGATCGGCAAGCTGGGTGAGATCGAAGCCAACGGCCGCACCCTGATCGTGGCGCAGGCGGTGGACGAGAAGCTGTTCCTCGCAGCGCGCAACAACCCCAACATCGTCGACGTCATCGATGTCGATGGCATCAACCCGGTCGCGCTGGCCGCGGCCGACCACGTCGTCATTACCGTCGACGCGGTGAAGAAGATCGAGGAGTGGCTGGCATGAACGGCGATCCGGCTCTGAATCAACGTGTCTTGTCGGTGCTGCGTGCGCCGCACGTTTCGGAAAAGAGCACCCGCGTTTCCGAGCACAACCAGTACGTATTCACGGTGGCGCAGGATGCCACCAAGGCCGACGTCAAGTCTGCGGTCGAACAGATGTTCGACGTCAGCGTGGTGTCGGTGAACATGGCCAACATCAAGGGCAAGCTGAAGACCTTCCGCTTCCGCCCGGGTCGCAAGGCCAATGTCCGCAAGGCTTACGTGCGTCTGGCCGACGGCCAGAGCATCGACGTCGCTGCGGGCAAGGCCTGAGCTCAGGAGTCAACCAACGATGGCACTCATCACACCCAAGCCGACTTCGCCGGGACGCCGCGGGGTAGTGCGCGTGGCGCCGCCGCCCGGTCTGCACAAGGGCGAGCCGTATGCCCCGCTGACCGAAGTCCAGTGCAAGACCGGTGGCCGCAACCACTTCGGGCGCATCACCGTGCGTCATCGCGGTGGCGGCCACAAGCAGCACTATCGCATCATCGACTTCAAGCGCGACAAGGAAGGCATCGCCTGCCGCGTCGAGCGCGTGGAGTACGATCCGAACCGCACCGCGTACATCGCGCTGCTGTGCTACGTGGATGGCGAGCGTCGCTACATCATCGCGCCCAAGGGCATCCAGGTCGGCGCGCAGTTGATGGCCGGCACCGACGCGCCGATCAAGGACGGCAACACGCTGCCGCTACGCAACATGCCGATCGGTACGGTCGTGCACTGCGTCGAAATGAAACCCGGCAAGGGTGCGCAGCTCGCGCGCAGCGCCGGCGCTTCGGCCCAGTTGGTGGCCCGCGAATCCGGTTACGCCACGCTGCGCCTGCGCTCGGGCGAAATGCGCAAGGTGCCGGTCGAATGTCGCGCCACCGTGGGTGAGGTCGGCCATTCGGAACACAACCTGCGCAAGTTGGGCAAGGCCGGCGCCAAGCGCTGGCTGGGTATCCGCCCGACCGTGCGCGGCGTGGTAATGAATCCGGTCGACCATCCGCATGGCGGTGGTGAAGGCCGCACCTCGGGTGGTCGTCATCCGGTGAGCCCGTGGGGCACGCCGACCAAGGGTTACAAGACCCGCAACAACAAGCGCACGCAGAAGATGATCGTGCGCCGTCGCAGCAAGAAGTAAGGGTTCATCGACATGCCACGTTCACTCAAGAAAGGCCCGTTCATCGACCTGCACCTTCTGACGAAGGTCGAGGCCGCGAACCAGAGCAACAGCAAGCGCCCGATCAAGACCTGGTCGCGCCGATCGATGATCCTGCCGGAAATGGTGGGCCTCACGATCGCCGTCCACAACGGTCGGCTGCACGTGCCGGTGCTGGTCAACGAGAACATGGTCGGGCACAAGCTCGGCGAGTTCGCGGTGACCCGCACCTTCAAGGGCCACAGCGGCGACAAGAAGGCCGCGGCACCCGCGGCCGGCAAGAAGTGATGGGTAACGATATGACGACGACTCAAGCCAAGGCCGTCCTGCGCGGCGTGCGCATTTCGGCGCAGAAGGCGCGACTGGTGGCCGACATGGTGCGTGGCATGCCGGTGGGCACCGCCAGCGCGGTGCTGGAACACACCAACAAGAAGGCGGCGCACCTGGTCCGCAAGGTGTTGCTGTCGGCAGTCGCCAATGCCGAGAACAACGTCGGCGCCGACGTGGACGAACTGAAGGTCTCGCGCATCTACGTGGACGAAGGCGCGGTCCTGAAGCGCATGCGTGCGCGCGCCAAGGGTCGCGGTTCGCGCATCCTCAAGCGCACTTCGCACATCACGGTCGAGGTAGGTTGATCATGGGTCACAAAGTCAATCCAATCGGAATTCGCCTCGGCATCTCCAAGGACTGGAATTCCAAGTGGTTCGCCGGCAAGCGTCAATACGCCGAACACCTGGTTTCCGACCTCAAGGTGCGTGAGCTGCTGAAGGAAAAGCTTGCGCAGGCTGGCGTGTCGAAGATCCTGATCAACCGTCCGCAGAAGAACGCCGACATCACTATCTTCACCGCACGTCCCGGCGTCGTGATCGGCAAGAAGGGCGAGGACATCGAAAAGCTGCGCCGTGAAGTTTCGAAGATCATGGGCGTCGATGCGCACATCAACGTCAGCGAAGTGCGCAAGCCGGAACTGGATGCGCAACTGGTTGCCGAATCGATCGCACAGCAGTTGGAGCGACGCATCATGTTCCGCCGTGCCATGAAGCGCAGCGTGCAGAATGCGATGCGCCTCGGCGCGCTGGGCATCAAGGTCAACGTTGCCGGGCGTTTGAACGGCGCCGAGATCGCGCGGTCCGAGTGGTACCGCGAAGGTCGCGTGCCGCTGCACACGCTGCGCGCCGACATCGATTACGGCTTGGCCGAAGCGCGCACCACTTATGGCGTGATCGGCGTCAAGGTGTGGATCTACAAGGGCGAGATTTTCGATTTCGCCAGCTTGGGTCAGGCCAAGGAAGACGACCGCAATGAAGGTCCGTCGCCGCGTCGCGAGCGCGGTTCGCGTGACGACGACCGTCGCGAGCGCGCCCCGCGCGGGCGCCGCGACCGGCAGTCGGCAGAGTAAGGAATCACGAGCATGCTTCAGCCAAAACGAACCAAATTCCGCAAGCAGTTCAAGGGCCGCAACCGCGGCTTGAGCCTCAGCGGCAATCTTGTCAGCTTCGGCGAATTCGGCCTCAAGGCGACCACCCGCGGCGCGATCACCGCGCGTGAGATCGAGGCGGCCCGTCGTTGCATCACCCGCTACGTGAAGCGTGGCGGCAAGCTGTGGATCCGCGTGTTCCCGGACAAGCCGATCACCAAGAAGCCGATCGAAGTCCGCATGGGCGCCGGCAAGGGCAACGTCGAGTACTGGGTCGCGCCGATCCAGCCCGGCCGGATGTTGTATGAAATCGAAGGCGTCACCGAAGCCGAGGCGCGCGAGGCATTCCGCCTTGCCGCCGCCAAGCTGTCGATCCAAACCCAATTCGCGACCAGGGCGCTGCTGTGATGGATACCAACGAGATGCGCGAAAAATCCGCGCAGGAACTGAACGACCACATCGTCGAGCTGCGTCGCGAGCAGTTCAGCCTGCGCATGCAGAAGGCCCAGGGCCAGGCTGCGCAGACCCATCAGTTCGCCAAGGTGCGCCGCGAAATCGCGCGCGCCGCGACGATCCTGGGTCAAAAAGAGATGGCCGAGAAGCAGAAGACCCACGGAGCCGCGTGATGAACGATACCGAAAAGACCACGCGCACCCTCGAGGGTCGCGTCACCAGCAGCAAGGCTTCCAAGACGGTGACCGTGTTGGTCGACCGTCAGGAACAACACGGCCTGTACGGCAAGCTGCTGCGCCGTTCGACCAAGTTGCACGCGCACGACGAAAGCGGCGAGTGCCACGAGGGCGACCTGGTGCGCATCGCCGAATGCCGGCCGCTGTCCAAGACCAAGCATTTCCGCGTGGTGGAAGTGCTGGCGCGCGCGGCCGAGTGAGGAGATCGCAGCCATGATCCAGATGCAAACCAAGCTGGCCGCGGCGGACAACAGCGGTGCGCGCGAACTGATGTGCATCAAGGTGCTGGGCGGTTCCAAGCGCCGCTATGCCAGTGTCGGCGACGTCATCAAGGTGTCGATCCGCGATGCGATTCCGCGCAGCAAGGTCAAGAAGGGTGAGGTGTACAACGCCGTCGTGGTCCGCACCGCCAAGGGCGTGCGTCGCCCGGATGGTTCGCTGATCCGCTTCGACGACAACGCCGCCGTGCTGCTGAACAACAAGCTGGAGCCGATCGGCACCCGCATCTTCGGGCCGGTCACGCGCGAATTGCGCAGCGAGCGCTTCATGAAGATCGTGTCGCTCGCTCCGGAAGTGCTGTAAGGGAAACCGTCATGAATCGTATCCGCAAAGGCGACACGGTGCTCGTGATCGCGGGCAAGAACAAGGGCCAGCACGGCGAGGTCACCCGCATCGACGGGGATCGCGTGTTCGTGCAGAACATCAACATGGTCAAGCGCCACACCAAGCCGAACCCGCAAGCACAGCAGCCGGGCGGCATCGTCGAGCGCGAGGCCCCGATCCACATTTCCAACGTCATGCTGTACGACCTCGCCACCGGCAAGGGCGAACGCGTGGGCCGCAAGACGCTCGGCGACGGGCGCAAGGTGCGCGTGTTCCGCTCGACCGGCGAAGTCGTGGATGCATGAGGACGAAGCCATGACACGCCTCGAAAATATCTACAAAGACGAAGTGATGCCGGCGCTGATGAAGCGCTTCGGTTACCAGAACCCGATGCAGGTGCCGCGCATCAGCAAGATCACGCTCAACATGGGCGTGGGCGAAGCGGCGGCCAACAAGAAGGTGCTGGAAAACGCGACCGCCGACATGGCAAAAATTGCGGGCCAGAAGCCGATCGTGACCAAGGCGCGGACTTCGGTCGCATCCTTCAAGATCCGTGACGGCTGGCCGATCGGCTGCAAGGTCACCCTGCGCCGCGCCAACATGTGGGAGTTCCTCGACCGCCTGATCAACATCTCGCTGCCGCGCGTGCGCGACTTCCGCGGCGTGTCCGGCCGCGCGTTCGACGGCCGCGGCAACTACAACATGGGCGTGAAGGAACAGATCATCTTCCCGGAGGTCGACTTCGACCAGGTCGATGCGATGCGCGGCATGGACATCTGCATCACCACCACCGCGCGTACCGATGCGGAAGCCAAGGCGCTTCTCGAAGCGTTCCACTTCCCGTTCAGGAACTAGAGGAAACAGGCATGGCCAAGAAATCCATGGTGAATCGCGATCTGAAGCGCGCCAAGCTGATCAAGCAGCACGCCGGCAAGCGCGCCGATCTCAAGAAGATCATCGCCAGCACCGAGGCGAACTACGAAGACAAGATGGCCGCGGCGGCCAAGCTGCAGAAGCTGCCGCGCGATTCCAGCGCCTCGCGCCTGCGCACCCGCTGCGCGTTGACCGGTCGTCCGCGTGCGGTCTACCAGAAGTTCGGCCTGGGCCGCAGCAAGTTGCGCGAAGCCACCATGCGCGGCGACGTGCCGGGACTGCGCAAGGCTTCCTGGTGAAGCGGAAATACGAAAGCGGGACCTGAGAAGCGGGAACAGGGAACAAGAGCAAAAATTCCCTGTTCCCCGCCCCCGCATTTGAGTTGCTGGATATCGATGCTGAAGCTGAAACTGAAACCGGAAATGAACCCATGAGCATGACTGATCCCATCGCCGATATGTTCACCCGCATCCGCAATGCCCAAGCCATGGGCAAGCAGGCGGTGAGCATGCCGGCTTCCAAGGTGCGCCAGGCGCTGGCCGATCTGTTGAAGGCGGAAGGCTACGTGCTGGAATCCCGTCGCGCGGAAGCGGACGGCAAGGCGCAGCTTGAAATCAAGCTGAAATACTTCGAAGGCAAGCCGGCGATCGAGCGCATCGAGCGCATCAGCCGCCCCGGTCTTCGCGTGTATCGCGGCAAGGACGCGTTGCCGAAGGTGCTGGGTGGCCTCGGTATCTCCATCGTGTCCACTTCATCCGGCCTGATGACCGACGCGCAGGCGCGTGCCAAGGGTCTGGGCGGCGAAGTGATCGGCCGCGTCGCGTAAGCAGGACGGAGCAAGAGACATGTCACGAGTAGCCAAGAAACCGATTGCGTTGCCGAAGGGCGTCGAGTGTCAGGTGGCCAAGGACGAAATCACCGTCAAAGGCCCCAAGGGCACCCTCAAGATGCATGCGATCCCGGGTGTCGAAGTCAAGAATGAGGACGGTCACCTGGTCTGCGCCGACGGTACTGCCGAAACCAAGTTCGCGGGCACCACCCGCGCGCTGCTGGCCAACATGGTCCAGGGCGTGAGCCAGGGTTACGAGCGCAAGCTTGAGCTGGTCGGCGTCGGATTTCGCGCCGCCGTGCAGGGCAAGAGCCTCAACCTGTCGCTCGGGTTTTCGCATCCGGTGGTGTTTCCGGCGCCGGAAGGCGTCACCCTGGAAACACCGTCGCCTACCGAAATTCTGGTGAAGGGTGCCGACAAGCAGCGGGTCGGTGAAACCGCCGCGAAGATTCGCGGGTTCCGTCCGCCGGAACCCTACAAGGGCAAGGGCGTGCGTTACGCCGGTGAGCGGATCACGCTGAAAGAAGCGAAGAAGGCCTGATCATGATCGACAAGAAAACATCGCGTCTGCGCCGCGCCAAGACTGCGCGTGCGCACATCCGCAAACTGGCGGTGCCGCGCCTGAGCGTCCATCGCAGCGGTCAGCACATCTACGCGCAGGTCATCGCCGCCGATGGCGAGACGGTGGTCGCGGCCGCCTCCACCGTCCAGAAGTCGCTGCGGGGCGACCTCAAGGGCACCAAGAACAAGTCCGCCGCCGCGGCGGTGGGCAAGGCGGTTGCCGAAAAAGCGCGCGCCGCGGGCATTGAGTCGGTGGCGTTCGATCGCTCCGGGTTCCGTTATCACGGCCGCGTCGCCGCGCTGGCCGATGCCGCGCGTGAAGCGGGACTGAAGTTCTGAGTTTTTATACAACAACTCCAAGCGGCTTGATGCCGTAATCAAATGCCCGCATTTCACGGGCACAAGGTGACAGAAAATGGCAAGAGACGATCGCGACAATTCCGACGGGATGCTCGAGAAACTCATCGCCGTCAACCGCGTGGCCAAGACGGTCAAGGGCGGTCGACAGATGAGTTTCACCGCGTTGACCGTGGTGGGCGATGGCGCCGGCAAGGTCGGCTTCGGATACGGCAAGGCGCGCGAAGTGCCGGTCGCGATCTCGAAGGCGATGGAGCGTGCGCGCCGCAACATGGTTTCGGTGGGCCTCAACAACGGCACCATCTGGTATGCGGTCAAGGCCAACCACGGTGCCGCGCGCGTGTTCATGCAGCCGGCCTCGCAAGGTACCGGCGTGATTGCCGGCGGCGCGATGCGTGCGGTGCTGGAAGTGGTCGGGGTGAAGGACGTGCTGGCCAAGGCGGTCGGTTCGCGCAATCCGATCAACCTGGTGCGTGCCACCATCAAGGGCCTGCAGTCGGTTGCGAGCCCGGACTACATCGCGGCCAAGCGTGGCAAGAAGGTCGAGGAACTGGGTCATGGCGGCTAAGAAAGAAACCACCACCGGCACCGTGAAGGTGCGTCTCGTGGGCGGCCTGCGCGGCGTGCAGTCGCGGCACCGCCTGAGCGTGAAGGCGCTGGGACTGAATCGCACCGGCGACGTGCGCGAATTGAAGGACAGCCCGCAGGTGCGCGGCCTGATCAATACGGTCAACTACCTGGTCCGGGTCGAGGACTGATTTGATGTCCGATCACAATCCATCCATGGGTTGGATCGGACGCGCCAAGTCCGGCACATGTCCGGACTCGGCTCCGACGAATCAAGCAGAAGCGCTTGATTCGCGTGCGGCGCCTCCATGCGCCGCGATAGTGACTTTGAGGATTTGACGATGCGTCTCAACACACTCAAACCCGGCAAGGGTGCGCGCAAGGAGCGCCGTCGCGTCGCGCGCGGCATCGGCTCTGGCCTCGGCAAGACCGCGGGCCGCGGCCACAAGGGTCAGCATGCGCGTGCGGGCAACACCCACACGGTCGGCTTTGAAGGCGGCCAGATGCCGCTGCAGCGTCGCCTGCCCAAGGTCGGCTTCCGCTCGAAGAAACAGGCCGAATCGCAGCAGGTGTTCCTGTACCAGATCGCAGGCCTGAAGAAGGACGCGATCGACTTGATCGTGCTGCGCGAAGCCAAGCTGGTCGATGGCCGCGCCAAGCGCGTCAAGATCGTCAAGAAGGGCGAGATCGATCGCGCGGTGAAGGTGTCCGGGATTTTGGCGACCGCAGGCGCGAAGGCGGCGATCGAAGCTGCCGGCGGCTCGGTGGAGTAAGCATTTTGGCCGCAAGCAACACATCGACCAGCCCGCTGGCCCAGTTCGGCAAGATGACCGAGCTGCGCCAGCGCCTGCTGTTCCTGGTCGGCGCGCTGGTCGTGTTCCGGCTGGGTTCGTTCATCCCGGTCCCGGGCGTCAACCCCGAAGCCATGACCCGGATGATCGAGCAGGGCGGCGGCCTGTTGAACATGTTCAACATGTTCTCGGGCGGCGCGCTGGCGCGCTTCTCGCTGTTCGCATTGGGCGTGATCCCGTACATCTCCGCATCCATCGTGGTGCAGATGATGGGTTCGGTGCTGCCGAGCTGGCAGGCGCTGAAAAAGGAAGGCCAGTCAGGTCAGCGCATCCTCACCAAGTACACCCGCTGGGGTACGGTCGGCCTGTCGGCCTTCCAGGCGTTCGGCATTGCGATGGCGCTGCAGAAGGAAGGGCTCTCCGGCGGCGTGCCGATCGTGTACAACCCGGGCTTCGGTTTCATCTTCGCCTCGGTGATCGGCCTCACCGCCGGCAGCATGTTCCTGATGTGGCTGGGCGAGCAGATGACCGAGCGCGGGATCGGCAACGGCATCTCGCTGATCATTTTCGCCGGCATCGTCGCGGGGTTGCCGCAGGCGCTGACGCAGACGTTCACGATGGCCAGCAATGGCGAGTTGTCGCCGATCAAGGTGCTGCTGGTGGTGGTGATCGTGTTGGCGGTGACTGCGTTCTGCGTGTTCATGGAAAGCGCGCAGCGCCGGATCACGGTGAATTATGCACGGCGCCAGGGCGGATCCAAGGCCTACCAGAACCAGAGCTCGCACCTGCCGCTGAAGATCAACATGTCGGGCGTGATCCCGCCGATTTTTGCGTCGTCGCTGATCCTGTTCCCGGCCACCGCGTCCACGTGGTTCTCCAATGCCAGCCAGATGCATTGGTTGCAACGCCTGACCACCGCGCTGTCGCCGGGCGAGCCGCCGTACATGATCCTGTACGCCGCCATGATCATCATCTTCGCGTTCTTCTATACCGCGATCGTGTTCAACTCGCAGGAAACCGCGGACAACCTGAAGCGTTCCGGTGCGCTGATTCCGGGTTTGCGTCCGGGCAAGGCGACCGCAGATTACATCGATGCGGTGCTGACCCGCCTGACCGGCGCCGGCGCCGTCTATCTTGCGGCGGTGTGCCTGATCCCGACGTTCATGCAGACCGAATGGCACGTGCCGTTCTACTTCGGTGGCACCTCGCTGCTGATCGTGGTGGTGGTGGCCATGGATTTCCGGGCGCAGGTATCCGCGCATCTGGTATCGCACCAGTACGAAAGTTTGCTGAAGAAGGCCAATCTGCGGCGGGGATAGCTCGCGGCGGAAGCGATTGGATGAGGCGGCATGACCTGCCGCGCAGGTTTCGAGGGGTTCGGCCGGGCGCAAATCCGGCATGGGTTCAGGCGAGCGGGAACGGGTTTCCGCGAAGCCGGGTTTCAGGCTATAATTAACAGTTTGCCGAATCGGCAACGCATTTCAGGTGGAGTACCCACAACATGGCACGTATCGCAGGCGTCAACCTGCCCGTCAACAAGCACGTCTGGATCGGCTTGCAAAGCATCTACGGCGTCGGCCGCACCCGCTCGCGCAAGATCTGCGAATCGGCGGGCGTGGACCCGACCACCCAGATCAAATCGCTGTCCGAGGGCGAGGTGGAGAACCTGCGCCGCGAAGTGGCGAAATTCACCGTGGAAGGCGACCTGCGTCGTGAGGTTGGCATCAGCGTCAAGCGCCTGATGGACCTCGGCACTTATCGCGGTCTGCGCCACCGTCGCGGCCTGCCCGCGCGCGGTCAGCGCACCCGCACCAATGCGCGCACCCGCAAGGGTCCGCGTCGCGCCATCAAGAAGTAGTGCCTCGCGCGCCACGGCGGGCGCGTTGCACGGAAACATTTTTCAACCGGATAACCCATGGACAAACCAGCAGCCAAGTCGAAGAAGAAGACCAAGCGCATCGTCGTTGACGGTGTCGCCCACGTCCAGGCTTCCTTCAACAACACCATCGTCACCATCACCGATCGCCAGGGCAATGCGCTGTCCTGGGCCACCGCGGGTGGCGCGGGTTTCCGCGGTTCGCGCAAGTCCACGCCTTTCGCTGCGCAGGTCGCGGCGGAGAAGGCCGGACGCGTGGCGCTGGATTACGGCGTCAAGTCGTTGGAAGTGCGCATCAAGGGTCCCGGCCCGGGTCGCGAGTCGGCCGTGCGTTCATTGAACGCACTCGGCTACAAGGTCACCAACATCATCGACGTCACGCCGATTCCGCACAACGGCTGCCGTCCTCCGAAGAAGCGGAGGGTCTGACATGGCACGCTATCGTGGTCCCACCTGCAAACTCGCCCGTCGCGAAGGTTATGACCTTTCGCTGAAGAGCCCGGCGCGCGCAATCGATTCCAAGTGCAAGTTCGAAAACAAGCCTGGCCAGCACGGCGTCGCGGCCAAGCGTTCGCGCCCGTCCGACTACGCGGTGCAGTTGCGCGAGAAGCAGAAGGTCAAGCGCATCTACGGCGTGCTCGAGCGCCAATTCGGCAACTACTACAAGAAGGCCACCCAGCTGAAGGGCAATACCGGTGAAAACCTGTTGCGCATCCTGGAAGCCCGCCTCGACAACGTCGTGTACCGGATGGGTTTCGCGGTCACCCGTGCCCAGGCGCGTCAGTTGGTGGCGCACAAATCCATCATGGTCAACGGCAAGAAGGCCAACGTGCCGTCGCTGTCGCTTCGTCCCGGTGACGAGATCAAGCTCACCGATCGCGCGCAGAAGCAGTTGCGCGTGCAAGAAGCGCTGAAGGTTTCCGAAAGCATGGACCTTCGGCCCGGCTGGATCGAAGTCGATTCGAAGAATGCGGCAGGCGTGTTCAAGGCCATGCCGGACCGTGCCGAGCTGCCCAGCGACATCAATGAAGCGTTGATCGTCGAGTTGTATTCGAAGTAATGCGTTGCTGCCGGCGCGGCGGGACCTTGCGGTCGCCGCCTGCGCCACCGACGCAAGCCGGACGGCGGTGCCGTTCGGTGTTGATTATCGGAGCCCGAATCCTGCGCGGCTCCACCTGTGATCTTCCGGAGTAGCCCATGGCAGTCTCTTCCACTCAGGTCCTGCGTCCGCGTGGTCTGAAAGTCGAACCCGTCGGACCCAATCACGCGCGCGTCGTCGTCGAACCGCTGGAGCGCGGCTACGGCCATACGCTCGGCAATGCGCTGCGCCGCGTGCTGCTGTCGTCCATTGCCGGCGCGGCCATCGTCGAGGCCGAAATCGAAGGCGTGTTGCACGAATACACCACGCTCGAAGGTTTGCAGGAAGACGTGATCGAGGTGCTCCTGAACCTCAAGGGCGTCGCGATCCGCCTGAACGGCGCCGAAGAAGCCAACCTCACGCTCTCCAAGAAAGGCAAGGGCGTGGTCACCGCGGGCGACATCACCGTGGATCACACGGTGGAAATCGTCAATCCCGAGCACGTGATCTGCCACCTGACCAAGGACGTCGCGCTCAACATCCGCCTCAAGGCGCGGCGCGGCATCGGCTACCAGCCGGCGGTCAGCCGTACGAATCCGGACGAGGAATCCCGTCCGATCGGGCGCCTGCAGATCGATGCGTCGTTCTGCCCGGTGCGCCGCGTGGCGTATTCCGTCGACGCCGCGCGCGTCGAGCAGCGCACCAACCTCGACAAGCTGGTGCTGGACGTCGAAACCAACGGCACCGTGGCGGTGGACGAGGCCGTCCGCCAGGCCGCGCAGACGCTGCACGAGCAGTTGTCGGTGTTCGGCGACTTCAAGAGCCGCGAATCCACCGAGTCCGAGAAGGACAAGACTGGCGTGTCGCCGCTGCTGCTGCGTCCGATCGACGACCTGGAACTCACCGTGCGCTCGGCCAATTGCCTCAAGGCCGAGAGCATCTACTACATCGGCGACCTGGTGCAGAAGACCGAAGTCGAACTGCTGAAGACCCCGAACCTCGGCAAGAAGTCGCTCACCGAGATCAAGGACGTGCTCGGCGCCAAGGGCCTCGCCCTCGGCACCAAGCTCGAGAACTGGCCGCCGGCCGGGATTTCATCGGGCATGCAGCTGGGTTGAAACAGGAGGCGTTGGCGCGCCCCTACCTCCGCGTGTTTGTTTTTGCGATCATTCGCGATCGCTGCGTCACGAATCATCGAGTCGCTTGAAACGATTCGATGGTCGGCAACACCAGAACGGCCATCCATGGCCTGACTATTCACAAAAGCTCGCTTCGACGAGCATCGTGGTTTTCAAGAGCGACTATCGCAGGGCTCCTGCAACCATTGCAGGTTTCCCATAACAACAGACGAGAGATTTATCCCATGCGTCACCTCAAATCCGGACGTAAGCTCAACCGGACCAGTTCCCATCGCGAAGCCATGTTCAAGAACATGGCGGCTTCGCTGATCAAGCACGAACTGATCCGCACCACGCTGCCCAAGGCCAAGGATCTGCGCCGGGTCGCCGAGCCCTTGATCACGCTGGCCAAGGTCGACGGCGTCGCCAATCGCCGCCTCGCATTTGCGCGTCTGCGCGACAAGCAGGCCGTCGGCAAGTTGTTCGTGGAACTCGGCCCGCGTTATCGCGAGCGCAAGGGCGGCTACCTGCGCATCATCAAGTGCGGATTCCGCGATGGCGACAATGCGCCATTGGCGTATGTGGAGCTGGTCGATCGTCCGCAAGTGCAGGCCGCCGAAGACTGATGCAGGGGCGCGTGCCTGGAAACGAAAACCCGGCCCATGGCCGGGTTTTTTATTGAATGGCATGACACGCCATCGCGAAAACGTTACTGTTGCCCGCCTGCTCCTCTATTCGTACTGGTCATGAATCCATTCCGCTGGTCTTTCCGCATTGCGTTTCTGATCGGCTTCCTGATCTGCGTGGCCTTGCTCGGCTACGCGCTGTATGAGGAGATGTACCAGAATCAGATCCCGTGTTACCTGTGTGTGATGCAGCGGATAGCATTCGTATGGATGGGTTTGTTTTTTCTCGTCGGCGGGCTGCATGCGCCGCGCGCGAAGGGACGCCGGACCTATATCGTGCTGGTATTGATCGGCGCGGCGTTCGGCATTGCCATGGCAGCCCGCCAATTGTGGTTGCAGTCGTTGCCGGCGGATCAGGTTCCTGCCTGTGGCGCAAGCTTTGGCACACTCGTTGCCATGCTCCAGCACGGATCGATGCCGCTCGGTCGATTCGTGGCAGTGGTTCTGCACGGCGATGGAAACTGTGCGGCGGTGACTTGGCGCTTCCTCGGTTTGTCGATGGCCGGCTGGACGCTGATCTGGTACTTGCTGCTCGGCGTCTGGGCATTGCTGCCGCGGCCGCGCGGGAATAGATTGGGGAATACGCGCCCGCTGCGTGCCTCGAGGAGTTGAATATGGCCGTTCCCGAAGTGTCGTCGCGCACCCCCTTGCGTCCGGTCCGTGAAGCGCGCCCGTGGAAAGCCGAGAGCTGGCAAGGCCATCCGGCGGCGCAGATGCCGCACTACGAGGATGCGGCGGAATTGCAATCGGCCATGCAGCGGTTGGGCGCGCTGCCGCCGCTGGTGACTTCCTGGGAAGTGCTGGCGTTGAAATCCCTGCTGGCCGAAGCCCAGCAGGGCAAGCGCTTTCTGTTGCAGGGCGGTGATTGCGCGGAAATCTTCGCCGACTGCAACAACGAGGTGATTGCGAACCGCCTGAAAGTGTTGTTGCAGATGAGCCTGGTGCTGGTACACGGACTGCGCATGCCGGTGCTGCGCGTCGGCCGTTTCGCCGGTCAATACGCCAAGCCCCGTTCGGCCGATACCGAAACCGTCGATGGCGTGACGTTGCCGGTCTATCGCGGTGAACTGGTCAACGGCGCCGAGTTCACCCCGGAAGCGCGCCGGCCCGATCCGCAGCGCATGCTGGAAGGCCACTCGCGTTCGGCGATGACCATGAATTTCGTGCGCGCGTTGATCGATGGCGGTTTCGCCGATCTGCACCACCCGGAATACTGGAATCTCGCGTGGGTGGAACGCTCGCCTTTGGCGGCCGATTACCGGCAGATGGTCGAGGGCATTTCCGGGGCGATGCATTTCATGGAAACGCTGACCGGACCGATCGCGAGCTTCCAGCGTGCAGATTTCTACACTTCTCACGAGGCGCTGCTGCTGCATTACGAGCAGGCGCTGACGCGCCAGGTGCCGCGCCAGTGGGGCTGGTTCGACCTGTCGACGCATTTCCCGTGGATCGGCATGCGTACCGCCGCGCTGGACGGCGCGCACGTTGAATTCTGCCGCGGCATCCGCAATCCGATCGCGATCAAGATCGGGCCCGCGATGCACGCGGAACCGTTGCAACAGTTGATCGAGATATTGAATCCCGACGACGAACCCGGACGGCTGACGCTGATCCACCGGATGGGCGCGGGCGGCGTCGGCCAGCACCTGCCGCGCTTGATCGAAGCCGTGCAAGCCACCGGCCGGCGCGTGCTGTGGGTGTGCGATCCCATGCACGGCAACACCGAAAAACTCGGCACGGGTGTCAAGACGCGACGCTTCGCCAACATTCGCAGCGAACTGGAACAGGCGTTCGATATCCACGCGGCGGCGGGCACGCACCTCGGCGGCGTGCATCTGGAGCTGACCGGCGAAGACGTCACCGAATGCATGGGCGGTGCCCGCGACCTTTCGGAGGCCGACCTGGCCCGCGCCTACAAATCGACCGTCGATCCACGGCTCAACTACGAGCAGTCGCTGGAACTGGCGATGCTGATCGTGCGCAAATCAACGGTTCGGACCGGCTGACGGAGGTTGCTCTTCGGCGACGGCCGCGGCCAGTTCGCGCCACGGCTCGATATTCCAGAAACCGCGCGCCTGCCCGGATGGCGAAGGCAGCACGAAGACGCGCGATTGCGCCATACGCAATTCCTGCGGACCGTATCGGAACGCGCCGGGCAGGCCCAGTGCCGCACGCGCGGCATTCTTGCTGGTGAAAGCGACGATGCACGGCTTGCAACGCGCGAGCTTGCGCCGCAGCGATCCGGCATCGAACGCGCCGCGCGGCAGTTCAGCATCCGAACCGAAAGCGTGCTTGGCGACGTCCGTCAATCCGATTCCGAATTGCAGCACTTCGCGGAATGCGTGCGGGGAAAGTTGGCGCGGCGTCAGGCCGACTTCGAACAACGTGCGCCAGAAATAATTGCCGGGATGCGCGTAGTAGGCGCCTTCTTGGGCAGAACGGGTGCCGGGCGCGGTGCCGCAGAACACGACGCGCAAGCCCGGCGCCAGCACGTCGGGCAATATCGTGCGCACGCGCGAAGTCATGCCGCACATTGTTGCATGGCCGCAGATGACGTGGCTCGGCGGCTGTGCCACCATCACTCCAGATGAGCTCAACCGACAACGCTTTCGCAAACGGTCTGCCGGTGCTGCCCCCGCACCAGGTTCAGCCGCGGCTGTACGCGGGCTTCTGGCGGCGGGTCATCGCGTTGCTTGTCGATGCGGTGGTGGTCTCGGCGATTCATTGGACGGTGGTGTTGTGTTCCGGCATCTGGCTGATGGTGCCGTGGACGTTGCTGGGCGGCGGTCATGGACCGGCGATGGCGGAGTTGGTCGACATCGCGTTGCAACCGTTCGGCATCGTTGTGGTGTGGCTCTACTTCGCGGTCTGCGAATCCTCGCGCTGGCAGGCGACGATTGGAAAGCTCGCGTTGGGATTGCGCGTCACCGATGAATACGGACGACGGATCGGGTTCGCCCGAGCCACCGGGCGCTACTTCGGTAAATTCGTGTCCGTCTTTTCCTTGGGGGTCGGCTTTTTGCTCGCGGCGTGGACGGCGCACAAACAGGCGCTCCACGATGACATGGCCGGTTGCTGCGTGGTGCGCAAGGCCGGACTTGCCGAATGGCAAGACGGGCAGGCGGCGTCGCTGGAGTCGACGGTGTCACTACCACGCGCCAGCGGCTTGCCGGGCTGGGGCATCGCGTTGGTGGTGATCGGCGCCTGCGTTTTCTTGGCGCTCCCGGTGACCGGTTTCCTGGCTGCGTTTGCGATTCCCGCATGGCAACGCCATGCGCTGCGCGCGGAGGTGGCACAGGGTCTGGACCTGACGGAACGCGCCCGCGCGCTGGTGGCGCAATATATCGGGGAGCGCGGCGCGCTTCCCGAAAACAACCGGGTACTCGGGTTGCCGAAGCCCGAAGCGATCCACGCACGCTACGTCACCAGCGTGCGTGTGGCGGGCGGCAAGGTGGTGGTGACCTATGGCAACGAGGCGAACGCCGTCATCCGTGGCGGACACGTGGTGATTTCGCCGATGGGCAGTGCCACCCGCCTGCACTGGCGTTGCAGCAGTGCCGACATCGACGTCAGGTATCTGCCGCGAGAGTGCCAACCCTGAAAGGGCCGCACTCCGACACGCCGGTTCCGAATCCCGCTCTTACGCCGCCTGCCGCGATGCGCGCTTGCGGTCGATTTCGGTGAGGTGCCGCTTGCGCAACCGGATCTCTTTCGGCGTGACCTCGACCAGCTCATCGTCGTCGATGAATTCCAGCGCCTGTTCCAGCGACAGCTTCACATACGGCGTCAGCGTCAGCGCGTCGTCCTTGCCGGAGGCGCGGACGTTGGTGAGCTGCTTGCCGCGCAGCGCATTGACGGTGAGGTCGTTGTCCTTGGCGTGGATGCCGACCAACTGGCCTTCGTAGATCTGTGCGCCGGCGTCGATCAGCATGCGGCCGCGGTCCTGCAACCCCCACAGTGCGTACGCCGGGGCCGGGCCGGTGGCGTTGGAGATCATCACGCCGTTGGAGCGCTTGCCGATCATGCCGTCCGACTTCGGGCCGTAATGATCGAACACGTGGAACATCAGGCCGGTGCCCGCGGTGAGCGTGCGGAACTCGGTCTGGAAACCGATCAGGCCTCGCGCCGGAATCATGTATTCGAGCCGCACGCGGCCCTTGCCGTCGGGCTCCATGTTCTTCAGCTGCCCGCGGCGGGTGCCGAGTTTCTCCATCACGCCGCCCTGGTACGCCTCTTCCATGTCGACGACCAGTTGTTCCCAAGGTTCCTGCAGCACGCCGTCGATTTCGCGCACGATCACTTCCGGACGCGACACCGCCAGTTCATAGCCTTCGCGGCGCATCGTCTCGATCAGGATCGAGAGGTGCAATTCACCACGGCCGGACACCTTGAACTTGTCCGGGTCGGCCGTTTCCTCGACGCGCAGCGCGACGTTGTGCAGCGTCTCGCGCGTCAGGCGTTCGCGGATCTGGCGGCTGGTAAGGAACTTGCCACCGGAGAGGTCCTTGTTGCCGGCAAATGGCGAACTGTTGACCTGGAAGGTCATGCTGATGGTGGGCTCGTCCACGGTCAGCGCGGGCAGCGCTTCCACCGCCGATGGATCGCAGATCGTGTCGGAAATGCTCAGGCTTTCGATGCCCGAGATCGCGATGATGTCGCCGGCTTGCGCTTCCGGCACTTCGCGGCGCTCCAGGCCCATGAAGCCCATCACCTGCAATACCTTGCCGTTGCGACGTTTGCCTTCGTGGTCGATGATCGCGACCGGCATGTTGGTGCGGACCTGGCCGCGCTGCACGCGGCCGACGCCGATCACGCCGACATAGCTGGAGTAATCCAGCGAGGACACGCGCATCTGGAACGGCCCATCGATGTCCACCTGCGGCGGCTGCACGTGTTGGATGATCGCCTCGAACAACGGCGTCATGTCACCCGAGCGCACCGAGGGATCGAGGCCTGCATAACCGTGCAACGCCGAGGCATACACGACGGTGAAGTCGAGCTGCTCCTCGTTGGCGCCGAGGCGGTCGAACAAATCGAAGGTCTGGTTGACGACCCAGTCCGGACGCGCGCCCGGACGGTCGACCTTGTTGACCACCACGATCGGCTTGAAACCCATCTGGAATGCCTTCTGGGTCACGAAGCGCGTCTGCGGCATCGGGCCGTCCATCGCATCGACCAGGATCAGCACCGAATCGACCATCGACAGCACGCGCTCGACCTCGCCGCCAAAATCCGCGTGTCCGGGCGTGTCCACGATGTTGATGCGCCATTCCTCGCCGCGCGGATCGGTCCAGCGGATCGCGGTGTTCTTGGACAGGATCGTGATGCCGCGTTCGCGTTCGAGGTCGTTGCTGTCCATCACGCGGTCGGGCACGGCCGCACGTTCCGACAAGGTGCCGGACTGCTTCAGCAACTGATCAACCAGCGTGGTCTTGCCGTGGTCGACGTGGGCGACGATCGCGATGTTTCTTAGATTCTTGATGGACATTGGGGCACGCGAAACGGCCGCAGCTGCGGCCGAGGAGAGGGAAAGAAAAGCAGCGTCAGGAACACCGCACCCGGGGATTATACCTGTTGCGGTGCGTCAACGGCGGCTTTGTGGTCGGTCGGTTCAGGTTTCTGCCCGCGGCGTCACGGACTGGCGCGTCGAGCTACGACAGGTCGCGGTGGCCCATGCCTCGCCACCGCAGCCAGCGCCGCACCGGGTGGATGCTGTTCCGTTCGACTGGGACAGGCTCACGATGGCCGCCCAGCTGTAGCCAATGCGGAACGCGCTGACGCAGCTGCCGATCCTCGCGATACGGGGCGAACTGTCGGATATCCTCAGCGCGGAAACGCCTGATGATATGGGGAGGCGTCAGGCGGGCATGCGCAGTGCAATCGTCGCCGGCGTTGGCCACGCGACGATGCTCGACGAGCCGGAAGCCGTCGATGCGATCGAACGTTTCCTTGATGAGATGATTGGTGGCGCGGCCACGCCATGACAACCGCATTCGTTGGCGAAAACGCGCTGCGCGGCGGCTATTGGCCGGCGTGAGCGATGCCCGTTATGCTTGTCGGCTTGGCGCGGTTTGCGCAAAGCCACAGGAAACGCGATGAGCGATCTCACTGCCACCTTCCAGACCTCCAAAGGCCCGATCCACGTCCGGCTGTTCGCCGACAAGGCCCCCGTGACGGTCGCCAATTTCGTGAATCTGGCCCAGCGCGGCTTCTACGACGGCCTGAATTTTCATCGCGTGATCAGCGATTTCATGATCCAGGGCGGCTGTCCACAGGGCACGGGCACAGGCGGTCCCGGTTACCGGTTCGAGGACGAATGCCGGCCCGAACTGAAACACGACACACCCGGCAAGCTGTCGATGGCCAACGCCGGCCCCGGCACCAACGGCAGCCAGTTCTTCATCACCCACGTGCCGACGCCGTGGCTCGATGGCAAGCACACCATCTTCGGTGAAGTCGTTTCCGCCGATGACCAGGCCGTGGTGAATGCGATCCGCCAGGGCGACGCTATCGAGAACATCACGATCGAAGGCGACGCGGCGCCGCTGTTGACCGCGCAGGCCGACCATGTCAAGCAGTGGAACCTCACCCTCGACGCGCGGTGAGCGCGCTTGACCCGAACCCCGGGAATCCAGACGAAAAGGCCGCCTTCGGGCGGCCTTTTCGTTGCGCGATTCGATGCGCCGTCAGACGTGGATGCCGGTCATGCGCAGGATCCAGATCAGGACGATCGCGCCGATGATCGACAGGATGATGCCTGCCGGATGGAATGGCGTGCCTGCTGGCGGCCGGCTGAACAGACGCGCGATCAGGCCGCCAATGATCGAACCGACGATGCCGACGATCACGGTCATGATGAAGCCCATCGGCACCGGCCCCGGAAAGAAGAAACGTGCGAGCAGGCCGACGATGAAGCCAATGATGATGTACCAGAGGATGTGCAGCATGCGTATCTCCTTCAGCGTGGTGACGGGATCGACGCTACAACAGGCGGCCGGCGGATCGAGTGTCCGCGTTTCCGGCCGCGGTCCAGTCTAGCAACGCGGCTCGAGCGGCGTCCGTCGATTGCGGCAGTGCACAACAGCGCGTGATAAAATCGGCCGTTGTTCCTCGCCGCGCCCAAGAGGTTTCCCATGCCCAGACTCGCCACCCGCACCGGCCGCGCCAAGCCCAGCGCGATCATGGTCATCGCCGACAAGGCGAAGCAGCTCAAGGCCGAAGGCAAGGACGTCGTCAATTTTTCGATCGGCGTGCCCAACTTCCTGCCAGGCGACCATGTCTACCAGGCGGTGCGCGACTGGACGTCGCGTGACAGCGGCAGTTATGGCACCAACCGTGGTGCGCCCGCGTTGCTCGACGCCATCGTGTCGCATTTCAAGCAGAGCGGTCTGGACGGCTATACGCGCAACAATGTCACGGTCGGCATCGGCGCCAAGCAGGTGCTGTACAACCTGTGCGAAGCGCTGCTGGACGAAGGCGACGAGATCGTGTTTCCGTCACCGTACTGGACCAGCTACG
The DNA here is from genome assembly GCA_035281745.1 of Rhodanobacteraceae bacterium. GTDB lineage: Bacteria > Pseudomonadota > Gammaproteobacteria > Xanthomonadales > Rhodanobacteraceae > 66-474. The sequence goes on from DATEDI010000017.1 coordinate 22,134, forward strand.
TCGACATCGCCGAAATCCTCGGCGCCAGGATCACGATCCTGGAATGTCCGCCGGAACAGAACTACAAGCTGACGCCCACGCAACTCGACAAGGCGCTGGCTTCCAATCCGAAGGTGTTCCTGTTCAACAATCCCTCCAACCCTACCGGGATGGTCTACACGAAGGACGAGATCGCGGCGCTGGCCGAGGTGTTGGTGAAGCACCCGGAAACCTGGATCATCGCCGACGACATCTACAACCGGCTGGTGTTCGATGGCATCGGTTACCACAACGTGGTGCAGTTCAAGCCGGAATTGCGCGAGCGCACCTTCATCATGGATTCGCTGTCCAAGACCTACGGCATGCCGGGCTGGCGCGTGGGTTTCGTCGCGGGTCCTGAAGCCGGCATCAAGGGGCTGGTGACGCTCAATTCCAATCACATCACCTGCCTGCCGGAAATCACGGAAGTCGCCGCGATTGCGGCCTTGACAGGCCCGCAGGCCATTCCGTCCGCCAAGCGTGATGAATTTTCCAAGCGCCGCGACGACGTGGTCAATGCGTTGCTGAAGATTCCGGGCGTGAAGTGCCCGCGTCCGCAAGGCGCGTTCTACGCGTTCCCCGACATTTCGGTGGCGTTCGGCAAGTCGCACAACGGCAAGCTGATCGAAAACGACATTGGTTTCTGCAAGGCGTTGCTGGACGACAAGTTCGTCGCCACCGTCCCGGGCTCGGCCTTCGGCGAACCGAGATCCTTGCGCATTTCCTACACCTGCGCGCCCGAGCAGTTGCAGAAGGGGCTCGCCCGCATCCAGGCGTTCTTCGCCGAATTGAGCGACGAACAAGTGGAACGGGTGCGCGCCGCGAACGCCTGAGAAAACCGGGGTCAGAGTGCACTTTCGCATTCCGAAAGCTTGCGGTTGCTTGGCCGCAGACTGCGAAAGTGCACTCTGATTCCGGCACGTCCTCGTTATTCCATCGATGGAGTCGTACGCATGAAAACCCCCGTTCGCGTTGCCGTCACCGGCGCCGCCGGCCAGATCGGTTACGCCTTGCTGTTCCGCATCGCCGCCGGCGACATGCTGGGCCCCGACCAGCCGGTCATCCTGCACCTGCTGGAAATCACGCCCGCACTGCCGGCGTTGAACGGCGTGGTGATGGAACTGGATGACTGCGCGTTTCCGCTGCTGGCGGGCGTGGTCGCGACCGATGACGCCAACGTCGCGTTCAAGGATGTCGATTACGCGCTGCTGGTCGGCGCGCGCCCGCGCGGTCCCGGCATGGAGCGCAAGGATCTCTTGTCCGCCAACGGCGCGATCTTCGGCCCGCAAGGCAAGGCGTTGAATGCGCACGCCAAGCGCGACGTGAAGGTGCTGGTGGTCGGCAATCCGGCCAACACCAACGCGCTGATCGCGCAGGCCAATGCGCCGAACCTCGATCCGAAATGCTTCACCGCGATGGTGCGCCTGGACCACAACCGCGCCAAGGGACAGCTCGCCGCCAAGACCGGTGCGCACAACACCGACGTCCAGAAGATGATCATCTGGGGCAATCATTCGTCCACGCAATATCCCGACATCCATCACGCGACCGTGAAAGGCAAGCCCGCCATGTCGCTGGTCGATCAGGCGTGGTACGAAAAGGAATTCATCCCGACCGTGCAGCAGCGCGGCGCCGCGATCATCAAGGCGCGCGGCGCGTCGTCGGCTGCATCCGCCGCGTCGGCTGCTATCGACCACATGCATTCGTGGGCACTCGGGACCACCGCGGGCGACTGGGTGTCGATGGGCATTCCATCCGACGGCTCCTACGGCATCGCGCCGGGCGTGATCTACGGTTATCCGGTGACTTGCAGGAACGGCAAGTACGAGATCGTGCATGGCCTTGAGATCAACGATTTCTCGCGTGCTCGCGTGGACGCCACCGACAAGGAACTGCGCGAGGAGCGCGCCGCCGTCGAGCACCTGCTCGGCTGACCCACATCTTCATCCTGTACAAAGAGGGCGGCCAGGTGCCGCCCTTTTTCTTGTGCCCAGGGCGCATCCATCCTGATCGGCGCGGCTGGACGCGCGTAAGATGCGCGCGAGCGGCGGGAGATGATCCGGCATGCCCAAATCCGGATTCATGCAGGAGTTGCGACGTCACCACGTTTTCCGCATAGCGGCGGCCTACGCCGTCGTCGGCTGGCTGATCATCCAGGTCGTCGCGGTCATCTTCCCGCTGTTGCAGTTGCCCGCCTGGTTGGCGCGGGCCATCGTGGTGCTGGTACTGGCGGGGTTTCCGATTGCGCTGGTGCTGGCGTGGGCGTTCCGGGCGCCGGGCTACGAAAAACGGGAATCGGCGAACACGCGTCAGCGCTCGCTCAGGATCGGCTTCACGCTGGGTGCGATCGGCGTGCTGGTCGCGATCCTTGGCGGTGCGGTATGGTGGAATTTCGGGCCGATCGAACACACCTTGCGCGATGTGCCGGCGGATTCCGTGGCCGCAGCGCCGGCGCCGGAACCGCCGACCAATCTCCATTCGATCGCGGTACTGCCGCTTGCCGTGCTGGGTGACGGGGTCGACGGCAACTATCTCGGCAAGGGCATCAGCGAGGAATTGCTGAATGCGCTGTCGCGCATTCCCGATCTGGAAGTGATCGGCCGCACGTCGTCGTTCCGCTTCGCCGACAGCACGCTGGGCGCGCGCGAAATCGGACAGCAACTCGGCGTCCGCAATCTGCTTTCCGGTGTGGTGCAGCGTTCGGGCAGCGAACTGCGCATCGACATGGAACTGGACGACACCGTGACGGGCGAAAAGCTGTGGTCGAACCAGTACGACGAAAAGATGGGCAATCTGTTTTCGCTGGAAGACAAGATCTCGGACGCAGTCGTCGCCGCCTTGAAGGTCAAGCTCGGAGGCGTCGACGGCGGCAAGCTGGTGCCGACCGCTACCGCCGATCCGCAGGCGCACGATCTGTATCTGCGTGGCGCGCGTTTGTCATGGCACACCGACGAGGCCAGCCTCGACCAGGCCCTGGCACTGTTCGAGCAGGCGATCGCGATCGATCCGAATTACGCCGCGGCCTGGGCGGGCATGGCGCGTGCTTACATCTATCTTGCCGACGTGTACCGCGCGCCGCTGTCGATCCTGCCGGCGATGCGCGGCGCCGCGGAAAAAGCGGTTGCGCTGAATCCGGATCTGGCCGAAGGGCATCTGCAACTCGGCTATATCGCGATGAGTTACGACCTGGATTTCGCGAAGGCGAGACGGGAACTGCAGCTTGCGGTGAAGCTGCGGCCCAGCCTTGCCGAAGCGCATGCACTGTCGGGTTTTTACCTGTTGCGCGTCGAAAGGAATCCCGCCGCGGCGCGCAAGCAACTTCACGTTGCGGAAAAACTGGATCCCTTGAATCCATGGTTTCCGCGTTGGGAAGCGTACGCCGCGATCGCGCAAGGTGATGAAGCGGCCGCAATGAGGCTGGCGCTGCGCGTGAATAGGCTCGACCCCAACTTCGCGTACAACGGCGATGCGGTCGCGATGGTGGAGGGCGCGTTCGGCCATTGGCAGGCGTGTGTGGATCGTTACACCCGGCAACACGCAAAACCCAGCCTGTACAGCCCGCAGCTCGCGGTCTGCCAGGCGCATGTGGGCGCGGCCGGCGAGGCGCGCGCGACGCTGGAAAAATTGCTGGACGATGCGCGCCAGCGCTACGTCGACCGTACCTACATCGCCGCGATTTACGCCGCGCTGGGCGACAAGGACGATGCGGTTGCTCAATTGGAACAGGCGTACCGCGATCGCTCCGCGCACATGAACGGCATCTGGATGCATGCGTGGTATCGACCGCTGCACGGTGATCCGCGTTTCGAAGCATTGGTCGCGCGCATTCGGGCGGGTGGGCAGCCGGCGGCAACGAGGTCGAGCGCCGCTTCCGATTCCGGATCGATCTGACCGCCGAAACAGTGCGTCGCACTCAAGCCTGGTGCACCCGTCTTGCGTGCGGCTTCGGCTGGATCTGCTTGCCGAACCTGCAGGCGTACACCTGCGTCGTCTGCGCGCCGAGGAACAGGATCAACGCGCTGTAGTACACCCACACCACGATCAGGATCAGTGAACCCGCCGCGCCCGCGGAGCTGTACCGCAGGTGCGCGAGGTAAACCCCCAATGCGTACTTGCCGATGGTGAACAACGCGCCGGTGATCAACGCACCGACCAGCACTTCGCGCCACTGGATTTCGGCATCGGGCACGTACTTGAACAACAGCGAGATCACGCCCACCACGATCGCGAACGAAACCAGCGCATAGATCACGCGCAGCGCGATGCCGGCGCCCGGAAACAGTTGCGACACATAATGCCCGGCGCCGGCGAGCGCGATGCTGATGGCCATCGAAACCAGCAGCACGAAGGCCATGCCCAACACGATCGCCAGTGCCAGCAGGCGCGAACCGAGCAGCCGCCAGATCACGTTGCGATCGGGCGTGGCCTTGACGTCCCAGATCTGGTTGAGTGCGGTCTGCAAATGCGCGAACACGGTGGTGGCGCCGATCACCAGCACGATCGTGCCGATGATGGTGGAAACCACGCCCGCGTGATGATTGCCGGCCTGGGTCATCAGCGCGCGCACGACATCGGATTCCTGCGAACCGACCATCGAGGCTACGTATTGCAATACGTGCTCGCGCGCCGCGGTTTCGCCGAATATCAGGCCGGCAAGCCCCGTCAGCAACAGCAGCAGCGGCGCCATCGACAGCAGCGTGTAATAGCTCAAGGCCGCGGCAAGCTGGAACGGCTTGTTCGCGAAAAAACCGGTGACGATGGCCTTGGATGTATTCCAGATCGTCCTGAACAACATGGCTTCCTGCCGTTCTCGCCTGGCCCGCACGATGCCAGCATGCCACGCCGCGCCGTGGCAATTGTCATCGCCGCGTGGAGGGTCAGGACGCCGGCGTGCCGCGAGGGGTTTCGCTGCGCTTCAACTGATCGTCGACCACGGTCGCGATCACGATGTCCGCGCCCACGTTCACGGTGGTGCGTGCCATGTCCAGGATCCGGTCGACGCCGATGATGATGCCGATGCCTTCCGGCGGCACGCCGAATGTCGCGAGCAGCCCCGCGATCAGCGGCAGCGAACCGCCGGGAATGCCGGCCACCGCGACCGCGCTCAGCACCGCGAGCAGCATCAGGATGACCTGTTGCGCCAGCGACAGGTCGATGCCGAAGATTTGCGCGATGAACAGCACCACGCAACCTTCGAACAGCGCGGTGCCGCTCATGTTCATGGTCGCGCCGAGCGACAGCACGAAACTCGCGGTGCTGTTGCGCAGCTTCAGGGTTTCGCTGGCCACGGCCAGCGAAGTCGGCAGCGTGGCATTGCTGGAACTGGTCGAGAACCCGGTCACGAGGATCGGCCGGATCTGGCGGAAGAACTGGCCCGGCGAGCGTTTTCCCAGCAGTCGAATCCACACCGACATGGTACCGAACAGGTGCAGCGCCAGCGCCACCACGCAGCCCACCACGAATACCGACAACGACAGCAGCACGTTCATGCCGACCTTCACGATCACGCTGTAGATCATGGCCGGCACTGCATAGGGCGCCAGCTTCAGCGCGAAATCCACGATCCTGGTCATCACCTCGGTGACGATGTCGAGGCCCCGTTGCAACGATTTGCGCCGGTCTTCATCGAGCCCGGTTGCGGCGGCGCCGACCAGGATCGCGAACAGGATCAGGGGCAGCACCTCTCCCAATGCACCGCGGCTGGGACCCGCGATCGCGCCCAGCAGGTTGCGCGGCATGAACATGTCTACCAGCAGTGACAGGCTCATGGCGGGCTGTGTGGCCTCGGTGGCGAGGGTTTGCTGCGCGCTGCTTCCGTACTCCGCCATCAGTTGCGCGGTTGCGTCGTTGCCCATGTGGTGGCCGGGCTGCAGGACGTTCATCATGACCAGTCCGATCGCGACGCCGATCAACATGTTGGCGACGAACAGCACGAACGTGCGCCCGGCCAAGGGGCCGAGCCGGTCCAGTCGGCCAAGTTGGGTCACGCCGGACGCAAGCGAAGAGAACACCAGCGGCATCACGACGAAGAACAGCATCCGCAGGAACACTTGTCCGAACGGATCGAACACCGCGCCGGACACGTCCTGCATGAACTTCAAGAATGGCGGATAAAGCTGGCCAATGCCGAGCGTCGCCAGCGCGGCAACCACGCCGATCACCAGGCCCCACAGGATACGCGTGGCGAGTGGCATGCGCCGTTTCATTGCATCGAATGTACGGGAGCGCAGCGCTGGCGTCACCTGTTCTGGGCGATTTCGTCGGGTGCAGGCGGCTCGCGCCTGCAAAAAGGGACCGCTGCGTTAGAATTGCGGCTTTGCCGGAGGCCGCATGAGCGAAATCCATTCCGCAGGCGCCCCTGCTTCTCTTGGAGCACGTTTTCGCGCTGCGCTCACCGCCGAGTCGCCATTGCAAGTCGTCGGCGCGATTACCGCCTACGCCGGCCTGATGGCCAAGCGCACCGGCTACAAGGCGCTCTATCTCTCGGGCGGCGGTGTCGCGGCCAACTCGCTGGGCGTGCCCGACCTCGGCATCTCGACGATGGAAGACGTGCTGACCGACGCGCGCCGGATCGTCGAGGCCACGCAGTTGCCGTTGTTGGTTGATATCGACACCGGCTGGGGCGGTGCCTTCAACATCGCACGCACGGTCCGTTCGTTCGAGCGCATCGGCGTTGCCGCCGTGCACATGGAAGATCAGGTCGGGCAGAAGCGTTGCGGTCATCGGCCCGGCAAGGAAGTGGTGCCGAAAGAGGAAATGGTGGATCGCGTGAAAGCGGCGGTCGACGCAAAAACCGACAAGGATTTCGTGTTGATGGCACGCACCGATGCCGCCGCGGTCGAAGGCATCGACAGCGCGATTGAACGTGCCGTGGCTTATGTCGAGGCTGGCGCTGACATGATCTTTCCGGAGGCCATGAAGACGCTGGATGATTACCGCAAGTTCAAGGCGGCCGTGAAGGTGCCGATCCTCGCCAACCTCACGGAGTTCGGCGCGACGCCATTCTTCACCGTCGGCGAACTGCGCTCCGCAAACGTCGACATCGCGCTGTACTGCTGCGGCGCGTATCGCGCGATGAACAAGGCGGCGCTCGGGTTCTACGAAACCGTGCGACGCGAGGGTACTCAGAAATCCGTAGTGCCGGCGATGCAGACGCGCGAAGAGCTGTACGACTTCCTGGGCTACCACGCCTACGAAGACAAGCTCGACGAGTTGTTCGCCACCAAAAAATAGGCAACGCCTGATGTCCGAACCGCGACGCGACGAAAACGCATCGACTCCGATCGTCAAGCGGCTGGGGCGCGAAATCCGCTGGGATGCCGCGGCGGCGATCGTCGCCTCGCTGGTCGGTTTGCTGGCGTTGACCCTGGCGGGGTATACCGCCTACATCCAGCGCCAGCAGGTGCGCGCACAGGTGTGGCCCTATTTGATGTGGGCCAGCAGCGACAACCAGATGGACTTCATGTGGATCAACAAGGGCGTGGGGCCCGCGGTTGTTGAAAGCGCGCAGATACTGGTCGGCGGGAAGCCCCAGCACAATTGGACGGCAGTGATGCGCTCGTTGCGGCTCGAACCCATCAATTACGGGCAGAGCACGTTCAACGGAAATGTGCTGTCGGCGGGTGAAACGCTGGAGTGGCTGAAGTTTACGGATCACGCCAATTTCCAGCGTTTCCGTAATGCCGCCCGGCAGGCGAAGCTGGATTTCAAGGTGTGCTACTGCTCGACGCTGGGCGATTGCTGGGTGAACGACACGACCAAGGGGAACGGCAACGTCCGCATTCCGGTCGACAAGTGCCCGGCCGTTCCCCAAGCGCAACAATTCGATGATTGATGTGGAATGACAGAGACGGAAGACAATCAAGGCCGCAGGCTACGCCGCGAGATCCGCTGGGATGCGGTGGCCGCGATCATCGCCTCGCTGGTGGGTTTTCTCGCACTGCTCGTCGCCGGTTACACCGCCTACGTCCAGCGATACACCGCCGAGATCCAGAACAAGCAGGTGCAGGCGCAGGTGTGGCCATATCTGATCAGCGGAAACAACGATCTGACCCAATCGCTGGTGGTGGACAACAAGGGCGTGGGGCCCGCCATCGTGCGGAGTGTGCAGGTATGGATGGGCGGCAAACCCCAGCGCGATTGGAACCAGCTTGTGGCGAACATGGGCTTGCCGCCGCATTCGTTCCTCCAATCGACTATCAACCGTGACGTGTTGAGCCCGGGCGAGGAATTGCAGATCATCCGCTTTCCCGACAAGGCGCTCTGGCTGCGTTTCAAGGCGGCTGCTTCGAATCGGATGGCAATGGATGTCTGCTTCTGCTCGACCTTGGGCGAGTGCTGGATATCCAGCAACAAGAACCTGATTGGTCCGCCGTCGATGCCGCTGCAGTTGCGGGTGAAGCAGGTAAGCCAGTGTCCGCGGCTTCCGGCCGCCGAAGTATTCAACAATTGAAGAGGATGGCTGTCATGAGCGACAACGCGCAAGTTCTTCCCAAGGCCAAGAAGTCGGTGGCGCTTTCCGGCGTTGCTGCCGGCAATACCGCACTGTGCACGGTCGGCCGCAGCGGCAACGACCTGCATTACCGCGGTTACGACATCAAGGACTTGGCCACCAAGGCCACGTTCGAGGAAGTCGCGCACCTGCTGGTGCACGAGCACCTGCCGACCTGGGCGGAACTGAACGCCTATCGCGCCAAGCTGCAGCGCCTGCGCGGCTTGCCGCAGCCGGTCAAGGCCGCGCTGGAATTGCTGCCGGCGTCGACGCATCCGATGGACGTGATGCGCACCGGTTGCTCGGTACTCGGGACCGTGCTGCCGGAAGCGCACGACCACAACGTCACCGGCGCGCGCGACATCGCCGATCGGCTGATGGCGAGCTTCGGTTCGATGCTGCTGTACTGGTATCACTTCTCGCACAACGGTCGTCGCATCGATGTCGAAACCGATGACGCCACCGTCGCCGCGCACTTCCTGCACCTGCTGCACGGGAAAGCGCCCAGCGACCTGCACGCGAATGCGCTCGACAAGTCGCTCGTGCTGTACGCGGAGCACGAATTCAATGCTTCCACGTTCGCCGCGCGCGTAATCGCGGGCACCGGCAGCGACTTCTATTCCGCGATCACCGGCGCGATCGGTGCGCTGCGCGGCCCCAAGCATGGCGGCGCCAACGAGGTGGCGATGGACACCATCAGCCGCTACCGCACGGCCGGTGACGCCGAGGCCGACATTCGCCAGCGCGTCGCCAACAAGGAAATCGTGATCGGCTTCGGGCACCCGGTCTACACGATCGGCGATCCGCGCAATCCGATCATCAAGGAGATTTCCCGCAAGCTGTGCACCGACGGCGGCAACGCGCGTCTGTTCGAGGTGTCCGAGCGCATCGAAAACGTGATGATGGAACTCAAGAAGATGTTTCCGAACCTCGACTGGTATTCGGCGAGCGCTTATCACATGCTCGGCGTGCCGACCGCGATGTTCACGCCGCTGTTCGTGATCGCGCGCACGTCGGGCTGGAGTGCGCACGTGATCGAGCAGCGCCAGGACGGCAAGATCATCCGGCCGAGTGCCAATTACACCGGGCCGGAAGACCAAACCTACGTGCCGATCGAGAAGCGCTGATCCGAACCCCTCAACGGCCTGCCGTGCTTCGGCCTCGTGCGACCGCCGTCGCTCGCGATGAGTTTTCGGGGGTTCGGTTGCATCGCATACAAAAAAGGCCGCGCGGGTGCGCGGCCTTTCTGTTGTTGCATTTGGAACCGGGCTCAGGCGGCGTGTGCCTTGTCCAGGCCTTGCTCCTTCAGCGCCTTCTTGACGCTGGCGTCGGCGCGCATGCGTTGCTCGAATCCCCTGAGGTTGTCCAGGCCCGACAGGTCGACCTTCACGAGGTGAGTCCACATGACGGTCACGAACAGGTAGGTGTCCGCGATCGATCGCATGTCGCCGGCGATCCATGCGTGCTTGCCAAGCTGTGCATTGCAGCGCTCGAACATCTTGCGCAGTTGTTTGCGCGCGTTGTCATGGCTTTTCTCGATCATCGATTTGTCGCCCAGGTAGTCCGTCGTGCCGAACAGCGGCTTGTAGGCGGGATGGATCTCGGAGTTGATGAGACCGAGCCAGCGGTTGACTTCCGCGCGACCGAGCGGCGTACCGTCGCCGTCCAGCTTGGCTTCCGGCGCGATGTCGGCGATGTAGGAAAGGATCGCGGCATTCTGGTCGAGCACCCAGCCTTCGCCCTCGAGAATGGGTACGTGGTGGCTTGGATTCAGGCGCTTCAACTTCTCCGAATCAAGATCGTCCTTTTTGATCATTTCCAGCGTGTATGGTTTGCCGGACCATTCGAAAGCGATCTGACTGGCGAGGGCACAGGAGCCGGGAAAACTGTAGAGTTTCATGGATATCTCCAAGAGAAAATGCGGCCGCGCCGACTGCGCGACCCGCAATGTGCGGTCGTTCGATGAATGGGGGCGCGGGCAACGCGATTCAAGCCGGGTCAAAGCGCGACGGCGAGTTCCATGGCCTGCCGAATTGCGCGCTTGGCGTCAAGTTCGGCTGCGATATCGGCGCCGCCGATCACGTGCACGGTCGACCCCAGCGCGATCAGTTCCTCGGCCAATGCGCGATGCGATTCCTGGCCGGCGCAGATGATCACGTTGTCGACGCCGAGCGTCTGCGATTTGCCATCGATCGTGATGTGCAAACCGGCGTCGTCGATCCTCTCGTACGCGACGCCGCCGAGCATCTTCACGCCTTTCGATTTCAGCGAAGCGCGGTGCACCCAGCCCGTGGTCTTGTTGAGCCGCTTGCCTGGCCGGCCGGCCGTGCGTTGCAGCAGCCAGACTTCGCACGGTGAGGTTTCTACTTCCGGTTTATCGAGACCGCCGCGGTGCGCGAACGTGGTATCGATGCCCCATTCGCGCGTCCAGCGCGTGATGTCGGTGGTGGGTGAGGGCGGCGGTTGGGTCAGGAACTCGGCGACGTCGAAGCCGATGCCGCCGGCGCCGATGATCGCCACGCGTCGCCCGATGGCGCGACTACCCATCACGGCGTCGTGGTAATCCATTACCATCGGATGATCCTGCCCCGGAATGTGCGGATCGCGCGGCGTGACGCCGGTGGCGATGATCACGGCATCGAAATTCCCGGCTTGCAAGGTCGCCGCGTCGGCGCGTTTGCCGAGATGCACGTCAACGCCGAATTCATCCAGCAGGTTGCCCCAGTAGCGCATCGGTTCGGCGTATTCCTCCTTGCCGGGGATGCGCTTGGCGAGGTTGAACTGCCCGCCGATTTCGTTTGCTGCCTCGTACAAGACCACGGCATGACCGCGCTGCGCCAGCGTGGTCGCGCAGGCAAGTCCCGCCGGACCCGCGCCGACCACCGCAAAGCGTTTTTTCTGCACGACCGGTGCATCGACGAGTTCGGTTTCGAAACACGCGCGCGGGTTCATCAGGCACGACGCGCGCTTGTTTTCGAACACGTGGTCGAGGCAAGCCTGGTTGCAGGCGATGCACGGATTGATCAGCGACGTGCGTCCGCCATGCGCCTTTGCGACCCAGTCCGGATCGGCAAGGAACGGGCGCGCCATCGACACCATGTCGGCATCGCCGCGCGCAAGCACTGCTTCGGCGACTTCCGGCATGTTGATGCGGTTGGTGGTGATCAGCGGGATGCCGATGCTTTCCTTCATGCGTCGCGTCACCCAGGTGAACGCCGCGCGCGGCACGCTGGTGACGATGGTCGGAATGCGCGCCTCGTGCCAGCCGATGCCGGTGTTGATCAGGCTCGCACCGGCGACTTCGACGTGCTTCGCCAGCGCGACGACTTCATCCCACGCCTGCGCACGATCCACGAGGTCCAGCATTGATAATCGATAGATGATGATGAAGTCGCGGCCCACCGCTTCTCGAGTACGACGCACGATTTTGACCGCAAAGCGCATGCGGTTTTCCGCTGAACCGCCCCAGCGATCGTTGCGTTGGTTGCTGCGCTCGGCCAGGAACTGGTTGATCAGGTAGCCCTCCGAGCCCATGATCTCGACGCCGTCGTAACCGGCGTCCTGCGCCAGCTTCGCGCAGCGTGCGAAAGCGCGGATGGTGCGGTCGATTCCGTGGTCCGAAAGCGCGCGGGGCTTGAAGGGCGTGATCGGCGACTTGATCGCGGACGGCGCCACCGACAGCGGGTGGAAACCGTAGCGTCCTGCGTGCAGGATCTGCAGACAGATGCGCCCCCCCGCGGCGTGCACGGATTCGGTGATGCGGCGGTGCGGCGCCACTTGCCAGCGCGAAGACAAGCGGCTCGAAAACGGTTTGAGCCAGCCCGCGATGTTGGGCGAGAAACCGCCCGTGACCATCAGGCCGACGCCGCCCCGCGCGCGCGCCGCGAAGTATTCGGCGAGTTTCCCGAAATCACGCGCGTGGTCTTCCAGTCCCGTATGCATCGAGCCCATCAACACGCGATTGGGCAGCGTGCAGAACCCGAGGTCCAGTGGCGTGAAAAGGTGCGGGAAGGTCGTTGTCATTCCGGCGAGGATGCCAACGCCGTCGCGTGCCGGCAAGTCCAGCCCGCGCTATGCTGCCGCGGTCGCGCCCGGCGTGGCGCAGGGGAAAACGGGAACCGTCATGCATAGTCCGCGCGTCGGCTGGTTGATCGTGCTCATTGCGCTGTTCGTGGGCGCGCCCTTGTCTTCGGTCGCGGCGACGCCGTTCCGGCTGGACGATTTGCAGCGGCTGGTCAAGCTTTCCGATCCGCAACTCTCGCCGGACGGCAAGGCCGTCGCGTTGGTGGTGACCGCGCCGGTCTGGAAAACCGACAAGCACGACACCCGGATCGACGTGGTGGACGTGGCGGCCGGCGCGAAGCGTACCCTGACGCACGATCGCGAGGACGTGTCCTCGCCGCGCTGGTCGCCGGACGGCACGCGCCTCGCATTCCTCGCCAAGGACGACAAGACCAAGCAGTCGCAGATCTACGTGATGCCGATGGCGGGCGGCGATGCGCAGCGCATCACCGATGCGAAAGAGGGCATCGACGAATTCACCTGGAGTCCGGACGGCAGTCGCATCGCATACATCACGCAAGATCCGCCGGTGAATGAAAAGGCGATCAAGGCGCACAACAAGGCGTTCCAAGTCACCGACGGCAATTTTTTGCTGCGCAAGGCGCTGGCGCCTTGGCATTTATGGGTGGTGGCGGCGACCGGCGGTACCGCGACGCGGCTGACCGAAGGCGACTACTCGCTGCAGACCGATCAGGAAGGCGCGACGCCGCTGGTGTGGAGCCGCGACGGCAAGTCGCTCGTGTTCACGAAATTCCCGAGTCCGTACTGGGGGCCATCGTTCCGCTCAGTGATCGCCGAAGTCGCCGCCGACGGCAAGGGCAAACCGGTGACACTGATCAGCGGCCAAGGTGCCAACGATTTCGCCTACGCAGCCGGAAGCGACGCATTCGCATTCGTGCGCGTGCGCAATGGCGACCAGAACAACGGCAACGCCGTATACGTGGGCGGCCGCGGCAAGACGCGCGATGCGACCGCGGCGCTGGCGCGCAACTTCAATGCGTATGCGTGGCTGCCCGCTGGCAAGGCGCTGTTGCTGGAGGGTGAACTCGATACGCGTTCGGTGTTGTGGACCCAGCCGCTGGATGGCGTGGCGCGCTTGCTCGATCTCGGCGACGTGTTGCCCGGCAATGATTTGAGCGTTGCGAAAAGCGGCGAAATTGCATTCATCGGCAGCACCACAACGCGTCCCGACGAGCTGTACGTGATGGCGTCGATGACGGCGAAGCCGCGCCGTCTTACCGACGTCAATGCCTTCGTCGACAAGCTCGACCTCGGCCGCAGCGAATCGCTGCAGTGGAAGAGCCACGACGGCATGGATGCGGACGGCGTGCTGACGTATCCCGCCGATTACCGCAAGGGCAAGACCTATCCCTTGGTGCTGGTGATCCACGGTGGTCCCGAAGCTGCGTCCACCGTGCGCTTCTCGCCATTGCCGCAACTTTTGTCAGCCGCCGGATTCGTGGTGTTCCAGCCGAACTATCGCGGCAGTACCAATCTCGGTGATGCCTACCAGCATGCGATCTATCGCGACACCGGCGAGGGTCCGGGCAAGGACGTGATGGCGGGATTGGCGGCGGTCGAGAAGCTCGGCATCGTGGACAAGGATCGCGTCGGCGTGTCCGGCTGGTCCTACGGCGGCTACATGACGACCTGGCTCACCGGCCATTACGACGCGTGGAAGGCCGCCGTAGCGGGTGCGTCATTGACCGACTGGGTGATGGATTACACGGTTGCGTATTACCAGACGGGTGATACCTACTTCTTCGGCTCGACGCCGTGGAGCGCAGAGGGCTGGGATATCTGGCGCCAGCAATCACCCATCACCTACGCGCGCAACGTGAAGGCGCCGACCCTGATCATGGGCGACGTGGGCGATCCCAACGTGCCACTGGTGAACAGCTACGAGTGGTATCACGCGTTGCGCGACAACGGCGTTCCGGTGGAATTCTGGGCGTACCCCGCCGACACCCATTTCCCCGGCGACATCGTGCAGCAGACCGATGTGTATCGGCGCTGGGTGGACTGGATGACCCGCCATTTGAAATGAAATGGGTGTTGCCGCGCGAACGGCGCTGCGGTTAACCCGTCAGCCATGCAAAGGGGGACTTCGACATGGGCAAGTTTGCACGAACCTGGCAACTGATGACTGCGTCCTGGCAGATGCTGATGCAGGACAGGCGGCTGATCGTGTTTCCGCTGATTTCGGGCATGGCACTGGCGATCATCATTGCGTTGTTCGCGATGCCGGTATTTGTCGAATTGCACGGTCACGCGCGGTTGCACGGTCCCGTCCAGCTCTCCGCGCCGATGTACGCGGCGCTGTGCGTGTTCTACTTCCTCGATTATTTCGTGATCATCTTCTTCAACTCGGCGCTGATCGCCTGCGTGCTGAGGCAGATCGACGGCGAGCAGCCGAGCCTCGGCTACGGCCTCGCGTTCGCATGGCAGCGATTGCCGCAGATTTTCGGCTGGGCGCTCATGACCAGCACCGTGGGCATCCTGCTGCGCCTGCTTGAAGAGAAGGTGGGTTTCATCGGGCGGATCGTGGTCGGATTGCTCGGCATGGCCTGGTCGGTGACCTCGTTCCTGGTCGTGCCGGTGCTGGTGGCCGAAGGCAGCGGTCCAATCGAGTCGTACAAGCGCTCGGTGGAAATGTTGAAGCAGACGTGGGGCGAGCAGATCATCGGCAATGTCAGCTTCGGGTTGATCTTTGCCCTGTTCGGCATCGCGCCGGCGATGATCCTGTTCTTCCTCGCGATCGGAGCGGGTGCGGCGGCCATGCTGGCGGTCGGCGCGATCATGGTGGTATGGCTGGTGGCGCTGGCGCTGGTCCAATCGACCTTGCAGACGATCTATCAAGCCGCCATCTACGTCTATGCCGCCAGCGGCGAAGCGCCGCCCGGGTTCGACAATCAATTGGTCTCGGAAGCATTCGCTCCGAAGCAATCAAGGAACTGGTTGTGAGCAAACTTGTTGCACAAGTCGACATCGCTGTCGCAAAGCCTCTGGACATCCTGCATTTCTGGTTCGAAGAAGCGACACCGGAGCAACACTTCGGGAAGTCGGATGCATTCGATGCCACGATTCGCGATCGTTTTGCCGCCACGCATCGCGCGGCCACCAGCGGCGAGCTTGCCGGGTGGCGCGGATCGCCCGACGGCAGGCTGGCCGAAATCATCGTGCTGGACCAGTTTTCGCGAAACCTATATCGCGACGATGCGCGTGCGTTTGCCTGCGATGGCATGGCACTGGTGCTGGCGCAGGAAGCGATCCGCGCGGGGGCTGACCACGATATGCCTGCGACATGGCGGGCGTTTCTTTACATGCCTTTCATGCATTCGGAATCGCGCGCGATTCACGTGGAGGCAGAGCGGCTGTTCCGGCAACCCGGGTTGGAGATCAATTACGCTTTCGAGCTGAAACACAAGGCGATCATCGACCGCTTCGGCCGTTACCCACATCGCAATGCCGTATTGGGTCGGCTTCCGAGGGACGAAGAGATAGCGTTTTTGCGACAGCCCGATTCGTCGTTCTGACGCGATCGATGCATCAGCCCGATGCGGCGGCCTTGCGGTGGCGGATCCACCAGCCGATGCCGGTGACGCCGATCACCAGCACCGCATCGACCAGGTAGCGCAGCCAATCATGGCCCGGTGCGTCGAACCACGGCGCAATCAGGCCGTCGCGCGTGATCATGCGGGCCGCGGTCCATGCAATCGCCGCCGCGCCGATGTAGATGATGATCGGATAGCGCTCGATCAGTTTCAGCAGCAGCGTTGAGCCCCACACCACCAGCGGCACGCTGAACAGCAGGCCGAGCACGACAAGGCCAAGATGCCCGCCGGATGCGCCGGCGATGCCCAGGACGTTGTCCAGGCCCATCAACGCGTCGGCCACGACGATGGTGCCCATGGCAGTCCAGAAGTCGGTCACCCTGCGTTTCAGCGTGGGCCCGCTGTGTTCCTCGTGCCTTAGCAGGCGCCATGCGATGGGTATCAGGATGATCCCGCCGGCCAGCATCAACCCGGGAATTTTCAGCAGCCAAAGCACCGCGGCGGTCATCGCTATGCGGACCAGGATCGCCCCGACCACGCCCCAGAAGATCACGCGGAAATGGTGGTGTTGCGGCAGGCTGCGCGCAGCCAGCGCGATCACGATTGCATTGTCGCCGGCCAACACCAGGTCGATCACGATGATCGAGCCGAGCCCGCTCCAAAAGGCGGGATCCAGCGGGTGGTGCAACAGCTCGTTGATCACGTACATGCGGTTCTCCGGGCGAAGGCGATCGAACCTCCCCATGGCCGCAAGTGCGGCACGGGATGTCGAAAGTCTCGCGCGCGGCGAATGAACCGCCGCGGCGACCGGAACCTTTCGGGTTCGTGCTGACGATCGCCGCGCGGAGCCGGTTTGATCCGGGTCCGGTGCTACTCCCCTTCGGGCAACCGGTCAATTTTCAACGCGGCGCCGGATGGCCGTCAAGAAAAATCGTCGTCTGGCAAAATAGCGGGCTGTTCTTGAATCTTTAGATCGAGGAGTGCCCGTGAGCCACGCCGCCACCCGTTCCGCCGCCCGCCCCGCGCCCGACCAGCCGCTGGTCGACGTGGCCGATTACGTGCTCGACTACCGCATCGAATCCGAAGAGGCGTGGGATACCGCGCGTCACATGCTGATGGATGCGCTGGGCTGCGCGATGCTGGCGATGAAGTTTCCCCAGTGCGTGAAGCACCTCGCCCCGATCGTGCCGGGGGCGACACTCGCCGGTGGTGCACGCGTGCCGGGCACGGCGCTGGAACTCGATCCGGCGCAAGCGGCATTCTGCATCGGCACCCAGATCCGCTGGCTGGATTTCAACGACACTTGGCTCGCCGCCGAGTGGGGTCATCCTTCGGACAATCTTGGCACCGTTTTGGCGATGGCCGATTGGCTGTCGCGCAGCAGAGAACGCGATGGGGGCGAACCCTTGACGGTCCGCGATGTGTTGCATTGGGCGATCAAGGCGCACGAAATCCAGGGTTGCTACGCGCTGAAGAACAGCTTCAACCGCGTGGGCATGGATCACGTGATCCTGGTGCGGCTGGCCTCGACCGCGGTCGCGACCGCAATGCTGGGCGGCACCCGCGAGCAGGTGATCACCGCGGTGTCCAACAGCTGGGTCGACAACGGTGCGCTGCGTACTTATCGACACGCACCCAATACCGGGCCGCGCAAGAGCTGGGCGGCGGGCGATGCCTGCCGGCGCGCGGTGATCCACGCCTTGAATGCTGTCACCACGGACGAGCCGAGCTATCCCTCGGCGCTGAGCGCGAAGACCTGGGGTTTCTATGACATCGCCTTCGGCGGCAAGGCATTCGAATTCGAGCGGCCGTTCGGCAGCTACGTGATGGAAAACGTGCTGTTCAAGATCAGCTTCCCCGCCGAGTTCCACGCGCAGACCGCGGTGGAATGCGCGATGAAGTTGCATCCGGAAGTAAAGGACCGCATCGATGAAATCGAGCGCGTCGAAATCGAAACCCAGGAAGCGGGCGGGCGCATCATCGACAAGACCGGTCCGCTGGCCAATTACGCCGATCGCGACCACTGCATCCAGTACATGGTGGCAGTGCCCCTGATTTTCGGGCGCCTCACGGCAGAGGATTACAGCGACGCAATCGCCGCCGATCCGCGCATCGACGCGCTGCGTGCCAAGATGACCGTGAAGGAAAATCCGCAGTTCACGCAAGACTATTTCGATCCCGACAAGCGCTATATCGGCAATTCCGTCCAGGTGTTTTTCAAGGATGGTTCGAAGACGGGCAAGATTTCGATCGATTATCCGATCGGCCATCGTCGCCGCCGCGGCGAGGGCATTCCCGTTCTCATCGAGAAGTTTCGCCACGCCCTCGCGGGTCACCTGCCGCAGACGCAGGCCAATGAAATCATTGATATTTGCGGCCAGAGCGAGCGGATGCTGGCGATGCCGGTGCCCCGATTCATGGATTTGTTCGTGGCCGGAGCCGGCGCCTGAGTTCTGGATGAACGGAATTGCAGTGCGCCGGCGCAATTGTTTGTTTTTTGCTAAACTGGCGTCGCCGTAGAGGAATGCGACGGGGGTTGGATGGATCGCAATTCCCGCAGTAGTCTTGCACTTTGGAGCACGGCTCGCGCCGAAATGGCCGAAGCCTGAAGAATCAACAACGAGGAGACTTACCGATGAAACGTAACGGCTTGTTCGCGGTCATCGCGCTGGCCTTGGGTACTGTTGGCGTGATGTCGGTCGCGCACGCCCAGGACACCAGTGCGCCGGCGGAAACAACGGGTAGCTTTGCGAATCCCAACTACAGCAACTGGTACATCGTGCCGCGTATCGGCGTGGTGATTCCCGACAGCGATCGCCAGGTGCAATCGGATCCCGTGGGCGGTCTCGGTGTTGGCTTCTGGGTGAACCCACACTTCACCATCGACGTCGAAGCGACTGGTGACAATGCGGATTTCAAGGACTCCTCGCTCCGCGCTGGCAAACAGTGGGAAACCTTGGGCCTCGACGTCGCGGGTCGCTGGTACTTCATGGATCCGTCCTCGCAATGGCGCCCGTACGTCATGGGCGGCATCGGCATGTGGCGTCATTCTGCAGTGTCCGAGGAACTCGCCCAAGCGGGCGGTGAGTGCGGTTGCGTTCATCCGAGCAGTGGATCCGGTTGGGGTCCTGGTGCGACCGTTGGTGTGGGTGTGTTGTACAACGTGAGCGATCGCGTCGCGCTGCGCGGCGAAATCGCGGCGCGTTACTACCGCGACACCACGTCGGCGCAACTGGCCGGTCTTGCCGGTCCGGGCTTGCCGCATACCTATGGTCCGAAGCAGTGGCTGGATTCCATGGCGACCATCGCTTTGGTGTTCAACATGGGCCATCCGGCGCCGCCGCCTCCTCCGGCCGCTCCGCCACCGCCGCCACCGGCTGCGCCGCCTCCGCCGCCTCCGCCGCAGAACGTGGTGATCGACTTGCGTGGCGTGAACTTCAAGTTCGATCGTCCGAAGAAGGGTGAAAGCGACATCGGTCCGACGCTGAAGCCGCCGGCAGCCGATTCCGTGGCGATCTTGGATCAGGCCGTCGATACCTTGAACCGCTATCCGCAAGTCAAGATCGAGATCGACGGTTACACCGATTCGGTCGGTACCGACCAGTACAACCAGGGTCTGTCCGAGCGTCGTGCCAACATCGTCAATCAGTACCTGACTTCGCATGGCATCGACTCGAGCCGCATCACCGCGGTGAAGGGCTTCGGCGAAACCAACCCGATCGACACCAACAAGACCGCGGCTGGCCGTCAGCGCAACCGTCGCGTCGAGTTCAAGGTCGAGCAGCCCCAGAACGGCAGCATGTAAGCCGTTCGCGAAGATCGGCAGATCAACGCCGATCTACGATGTGACATGGAAAAGCCCGGCTTTGCGCCGGGCTTTTCCTTTTCGAGCAGCCTGGAGGCGCGGCGCAGTGATGCACCCATGCGCGATCGTGTATGCGTACCCGCAGGGTTGAATCGTTCACCGCACAGCGTGGCGACGCAGTGCGTTCTCCGCGACACGGTCTTGCGCGCGTGCTGTCACGCATGGGCGTGTGTTCGCGCAGCGAAGCGTCGCGGCGGATAATCGCGGGCCGCGTGCGGGTAAACGGCAACGTGGTACGCGATCCCGAATTGCCCGCGGATCCGGCGGTGGATCGCATCGAGCTGGATGGCGTCGTGCTGCGCGCGGCCGAGCGCGTCTGCATCATGCTCAACAAACCGCGTGGATTGGTGGTCAGCACTTCCGACGAGCAGGGCCGCGACACCGTTTATGCGTTGCTGCACGAGGCCGGCCTGCCATGGCTGGCGCCGATCGGAAGGCTGGACCGGGCCAGCGAAGGCCTGCTTTTGATGAGCAACGATTCGGCGTGGGCCGCGGGCATCACCGAGCCCGATGCCCATGTTCTGAAAACCTATCGCGTGCAGGTTCGAGGCATCGTCGATGGCGCAATCCTGCAACGGTTGCGTGCGGGCGTGATCGACCGCGGCGAACATCTATCGGCGGCGTCCGTGCAGGCGATCGGCGGTGGCGGAAAGAACACCTGGCTGGAGATCGTGCTCGCGGAAGGCCGCAATCGGCAGATCCGCCGGATGCTTTCGGCGTGCGACCGCGAGGTATTGCGTCTGATGCGGGTCGCGATCGGCCCGTTGCAACTGGGCGATCTTGCCAAGGGGGCTTGGCGCCGCTTGAGCGAAGCTGAAATCCGGCAATCGTCCGGCAAGCGCCCAAGCGCCGTTACGCGTTGAGCGCGAAAGTCAGGCGGCCTGCGCGGCACCGCCGATCCATGTTTCCGTCACCCGCAGGTCGCGATCGATCACAGTGAAGTCCGCGCGGCATCCGGCTTCGATGCGCCCATGCGTTGCTTCGAGTCCGAGGAAATCCGCAGGGTAGGTCGAAGCCATGCGCACCGCTTCCGCGAGCGGAACGCCGAGCATTTCGACCGTGTTGCGCACCGCATCGATCATGTTGAGCGCGGAGCCGGCGAGGGTGCCCGAAGCCGTCTGGCAAATGCCGTCCCGCACGGTGATGGGTTCACCATTCAGCACGTACGCGGGATTGCTCGCGCCGACCGGCGGCATGGCGTCGGTGACGAGAAAGAGCTTGCCGCGCGGTTTTGCCCGCAGCGCGATGCGGAGGCTCGCGGCGTCCACGTGATGCCCGTCGACGATCACGCCGCACCAGGAATCGGTATCGTCCAATGCCGCGCCGACCACGCCGGGTGCACGGCTGGTCAGCGGCGACATCGCGTTGAAGAGGTGGGTGAAACCGCGCACACCCGCATTCAGCGCCGCACGCACCGTCGCGTAATCGGCATTGGTGTGTCCGGCGGCCACGATCACGCCTGCCGCGACCAGCTCGCGGATGGCGTTCGGCGCCACGCGCTCCGGGGCCACTGTCAGCAGTGTCTTTCCACGCTGCAGGGATTCCGCCACCCGCAATTCGTCCGCATCCGGGGCATGCAGGTACTTTTCCGCGTGCACGCCCTTGCGTTCGCGGCTGATGAACGGTCCTTCGAGATGGATGCCCAGAACGCCCGGTACCGCTTCCGCGATGGCGAGTTCGGTTGCCGAGATCGCGGTGCGCATCTTGTCGATGGTGTCGCTGATCAGGGTTGGCAGGAAACCGGTGGTGCCGAATCGACGATGCGCCGCGCCGATCGCGCGGATACCGTCCACGGTCGGCTGGTCGTTGAACAAGACTCCGCCGCCGCCGTTGACTTGGCAATCGATGAAGCCCGGCAGCAACATCCGTCCCGACAAGTCGTGCGTCCGCGCACCGGCCGGAAGATCGCTCACCGCCGCCAATTCGCGGATCTGCTCACCTTCCACGATCACCGCGACATCGTCGCGCCAATCCTCTGGGGCAAGAACACGTGCGTTGACCAAGGCAGTCGTCATCACACCGTCTCGGTGACTTTGGCGAGATGCGGTGGATGATCCGGGTCGCGGCCGCGGGCAATCGCGAGCGCGTTGACGGCGCGATAGAAACTCTGGATCGCCAGGATCGGCGCGCAGACCGCATGCTCGGTCGGCACGATGGGCAAGGCATTGCGACCGGTGGCGGACGGCGCCGCGGTCCACACGTCGGCGCCGCGACGGCGGAAATCCTGGGCGGTGGCCAGCACGCCCGCGAGCGCGTGGTCGGCTTGCGCGAACAGCAGCACCGGGAAGCGCGGACCGACCAGTTCCATCGGGCCGTGACGGACTTCTGCGCTGCTGAAAGCCTCGGCGTGCAGCGCGCAGGTTTCCTTCAATTTCAGGGCCGCTTCCTGTGCCGCGGCAAGGCCGAAACCGCGACCCAGCACGAACAGATCGTGCATCTCGCGCAGGCCTTCGACGAGTGGCGACCAGTCGAGCGCAAAGGCGCGGCGCAACTGCTCGGGCAGGGCATGCAACGCGTCGAGCAAGGCCTTGTCCTCACGCCAGTGCGCGGTCAGATGCAGCACCGCCGTCAGCGAACCGATGAAGCTTTTGGTGGCCGCGACACTCTTTTCGGGGCCGGCTTGCAGGGGAATCACCGTATCCGCAAGTGCCGCGAGCGGCGAGTTCTCCGCGTTGACCAGCGCGACCACGTGCGCGCCGGCATGGCCCGCGGCTTCCGCGCTGCGCAAAAGGTCGGGGCTCGCGCCCGATTGCGAAATGACGAGATACAGCGCGCCGCGAAGTTTCAACGGCACCGAGTAGATCGATTCGACCGACGGTGATGCCGAGGCCGTCACGCAGCCGGTTTGTGTTTCGATGACGTATTTGGCGTAGGTCGCCGCATGGTCGGAACTGCCGCGCGCGCAGGTCGCGACGAAAGGCGGTGCCGCGTCGCGGAGCTTTACCGCGAGTGCGCGCACGCCTGCATCATTGCGTTCAAGCTGCCGGGCGACGGTGTCGGCAGCGTCGGCGGCCTCCTGGTGCAATGCGGTGGATTCGGGTTGGATGTCGAGCACTTCGGGGGAAGCCATGGTGGTTCGGTAGTCCTTATTGCCGGGGCCGGGGCGGGGCGGTCGAACCGCGCACCACCAACTCCGGACTGAAGCCTTCGTTTTCGACATCATTGCCGTGGATCTGCGCGATCAACAGACGTGCCGCGTGTTCGGCGATCACTTCGGTGCGTTGCCGCGAGGTGGTCAGCGAAGGCCAGGAGTGGCGCGAAAACGGGCTGTCCTCGAAACCGGCGACGGATAAATCATAGGGAACGTGCAGGCCGGCAGCGCGTGCGGCCGCCAGCACGCCGGCCGCAATTTCGTCGTTGGAGCCGAAGATGGCAGTCGGCGGTTCGGGCAGGCCGAACAGCCGGCGCGCGCCCCGGAAGCCGTCGTCGAACGCGTAATCGCCCTCGAGCACGAGTTCCTGGTCCAGCGGCACGCCGTAGTCCTGCAAGGCTTTCTCGTAACCCTTGTAGCGTTCGGGGCTGGAGCGGTGCTGCTTGCCGCCCCACAGGAAACCGATCCTGACATGGCCCAACTGGATCAGATAAGCCGTGATCGCGTACGCCGCATCGCGGTCGTCCACGAACACACATGGAAAACCGTCGCGCGGATCTTCGGCTGCGGAAATCACCCGCACCAGCGGAATGTTGTACGCCGTCAGTTCGCGCAGCAGCGCCATGCGTTCGGACATCGGCGGTGCCAGCACCAAGCCCGCAAGCCGCGAGCGATGCGCGAGGTCGCGCAACTCTTCGGCGAGCTTCGGCGCGCGCGAATCGCAGGGATGGATCTGCAAACCGAATCCCATTTCGCGGCACGCCGCCAGCGCTCCCTGCTGCACGGCGATGATGTAGTAGGGATTGGGGTTGTCGTACACCAGCCCGATCGCGTACGCCTTGGCGCTGCGCAGACTGCGTGCCGACAGGTCGGGGCGATAATCCAGCTGTTCGATCGCCCGCATCACGCGCTCGCGCGTTTCCTCGCGCACCGAACCCTCGTGGTTGATCACGCGCGACACGGTCTTCAGCGATACCCGGGCCTGCTTGGCGACATCCCGGATGGTGGCGGTTCCCAATGCAGGCTCCTTCAAGTAATGGACTTGCGCATCGTCGCACGTCCAGCCATGGCTTTCAGGGTGTCGCCGTCGCGGAATCGATCACGGTTGTCCGTGCGTTTTGCCCGACCCTGTGGCCCAGCAAGCCATAGAACAGGATATAGAGATAGCCGGGCACCATCACCACCAGAAATGCCAACTGGAAATTGATCACTTCCTCCAGCCGCACGAAAATGTTCGGAATCACCGCGCCGCCCGCGATGCCCATGATCAGCAGCGCCGATCCGAACTCGGTCTGGTCGCCGAGTCCCTTGATGGCCAACGGGAAGATCGCCGGCCACATCATCGCGTTGGCGATGCCCAGCGCGGCGACGAAGACCACCGATGTGTAACCGTGGGTGAGCCACGCGGCGAATGCGAACAGCACGCCGAACACCGCGGAAATGGCGAGATAGCGCTGCTGCGAAATGAAACGCGGCGTCAGGATCACGCCCAACACGTAGCCGATCAGCATCCCGATCATCGTGTAGGTGGTCAGGTGCTTGGCGTGTTCGGGTGAAAGCCCGGATGCCGTGCCGTAGACCACGATGCTGTCGCCGGCCTGGACCTCCATGCCGACGTAGATGAAAATGCAAATTACGCCCAGCCAAAGATACGGAAAGCTGAAGATGCTGCGCTTGCCGGCGTGCCGGCCCGCATCACCCTCGGGCTTGATTTCCGGCAGGGACGAAAACACCACGCAGATCGCGAGGATTGCCAGCACCACCGCGATCACCACGTAGGGCATGAATGCGCGGTGCACGAACTCGTGCTGCAGCAGCGCCTTCGCGGCCGGCGATCCGGCCGCGTCGATCTTGTCCACGTACGCGTCGACGCCGCCCAGCAGCAACGCGCCGAACACGATCGGCGCCAGTGCGCCGGCCACCTTGTTGCAGATGCCCATGATCGCCACGCGCTTGGCGCCGCTCTCGATCGGGCCGAGGATGCTGACGTAGGGATTGGAAGCCGTCTGCAGCAGCGCCAATCCGGCGCCGATCACGAACAGGCCGGCCAGCGCACCGGAGTACGAGTACAGGGCCATGCACTGCGCGAAGACCACCGAGCCGAGGGCCATCACGAACAGTCCCAGCGCCATGCCTTTCTTCATGCCGGTGCGCTTCAGCACCGCGGCCGACGGCAGTGCCAGCACGAAATACGACACGTAGAACACGAACGGAATCCAGAACGCGCTGACGTTGTCGAGGTTGAAACCCACCTTCACGAACAGGATCAGCGAACCGTTCAACCAGGTGACGAAGCCGAAGATGAAGAACAGCACGCCGATGATCGTCATCGACATCAGGTAGTGCGACTGCTGCTGCGAGGTGGCATGCGGGGCCATGGTTCGCTCCTGTACCCGGGTCGACGGGCTGGTGGAATTGACCAACGTTGTCATCAGGGATGTCTTGTCGCGAGTATCGCATGACCTGTTCGGGGAAAAACAGACCTCAGGCCAGCATCTGAATTGCTGCAAAGCAGCGCAATGGGAGCTTTCAATGGCTGCCGGCGACCCGAAATTCCTTGTTACGTAGCCAAATTCATGCGGCTTCTACACGAGGCCTCGAATGTTGCGACGCGGATTGACAACGTTGTCATCCTTGACCAAACTGGCGCCCGTTCCCGCGTCAGAGACCAGGATGAACGTGCCCGCCAGCCAACCAAGCCAGCACGCCAGCCTTCGTACCGAACCGTTCGTGGCAGCGGACGTGGGTGGAACGCACGCGCGGGTGGCGCTTTTGCGTGCGTCGTCGGGCGGTGGGCGCGAGATCGAGATTCTGGCCTATCGCAAGTTTGCGTGCGCAGACTATCAGGGCCTGCCGGAACTGGTGCGGACGTTCGTCGAACACGATGCGGCGCTGCCGGTGCGGCGCTGCGTGATTGCGTGCGCAGGACAGGCGGTCGGCGACAGCATCGTCAATGACAACCTGGCATGGCCGGTCAGCCTGTCGGCGTTGCGCGACGCGCTGGCCTTCGACGACGTGGCATTGCTCAATGATTTCGAAGCGCTTGGCTACGCGCTGGACGACGTGCGTGATACCGACAGCCTGCTGCTGTGTGGCCCGGAAACCCACGATGAAGGCCCGGCGCTGGTGGTCGGCCCCGGCACCGGGCTCGGTGCCGCCGTGCGGCTTTCGCCCATGCGGGTACTCAGCACCGAAGCCGGCCAGATCGATCTTGCACCGGTCACCGCGCGCGAACGCGAAATGCTGGCGCATCTGGCGGCCGCCGATGGACACGTGCCGTACGAACGCATCCTTTCCGGTCCCGGCCTGTTGACGCTGTATGCCACCTTGCGCGCCTTGCGCGGGCAGTCGCCGGAACTCGTGCAACCCGAAGCCATCACCGCGGCCGCATGTGACGGCAGCGATGCCGACGCCGTCGAAACGGTGGACATCTTTTGCGCGTTGCTTGGCGGTTTCGTGGGCAATCTCGCCATGGCCTACATGGCCAAGGGCGGTGTGTACCTGGCCGGCGGGGTGCTGCCGGAAATAAGAGAGCTGCTGCAACGCAGCCGTTTCGTGGACCGGTTCCTCAGCAAGGGAGGCATGCGGGAATTCCTGTTGCGCGTGCCGGTGCGTTTGATCGAGCACGGCCGGCACGGGGTGCTGGGCGCGGCGCACTGGTATCTGGACAGGCGGTTGCACGGCGCTGCGTGTCGCAAGGTATCGGGCGACGGGACGGCGGAATAAAAAAGTGTAGGACAACAGCGGGTGCCGCGGCACCCATCACTTCGTGAGCGAGAGAGGGTACGTCATGAAACTTCGCAAGAGCATGCTATCGGCGAGCATCGCTACGGCGCTGATGTTCGCGACCGCGGCGCAGGCGCAGAATGCCTCGCCCCAGGATCAAACCACATCCGACCAGCAGCAGAGTCAGGCGTCTGGACAGAATTCGCAGCCGGGCACCAAGGAAACGCCACAACAACTCGGAACCATCCAGGTGGTCGGCGTGCGCGCCGCCCAGGCGTTATCACTGGAAACCAAGAAGGCATCGAATTCGCAGGTCGAGGTGGTATCCGCCATCGACATCGGCAAGCTGCCGGCCAAGAACGTGGCCGACACGATCGCCCAGTTGCCGGGCGTGAACATCGCCGATGCAGCCGGCGCGGAAGGCGGCTTCGATGAATCCGATCGCGCCAGCATCCGTGGTAGCGCGCCCTCGCTGACCCTGACCACGGTCAACGGTCATTCCATCGGATCGGGCGACTGGTTCGTCCTGGGTGGCGGCGGCACCCGCAGCGTCAGTTTCGCGATGCTGCCTTCGGAAGTCGTCAACCAGGTCGTGGTGCACATGACCCCGGAAGCCAAGCTGCTGGAAGGCGGCGCCGCCGGCACCATCGACATCATCACCCGCAAGCCACTGGATTTCAGCAAGCCGTTCTCGCTGGAGGCCAGCTTGGGCGGGGTTTATGCCGATCTTCCGAGCAAGACCGAGCCGCAGTTCAGCGGCCTGATCAACTGGAAGAATGATTCCAATACGTTCGGGGTAATGGTGCAGGCATTCTACGAAAGGCGTGCGCTGCAGCGTGAAGGCCAGGAGATCCTTGGCTATTCGTACATTCCGTCCGGCTCGGTCGCTGCGGGGTCCCTCGGCCTTGGCCCGGCGACTCCGGGCAGCGCCAGTACCGGCGTGTTCTATCCGAACCTTCCGGGCGCGGCGCTGTTCACGCAGACCCGCAAACGCAAGGGTGGATCGATCGACCTGCAGTGGCGCGTGGCCGACAACTTCACCTTGAACCTCGACGCGTTCTATTCGCACCTCGACGCGACCGATTACAACCGCAATTACATGCTGCGCACCCGCGACCAGCTTCCCAAGCAGGCTGTGACCGGCACCATCCAGGGCAACATCCTCACCAGCGCGAACCTGCCGGGCGACCCGACGATTTCGCAAGGCATCTACGACATGATCTCGCGTCCGGGCGAGAGTGAATCAAGCCAGTTCGTGACGCTGGATGCCGACTGGCAGGCCACCAACAACCTCGGCTTCAAGTTCCAGGTTGGCACCACGCGCGGCACTGGCAACACGCCGACCCAGGACGTGATGGAGATGGATACCGGTTTTGGGTCGACCGCCAGCTATGCGATGAATGGGCTGGGCACGCCGCTCAACTGGAGCATGAGCGGCACCAACAACGCGTTCGATCCGGCTACCGCCGGACTGGACTGGATCTTCGGCGAACAGAACATCCACGTGGTGGACAAGGAACGCTGGTTCCAGGCCGACGGTACTTACGATTTCGACAATGCCGGTGCACTGTCCTCACTCGAGTTCGGCGTGCGTTATGCCAAGCACGACCACGACAGCCCGACGGATATCGCGCAGGGTCCGAACTTCGCCTCCGCCGTGGAGTTTGGTCTGCACAACCCGTCCATCTATCCGCCGGCCGGTGGCAATTATCCGGGCAGCTTCGCGGGCGATCTCGGCGTGGGGCAGATGCCCGCCAACATCTGGTTCTGGACGCCCGACCAGCTCTCGCAATTGAATGCGTTGTACTCCAATCGGGTGGTAACGAACGATCCCGGCACCTCGCGCTTCTACCCGAACGGCATCTACAGCATGACGGAGAAGAACGGTGCGGCCTACATCCAGGCCAACTTCACCGGCGAACACTGGACCGCGAACGCGGGCCTGCGCTACGTCTCCACCGACGAGAACATCGGCTACACCAGTCCCGGCATCCAGGAAACGAGCTACGCGCTCGGCTCACCGGCTTCCGCGTTCTACCCGGCCGGCTGGTACTGGAATTACTACAAGCACAATTACAACAAGGTACTGCCGAGCTTCAACCTGAAGTTCGACTTGAACTCCGACGGCAGCCTGCTGACGCGGTGGTCCGCATCGCAGACCTTGACGCGTCAGGATTACACCCAGCTGGCAGGGTTCCTGAACCTCAGCGATCCGCAGGTTGCCGGCGACATTGGCGGCGGCAGCGGATCCAATCCGCGGCTGAAGCCGATCCTCTCCACCAACTTCAGCGCGTCGCTGGAGTGGTATTTCGCCGAGCGCGGCCTGCTGTCGGGCAGCGTGTACCAGATGGACCTCAACAACTATTACGACTACGGAACAGTCACCCGTACTTACCTCAACAACTACCTGACCAACAACGGCGCCGGCAACAATCCATCGCACTCGCAGATTTACAGCCAGTACCTGGTCAGCATTCCGGTGAACGTCAATGGCACCCTCAAGGGGGTGACGCTGAACTACATCCAGCCGATCGGCAACAACTTCGGCGTGTCGTTCAACTACACCTATGCCACGGGTCACTCCTCGGGCGGAACCTACATGTACAACGCGGACGGTACGCTGGCCAACAACGCCGCCGCCGGAGACCGCCCGCTGTTCGGCACGTCCAAGAACACCATCAACGCTTCGGTGTTTTACGAAGACGCCCACTGGAATGCCCGCGTCAACTACACCTACCGTTCCAAGTTCTACGACGGCGTGATGTCCAGCACGGGCCAGATGGCGCTGTTGCCGTACTGGCAGTCCGGGCAGGGTTACCTGTCGTTGTCCGCGGGTTACAAGTTGAACGAGCACCTGAGCTTCACGTTCGACGCGATGAACCTCAACAACCCGAAGCTGCGCTACTTCATCAATGGATCGCAGGCCGGCCTGGGCTTCACTACCGCGCCGGAAGCGTTCTACGTGAACGGTCGGCAGTACTACTTCACGGTGAACTACAAGCTCTGACAGCCCGACGAATGCGGTTCGAGCAACAGGAGAGTCGAGTCTCCAGCGTTGCGGGCCGGTTGGCATCCCGGCCCGCATTTTTTTTGATCGCGTCGAACGCACTCGGTTGCGGCGACGCCGGCAAGTCTGGAGGTGCACCCGTGCGCATGTTCCGGTGGATCCCTGTCGTCCTTGCACTTTCGCTGCCGTGGTGCACGGGTATCGCGGCGCAATCCGCCAAGGCTGAAAACGTTTCGCAACGGCCGCTGGTGCTCGTCGACCAGGTCGGCTACGACACCGCCGCACCCAAGCATGCGATCGTGCAGGGCTCGGGCAGTGACGACTTCGCGCATTTCGAAGTGATCGACGTGCAGACCGGCAAGGCGGTGCTGCAGGGCACGCCGCAACCGGCGGGGCAGGTCGGCCACTGGAACGATTGGCATTACTGGACGGTCGATTTTTCCGCCGTGAAGAAGTCCGGCACCTACCGGGTGGATGTGAGCGGCGGCAACGATGTGTTTTCGTTTCCGTTCCGCATCGCCCATGACGTGCTGGAACGCTACACGCTTTCCAACGTCATCTATTACTTCAAGGGGCAACGCGTCACGGGTGACTTCGATCGCGCCGACGCGCACCTGAAGAATCCGGATCCGGTAGGTCCCGCGTACGTCGACCTTCGCGGCGGCTGGCTCGCGGCCACCGGCGATTACGGCGTGCATCTTGCCGAAGGCAATCACCAGGAGGTTTCGCTGGTGGCGTGGACGCTCATCGCCACCTTGCGCAATTTGGAGGCCGCGCACGACCAGAACTTCGCGCAATACGAAAGGCGCCTGGTCGACGAGGCGATCTACGGCGCAGATTTCCTGGTGCGCGCGCACGTGCCGCACGGTTCGTTCTACGAAAGCATCGGTGCGCCCGGCAAGGGCAAGCTGGCGAAAGACCGACTGATCAATCCGACCAACTATCGCCAGGTCATCAAGACCACGCCCGGCGGTGCGGGCTCGGCCGAGCAGGGCCAGGCCGAATGGCCGCGCGATTACCAGGCAAGCTTCCGCAACGGCGGCGGCATGGCGATTGCCGCGCTGGCAGCGGCGAGCACGCTGCCAGAACACGGCGAGTTTTCCAGTCGGCGCTACCTTGAAACCGCCGAGGACGCATTCCGCTATCTCGACCAGCACAATCGCGAACTGCTGAGCGACGCCACGGAAGACATCGTCGATGACTATTGCGCACTGCTGGCGGCGACGGAACTGTACCGCGCGAGCCATGACGACACCTGGCGCAAGGCCGCGGACAAACGCGCGGACCAGCTGATCGCGCGCCTCGCCACGCACGGCAATCATCGCGACTACTGGCGCGCGGGCCAAGGAGCCGATCCGTTCTTCAATGCCACCGACGACGGAATGCCGGTGGTGGCGCTGGCCGAATACGCCCCGGTCGCAACGCCGGCGCGCAAGGCCAAGGCGCGTGACGCGATCCGGCGCTCGATGGCATTCCAGTTGCGCATCACCTCCGGCACCAACAATCCGTTCGGTTACGCGCGCCAACTGGTGCGACTGAAAGACGGTACCATCGGGGCGAAGTTCTTCTTCCCGCACGGCGCGGCGGGAACGTGGTGGCAGGGCGAGGATGCGCGGCTTGCTTCGCTGGCCGCGGCGGCACGCGTTGCGGCGTCAATGTTCTCCGATGACGTGGCGTTCCAGTCGGAGCTGCAGGACTACGCATGGAACCAGTTGCACTGGATCCTGGGCCGCAATCCGTACGACACCAGCATGCTGATCGGCAGCGGGCACCGCAACATCCAGTACATGTTCTTCGATTCCTGGGAATACACCAACGCGCCCGGCGCGATCATCAACGGCATCACGTCAGGACTGGATGCGGAAGACGACGGCATTGCCTTCGATCTCGGTTACGCGCAAACCGGCAAGGATGACGACTGGCGCTGGGGCGAACAGTGGCTGCCGCACGGCGCGTGGTACATGTATGCCATCAGTTTGCCGCATCGCTGACCGCTTCGGTCCGAACCATCGGGAGAACCATTCATGCGCATGATTCGCCTGCTGATCTTCGCCGCGACGCTCCCGGTTGTAATGGGCATCGCGAATGCCGCCGAGCCTGCGTCCGCCTGGTCGCTGCTGCCGCAGCCGGCCGAAATGCATCCGGCCGCGCACGGCGCGGTCACGGTGTCGGACGGCGACCGCGTGCTGGTGCAAGCCGAAGGCGATGCGCAGGCTCTTCCGGTCGCGCAGCGCTTTGCGGCGCTCGTCGCCACCACACGCGGTCTGCACCTGCGCATGCAAACGAAAACGGACAAGCCATCGCCGGCCCCGATCGTGTTTCGGCTCGATCCGCATGCAGGTGTCGCGAATGACGGGGGCTATCGCATCGCGATCGGCGATGGAAAAATCGAGGTGACGGCGCGCACCACGCGCGGATTGTTTTATGGCGGCGTGACGGTTTGGCAGTTGCTGACGCCCGACGCCACGCGCAACACGCGGGCGCGCGTCGCGGATGGCAGCATCGTCGATCATCCGCGTTTCGCCTGGCGCGGGCTGATGCTGGATTCGGTGCGGCATTTCCAGAGCGTGGCCGACGTCAAGAAGCTGATCGACTGGATGTCGCTCCACAAATTGAACGTGCTGCACTGGCATCTCAGTGACGACCAAGGCTGGCGACTCGAGATTCCGAAATATCCCGAACTCACGAAGATCGGCGCCTGCCGCAAGGCGGTGGGGCCGGATGCGGCGTTGACAAGCGGACCGGACAAGCCGTACTGCGGCTTCTACACCGACGCCGAGGTGCGCGACATCGTGCACTATGCGGCGCAACGGTTCATCGAAGTGGTGCCGGAAATCGACATTCCCGGTCACTCGCAGGCGGCGATCGCGTCTTATCCATGGCTCGGCGTCACCGGCAGGCGGCCGGAGGTATCCACCGACTGGGGCATCAACACGTGGCTGCTGAAGCCCGATGCGCGCAGCGTGAAGTTCGTCGATGACGTGATGGATCACGTGATGGCGCTGTTCCCGTCGAAGTACATCCACATCGGTGGCGACGAGGCGGCCAAGGACCAATGGGAAGCGTCGCCCGAAGTACGCGCGCACATGAAGAAGCTGGGCCTCGCCAACATGGAACAGCTGCAGGGCTGGTTCACTACGCAGGTGGCGAACTATCTCCAGAAGCACGGGCGCGTTGCGGTGGGCTGGGACGAAATCCTGCACGGCAAGGTTCCGACGTCGGCGGTGGTCATGTCGTGGAATGCGCCCTCGGGCGCGGTGAAGGCACTGCAGGAAGGCCATGACGTGGTGATGTCATCGTCGCCCACGCTGTACCTCGATCACTATCAATCCGACCTGCATGACGAACCACCCGGCCGGCCCGACGTGGAATCGCTGAAGGACGTGTATGACTACGACCCGGTTCCGAGCGGTACGACCGCGGCCGAAGTCCAGCACATTCTTGGCGTGCAGGCGAACCTGTGGGCGGAATACATGCCGACCTTCGCGCGCGTGCAGCACGCGGTGTTTCCGCGCATCGCCGCACTTGCGGAAGTCGCGTGGTCGCCTGCGTCGGCGCACGATTGGGACGGGTTCCTGCAGCGCATGCCGGCGGAACTCGCGCGTTATAGCGCACTCGGCATCGAGTACGCCGACAGCGCGTTCGCGCCTGCGTTCGGGTTGAGCGCGGGGGAGAATGGAACCATTGAAGTCGCGCTCTCGAACCAGACGAATTTCGGTAGGATCCGTTACACCACCGATGGCGCTGCGCCAGATGTTGGATCGACCGCCTATTCGAAGGCGCTGTCGTTCGCGGCAAGCAAATCCACCACGGTGCGCGCGGCGACGTTTGCATCGGACGGCTTCGAACTGGCCGCGCCGCGCACGCAGGTGGTCGATGCCGCGGCATTGCTTACCCGCAACAGCGACCAGCTCGACACCTGCGGCAAGCCGTTGATCGTGCTGCGGCTGGAAGACGATCGTCCGCTGGCCGGGCCGCGGCCGGTCTATCGCCTCGACATCGCCAACATGTGCTGGCGATGGAAAAACGCACCGCTCGATGGCGTCAAGAGCATCGCGCTGACGGTCGGCAACTTGCCCTGGAACTTCGCGTTGTGGAAGGACGATGCGAGCGTGGTCACCCGGTCCAAACAAACACCGGCCGGTGAAATCCAGGTGCACCTCGATTCGTGCGCAGGTTCGCTGCTCGCAACGCTGCCGCTTGCAAAGGCCGCGCAAACAAAATTGCAGACGAAATTGACCGCGAATATCCCGGCGGCCACCGGCCATCACACATTGTGCGTGTTCGCCACCGGTGATCCGCGTGATGGCATGTGGGCGGTCGACAAGATCGAATTGCTCAAGTAGCGCGACGCGCGCGGGTTGGGCTGAGCGTTGCGACGTCCGACATGGAACGGTCCTCGCGGTCGTCCAGACGCTCAGCCTTTCAGCAGCCCCACATTGCGCCCGACCTTGGTAAATGCCGCAATCGCGCGATCCAGATGTTCGCGCGTGTGCGCCGCGCACATCTGGGTGCGGATGCGCGCCTTGCCTTCCGCGACCACCGGAAAGAAGAACCCGATCGCGTAGATGCCTTCGTCCAGCAGGCCAGCCGCCATCGCTTGCGCGAGCTTGGCGTCATGGGTCATCACCGGCACGATCGGGTGGTTGCCAGGTTTGATTTCAAAGCCGGCCTTGGTCATCGCCTCGCGGAAATATCGGGTGTTTTGCCCCAGCTTTTCGCGCAGGCTGACGGCCTCATCCAGCATCTTCAGCACTTCGATGGACGCCGCGACCAAGGAGGGCGGCAGCGAATTGGAGAACAGGTAAGGCCGCGAACGCTGCCGCAGCATGTCGATGATTTCGCGGCGCCCGGTGGTGAAGCCGCCCACCGCGCCGCCCAGCGCCTTGCCCAGCGTGCCGGTGAAGATGTCGATCTTGTCCATCACGCCGTGCACTTCGGCCGAGCCGCGCCCAGTCTTGCCGAGGAAGCCCGTCGCGTGGCATTCGTCGATGTGCACCAGCGCGTTGTACTTCTTCGCGAGCGCGGTGATCTCGTCGAGCGGCGCGACCACGCCGTCCATCGAGAACACGCCGTCCGATGAAATCAGCTTGGTGCGCGCGTCGGCGGCGTCGGCGGCCTGCAACTGCTTTTCGAGATCGGCCACGTCGCCGTTGGCATAGCGATAGCGCTTGGCCTTGCACAGGCGAATGCCGTCGATGATCGAGGCGTGGTTCAGCGCATCGGAAATGATCGCGTCGTTCTCGCCGAGCAGCGGTTCGAACAGCCCGCCGTTGGCATCGAAACAGGCAGCGTAAAGAATCGCGTCATCGGTACCGAAGAACTTCGCGATATCGTGTTCGAGTTGCTTGTGCAAATCCTGCGTGCCGCAGATGAAACGCACGCTGGCCATGCCGAAGCCGTGCGTGTCCAGGGCCTGCTTGGCCGCTGCGATCAGGCGCGGATGGTCGGCCAAGCCAAGATAATTGTTGGCGCAGAAGTTCAGGACCTTGCGGCCGTCGGCCAGCGTGATCTCGGCCGACTGCGGCGAGGTGATGATGCGTTCGTCCTTGAACAAGCCCGAGTCGCGGATGGATTCGAGTTCTTCGTGAAGGCGTTCTTGCGCGGCGTAGGTCATGGACAGTCCTGAGTGACGGATACTTGTGTCAGCCATCCCGGCGAGAGCCGGGATTCCATCTTGATTCACCCATCTTTCCAGCAAAGCCGAATGGATGGACTCGCTGTATCCTTGTAGCTCGCCCTTCAGCCATTGGCCGCGTCGATGTTCGCTCGGCATCCTGCCTTCGCAGTCGGGTCCCATCGCCGATGAAACTGGCGATGGCCCCGGAATGACGATGGGTCTTATGTTGATCCCGATTCCCGATTCCCGATTCCCGATTCCCGATTCCCGATTCCCGATTCCCGATTCTCGATTCTCGGGTCTCGCTAGTTCCAACTGCACACCACCTTGCCGCACTCGCCCGACGCCATCAGGTCGAAGCCCTGCTGGAAGTCATCGATCGCAAGCTGGTGGGTCAATACCTTTTGCAGCGGAAAACCGGTCAAGAGCATCTGGGTCATCTTGTACCAGGTCTCGTACATGCGCCGGCCGTAGATGCCGTGCAGGGTGAGGCCCTTGAAGATCACCTTGTCCCAGTCGATGCCGGAGCCGTTGGGCAGGATGCCCAGCAGTGCGACCTTGCCGCCGTGGTACATGCAATCGAGCATGTCGTTGAATGCCTGCGGGTTGCCGCTCATCTCGAGGCCCACGTCGAAGCCTTCCATCTGCAGTTCGGACAACACTTCGCGCAGGGGCTGGCTCTTCACGTTGACCACCCGTGTGGCCCCCATGTCCGCGGCCAGCTTCAGGCGGTAATCGTTGACGTCGGTGACCACCACGTTGCGCGCGCCCACGTGGCGTGCGATGCCCGCGGCGATGATGCCGATCGGGCCCGCGCCCGTGATCAGCACGTCCTCGCCGATCAGATCGTATTCCAGTGCGCAGTGCGCGGCGTTGCCGTAGGGGTCGAAGAAGGCGGCGAGCGATGACGGGATCTGGTCCGGCACCGGCCACAGGTTCGACTGCGGCATCGCGATGTATTGCGCGAATGCGCCGTTGCGATTCACGCCGATGCCGACCGTGTTGGGACAAAGGTGCGGACGTCCGGCCCGGCAGTTGCGGCACATGCCGCAGGTGATGTGGCCTTCCGCCGAGATGCGCTGGCCCACGCGATAACCGCGTACCTCGCTGCCCATCGCGACGATCCTGCCCACGAACTCGTGGCCGATCACGAGGCCCGGTTTGATCACGCGCTGCGCCCACGCGTCCCAGTTGTAGATGTGCAGGTCAGTGCCGCAGATCGCGGTTTTTTCCACCTCGATCAGGACGTCGTTGGGGCCGAATTCCGGCACCGGCACCTCATCCATCCAGATGCCTTTCGCGGCGTCGCGCTTGACCAGCGCCCTCATCATGTTCGGCATGGTGGTTGCCTTTTCGGATTGAAATTCGACCCATTATAAGGCGATGGCATAAGGTCGACGATGTGCGACGGCCCGTACAATCCGTGCATGCCACGCTGCGCTGACGCCATCGATCAACGCCCGCCCGCGGTTCTCCTGATGGGTCCGACCGCCACCGGCAAGACCGCGCTTGCGTGCGGGCTGGCCGAGCGCTTTCCGCTCGAACTGGTCAGCGTGGATTCGGCGCTGGTCTATCGCGGCCTCGACATCGGCGCCGCCAAGCCCGACGTCGGCACCCTGCGTCGCTATCCGCACGCGTTGATCGACATCCGTGATCCTTCCGAACCCTATTCCGCGGCGAAGTTCCGCGAAGACGCACTGACCGCGATGCAATCGATCTCCGCGCGCGGCAACGTGCCCTTGCTCGTCGGTGGTACCGGCCTGTATTTCCGGGTGCTGGAACGCGGGCTTTCGACGATGCCGCCGGCCGATCCCGAACTGCGCGAACGCCTGCGCGGGGAAGCGGACAACCAAGGCTGGCCGGCGTTGCACGCGCGCCTGTCGCAACTCGACCCCGAAGCCGCCGCGCGGATCCGCCCCCTTGACGCTCAGCGCATCCAGCGGGCGCTCGAGGCGATCGAACTTTCAGGCGATACGCTCACTGCATTGCACGCCCGTGCGCCGGATGCAAAGCGGCTGCCGTACCGGCTATTGAAACTGGCTCTCATTCCCGCCCGTCGCGAGGCCTTGCGCGAACGCATTGCCTTGCGTTTCGATGCGATGCTGGCGTCGGGTTTTCTGGACGAAGTCAAACGCCTGCGTGCGCGCGGTGACTTGCATCCCGATTTGCCTGCGATCCGCGCGGTGGGTTATCGGCAAGCTTGGGCGTACCTCGATGGAATCTGTTCCGGGTTCGAATTTCGCGCGCGCGCGATCCATGCGACCCGGCAACTGGCCAAACGACAGATCACATGGCTGCGAAGCGAGCTGGACGCACGCGGCTTCGATCCCGACCGGCCCGATTGCGGGGCATCGGTCACCACCGCGCTGATGCTGTTTTTGGACGCCCAAAATGGATGAAAACGGCCAAATGCGCAAAAATCTGCGTTACCATTCCGAGGTGTGGGAATAAACCCGGATCGAAAGGCCATAACAATGTCGAAGAGCCAATCGCTGCAGGATCCGTTTTTGAACGCCTTGCGCCGGGAGCGTATTCCGGTCGCGATTTACCTGGTCAACGGGATCAAACTGCAGGGGGTGATCGAGTCGTTCGATCAGTTCGTGGTACTGCTGCGCAACCAG
This sequence comes from Rhodanobacteraceae bacterium, assembly GCA_035281745.1. GTDB lineage: Bacteria > Pseudomonadota > Gammaproteobacteria > Xanthomonadales > Rhodanobacteraceae > 66-474. Next base: position 60,189 of record DATEDI010000017.1, read on the forward strand.
GTCAGTCAGATGGTGTACAAGCATGCCATTTCGACGGTGGTGCCGAGCCGCGCGGTCAAGGTCGGGGCGGAAGACTCAAGGACGGACGACGCCGAGACCCCGGCGCAGGACTAGGGGCCTGTCAGCGCCATGCCAAGTGGCCGCGCCGGTGGCCCTTTGCCCGCAGGGCAAGGAAGAGGTGAGGAAGATGTATGTCGATACATAGACGAGCGATGACGCAGCCATGCGGGCAAAGGGCCCCGGCCCGAGGGGTTGCTCCGCAGCGGCCGCCATCCATCGGCGCACGCCTTGACCAGAGAACCACTCTGGCGCTGCGGCGCGCGCCTCGTCTGGCGACCGCTGCGGAAGCAACGCGGCTCGCTTGGCATGGCGCTGACAGGCCCTGACCCTGTTCGAACGAGAAAAGCGAGGCGAGCGTGCGCTGCTGGTGCTGCCCTACACCGGCAAGGCCGAAGCTGTGCGCCGTGCGCAGGAATTCACCGAACTTGCCAAGTCCGCGGGCGCGGAAATCCTGGGTAGCGTGCACGCCCGCGTGGATGCGCCCAATCCGAAGTTCTATATCGGTACCGGCAAGGCCGACGAGGTGCAGGCGAAGGTGCGCGACCTCGGCGCCGACGTAGTGCTGGTTGACCATGCACTGACGCCCGTGCAGGAACGCAATCTGGAAAAGCACCTCTCGGCGCGGGTGGTCGACCGAGCCGCGTTGATCCTCGACATTTTTGCGCAGCGTGCGCAATCGCACGAAGGAAAACTCGAGGTCGAGCTGGCGCAGTTGAAGCACATGGCCACAAGGCTGGTGCGCGGGTGGACCCACCTGGAGCGCCAGCGCGGCGGTTCGATCGGCCTGCGTGGTCCCGGCGAAACCCAGCTCGAAACCGACCGCCGCCTGCTGCAGAAGCGTGTCGAGCAATTGCAGAAGCGCATCGACAAGGTCGGCGTGCAGCGCAGTCAGCAGCGCCGCGCGCGCCTGCGCAACACGCTGCCGCGCGTCGCGCTGGTCGGTTACACCAACGCCGGCAAGTCGACGCTGTTCAACGCGATCACGCGCGGCACGGTGTACGCTGCCAACCAGTTGTTCGCGACGCTCGACCCGACCGTCCGCCGTCTGGAAGGTCTGGACGCCGGTCCCGCCGTGCTGGCCGATACGGTCGGCTTCATCCGCGAGTTGCCGCACGACCTCGTGGCGGCGTTCCGCGCCACGCTGTCCGAAGCACGCGATGCCGACTTGTTGTTGCACGTCACCGATGCCGCCGATCCGGAACGCGACCTGTTGATCGATGTGGTCGACGGCGTGCTGGACGAGATCGGCGCGGGCGACGTGCCGCAGTTGATGGTGTTCAACAAGATCGACCTGTTGAATGCCCACACTCCTGCGGGCGAAGACCAGGAGTCGGTCAACCGTGCCCCGGCTTTTCGCCCGGTGGCGTCGCGCATCGATCGCGATGCGGAAGGCACACCAACGGCGTTATGGCTGTCCGCGGCAAGTGGCGAAGGGCTCGATCTGCTGCGGCAGGCGGTCAGCGAGCGACTTGCCGGCGCGCGCGTGCACGCGGAATTGCGGTTGCCGCCGCGCGCGGGCCGCCTGCGCGCGCGACTGATCGAACTCGGCGCGGTCAAGTCCGAACGCTACGACGAACATGGCTGGCGCCTCGACATCGATGCACCGCGCGACCTGTTGTTGCCGCTGGCCGGCGACGTCCGCGGCGACGACGCACAGCTTTTCCGCGACTGGCTCGACGCGGCGTGACCAAGGCCACGTGCGGAGCGGCTGTTGTGAAAAGTCAGGACAGGGAAGTCCGTTCTGGTGCGGAAGGAGCCTTGGGCATTTTGCTTGCCTGGCATTGGGCGACGCGGTGATCAGGGACGATCGCACAAGGATGCTAGAATTCACCGTTTGCGCCCGTCACGGCGTATCTTTGCCCGCAATCTGAGGCCGTCCCGAGATGCCCTGGAAGGAACCCGGCGAAAAACCGCGCGAACCCAAGGGCCGCGAACCATGGGGGCAGGGTGGTGGCCAGGGCGGCGGCCCCGATCTGGATGCGTGGTTCCGCAAGGCACGGCGGCGGCTCGGCCCGTTCGGCCGCGGTCCGATCGGTGCGCTGGCACTGATCGTGGTGCTGATCGTCCTGTGGTTCGTGATCGGTGGTTGGACGTCGATCGGCGGCCAGCAGGTCGGCGTGCTGTTGCGGTTCGGACATTTCCAGCGCGTGCTGCAACCCGGCGTGCACCTGCATTTGCCGCCGCCCATCGACGATGTGCAGAAGGTCGACATGGATCGCCTGCGCACCGTGAACGACGAGGCGCGCGTGCTCACCGGCGATGGACAACTGGTGCTGATCGATTACGACGTGCATTACAAGGTCACCAACGCGCGCGCCTTCCTGTACGCCACGCGCGATGCCGAGGAAGTCGTCCGCAACGCGGCAACGTCCGCCGTGCGCGCGGCCACGGGCACCCACAACATGCAATGCCTGATCGACAGCCTCGACCTGCCATGCGCCGCGGGGGCCGTCGATACCGACAAGCTTGGCGCCGACGTGCTTGCCCGCCTGCGCGCCTCGCTGCCCCAGGCGCAGGACAAACTCGGCGCCACGATCGCGGATGTCGATGTCCAGAGCATCGGCGTACCCTCGGACGTGAAGCAGGCCTTCGATGCCATCGCCAAGGCGCACGACGACGTCAAGACCATGAAGACCAGCGCCGATGCCGACGTCGCGCGCCGCAAGGTCGACGTCAAGAATGAAGCGGCCTCGATCAAGTCAGATGCCGAGGCGTACCGGCGCCAGGCCGTCGCCGACGCCAACGCGGCGGTCGCGCGTTTCGATCACATCCTGCCGCAATATCAGGTCGCGCCGCAGGTAACGCGCCATCGGTTGTGGCTGGACACCATGCAGGCAGTATTGACCCGCAACCACGTGGTGGTGAATACCGGCTCCGGCAACGTGATCGTGCAGTTTCCCGCGCAGCATCCCGATGTGAACGGTGCGCCGGCAAGTGCGGCCAGCGGCGCGTCGCCCGTCCCGGTTGCACCCGCTTCATCGGCATCGATCGCCACGCCGGTGACGTCCGGCCCCGACATGCAGGCGATGGACTGATGAAATACGCCATTCCCATCGTGATCATCGTGCTGGCGTTGCTCGGCATCAATGGCATCTATGTCGTCGGCGAAGGCCACGCCGTGGTGCTGTCCCGCTTCGGCGACGTGCAGGTTGCAGGCATCGGCCCCGGCCTGCATTTCAAGTTGCCGTTCGTGCAGGACGTTTCGGTGTACGACACCCGTGAGATCACCACGCAAGCCGAGCCCGGCGACTGCAAGACGCGCGATGGCCAGCTCGTGCGGGTCGGTTTCCACGTGCGCTGGCAGATCGTCGATCCCGCGTTGTATTACAAGGTGACGTCCGGCGACGAACTACAGGCCATCCAGTTGATGGAACCGCTGGTCCGCGACGCTTTGCGCAAGGACGTCGCGAACACCGACTTGTCGGGCCTGTTGTCAAGCGGCGAGAGCATCGGCGCGCGGTTGCGCGGCGAAGTGGGTGCGCAAGTTCGTCAGAAGCTCGGCATCGACGTTCTGGATGTCGAGATCGGCCGCGTGTTGCCGCCGGAAGACGCCCTCGCGTCCGTTTACAAGCGCATGACCACCGAAGCGCAGGCCGCCGCAGGCACTGTGCGCGCAAAAGGCGAAGCCGCGGCGGCGGCCATCCGTGCCGAGGGCGACGCTGACGACCAGCAGGTACTCGCTGCCGCCAATCAATCCGCGGCAGCGGTGCGCGGCGAGGGCGATGCGCAGGCAGCGAAAATCTACGCCACCGCTTCGGCGAAAGACCCGCAATTCTTCCGCTACTGGACCAGCCTCGACACCTGGCGCAAGAGCTTTAGCGGCGGTGGCGCGGTCGTGGTGCTGGACAAGAATTCCTCATTCATGCAGGCCGTCGATGCAGGCGCTTCGGGCAACGGTGCGCCAGCGAAGCACTGAGCGACGATTGTCGTCAGATCGAGCCTGGTCACCGATCGTCGCCCCGCATCGAAACACGACATCGAAGCGAGAACATCATGGGACAAAGCGTAGTCATTCTTGGCGCCCAGTGGGGGCGAATGACTGCGGTTGCGGGCTGCCAGTGGCAGTTCGCGCAGGCGTGAGCGCCCGAGGCAGGAGCCGAGGGCAGGGTGACTTGGCGAGATCAGGACGATCGAGCCTGGTCACCGACCGTCGCCCCACATCGAAACACGACATCGAAGCGAGAACATCATGGGACAAAGCGTAGTCATTCTTGGAGCCCAGTGGGGCGACGAAGGCAAGGGCAAGATCGTCGACCTGCTGACGCAGGACATCGGTGCGGTGGTGCGTTTTCAGGGCGGTCACAACGCCGGCCACACGCTGGTGATCAAGGGCAAGAAGACGGTGCTGCACCTGATCCCGTCGGGCATCCTGCGCGAAGGCGCACTATGCCTGATCGGCAACGGCGTGGTGCTGTCGCCCGCGGCGCTCGAGAAGGAGATCGCCGAACTGGAAGCGAACGGCGTGGAGGTGCGTTCGCGGGTCAAGATTTCCCCGGCGACGCCGCTGATCATGCCGTACCACATCGCGCTGGATCAGGCGCGCGAGAGGGCCGCGGGCGCAGGCGCGATCGGCACGACCGGTCGCGGCATCGGTCCCGCGTATGAAGACAAGGTCGCGCGTCGCGGCGTGCGCGTCGCCGACTTGAGCTATCCGAAAGAACTCGCGGAAAAACTCCATGAGGTGATGGATTACCACAATTTCGTGCTGACGAAATTCCTCGACGCCGACGCCGTGGATTTCCAGCAGACGCTGGACGAAGCGCTCGCCTTCGGCGAGTACGTCGAGCCCATGAAGTCCGACGTCGCCGGCATCCTGCACGACCTGCGCCGCAACGGTGAGCGCGTGTTGTTCGAGGGCGCGCAGGGCGCGCTGCTCGACATCGATCACGGCACCTATCCGTACGTCACCTCATCGAACACCACCACCGGCGGTGCACTGGCCGGCGCAGGCGTCGGCGCGGATTACATCGACTACGTGCTCGGCATTGCCAAGGCGTACGCGACGCGCGTCGGCGGCGGTCCGTTTCCGACCGAACTCGATGACGCGATCGGCGAAGGCATCCGCAAGCGCGGCGACGAATTCGGCGCGTCGACGGGGCGCCCGCGACGCTGCGGCTGGATGGACATCGTTGCACTGAAGCGCGCGGTGTTGATCAACGGCATCTCGGGCCTGTGCATCACCAAGCTCGACGTGCTCGACGGCATGGAAAAGCTGAAGGTGTGCATCGCCTACGAATACCGCGGCAAGCGCACCGAATACGCGCCGCTCGATGCCGAGGGCTGGAAGGAATGCACGCCGGTGTACCTGGAATTCCCCGGCTGGAGCGAATCCACCCACGGCGTTACCGAGTGGGACCAGTTGCCGCCTGCGGCGCGCGCGTATCTGCGGGCACTGGAAGAACTCGCCGGCTGCCCACTCGCGATCGTCAGCACCGGTCCCGACCGCGATGCCAACATCGTGCTGCGTGATCCGTTTGCCTGAGCGCGGGTAGGGCGGGCGCAGCAGCGCATCCCGCCTGACGCGTTTTTGCCCGAGTGAATCCCGCCGTTTCGCGCTTGTACGGAAGGCGCGATGCGCCGCTGCGCGGCTGCTCCCGCCCCGCATGATCGATTTCAGTCACCGGTCGGTTCGTCCGGATGCCGCTGGCGCCAGTCCGCGAGCCGCCGTGCGTATGCTTCCATCTCCTCGGCATACACCGTGAACACGCACGGCTCGCAACCGCCATCGCAACAATCCCCCGGCAACGGTTTCTCGGGCGGGCGCGGTTTGGGATCAGAGTCGTTCATTTGACTTCGAGCCTAGCACCGCGGAAAGATGGCGAAGCGCTCGATCGGCAAGCCACAGCCCGAGCCGGCTATTTTCATCGTTTCGTGGGCTTTGTGCCGGCGCAGGCCGAACTGCACCTTCTCACGTGTCGCAGCCCCTGCGACAACCGTGGCGTACCATCCTTGCGTCCAGAAGGGGAACACCATGATCGAACACGACCGCTTGGCCGCCGCGCTGGCGCTCGCCCACGACGCGCACCGCATCCAGAAACGCAAGGGCACCGATATTCCCTACATCGCCCATCCAATGGCCGTGGCCGCGCTGGTGCTCGAATACGGCGGCAGCGAGGGCCAAGCCATTGCCGCCTTGCTCCACGACGCCATCGAGGACGGCGGCGAAGCCTACGCCGACCGCATCGGTGAGGCATTCGGACCGGACGTGCTGGCGATGGTGCGCGATTGCACCGACGGCAGCTTCGAAAACAAGGCCGCCGTGCGGACGCCGCACGCGAAGTATGTCGAGTGGAAGGCGCGCAAACAGGCTTACATGCAGCATCTCCGCGCGATGCCCGCCGAGTCGCCCTCGCTGCTGGTCTCGGCCTGCGACAAGCTGCACAACGCGCGCGCCATCCTCGCTGACCTGCGTCTGCTGGGCGACGCGCTGTTCGACCGGTTTACCGGCCGGCGCGACGGCACCCTGTGGTACTACGACGAGCTTGCGGGCATCTTCGCCGACAAGGGCGCAGTCCCGGCGCGCAGCCTTGCGCGCGCCGTAACCACCATGCACGCCGAAGCGGCGCGGGCGTAACACCGAATAACACTGCAGAGTTGCAGGCGCGTCGGATTGGATGCGGCGTCCGTCGCGGTCCGTCATACTTCACCGATGTCGTCGATCCGCCCGCTTTCGCCCGAACTCGTCAATCAGATCGCTGCGGGCGAGGTGATCGAACGTCCTGCGTCGGTGGTGAAGGAGCTGGCCGAAAACAGTCTCGATGCGGGCGCACGCCGCATCGACATCGAGATCGAGCAGGGCGGCATGCGGCTGATGCGGGTGCGCGATGATGGCGTCGGCATCGCGCCGGATGAGTTGCCGCTGGCGCTGGCGCCGCACGCGACCAGCAAGATCGCGACATTCGACGATTTGACGCGCGTCGCCAGCATGGGTTTTCGCGGCGAGGCGCTGGCGTCGATCGCGTCGGTGTCGCGGATGAGCGTGACCTCGCGCCGCGCGAACGATGGCCACGGCACGCGCCTCGACGCATTCGGCGGTGCAGCGCCGCAACCCGCCGCGCATCCGGTCGGCACCACGATCGAAGTGCGCGACCTGTTCCACGCGGTGCCGGCGCGGCGCAAGTTCCTGCGCGCCGAGCGCACCGAGTTCGGACATATCGACGAGCTGGTGCGCTCGCTCGCGCTGGCGCGGCCCGCCGTGGAATTCCGGCTGATCCACAACGGCAAGCCGGCGCGCATGCTGAAGCCGGCGACGGATGAATCCGCGCATCTGCAACGCGCGGGCGAGTTGCTGGGCGACACCTTCGCGCAAAACTGCCTGCGCATCGAACACGCGGCGGCGGGGTTGCGGTTGGCGGGATGGATCGGCCTGCCGACGGCGTCGCGCGCCCAGGCGGACCAGCAATATTTCCACGTCAACGGGCGGCTGGTGCGCGATCGCAGCGTCGCGCACGCGGTGCGGCAGGCGTACGAGGACGTGCTGTACCATGGCCGCCATCCCGCGTTCGTGCTGTTCCTGGAACTCGACCCCACTGCGGTGGACGTGAACGTGCATCCGGCCAAACGAGAGGTACGCTTTCGCGATGCGCGGCTGGTGCATGATTTCCTGTTCCACGCGTTGCATGAGGCGGTCGCGGAAACGCGCGCGGGCGAACCGGTTGCCGTTGCGGCGCCTGCGCAAGCCCATGCGTTTGCGTCAGCGCGAAGCGACGGTGCGTCGCTCGCGTATGCCTTGCCGCCGCAGCAATTTGGGCTTGGCGTGCGTGAGGCGCATGCCGATCCCTACGCCGTGTTGCTCGGCCGGCGCGAAACCGCGCAGTTTGCGCACGCGCCGTCGCCGGAAACCGAAACGGGCGAAGCCCCGCCCCTCGGTTACGCGCTGGCGCAACTCGCGGGCATCTACATCCTCGCCGAGAACGCGCAGGGCCTGGTGCTGGTGGACATGCACGCCGCGCACGAGCGGGTGACCTATGAAAAACTGAAAGCGTCGCGCGACGCGCACCAGATGCGCGCGCAACAGTTGCTGGTGCCAGAGACCATTGCAGTCAGCGAACGCGAAGCCGCGGCTGCCGAGGAACACGCGGACACGCTCGCGGCATGCGGTTTGGAACTCGATCGCAGCGGTCCGCGCCAGGTCACCGCGCGCCGCATTCCTGCGCTGCTGGACGGCTCAGATGTCGCGCAGCTCGCGCGCGACGTGCTGGGCGATCTGGCCGAACACGGCAGCTCGCGCCGGCTGGAAGAACTGCAGAACGAATTGCTGTCGGCGATGGCCTGTCACGGCTCGGTGCGTGCGCATCGGCGATTGACGATCCCCGAAATGAATGCGCTGCTGCGCGAGATGGAGGCTACCGAACGTTCCGGACAATGCAATCACGGGCGGCCAACCTGGACGCAACTTTCGGTTGCGGAACTGGACAAGTTGTTCCTGCGCGGACGGTAGGGAATTTTTAATTTCGTCATTCCGGCGAAAGCCGGAATGCGCAGACAGGATGCCGTAGCGAACATCGGCGCAGCCCAAGGCCCGAAGGGCGAGCCGCCGGATGCGACGAGTAACCCGGCGACTTTTTGTGCGCATTTTGGAAGGCGAAGTCGCTGGGTCCCGGATATCGCTTCGCGATTCCGGGATGATGGGCAAAATCCAAGGTGTCTCTGGATCGCAATTGATGAATGTCGATAACGCTTACCAACAGGAAATCAATCGCTGGCACACGCAGCGCATCGCGCGGCTGACCGCACCGGACGGCTGGTTGAGTCTGGTCGGCCTCGAATGGTTGAAGCCAGGCGCGAACCGCATCGGCGGCGCGGCCGACAACGACATCGTGCTGGCGAAAGCGCCGACGCATCTCGGCACGATCACATGGGCTGATGACGGCGCGTTGTCGATCGCGCTCGATGCGGCCGACGGCGCAACCATCGATGGCGCTGGCAATGCCCACGCGATCTTGCAGGACGACAGCCACGCCGACCCGACCACCGTGGCGTTCGGTACGGTGAATTTCATCGCGGTGGATCGCGGCGGCCGCAAGGGCCTGCGGGTGCGCGACAGCGAAGCCGAAACGCGCACGCGGTTCGCGGGCATCTGGCGTTTTCCCATCGACGAGTCGTGGCGCGTCGTGGCCGACTGGGTGCCGCTGGACCCGCCGTTCCAGCTTGCCACCGGCACCGTGATCGGCACGATCGAGAATTACCCGACGCCGGGCAGGGCAGAGTTCGAGCGCGACGGAAAGCGGTTCCAGTTGTACCCGGTGCTGGAGACACCCGGCGACACGCGGTTGTTCCTGATCTTCGCCGACGTGACCTCTGGCAAGGAAACCTACGGTGCGGCGCGTTTCCTGTACGCCGACATGCCGCGCGACGGCAAGATCGTGCTGGATTTCAACAAGGCCTACAATCCGCCGTGCGCGTTCACGGCCTACGCGACGTGCCCGCTGGCGCCGCCGGAAAACCGGCTGGACCTGCGGGTAACCGCGGGCGAACTCAAATACGCCAAAAAGCCTTAGTATTCGGGAACCTTTCAGGGCGGTGGCGACTCAAAGCTCCGGTCATCGAGAGCAGGCGTCGAGAGACAGTGCAGCCACGGCTGCGCGAAACGGACAGCGGATCTGGTATCGGCATGAACAGGGTCGTCATCGTGATGGTGCTGGTTGCAGGCGCGTTGTGGCCGCTGGGCCGCGCGCACGCGCAGCCACCGAAATCGTCGGCCGCGCCCGTGCCGAATCGCGCGGAACTTTCCTATGCGCTCGGCTACGAGGCTGGCCTCGATCTCGGTCAGCGCAATCTCGACGTGGACATCGCCACCGTGCTGCGCGGCGTGCAGGATGGTTTTTCGCGCAAGAAGCCCGAGTATTCGCCGCAGGTGATGCAGCAGGTCATCCAGACCATGCAGCGCAAGATGGTGGCGGAAGCGCGCGCCGCTTACGAAAAACTGGCGACCGCGAATCTAAAGAAGGCGCACTCGTTCTTCGCCGACAACGGCAAGAAACCGGGCGTGGTCACTTTGCAGTCCGGCGTGCAGTACAAGGTGCTCGACGGCGGCAAGGGCGACAAGAGTCCGTCGATCGACAGCGAAGTCACGCTGCAATACCGCGGCGAGTTTCTGGATGGCACCGTGTTCGACAATACCGAAGATCGCGGCAAGCCGGTGGTGTTTCCGGTGAACCAGATGATTCCGGGCTGGCGCGACATCATCACCCGCATGCACGTGGGCGATCACTGGCAGGTGTTCATTCCGCCCGACCAGGCCTACGGCATTCGCGGTTCACCGCCGCGCATCGGGCCGAACGAGGCGCTGGTGTTCGACATCCATCTTCTGGACGTCAAGCCGTAGCAAACCTCGTGCGACAATCGCGGATGTGCGCACATTGCCGGGCCCATGACTGCGGTGGAGCGGCACGCACGACACGCATCTGCGTTACGCTTGTCGGATGCCGAATCAGCCCCCCGCTCGCGAAGAATCCACGCCGCTCACCCCGTGCGTCGGCATCTGCCGGATGGATGCCGACGGTTTGTGTATCGGTTGCCGGCGCACCTTGGGAGAGGTTGCAGCCTGGGGGACGATGACGCAGGATGATCGTCGGCGCTGGATGCGCGAGGTACAACCGTTGCGGCCGCTGGCGCGGCCATGACGGACTGGTTCGGGGCCGTCAGACGTGCCCTGCATCCGCTTGAAGCACCGCCCGTGCCGCCGGCGTGGAATCATGACCACCTGCTCGACCTGATCGCCGAAGGCCCGCGCGCGGATGCCGCGGTGCTGATGGCCATTCGTGACCTGCCCGAGCCGCGCGTGGTATTCACGTTGCGGCGCGACGATTTGGTACGGCACGCGGGCCAGGTCAGCTTTCCCGGCGGACGCACCGACCACGGCGATGCGGGTGCGATCGAGACGGCGTTGCGCGAAAGCCGCGAGGAAGTCGGACTGGATCCGAGCGCCGCCGAACCGCTCGGGTTTCTCGATTGCCTTGAGACGATCAGCGGATTTTGCGTGACGCCGGTGGTGGCGCGAATGGTAGGCGACGCCGTGTTGATGCCGCAGCCGCAAGAAGTCGCGAAAATATTCGAGGTGCCGCTGGCGTTCCTGCTCGACCCCGCCAACCTGCACGAGTTCCAGTTTCGCGCACGCGGCGAGGCGCGGTTGGTGTATGAATACGTGGGTGTCGAACCGCGTATCTGGGGCGCGACGGCGTCGATGCTGGTGAACCTGATGCGGCGCATGGAGATCATCAAATGAATGAACACGAAGTGTTGATCGATGCAACCACGCTGGCGGCGCTGCCATCGCATGACGTGCTGATCGTGGATTGCCGGTTCGGTTTGGCCGATGTCGGCAAGGGCGAACGGGATTTTCTGGATGCGCACATTCCGGGCGCGGTGTATGCGGGTCTCGATCGTGATCTTTCCGATCTGTCGAAACAGGGTTTGGGTCGCCATCCGCTGCCCGACATCGAAGCGTTCGCGCAAACGCTGTCGCGATGGGGCTGGCGCAAGCCGCAGCGCGTGGTCGCATACGACGATGCCGGCGGTGCATTGGCGGCCGCGCGGTTGTGGTGGATGCTCGAAAGCGTCGGCGCTGCTGCCAGCGTGCTCGATGGCGGTTGGCAAGCGTGGACGGCTGCCGGGTTGCCGGTGGAACACGGCGCGGCCGTGCCGCGCCAGGCGACTTCAGTCGAACTGCATTTCGATCCCGCGCGCGTGGTGTATTACGAGGAATTGCAGGCGCTGCGCGAACGGCCGTCGACCCTGATGCTGGATGCGCGTGCGGCGCCGCGTTTTCGCGGCGAGTCGGAACCGATCGACCGCGCCGCGGGCCATGTGCCCGGCGCGCACAACCGGCCGTTCTCCGAAAATCTTGACGCGGCGGGGCGTTTCAAGTCGCCACAAGCGTTGCGCGAAGAATTCGAAGCGGCGCTCGCCGGCCATCATCCGGATGACGTGGTGCACATGTGCGGTTCGGGCGTCACCGCCTGCCACAACCTGCTGGCGATGGAAGCCGCCGGTCTGCACGGCTCGCGCCTGTTCGCGCCGTCGTGGAGCGGCTGGGTCGGCGATCCGGCGCGACCCGTTGCAACGGGCGATTGAGCGCTTTGCAGGCGGGAGCAGCCGCGCAGCAGCGTATCCCGCCAGCGCCGGGCGGAAATCGGCGGGATTGCTCGCATCATCCATGATGCTCACCCCTCGCTGTTGCTCGGGGCCGCCTTCGGCGTCCAAATTCGTTCCAGACGAATTTGTCGCTGCGCTTCTCCGACCCTGCAACTCCCTTGCTGTTTCGCTAGAACCGCAGGCCCGCGAGCAACATCGTCTCGCCGAGATTCTTGCCGCCGAAAAGGTGCGCATTGGAGATGTGCCGCAGCATCACCATGAAATGGCCGTTTTGCCATCCGGCGCTGGTCATGAATTCGACGCGGCTGGAAAGCGCGTCGGTGCGCGTGCTGGTCGCGGCGAGTTGCTCGCTGAGGAACCAGTGGTGATTGGCCGTCACCAGGCGCACGCCGGCGCCGACCAGAAATACCTCGTGATTCAAATCGTCCTTGCGGGTGTTGCGTGAGGCGACCCAGCCGAGCGTGCCGATCGGCTCGAAGTGGGCGTTGCCGTCATCGGCGCCTTCGCCGAACACGCTGGCGAAGATCGCGCTGGTGGTGCGCTCGGATGACGTGATGCTGGGTCCCGCGGTCAGATCGTAGCCGGCTGCCCAGGCCGGGGCGCAGGCGATCAGGCAGGCGAGGGCGCCCATTCCGCAACCAAGGCCTTTCATGTCGTGCTCCCTTTGTTGTCCGTTGTCGCGGGGAAATGTGCGGCATCCGCACGGGGCGCATTGATTGCCGCAGAAATGATTGCCTTGACAATTAAAGCCGAAACAGTATCATCCTCGGCATGAATCGTGCTGAAACTTCCTCCGACCGCCCCTTCCAGTTGTGCCGGCTGATCGGCCGGCTGCGCGCGGAGTTTGTCTACGCGGTCGAGCAGGAAATGGGGCACCAGGGTGTCGAACTCAACTTCACGCAGTTCGTGGCGCTCAAGCTGCTCGGGCACGAGGAACCGATGACGCCGGTCGAGCTGGCGCGGGCGCTGCATTACAACCCCGGCGCGCTGACGCGGTTGCTGGACAAGCTGGAGCAGCGCGGTTACCTGAAACGGGTCCCGGATCCGGACGATCGTCGCGCGTTGCGGCTCGAGTTGACGACCCAAGGCAAGGCCCTGCGCAAGCGCGTGATCGGGTACTGCGACGCCGTCGCCGCCCGCACTTTCGAGGGCACCACGACCCGCGAGCGCGAGCAGTTGCACGATGTGCTGAGCCGGGTGCTGGACGGAATACGCGCACGGCGCGAATGAATGCATCCGGCCAGGTCGCGTAAAAGTCCGCGCCGTTCGAACGTCATCTTTTTGGAACGCCACGGTGTGGCGAAGCTGTACCGATCCAGGAATATCCGTCTCATCCATTCGGGCAATCTGTCCACCCACGCGCGGCGCTTGAATCACGCGCCCTTGTCCCCAACCCACGAGCAATGCCCTTGAACATTCCGATACGTCGCGGCAATTTTGCCGTCGCGGTCTTGGCCACCGTGTTGCTGGCCGGCTGTGCCAGTACCGGCGGATTGCACCCGACCGCGACGCCCACGAATCCTGCCTCGCTCGCTGCGCAGCGCTCTTTCTCGGGCGCGAGAATGGACGCCGCCGCGTGGCCGCAGCAGGGCTGGTGGAAGGTGCTGGGCGACGCGCAGCTCGACGAGCTGGTCGACGAGGCGCTGGCCGACAATCCGGACATGACGCTGGTGGATGCACGCGTCC
>DATEDI010000018.1:0-51433 GCA_035281745.1 Rhodanobacteraceae bacterium
GCCGGACGATCAGGCCCGAAGGGTGGGCGCAATGGATTGCGCCCACTTGCCGCCGCGCCAAGGATGGCGCGTCGGCAAGCCCGGCCGGACCGCACGGATTTTTCGTCCATGGATGGACGAAAAACGCAGCACCGGGGTGGCCTTTCTCTTGGTGACTTCTCTTTGGCCAACCAAAGAGAAGTCACCCGCGCGCGCGGGAGGCGCGCGGAACAAGACAGGGACGTCATTCCCCCGCCGCGGCGCGCCCGTACTTCGTGCGAGGCCATTCTTGCCACCCCTCTTGCGGAAGGCGGTGTTGTCAGCACTGACGGCGGTTGCATCAAAACGGCCAGATTTTCGGAATCAGAATCATCGACAGCGCACAGAACAGCGCAATCAGCGGCACGCCGACCTTTGTGAAGTCAAGGAAGCGATAGCCGCCAGCGTAATACACCATCGTGTTGGTCGGATACCCGACCGGCGTGGCGAACGAAGTCGCCGCTGCGAACGCGACCGCCACCACGAACGGACGCGGGTCGGCATGCACGGCGTGCGCGACGCTGACTGCGATGCCGACCATCAGCACCACAGAAGGGTTGTGGCCCATCAGTTCGGTGAGCAGCGCGGTGAGCACGTACACCATCGCGAGCGCGGCAAGGGGGCCGTGGTTGCCGAGGACATCGAGTGCGCCGTGCACGATCACGTTAGCGAGGCCGGTCTGTTCGATGGCGATGCCGAGCGGCAGGATCGCGCCGAGCAGGATGATGATCTTCCAGTCCATGCCCTGGTACACGTCCTTGCGGCCGAAGCAGCGCGTCAGCGCCATCGCGGCCACGCCGCAGATCGCGGCGATCGGAATCGGCAGCCAGTGCAGCGCGGAAACGATCACCACCGCAGCCATGATTCCGATCGCGACGAATGCTTTGTAGCGCGGGCGGCGCGCGTCGTCGCGTTCGTTCAGCACCACGAAGCGATCGTCACTGCGCAGTCGTTTCACCGTATCGGCCGGCAGCAGCATCATCAGCACATCGCCGGTCTGGAACGCGACGTCGCGGATCTTGTCGCGCAGCAGGTGGCCGCGACGATGAATGCCGAGTACGGTGGCGTCGTAGCTGGGTTGCAGGTCCAGGTCACGCAGCGTGCGGTCCTCCGCGGTGCTGGCTGGCGCGACCATGGCCTCGACCAGTACGTTGGCCTTGTCACCATTCCCGACGTGGGTGAACTCGGGATTGATCTCCAGGCCCGCGTGCTTGCGGAACTGTTCCAGTTTGTCCCATTCGCCGCGCACCAGCAGCACGTCACCGGCGCTGAGCTTCTGGGTGCGCGGCGACCACATGTGCTGGTCGCCGCGCAGCAGTTCCAGCGGATACACGCCCTGATCGCCCAGCTTCGCTTCGGCGATCGTCTGCCCGACCACCGATGAATCCGACATTACCTTCAGCTCGGTGACGTATTTGCCCACCTGCAGTGGCCCCGAAATCGCGTTGTCGAAATGCTTCGGCAGCAGCCAGCGACCGATCACCATCATGTAAGTGATGCCTGCGATCGCAAGCATCACGCCGAGCGGCGTGAATTCGAAAATGCCGAACGCGGCAAGTCCCTGCTTTTGCGCCAGCGAATCCACCAGCAGGTTGGATGAGGTGCCGATCAATGTGCACACGCCGCCCATCTGTGCCGCAAATGCCATCGGCATCAGCACGCGGGCGGGTGAGGTATTGGTGCGCTGGCATACCTTCAGCGACAGCGGCAGGAATGTGGCGACCAGCGCGGTGTTCTTGATGAACGCGCCCAGCGGCGCGATCGCGACCATGGTGCCCAGCGACAACAGCCATGGATTGCGGATACGCGAGAGCAGGTTGATGATCGGGTCCAGCGCGCCGGAGCGCTCGATGCCCACCGCCAGCGCGAACATCGCGGCCACCGTCACGGTCGCTTCGTTGCTGAAACCCGACAGCGCCTGTTCGGGCGTGACGATGCCCAGTGCGACCAGCAGGCCCAGGGTGATCAGGGCCACCAGGTCCACGCGCACCTTTTCGCTGGCGAACATCGCCATCGCGAACACGATGATCGTGGCAGTGGCCCACGCCTGCCACGTCATGGGCGGCGTCGTTCCTGTGCGGCAAGCGGTTGCGGCGACTTCATCTTCCCCGAGTTCCCCGAATTTCCGTGAGCGTGGGCATGTGGTGAATGCTGGTCGCCACCGTGCCGATTGTGCCGCGGTTTTCGCGCGAGCGGGTAAGCACGGCGTGATCTGCAGATGAAGCGGCGGACGTGGTGTGCAATGCTCAAGCGCCGGTGCGTTGCAGCCGGTGGCCCGGCACCCGCGGCTCGGGATCGTGCTCCAGCCGTACTTTCAGGTCGAACCACGCGGCCTGTCCGGTCACCGGATCGCCGTTGCCGTAACGGACGTCGCGCGCGCGTTCGCCGATCAGGTGGTTGAGCAGGAATCCGTCCACGAATTCCGGCGCGCCGGAGCGAAGTTTCCACGCGCCGCGTTTCTTGCCGATCGCGTTCCACGTCCACACGGTGCCCGGCGCGGTCGCCGCGTGCGCGCGCACCTGCACGCGGATGCGTGCGCGCTCCGAGGCGATCCACACCCAATCGCCATCGTCGATGGCATGTTCGGCAAGCGTGCGCGGGTGCACGTACAAGACGTTGCGCGCCGCGATCTGGCGCAACCAGCGGTTCTGCGAACCCCACGCGTGATACATGAACATCGGACGCTGGGTAATGGCGGAGAGCGGGAAATGCATTTTCCCTGCTTCCTTCGGAACAGTCGCCATACCTGGCGGTGAAACGCCGTGGTGGCGCGAGGCGCCGGATAGGGGTTCGTTGTCTTCAGCAGGCTCGCGCGATATCGGACCGTCGCCCCCGGCCCCTCTCCCGGAGGGAGAGAGGGTCTGTTGCGCGCCTTCGTTCGACGAGTACCAAAACGGCACCGGGTCAAAATACCGCGCGACGCGCGCACGCTCCCGTTCCGGTGGCTGCACCGTCCCGTGCCCTTGCGCGGCAAGCCGGAACCGTTGCAGTACTTCGCAATACAACTGCATCGTGATCGGCTCGGTCGAGGCGGCGAATCCCATCGATTGCGCCCATGCGAGGTAATCGCGGTTGGCCATCCGGTAGTAGGCCCCAGACTCCGGAATCCTTGCTTCGAAGAAACAGCCGTGTTCGATGTAGTGCTGCAGCTGATCAGGGTTGGGGGCACCCTTGCCGGCGTGCGCGGCACCGGCGCCGCGCCAGCCCGCCAGCATGCCGACGCCCGGGGCGCGTTCATGTCGCACGATGTAGTCGGCGTAATCCTTGTAGCGTGGGTTGCCGGCAGCGTCGGCCATGTTCGGCAGCTTCAGGCGCGCGCCGAGATCCAGCAGCACGTCCTGGAACGGGCGCACGTCGCGATCGGGCGCGACCACCGGCTGGCGAATCGCATCGGCGGCGGATTCGGCGTCGCTGATCGGGCGATCCAGCAGGCTGATGCAGTCGTAGCGTTCGAGGTACGTGGTGTCGGGCAGCACCAGGTCGGCGAATGCCACCGTTTCGGAATCGTACGCATCCGAGTAGATGATGTGCGGAATCCTGTAGTCGCCGTTGTCATCACGCGCGCACAGCAGTTCGCGCGTGGCGGCGGTATCCATCGCCGAGTTCCAGCCCATGTTGGCCATGAACAGGAACAGCGTGTCGATTTTCGTCGGATTGCCGTCCACCGCGTTGCGGATCACCGATTGCAGCAGGCCGTGCGCCGCCAGCGGGAATTCCCAACTGAAGGCGTGGTCGATGCGACGCGGATCGCCGTTTTCATCCACCAACAAATCTTCGGGTGATTGCGGATAGCCCAGCGGGTTGCCGGTGAGCGTGCCGTCGGCTTTGCGCGCTTTCGCCGGCTTGTTGCCCGGCGGGGCGGGCTTCGGGTACGGCGGCTGGTAACGGAAACTGCCGGGCGTGTCGATGGCGCCCAGCAGCATTTGAAGGAGGTGGATCGTGCGGCAGGTATGGAAACCGTTGGCATGCGCGGCGATGCCGCGCATCGCGTGCATCGAGACCGGACGGCCGATCATCGAGTCGTGCTTGCGGCCGTGGGTGTCGGTCCAGGCGATCGGCAACTCGATCGTTTCATCGAACGCGACGTGTGCGAGTTCGGCGGCGAGTCGGCGAATGGTTTTTGCATCGACGCCGCAGTGTTCGGCGACGCGGTCGGGTGCGTAGTCGTCGGCGAGGAAACGTTCGGCAATCAAATGGAAGGCCGGAACGGTCTTGCGGCCGTCCGGCAGTGTGTACTCGCCTGCGATCAGTGGCGCGATGTCGGGCTGCGTCGCATCCGTGATGTGGTATGGCGAATGCGTACCCTCATCCGCCCTTCGGGCACCTTCTCCCGGAGGGAGAAGGGAAAAAGCCTCTCCCCCCTCGGGAGAGGCGGCGTGTAGCGCCGAGCGCGCAGCGCGGGGGTGAGGGTCTGATTCTTGCGCGCTGGCGCGCACCGCGCAAAGCGGCTTGCCATCCGCATCGCGCGCAATCAGTCCGTCGTCCGTCGCGCCCGGATCGCGGATCACCAGATGGTGCGCGTTGCTGTAGCGCACGAGGTATTCGAGATCCACCCGATCGGTGCGCAGCAGTTCGTGGATCAGCGCGCCTGCCAGCAGGCCGTCGGTGCCGGGATTCACCGGGACCCATTCATCCGCGATGGAGGCGTAGCCCGTCCGCACCGGATTGATCGCGACGATCTTGGCGCCGCGCGATTTCATCTTGCCGAGGCCGAGCTTGATCGGGTTGGAATCGTGGTCCTCGGCCACGCCCCACAGCATCAGGTATTTGGTGCGATCCCAATCCGGCTCGCCGAATTCCCAGAACGAACCGCCGAAGGTGTACATGCCGGCCGCCGCCATGTTCACCGAACAAAACCCGCCGTGCGCGGCGTAGTTGATGGTGCCGAACTGCTGCGCCCACCAGCCAGTCAGCGCCTGCGACTGGTCGCGGCCGGTGAAGAACGCCAACTCGTCCGGGTTGCGCGCGCGGATGTCGCCCAGCCACTTCGTGGCCAGCGCCAGCGCCTCGTCCCATTCGATCTCCCGGAACTCGCGCGCGCCGCGTTCGCCCACCCGCAGCAACGGTTTGCGCAATCGCGCCGGCGAGTAGTGCTGCATGATTCCCGACGAACCCTTGGCGCAGATCACGCCGCGGTTGACGGGGTGCTTGGGATTGCCATCGATGTAGCGGACACGACCGTTCTTCAGATGCACCCTGATTCCGCACCTGCATGCGCACATGTAGCAGGTGGTGGTTTTGACTTCGTCGCCGGTCGGGCGATTGAGTTCCAGATGGGCGTGTGGCATGGCGACGATGGTAGCCACCCCGGCGCTTGCCGCCAATCGCGTGCCGCGGCATGCTGGGGTCTGTTGGTGTTGACAGGTTCCGGTATGCACCAGTACGAGCGGGTCCTCAAGCTGCACGGCATCTTCAAGTCGCACCGGCGGCCGGTCGAGGTACAGCGCTTGCGCGAGGAACTGGGTTGTTCGCGCGCGACGCTGTATCGCGACATCGCGTTCCTGCGCGACGCGCTGGGCGCGCCGCTGGACAGCGATGCCGAGGGCCGCGGCTACGCTTATGCCGAAGGCGAGGGCGAGCGCTTCGAGTTGCCGGGCCTGTGGCTGACCAGCGAGGAACTGTCGGCGCTGATGGCGCTCGAAGCGTTGGTCGCGCGTTCGGACCCGGGCGTGCTGGCCGATGCACTGGCGCCGTTTCGTACGCGGGTCGAGAAGATCCTCAACGAACAGGCGGGCACCAGGCAGCAGCCGCTCGAACGCATTCGCGTGGTGCCGTGGGGTTCGCGCAAGCTCAACCAGCAGGTGTTCCGCGCGGTGGCCGGCGCGGTGCTGGCGCGGCAGCAATTGAGGTTCCGCTATCGCGCGCGCACCACCGGCGCCGACAACGTGCGCCATGTGTCGCCGCAGCGGCTGACGCACTATCGCGACAACTGGTATCTCGACGCGTGGGACCACGATCGCGAGGCGCTGCGAAGTTTCGCGGTGGACCGGATCGGCGCCGTCGAGGTTCTGGGCAAGCCCGCGGTCGATCGCGACGAGAAGGAATTGAACGATACGCTGGCGTCGAGTTACGGCATCTTTGCGGGTGCGCCGAAGGCATGGGCGACGATCCGGTTTTCCGCGCGCGCCGCGCGCTGGGTGGCCGACGAGCACTGGCATTCGCTGCAGCAAGGCCGCTGGCTCGATGACGGCCGCTACGAGTTGAAGGTGCCGTACTCGCAATCACGTGAATTGGTGATGGACATCCTGCGCTACGGCCCGGATGCGCAAGTGGTGTCGCCGCAATCGCTGCGCGAGGAAATCCGCATCATGCACAAGCTGGCGCTGGACGAATACGATCACGCGAAGCCGTGAACGATCACCAGGCCCTCGTCGAAACCAGGCAAGTCAAATCGGCCGTCGCGCTGGCGCTCGGCACCGGCGGGGCGCGCGGCTTGGCGCACATCGGCGCAATCGAAGCCATCGAGGCTGCTGGCTACCGCATCGTCGCGGTGTCCGGCAGTTCCATGGGCGCGCTGATCGGCGGCATCTACGCGGCCGGCAAGCTGGACGTCTATCGTGACTGGGTGTGCGCGCTGCAGAAGATGGACGTGCTGAAGCTGGTGGACTGGACCCTGTCCGGCGCCGGCCTGATCAAGGGCGAGCGCATCATCGGCGTGCTGCGCGAATTGATCGGCGACGTCGAAATAGAGGAGCTGCCGATCCCGTTTACCGCGGTCGCGACCGATCTCGACCGCGAACGTGAAGTATGGCTCTCACGAGGCCCGCTGTTCGATGCCATTCGCGCGTCGATCGCGATTCCGACGATCTTCCGGCCACATCCATTCCACGGCCACCGCCTCGTCGACGGCGGCTTGATGAACCCGCTGCCGGTGACGCCGTTGCTGCAGTCGCCCAGCGACTACGCCGTCGCCGTGAACGTCAATGGGCCGCCGGAGACTCTGGTCGCGAGCCGCGCACCCGTGAAGCGGGCCTCGCGTACTGGTCTGCGCAGCCGCATCGCGGCCTTCGTCAATCGCACCATCGGCAGCCAGACCGAAAGCGAACACGAACCCGGCTGGGTCAACACGTTGACCCAGTCACTGGACCTGATGCAGGAAAACCTGAGCGGTTTTCGCCTCGCCGCCGACCGGCCCGATCTCGTGATCGAGGTGCCGCGCAACGCCAGCGCCGTGTACGAGTTTTATCGCGCATCCGAATTGATCGAACTCGGCCGCGAGCGTGCCGAGCGTGCGCTCGCGGCCTGGCAGCCGGGCCGCGGTCTCAAGCGGGAGTAGGGGCGCACAAATGAAAAACCCGCAGCGTTGCGGCTGCGGGTTTGATTCACACGAATCGTGCGACACGGATCATTTCACGTTCGCGAATGCCTCGGTCATGTCGAGCATGCGGTTCGAGAAACCCCACTCGTTGTCGTACCAACCCAGCACCTTGACCATGGTGCCACCCATCACGCGGGTCTGCGTGGCGTCGTAGGTGCACGAAGCGGAATTGTGGTTGAAGTCGATCGACACCAGCGGCTTGGTATTGACCGCCATCACGCCCTTCAACTTGCCGTTGGCGGCCTCGTTGATCACCGCGTCGATCTCGTCCTTGCTGGTTTCGCGCTGGGCCACGAAGGTGAGGTCCACGCATGAGACGTTGATGGTCGGGATGCGCATCGAGAAGCCGTCCAGGCGTCCGTTCAATTCCGGAAGTACCAGGCCCACCGCGACGGCGGCGCCGGTCTTGGTCGGAATCTGGCTGTGGGTGGCCGAGCGCGCGCGGCGCAGGTCCTTGTGGAACACGTCGGTCAGCACCTGGTCATTGGTGTAGGCGTGGATGGTGGTCATCAGGCCGTGCACGATGCCGATTTTCTCGTGCAATACCTTGGCCAGTGGCGCCAGGCAGTTGGTGGTGCACGATGCGTTCGAGATGATGGTGTCGGTCGGCTTGATCTTGTCCTCGTTGACGCCGTACACGAAGGTGCCGTCGACGTCGGTGCCAGGCGCTGAGATGAGCACCTTCTTCGCGCCCGCGGTCAGGTGCGCCGCGGCCTTGTCACGCTTGGTGAACAGGCCGGTCGATTCGATCACCACGTCGACGCCGAGGTCCTTCCATGGCAGCTTCGAGGGATCGCGTTCGGCGCACACCTTGATGTGATCGCCATTGACGACCAGATCGCCGCCTTCGACGCTGACCGTGCCGGGGAACTTGCCGTGCGCGGTGTCGTACTGCGTCAGGTGCGCGTTGGTTTCGGCGTCGCCGAGATCGTTGATCGCGACGATCCTGAGCGCACCGGTGCGGTTGGATTCGTACAACGCCCGCAGGATGTTGCGGCCGATGCGGCCGTAGCCGTTGATCGCGACCTTGATCGCCATGGTGTCGTCCTTTGCAAGAAACTGTTGGGGAACGCTCATTTTAACCGGTTTGTCCTGACGCTTCATGGGCGATACCGGCGCTGTGCATGGCAAACTGACGCTTTGGTGGAGGTGCCATGGCCAGATTCTCGCGTACCGACGGACGTGCCATCGCGACTGCAATCGCGTTCGCGGCGCTGCTGTTTTGCACGCCAGCTGCGCTGGCGTGGGGCCCGCTGGGCCACCACATCGTGGCGCGGCTCGCCGAAGCGCAACTGACGCCGCAGGCGCGAGCCGAAGTGCGGAAACTGTTGGCGTTGCGCGGCGCGCGGCATCTGTCGGACGTCGCCGTGTGGGCCGACGATCTGCGTGATACCGATCCCGCGTTGTTCCAGCGCACCAAGCGCCTGCACTTCGTCAATTTCCATTCGCGCGACTGCATCTACGAGCCGCCGCGCGATTGCCGCGACGGCGAATGCGTGGTCGCCGCCATCGACAAGTATTCGGCGGTGCTGGCGAACCGCGCCAACAGCCCGGTCGCGCGTGCCGAGGCGCTGGCCTTCCTGGTGCATTTCGTGGGCGACGTCCATCAGCCACTGCACGCCAGCTTTCGTCACGACGCTGGAGGCAACGATTTCCAGGTGCATTGGCACGGGCACGGCAGCAATCTGCACCGGATCTGGGATTCGACGATGCTGGATACCGCACATCTATCCGCCGCGCAGTACGCGCGCAAGCTCGAGGCCGAACGCACGCCGGTCGCGACCGGCGGAACGCCCGAGGAATGGGCGAAAGAAAGCTGCCGCATCGATCGCGATGGTGGCGTCTATCCCGACTCCCACACGATCAGCCAAACCTACGTCGATCGCGAGTTGCCGGTCGCCGAACGACGCCTCCGGCAGGCGGGTGAGAGATTGGCGGGGTTGCTCAATCGCGATCTGGGAAACGGCTAGATTGGGCTGACGGCGGGCTTGTTCGCGGGGAGCCCAGCATGAGGCACGGAGGGCATGCCGTTGGGTTTCGTGTTGCCCAGTCCGACCTGCGCATCAATACGCGATGCCGACCCTGCGCATCAGCTTGCCCATCAGCCAAGCCGGGCCGATCAGGAGTTGCACGACATTGGTGAGGAATGCGGGGCGCCGCCCTTCGATCGCGTGGCCGATGAATTGCCCGATCCACGCCACGACGAACAGCACGGCGGCGAGGATCAGCAGCGATCGTGGACCGAGCGCGCCGTACAGCGCCCATGCGATCGCGCCGCTCACGATGAACAAGAGCGCCATCGCGTAGGCGAGATTGCGTGACAGCCGGCGGTAGAACAGGAACGCCGCGAACATCGCCAGCACCGCCCAGAGTCCCGGCCGGAACCATTGCGGCAGGAGCGGTGGGATCGTCCACAACGCGGCGATCACCGCCCACATGATCACCGGCACGCACACCCAATGGATCGCGCGATTGGCGTGGTGTTGGTGATCGGCGCTGTAGCTGGCGAACCAGTCGTTGATCGTGCGCATCGTGGTCGGGCTTCGTCGGTGGCGCGACACGACGCCCAGTTTGCAGCGCGTGCCCTGCGGGTAGCTTAATTCAGCTCGATGCCGGCCAGTTTGCGCAAGGCTTCGGCGTACTTCGCCGCGGTGCCGTCGATGACCTTGCGCGGAAGCTTCGGGCCGGGCGCGCGCTTGTCCCAGTCCAGGGTTTCAAGGTGATCGCGCACGAACTGCTTGTCGTAGGAGGGCGGGCTGATCCCGACCTTGTATTGGTCCGCCGGCCAGAAGCGAGAAGAGTCCGGCGTCAGCATCTCGTCCATCACGTACAGCTTGCCGTTGGCGTCGGTGCCGAATTCGAACTTGGTGTCGGCGATGATGATGCCGCGCCCGGCGGCGTACTTCGCGGCGAAGGTGTAGATGGCCAGCGTGGCGTCGCGCACCTTTCCCGCAAGATCGGCACCGAGCAGATCCTCGACGGCGTCGAAGCCGATGTTCTCGTCGTGCGTGCCCTTGGGTGCCTTGGTGGATGGGGTGAAGATCGGTTTCGGCAGTTGCTGGGCCTGCTTCAAGCCGGCCGGAAGCTCGATGCCGCACAGCTGGCCCGACCGCTGGTAATCCTTCCAGCCCGAGCCGATCAAATAACCGCGTGCGATCGCCTCGACCGGCAGCGCCTTCAGGCGCTTGACCACCACCGCGCGCTTTTCGTACAACGCCGGATCGGTGCCTTGGGGCAGCACCTCGGCCACCGGCGTGCCGGTCAGGTGATTCGGCACCAGGTGCGCGGTCTTGCCGAACCAGAAATTGGAAACCTGCGTCAACATCTCGCCCTTGCCGGGGATCGGATCGGGCAGCACCACGTCGAACGCGGACAGTCGGTCGCTGGCAACGATCAGCAGCCTGTCGCCGGACAATGCGTAGACGTCGCGCACCTTGCCGCGGTGCAGAAGTTCGAGACCGGGCAGTTCCGATTGCAGCAGGGTGGTGGGCACGACTTCGCTCCGCGGGTGGCAAATGCGCATTGTAGCGATGCGCTTCAGACAGGCGGAATGCGGGCGCCCGGCTGATAAACTGGGGCGATGCGAAAAACGCCCTGGACCTTTCTGCTGCTCGCGTTTGTGCCGCTGGCCCTGGCGCAGGCGGCGCCGCTGCCGCCGCAACCGGCACAGCTCGGCTTGTGCGCCGCCTGTCATGGCGAGGATGGTCGCGCGCGCATTCCCGGCGCGCCCAATTTGGCGGGCCAGCCGTATCAATATCTGCTGCAGGCGCTGCACGGCTACCGCAACGGCGAGCGCAAGGTGCCGGTGATGCGCGCAGCCGCCGGGCCGCTGACCGAAAAAGACATGCAGGCGCTGGCGCGGTGGTTCGCGGCGCAGTCGCCGTGCAAACCGACGCAGGCGGAGGGCCCATGAGGATCTGGGGCAAGCTGATCGGGTTCGTGATCGGCTTGGTGGTGACGCGCGGCGATTTCGGCGCGGCCGTGCTGGGACTGGTGATCGGCCACCTGGTGTTCGACAGCGGCTGGCTGGGCGGGCTCACGCATACCGGCGGCAAGGACGGTTACATCGAGCCGCTGTTTGCGTTGATGGGCGCACTGGCCAAGAGCGACGGGCGCGTATCCGAAGCGGAAGTGGCGATCGCCGAAAAGCTGATGACGCGTCTGGAACTGGACCCGCTGTGGCGGCGCCGCGCGATCGACGCGTTCAACCGCGGCAAGGCGCCGGGCTTCGACATTTCGCGCACGCTGGTGGACCTGCGTGCATGGTGCTTGCCGCGGCGCAGCTCGGTGATGCCGTTCCTCGACATGCTGTGCGACGTCGCGCTGGCCGACGGCCCGCTCAACGACGAAAAACTGCAGGTGCTGAAGCGGGTGGCATTCTCGCTGCGCATCAGCGAAATCCAGCTGGTGGCGCTGCTGGCGATGAAAGGCTTTGCATGGAACGCGGGACCGCGCACGGGCGATTGGGCGCACGCCGGCGGCTGGTCTCAGCAGCAGGGTTATCGCCCCGCGCCGCGCAACAACGGCCCCGACCCATACGCAGTGCTGGGCGTGGCGCGCGATGCCGACCAGCGCACCATCAAGCGCGCGTATCGCAAGCTGATCGGCGAATACCATCCCGATCGCCTCGGCAACATGCCGGAAGATCTGCGTCGTCGCGCCGAACTGCGCGCCAGCGAGATCAACGCGGCATGGGAGCGCATACAATCCGAGCGCGGCTTCAGATAGCTGGATCAGCCATGAGCAGACAACCCTGCGTGATCGCCCCGTCCATCCTTTCGGCCAACTTCGCCAAGCTCGGCGCGGAAGTCGACGCCGTGATCGGTGCCGGCGCCGACTGGATCCACTTCGACGTGATGGACAATCATTACGTGCCCAACCTCACGATCGGGCCGATGGTGCTGAAGGCGCTGCGCGACTATGGCGTCACGGCGCCCATGGACGTGCACCTGATGGTGGAACCCGTCGACCGGATCGCGCAGGACTTTGCCAAGGCCGGCGCCACATCGATCAGCTTTCATCCGGAAGCGACGCGACACGTGGACCGCACGCTGTCGTTGATCCGCGAGCACGGTTGCAAGGCGGGACTGGTGTTCAATCCGGCGACGCCGCTGGACTGGCTGGATTACGTGCTGGACAAGGTCGACATCGTGCTGGTGATGAGCGTGAATCCGGGTTTCGGTGGGCAGGCCTTCATTCCTTCCGCGCTGGAAAAACTGAAACGCGCACGCGAAATCATCGATCGCAGCGGTCGCGCCATCCATCTCGAAGTCGATGGCGGCGTCAAGACCGACAACATTGGCGACATCGCGCGTGCCGGCGCCGATGCGTTCGTGGCCGGCTCTGCCATCTTCGGCAGCGACGATTACAAGGCCACGATCACGGCGATGCGCGAAGCGGCGAGTTGAAACCAAAAGCGGTGCCGTCCGCAAATAAACGCGAATGAACGCAAATGAAAGCACAGCACGAATTTTTTCGAAGCGTGCTAGGGATGCTTGTTCGAAGCGGCTGTTGCGAGAAGTCAGCCCATGGATGGGCGAGGTGGACTTGCCGAGTGCAGAAACCTTCATGCTCGCGCAACGCCGAACGGAGCCGCGTTCATGGATGAACGCACAAATTTTGAAAGTCAGCCCATGGATGGCGAGGTGGACTGCCAAGGCGCCATGAGATTGATGCTCGCGGGGCATCAGGCGAAGCAGCGACCAGGGATGATCGCAAAACCACAGCCAACGACCCCGGTGCTTGCACACCGAGGCCGCGGCCGACCAGGAGAGGAGTGAACTGAGGAGGCGGAAGAGGGCGCCTCGGATCTTGCGTGGTCCACCGCGCTGGACGCCTTCCGGTGTCAGTGGCCGGGTGCGTCTCCGGCGCCAGCGCGGGGGTGTTCCACTGTCGACATCCACGGCAGGAGTACCGACTGACGGCCATTTGGCACTCGGCCGGCGCAGCGCCTGGGGCGCGACAGGGGCGAAAAGCGGGCGATTTGTGGCAAAACGCGGGCAGCCCGGATGGGTGGCCCGGATGGGTGGGTTGTGCGGTACGCTGGCATGGCGCACGCCCGCGCTGCAGCGGCTCGCGGGCGCGACCGCATGGACAAGGAGAAATGCATGGCTCGCGCCATCGCCATCGTGGAGGACGAGCCGTCCATCCGCGCCAATTACGTCGAGGCGTTGTCGCGCATCGGTTATGAGGTGCGTGGCTTTGCCTCGCGCGGGGAAGCCTCCGGTGCCTTCGCCAACCGCATGCCGGAACTGGTGATCATCGACATCGGCCTCGCCGATGAACCCGAAGGCGGCTTCGACCTGTGCCGCGAATTGCGGGCGAAGTCGGCGACATTGCCGATCATTTTCCTGACCGCGCGTGATTCCGATTTCGACGTGATCTCGGGGTTGCGGTTGGGCGCCGACGATTACCTCAGCAAGGACACCAGCTTCCACCAGCTCGCCGCGCGCATTGGCGCATTGTTCCGGCGTGTGGAATCGCAGAAGGCCCCGGCACCGACTGAAACGGTGGTCGAGCACGGGCCGTTGAAACTCGAAGCCGAGCGGATGCGCATCACCTGGAACGACGTCGATGTACCTCTTACCGTCACCGAATTCTGGATGGTGCATACGCTAGTGCGCTTTCCTGGCCACGTGAAGAATCGGGACCAGTTGATGCGCGACGCCGAACTGGTCGTGGACGATGCCACCATCACTTCGCACATCAAACGCATCCGCAAGAAATTCCTGGCCGTCGATCCCGGCTTCGATGCGATCGAGACGGTGCATGGGGTCGGTTATCGCTGGAAGCCGTGAGGCCCGGGGCCTGGAGTTCGCAGGAGCATCACACTCCTCGTCGTCATTCCGGGGCCGACCCGCAGGGGCGGAACCCGGAGTCCATTTTGCGCCTCGCGTTTTGAAGGGCGATCAAAATGGATTTCGGATCGCCGCTGCGCGCCGTCCGGAATGACGGCAAGATGATGTACCTGGCTTGGTGCTCCGTCTCTCATGACCCTTCGCCGCAAACTGCTGCTGGTCGCGCTGTCCACGTTGGCATTGCCGTGGGCGGGCTGGCTGTATGTGCGGCAGATGGAGCACCTGCTGCGCAACAGCCAGGAACAGGCGCTGCTGGCGATCGCGTTCGCGCTGGACCGCGGCTTGGTCGCGGTCGGCGCGGATTTGCCGAACACCGGGCAGAACTGGTACGTGCAGCGCGTGACGCAGCCGATCGTGGTCGACGGCTCCGAGCGTGACTGGGCCTCGATGGGGCGTTGGGCCCAGCATCCGTGGCAAGGGGTGGCGGTGCAGCTCGCCAATGATCCGGCGTGGCTGTACATGCGCATCAATGTCGAAGACGCAACGCAGACGCGCCTTGACGCGCAGGACGCCGCGGCAGTGGAAGCCGACCACGTGGTGCTGCAACTGGTGCGCGGCAATCGCCAGCGCAGCTATCTCTTGTCGAGCGCGACATCGGGTGCGTTCCTCGCACGTCCGCTGGATGCGCGGGTGCACGGCCTGCCTGATCAGATCAGCGGGCAATGGATGGATACCGGCAACGCGTACCAGATCGAACTGCGCATTCCGCGTGCGCAGGCGCCCGATCAACTTGGCATCGGCGTGTTCGACGCCAACGCGCCCACGCGTTTCGACGGCGGCAAACCTGACCTGCGGCCGCTGCTCAGCCTGTCGCCCGCGCTGTCGAACGACCTGACCCAGCTTGCGCCCAGCGGCGTGCGGGTCCGCCTGCTCAGCGCCGATGGTTGGGTACTCGGCGAGGGCGGCAGCATGCTGGAAATGCACAAGCCCAAGCCCAGCCGCTTTCCGTGGTTGCAGCGGGTGCTTTCCGATCTGCTGGTGGTGCCCTCGCTCGATCAGCGCCAGCACCTGCCGCGCGACATTCCGCACCTTTCCGAGTCGGACGTGCAACAAGCGCTGGACGGGCAGGCCACCGCCAACTGGCGTGGTGGCGACACCGCCGGCAGCGTGGTGCTGACGGTTGCGGTGCCGCTGGACGTGCGTGGCCAGAACCGCGGCGCGCTGGTACTGGAGCAATCCAGCCAGGCGTTGCCGTTGCTGACCAACCGTGCGTTGTTGGGTCTGATGCTGGCCAGCGTCGCGGTATTGCTGATCGCGGGCGCGGTGCTGTTTGCATTCGCGACGTGGCTGTCGGTGCGGATCGGGCGCCTGCGCGATGCCGCCGAGCAGGCGCAGCACCACGAAAGCCTCGCGCTGGAACGCTTGCCGCTGGTAGACGACCGCGACGAGCTGGGCGACCTTGCACGCAGCTTGTCGCGGTTGCTGGAATACATCGGCACCTACACCGAATACCTGCGGAAACTCGCGTCCAACCTTTCGCACGAACTCAACACGCCGCTCGCGATCGTGCGCTCGTCGCTGGACAACCTGGAACACGCAGGGCTGCCGCCCGACGCGCTCCCGTATCTCACGCGCGCCCGCGACGGCGCGGCGCGGATCGGGGCGATCGTGCGCGCAATGAGCGAAGCCAGCCGCATGGAACGCGCAATGGCGTCGGCCGATGGCGAAGACATGGACCTGGCGCAGGTGGTGCGCGGCTGCGGCGAAGCGTACCGGTCACTGTCCGGCGCGCGCGACCTGCAGTGCGTGATCCCTGACCAGCCCGTTCCGCTTTACGGCGCGCCCGAACTCATAGCGCAGGCATTGGACAAATTGTTCGACAACGCGCTGTCGTTCACCGCGGCGGATGGCTGGATCCGGATCGCGCTTGAACGGGACGAGGAGGAGGCGCGCATCGTGGTGTCGAACAAGGGGCCGCACCTGCCCGAGTCCATGCAGGGTCAACTGTTCGATTCGCTGATCAGCGTGCGCGGTGCGGGCGCCAAGGCCGGCACGCCGCACCTCGGCTTGGGGCTGTATGTCGTACGGCTGGTGGCGGAACTGCACCAGGGTCGGGTGGCGGCACACAACGACGAGGATGGCGTCAGTTTCGAAATGGTGCTGCGCGGGATGCGGCGACGGGAAAGCGAATAGAAATTCTTTTGCGTTCATCCATGAACGCAGCACAATGTGTGTTCCTTGATCGGCCACTCCTCGCGGAATGAAACACCAGAATGGCCATCTGTGGCCTGACTTTTCAATGTTTGTGCGATCATCCCTGACCGCTGCATCGCTTGCCCGACTGCTGGGCGGAATCCGTCGCTGCATTGGATGCCGGAACGGCCTTACATGGCCTGACTTTTCACAACAGCCGCTTCGTGTGCAGAGCCTGGTTTTGTCGGTTCAAGCATTTCCGTTTTCCAAGGAAAATTCGTGATCGACCAGGACCAGTTCGACGCCCTCACCCGCGAGGGCCACAACCGCATTCCGCTGGTGCGCGAGGTGCTGTCGGATCTCGACACGCCGCTGTCGGTGTACCTGAAGCTCGCGGACGGTCCGTACACGTTCCTGCTGGAATCGGTCGAAGGCGGCGCGAACTGGGGACGCTACTCGATCATCGGCTTGCCGGCGCGGCGAATTTTCAGTTTTCGTGCGCATGCGCTGACCGTGATCGAAGATGGTTCGGTGGTCGAAACGCGCGAGGTGGACGATCCGCTGGCCGAGGTCGAGCGCCTCCGTGCGGAATATCGCGTGCCGCACCTGCCGGACCTGCCGGCCTTCACGGGCGGGCTGGTCGGCTATTTCGGATTCGAAACCGTCGGCTACGCCGAACCGCGCCTCGCCAATTGGAATCGCGCCGACGAACTCGGCACGCCTGACATTCTTTTGGTGCTGGCCGAGGAAGTCGCGGTCTTCGACAACCTGAAAGGGCGCTTGTACCTGATCGTGCATGCCGACCCCTCGCGCCCGCACGCGTATGCGCGCGGGCAGCGACGGCTCGATGCGCTGGCGCACCACCTGCGTCAGGGTGGCGCGGCGTATCCGAGACCTGCGCACGGTGCAGTGCTGGACGAGCGCGACTTCAAATCATCGTTCACCAAGGAAGCGTTCGAGGCCATGGTGGAACGCTGCAAGGAATCCATCCGCGCTGGCGACGTGTTTCAGGTCGTGCCATCGCAACGCCTCAGCATCGGGTTCAATGCACGGCCGGTGGATGTGTATCGCGCGCTGCGTGCGTTGAATCCATCGCCATACATGTACTTCTTCGATCTCGGCGAAACCCAGATCGTCGGCTCGTCGCCGGAAATCCTCGCGCGGTTGAAAGACGGCAAGGTCATCGTGCGGCCGCTCGCCGGCACCCGCAAGCGCGGGGCGACGCCGGAAGAAGACGCGGCGCTGGAAAAAGAGTTGCTGGCCGATCCCAAGGAACGCGCCGAGCACCTGATGCTGATCGACCTCGGGCGCAACGACATCGGCCGCATCAGCGAAATCGGCAGCGTCGAGGTCAGCGATTCCTTCGCGATCGAACGCTACTCGCACGTCATGCACATCGTGTCGCAGGTGCAAGGCACGTTGCGCCCCGGTACCAGCTACATGGACGTGCTGCGCGCGACCTTTCCGGCCGGCACACTTTCCGGCGCGCCCAAGATCCGTGCCATCGAGATCATCCAGGAACTCGAACCCTTCAAGCGCAACATCTACGCCGGCGCGATCGGATGGATCGGCTGGTGGGGCGACGCCGACACCGCCATCGCGATCCGCACCGCGGTGATCCAGGACGGCCGCCTGCACGTGCAGGCCGGCGCCGGCATCGTCTACGACTCCGACCCCGCCGCCGAGTACGAAGAAACCATGAACAAGGGCCGCGCCTTGTTCCGCGCGGTGGCGGAGGCGGTGAGGGGATTGTAGGCTGCGAAAAAAATTGAGGGGGTGGAATATGAGCAAATGGCTTCCGATCTTGCTGGCAGCGTTAGTGCCGACGTTGGCTGTAGGCCAGATCAACACGCTGCCGTCTGCGCCGCATTTATTGGTAAAGGGTCATGCCGAGGCAAAGGTTATTCCCGACCGCTTCACGATCCATTTGAACGTCGATGTGACGGACATGTCGCCTGATGTCGCGCGTCGTGAGGTCGAGACACACATGCAGGAGTTGTTCAAGGCGTTGGATGCGAACGGCGCATTGAAGGACCAAACCCGTGCCAGCAGCTTGAGCATCCAGCCGCAGACGGACTACGAGGACGGCAAATCCGTATTCAAGGGCACCGATGTCAGCCGCTCCATCGATGCAACGTTCGACAGCCTCGACAAGCTGCGCGCGTTCATTGCGGCGGTGCCCGCCGATAAGGAAGTGCAGATCGGCAGTGTCGAAACGAGCCGCAGCGACATTGATGCGATCAGACTCAAGTTGCGCAAGGCCGCCATCGATAACTCGGAACAGGCCGCGAAAAAGATCGCCTCGGCTTATGGCCTGAAGATCATCGGGGTCTATAGCGTGTCAGAAGTGGCGCCGATATTCGCTTATGGAATTCAGGCTGGCTCGTGGGGTAATGGGGAGGGGGGCGAAGTGATGGCTACAGCGGCGCTCGCCCCACCCCCGCCGGCAGCTGCGCCGGTGAAAGTGGTCGGTCCGGAAGCTGCTTTGCGTATCGGAACACAAAGGGTGGAGCAAAACATCTATGCGGTGTATTTGACAGCGTCGAACTGATTGGGGGTGGTTGGGCTGAACGGAGTGAAGTCCAACCCAGCTGTTGCTACGCGGTTTTCTTCGGCGCGCACCGTCACGCCAACGCGCGCACCTTCACCACCGCCGGATCGTCGGCGTGGTCGATCAGCAATCGGCGCACGCGATCCTGCCAGAGACGCCCGAACTCGCGGCGCTGCGCGGCGTCGGCCTGGCCGGTCATGGTCAACTGCATCAACGGGCGCATCATCGGGTCGCCGGCTACTGGGCTGGCGTCGATTTCGATTTCGACCTCGGCGCCGGTGTCGTTGCGCTTGAAGCGCACGCCGCCGACGTCGCCCTGGGCGTAGTGCAGAAGGTTGCTGCGCACATGGCGACCGCCGAGGCCGTGGAAACCGTTTTTGGCGGCCGCGCCGGTGACCAGCGTCAGCACCTGACCGATCACGCCGGTGACGCCGGCGTTTTCCGCATCGTTGAGGTACACGCTGATGCCGCCGCGCTCGGGCAGCTCGTCGCCGTACAGGTGGCGCAGCGCAGCGCGCGCGCTGAGCCACCCGCCGGCGACGGTAGGGCAGGAGTGCCCGGCCAGCCTCACCGCGTCGGCGTAGTGGTACTCGATCACGCCGTCGTCGCTGGCGCCCAGCAGTTGTGCGAGTCCGTCGTGCAACTTGAGCGCCGGTACTTCGGCGAAGAAATCCGGAAATGCCATTACTGCGTGACCACGAAATCGATTACCACGGGTCCGTCGCCGCCGCGGGCCTGGTAGATCACCTCGATGCGGTCGCCGTAGCGCTGCTGCATCTGGTGCAGCAGGGGAATCGGGTCGTGATCGTTGACGAAGCGCATCGCTTCGCCGGCCTGCAGCGCATCAAGCGCACCGAAGATCGCCGAGTGGCGGAAGCGATGTGCGATCGCGCGCGCGTCGAACGGGTAGGGCGTATACGCGGGAGTGTCTGCAGGCGTGTTCATGCACGGGCTCGCTTGGGAGGACTGCGCAAGCATGCGCGTGCACCGCATCGCCTGTATTGACCTGAATCAGGGCGATGCGGCATTCGGATGCGCGACGGCGTTGCCGAGAAATGCATCGCGTTGCGCCGTCGGCTCGCCGCCGATCCGGCGGACCGCGGCGTAAAAGCGTGTCCAATCGCTGTTGCAGCGTTTGAACAATGCGGCGAACGCCGGCACGCCGCGATCGTACAGCCCGAACGGCAGCAGCTTGGCGTTGTTGATCGGCGTGTCGAACCAGTAGTCGTAGCCGGCGTAGCCGTGCCACTCGGAGTCGCGCATCCGTTCGTAGTCCCGCTGCATGTTGGCGAACGCCAGCGCCTTGCGTTTCCGCTTCGCGGCATCGGAAAGGCCGCTGGCGTACAGCGACTTCAGTTTCTCGCGGGTGGCCAGCACCAGTTCGGTGAATTGCCGACGGCGTCCCGCCCCGGCCGGGTCGGGTGGCGCGGTGTGGTTCGCGGTGTGCCATTCGCGCAAGCCCTGTTGCTGCACGAAGGTGGCGAAGGACTCGTTGAAGGCGGTGTCGTTCTTGACGTAGAACTGCTGGTGCGCAAGCTCGTGGAAAATCGTGCCGACCATCTCGTCATCGCTCCAGCGATCCATGGTGCTGAGCAGCGGATCGGCAAAATGGCCGAGCGTGGAGTAGGCCGGCACGCCGCCGACCCAGACGTCGTCGCCTTGCCTTTTCAGCTTGTTCGCCAGGGCCTCGGCGCGATCGTGGCGGTAGAAACCCTGATAGGCCACGCAGCCGGCGAACAGGAAGCAATACTGCACCGGTTGCAGCGACAGTGCGGGCGCCGCGAACACGTTCCACATCACGAAGGGGCGGTGGATGTCGGCATAGGTGGTGTAGCTTTTGTTGCGTGGCAATTTCAGCGTGTCGGACGCAAACGCACGGGCCCGCAGCGCCAGTTCCAGCCGCGCGCGTAATGCCGGATCGACATCAGGATCTGCGATTACCTTCCTGATCGGCACGCGCGCACGCAGCACGGCCATTTCACCCGCGGCCAGATGGGCGTAGTAGCCGATCGTGGTGCAGCCCGTCAGCGTCACGCAAACGCCGGCCGCGGCGAGCGTGCGCAGGATCGTCTTGTGTCGTGGGCGGCGGGCATTCACACTTGCGTTTCCCGAGGGTGACGCGGTTGAAATGGACGGCGATGCTGCTGCTGATCGACAACTATGACAGCTTCACGTTCAACCTCGCACAGTATCTCGGTGAGCTCGGGCAGGACGTGAAGGTGCTGCGCAACGACGCGGTGGACGTCGCCGGCATCCGCGCGCTGGCGCCGGAACGCATCGTGATTTCGCCGGGCCCGGGCACACCCGACCAGGCCGGCGTTTCGCTGGCACTGATCCGCGAACTCGCAGGCGCCATTCCGATTCTGGGCGTGTGCCTGGGCCATCAGGCGATCGGGCAGGCGTTTGGCGGCAAGGTGATTCGCGCGAAGGAAATCATGCACGGCAAGACCTCGCCGATCCGTCATCGCGGCCTGGGTGTATTCGCCGGGCTTGCCGATCCATTCGAGGCCACTCGCTACCACTCGCTGGTGGTCGAGCGCGCGAGCCTGCCGGAATGCCTCGAAATCACCGCATGGACCGAGCATCCGGACGGCTCGTTCGACGAGATCATGGGCTTGCGCCATAAGGCGCTACCGATCGAGGGCGTGCAGTTCCATCCCGAATCGATCCTGACCCGCAGCGGCCACGATCTGTTGCGCAATTTCATCAGTGCGCCTTTGTCCAGAGCAGCATGAACATGGGCATCACGCCGCATGAAGCTTTGCAGCGCACGATCGAGCATCGCGAGATCTTCCACGACGAGATGATCGACCTGATGCGCCAGATCATGCGCGGCGAAGTGTCGCCCGCGATGACGGCCGCGATCCTGACCGGGCTGCGGGTGAAGAAGGAGACCGTGGGCGAAATCGCGGGCGCGGCGGCCGTGATGCGTGAGCTGGCCGAACATGTCACGGTGCCGGCGCATCCCCACATGCTCGACATCGTCGGCACCGGCGGCGATGGCGCCCACAGCTTCAATATTTCCACCACGTCGATGTTCGTCGCGGCGGCGGCCGGCGCGCGCGTCGCCAAGCACGGCAATCGCGGCGTGTCGTCGTCATCGGGCAGTGCCGATGTGCTGGAAGCGCTGGGCGCGAAGATCGATCTCGGTCCCGAGCAGGTCGCGCGCTGCATCGACGAGACCGGCATCGGTTTCATGTTCGCGCCCCGTTTTCATCCCGCGATGAAGGCGGTAGCGCCGGTGCGCCGCGAAATGGGCGTGCGCACGCTGTTCAACATCCTGGGGCCGCTGACCAATCCGGCGAATGCGCCGAATATCCTGATGGGCGTCTTTCATCCCGATCTGGTCGGCATCCAGGTGCGGGTGCTGCAGCGGCTTGGCGTCGAGCGCGCGCTGGTGGTGCACGGCAAGGACGGCCTCGACGAAATTTCACTGGGCGGCGCCACGCTGGTCGGCGAATTGCGCGACGGCAAGGTGCGCGAGTACGAAATCGAGCCGGAGCAGTTCGGGATCCCGATGGCGTCCAGCCGCAACCTGCGCGTGGCGGACGCCGGCGAATCGAAGGCCATGCTGTTGCACGTGCTGGACGGCGCCGAAGGCGTCGCGCACAACATCGTGCTGCTGAATGCGGGCGCGGCACTGTACGCGGCTGGTGTCGCGGCGTCGATCGCCGATGGCATCGCGCGCGCGGGCAGTGTGATCAGCGACGGTTCGGCGCGGGCCAGGCTCGATCAGTTCGTTGCGGCCACGCAAACGTTGGCCGCCCAACCGGCATGAGCGACATCCTGCGAACCATTCTTGCGCGCAAACGCGAGGAAATCGCCGAACGCAAGACGCATGTGCCGCTGACGGAACTGCGCGCCCGCCGCGCGGATTCGCCGCCGGCGCGCGGATTCGCCGCGGCGTTGCGCATGCGGGTGGAAGCCAGGCAGGCAGCGGTGATCGCGGAGATCAAGAAGGCGAGCCCGTCAAAAGGATTGATCCGCGCCGATTTCGATCCGGCCGCGATTGCACGCAGCTACGAGAGCGGCGGCGCGACCTGCCTGTCGGTGCTCACCGATGTGGATTTCTTCCAGGGCAGCGATGCATATCTCGGCCAGGCGCGCGATGCATGCACACTGCCGGTGCTGCGCAAGGATTTCACCGTCGACGTTTATCAGGTGCACGAGGCGCGCGCGATTGGCGCCGATGCGATCCTGCTGATTGCGGCGGCGCTCGACAATGCCGTGCTGGTGAACCTGCATGCACTGGCCATCGAGTGCGGTCTTGATGTGCTGGTCGAGGTCCACAACCCGGTCGACCTGCAACGCGCACTGATGTTGACCAACCCGCCGCGCACGCTGATCGGTATCAACAACCGCGATCTGCGCACATTCGAGACCAGCATCGAAACCACGCTGTCGCTGAAGGAAGCCGTGCCGCACGACCGGCTGCTGGTGACCGAAAGCGGCATTGCCACGCGCGACGATGTGACGCGTTTGCGCGCGGCCGGCGTCGGCGCGTTCCTCATCGGCGAAACGTTCATGCGCGCGGCCGAGCCCGGTGCGGAACTCGCGAGGCTGTTTGCGGGAGCGTGACGATGGACCAGGGGCCAGTGGAAACGACGCGTCGCGTCGTGCTGTTCGATTTCGATGGCGTGCTGATCCGCGGCGACACGTTCGCGATGTTCATGCGCGACCGTTACGCGCGCGCCCGCTGGCGCAAGGGCTTGGTGCTGGCGCTCGGCCCATGGTTCCTGCTGGCGTTGCCGTTCTCGCGCCGGCGCGTGTTGCGTTCGTTGGTCCACCTCGGCTTGCTTGGACTGGACGAAACGCGTTACCGCGATCTCGCGCAGGCGTTCGCGGTGGCTTTGGTGCGCCAGCCGGGTCACTTCTGTCGCGAAGGGTTGAGCGCCTTGCGAAGGCATCAGGCCGCCGGCGACCGGATCGTGATCGTTACGGGTTGCGAGGAATCGCTGGTGCGCGGCGTGCTGGCCGAACTCGGCGTCACCGATGTCGAGGTGCTGGCATCGCGGTTGCGCGCGGGCCGCCTCGGCATGCGCTCGGATTGGCACAATGTCGGCCGCCGCAAGGTGGAACTGCTGGCACGACACGGGATCGAGGCCTGGCAGGTAGCCTACAGCGATTCCAGCCAGGACCTGCCGATGCTCGCGCTGGCCGCCGAAGCGGTGCTGGTCAATGCGACGCCCAAACTCTGCAAGCGGGTGGAGAAGGCACTGGGCCGTAGCGTGACCCGCGTCGAGTGGTATTGAGATCCCAGCTTTGTCGCTCGCCAACGCCGCAGTCGAAGCCGCTGTTGCGGGAGGTCAGGCCATGGATGGCCGTTCTGGCGCGAGCCGGAGCGCGCAGAGGGTTCGGATCACGCAGTCTGACGTGGTGCAGCGATCCTGGACGATCGCAACTATCTTGTTCCACGTACCACTATCGTTTTCCCCGACACATCGATTCCGCCATCGTCCTCGAGTTGCTTCAGGACGCGGCCGGCCATTTCGCGCGAGCAGCCCACGATGCGCGAAAGTTCCTGTCGCGAGATGCGAATCTGGGTGCCCTCGGGGTGGGTCATCGCGTCCGGTTCCTGGCACAGGTCGAGCAGGGTGCGGGCAATGCGGTTGGTGACGTCCATGAACGCCATGCGGCTGACCTGGCGCGAGGTGCGCAGCAACCGATGCGTCAGTTGCAGCCCGATCGCGAACAGGATGCGCGGACAATCGTCGTGCAGCGTGCCGTCGAACAGATGGAACAGTTTCTCGTAACTGATCTCGGCCAACTCGCACGCGCTGCGCGTCCGGATCAGTACCTCGCGTTGCGCCTGCTCGACGAACAGCCCCATCTCGCCGATGAACTCGCCGCGGTTGATGTAGGCGAGGATCAATTCGCGGCCCTGGTCGTCCTCGCTGCAGACGGTGACCGAACCATCGATCACGTAGAACAGGGTGTTGGCAGGATCACCGGGTCGGAGGATGGCCGTTTTGCCGGGATACCGGCGGCGGTGGCATTGCTCCAGCAGCCGCTGCATCGCGGCGGGATCGGGCGCCAGCATCGGCGGCGCCTTCGAGCGTTCATAGACTTGCTGGAGCAGATAGCGCAATTCCGACATGATGTCCCTGTCCTGCTTCACACATTACGTGCGGGGGGTTACGCACATCTCGAAGCGATTGTGCCACATTCATGTTCGTGCAGGCCAGCAGCGCGGCGAAGGATGCGCCGACGGCGACTTTCCCGCATACTGTCTCCTCTCCGACAACTCCCCTTTCGCGTGCGGTCATTCCCGGCCAGGCGCGCCGCTCCCATTCCCGAGGACACACTGCCGTGGTCAAGCCGCTGCCCCGCTTGAAGCTGCAGGGGTTCAACAACCTCACCAAGGCACTCAGCTTCAACATCTACGACATCTGCTACGCGGTCACCAAGGACCAGCGCGACCGCTACATCGACTACATCGATGAAGCCTACGATTCCGACCGCCTGACGCAGATCCTGACCGACGTCGCCGACATCATCGGTGCGAACATCCTGAACATCGCGCGCCAGGATTACGATCCGCAGGGCGCGTCGGTGACGATCCTGATTTCCGAGCATCCGGTGGTGGAGAAGCTCGGCCGCGACGTGATTTCCGACGCAGTTGTCGCGCATATGGACAAGTCGCACATCACCGTGCACACCTATCCGGAAACCCATCCGCACAACGGCATCGCCACCTTCCGCGCCGATATCGACGTCGCGACCTGCGGGGTGATTTCGCCGCTGAAGGCGTTGAACTACCTGATCGACAGCTTCGAGTCGGACATCGTGACCATGGACTACCGGGTGCGCGGTTTCACCCGCGACATCCACGGCAAGAAGCACTACATCGACCACAAGATCAACTCGATCCAGGATTACCTGGCCAAGCACATCCGCCAGAAGTACGAGATGTTCGACGTCAACGTGTACCAGGAAAACATGTTCCACACCAAGATGCACGTGAAGGACTTCGATCTCGACACCTATCTGTTCGAGGCGCATGCGGACGACCTGTCATTCAAGGATCGCCAGCGCATCGAAGCGCTGCTGAAGCGCGAAATCGAGGAACTGTTCCACGGACGCAATTTGATGTGACGAGGCCGTAGGGCGGGAGTAGCCGTGTAACGGCGTATCCCGCCACCGCCCGTCGACGGCGGGTTGCCAGCCGCCCTACACCCTGTAGGCGATCGCCTTCATCAGCGCCGAAGCGCCGCGCATCAAGGTCGGGATCGGCAGCGGCAGCTTCTGGCCGCCGCGCGCCAGCGCATTGTCGGCGTGGCGGGCTTCGTCGATCTGCATCGCTTCCAGGATTGCGCGCGAACGCAGGTCCGAGGGCGGCAGGCGTTGCATGTGTTCGCCCAAGTGCGCTTCCACCTGACGCTCGGTCTCGACCACGAACCCGAGGCTCCAACGATCGCCGGCCAGCGCCGCCGCCGCGCCGATCGCGAAACTGCCGGCGTACCACAGCGGGTTCAGTAGGCTCGGGCGATCGTCCAGTTCCTGCAGCCGCCCGGCGCACCACGCCAGGTGATCGGTTTCCTCGGCGGCCGCAGTTTCAAGATGTGCCCGGGTCGCGGGATCGCGCGCGAGCGCGGCCTGCCCGTCGTACAACGCCTGCGCGCAGACCTCGCCGGTGTGGTTCACGCGCATGAGGCCCGCAGCGTGGCGGCGCTCCTTCATATCCAGCTCGGGCAAAGGCAGCGTTTCGCCGGGCGAGGGACGCGCGGCGATCGCCGCACCGGCGACGGTGTCCAGGGCGCGCTGGAAGCCACCAAGCAGCAAATCGAGGGGTGTGGGACGGCGAGCATCGGCGGTCATGCGATAATTGTCGCGCACTCCACGCGAGCACGGGCTGAATTGCCGATCAGGCGCAAGGTTCCGGGAGCCGGTGGCGCGGCAGTGTATCCAGCCCACGGCGCCGCGCTTGCGCGGAAACGGCGGCGCCGTTATCCTTGCCGGTCTTTCGTTGCTGTCAACCTCGTCGCGCCCCCGTGGCGCGGCCCCGCACCACGTGCGGACCAAACAACTTTTACGGATCGTTCCCATGAAGACGTTCAGCGCCAAGGCCGAGACGGTCAAGCGTGACTGGCTGGTTGTCGATGCCGATGGCAAGACCCTGGGCCGGCTCTGCTCGGAAGTCGCACGCCGCCTGCGCGGCAAGCACAAACCCGAGTTCACCCCGCACGTCGATACCGGCGACTACATCGTCGTGGTCAACGCCGAGAAGGTCGCGGTGACCGGCAACAAGCTCCAGGACAAGCAGTACCACCGCTTCACCGGTTATGTCGGCAATCTGAAGACCACCAACCTCAAGGATCTGTTGGCCACGCATCCCGAGCGCGTGATCGAATTCGGCGTCAAGGGCATGCTGCCGAAGAACCCGCTCGGCCGCGCGATGTTCCGCAAGCTCAAGGTGTACCGCGGCGTCGAACACCCGCATACCGCTCAGCAGCCCAAGGCGTTGGAGATCTGATCATGGCGACCCTGCAACAAAATTCCGGTACCGGCCGCCGCAAGACTTCCGCCGCGCGGGTCTTCCTGCGCAAGGGCAGTGGCGCGATCGTGGTCAATGGCAAATCGCTGGACGAATTCTTCGGCCGCGAAACCTCGCGCATGATCGTGCGCCAACCGCTGGAACTGACCCAGATGGCCGACAAGTTCGACATCAAGGTCAACGTGGCGGGCGGCGGCATCACCGGTCAGGCCGGTGCGATTCGCCTGGGCATTGCACGTGCGCTGGTCGAATACGACGAAACCTTGAAGGCGCCGCTGCGCCGCGCGGGATTCATGACCCGCGACGCGCGTGCGGTCGAGCGCAAGAAGGTGGGCTTGCACAAGGCACGCCGCGCGACCCAGTTCTCGAAGCGGTAATTGTGCGATCGATCCCTGATCGTGGCGTCGTTGGGAAGGTAAGCTAGCGTGGCCGTCTGCCGGGTGTCGAGACCAGAACGGCCATCCATGGCCTGACTTTTCACGACAGCCGTTTCGCACGCAGCGCCGCTTGGTTCGCTCTAAAATCAGTCACGAAGCCCCGTCGCCAAGTGGTAAGGCACCTGACTCTGACTCAGGCATTCGGTGGTTCGAATCCATCCGGGGCTGCCAAATCCGCCAACGCCACCCGCGATTGGCCGCAAAGACGCAAAGCCCGCCATTCGGCGGGCTTTGTCGTTTCGGGCTCCGATTCGCCCGATTGTCACGAAACGTGAAAAAGTTCTGGCTTCCGGGGCTGCCCTGGGGTTATCGTCTTGGCGTCGTCAATTCCGGCGACGCCCCCGACCTGACCTCGGAGATAATCATGAATGTATCGATGGAAGCACCCCGCACGCCGAAGCACGATTTGGTGGCAATGACCGCGGCGCTGCGCGGCGTGTTGTTGCAGCGTGTCGAACAAGGCATCGAGTCCAGTGGTTTGAAGAACTACTGTCTTTATCTCGTCGCCAAGAGGCTGACCTTTGCTGGTCCGATGAACACCGCGACGCTCTCGGAGCAGCTGCGGCTGAATCCCCATGAAGTGGAAGACAATCTGCAGTTGATGTTGAAGAAGGACATGGTGCGCCAGGAAGGCGACACCTGGATCATCACCGATGCCGGCCGCGCCGCCCTGACGGCGGCCAACGACAGCGGCGGGCAAGTGCTCGAAGACATCCGCGGCACCATCGGCGCAGCCGCTTGCGATCAGCTTGTCGCTGGCATGCGTGACGCGCTGGCGGCGTTGCGTCGCGCTGCGTGAAAGGCTGACCGTTTCATCGAACGCAGTTTCAGAAACACGGCCAGGGATGGCCTTCCAATTCCCACCGTGTCGCCGGCCCGCAAATGATCTTATCTGGCAGCGACCGTCAAGACCCCTCGCTAAAACCTCCGGCCGTCGCCCACCAGCACCACGTCCGCCGGACGGTGCGCGAACAGGCCCACGGTGACCACGCCCGTGATCTGGTTCCACTCCGACTCCAGTTTCTCGGGCTCGCTGATCGCGAGTCCATGCACATCGAGAATCCAATTGCCGTTGTCAGTGACGCAATCCATGCGCCAGACCGGCGTGCCGCCGCGGCGCTCGATTTCGCGTGCAACGTAACTGCGCGCCATCGGAATGACCTCGACCGGCAGCGGGAATTTGCCGAGCACGTCGACGCATTTGTGCGGGTCCACGATGCAGACGAATTTTTTCGAGACGGCCGCGATGATCTTTTCGCGCGTGAGTGCGCCGCCGCCACCCTTGATCAGGTGCCGCCCGCCGTCGCACTCGTCGGCGCCGTCCACGTACACCGGGATCGTGCCGACTGCATTGAGGTCCAGCACCTGGATGCCATGCGCGCGTAGCAGCTTGCTCGACTGCTCCGAGCTCGAGACCGCGCCATCGATGCGATGCCTGATCTTCGCCAGCGCGTCGATGAAATACTTCACCGTCGAACCGGTCCCGACGCCGATGACGCCGTCCTCTTCGACGAACTCGATCGCGGCTTCGCCGGCCGCGCGTTTCTGTGCTTCGATGTCCAAAGGCTTCCCCTGATGATTCAGAGCGTCATTCGAGTGCGAGGATCGCGTCCCATTGCTTGTCGCCGACCGGCAGCACCGACAGCCGGTTGCCGCGCCGGGTCAGCGCGAAATCCCCGAGGTTCCGCAGCGCCTTGATCTCGTCAAGCGTGATCACGCGCTTCAACTTGCGCGCGAAGCGCACGTCCACCAGCGTCCAGCGCGGGTTGCCGCGATCGCTGCCGGCATCGAAGTAGTCGTCCTTCGGATCGAACTGGCCGGGGTCGGGATAAGGCGCGCTTGCAACCTTGGCGAGCCCCGCCACGCCCGGCACCGCGCAGCTCGAATGGTAGATCATCACTTCGTCGCCGCGCGTCATCGTACGGATGAAGTTGCGCGCCTGGTAGTTGCGCACGCCGTTCCAGGGCTCGACGCGACGCTGCTTCAGGTCGTCGATCGAGAACGTGTCGGGTTCGGTTTTCATCAACCAGCGTTGCATGGCGGTTCCGTCAGGCCATCGGATCGGTTTGGCAGGCTATCAGCTCCGCGTCGGTCGCGACGTAGTCCAGATCGACGTCCCACGGTTCGATCGGCACCGCTTCGACCTCCTGGAACGCATAGCCGATGCCGACCAGCAGGGGTCGCGCAGGGCGTGGTTCGTTGCCGAGGAACGCCAGGCTGGAGTCGTACCAGCCGCCGCCGGTACCGAGGCGATGGCCTTTCC
This sequence comes from Rhodanobacteraceae bacterium, assembly GCA_035281745.1. Classification (GTDB taxonomy): domain Bacteria; phylum Pseudomonadota; class Gammaproteobacteria; order Xanthomonadales; family Rhodanobacteraceae; genus 66-474. The sequence goes on from DATEDI010000018.1 coordinate 30,072, forward strand.
GGTCGAACGCGAGCAATGGCAACAGGATGACGTCCATGTCGCCGGCCGTTTGCAAGGCTGCGGTTGGAGCCTCGGGTTCCGGGATGCCGAAACGGTTGCCCTGCAAGGCCGTGCCTTCCCGGTACTCGGCAAAGCGCAGTTGTCGCGCTTGGCCCAATACCGGCAGGAAATATTGCTGTTCGCGCCGCGTCAGCGACGCGACGGCAAGGTTCAGCGGCAGCTCGCCACGCACCGCCCAGTAACCCGCAATGCGCGCGTCGGTCATGAATTCCGGCAGGTTCTCAAGGCTGCGCAGCACGCCAGCCGCCGCCGCGATGCGCTGCTTGGCATCGAGCTCATTGCGCCGCACCGACATCCGCGCCCGCAGCAGCGCGCGACTATCGTTCATGCGGGATACCGATCGCAAAAAACACGCAAAAACAAACCAGCGCCCTCCGCAGTGACGATGCGCGCCGAGCGACCCTGATCCTGGAGGATCAAGTGGGCAGGCTGATCGGGCTTTCAGGCTTTCCGTTCGCGACGGACTTGCACAAGGACCCGGTAACCGCCGGCCCCAGGTCGTACATTAGGAACAAGGCACATTGCTGGAGGCGCGCTGTCGTTCACCGCAGGGGACGCCAGCAAGTTCATTCTACGGGGGTGTCGAGGGCGTCTTCAAGCTTGCGCCGCAGCAACGCGATTTGCTCGCCGGCACTGTCGGACAGTGCGCTTTGGCTGCGTTGCAACATCAGCAGTTCGTGCGTGATGTCCAGCGCGGCCAGCACTGCAATGCGATCGTAGCCAGGGCTGCGCGAGGCGTGCCGGATTTCCCGCATCTTGCGGTTCAGGTGTTCCACGGCTGCCAGCAACCCTTCGCGTTCGTCGGGTTTGCAGCCGACCAGGAATTCGCGGTCCAGCAGCTTGACGGTGACGGTGACGGATTCGTCGGACATGTCAGGGCCTAACCCGCATTCTCGAGCGATTTCAGGCGCTCGATCATTGCTTCGACCCGCGTGCGTGCCTGTTCGTTGCGGGTCATCAGTGCGGCGCGTTCGCCGACCAGTTGGTCGCGCCCGCGGCGCAGGCTGGCATTCTCCTCGGCGAGGCGGCGCAAGCGTTCCACCGCCTGGTCCAGCGCACGGGACAACGCGACGAGTTCGGCTTCGACGGAATTGGCGGTGGTGTTCATGGCGCGAATATATCAGGATGTTGACGAAGGACTGTTCGCATGCGTCGCATCTTTCAAATGACGATCGGCGCGGCGGCGTGGCGATCCAGGAAATCGAGGCACGCTTCCGCCGAAAGCGGACGGGAGAGCCAGTAGCCCTGGATTTCATCGCAATGCTGGGCGCGCAGGAACGCAAGTTGCTCGGCGGTTTCGACGCCCTCGGCCACCACCTTGAGCTGCAGTGAATGCGCCATCGTGATGATGGTGGCGGTGATTGCGGCGTCATCGGGATCGGTGGTGATGTCGCCCACGAACTCCTGGTCGATCTTCAGCGTGTCGATCGGAAGCCGCTTCAGATATGCCAGCGAGGAATAGCCGGTGCCGAAATCGTCGATCGCGAGCCGCGCGCCGATCGACTTCAATTCGCCGAGCAGGCGCACGGATAGTTCGGCATTGGCCATGACCATGCTTTCGGTCAATTCCAGTTCCACCTGATTCGGCGCGACGTCGTGTTCGGCCAGCAGATCGCAGATGTGTGCGGTCAGATCGGGGCGGTTGAGTTGCGCGGCCGACAGGTTGATGGCCATGATGAGATTGCGGTGGCCGCTTTCGCGGAAGCGGCGCAGGTCGGCGCAGGCGGTCGCGAATACATAGGCGCTGATTTCGTGGATCTGGCCGGTTTCTTCCGCCAGCGGGATGAACACGCTCGGCGGAATCTCGCCGAGGTCGCGGTTGTGCCAGCGCAGCAGCGCCTCCATGCCGGTGATCGTTTCCGTGTGGAGGTCCATCTTGGGCTGGTAGACCAGCCGCAATTCGCCGCGATCCAGCGCGCGCCGCAGCGCGTTGATCAGCGTGGCGTGATCGCGCGCGCGCGCGTCCATGCCAGGGTGGTACACCGCCCAGGTATTGCGGCCGCTGGCTTTGGCCTGGTACATCGCGGTGTCTGCGCACTTCAGCAGGTCGGCCGGGGTCTGTCCGTGGTCGGGATACAGCGCGATGCCGATCGAGGGTGAAATCACGGTTTCCTGGGTGCCTGTGATTGGCAGGGGTTTGGCGAACGCGCGGATCAGGCGCTGGGCCATTTCTTCAGCGCCGCGGGTATCGGCCAGGTCCTCCAGCACCACGGTGAATTCATCGCCGCCGAGTCGCGCGACCACGTCGTTTTCGCGCACGCACTGGCGCAGGCGGGCGCCTGCGGCTTTCAGCGTGCGATCACCCGCGGTATGGCCGAGCGAGTCGTTGACGTGCTTGAAGCGGTCGAGGTCGAGGAACAACAGCCCGACCTTGTGCCCGCCGCGGCGCGCACTGATCACCGCCGCGCCCAGGCGTTCGCCCAGCAGCGCGCGGTTGGGCAGCCCGGTGAGCGTGTCATAGTTGGCGAGGTAGCGCAGCTCCTGTTCGGCGCGCTTGCGGTCGGTGATGTCCGTGAGCACGCCGATCATGTGGGTGCGCTGGCCCGAAGCGTCGCACACCTCGTTCAGTTCCACCCAGCACAGGAACTCTTCGCCATCCTTGCGGCGCTGCCAAAGCTCGCCGCGCCAGTGGCCGGTTTCCGCCAGCGTCTGGCGCAACTGGGTGTAGCTGTCCGGCGCATGGCGGCTGCCATTGAGCACGGAGGCGTCGCGACCAAGCACCTCATGTTCGGCGTAACCGGTCATGCGCGTGAACGCGGTGTTGACCGACATGAAGCGGAAGTCGAGGTCGGTGACGGTGACCGCCTCGCTCATGTTGCGGATAACCTCGGAGGCGATGCGGCGCTCGCGATCGGCGGCGCGGATCGCGCTGATGTCGCGCTCGGTGCCACACACGCGCAGCGGCTTGCCCTCCGCGTCGCGCTCGATGATCTTGCCGCGCGAAAGCACCCAGGTCCATTCGTCATCGCGGCCGCGCACGCGGTGTTCGACTTCGAAATGTTCGGTGCGGCCCGCGAGGTGCTCGGCCAGCGCGTGATCGAGGTTGGCGAGGTCCTCGGGATGCACCATGGTGCGACGCCATTCGTCGGCCGGCACCGATTGTTCATGATGTCCGCCGGGCGTGCCTTCCGGACCCAGCCGCAGGATGGTGCCCTGCTCGAGGTTCCAGTCCCAGAATTCGTCTCCCGATCCCCACAGCGCCTGCCGCAGCCGGCTTTCGCGCAGCCGTAGCTGACGGCGATGGCGGACCTGCTCCAGGTGATGGCTGCGCCAGCCGAGCGCCGCGATCAGGATCAACAGCGCGATCACGATGCCGTACACCAACCGCATGGCGGTACTCCACCACCAGACCGATTCCACGAGGAACGCCACGCTGGCGGTGTTGCCGGGGCTGCCGTCGCGCAGCACCGACTGCACTTCGAGCCGGTAATTGCCGGGGGCGAGACTGGTGTAGGCGACCGAGCGGTCGCGAGTCGGGCTGCTCCACTGACGGTCACGGCCGATCAGACGAACGCGATAGCGATTGTGGCCGGGCGCCGAAAAATCGAGCGTGGCGAAATCGGCATAAATGTCGCGGTCGCGAGCACCGATCGTCACCGGCTCGGAACTCGATGCAGGAACCGGAATGCGGCCCTTGCTGTCGTACAAATCGGTGATGACGACCGGTGCGTGTTGCGCGGCGGGGACCGCTGCCAACGGGTCGATGATGTCGAAGCCGTGACCGCCGAACAGCAGCTTGCCATTGGCTGTCCGCAGGCAGGCGCCCGTGTTGTACTCGCTGCCCTGCACGCCATCGGCAAGCCCGTAGCTGCGGATCAGGCCGGTCGTCGGATCCAGCCGTCCGATGCCGAGATTGGTGCTGAACCAGATGTCGCCCTTGCCGTCCTCCAGCATGCAATCGATGGTGTCGTCGGGCAGGCCGTCGCCGATGCCGTAGCGCCGGAATTTCGCGCCGCGATCATCGATGTGTTCGAGCAGGCTGATGCCGGAAAACGAGCCAATCCATACTTGGCCGTTGCGTGTGACCAGCAAGCTGACCACCGTGCGTCCGGCCAGTGATTGCTTGTCGCCCGGCTTTTCACGGAAGCTGCGCACCTTGCCGCTGGCGGGGTCGATCATCGACACGCCGTTGGTGGTACCCACCCAGATGTTGCCCTCCCGGTCCTCGCCAATCGTCATGACATTGTTGCTGGCAAGGCCGTGTGCGGCGTCGAAACGCTGCGCAATGGCATGCTCGTGAAGATGCAGGAGACCGGCGCCGTACGGGGCAACCCACAAATCGCCATTCCGGGCGCGGAACAACGCGCGCACGGGCGAGGTCGCCGGCGCGCCACCAAGATTGGCAAAGTCCGCCTTCCCGGTGGCAGGGTCGAAACGCAGGATGCCGCGATTGGAAGGCAGCAGCAGTCCACCGTCTGTGTCCTGAAGAATTCCGAAAATACCGATGCCCCGTCCTGCGGCCCGGGAATGAAGCATCACCATGGGGGAGGGCGCCGCCGCCGCTGGCACGCTTGCGATCGCCTGGTCCAGTGCCGAGGCGTAGCTGGTCACGGTTCCCGTCGCGGGGTCGTAGCGGACCAATCCATCATTCAGCGCCAGCCAGAACTGACCCTTCGGTGCAGATTGGAGTGCGCGCACGTATGTTCGGTCGCGCAAGTTGCCTGAGATGTTGAGCACAGCCTGGATGGGACTTCCGGCCGGACGCGTCCACACTGCGCCAGCAGTCGATGTGCCCGCCCACAGCAACCCGGTGCGATCGACGAACAGTGTTTCGATACCGGAATCCGGAAGTCCCCCCGTGATGCCGATCGGCGCTGGCTTCACCTGCGTCATGCTGCCGTTGTCGTTCAGGCGCAACAGGCTGTGGTCGGACAGGGCCAGCCAGATGTTGCCGGCATGATCGCCGGTCACGGCGCGCACGCCGGTACTCGCGCCATTCGCGCCGCGCCAGACGGAAGCGATGGTTCCCGACTTGCGGTCCACGCTGTCGAGGCCGTGCGTGTCGCCCAGCAGCAGGTGTCCGTGCGGCCCGCAATACAGCGCATCAATGGGCTGCTCGTTGGTGGCGAGGACGCGCGCGGTATGCCCCGCCTTGTCGAGCGCGAGAATCTGATCCGCCGCGATCGCATAAACACCGCCATCAGGGCAGCGCGTAAACGCGCGTACCCACTCACGGGCGCCGTCGGGTTCGGCCCAAACACGTTGCAACCGCGGCGTGGCGCCAGTGACCAGCCGGTCAATGCCATGCGGCGTGCCGACCAGCACATTCCCGTCAGGCAGAAGCAGCAATCCGGTGACCGCCGAACCTCCACGCTGAACCGCAGCCGGAAGCGGAAGCACCTTGCCCGCCGCCGGGTCGAACAGGATCAAGCCGCCCGTGGACGAGCCGACCCACAGCCGTCCCTCTCCCGCGTCAGCCAGCGAGGTGACCAGATAATCATCGGGCAGGCTGTCGCTGCGGTTCGGATCGTGCGTATAACGCCGCAGTGAATAGCCGTCGAAACGGAACAGTCCGCCTTGGGTGGCCAGCCACATGAAACCCTGCTGGTCCTGGAAGATAAGCGACACCGAGTTCTGCACCAGCCCGTCGCTGCTGTCGAGCTGCTGGAAATGGAAGTCGCGCTGATACGCCTGCCACGAAGCCGGCGTGCTGTCGGCGTGTGCGGTGCCGATCGTCATCACGATGGCGAGGATGGCGAGCGCGCCCGCCAGCACGCTCGTGATCCGCGGGTGGGCGGATCGCAGTCTGACCGCGGATGATCCGGATGCGATGCGACTCATGATGAAAAGGGATCGCCCCTGACGAAGCGCAGCCTGATTTGCACGTCTGCCCTGAAGGCAGTCGGCGGCTGCCGGACAAGTGTACTCAAACGCGCATGGCGCGTCGTGGGCAACGCGCCGGACTTTCCCTAGAATGGCGGATGGCACTGGACACGACACCACCGGCATGCAAACGCCCAGCTACGAAAACCTGGAGGCGGCGCTCGCACAGGCGAAACTGGGCGTCTCGCCTGCCGACTTGCATGGTTCGGTCACCGGCTATCTGTGCGCGGGCGGGCACGGTCGCGCCCATGAACTGCTGGCGGCGCTGGCGCTGGAGGGTGATGAGCCCGGCGCCGTCGACGAACTGCACGCAATGCTGGATGGGCTGTCCGGCGATGTTTCCCATCGACTGCAGACCGGTGAGCCAGTCGCGCCGCTGCTGCCTTCCGGTTCCCTGGCGGCGCGCGCCGATGCGATGGTCGACTGGTGTCGCGGGTTTCTGGGCGGGCTGGCGCTGAAGGGCGAGTTGGCCAAGGCGGTGAAGATGCCGGAGATCCGCGAACTACTGGAGGACTTCAGCCAGATCGCGGCAATGCACCTCAGTTGCGGCGACGATGATGATGCCTCGCTGCACGACGTGCTCGATTTCATCCAAAGCGGTGTCGCCCGACTGCATGCGGAGCTCGCGCCCGCGAGGCGCCAATGATTGCACCCTCGGAGTTCGCGCGTCGGCGCGTCGAATTGATGCGCATGGCCGGCGAGGAGGCCGCGCTGGTGGTGGCGGCCGCGCCGCAGCGGATGCGCAACGCCGATGCCGCCTGGCCGTATCGCCAGGATTCGGATTTCCACTACCTCACGGGGTTTCCGGAACCCGATGCGGTGCTGGCGCTGCTGCCCGGTCGTGCAAGCGGCGAAGCGGTGCTGTTCTGCCGCGAGCGCGATGCCGCGCGCGAACGCCTCGAGGGCGCTCGCATCGGGCCGGAAAATGCGGCGGCGCAGTTCGGCGTCGCGGACGCGTTTCCGGTCGAGGACATCGACGACATCCTGCCCGGCATGCTTGAAGGCCGCACGCGCCTTTATTGCCATTTCGGCCGCGAAAACGAATTCGACGCGCAACTGCTGCGCTGGATGCGGCGCCTGCGCAGCAGCCGCGGCGGAGGCGTGGTGCCGCGCGAATTCGTGGCGCTGGGACATTTGCTGCACGAGCTGCGCCTGTACAAGTCTTCAGCTGAAATCGCATTGATGCGCCGCGCCGCCAAAATCGCGGCTGACGCGCAACGCGAGGCGTTGCGCGCAGCGCGTCCCGGCGCCGCCGAGTACGAAGTCGAAGCTGCATTGCTGCACACGATGCGCGCGCACGGCGCGGTGCCGTCGTATCCACCCACCGTTGCCGCCGGCCCCAATGCATGCGTGATGCACTACACGCGGAATCGCGGCAAGCTGGGCCGCGGCGATCTGCTGCTGATCGACGCCGGCGCCGAGGTCGAGTGCTACGCATCCGACATCACCCGCACCTGGCCGGTCGGCGGAACCTTTTCGCGCGAACAGCGCGCGCTGTACGGCGTCGTTGCGGATGCCCAGCAGGCCGCCATCGAGGAAGTACGCGCGGGTTCTCCGTTCACCGCCGCACACGACGCGGCAACGCGCATCATTGCGCACGGCTTGTGCGCGCTGAAGCTGCTGCCGGGGAGTGCGCGCACGGCATTGAAATCGGGCGACTACAAACGCTTCTTTCCCCACAAGACCGGGCACTGGATCGGGCTGGATGTCCACGACGTCGGCGATTACCGGATCGACGACGAGCCGCGCATGCTGGAGCCAGGCATGGTGGTGACCGTGGAACCCGGCATCTACATCGCGCCCGACGATGCCACGGTGCCGCCGAAGTGGCGTGGGCTCGGCATCCGCATCGAGGACGATGTGGCGGTGGGTGCGCGCGGCAGCGAGGTGCTGACCGCCGCACTCCCGAAAGCCATCGAGGACGTGCAGGCGCTGTGTAGCGGCTGATTGCCGCACATCCCCCGTTCGCTGGCGGCATTTGGTGTATGGTTCGCCCATGGGGCCGGCCGGCGATGCGACCGGCCCCATCGCTTGTCCACCAACGGGGAGAACCAGCATGGCCGGCAGCAACTCCTGGACCAAGGCGTCACCGTATCTGCTCAGCATCCTGCGCATCGTTGCGGCGTTCCTGTTCCTGTGCCACGGCGCCGACAAGCTGTTCAACCTACCCGCCGGTCCGTTCACGCTGATTTCCTCGGCGAAGCTGTTCACGCTGGTGCCGGGTCTCGCCGGGATCCTGGAGTTCGGTGGCGGGCTGCTGCTGCTGGTCGGGCTGTTCTCGCGCCCCATTGCGTTCATTCTGTCGGGTGAAATGGCACTCGCCTATTTCATGGCCCACTTCCCGACCAACCACGTCTTCCCCTACCTCAACGGCGGCGACAGCGCGGTACTGTTCTGTTTCGTGTTCCTGTACCTGTCGGCCGCCGGGCCGGGCCCCTTGAGCGTGGATCGCGCATTGCGTCGCGCGTGAACGGAGGCGCCATGCACCACAGCAGGCTCTGCAGCATCATCATCGATTGCAAGACCGACGATCTCGAAGCGGCGGCGCGATTCTGGTCGCAGGCGCTGGGACGTCCGCAAATACCGGATAGCGATCCGAAGTACGTCGACATCGAAACCCGTGACGATGAGCCCATCGTGATGGTGCAGCAAGTCGATCACGAAAGCCGGGTGCACCTCGACATCGAGAGCGATGACATCGAGGCGGAGGTGCGCCGGCTGGAAGCGCTGGGTGCGAAGCGCGTGCTAGCCATCAAGACCTGGGTGGTGATGGAGGCGCCTACCGGCCAGCGTTTCTGCGTGATTCGGCCGCAGCGCCATGGCAAGGTGGGTCCGCACGCAAACGTCTGGCCGTAGGCGCTGGCAAATGCGATCTGAGCGGCTGGCTGCCGTTGCACGCCCCGGGCTGATGGCGCGCTGATTCATGTGGCCGGCCTTCCTGTGCCGGTGCCGATCCTGACCGTCATCGGCGCAGTCGCATTCGGGCGGTCCGCAACGCAAAGCCCAACATCGGCAAAAGACGTCGGGCTTTGCGCAAAGCCACTCACTCCAACTTGCGCAACGCGATGGTCACTCCGGCTTTCGCGAGGTGGACCATCAATGTGCCGCGGCCGCGGCGCGCGCCGGGGCAGCCGGTCGTGCGTCCGCGTCCAGTGCATCGACGACACGCTGGTGCGCGGCCTTCAGCGCGGCGGGCAGGTGTGAGCCATATCCGGAGAGGTATTCGCCGATCGCCGCTTCTTCCTCGCGCCATTCGGCGTCGTCGACACGGAACAGCTCGTCCAGCGCGCCATCGGTCAGATTCAAGCCGTCGAGGTTGAGTCCTTCGCTGCGCGGGACGTTGCCGATCGGCGTTTCGATGGCCTCGGCCACGCCCGCGACGCGCTTCAGCATCCATTCGAGCACGCGCATGTTGTCGCCGAAGCCGGGCCACAGGAACTTGCCGTTCTTGCCCTTGCGGAACCAGTTGACATGGAAGACTTTCGGCAGTTTCGCGTTGGGCTGGTCGAACGACAGCCAGTGTGCGAAATAGTCGCCGTAGTTGTAGCCGCAGAACGGTTTCATCGCCATCGGGTCGCGGCGGATGTTGACGCCGACGTCGGTCGCGGCGGCGGTCGTTTCCGATGCCATCGATGCGCCCACGAGTACGCCATGGGTCCAGTCGCGCGCCTCGAACACCAGCGGCACGCGCGCGGCGCGGCGGCCGCCGAATACGATCGCCTCGATCGGCACGCCTTCGGGATTTTCGGCCTCCGGTGACCAGCTCGGGCATTGGCTGGCGCGCACGGTGAAGCGCGAATTCGGGTGCGCGGCGGGGCCCTTCGCCGGGTCGTAGTCGCGCCCCTGCCAATCCTTCGCCGGTTTGCGGTCGTCCAGGCCTTCCCACCACGGCTGGTTGTCGGCGGTCACCGCGACATTGGTGAAGATGGTGTCGTGCTGCAGCATCGCCAGTGCATTGGGATTGGTTTTCTTCGAGGTGCCGGGCGCGACGCCGAAATAGCCGGCTTCGGGATTGATCGCGTATAGCCGTCCATCCTTGCCGGGGCGCATCCAGCAGATGTCGTCGCCGACCGTCCATACCTTCCAGCCTTCGCGCTGGTAACCCTCCGGCGGAATCAGCATCGCAAGGTTGGTCTTGCCGCAGGCCGATGGAAACGCTGCCGCGACGTAGCGGATTTCGTGCTTCGGGTTTTCGATGCCCACGATCAGCATGTGCTCGGCCAGCCAGCCTTCGCTGCGCGCCTGGTATGAGCCAATCCGGAGCGCATGGCACTTCTTGCCGAGCAGCGCGTTGCCGCCGTAGCCCGAACCGAACGACTTGATGGTGAGTTCTTCCGGGAAATGCATGATCCAGCGGCGCTCGGGATCGAGTTCTCCGATCGAATGCAGCGCCTTGACGAAGCTGCCTTCGCGTTCGATGCGCTCCTGCGCGGCGGTGCCCATGCGGGTCATGAGCCGCATGTTGGCGACCACATACGGCGAGTCGGTGATCTCGACGCCGCAGCGTGCCAACGGCGAGCCCAGCGGGCCCATGCAATACGGGATCACGTACATCGTGCGGCCGGCCATGCAGCCCTCGAACAACGCGTCGATCTTGGCGTGGGCTTCCGCCGGATCCATCCAGTTGTTGTTGGGGCCGGCATCGTCCTTGCTTTTCGTGCAGATGACCGTGAGCTTTTCGACGCGCGCGACGTCCTTTGGATCGGAGCGGTGCAGGTAGCAGCGCGGATGGGTTTCCTGATTCAGTTCGATCAGGTCGCCGGTCTCGAGCATCCCGTCGATGAGCTGTTTGTATTCGGCGTCGGATCCGTCGCACCAGTGGATGTGATCGGGCTTCGTCCTTTTGGCGACGTCGTCAACCCATCGGTTCAGAGAATCGAGTTTGCTTGGCATCGGTTGTGATACTCCAGAAAGAAACCTTGTCGTTATGTGTCAGGCATCGCGGTCATTGTTGCGGCGGAAGGTCGTCTGGTTTTTTTATGACCTTCGGCGGTGGACCGGCGTGTCGAGTCAGCCTGAAGAAACATTGTGAGAGCGCGCGTCTCCCGGGATGTGCAAGAGAAGTGACGGTAGTCGGCACATCGGGGCTTTGCAAGGCGCGACGCGGTGCACGCATGTTGCTGCGCTGCAGCACAAATTACGGCACCAGCGTCCCGATCACGTGCTCGACGTAAGCGTCGTATTGCTCGTGCGAAAGATGCGGCATTTCCAGCGTCAGGTTCAACTGCAGGAAACCGACGTAGGCCGCGTAGGTCAACCGTGCGCGATGGCGCGCCGCCTCGCCGTCCAGTCCCGCCTGCCGGAACGCCTGTTCCAGGAATTCCATGCGGCGTTGCGACACACGGGTCATCATCGGTTTGACCTGCGGATGGTCCAGCGCCTGCAGCAACGCCGCATAAATACGGTGCGCCTGGGCTTCGCCGGAAACCCAGCGGAACAACGCGCCGAGGCGCTCGCGGGGATCTTCGCCCACCGCTTCGACGTGGCCGGCCAGTTCGCGGGTATCCTCGGCTTCCCAGCGATTGAGCGCTGCCTGCAGCAGTGCTTCTCGATTCTTGAAGTGCCAGTAGAAGCTGCCCTTGGTGACACCGAGCCGGCGCGCCAGCGCTTCCACGGCCAGCGCACCCACGCCCTCGTCCGCGATCATTTCGAGCGCACCGCGCTCCCAGTCGGCGGCGGAAAGTCGCGCATGCGCGCGGCCGCGCCGAGGAGAGTCGGCGGATTCGGGGGGCGTTGCGGGTTCGGCGGACATGACCGTACTGTAGCGTATTGACAGCACCTCGGCACAAATCCATACTTGTGCGTATGGAAGCGGAAAGGGTGTCAATCGAACAGGGGCTGTACCGGTTGCCGGTGGCTGACGACGTATCTCTGGCTGTCGAGACGCGTGGTCCGGCCGACGCCCCTGCCGTCTTGTTTGCCCACGGCTTCGGCCAGAGCCGACATGCATGGGTCCGCGCCGCCGAGTCTCTGGCGGAGCATGGCTGGCGGAGCATCACCTTCGACGCGCGCGGCCACGGCGACAGCTCTCGGGTGAAGGACGGGCGTTACGAATTGGAGCAGTTCGTCGACGACTTGCTGGTCGTGGCGCGGTCGCTTGAAGCGCCGCCGGTGCTGGTCGGTGCTTCGATGGGCGGCTTGCTGGGCCTCGTCGCTGCGGGCGAAACCCGCCCCGCTCCATTCCGCGCGCTGGTGCTGGTGGACATCACGCCGCGGTGGGAAGCCGCGGGCGTGGAACGCATGCTCGGCTTCATGCGCGCGCATCCGCAAGGTTTCGGGTCGCTGGACGAAGCCGCCGCGGAAGTGGCGGCGTACCTGCCGCAACGGCGCCGGCGCAAGGACCGTTACGAACTCGCGCAGTTGCTGCGCCGCGGCGGCGACGGGCGACTGCGCTGGCACTGGGACCCGGCAATGCTGGACACCGTCGCGCGCGAGGGCGAGCGGCACCAGCAACGATTGTTGAATGCCGCGCGCAACATCGACGTGCCGACCCTGCTGGTTTCGGGCGGGCGCAGCGACATCGTATCCAGAGACACCGTCGCGGAATTCCTGGACGCGGTGCCGCACGCGACGCACGTCCAGATTCCGCACGCAACGCACACGTTGGCGGGCGACGACAACGTTTCGTTCGCCGCCGCGATCGAGCCATTCCTTGAATCCCTCTCCGTCGGTAAGAGCGGGGCGCGCAGCGTCGGGTGAGGGTGCGAAGATGGGAGGTACTTCAATTCACCGAACCCTCATCCCACCGCTACGCGCCCGGCGCTCCACGCCGCCTCTTCCGATCGGAGAGGGGCTCAGTACTCGAGGTTTGCCATGAACACCGTCATCATTCTTGTGTGTGCCGCGATCGTCGGCGTTGCCTGCGCGTATTTCCGCAGCCGCCTTTGGCAATGGACGCTCGCGACCGTCGTGACGATCCTGATTGTCGGTTTCGGCCTGCAGGCGTTCACGCCAATGTGGGTGCTGCTCGGCATTTTCGTGGTACTCGTCGCACTGCCATTGAACCTGACGCCCTTGCGCCGGGCGTTGTTCGCGGCGCCGTTGCTGAACCTGTTCAAGCGCGTGTTGCCCAGGATTTCCGAAACCGAACAGGTCGCACTGGATGCCGGCACCGTCGGCTTCGAGGGCGAATTGTTCGCCGGCAAACCCGACTGGTCGAAGTTGCTGAACGAACCGAAGCCGCAGCTTTCCGCCGAGGAACAGGCGTTCCTCGATGGCCCGTGCGAAAAGCTTTGCGCGATGGTCGACGACTGGCACATCACGCACGAGATCGCCGACCTGCCGCCGGAGATCTGGGAGTTCATCAAGCGCGAAGGGTTCTTCGCGATGATCATCCCGAAACAGTACGGCGGCAAACAATTTTCGGCACTCGCGCATTCGGCGGTGCTGCAAAAACTTTCCAGCATGTCGGCGACGCTGTCGTCGCTGGTCGCGGTGCCGAATTCGCTCGGGCCAGCCGAGTTGCTGCTGCGTTACGGTAGCGAAGAGCAGAAGAACCACTACCTGCCGCGGCTCGCCGACGGCCGCGAAGTGCCGTGCTTCGCGCTGACCGGTCCGTATGCGGGTTCGGATGCCACATCGATTCCCGATTACGGCATCGTCTGCAAGCAAGCGGTCGATGGCAAGGAAAAGCTGGGCATCCGGCTCACCTTCGACAAGCGTTACATCACGCTGGCGCCGGTCGCAACTCTGGTCGGCCTGGCGTTCCGGATGTACGACCCGGCGCATCTGCTGGGTGAAAAAGAAGATCTGGGCATTACCCTGGCACTGATTCCGCGCGAAACGCAGGGCCTCGAAATCGGACGCCGGCATTTCCCGCTCAACATCCCGTTCCAGAATGGTCCGCTGCGCGGCAAGGACGTATTCGTGCCGATCGACACGCTGATCGGCGGCCCGCACATGGCCGGCCATGGCTGGCGCATGCTGGTCGAATGCCTGTCGGTCGGGCGCGGCATATCATTGCCATCGAACGCCACGGGTTTCGTGCGGATGGCGGTGGCCGCGACCGGCGCGTATGCGCGCATCCGCAAGCAGTTCGGTTTGGCGATCGCACGTTTCGAAGGCGTCGAGGAAGCGCTGGCGCGAATCGGCGGCTATGCGTATGCGGTCACGGCGTTGTCGCGCGCGTCCGCCGCGGCAGTCGATCGCGGCGAGAGACCGGCGGTGGCTTCCGCCATCGCAAAATGCCACGCGACCGACCTCGGCCGCCTCGTCATCCAGGACGCGATGGACGTGCACGGCGGCAAGGGCATCCAGTTGGGACCGTCGAATTACCTCGGCCGCATGTGGCAGGGCGCGCCGATTCCGATCACGGTGGAAGGTGCCAACATCATGACCCGCAGCCTGATGATCTTCGGCCAAGGCGCGATCCGCTGTCATCCCTGGATCCTGAAGGAAATGCACGCCACGCGCGAGCCCGATCGCGCCAAGGCGTTGCGCGACTTCGACGCGGCGCTGTTCGGGCACATCGGCTTCGGCATTTCCAACGCGGCGCGCGCGTTCGTGCTCGGCATCACCTTCGCGAAGTTCGGCAAGGCACCGGGCGACGCTTACACGCGGCGTTACTACCGCAAGTTGAACCGCTATTCCGCCGCGTTGGCGCTGCTGGCCGACACCGCGATGGGCGTGCTGGGCGGCAAGCTGAAGTTCAAGGAAAAAATCTCGGCGCGGCTCGGCGACGTGTTGTCGTATTTGTACATCTGCTCGGCGATGTTGAAACGCTACGAGGACGAGGGCCGCCTCGAAGCCGAACGCCCAATGCTGGCATGGGCCTTCCACGATTCCGTGTGGCGGATGCAGATGGCGCTGGACGGCGTGATCCGCAATTTCCCGGTGCGTCCGGTGGCGTGGCTGGTGCACACGCTGGTGTTTCCGTTCGGGCGGCGCGAGGTGCCGCCGTCCGATCGGCTGGGCCGGCGCGTGGCCGCGACCCTGACCGCGCCGAACAGTGCGCGCGATGCGCTGGTGAAAGGCATCTACCTGACGCAGACGAAGAACAATCCGGTCGGACGGATGCACGCGTTGCTGCCGGACGTGGTCGCGGCCGAGCCGATCGAGCGCAAGTTCCTGAAGGCCGTCAAGGCCGGCACGATCCGATCGCACGACTACTTCGAGCAACTCGCGGAGGCGCAAAAGGAAGGCGCGATCAGCGAAACCGAACGCGCGCTGCTGGAACGCCTGCGCCACGCCACCGCGGAGTTCATCAACGTGGACGATTTCGATCCCGAGGAACTGCGCGCGAAGATCGTGCACGGCGGCGCGGATACGCAGCGGTCGCTGCATATCGCGTAACGGAAGCGAACGCTCGCGTTACCGGATTTCCCTTTGCTGGTCGCGGGCCACCTCGGCGCGCCGGATCATCTGTTGAACCTCGGGTACGGCATGGGCGGGGACAATCTCCACCTCCGGATGCTGCCGAGCAAACACACGAAATACCTCGTCAGCAAAGGCGGGGCCGATTGTGGCGACACCCGTGAAATCCAGCATGACGTGCTGGAAGCGATCCACGCGTTGCATCAACCGTTTGGCTTGCGAGCGCGAGATCAGGTTTTCGTCGCCGACTTGCGCCAACCTGACTGGAACGATGGTTTTAGCAAAGCTGTAATCATCAGGGCCGCTGGAGAACTCTTCGAACACTTCCTTCAGCGTTCGCTGGGAACCCGTGGCAATAGACATAATGATCGTGGTTCCCGGTCGAACGTGCCCAGCGGTGGCTTCCGTTAGAACGTCCTTGTCATAACCTGCGAGATGGTCAAACACTATGCCGCCCGAAGCGACTTCGAAATGTTCGAAGGCGCGTGAGGTGAAGAACACCCCTTCGCCAGTGTGTCGAGCCGGGTCGGTGGTGAACTTGCCTTTGGAAAGCTCCAGTAAGGCGAGTCGATCATCCGGCAGGTCAAGGGCAGCGGCAATTTTGCGGAAGATTCCGATGCCGTCGTCGGAGACCCAAAGCGTTGCTTGGCCATCCTTGGACATTACAGTGACTGTCAAGGTTTTTCCTTCAGAATGATCAATGGCGTTGTTGACCATCTCGGTCAAACCGTAATGTGCAATCTCGGTAATGTTTGCTGGTAGACCGCTCAGTAGCGGCGCAACGTCGCGGCTCCACACCCGGTCTTCGGCCAAGCTCTCTAACCCATAGACGAACTCGCCGAAACGTGTAGGACCGAGTACGTAGGTTGGACGAGTGGTTCCCGAGCGCGCAAGAAAATCTGCCTCTACCAGCGCGCGCGCGCGCGCTGCGGTGGTTTGCCTGCTGACGCCGAGCTGGGACGCAACGAAGTTTGTCAGGTCGCGAGGATGCGTCCTGACAGCGGCTATTAGGGCGGCGTCAATCTGGTCGGAACGGCTCTGAGGCATTTGGCGATTGTAAAGCCGACACCACAGACTGTAAAGCTAACGTCGCAAAATTGTAAACTTGGATTCAGCGACTCACGGCTCGAGCGTGATGGCGCAAATGGTCTTCGATGAAAGTCTGCACGAACCAGTAGCTGTGGTCATAGCCGGGCTGCATGCGCAATTTGACCGGTTGGCCCGCGGTGCGGCAGGCTTCGACGAACAGCTCCGGGCGCAGTTGTCCGCACAGGAATGGGTCGGCGTCGCCCTGGTCGATGAGGATGGTGGCGTCGAAGCGCCGTCCCGAGCGCACCAGTTCGAAGGCGTCGTGGGCTTTCCACGCTTCGCGATCGTCACCCAGATAGCGCGGGAAGGCTTTCAGGCCCCACGGCACCTGGCTCGGTGCGACGATCGGTGCGAGCGCGGATGCGGAGCGATAACGATCCGGGTGCCGCAGCGCCAACGTCAGCGCGCCATGTCCGCCCATCGAGTGGCCCATGATGCCGCAACGGCCGGGCTCGGCCGCAAAGTTGGCGGCGATCAGCGCCGGCAGTTCCTCGACGACGTAGGTTTCCATCCGGAAACGTGACGACCACGCTGATTGCGTGGCGTCGAGGTAGAACCCTGCACCCTCGCCGAATTCCCAATCGCCCGTCGCGCCTTCGAAGCCGGTGTCGCGCGGGCTGGTGTCGGGGGCGACGAGCATCAGGCCAAGCTCGGCCGCGACGCGTTGCGCGCCGGTCTTGATCGGGAAGGTTTCGTGCGTTGCGGTGAGCCCTGCAAGGTACACGACCACAGGTGCTTTCCCGCCTGCAACCGTTGGCGGCGAGTACACCGCGAAGTTCATGGGGCCGTCACAGGCTTTCGAATCGTGTCGGTAGAAACCCTGCGTGCCGCCGAAGCAGCGTTGTTCCGATACGGCTTCCATTTCAATAAACCACCACGGAACGGATCGATTCGCCGTTGTGCATCAGTTCGAAGCCGCGGTTGATGTCTTCCAGTTTCAGGGTGTGCGTGATCATCGGATCGATTTCGATCAGGCCCTGCATGTACCAATCGACCACCTTGGGCACGTCGGTGCGTCCCCGCATCCCGCCGAACGCGCTGCCGATCCAGCGTCGGCCAGTAACGAGCTGGAAGGGGCGCGTTGAGATTTCCTGACCGGCGCCGGCCACGCCGATAATGCATGACACGCCCCAGCCCTTGTGGCAGCACTCCAATGCTTGCCGCATTACCTTGACGTTGCCGATGCACTCGAACGAATAATCGGCGCCGCCTTGGGTCAATGAAACCAGATACGGGACCAGGTCGCCCTCGATTTCGCTGGTGTCGACGAAATGCGTCATGCCGAATTTTTCGGCGAGCGCCTTGCGATGCGGATTGCGGTCGACGCCGACGATCATCGCCGCGCCCGCCAGTCGCGCGCCCTGGATCACGTTGAGACCGATCCCGCCGAGGCCGAACACCACCACCTTCGCGCCGGGCTCGACCTTCGCCGTGTTGATTACCGCACCGATGCCGGTGGAGACACCGCAGCCGATGTAGCAGACCTTGTCGAACGGCGCGTCTTCACGGATCTTCGCGACCGCGATTTCCGGCAGCACCGTGTATTCGGCGAAGGTGGACGTGCCCATGTAATGGTGTATCGCCTCGCCGCCGATCGAAAAACGGCTACTGCCATCGGGCATCAGTCCCTTGCCTTGCGTTTCGCGGATCGCCTGGCAGAGATTCGTTTTGGGGTTGAGGCAGTACTCGCACTCGCGACATTCGGGCGTGTACAAGGGGATCACGTGGTCGCCTTTTTTCACCGACGTCACGCCCGCGCCGGTTTCGACGACGATGCCCGCGCCTTCGTGGCCGAGAATCGCGGGAAACAAACCTTCCGGATCGTGGCCCGACAGCGTGTAGGCGTCGGTATGGCAGATGCCGGTGGCCTTCAGTTGCACCAGCACTTCGCCCGCGTGCGGACCTTCCAGGTCGACGGTTTCGATGCTGAGCGGCGCGCCGGCCTTGTGCGCGACGGCGGCTTTGATTTTCATGTGCGCGGCTCCGTGCGAAGGGGAACCACCAGTGTAGTGCCGCGAAAAAATTCCTTTCTTTGCGGACACTGCAGCGCGGATTGCAACCCGCCGTCATGGATGCGGCGCAGGGCGGTCAAGGCCCACGCGGGTCAAGGCCCGCCCTACGCGGCCGCACTTGTGTGTTCGCGCGTGTCCGTGAAGGTGACGTCGGGCCAGCGTTCCTGCGCGAGTTGCAGGTTCACGCGTGTGGGCGCGAGGTACACCAGTTGTTCGGCGGCATCGATGGCGAGGTGGATCGCGTTGCGCTCGCGGAACTCGGCCAGTTTCTTCGCGTCGTCGCAATGCACCCAACGCGCGGTGACGACGCCCACGTTTTCGAATGCGCAATCGACGCTGTACTCGTCCTTCAAACGGTACGCGGCGACGTCGAACTGCAGTACGCCGACCGCGCCCAGAATCAAATCGTTCGACATCAGCGGGCGGAAGAACTGCGTCGCGCCTTCTTCGGACAACTGCGCGAGGCCGGCGCGCAGCGCCTTCATCTTCAAGGGATCGCGCAGATGCGCGCGGCGGAACAGTTCCGGCGCGAAGTTGGGAATCCCGGTGAACACCAGCTTTTCACCCTCGCTGAAACTGTCGCCGATCGAGATGGTGCCGTGGTTGTGCAGCCCGATCACGTCGCCGGGATAGGCTTCTTCCGCGATCTCGCGTTCGGACGCCATGAATGTCAGCGCGTTGGCCAGCTTCACCTCCTTGCCGGTGCGCACCTGCAGCGCCTTCATGCCGGATGTGTAGCGGCCCGAACAGACGCGCAGGAACGCCACGCGATCCCGGTGCGCCGGGTCCATGTTGGCCTGGATCTTGAACACGAAGCCGGAGAGTTTTTCCTCTTCGGGCGATACTTCGCGTGTTGCCGCGGCGCGAGCCCGCGGCGACGGCGCGTGCTCGACGAAGAAATCCAGCAGCGGCTGCACACCGAAATTGTTGATGCCGGAGCCGAAGAACACCGGCGTCTGTTCGCCGGCGAGGTATTTTTCGATATCGAACGGATGCGACGCGCCCTGCACAAGTTCCAACTCCTCGCGGAGCTCCGCGAGTGCGTCGGCGCCGATGCGCCGTTCGAGTTCGGGATCGTCGAGGCCTTTCAGGATGGTCGAATCCTGGCGCGTGAAGTTGCGTCCCGATTCGTACAGGTGCACTTCGTCATCGAGCAGGTGATAGACCCCTTTCAGGCGCTTGCCCATCCCGATCGGCCAGGTGACGGGCGCGCATTGGATCTTCAGCACGCTTTCGACCTCATCCAGCAATTCGATCGGCGAGCGGCCCTCGCGGTCGAGCTTGTTGATGAAGGTCATGATCGGCGTGGTTCGGAGGCGACACACCTCCATCAGCTTGATGGTGCGTTCCTCGACGCCTTTCGCGCAGTCGATCACCATCAGCGCCGAATCGACCGCGGTCAGCACCCGGTAGGTGTCTTCGGAAAAGTCCGCGTGGCCGGGCGTGTCCAGCAGGTTGACGATGCGGCCCTCGTACGGGAACTGCATCACCGAACTGGTCACGGAAATGCCGCGCTCCTTCTCCATCGCCATCCAGTCGGACGTCGCGTGGCGCGCGGATTTGCGCGATTTCACCGCGCCGGCCATCTGGATGGCGCCGCCGAACAGCAGCAGCTTTTCGGTCAGCGTGGTCTTGCCGGCGTCGGGGTGCGAGATGATCGCGAAGGTGCGGCGGCGGGCCGTTTCGGTGGCGTGGTCGGGCATGGAAGGCGGGTTTGCGAAAAGCGCAAACCCGCCATTCTAACGGGCGTCGACGTTCTGCCCAAGAACGGCGAGGATCGGGAGAGCCTTATTGGGTCAGCCGGGTCAGCAGGCTGCGCCAGAAATCCAGTGCGGCCGGTACTTCCGAGGCCCGCAGTTTTTCATTGAGGCCGTGGGCGAAGGTGTCGTTGGGCTTGGAGAACGTGGGATCGACACCGTAGCTCGGTACGCCCGCGTTGCGGAAATACATGCTGTCCGAGGCGCCGGCCGACATGCCCGGCACCACATCCACGTCCGGAAAACGTTCACGGATCGTCGCGGTGACGGCGTCCACCACATCCTTGCGCAGCGGCGAGGCCGGGCTTTCGACCGGCGGTGGCTGGCGCACGCTGATCTTGACGCTGGCGTCGTCGATCACCTTGGCCAGCGTGGCTTGCACCGATGCCACGTGCGTACCGGGGAAAATACGGCAGTTGATGTTGGCATCGGCGCGCTGCGGCAGGGCATTCAACGCATGGCCGCCATCCAGCATCGTGGCGATGCAGGTGGTGCGGATCTGGCCGACGTAGGCCGGATCCGCCGAAAGTGTGGCCGCCGCCTTGGCGTCGTCGTCCGGATTGGCGGCGAACGCCCGCATCGCCTCGGCGATCGGGCCGCTGCTGTGTTCGCCGGTGGCCTTCAGGGATGCCAGCGTGATTTCGTTGTGCTGCACCGGGAATTGATATGCGGCAATTTTCTCGAGCGCCTTTGCGAGCCGGTAGATCGCGTTCTTCGGCGGTTCGGGTTCGCTGGAATGGCCACCGGGCGAAGTCACGGTCAACTGGAAGTCGGCGTAGGTTTTTTCGGCGGCCTGGATTTCGTACACGACCGGTTTGTAGTGCGCATCGTAGGTGCCGCCGCCGGCATCGGCATTGAGCAGGAATTCCGCGTCGTGATGGCGCTTGGCGAGTTCGCGGGTGGAGGCCATGTCGGTCTCCTCGTCGCCTGAAAACACCAGGATCATTTCGCGCTTCGGCACGTAGTGTTCCCGTTTCAGGCGCATGAAAGTTTCGGCCAGTGCGATCACGTTGGTCTTCATGTCGGCGACGCCGCGACCGTACAGGTAACCGTTCTCCTCGATCAGCTTGAACGGATCGCGCGTCCAGTCCTTCGGGTTCGCCGCGACGACGTCCATGTGTCCGGACAGCAGGATCGGCTTGCCCTTGCCGCTGCCGCGATAGTGCGCCACCAGGGCAGCGGTGCGACCGACCGGGATGATCTCGATGTCCGATTTCGCGAAGCCGGCCGACTGAAGTTTGCCGGCGATATACGCCGCAAATTCGGGGACCTTGTCCTTGCCTTCGACGGTTTGCGTGGCGATCGCATG
>DATEDI010000019.1:0-109578 GCA_035281745.1 Rhodanobacteraceae bacterium
CGCGCGGCCGATCTCCTCGTGGGTCAGCAGCAGGATACCCGCGGCAGGGGCGGGGTCTTGGCGAAGGACGGAAGCCGTGGTCATGGGCGGAAAAGGAGGGTCACCGGTCGGACGCTGCAAGATCTGGTCCAACCGGTGGCAGGTGGTCACTCAAGCTCGCGATGGAAGGTGAGTACCTGGTCGCGGCTGGCGCGGTAGTGCTCGGCCAGTCGCTCGGCCAGGTACACCGAGCGGTGCCGACCGCCGGTACAGCCGATGGCGACGGTCAGGTAGCCCTTGTCTTCACTCTCGAAGCGTGGCAGCCACGCGTCCAGGAAACCTCGAATGTCAGCTAGGTATTGTACTACCAATTGCTGGCCGTCCAGATATTCGCGGACGGGCGCGTCCTGTCCCGAAAACGGACGCAATCGCGGGTCCCAATGCGGGTTCGGCAGGCAGCGCGCGTCGAACACGAAGTCCGAATCGGGCGGGATGCCGCGTTTGTAGGCAAACGACTCGAACAACAGCGTGAGGCCGGGCGACACCGCGCTGTATTCGGTGGTGATCAGGCGACGCAATTGATGAACATTGGTGTCGCTGGTATCGATGGAACGATTGGCGATGGCCTGCAGCGGCCGCAGGCGGCGGCGTTCCTCGGCCAGCGCGTCGATCAGCGAAAGTCCATCGTCCGACAGTGGATGCCGGCGACGGGTGAATGCGTAGCGCTTCAACAGCACCTCGTCGCTGGAATCGAGAAACACCAGCTCGGCGTCGGCGCCCGCAGTGGCCAGCTTGGACAGGGCCTCGGGCATGCGGTCGAGATCGCCCTGGTTGCGCACGTCCACGCCCACCGCGATCCCCGAAAGCGTGCCGCGGCCGCCATCGCTCAGGGCCCGGTACAGCGAAGGCAGCAACCCGGTCGGCAGGTTGTCCACGCAGTAGAAGCCGAGATCCTCGAAGGCGCGCAGCGCGACGGTCTTGCCGGCTCCGGAAAGACCGGTGAGCACCACCATGCGGACGGGCGTGTCGTGCGGGTTTTCGGGTGTGTTGGGCATCGGCATCAACTGGGTTGGCGTTGCAGGCGGGCGGCCTGGCGATCCATGAAAATGCGGGCCTGATCGATGCCTTGCGACTTCAGCATGTGGCTGCGCACGGCAGCTTCGACCAGCACCGCGAGGTTCCGGCCCGGCGCGACCGGAATCGTGATCTGCGGAACCTTCACGTCCAGCACTTCATGCACACCGACGTCACCCGTCAGACGCACCATTGCATCTTCGGGCTCGTTGCCGGCCGGACGCAGGTGCACGATCAGGCGCAGGTATTTCGAGCGCTTGACGGCAGTGTGCCCGAACATCTCGCGCACGTTCAGTACGCCAAGCCCGCGTACCTCGAGCAGATCGCGCAGGATGTCGGGACAGGCGCCGTCGATCACGTCGGGCGCAATCAGGGTGAATTCGGGCGCATCGTCCGCGACGAGGCGGTGTCCGCGCGTGATCAGTTCCAGCGCCAGTTCGCTCTTGCCGCTGCCCGGGGTGCCGGTGATCAGGACGCCGATCGAGTGCACTTCCATGAACACGCCATGCAGCGTGATTTGCGGTGCCAATGCGCGCGCCAGCTTGTATTGCAGGAAGGTCAGCACGTCGTGGCCGCGGCGGGCGCTGACCCACAGCGGCGTCCCGGTTTCCTCGGAGGCGTCGCGAAGATCCGCCGGTACCGCCTGGTCCTTGGTGACGACCAGCGCGACCGGCTGCTGCGCGAAGATCTTCTGCACGGTCTCCCAGCGCTGGCGCGAATCGAGACCGTCGAGGTAGTTCAATTCCTCGCTGCCGACGATCTGCAGCTTGTTGGGATAGATGATGTTGAGGTAGCCGATTTCCGACGGCCGACGCTGGCCGGCGCCGCCGGACTGCAGCGCGCGCTCGGCACCCTCGCGACCGGCGACCCAGCGCAGGGCCATGCGTTCCTTGACGTCTTCGAACAGGTCGCGTGCGCTGAGTCGGTTCAATGCATTCCCCGCCCGTCGTGGCGACGGGTGGGGATCATTGTGCCAGCGTTGTCGCGCGACTGCTCCTGAAAAGAGCAACCGCGCCATTCCGGACGACGCGGCTTTTGGTGAAAAGTCAGGGCAGCCCGTTCTGGTACTGGTGAACCGATATCCGCTCAGCCTGCGGAATGGTTCGGCGAGGCCGCGATCAGGAATGATCTCAAAAATTAAGCCAGGTCCCGGATGTCATCGCGCGCATGCGTGCGCCGCTTGTCCTTGTGCCGGCGCACCTGAGCATCGAGCTTGTCGAACAGGGCATCGATGGCGGCATACATGTCCGCATCCACGGCGTTGGCGTGCAGCACCGCGCCGGCGGCGGACAGCGTGCCCTCGGCACGATTGGCTTGCGGGTTCTTTTCCACTTCCAGCACCACGTTCAAGGAAGTCAGGTGATCGAAACGTCGCGCCAGGCGCTCGCGTCGGGAATCGACGTAATCGCGCAGGGCCGGGGTGATTTCGATCTGGTGACCGCTGACCTGAATTTGCATGATTGGCTCCTCAAGCATCAGGGGGTGATGGAAGCCCGGTTTTCGCCGGGTTTGGCGCCGGCAGCGGCGCCGGTTGTGAAGATTTTCGCCTCTACTCTTTTGTGATCGTGGGTGGTCGAGAAAGTTGCATGAACGTGCTTTCGTGAAAAGTCCGGCATGGATGCCGGGTTTTGCTTTTGCGGTCATGGATGACCGCTGAAACACAAGCACAGGCGCTGCATCAAGCGTGCCTGAAGCGTCGTGAACTTTCTGTTGCAACGGTTACTGCGCGCGCAGGCGTTCGCCTGAACTCGGGATGCGCAGTTGCTCGCGGTATTTCGCGACGGTGCGGCGTGCGACCCGGATCCCGCGGTGGTTCAGCTCTGCGGTGAGGGTCTGGTCCGACAGCGGCTTGCGCGAGTCTTCCTCGTCGACCAGCTTGCGGATCATCGCCTGGATCGCAGTGGCCGAGGCGCTGCCGCCGTCTTCGGTGGCGACGCTGGACGAGAAGAAATGCTTGAACTCGAAGGTGCCGCGCGGCGTGTGCAGATACTTGCGCGTGGTGACGCGCGAAATCGTCGATTCGTGCATGCCGAGTTCCTCGGCCAGCTCGCGCATCACCAGCGGTCTCATCGCTTCCGGGCCGAAGTCCAGGAACGCGCTTTGCGTGCGCACGATCGCGCTCGCGACCTTGAACAAGGTGTCGGCGCGCGCTTCGAGGCTTTTCATCAGCCAACGCGCTTCCTGCAATTGGCCGCGCAGCCACGTGGCATCGCTGCGTTGGGCGCGCGCGATCAGGCTGCAGTAGTGCTGGTTGATGGCGAGACGCGGCTGGCAATCGGGCGACAACGAAACCCGCCAGCGTCCGGCGGCCTTGATTGCGTAGGCATCGGGGGCGACGTATTCCGCAGGCGTCGGATCGAACGCCGAGCCGGGCCGCGGGTCGAGCGCCCGGATCAACGTGGCCGCGGCGATGACGGCATTTTCGGCCACGTTGAGTTTCTTCGCCAGCTTGCCGAAGTCGCGCTTGGCGAGCAGATCGAGTTCGCTGGCGGCGATGCGTCGCGCCAGTTCGCGCCCTTCGACGCGCGGATCGAGTTGCTCCAGTTGCGCGGCAAGGCAATCGCCGAGGTCGAGGCTGGCGACCCCGGTCGGATCGAAACGCTGCACCCGCAACCGCACGGCTTCTGTTTCGTCCTTGCTGGCGGCAGGCTCCAGCGTGTGCAGCGCGGCGAGCACCGGTTCGAGGCCTTCGCGCAGGTAGCCATCGTCATCCAGCGCGTCGATGATCGCCATCGCGATCGCGTGGTCGCGCGCCGAGAATCCGCTCAGGTTCGCCTGCCATTGCAGGTGCTCGCGCAGGCCTTCGGGCGCGGCATCCTGCGGTTCGGCCGCGTCGTCGTCGAACCCGCGGCTGGATTGCGCCCAGTCCGTGACTTGCGGCGACTGCTCGTTCCAGTATTCGGCGTCGTCGCCGAGTTCGGGGGTGGCTTCGTCGCTGGAATTTTCGCTGCCGCTTTCCGATGAGTCCGGCGCCGGGGCTTCGTCGCCGTCCATGCCGTCGATGTCGATCAGGGGGTTGGCTTCCGCCAGTTCGCGCAACTCGGCCTGCAATTCGATCTGCGACAACTGCAAGAGGCGGATTGCCTGCTGCAACTGCGGCGTCAGGGACAGTTGTTGCGATTGGCGAAGCTGGATGCCTGGTTTCATGGTGACTTCGCGGGGCAGTGGCCTGCATCGTAGCTCACGGCAGCCGGCGTGGATAGTACGTGGGCACGATTTTTGCTAATGCGCATCGCCCGCTGTTGCGAAGTGCGTCAAGGTTTCGGAATCACCTGGCCCGGTCACGGACGTGTTCCGGCTCCAAGGCCTCCCACGAAGCGCTTTGCTGACCCAGGCCGAAGCAGGTGTTGGCGGAAAGTCAGGCCAGGGATGGCCGTTCTGGTCTGTCGTGGCCGGAAAGCAACCAGGTGGCGGCAACTTCCAACGATGCGGCGATCATGGACAATCGCATTTCCTCGTCGGAAAGTCAGGCCAAGGGTGGCCGTTCTGGTCTGTCGTGGCCGGAAAGCAACCAAGCGGCGGCAACTTCCAACGATGCGGCGATCATGGACGATCGCATTTCCTCGTCGGAAAGTGAGGCCAGGGATGGCCATTCTGGTCCCGGTCGACCGGGAAGCGATCAGCTTGCGGCAACTTGTGCCGGCGCAGCAATCACGGAAAGTTGCACTACATGTGGAACTCGTGGCCGAGATAAACCTCGCGCACTTCCTTGTGGGCCAGGATTTCCGCCGGCGTGCCGCGAGCCAGCACCTTGCCTTCGTTGAGGATGTAAGCGTGCTCGCAGATGCCGAGCGCCTCGCGCACGTTGTGGTCGGTGACCAGGACACCGATGCCGCGGTCACGCAGGTGCCGGACGATGCGCTGGATTTCGCCCACCGAAATGGGATCGACCCCGGCGAACGGTTCGTCCAGCAGCATGAAGCGGGGATTGGCCGCCAGCGCGCGAGCGATTTCCACGCGACGTCGCTCGCCGCCGGACAGGCTGATGCCTTTCTGGTCGGCGATGTGGCCGATTTTCAATTCGTCCAGCAGCGCTTCCAGTTCGCCGCGGCGCTGGCCGGCGGGAAGATCAGTACGCAGTTCCAGCACGGCCAGGATATTGTCCGCGACCGTGAGGCGGCGGAACACCGAGGCTTCCTGCGGCAGATAACCGATACCCTTGCGCGCGCGCTGGTGCATCGGCAGGTCGGTGATGTCTTCGCCATCCAGCGTGATGCGTCCGCCGTCGGGTTCGATCAGGCCGACCACCATGTAGAAGCAGGTCGTCTTGCCCGCGCCGTTGGGACCGAGCAGTCCGACCACTTCGCCCTGGCGGATCTCGAAACCGAAATCCTGCACCACCTGACGCGTGCGGAAACTCTTCTGCAGCCCTTGTGCGACCAGCATGGGTCAATGCGATCCGGTGGTCGAGGCTGAAGCCGGGGCGGCAGTCGAAGGTGCGGCGGGGGGCGCGGAACTTGTCGCAGCCGGCGCGCCCGCCGGGGCGGGCTTGGCACTGGCGGGTGCAGGCTTGCTGCGCGGCTGAAGGGTGATGTGCACGCGGCCTCCTGCGGCAGGCGTGCCCTGGATTTCGCCGCTGTCGGTGTTGTAGACCAGCCGGTTGCCGTGGAATTCTCCGCGGCCCTCCTGCACTACCTTGGCGTCGCCGGTCAGGATCACGGTGTTTTCGGAAACCTTGTAGTCGATGGTCGCGGCTTGTCCGTGCACGAGGGTGCCGTTGTCCTGGGTCTGCCGAAAGTGCGAAGGGCCGCCCGTCAGCACCACGCGTTGCCATTGGCTGGTGTCATCGGGATCGGTGTAGCCGGTGGCCTGCGCGCCATCCGCATGGAAGCTGCCCTGATCCATGGTGACGCTGCCGGTGAAGGTGATCTTGCCGCTGTCCTGGCTGCCGGCGAATGTGCCGGCGTTGATGTGGATCGGCTGGTTCTTGTCCGTCTGCTTCGCCTGTGCGAGCCCGCATGCGAGCAGCGCAGCGATGAGCAGAACCGACAGATCAATGCGTGCGCGAATGCGGCGCGAGCGTGGCGTGGACATCGGAGAGCAACTCCAGTGAACGAGTGTCGAAGTCGGCCTTCATGCCGACGCCGCGCAGTATAGAGCCCGGCTCCTGAATTACGCTGGGCGCGGCGGTGGCCATGCGCTTGTCCTGGGTCCACACGGTCGCGTCGGCGGTGTGGATTTCGGCTTCGGAAATTTTCGGCGTGGGTGGACGGCGCATGTCGACCTTGCCGATCAGCTTGACGGTGTTGTTGTCGGCGCTGATCCACGCGTACTGCGAGTTGCCGTTCCATTCGGAGCCGTCGCTCGCGACGAAGTAATACTGCGGCGCGTTGACGTACAGCGAATCGTTGCCCTCGCGGCGCGCGAGGTGCGGCGCGGTCATCGTGAAGGCCAGCTTGCCGCCCTGCCCGAACGCATGCAGCGTGAAGTGGTCGAGTTCGTAACTGGAGCGCGGTGGCCCCACGATCGCCACCGGCTTGGGTGGCGGCTTCAACCACCACACCAGCAACTGGGTGATCGCGGCCGCGACCAGCAGCACGACCAGCCAGAAAACGGTGCGACGGTCCCTCATTCCTGCCCTTGCATTTGCGCATGCGCCGCCAGGATCAGGTCGCACACTTCGCGTGCGGCACCGCGGCCGCCGCGGGCGCGCGTGCGCCAATGCGTCGCGCTCAGGACTTCGGGTTGTGCGTCGGCCACCGCGATCGCGAGTCCGCAGATCGACATCGGTGCGAGGTCGGGTTCGTCATCGCCAACGTAGCAGGCCTGGTCGTTGCTCAATCCGGATGCGTGCAGGATGTCCTGGAGGCAACCCAGCTTGTCGGATTTGCCCTGATAGACATGGTCGACGCCAAGTCGCTCGGCGCGCAGTTCCACGGCGTGGCTGACCCGCGAACTGATCAGCGCCACGTCGATGCCATGCGCGCGCAACCGCTTGATGCCGAGGCCATCGTGCACATGGAACGCCTTGATCTCGCGACCGTCCTCGGTGAACCACAACCGCCCGTCGGTGAGCGTGCCGTCGACGTCGAACGCGACCAGCTTGATCTTCGCGGCGCGGGCGAGGATGTCGCCGGGGATGTCGGTATGGGCGGCCATGGCGTTCGGTAAATGCGAGACGCGAAGAATAACAAGCTTCGTCATGCCGGGCGCCTGTGCGGTGATCTGGACTGCGCAGGTGCGATGCGGAGCGGGCAGCGGCGTAGTCGACGGCCCCAAGGCGAGCCGCGGACGGAGCAAACGCCGTGGAACAAACCGATTCCGGGTTCGATCGCCGATGAAGCCGGTGATCGCCCCGAATGACGATGGACTTATGCTTCCCGAGTCCCGAGTCCCGGGTCCCGGGTCCCGAGTCCCGGCGCTCAAACCACCCGTGCGCGCAAAAGGTCGTGGATGTTCAACGCCCCTACCACGCGCTGCGCATCATCGACCACCAGCAGCGCGTGGATCTTGTAGGTTTCCATCAACTGCGCGGCTTCGGCGGCCAGCTTGTCCGGGCCGATCACCTTGGGGTTGTGGCTCATCGCATCGCCTACCGACGTGGTGCGCAGGTCGACACCATGGTCGTCCAGCATGCGGCGCAAGTCGCCGTCGGTGAATACGCCCAGGAGGTGCGCGTCGCCTTCAACGATCGCGGTCATGCCGAGGCCCTTGCGGGACATTTCGATCAGGGCTTCGGTGAGGGTCGCGTCGGTGCGCACCATCGGGATCGCGGCGCCGGTATGCATCACGTCCGAAATCTTGAGCAGGCGGCGGCCGAGCGCACCGGCAGGATGCGAGCGTGCGAAATCGTCGGCGGTGAAGCCACGCGCTTCCAGCAGCGCGATGGCCAGCGCATCGCCCAGCACCAGCGCGGCGGTGGTGCTGGCGGTGGGCGCCAAGCCCAGCGGGCAGGCTTCGTTGCTGACGCTGGCATCGAGGTGCGCGTCGGCGTCGCGCGCCAGCGAGGAAAGCGGATTGCCGGTCATCGCGATCAGCGCGTTGCCTTGCCGTTTCAGGAACGGCACGATGGTCAGGACTTCTTCCGTCTCGCCGGAATTGGAAAGCAACAGCACCACATCTTGCCGCGTGATCATGCCGATGTCGCCGTGGCTGGCTTCGCCGGGGTGCACGAAAAACGAAGGCGTGCCGGTGGAGGCGAGCGTGGCTGCGATCTTGCGCGCGATATGGCCGGACTTGCCCATCCCGGATACCACCACGCGCCCGGAACTGGCCAGGATCAGGCGGCAGGCCTTGCTGAAATCGCCGTCGATGCGTGCCTCGATGTCCGCGATGGCGCCTGTTTCGATGCGGATGACCTTGCGCGCACTCTCGACCAGCGCGGCGCGCTCGTCATCGTGGATAGGCTTGGGCGGAGCTTCGAGGGTACGCGCGTTCATGCGGATGTGCTCCTGAGCCGAAACGCGATTTCCAGTAACATCGCCGTTTCGCATTGTACAGGCGGCAGGCACGCCTTCCACGCATCCGGCAGCGGACGCGCGGCGGCGGGCCGGCCCCGCGTTCGAGTACGGTTCATGCAATCCAACGAATTGAAAGCCTTGCTGGAAGCGGCGTTTCCCGGTGCCCAGGTGCACGTCGCCAGTCCCGACGACGTGCATTTCCAGGCCCGGGTCGTGGCCGAAGCCTTCGTCGGCAAGCCCACGCTTGCGCGCCATCGCATGGTGTACGCGGTGCTGGGCGAACGCATGGGCGGTGAGGTCCACGCGCTGTCGCTGCGCACCCTCACGCCGGCCGAAGTCGAGGCGAACTAATGGCGCGCATCGTCATTTCCGGTGGCAAACCGCTCAATGGCGACGTATGGATTTCCGGCGCCAAGAACGCGGTGCTGCCGATCCTCGCCGCATGCCTTTTGGCCGACGAGCCCGTGACGATCGGCAACGTGCCGCACCTGCACGATGTCACCACCACCATGGAACTGCTGGGTCAGATGGGTGCCGAACTGGCGGTGGACGAGCACATGCGCATCCGCATCGACCCGCGTCCGACCGACCGCTTTTCGGCACCCTACGAATTGGTCAAGACGATGCGTGCGGCGATCGTGGTGCTGGGCCCGCTGATCGCGAAATACGGTCTGGCCGACGTGTCGCTGCCAGGCGGCTGCGCGATCGGCTCGCGTCCGGTCGACCAGCACATCAAGGGGCTGCGCGCCCTCGGCGCGGACATCACGGTCGCGAACGGTTACATCAAGGCGCGCGCGAAACGCCTGAAAGGCGCGCGCGTGGTGATGGACATGGTCACCGTCACCGGCACGGAGAACATCATGATGGCCGCGGCGCTGGCCGAAGGCACCACGGTGATCGAGAACGCGGCCGAGGAACCCGAAGTCTGCGATCTCGCGCACTGCCTCAACGCGATGGGCGCGAAGATCGGCGGCATCGGTACCACGACGCTCGTCATTGACGGCGTCGAACGCCTGCACGGCGCGCATTACGAGGTGCTGCCCGACCGGATCGAAACCGGCACGTTCCTGGTGGCCGGCGCGATCACCGGCGGCAAGGTGCGCGCCAAGCGCACGCGCCCCGACACTTTGAAATCCGTGCTGTCGAAACTGGAAGACGCCGGGGCGCACATCAACTGCGACAGCGACTCGATCGAAATCGACATGCGCGGCAACCGTCCGCGCGCGGTCGACGTCACCACCGCGCCATATCCCGCGTTCCCGACCGACATGCAGGCGCAGTTCACCGCCCTCAATTGCGTCGCCGAGGGTACCGGCATCATCACCGAAACCGTGTTCGAGAACCGCTTCATGCACGTGCAGGAACTGCACCGCCTCGGCGCCGACATCAAGGTAGAGGGCAACACCGCGATCGTGCGCGGCGTCCCGCAAATGTCCGGCGCGCAACTGATGGCGACCGACCTGCGCGCATCCGCGTCGCTGGTGCTGGCGGGGCTGGTCGCCGACGGCGACACCACCGTCGATCGCATTTACCACATCGACCGCGGCTACGAGAACATCGAGGAAAAACTCGGCGGGTTGGGCGCGCACATCCGGCGCCTGCCGAACTGATGCGCGCGTCCGGGCGCCGTCTATGGGAACGTACGTGCCTGCGTATTTGCTCGTCATCCCCGGCGCAGGCCGGAATCCATCGAACCTGAAGAGCAGGCCATGACGGCGGCGCCGTGTAGGCAGAAGCAGCGAAGCGCATCCCGCCGATTGTGGTCAGCGCGCCGACCAGCTCTCGAGTTCGAGCGAAAAATCGTTCTTGCCGCGCTGGTCGATCTTGATCGGCACCGGCAGCTTTCCGGGCGCGAACCACGCCTCGAATCCTTCACCTTGGTCGGTGCGGCTGATACGGGTGGCACCGAAGGTGCCGGCGGGCACGCTCACGTTCTGCTTGCCTTGCGCGGCGAAGTGCTGGGTTTCGATTCGGTCGCGCACCGCGACGGGCAGCGTGAAGCTGGTTTTCCCGGCGGCAAGGCCGGCGGCAAGCGCCAGCGGTACGGTGTGGCGTTCGACCGCGCCGGGCTGCGTCGGAAACCGGGACGTGCCGTTGTCGTCCACCACGACCGTGTGATTCGCCCAATCGAAATGGACGCTGCGATGTTTCTGCGTCAAGGCCGATTTCATCGTATAGTCGTAGCTGATGCCTTGGGGCGCGTCGCCGACCCACTTGAATGTCGAAACCTCGCGGGTGCCGGCGGCCAGCAACGAGGCGAGGCCCGCGGTCCCCTCACTTTGCGTGGTGAAGTTCCAGGTGCCATCCGTGCCGGGCGTCAAGGTGAGTGTCGCCTTGCCGATGGGCGAGCCATTTTGCAACACACGGTAGTGCGCGGTGAACGCGGGCAGCGGCGGCGCCGCGGCGATGGCGGAACCGGATGCCGCCGCGAGCACGACGGCGAAGAACAAACTGAAAAGTTGATGGCAACGCATGGCATTCAATGTGGCGGAAGCAGTTGCGGCGCAGCCTGACGCGGCCCGCCTGAACGCACGCTCACGGGGCGATCAGGCTGCCCGACGCATCCAGCCGCAGCGGCATCGACAGAGAGGCTCCGTTGAAAAGCACCCTGCCGTCATGTTCGCGCACCGTGCCGCGTGCGATGGCGTCCACGCAGGCGACGAGCAGGCGATGCTCCTGCGACAGCAGTCGCGCGGCGAGTGCGTCTTCGGTATCGCCGGGATGGATCGCGATGCGCGCCTGCGCGATCACCGGGCCGCCGTCCAGTTCGGCGCTGACGAAATGGACGCTGGCGCCGTGCTCGAGGTCACCGGCCTTCAGCGCACGCCGATGGGTGTGCAGGCCGCGGTATTTCGGCAGCAGCGACGGATGGATGTTGATCATCCGGCCCGGCCATTGCGCGGTGACGCCGGCATCGATGATGCGCATGTAGCCCGCAAGCACCACCAGCTGCGCGCCGCTGGCCGCGATGTTCGCGAACAGTGCCTCGTCGAATTCGCGTCGCGACGCAAAGGATTTCGGATCAAGCGCAAGCGTGGGAATCGCGTGCGCTTCCGCGTTGCGCAGCGCCGGCGCTTCGGCCTTGTCGCTGGCGACCAGCACGATGTCGATCGGCAACCGGCCCGCTGCGCGCGCGTCGATCAATGCCGCGAGGTTGCTGCCGCGGCCGGAGGCGAGCACCGCAACGGGAAAGCTCATGCGATGTGGACGCGCGAGTCGCCTGCGGCTGCAACGACTTCGCCGATCGTCCAGCTTGGGAGGCCGGATTGCGCGAGCGTCGCTTGCACGCCGGCCACGTCGGCCGGGGCGAGGAGCAGCGTGAAACCGATCCCGCAATTGAAGGTGCGCCACATTTCCTCGCGCGCGACCTTGCCTTCGCGCTGCAGCCAGTCGAACACGGGCGGCATCCTCCATGCCGACGAATAGATCGCGAGTCCGAGTCCGTCCGGCACCACGCGGATGATGTTTTCCTGCAGGCCGCCGCCGGTGATGTGCGCCATGCCGTGGATCGTGTCGCGTTGTGCACGCAGCAGCGCGAGAATGGGTTTCACGTAGATGGTGGTGGGCGCCATCAAGGCGTCGGCCAGCGAGCCGCCGCCGAGCTTCTGGTCGAACGGATTGCCCGCGCGTTCGACGATCTTGCGGATCAGCGAATAACCATTGGAATGCGGACCGCTGGATGCGACACCCAGGATCACGTCGCCCGTGCGGATCGCGCTGCCGTCGATGATTTCGGATTTCTCCACCGCGCCCACGTTGAAACCTGCGAGGTCGTATTCGCCCGGCGGATACATGTCCGGCATCTCGGCCGTCTCGCCCCCGATCAGGGCGCAGCCGGCCAGTTCGCAACCCTTGGCGATGCCGCCGACCACCGCGACGGTGGTGTCGACGTCGAGCTTGCCGGTCGCGAAATAATCGAGGAAGAACAGCGGCTCGGCGCCCTGCACCAGCACGTCGTTCACGCACATGCCGACGAGGTCGATGCCGATGGTGTCGTGGCGGCTCAACTGTTGCGCCAGTTTCAGTTTGGTGCCGACGCCGTCGGTGCCCGAAACCAGCACCGGTTCGCGATATCGGTTCGACAAGTCGAACAGCGCCCCGAAACCGCCAAGACCGCCCATCACCTCGGGACGGAAGGTTTTCCCGACCAGCGGCTTGATGCGTTCGACCACCGCGTTGCCGGCGTCGATGTCCACGCCCGCGGCGCGGTAGGAAAGGGCGTCGTTGTCGGAAGTCACGGCAGTCGGAGCGGGCGTTGGCGGGCCGGGATGGCTGAATGCGCAATGATAGACGTTGACGCCATGATTGGGCAGACTTGCACCCAATCCGTCCGAGGTGCATGGCCATGTTGCGAATTTCCCTGTCCCTGCTGCTGGCGCTGGGCATGGCCGTGGCTGCCTTCGCGCAAACGCCGCCGTCCGCCAACACTGCGCTGCAGGCGGCCGCACCCGCCAATCCTTATTCAGCGACGGTGCCGGTGGCCGGCACCGGCGATGCCCAGCGCAATGCCGCGATCGCCGCCGCGCTGACCGAGGTACTGCAGCAGGTGTCACCCGGGTTCGCGGCCAGCCCCGATGTGCTGGCGCAGGCGTCGGGCTACGTGCGCAATTTCCGCTACAGCCGACCGGCTTCAGGCAACGGCTTGCAATTGCAGGTGGATTTCGATCCGGGCGCGGTCAGCCGTCTGATCGCCGCGAATCCGGGCGGTGTTGCGGTTGCGGGTGCCGCGCCGGCAGCGGGTTCCTCGGCCGCCGCGGCCGCGCAGGGCGGCAGCGGCACGCTCTGGGTGGACGGCATCGACAACAGCCATGCATTTGCGAGTCTCCTGTCCACGCTGCGCGGCGACACCGCCTTGCACGATGTGATCCCGGTGGGTGCGGAGGGCGATGGCGTATTGTTGAAACTCGGTTTCGACCAGCCGCTGGCGACGGTGCTGGCCGCCCTGACGGCGCCGAACGGACACCTTGCGGTGGAACAGCAGCCGCATCCGGGCGCCGACGCTTCACTGCGCTGGATGCCGTGACCGCGCCGACGTCGTGAGCGGACGATCGCCAGCGACCGGCGATGCAGGCGACAATCCGTTGCGGCATCTGCCGAATCTGATTTCCTGCTTGCGGATCGCGCTGGTGGCGCCATTGATCGTGGCGATTTTGTCGGGCCGTTACGAATTTGCATTGGTGGTCGCGGGCGTCGCGGGCGTCTCCGACGGCGTGGACGGCTGGCTGGCACGGCGGTTCCACTGGCAAAGCCGGCTGGGTTCGATCCTCGATCCGGTCGCTGACAAGTTGATGCTGGTCGGATGCATGGTGGCGCTCGGCTGGTTGCATGAAGCGCCGCGCTGGATGGTGGCGCTGGTGGTGGTGCGCGATGCGGTGATCACGCTGGGTGCGCTGGCATGGCATCGCGTGTTGCGCAATTTCCAGGCGCGACCAAGCTGGTTGTCGAAAGCCACCACGGTGGCGCAGATCGGCTTCGTGCTGCTGGTACTGGCCACGCAGACATTCGGCTGGCGGGTGCCGATGGTTATTCCGGTGTGGATCGTCGCGAGCCTCACCGTCGCCAGCGGCATCGATTACGTGGTGCGCTGGGGCCTGCTGGCGCGGCGTGAACTGAAGGGCAGGGGAGCCTCAACATGACCAACGCACAACGCTGGCAGTGGTTGCTGATCGTGGCGGTGATCGGCTGGCTGATTTGGCTGCTGTCGCCGATCCTGATGCCGTTCATGCTGGCCGCCGTGTTCGCCTATCTTGGCGATCCGCTGGTCGACCGGCTGGAACGGCTGCGGATGAGTCGCGGGTTGGCGGCCGCCATCGTGTTCCTGGTGATGCTGCTGATCGTGGCGCTGGCACTGATGCTGCTTGTGCCTTTGATCCAGCGGCAGATCGCGCGCTTCATCGCCGCGCTGCCCACGTATGCGGCATGGTTTGCGCACGATGCCGTGCCGTGGCTGGAGCAAAAGCTCAACATCCCGCCCAGCGAGTTCGATCCCTCCACCCTGATCGCGCGCGTGCGCGAACATCTCGGCACGGTCGGCGGTATCGCTGCGGCCACGCTCGGTTATGCAACGCGTTCGGGCCTGGCGCTGATCGGCTTCGGCGTCGCGGTGGTGCTGGTGCCGGTGGTGACGTTCTATCTGCTGCGCGATTGGGACAGGCTGGTCGCGCACGTCGACGCATTGCTGCCGCGCGAGGCACAGCCGACGATCCGCCGGCTGGCTCACGAAACAGACAGCGTGCTCGGCGCGTTCGTGCGCGGGCAGTTGCTGGTGATGCTGGGTCTCGCTATCTACTACGCGATCACGTTGAAGTTGGTCGGACTGGATGTCGGGCCGCTGATCGGCATGATCGCGGGCTTGGTGAGTTTCGTGCCGTATCTCGGCTTCATCATCGGCATCGTCGCCAGCCTGATCGCAGTGCTGGTGCAATTCCACGATGTGTATCACCTGATTTTGGTGCTGGTGGTGTTCGGGGTTGGCAACCTGCTGGAAAGCTACGTACTGGTGCCGAAGCTGGTCGGCGACCGCATCGGCCTGCATCCGGTCGCGGTGATCTTTGCGGTGCTGGCATTCGGCGAACTGTTCGGCTTCATCGGCGTGCTGCTGGCGTTGCCGATGGCCTCGATCGCGATGGTGTTGCTGCGCTTCCTGCGCGGCCGCTACGAGGCAAGCACGCTGTTTGCGGGGCGCGAGCCGCCAAAGATCGTGTCGGCATCGGGTACGCCCGTGGCAGACGCGAAGGAGGTGCCACCCGTGCCGCCGGAAACGCCGCCGCCCGCATGATCCGGCAGTTCCCGCTCGACCTGCGCTGGCCGCCACACCAGCGGCTCGACGCATTCTGGCCGGGTGCCAACGTACCCGCACTGCAAGGTGTCGCCGGCGTCGCGAGCGGCGGCATGGGTTGGCTGTACCTGCACGGCGCATCCGGCACTGGCAAGAGTCACCTGCTGATCGGCGCATGCCGCGCAGCGATCGAGACGAATCGCGCTGCGCGCTACGTGTCGCTGGCGCAGTTGCCGGTACCGCGCGTCGATGCGATCGCGGTCATCGACGCGGAAGGATTGCTCGCGATCGACGATGTGCAGGCGATCGCCGGTGAGCGCGAGGACGAACGCGCGCTGTTCGATCTCTACAATCGAGCGAAAGCCGCTGGCGCGCGAATGGTGTTCGCCGCCAACGCAGCGCCATCGGAAATTGACATCAAGCTGCCCGACCTGGTTTCGCGTCTGGCGATGTGCACGCAGTACGCGCTGCGTCCCCTGGACGATGCCGGCCGTCGCGCGATGCTGCGCGTGCTGGCTGGCCGTCTTGGCCTGCGATTGGACGACGAGGTGCTGGACTGGTGGTTTGCGCGCCAGCCACGCGATCCCGCTTCGCTGGTCGCGTTGCTGCAGCGCGTGGACCGCGCGTCGCTGGCGGCGCAGCGGAGGATCACGATTCCGTTCCTGCGGGAATTGCTGGGCCAGCAATGAACTGCTTGCGACATGACACGGCAACATGGCAGCCATGCATGGGCTGATTGCGGCGGCAACCCATCGCTTCAGGTCCGGTCCGCTATCCTTGTACACTTTCGCCAGCCACAATCCGCGGATCAAGGACATGAACGTCGCCCGCCTGCATACCCACCTCGATCGGCTCGAAGCCGACTCCATGCGCATCCTGCGCGAAACGGTGGCGGAGTGCAGGAAGCCGGTGCTGCTGTATTCGATCGGCAAGGATTCCTCGGTCCTGCTGCACCTGCTGCTGAAGGCGTTTTATCCCGCCAAGCCGCCGCTGCCGATGCTGCACGTCAACACGACGTGGAAATTCCGCGAGATGATCGAGTTTCGCGACCGCATCGCGCGCGAGAAGAACGTCACCCTCATCGAGTACATCAACCAGGAAGGCGTGGGCCATACCGACCCCGTTGGCGATGCATCCCGGCACACCTATGTCATGAAGACGCAGGCGTTGCGCGCGGCCCTGGCCGAACATGGTTTCGACGCGGCGATCGGCGGCGCGCGCCGCGATGAGGATCCCGCGCGCGCCAAGGAGCGCGTGTTCTCGCTGCGCGGCGCCGGCCAGCGCTGGGAACCGCGCAAGCAGCGCCCGGAACCCTGGGGCCTGTACAACACGCGTCTTGCGCCCGACGAAACGCTGCGCGTGTTCCCGCTATCGGACTGGACCGAGTTGGACGTGTGGTTGTACATCCGCCGCGAAAACATCGAGGTGGTACCGCTGTATTTCGCGAAGGAACGTCCCACCTTCGTGCGCAACGGCGCGCTGCTGGTGCGCGACGACGACCGCGTGCCGCTGGACCCGGGCGAGAAACTGGTTCCGAAGATGGTGCGTTTCCGCACGCTCGGCTGTTGGCCCTTGACCGCAGCGGTCGAGTCCGAGGCGGCCGATCTCGACGGCATCATCGGCGAGATGCTGGACACCCGCGAGTCCGAACGCGCGGGCCGCGTCATCGATCGCGATCCTTCCGATTCCATGGAGCGCAAGAAGCGTGAAGGCTATTTCTGACGAAGCCGCGAGCATAGCCGTCGCGGCGCCGGCATTGGCGGCGCGCCTGGCCGCACTGGAAAATCGCGACACCCTGCGCCTCGCGATGTGCGGCAGCGTGGATGACGGCAAGAGCACGCTGCTCGGCCGCCTGCTTGCCGAAGCCGGGATGGTTCCCGACGATCGCCTCGCGCAGATGATCCGCGACAGCAAGACCCACGGCACCCAGGGCGGCAAGCCCGACTATTCATTGCTGCTCGACGGACTGGAAGCCGAGCGCGAGCAAGGCATCACCATCGATGTCGCGTGGCGTTATTTCGGCACCGACAAGCGCGCCTTCATCGTCGCGGACTGTCCCGGCCACGCGCAGTACACCCGCAACATGGCCAGCGGCGCTTCGAGCGCGGAACTCGGAATCGTGCTGGTCGATGCACGCGCGGGCGTCCAGACCCAGACCCGCCGGCACACCGCCATTCTCGCGATGTTCGGCGTGCAGCACGTGCTGTTCGCGGTCAACAAGCTGGACCTGATCGACTACAACCACGCGCGCTATCACGCGATCGAGCAGGAGTGCGTGAAGCTTGCGCACGACCTCGGCATCGAACACGCGGATGCGATTCCGGTTTCCGCGATCAATGCGGACAACCTGGTTGCCGCCTCGCCCAAGACGCCGTGGTACACCGGCAGATCGTTGCTGGAATACCTGGAAACCGTGGCAGTTGAACGTCAGACCGACGCCGCGTTCGCGCTGCCGGTGCAATGGGTGAATCGTCCCGACCACAGCTTCCGTGGTTACGTTGGTACGGTCGTGGGCGGCCGCGTCGCGTCGGGCGACGAGGTGGTGGTGTTGCCGTCGGGCCGTCTTTCGCGCGTGCAACGCGTAGTCGGTGGTGATGGCGACCTCGACGTTGGCGAAGCGGGGCAGGCCGTCACGCTCACGCTGGCCGACCAGATCGACGTGTCGCGCGGCGACGTGATCGCCGACCCCACGTTGCCGCCCGAAGTCGCGGCGCAGTTCGCCTGCCATCTCCTGTGGCTGGATGATGCGGCGCTGCTGCCGGGCCGGCGCTACCTGATGAAGCGCGCGAGCGGCACCATCGGCGCGCAGGTCACCGAGATCAAACACCGCATCGATCCCGATACCCAGGCACATCTCGCGGCGACGCGCCTTACCGCCAATGAAATCGGCGTGTGCAACCTGTCGCTCGATTCCGACATTGCCTATCGGCCCTACAAGGACGATCGTCGCCTCGGCGGCTTCATACTGATCGATCGGGAAACCAATGCGACGGTCGGCTGCGGCACGTTGGACTTCGGCCTGCGCCGCGACCGCAACGTGCACTGGCAGCAACTGGATGTCGATCGCCTCGCGCGTTCCCGGATCAAGGGTCAGACGCCGCGCTGCCTGTGGTTCACGGGCCTCTCGGGTGCGGGCAAATCCACCATCGCGAACCTGGTGGAACGGCGATTGCTGGCCGACGGGTTCCACACCATCCTGCTGGATGGCGACAACGTGCGGCATGGCTTGAACCGCGACCTCGGCTTCACCGACGCCGACCGCGTCGAGAACATCCGGCGCGTCGCCGAAGTGGCCAAACTGATGATGGATGCGGGCCTGATCGTGCTGGTGTCGTTCATCAGCCCGTTCCGCGCCGAACGGCAACTGGCGCGCGAACTGATCGGCGAAACCGGTTTCATGGAAGTGTTCGTGGACGCGCCGCTGGCCGTGTGCGAGGAACGCGACGTCAAGGGCCTGTACGCGAAGGCGCGCGCCGGCAAGATCGAGAACTTCACCGGCATCGGTTCGCCCTACGAAGCGCCGGAGTCGGCTGAAATCCACCTGCGTTCGGATCAGGAGTCTGCCGCCGATTCCGCGGCGCACGTGGTGAAGGTTCTGGCCTCGTAGGGCGGGCCTCGACCCGCGCAGGACGGCCTCAATCGCGCACGCGGAAATGTTTAGCGCGGCGCGCGACCAGTCCCAGCGCGACGCGATCCGGCAGCACGTCCATCAACGCCTTGATGGCGCGATTGGCGCGTCCGGGCACGCACACCACCTGGCCGCGTTCGACTGCGTCCAGCCCTTGCCGCACCACGTCGTCCACCTCGGACCACATCCAGCCGGGCAGTTTCGAAACCAGTTTGCGCGCGTGGCTGACGTCGTGGAATTCCGAATGCGTGAAACCGGGGCACAGCGCGCAGACGTGGATGCCGTGCGCGCGATTTTCCATCGCCAAGGCCTGCGAGACGTGCATCAGGAATGCCTTGGCCGGCCCGTAAAGCGTATTGCCGGGCGTGGGAGGCACCAGGCCGGCCAGCGAAGCCACGTTGAGGATGCGTCCGTAACCGCGCTCGCGCATTGCGGGCAGCAGCAGATGGCAAAGTTGCAGCGGTGCGCTCATCAGCACCTGCATGAAGCGCGCGTGGGTTGGCCAATCCACCTCGTCGTAGCGGCCCGGCACGCCGTAACCCGCGTTGTTGATGAGGATGTCGATGGCGCGTCCATCGCGCGTGGCGGCCGCCGCGATGCGCTCCGGCGCGGACGGATCGGAAAGATCGTCGGCGATCACATCCGCCTCGATGCCGTGCGCGTCGCGCAACTCGGATGCCAGCGACCGCAGCCGGTCCTCGCGGCGTGCGGTCAGCACCAGGTCGCAGTCGCGCGCGGCGAGCTGTCGGGCGAATTCGGCGCCAATGCCAGCGGAGGCGCCGGTG
Source organism: Rhodanobacteraceae bacterium (assembly GCA_035281745.1). Taxonomy (GTDB): domain Bacteria; phylum Pseudomonadota; class Gammaproteobacteria; order Xanthomonadales; family Rhodanobacteraceae; genus 66-474. The sequence goes on from DATEDI010000019.1 coordinate 19,645, forward strand.
ACGAGGGCGCAATGACGCGCAGGAGTTCCCATTTCGAAGCGGTTGCCTTGAAAGTCAGGCCGTGGAAGGCCGTCCCGGCAATTGTGGATTGGAGACATCATGTCAAACAAGCCACCCCTTGCAGCAGCGATCATGGACGATCGCATCGATAACGGTTTGCGCGCGTCGCGTCCGGTTGGCTATCCTCGCGGACCTCAATGAAAAGGAGCACGCCATGCGCCGCAAATGGGTGGGTGGCAACTGGAAAATGCACGGTTCGCGGGCGATGGCTTCGGCGCTGGTCAATGCGATTGCGGAGGCGAACACGGACGCCGTCGATGTCGCGGTATTTCCGCCGTTTCCCTACCTGCGCGAGGCCTGCGCGGCCGCCGCCGGATCGCGCATCGCGATCGGCGGACAGGACGTCAGCGAACACGAATCCGGGGCGTTCACGGGTGAGGTGTCGGCGGCGATGCTGCGCGATATCGGCTGCGCGCTCGCGCTGGCCGGTCACTCGGAGCGCCGCCAGTACCATCGCGAGAGCGACGAACAGGTCGCGACGAAGGTCGCCAAGGCGCTCGAGCACGCACTCACCCCGGTGCTGTGCGTGGGCGAAACGCTCGAGCAGCACGAAGCCGGCCAGACCGCCGAAGTGGTATCGCGCCAGCTCGGTGCGGTGGTGGCGCACTGCGGCATCGAAGCGTTCGGGCACATCGTGGTCGCCTACGAGCCGGTCTGGGCCATCGGCACAGGCCTCTGCGCCAGCCCCGCCCAGGCCCAGCAAGTCCACGCATTGCTGCGTAGCCAGCTTGCCAGGGACGATGCTAGAATTGCCGGTTCGACCCGCATCGTTTACGGCGGCAGCGTCAAACCCGGCAATGCCGCCGAGTTGTTCGCCCAAACCGATATCGATGGCGGCCTGATCGGTGGCGCGGCCTTGCAGGCCACCGACTTCCTTTCGATTTGTGCGGCGGCGGGCTGAAGCCGGCTTCCGTACGGGAACGACCAGATGCTGTTCACGATTTTCAGCGTGTTCTATGTGCTCATCGCGGCGGCGATGATCGTGCTGATCCTGATGCAGCGCGGTGACGGTGCCAACGCGGGGGCCAGCTTCGGCGGCGGCTCGTCGGGCACGGTGTTCGGTGCACGCGGTTCGGCCAGCTTCCTCACCCGCACCACCGCGGTGCTGGCGGGATTGTTTTTCGTGCTGAGCCTCGCCATGGGCATTTACCTGAGTCATCACGGCGTCGTGCCGAACAAGCAGCAGGCGCTCGGCGTGATGGCAGGGGCGGGCAACTCGGCGCCGGCGGCTTCGTCATCGGCGGCGGCGCGCACCTCGCCGAACATCAATCCGCTGGCTGCACCGCCGCTGGGCAGCGCGCCCGCAAGCAGCGCCGCGCAGTCCGGCGTACCGGCCCAGCCTTCGGAAGTGCCGACAGCGCCGGCGTCCGGGAAGGCCACCGGCTCGGAAGTGCCAACCGCACCGGCCAAGCCTTCCGCGCCGGCCAGCAGCGCACCCGTCGGTTCGCATTGATTTTGTTTTTTTGCTTGTGTGAAAAATCGGGTACATGGATGTACCCGGCGGATCCCTTGGACTGTTTCGCTCTTGTGAATAGTCGCGCACATGGAATGTGCGCGGTGTTTCTCAGGGACGAGTCTCCTGCCCAGGTGGCGGAATTGGTAGACGCACTACCTTGAGGTGGTAGCGCTTAACGGCGTAGGGGTTCGAGTCCCCTCTTGGGCACCAATATCAAAGACCAAGCGCCTGAAAACGCTTGGTTTTTTGGTATCTTGGCTGCGAACATACCCGCGAGCCTACCCGCAAAATTGGTGGGAATTGACCTACACGTCGACGGGCAGTTTGCCGATACATTCGCCCGCGCAATCGCCGCACGCTGCACCAGCGCCGGGCCGTCAGGAACGCTAAGGATGGCGGGGTAACCGATGTAAGTCGCGGCGCACCCGCTTGCTCACGGCTCGCTGATCGTCGTGCCGTCCAGCCTGTAGGCGACTTCCACACCCAGCACCCCGAAGAGCTTGCCTACGGTCCGTGTGCGCATGTCGCGCTTGCCGGTTTCAAACTCGGCGATCGCTGTCGGGGAAACACCGGCACGCTCTGCAAGCTCGGCTTGCGTGATGCCGCGGATCGCGCGGATCGCGCGCAGAGTTTTGCCGGTCAGCATGACGCCACCCCCTCGCATTCGCTAATGACGCCAAGCTCGCGCCCGAACGCCTCCAGGTCGATTGCCTTCGCCAAAAGAGAGTTGCGGGACGTGTCGCAGAGGCAATACTCGCCGCGGAGTTCCCAATCCCGCGCGTCGCAGCGGAACCGGCGCACGCGCTGGCCCTCGGAAGCCAAGTGCTGATTGATGCGCTTGAGCAAAGCGCGTTCGGATATTGAATGCATGATGCGCTCCTAATGTGTGGAAGGAGCGCGCTGCCGATAGCGCGCGAAGCGCCGTGCGATGCCGTACCTCGTCGCAGAACTCGAAAGCTCCGACCGCCTCGACTCACCAGCCGCATATCGGCTTATGGCACTGGTGTTGGGCGGATTTAATTACGGCGTGGCCAATATAGCACCAGCGGTGTACCGATGCACCAGGCGCGACTTTTCGCACCGCCATGGCGTCACTCGAAAGGGCGCTGCGCAAGCAGTTCCGCGGGCGTAATGATCTGATTCGGCGGTTCCTGCCGCGCGGGTGCGGTCCCTTCGGCCAGCAACGTGCGGATGTCCACCAGCGTGCCCAGGATCGCGCCGGACGTCGCGCAGAAGACGAACGCGGTCACGGCCCAGCCGAATATGGCCCAGCCGATTACGACGCTATCGGTGCTGCCAATGCCGAGCGCGGCAAAGGTGCCGATAACCAGGCACAAGCTGCCGACGAAATACAGCAACTGTCGCCCGCGCGAGTTGTCGGGAATGCGTTTGTGTGCGTTCATTGGCTACCCCTTCAACCGTGGCCCGGCCGGACTATACAACTTTCGCGCCGACCGCCTTGCGATCGCACAAACGCAGCAGCTTCGCCTTTGCTTCCTCGATGTCGGCAGGAGTGACGCGGCGATTGCACTCCGCGAGAAACCATTCCGGCGGCTCGGGTGGAAGCACCGCGTCCCCGCGCAACTTGGCGAGCACGCGTTCCTCCAGTGCGCGCATGGCTGCGCTGAATTCAGCGCCCGACACTGCCGGGTGACCGCGCTCCAGCTTCTCGATTCGATCGCGGATGTTGCTCATAGCCGCGCGTCCGCTTCATCCATGCACACGACGATCCCACGGTAGCCGGTTTCCTCGCGGTACTTCGCGACCTCCTCGTCGCCGTGCGCGGGATCGGGAACGACGATGACGCGCATGCCGTCTCCCTGAAGCGCGGATTGCTCCAATGCCTTCACTCGTTCGTGCAAGCTCACGGCGTGCCTCCTTTGGCGGTTTCCAGCGCAGCGATGCGCCTTTCGAGTTCATCCATCTCCACCACGCGCACCAGGGCACCGATTGCGGTGATCAGTTGCGCGCCGATGTCGGGCGGAATCTTGCCGCTGGCGATGGCGTCCATGACCGCCTGCGCCTTTGCCGTGGGCGTTGCCGCCGTTGCCGCGGCAGGCACATTCACCGGCTCGGCGGTGAGCCTGTAGATCGGCAGCGCGCGTTCCAGCAGCGTGCGCGCGGCCTGCACGTCACCCGCCAAGGCGGCCTCTTCCAGCTTCTTCACGATCGCCTCGGCGTTGATCATCTTGCGCAACCGCGCCTGCGGGTTCAGGATGCCCTTCGGTCGCCCTTTCGGGTTTCCCGATTGCCCGGGTTTCCAGCCTGGTTTGATCTTGTGGTTCAAGGTTGTTTCCCGCGGTGCTTATTTCAGCGCTTCAGTCGGTGCCGTTGTCACCTTGTCCATCGGCCTCCGCGGCGTCCTCGAGCAACTCGCGAAGGTGCGCCAGGGTTCCGTGCAGACGTTCGCGAAAGCCCGAGTCCCGATACTCCGGCATGCTCATCCACTCATCGATGTGGTCCGGCAACGATTGGTCCCATACCTTGATCAGGCGGTTTTTGTCCGGGTACAGGCCGATCATTGTGCTGACCGCGAAGTCGAGCGCGAACACGTGCGCCCATGTATTCATCCATGCGTGCGCCATCTCCTCGTGCGTCACCCTCACCATTTCCTCCGGCGCGTCGCTCATAGCCGATGTCCGTTTCGACCAAGCCGCCGCAACCCGTTCCCGAGTTCGATCCCGTTGCGGCTTACAAAGTCCGCAAAGCCGCGCCGGTCGTAGGCTTGGATGTTGTAGTGGTAGTGGTGTGTGCCTCCCATGCCGCCGCCGTTCTCCACCATGTCGCGCATTGGATTCGCAAAGCGCGCGGGCAACACCATCTCGTCTCTGTGAAGCTCCGTCATCATTCCGTCAGCCGGGACACGTTCCCAACCTCCTTCAGCCGACGCCACGCTGCTCACCAATTTCGACACCGCGGCGAATGCCGCCACGGAAGCGCCCACCGCTACGAATGGCCCGATATAGGGAATCGAGACCATGGCGTTGAAGGCGCCGGCTGCGGCTTTCGCGGCTTCGGTCATGATCCACTTCACCGCCGATGCACCTTGCACCGCTAGAGCCTGCGCCTCGCCCGCCACGGTGATACCAAGGCGCTCGGCAGCCCCAGCCTCCGCGGCAGCGGTCTTGCCTTGTTCGCCATTGAACGCTTCGGCGATTCCCTTCGCGACGTTTTGCTCCTGTGTCTCCAGAATCTCCATGCCGATGTTCGCCACCACCTGCTTGAACGTTTCCTGGTGGCCGATCAGTTGATTGACCGCGCGAAACCCGCTCATGATCATGCGCTGGTCGTCGCTGATTTTCTCGTCCGCGATTTCCCTGTTGAGGCGCTTGACTGCATCCGCGTAGGCCTGTTCGGCCCTCAGCATCGCTGCGTTCGTTTTATCCACGTCGACCAGAATCGCGCCGTTCCATTTGGCAACCTCGGCGGCGTCTCCCGCCGCGAGCTTCGCGCGTTTCTGGTAATGCTGGATGTCAGCGGTCAGGCGTTGGTTCAGTGCGTTCAATTGATCCTGAAGCATCTCTCCCAAGGTGATTCGATTGTTCGCCAGGTCTGTCCGGTCGCCCTGCAGCGATGCGTCGATCCGCGCAATTGCGAGGTTGTGCGCGCTATCAGCAACCTGTTCGTCGGCGGCGAGTCTCTCGCGGGCGGCCTTCTTCGCGGCCTCGGCTTCTTGCTCCGACTGGCGCTTGGCTGTTTCCGTTGCCTTGCGCGATAGCTCTTCCTGCTTTCGTGCCGTCTCTTCCGATTCCTGTAGCTGCTGCTGATCAAGCCGCTGTTGGCCGGTTTGTACCTGCTGCCAGGCTTGCACATACGCGGCGGTGCCGGCCTTGGCTTGCTGCAGGATCGTTCCCCAGTATTCGCGCTCAAATTCCTCGCGATCGCCGTAGCTGACTTTCTGCGCCGCCTCCAGGTCCTGAAGCTGCTTCGTCAGATTGCCGGATAGATCGATGCCCCCGAAACCTTCCTTTTGCAGCGCCCCGAAACTGCCCTGCGCCGGATGCGCGGCTGCGTAGGCGTCCGCCGTGCGTTTGGCCTCGGCCGAGACTTCCTTTTGCTTGTCGAGGATCGCCTGCAGTTCCGCCGCCTGCTTTTGAAGCGCTTCGTAGGCAACGGCATAACCGCCTGTCGTTTCGTGCGACGTGCGCATGTCCTGCAGCCGATGCTGTATCGCCGCGAGCTTTTCAGCGGTGTCGCCGCCGCCGGTCGCAAGGTTCACCGATTCACCGATGCCTCGCCATACTTGCCCGAAGTCATAGGCGAGCCGCGTGAGCATCCGGTCAAGTACGCCCGCGTGTTGGGTCTGCTTGTCCATGCTGGCCGCGACGCTGTCACCCATCGCTTTCACAAGCGCGGCCGTCGCGGCGGCCTTGTCGCCTTGCTTGATCAGCCCTTCGATCATTTCCGCTTGCGCTGGCGTGACGCGGTGGTATTTGTCCACCAGTTCATCCAGCGCCTTTTGCGGGTTGGTCGCCATTTCGATCAGGAGGCGATCAACCTCGCTGACCTTCTGGCCGGTCAAATCGGCAAATTCAGTCGCGGCGGTCGCCGCCTGCAGGAGTTGATCGGATGTAAACCGCCCGCTGTTCGCCAGGTCGATCACTGCTTGCTTGGCGGTGTCGTAGCTCCCGGTGATGTCCGCGATGCGTTTGGCGAGCGCCTGCATCTCACCAGCGCTTTCGCCCATGTAGCCGTTCGTGAGCTCGACCGAACGGCCGAAGTCGTCCAAGTCCTCTTGTGCCTTCACGGCCGAAAGGCCGAGCAACCCGAATCCTCCGATCGTCAACCCGACCGGCCCCATCGCAAATTGCAGCGCGCGGGACATCAACCCGGTTTCGTTCGCGAGCGCGGCAACCTCTCGGTGGCTTCGCGAGAATTGGCCGGTGAGCGCGTCGGAGATCAAGGCGCTGGCGGAATAGGCCGCGCGCGAGTTTATCCCCATCGTCGCAAAACTTGCGGCCGCGGCCTCCGCTTCGCGCGGGATCTTCGCGAGCGCCGCGGTCACAATGGCTTGCTTTGCCGCGAGTTCCTCGGCGGTGAACGCGGCGGATTGCTGCGCGGCCGTGATGACCTTTTGCGCAGCCGCTACGTCCTGGGCGGTCTTGAGGTTGGCTTTCTCGATCGCGTCGAATTGCTGGAACACGCTCATCGAGGATTGCATCGATGCCGCCATCGCATCTTGCGACGCGCGCACCTTCACCGCGGCCTCTTCCATGTTCGCGTTGAAGCTTGAAGTGTCGGCGAGTAGCCGAACGATCATTTCAGCGGCGGTTGCCACAGCGATTTAACCTCCTGCTGTCTCGAAAAAAGCACCGCCCCTTGCCACTGCAGAGGAGCAAGGGGCGGCGATTCCCGCGGTCATTGAGTGCATACGGGCCATGGGTGAGGAGCGTCCCTCCGTCTGCACCGCGCGGAAATTCATCACTTCGGCACCGCTTCGGTGTCGAGACGCTTCCACCATCCGGTGTTCGGGTCGATCTTCGGCACCAGTCGTCCGGCGTCGACCGTCATGTGGCCGGAAGTCACCAGCGCATCGGTGAAGCGCTTCAGGTCCGGGCGGTTCGCGACAGCCTGGTCCAGCTGCCCCGAGGTGTACAACTGAAGCACGTTGTCGAGCACCACGTTGGCGGGCATGTTCCAGTCGCGCACCGTGATGTTCCATGCCGCATGCGGATTGCCCGGAGTCAGGTGGCCATCATCGCCGCGCGTCATGTGACCGGCCTTCACCAGCGCGTCGGTGTATTGCTTCAGGTCCGGACGGAAGGTGACGGCCTTGTCGAGTTTTCCGTCCCGATACAACCCCGCGATCTCCCTGAGTATCGAATCCCGATGTTCGCTCATGAGGTCCATCACGCCACCTCCATCAACTGCGCGCGCACCTGCCTATCCAAGTGCGACCACGGGTCCACTGTTTTGGGCGCTGGCCCCAGTTGCGCCGTGGGGTCGCCAGCGAGTGCCGCGATCACGTCGCGCCACGCTTGCCGCGACGCTTCCGCGCCGCCGGGCTCAAGCACTGGCCGCAAGTTGGACGAGGCGTTGATGGCTTGCGTGATCGCCGTGTAGTCGGGCAACTCGGGCGAAGGCCCGATCATCCCCAGGCCGAACAAGTGCTCGCGCAATGCCGTCGCTTCAAACTGCGCGGCGCGGTAGCGCTCCACCAACGGCCGGGCGATTTCGTAGAGGACTTGGCCGCGTGCGCGCCGCATGTTCTGAAGCGCCGTGTCCATGGCCGCTTGCGATTCGGCGAGCTTCGGCTCGAATGCCTTGGCCGCCGTCTGCGCCGCGGTTGTTTCACGTTCCGCGACGGCGAGTGCATTGGTCAGCTTGGCGAGGGCAGTCGGCGCGGACGGACTGTCGCCGGTCGCGCCGTTCGTGGCCCATTCTTCCAAGGCCGCGGCGTGCGCCGCCTCAACTTCGGCGAGCTGCGCGCGGATCGGCTCCGCCCGGCGCGTGATTGCGTTCAGCGCCTGGTGCCGATCGTGGTTCGCTTGGTGTTGCTCGCCTGCCACCTTCAATGCGGCTTGTGCTTCGGCGAGTGCCTGCCGTGCGGCGGAAAGGGGCATCTTCAATTCTCCTTCGTGGGTACGGGTACGGGTAGCTTTTGCAGGATCGTGACCGGAGTCCGTTGTCCATTGGCATGCGCGGGTGCTTTCGGTTCCCCGTACAGGCATTTCGCGGTTGCTTCATTCTCGCTTTCAGTTTGCATCGGACGGGGATTCTGGATTTCCCCGCACGTCTGCGGACGCGCCTCAATCGCGTACACCAGCCGGAACGCGATCGCGGCATCCCGGAGCCATTCCCGATACAACCCCTCGGCGGCCCGGATTTCGTGGTCGACATCGGATCGCCGCCCCTTGGGCCGGTGTTCGCGCATGGCACCTGCCGCGAACCGGGATGGCTGCAGCAGCTTCACCAGCGCAAACCTCGCGACCTCGGCGCGTATCCCGCGGCTGACGGCGCACTCCACCACCCGAAGCGCATCCCGCCGCTCCTGGAAGGCGTACACCAGCAGCATGGATTCCTCGGCGTCATCGAGCTTCGCCATCGCCAAGGCCGCCCATGCGCGGTCGCCGTCCCGGCCGTGAATCCCGATGTCGCCATCCTCGGCGTACCAGCGCACGGCGCCGGAAGCATGCGCCAGGATTGCGGCGGCGAGGTCTTCCGCTTCGATCGTGGTGTCGACGGCATTCATGGGCGGCAATACCTGCAGCCTTCGCCATCACAACGTGGGCAGGGTTGCGCCAGTTTTGCGCCGATTGAAACTGACGCACTTGGCGGGACTGGCGCGCACTCCGTGCGTGCGCCAGTTACGCAGGGGGGTATGGGGGGAGTGGCGCGCGCACTTTCTGGCGCGGATTCCGGCGCAGTCTGCGCCAGTTTGTAGCACTCGCCGTCGTGCCGGTTCGGCTTCTTGTACGGAACCTTCACGATTCGACCGTCACGTTCCAGCCGCACCAGCGCGGCGCCGACGCGTTGCTGGCCGCCCTTGGCTTTGTACTCGGCGGCAAGCTCCGGGTAGTCGCACAAGGCGTGCCATGCGGTGGCACTGCCGCGCTTGGCGGTCGTGATGGTGGCGCCTGATGTCAATGCGACGCGCAGGACGGTCAGCACGGCTGCGGCGTCGATGTCGGCTTGCCGTGTCGCTTCCGCATCGCGTGCACGTGCGTCCATCGGCACAAGTACGCCGTGATCCGCGAACCGGAGCAAAACCGGCTCGGCTTCCGTGGTGAAGTTCGATTTCTGGTGCACCAGGTTGATGGCGCCGGTGTCATCCTTCACCAGCGCCAGCCGGGAACGTGCGCTGTTGTGCCATGCCGTGCTGCCGCTGTAAGCGTTGCCGCCGTCGCCGTACTTGGCCGCAGCCTTGTCGATATGCGCCAGCAGGAGTACTGCCGCATCGTTGCCGCGTGCCAGTGATCCCAACATCCGAATGAACGCGCGCACCTGCCGCCGTTCGTTTTCGTTGCCGGCGTATGCGTCGCTGGCATTGTCGATCACGATCAACCCGGCGCCCTTGGCGGCCAGCGTGATGCGGTCCATGCCCACGGTCGGCGTGAGCCTGCGGACGCCTTCCTCCATTACCTCCGTCGCGAGTGTTGCGTCGCAGTCGCTGCCATCGAATACGGTCAAGGCCTCTACCACGTCGCCACGCGGCAACGCGAAGGTGTCGATAATTTGTCGCAGCCGATAGCGCACAATGTCGGCTTCGTCTTCCAGGCTGAAATAGACCGCGCTGCACTGCACGGCCGGAAACGGTCCCCACTGTCTGCCGCAAGCGGCGTGCGCGGCGAGTATCAGGCCCAGCATCGATTTCCCGATGCCGCCGTGGCCGGCCAAGAGCGTGACCACGCGCCGCGGAATGATCGGCTCGAAAACGTGCCGCGCTGCCGGCCAGTTTTGCGACATGAGATTGCTAAAGTCCACGGGAGCAAACGCCGGTGTTGGAACGCGCTCCGGATGCGCAAGCTTCGTCACACGGGCCAGCTCGCGATCGGCCTGTTCGTCCAGCGTGTTCCCGTAGGCGTTCACGTCAGCACCGCCCGCGCATCGTCGATGCGCTGCATCGCCAAGGTGAGCCGGCTGTCATCTTCCGCGGTCAGCGCGTGACCTTGCCGGAGCATTCCCGCAGCGCAGGCCACGACGGTCGCCTCGCGGGACAGCACGCCGAGCGCCGCGGCCCAGGCGGATTGTTTGAACGCTTGGCGCGCGCGTCGCCGGCCTTCCGGGGTTTGATCCTTGATCCGTTCTGGGAACAAGTCCGATGCTTCCATACCGGCTGCGGCGAGGATTCCGGGGGTATCGCTGCAGGCGAAGCAATGGAGCAACACGCGTCCATCGTCGCCTTCGGTGATGGATAGGGATCCGCGTGCGTGTTCGTGACCATTCGGACAATCGGCGCGCCATGACGCTGGGCCGGTCTTGCGCACGCGCTGCAGCCGCACCAGCAACAGGTCAACGGCGCTCATGGGTTGAGCCTTTGCGCTGGCGCAGTTCCATGATCAGGCGGCCGGCGCCGATCAGTAGACGGTCAGCGCTGGATAGCGTGATTTCGTTGACGTGGCCTAGCTCGAAGTTATCGGCCAGGTCACCCAGGCATCCCGCGGCGCTGCGAAGGTCGCTGGCGATGACTGCGGGATCGCGCGGTGTCGGTTGTGCAGGTGGTGGAGCGACTCCGCAGTAGCCGGCGCGTGCAGCGGCTTCGCTGGTGCCGTACAATTGCTGCGCAAGTTCAATTCTCTGATCGACTTCGAAGCTCGCGCCGCCACGCGGGCTTCGTCGTATCTGGGGCGCGCTCATTGACGTTGCCCCCGCCAATTCCCGCGTTTGGTGCCGTGTCCAGACACCGAAACATTGCCGGGAACGCGAGGCGTGATGCCGTTTTCTCGGGGTGATCGCCGCTCATTACCCACCAGCGTACCCGCTGGGTGAATTTCCTCGGCGGCGTTCATTGCGGCGTCACGCTGCGCGATGCGTTTCGCAATCCATGCGCGCACTTCGGATTCGACCCAAGCGCGAGACGTAGCTGTCAGCGGTACGGATTTCGGGAAGTCACCGCGGCCCATGCGATCGTAGATCGCGCTTCGACCCAAGCCGGTGATCTGGGTAACCTCCGGGAGCCGGAGGAGTCGTGCATCGTTGTCCATGTGTATCGCCTCGGAGTTATCCGGCAAGCGCCGGACGGTGAGGCGATGTTCAAACCACGAGCGATCAACCGGAATCGGCTACTTTTGGCGATTGCCGGATTTCTTGAGAATGTCGCGGACGGTGCGTACCGGCAGCTTCAGCTTCGCCGCGACCACGCTTGCCCGGTTGCGTTCAGGCATAGGTGCGAGTCTGTTGAATTCCGCGATGATCTCTCGCGCGCGGTGCTCGGCCACAGCACTTGATGTACGCGTTCGGTTTCGAAGTTGGGTGCGGAGGGATCGATCCACCTTCGCACACTCCGCTTCGAAGTCGCGCCGACGCTTCAGCATCTCCCAATAGTAGGGGGGCACGGCCAGATCCGCCCCGGCCTTGCCTGGCGTGCGATAGACGCGCTCGCCCCTTCGTTCGACGGTTTCGTACTCGGGCACATGATCCATTGCGCCGCGGTTGATGGTGCTGCGATTAGAGGGATGTAGCGGCTTGCACAGTGCCTCTCGTATCGCGTCTAGAGATTCCTTTTTCTCCTTCGGCGTCACAAGTGAGTCTCGAATCTTGCGCTTAGGCATCGCGGCCTTCTCCGCGCCTTCAAAAGAGCGCCACGGCAACGGGGGAAGGTTCCCCGCTTTCGCCCCGTCGGGCTAGCCGTGGCGTGTTCGGTCAATCGCGTGAAGACACGAGGCTCAGACCGGTAGATCGCGAAGTGTTCGGGCGTGACCGTTGCAGGGTCTCACGGTACGCCTCAGCGATGTCAGGATGATGTGCACATATGGTCCGCATGGACGCCATGAACATTTCTTCGCTGTTCTCGCTATCAGGATTCGCGTATTCGCTCGCGTCCTGCAGCCGTTTCTCGAATTCGGCATCGATGGCTTTGCGCATTGCTCGGATGTGCGCGACGTGCGAGTAACCTGCCTCGCCGGGCATGGCCACGGTAAGCATCCGCGAGCGCCTCTCGACGATCCAGTTTTCGATTGTTCCGGCATGGAAAACATGGCGAAGACTCTCCAGCCGCTTTTGCTCTTCCGCCGAAAGGCTGCCGACCAAATGCTCCTTTGCCCCTTGTTGCGCCTTTCGCATGGCAGGCAAATGCTCTACCCATAGCTCGTATGCCCTAGCACACTTCTTTCGATACGCCAGCGACCCAGCTTTCCGCTTTCCCTTTAAGACTTCGTCGAACACCTGCACAAACTCGCCACCAATCGGAGCTATGTGCTCTTTCCCTACTTCGAATACGAAGTGGGCTTCTGAGTCCCAAAGGTAGCCTTCGGCCATGTGTCGAAGTGCTTGAAGCATGCCTTTGTGCGCCGCATCGACGTCCTTGCTGAGGATGAACATGAGATTCGAAAGGAACGAACTCTCCTGCGTTGAATCTTCCATCTCGTCGAGTGCTCTCATCCCGTCGATTCGGCTGGCAAGAGCGGCGCGGGGTGATTTCTTGGCGCTCATGCTGCACGCTCCTGCGCGACTTGCGCCAACTCGGCTTGCCACGGTGGCGGGCAAGCCCTCTTGTGTGCCAGTAGCTTGGGCATGAACGCCTTGATGCGTTCCGCTCGTTCTGCATTAGTGATCCCCCTTTCGAAGAGTGCGCCATACTCCGCTTTCATCGTCTTGGGCATCCACCGCATGACACGCACCACGAAAGCCTGTTCGTAGGTCATCTCGACGATGTTCCTGTTTTCGTCCAGGTAGAACGCGGGGACGTGACCGGCAAGCTTGCGGAAAACACGTCCATTCGGACGCAGCGGGTTCGGTTGGGGGATTCCGACGAACGCCAAGATCAGCGAAGCCTTGACGGGCGGCGGGTTCTGCGACGGTACAATTTGCAGTGCCATGATTCGACCTCCTTGGGGTCGGTTGTGGAAGGCCCGTCGGCGTGCATCACCACGCCTGCGGGCCGCTATCACCGCTTGCGGCGGCGAATGGGTATGACCTTTGCGCCTTCGCGCTTGGCGTCCAGCGTGTCCGCCCAGTCCTGCAGCAACTGGCGGCGCCGATCCATGTAGGTCGCGTTGTTGTATGCGGCGCGCACCGCGTTCTTGTCGACGTGCGCGAGCGTGATTTCGATGACGTTGCCGTCATAGCCGGATTCGTAGGCCCACGTCGAGAACGTGGAGCGCCAGCCGTGCAGGGTCAGTTCGCCCGCGGCGTAGCCCATGCGCCGGAGCGCCACCAGCGGACCATTGATCGACAGCGGCTTGCGCCGGTTCGTCGGACTCGGGAACACCAGCGCATTGCCCTTGGTGTTGCTTGCCTCGAGGTCACGCAGTATCCCCACGGCCTGCCGGGACAGCGGCACCCGATGTTCACGCGCCATCTTCATCCGCTCGGCCGGGATGATCCACAAGCCGGCGTCAAGGTCGAATTCCGCCCACGGCGCGTTCACCAGTTCCGACACCCGAACCACGGTCAGCGGCAGCAATGCCAGCGCCGCGCGGGTCACGGCATCAGCCTTCAGCTCGGCGAACCGCTCGAAATACTTCGGCAGCGCGTCCAGCGGCAGTGACGCGCGGTGCTTGACCTTCGGAGCTTTCTTCAGTGCGCCGCGCAGTTCGCGGGCAGGATTGACCGGGCACCGCAACGAAGACACGCCCAGCGCAAAGATGGACGTCATCCGCTGCAATGCGCGCTTGGCTTGGTCGAGTGCGTCGCGCTTTTCCACCTTCCGCACCACTGACAGCACTTCCGCCGCGGTGATGTCGGCGATCGGCCGATCACCAAGGGATGGCAGGATGTCGCGGTCAAGACTGCGCTGGATCCGATCAGTATGCGATTCGATCCACTGATTGCGGTTGGCGTCGATCCAATCTTTCGCGACCGCGCGGAACGTGTTGCCGCTGGCTACCTCACGCTCGACGCGCGCCTGTTTCCGTACCGCCGATGGGTTGATGCCCTCGCGAAGCTGGCGGCGTGCGTCGTCCCGCTGCGCCCGAGCCTCGGCAATGGAAACCTCCGGCCATGCGCCGAAGGACACCATCGATTCCTTGCCGCCATAGCGAAACCGGAAGCGCCACAGCTTCGCCCCGGTGGGCTCCACGAGTAGGGATAGCCCCATGCCGTCGGCGAGCTTGTAGGGCTTCCCACGCGGCTTTGCGTTCTTCACTGCGGGTAGCGTCAGCATTCGGTTCCCCTTCGCGGACTCGCATCGTTCTACCCGCATCCTACCCTCAAGATTGGCTGGATGCAAGCGGACGTTTACGGAAGCCAGCAAACAGGAAACGTAGGTATGTAGCCGTTCGCAGACGGTAGTCGATTGTCCGCCGAAATCCGCAAAAGTCCGATTTAGTGTCCCCTCTTGGGCACCAACCGACGAACGCGCGATCGCGAACTTTTCGCATCGCGCGTTTTCGTTTGTGGATCGCGATGATCGTCGTGCGCCGCGCGATGCGATCCATTCGCGATTGCCGGTGCGCGATTGCGACACGCGCCGGTGCATGCGAAAATCCCGTAGCTAACGCGGACGGAATCGAATGCTCAACGGCTACTGGCCCATCCTGCTGTTCCTGATCGTCGCCGGCGGCATCGGCGTCGCGTTGATCGTGGTCGGCTTGCTGGCAGGTCCGCGCCGCCCGAGCGCCGAGAAAAACTCGCCCTACGAGTGCGGCTTCGAAGCCTTCGAAGGCACGCGCATGAAGTTCGACGTGCGCTACTACCTCATCGCGATCCTGTTCATCCTGTTCGATCTCGAAATCGCGTTCCTGTTTCCGTGGGCGACGGTGTTTTCGAAGATCGGCATCGTCGCGCTGATCGAAATGTTCACGTTCCTGCTGCTGCTGGTCGTGGGCTACGTGTACGTCTGGAAAAAGGGTGCATTGGAATGGGACTGATTTCCGCCATCGACAAGTCGATGCACAACCCGGTGCCGATCGGGAAGGTGGACGACATCCTGCGCCCGGAAGCCGACAACCCCATCGTGCAGCGCGGTTTCGGCGTCACCACCGTGGATGCGCTGTTCAACTGGGCGCGCACCGGTTCGATGTGGCCTATGACGTTTGGCCTGGCCTGCTGTGCGGTGGAAATGATGCATGCAGGCGCATCGCGGCTCGATCTCGACCGCTACGGCGTGATCTTCCGGCCGTCGCCGCGCCAATCCGACGTGATGATCGTCGCCGGCACGCTGGTGAACAAGATGGCGCCGGCGCTGCGCAAGGTGTACGACCAGATGCCCGATCCGAAGTGGGTGATTTCGATGGGCAGTTGCGCCAACGGCGGCGGCTACTACCACTATTCGTATTCGGTGGTGCGCGGCTGCGACCGCATCGTGCCGGTGGACGTGTACGTGCCGGGTTGTCCGCCGACCGCCGAGGCGCTGGTTTACGGGATTCTGCAATTGCAGAAGAAGATCCGCCGCACCAATACCGTCGCGCGTTGAAGCCACGATGCCCCAGACCACAACCCAACAACTGGTCGATCGCCTGCGTGCGCGCTTCGGCGATCGCATCGACAACGTCGCGGTTTCGCTTGGACAGGCGACGATCGAGGTCACGCCCGCGCACCTGGTCGAAGTCTGCACCGCGTTGCGCGACGAGCCGGATTTCCGTTTCGCGCAACTGACGGACCTGTGCGGCGTCGACTTCCTGCTGTTCGGCGAAGACGAATGGGCGGGCTCGCAGGCCGCCACGGCCACCGGCTTTTCGCGTGGCGTGACCGGCGCAGCCGAACCCGGGCGCTTCGACTGGTCGAACCATCCCGAGCATCCGCAATTCCTGCGCCGCTTCGCGGCGGTGGTGCATTTGATTTCCTACCAGCACAACATTCGTCTGCGCGTGCGCAGCTTCGCGCCGGAAGATGCCCTGCCGGTATTGCCGACGCTCACGCGAGTGTGGCCGGTTGCTGACTGGTACGAACGCGAGGCGTTCGACCTGTACGGCATCGTGTTCGAGGGTCACCCGGATCTGCGCCGCATCCTCACTGATTACGGTTTCGTCGGGCACCCGTTCCGCAAGGATTTTCCGCTGATCGGCAACGTGGAAGTGCGTTACGACCCCGAAGCCCGGCGCGTGGTATACGAGCCGGTGACCTCGGTGACGCCGCGCGTGACCGTGGCGCGCGTGGTGCGCGAGGACTCGCGCTGGCCGACTTCGCGTGCGGAAGCGGCCGACGAATGGAAGGACAATTGACGTGGCTGATGCAACCGACACAACCGGCGAGATCCGCAGCTACACGATGAACTTCGGCCCGCAGCACCCGGCTGCGCACGGCGTGCTGCGCCTGGTGATGGAGATGGAAGGCGAGACCATCATCCGGATCGATCCGCACATCGGGCTGCTGCATCGCGGCACCGAGAAGCTGGCCGAATCCAAGCCATTCAATCATTCGATCGGCTACATGGATCGGCTCGATTACGTGTCGATGATGTGCAACGAGCACGCCTACGTGCGCGCGATCGAGCAATTGATGGGGATCGAGCCGCCCGAGCGGGCGTTGTGGATCCGCACGCTGTTCGATGAGGTCACCCGCATCCTCAATCACCTGATGTGGATCGGTTCGAATGCGCTCGACCTCGGCGCGATGGCGGTGTTCCTGTACGCGTTCCGCGAACGCGAAGAACTGATGGATTGCTACGAAGCGGTATCCGGCACGCGCATGCATGCCACCTATTACCGCCCCGGCGGCGTGTACCGCGATTTGCCCGGCAAGATGATCCAGTACAAGGAATCGCCGTGGCACAAGGGCAAGGACCTCGCACGCATGAATGCGTGGCGCGAAGGTTCGATGCTGGATTTCCTGGACGCGTTCAGCGCCGACTTCCAGCACAAGGTCGACGAATACGAGGAACTGCTGACCGACAACCGCATCTGGAAGCAGCGCACCGTCGACATCGGCATTGTCAGCCCCGAGCAGGCGTATGCGCTTGGCATGACCGGCCCGATGCTGCGTGCGTCCGGTATCGAATGGGACTTGCGCAAGAAGCAGCCGTACGCGAAGTACGCCGAGGTCGACTTCGACATTCCGGTCGGTACGCACGGCGATTGCTACGACCGTTACCTGGTGCGCGTGGCCGAAATGCGCCAGTCGGCGTTGATCATCCGCCAGTGCGTGGATTGGCTGAAGAAGCATCCCGGCCCGGTCATCACCGACAATTACAAAGTCGCGCCGCCCAAGCGCGAGGACATGAAGGAATCGATGGAAGCACTGATCCATTGGTTCAAGCTGTTCACCGAGGGCTACAGCGTGCCGGCCGGCGAAACCTACGCCGCGGTCGAAGCCCCCAAGGGCGAGTTCGGCTGCTACATGATTTCCGACGGCGCCAACAAGCCGTTCCGCGTGCACCTGCGCGCGCCCGGATTCGCGCACCTGTCCTCGATCAACGAGATCACCGCCGGCCACATGCTGCCGGACGTGGTGGCGATGATCGGAACCTACGATCTGGTGTTCGGGGAGATCGATCGATGAAGGCCACCGGCAATTTCGACAAAGTGAAAGACGTCGACCCGATGCAGGTGTTGACGGCCGATACGCGCGCAAGCATCGACCATTGGGCCGCAAAGTTCCCGCCCGACCGCAAACGCTCGGCGGTGATCCAGGGCCTGATGGCGGCGCAGGAGCAGAACCGCGGCTTCCTGACCGACGAGTTGACCGCCGCGGTGGCCAAGTACCTCGACATCCTGCCGGTGTTCGCCTACGAGGTGGCGTCGTTCTACTCCATGCTGGAGACCCGTCCGGTCGGGCGCAACAACGTGGCCATCTGCACCAACATCTCGTGCTGGCTCAACGGCGCCGACCGCATCGTCGAGCATTGCGAGAAGAAGCTCGGCGTGAAGCTGGGCGAAAGCACGCCCGACGGGCGCGTGTACCTGAAGAAGGAAGAAGAGTGCCTGGCGGCATGCTGCGGCGCGCCGATGATGGCGGTGAACGGGCATTACCACGAGCACCTGACGCCCGAGAAGGTCGACGAAATCCTTGACAAATTGACGTAGGAGCGCGCCGGCGCACGATCAACCCGGTCGCAAGCAGGCAGGTTTCCGCAAAGAGCAATCCATGAGCTACGGTCCCGAACCCAAGGAACACCAGGTCGTCTACACCACGCTGCATTTCGACACACCGTGGACGATCGACAACTATCGCAAGACCGGCGGCTGGCAGGCGTGGGAGAAAATTCTCGCCGAGCAGCCCGACCCGGCGACGATCGTGGACGAGCTGAAGAAAAGTGCGCTGCGCGGGCGCGGCGGCGCGGGTTTTCCGACCGGCATGAAGTGGTCGTTCATGCCGCGCAAGGCGCCGGGACAAAAATACATCCTGTGCAATTCCGACGAGTCCGAGCCCGGCACCTGCAAGGACCGCGACATCCTGCGCTTCAATCCGCACGCGGTGATCGAAGGCATGGCGATCGCCTGCTATGCGACGGGTTCGACCGTGGCCTACAACTACCTGCGCGGCGAGTTCCACCACGAGCCGTTCGAACACATCGAACAGGCCCTGCACGAGGCGCAAGCGGCGGGCCTTTTGGGCACCAACATCCGCGGCACCGGCATCGATGTCACCATCCACAACACACTTGGCGCCGGCGCCTACATCTGCGGTGAGGAAACCGCGCTGATGGAGTCGCTGGAGGGCAAGAAGGGCTGGCCGCGCTACAAGCCGCCGTTCCCGGCCAACTTCGGCCTGTTCGGCCGCCCCAGCACCATCAACAACACCGAAACGTATGCGTCGGTGCCCGCGATCCTCCGCGGTGGTGCGGAATGGTTTTTGAATCTCGGCAAGCCCAACAACGGCGGCCCGAAGATTTTTTCCGTGTCGGGCCACGTCAACAAGCCGGGCAATTACGAGGTGCGCCTCGGCACGCCGTTCGCGGAGTTGCTGGAGATGGCCGGCGGCGTGCGCAACGGCCACAAGCTCAAGGCGGTGATTCCGGGCGGTTCGTCCATGAAAGTGCTGAAAGCCGACAAGATGATGGCCTGCACCATGGACTACGATTCGATCCGCGATGCAGGCTCCGGCCTCGGCTCGGGCGCGGTGATCGTGATGGACGAAACCACCTGCATGGTGCGCGCCTGCGAGCGGATCAGCCAGTTCTACCACATGGAATCGTGCGGGCAATGCACGCCGTGCCGCGAAGGCACGGGCTGGATGCATCGCGTGCTGTCGCGCATCGTCGCGGGCGGCGGTACGCCGGAAGACTTGCATCGCCTGAAAGCCGTCGCCGGCCAGATCGAAGGCCACACCATCTGCGCGTTCGGCGAAGCCGCGGCGTGGCCGGTGCAGGCGTTCCTCGCGAATTTCTGGGACGAGTTCGAGTACTACTGCGAGAACGGGCGCTCGATGGTCGACGATCAACTGAAGGTGGCTGCATGAGTGCCCAACCCAAAGACACGGCGCCACCGGCAGAAATGGTGGAGTTCGAGATCGACGGCCATCCGGTGAGCGCCCCGAAGGGGTCGACGATCATCCAGGCGTCGGATGCCGCGGGCATTCCGATTCCGCGTTTCTGCTATCACGAGAAGCTGCCGATCGCCGCGGTTTGCCGCCAGTGCATGGTGGAAGTGGAGATGGGCGGCAAGCGCGTGCCCAAGCCGCAGGTGGCCTGCGCGACGCCGGTGGCGGCGGGGATGAAGGTTTTCACCAAGACGCCGCTTGCCATCCACGCGCAGCAAAACGCGTTGGAGTTCGTGCTGATCAACCATCCGCTGGATTGCCCGATTTGCGACCAGGGCGGCGAATGCGAGCTGCAGGATCTGTCCATGGGCTATGGCCGCTCGCTGTCGCGTTTCACCGAGCGCAAGCGCACCATCAGCGACGAGAACGTGGGGCCGCTGGTCGCCACCGAGATGACCCGCTGCATCCATTGCACCCGTTGCGTGCGATTCCTGGGCGAAGTCGCCGGCAGCTACGAGTTCGGTGACTTCGATCGCGGGGATCGACACGTGATCGGCACCTGGATCGGCCGCGGCATCGGTTCGGAGTTGTCCGGCAACGTGATCGACGTGTGTCCGGTGGGTGCGCTGACCGACAAGGTATTCCAGTTCAAGGCGCGCGCCTGGGAACTGATCGCGAAGCCGTCGATCGGCTACCACGACGCATTGGGTTCCAACCTGTGGCTGCACACCAAGCGCGGGCAGGTATTGCGCGCGGTGCCGCGCGAGAACGAAGCGATCAACGAATGCTGGCTGGCCGATCGCGACCGCTACAGTCATGAGGGCCTGTACGCGCAGGACCGGGCACAGCGGCCGATGATCCGCAAGGGCGGAGAACTGGTGGAGGTCGAATGGGACGAAGCCATCGCGTTCGTCGTCAATGGCCTGGGGAAGGCCGGCAGCGACGTCGGCGCACTGGTCGCTCCGATGACTTCGTGCGAAGAAGGCGCGTTGCTTGCCGAGTTGCTGCGCGGTCTGGGCAGTGATCGCATCGATCATCGCCTGCGCGTGCAGGATTTCAGCGATGGCGGTCCGGCCGGGCAGGTGTTCGGCATGGCCGTGCAGGATGTCGCCGAGATTCGCGCGGGCCTCGTGATCGGCAGCAACGTGCGCCATGAAATGCCGTTGCTGAACCAGCGGCTGCGGCGTGCCACCCGGCACGACGCGTCCAAGCCGCACATTTCCAACATGGCGAACTACGACATTGCCAAAATCGATGGCGCGCGGATCTTCGCGTTGAATCCCGTGCATTTCGACTGGAGCTTCGAGCTGGCCGGCGAAAAGGTGGTGCCGCCGCAGGATCTGGTCGCGGCGTTGTTGCGCGTGGCCAAGGCTGCCGGCGTCGCCGGCGACGAGCCTGCCCTGGCCGATGCCATTGCCGGCGCCGCGGACGACGACGAGGCGCGCCAGTGGTGCCAGGCGTTGCGGGATGCCGGCGCCTCGGTGGTGATCCTGGGCGACGTGGCCACCCAGCACCCGCAGGCGTCGTGGTTGCGCGCGCTCGCGCGCGGCATCGCAAAGGCGACGAACAGTGCGTTCAACGAATTGCCGTCCGGGGCCAACGCCGTTGGCCTCGCCCGCGTGGGCGCGCAATCGAGTGGCGGCGCGAAGGACATTCTGGAACGCGTGCCGAAAGTGTTGATTGCCTGGCAGGCGGGATCGCAGGACACGTTCGCACCGGCCGCTTATGACAAGGCGCGCGAAACCGCCGGGTTCTGCGTGTACGCAGGCGCTTATCTCTGCGAAGGCGTCAAGCGCACGGCCGATGCGGTGTTGCCGTTGGGGCTGCCGCCCGAGATCGATGGCACCTACGTGAATGTCGATGGCGTGGCGCAAACCGTCGCCGCCGGTTCGACGTTGGCTGGGCAGTCGCGGCCAGGCTGGAAGGTGTTGCGTGCGCTGGGCGGCGCGTTGGGCGTGGCCGGCTTCGACTTCGTCGATTTCGGTGACGTGCATGCGCGCGTGGCAGACCGCGCCAAGCAGCCGACTGCCGCGGCGGCGACCCGACTGGCACCGCGTGTCGACGCGGCGCAAGGTCAACTTGTCCGCGTCGGTACCGTGGGCATCTATCGCAGCGATGCCGTGGTACGTCGTGCCAAGGCCCTGCAGGCGCATCCCTTGAACCGTGCACCGGCGTTGCGTATCTGCGCCGATGATGCGCGTGCACTCGCGCTGCTGGATGGCGTCAAGGCCGACGTCAATGGCGCGGTCTTGCCGGTCGTCATCGATGCCGCGGTGCCGAAAGGCTGCGCGTGGATCGAAGCCGGGCATGCCGCGACCGCCTCGCTGCCGCCGCACGGTGCGGTGCTCACCATCAAGGCGGTGACCGCATGAACGACGCACTCATCTTCGGGTGGACGCTCGGCAAGATCCTCGCGATCGCGGTGCCCGTGATCATCACCGTGGCGATGTATGTGTGGTGGGAACGCAAGGTGATCGGCTGGATGCACGTGCGCATCGGGCCGAACAAGATCGGCCCGTTCGGCCTGCTGCAGGCGTTCGCGGACGTGGTGAAGCTGTTGATCAAGGAAGTGATCATCCCCACCAACGCCAACCGCTTTCTGTATTTCACCGCGCCGTTGCTGTCGGTGATCCCGGCGCTGGCAGTGTGGGCGGTGATCCCGTTCAACGGCGGCGGGTTCGTGCTGGCCAACGTGAATGCAGGCGTGCTGTACGTGCTGGCGATGAGTTCGCTGGGCGTGTACGGCATCATCCTGGCCGGCTGGGCGTCGAACTCGCGCTACGCGTTGCTCGGTTCGATGCGTTCGGCCGCGCAGATGATCTCTTACGAAATCTGCATCGGCATGGCGCTGGTGACGGTGTTGATCCTGGCCGGCAGCCTCAACTTCACCGCAATCGTCGAGGCGCAGGCCGGCGGCAAGGGCCTGTTCGATTGGTTCTGGCTGCCGCTGCTGCCGATGTTCCTGGTGTTCTACATCTCGGGCGTGGCTGAAACCAACCGCCTGCCGTTCGACGTGGCCGAGGGCGAATCGGAAATCGTGGCGGGCTTCCATGTGGAGTATTCGGGGTCGGCGTTCGCGCTGTTCTTCCTCGCCGAATACGCGAACATGATCCTGATGTCGTTCCTGGTGTCGATCTTGTTCATGGGCGGCTGGCTCAGCCCGTTCCAGGGCTGGCACCTGGGCTGGTTCTCGCAGCCGGGTTGGTGGTGGCTGTTCCTGAAGTTCTTCGTGTTCGCCACCTCGCTGTTGTGGTTGCGCGCGACCTTTCCGCGCTATCGCTACGACCAGATCATGCGACTGGGCTGGAAGGTTTTCATTCCGATTTCGATCGCGTGGATTTTCGTGGCGGGTCTTTTCCGTTTCTTCGGCGTGGTGACGATAGGGCACTGAGATGAAAAAAGTTGTCGACTATCTCAAGAGCCTGTTGCTGCTGGAACTCGCGGCGGGCCTGTGGGTGACGCTGAAGTACCTCTTCAAGCACAAGTACACGCTGCGTTTCCCGATGGAAACCATTCCGCGTTCGGTGCGCTTCCGCGGGCTGCATGCACTGCGCCGCTACCCCAACGGCGAGGAGCGCTGCATCGCCTGCAAATTGTGCGAAGCGGTGTGCCCGGCGTTGGCGATCACCATCGACTCGGCGCCGCGCGCGTCGGACGGCCAGCGTCGCACCACCCGCTACGACATCGATCTGTTCAAGTGCATCTACTGCGGCTTCTGCGAGGAAAGCTGCCCGGTCGATTCGATCGTGCTGACCGACATCCTGGAGTACCACATGGAACGCCGCGGCGAAAACATCATCACCAAGCCGCAACTGCTCGCGATGGGCGACCGTTTCGAGAAGTCCATCGCGGCCAATCGCGCGCAAGACGCGGCGTACAGGTAATCGCGCATGAATCATTCGATCTTCCAGATGGTCTGCTTCATCGCCTTCGCCGTGGTTGCGGTGGGCGCAGCGCTGGCGGTGGTGTCGGTGAAGAACACCGTGCATGGCGTGCTGGCGCTGGTGCTGACGTTCTTCTCGACCGCCTGCCTGTGGATGCTGGCCGAGGCCGAATTCCTGGCGCTGGCGCTGGTGGTGGTGTACGTCGGCGCGGTGATGGTGCTGTTCCTGTTCGTGGTGATGATGCTGGACATCGAGTTCGAGCCGATCCGCGAGGGTTTCATCAAGTACCTGCCGATCGGCATCGGCGCGGCGGTGATCATGCTGGTCGAGATGCTGGGCATCATCGGCATCAAGGCCTTCGACGTGCCGGCCGGCCCGAATCCCGCGGGTGTTTCCAACATCGAGTGGCTGGGCACCGCGCTGTTCACGCACTTCCTGCTGCCGTTCGAGATCGCGGCATTGATCCTGACGGTCGGCCTGGTTGCGGCGGTGGTACTGGCACTGCGCGTGCGTACGTTCTCCAAGCGCCAGAATCCAGCCGCGCAGTCGGCGGTGCGCGCGCCGGGACGCGTGCGCATGGTCAAGATGGCCGCCGTGGAATCCGCGGCGGTCGAACCCGTCCGGGAGGAGCCGCAATCGTGAGTATCCCTCTTTCCTGGTACATCGTGTTCGCGACGGTGCTGTTCTGCATCTCGATCGCGGGGCTGTTCATCAACCGCAAGAACGTGATCGTGCTGCTGATGTGCATCGAGCTGATGCTGCTCGCCGTCAACACCAATTTCGTCGCGTTCTCGCGCTTTCTCGGCAATCCGTCGGGGCAGGTGTTCGTGTTCTTCATCCTGACGGTGGCGGCAGCCGAGTCGGCCATCGGGCTGGCCATCGTCGTATTGATGTTCCGCAACCGTCGCACGATCAACGTCGACGAAATCGATTCGCTGCGCTACTAGGGAGACGCCGAATGCGCCCAGAACGCTACCGCGCTCGCTCAGGCGCGGCCAACAAGGGGATCATCGTGCTGCGTGAGGTGCAAGCGTGATCAGTCAGAATCTCCTGATAGTGCTGGCGATCGCGCCGCTGGCCGGCGCGTTGCTCGCGGGGTTGTTGCGCAACCAGGTCGGCCGCGCGGGCGCGGCGGGCATCGCGATTGTGTCGGTGGCAATTTCGTTCGCGCTGTCGTGCGTGGTGTTCTGGCAATTGGTATGGGGCGGGGCGCCGGTGTTCAACGCCGATGTCTACACCTGGCTCGAGGTCGGCAAGCTCACCATCGGCATCGGTTTCCTGGTCGACCGCCTGACCGCGCTGATGCTCGTGGTGGTCACCTTCGTGTCGCTGATGGTGCACATCTACACCATCGGCTACATGCGCGATGATCCCGGCTTCCAGCGCTTCTTCGCCTACATTGCGCTGTTCACCTTTTCGATGTTGACGCTGGTGCTGGCCAACAATTTCCTGCAGTTGTTCGTGGGCTGGGAGCTGGTGGGACTGGTGTCGTACCTCTTGATCGGATTCTGGTTCGAGCGACCGAGCGCGAGCTTCGCCGCGCTGAAGGCGTTCCTGGTGAACCGCGTGGGTGACTTCGGTTTCATCCTCGGCATCGCCTGCGTGCTGTACGCGTTCCACACGCTGGATTACGGCACGGTGTTCGCGAACGCCGACACCTTGTCCGGCCGCACCATCGAGGTGGTCGGTGGGCATCCGTGGTCGCTGGCCACGCTGATCTGCCTGCTGCTGTTCGTGGGTGCCTGCGGCAAGTCGGCGCAGGTGCCGTTGCACGTGTGGCTGCCGGATTCGATGGAAGGCCCGACCCCGATCTCGGCGCTGATCCATGCCGCGACCATGGTCACCGCCGGCATCTTCATGGTGGCGCGGATGTCGCCGCTGTACGAAATGTCGACGACCGCGCTGTCGGTGGTGCTGATCGTCGGCGCGACCACCGCGTTTTTCATGGGCCTGGTCGGCATCGTGCAGAACGACATCAAGCGGGTGATCGCCTATTCCACGCTGTCGCAGCTGGGCTACATGGTCGTCGCGCTGGGTGTGTCCGCTTACGCGGCCGGCATCTTCCACCTGATGACGCACGCGTTCTTCAAGGCGCTGCTGTTCCTCGGCGCGGGCTCCGTGATCGTGGCCATGCACCACGAGCAGGACATGCGCTACATGGGCGGCTTGCGCAAATACATGCCGATCACCTGGATCACGATGTGGATCGGCTCACTGGCACTGGTGGCGACGCCCGGCTTCTCGGGATTCTTCTCGAAGGACCAGATCATCGAAGCGGTGGGTGAGTCGCACATCTTCGGCGCGACCTACGCATACTGGTGCGT
Source organism: Rhodanobacteraceae bacterium (assembly GCA_035281745.1). Classification (GTDB taxonomy): domain Bacteria; phylum Pseudomonadota; class Gammaproteobacteria; order Xanthomonadales; family Rhodanobacteraceae; genus 66-474. The sequence goes on from DATEDI010000019.1 coordinate 45,327, forward strand.
GCTGCTGGGCGTGTTCGTGACCGCGCTGTACAGCTTCCGCCTGTTGTACATGACGTTCCACGGCAAGGAGCGCTTCAAGGTCGAGCACGGGGCACACGATTCGCACGACCATCATCAGGGCTTGCTGGCGCACGCGCCGAAGGAATCGCCGTGGGTGATCACCGTGCCGCTGGTGCTGCTGGCCATCCCGTCGGTGATGATCGGTTGGGTCGCGATCAAGCCGCTGTTGTATGGCGGCTGGTTCGGCAGCGCGATCAAGGTGCTGCCCGGCCACGACGTGCTGGCGCGCATGGCCGAAGAATTCCATGGCACCGTGCCGATGTTCTGGCACGCGTTCCTGAGCGCGCCGTTCTGGATCGCGGTTGCGGGGTTCCTGGTGGCGACCTACGTGTATTTGTTCAATCCCGCCATCGCCGATCGCGCTGCGCGGATGTTCCTGCCGATCTTCAAGATGCTCACCCGCAAGTACTGGGTGGACGAGATTTACTACAACCTGTTCGCGCGTGGCGGCGTGAAGCTGGGCCGCGCGTTCTGGAAGGGCGGCGACCGCGCGGTGCTGGATGGCGTGATGATCGACGGTTCGGCGTCGGTGGTCGAGCGCAGCTCGCGCGTGTTCCGCCGGCTGCAGACCGGATTCCTGTACCACTACGCGTTTGCGATGATCGTGGGGTTGATCCTGCTGCTGGGCGGGTTGTGGTTCTGGGGGTTGCGATGATGGCCACGTGGATCCCGACAGCGGGAACAGGGAACAGGGAACAGGGATGTCTCCGGCGTTCCTTGTCTTGCCGTTCCCTGTTCCCCGTTTCCTTTTCCCGATTCAAGGATCAGGCATGAGCAACTGGCCCATCCTCAGTGTCCTGATCTGGTTTCCATGCCTCGGCGCGATTGTCGTGCTGCTGGCGGGCAACGCACGTCCACGCGTCGCGCGCTGGCTGACGTTGGCGTTCACGGTCATCACGTTCGCGCTGAGCCTGGTGATGCTGGCGCAGTACCAGATCGGTCCCGGCGGCTTCCAGTTGCAGGAAAACCTGCGCTGGATTCCCGGCATCAACACCAGCTACCACCTCGGCGTCGACGGCATCGCGGTTGCGTTGATCGTGCTGACCACGTTCACCTCGATCCTGGTGATCGGTGGCGCATGGCAGGTGATCAAGGACAAGGTGCACCAGTACATGGCCGCGATGCTGGTACTGGAAGGCCTGCTGATCGGCGTGTTCTGCGCGATGGATGCGCTGCTGTTCTACCTGTTCTTCGAGGCCATCCTGATCCCGATGTTTTTCCTGATCGGCATCTGGGGTGGTCCGCGGCGCGTGTACGCGACGCTGAAGTTCTTCATCTACACGTTCTTCGGTTCGATCTTCTTCCTGATCGGCCTGCTGTACATGTACCACCGCGCTGGCAGTTTCGACCTCGCGACGCTGTGGGCTTTCCCGTTCACGATGCGCGAACAGAGCTGGTTGTTCTTCTCGTTCCTGATCGCGTTTGCGGTGAAGACGCCGATGGTGCCGGTGCACACCTGGTTGCCGGATGCGCACGTCGAGGCGCCGACCGGCGGTTCGGTGATCCTGGCCGCGATCATGCTGAAGGTCGGCACCTACGGCTTCATCCGCTTCTCGCTGCCGATCGTTCCGGATGCCTCGCAGCACTTCGCGTGGCTGATCATCGTCTTGAGCCTCATCGCGATCATCTACATCGGCTACGTCGCACTGGTGCAGCCCGACATGAAGAAGCTGGTCGCGTATTCGTCGATCGCGCACATGGGCTTCGTGACGCTGGGCCTGTTTATCGTGTACATGCTGGCGCGCGGCCAGCACGACGCCCAGATGGCCGAATTGGGCGTGCAGGGTGCGGTGGTGCAGATGATTTCGCACGGCTTCGTGTCGGGCGCGCTGTTCACCTGCATCGGCGTGATGTACGACCGCCTGCACACGCGCGAGATCGCCGCCTATGGCGGACTCGCCAAGGTGATGCCGTGGTTCGCCGGATTCTGGGTGTTGTTCGCGATGGCCAATTGCGGCCTGCCGGGGACGTCGGGTTTCGTGGGTGAATTCATGGTGATCCTGTCGAGCTTCACGGCGAACCCGTGGATCGCATTCTTCGCGGCGTATTCGTTGATCATCGGCGCGGGCTACACGCTGTGGCTGGTCAAGCGCATCGTGTGGGGCACCGCGCCCACGCCGGAAGCCGCCGCGATGCCGAGGATGAATGCGCGCGAAGCCTGGGTGCTGACGGCGTTCGCGGTTGCGGTGCTGGCGATGGGCGTGTACCCGTGGCCGTTGATGCACCTGATGGATTCCTCGGTGTCGCAACTCGTGACCCACTTGATGACCAGCAAGGTTTGAAACCACATGATTTCGCTCAACGACTTGTTGGTGCTGGTGCCCGAGTTGTTCCTGACCGCCGCGGCGTGCCTGGTGCTGCTGTTCGACGTGTTCATCAAGGACGACCAGCGCGACGCCACCCACTGGATGGCGATCCTGATCATGCTGGTCACGATCTTCACGGTGATCCATGGCCAGCCGCCACAAACCGTCACCGCGTTCGGCGGCATGTTCGTGCGCGATCACATGGCCGAAATCCTGAAGGTCACGGTTCTGATCGCCACCATCCTGATGTTCGTGATGGCGCGACCGTGGCTGAAGGACCGCAAGCTTTTCATGGGTGAGTTCTATTCCCTTTCGATGTTCTCGGTGCTCGGGGTCATGCTGCTGGTCTCGGCCGGCAGCCTGATCACCGTGTATCTGGGCCTCGAACTTTTTTCGTTGCCTGCTTTTGCACTGGTCGCGCTGAACCGCGAGTCAAAACTTTCATCCGAAGCCGCGGTGAAATTCTTCGTGCTGGGTTCGCTCGCATCCGGCCTGCTGTTGTTCGGCATGTCGCTGATCTACGGTGCCACCGGCAGCCTCGACCTGCACACCATTTTTGCCTCGATCGGCACCACGCCGCACCTGCACCTGCTGCAGTTCGGACTGGTGTTCCTGGTGGTGGGCATTGGTTTCGAGTTCGGCGCGGTGCCGTTTCACATGTGGCTGCCCGACGTGTACGAGGGCGCGCCCACGCCGATCGCGATGTACATCAGTGCGGTGCCGAAACTGGCCGCGGTCGGCTTGGCTTATCGTCTGCTCGAAGTCGGTATGGGTCCGCTGGCAGGCGACTGGACGATGATGTTGGCGATCATGGCTGCGCTGTCGCTGGTGATCGGTAACGTGGTCGCGATCGCGCAGGCCAACCTGAAGCGGATGCTGGCGTATTCCACCATTTCGCACATGGGCTTCGTGTTCCTGGGGCTGGCCAACCCCACGCCGGAAGGCTACTCGTCTGCGTTGTTTTACGCGGTGTGCTTCGCGCTGATGGAAACCGTGGCCTTTGGCGTGATCCTGGCGCTGGCGCGCAAGGGTTTCGAGTGCGAGATGATCGACGATCTGAAGGGTCTGAACCGGCGCTCGCCGTGGTTCGCGGGCATGATGGCGATCTCGATGTTTTCCCTGGCCGGCATCCCGCCGCTGTGGGGCTTCGCCGCCAAGGTGCTGGTGCTGAAAGCCGCGATCGACGGCGGCATGCTGTGGCTGGCCATCGTTGCGATCATCTGCTCGATCATCGGATTGTTCTACTACCTGCGCGTGATCAAGGTGATGTACTTCGACGCGCCCGCCGAGGGCGTCGAACCGCTGGCACCGAAGCCCGACCTCGCGATGCGCTGGCTGCTGTCGATCAACGCGCTGGGCCTGATCGCGATGATCGGGTTCTCCGGCGTGCTGTTCGCGTGGTGCCAGCACGCGTTCGGCGCGTAGCGCAGCGGGTCGGCGTTACGGCGTGATCTGCGCCAGCTGTTTGGCCGTCAACTCTCCGCTGATCGCGGTGCGCGAACCGTCGGCGCGTATCACGATCGTGCGCGGCAGTTCGCCGCCCCAAGTCGGATCGATCAGGAAATTGATCCGTGCCGGCGAAGGTTCGGTATAGGCGCGCGCGGGATAGTCCTGCATGTCCGCGGCGTCCAGCCGCGCAGCGATGCGCGTGCGTTGCGCGATGCTGTCGGTGGCGACGGTCACCAGTTCGATTTGCCGCGGGTGGGCGCGCTGAAGTTTCGCCAGCCCATGCAAGTTGGGTTCGCAATACACGCAATCCAGCGACCACAACATCACGATCCGCTCGCCGCGTGCGGGCGGCTTCAGCAAGGCTGCGACATGGTCGGGGCCGAGCGGCTCGATGGCGATTCCGCCCGCGAACGCGGTGGCGGCAATGGTCAGCAACAGGATCGTCAACGGCCGGCGCATCATTGTTCCTTGATGGCAAGCAGGCGGAATCCGTCGGCGGTATTCCAGGCGACATAGGCAGCGCCAGCGCGTTCCAGCAGTTGCGGTGATCCGACGGCAACCTTGGAAGATGCAATGGCGCGCGCCGCGTCGAAGTGCGCACCGCCGTCGTGCGACACCCGCAGCATCAGTGCATAACCGTCGGCGCTGACCTGGTTCCAGGCAACCCAGACCGTCTTGCCTTCCAGCGCGACATCGGCATGGCTGGCGCCGGCGCCACCGAGCTTCAATGTGCGGCGCGGCGGGTGGCCCGGATCGAGCTGGCCGTACCAGATCGCCGGTCCGTGCGACGCTTCGTACCACACCGCGTGGCGTACGCCGTTGGCGCCGATCGCGAGCCTCGGCCCTTGGTCGGGACAAGCCGCGACGCGCCAATTGCTGAACGTGGCGCGCTCGGGATGGTTGGCATGGCCGTCGGTGTGCAGCACGGCAAACGCGTGGTCGCGGATGTTGTCGTTATAGACGCCGCGAAAGAATGCCGCGACCTTGCCGTCCGGCTGGCGCGCCAGCGCGGTGCGGCAGCATTCGCAGCTGTGGTCCATCAGCTTGCGTTCGGGTGCGAAGGTTTGGCCGCCATCGGTAGACCACGTGTAGTAGAACGCGAAGCCCGCGTAGGGCCTGCCGGCCGCCTTGGCTTTCGCCGCGTCGCGACCGTCGATCCACGCCACCACGATGTCGCCGTTGCCGGCGATCGCCAGCGAGTCGAAGCCGCGGGTCACTTTCGCGGGATCCTGAGTCACGATGATCGGCGCGGAAAAGTGCCTGCCGCCGTCGATCGAATGGGCAAAACGGATGGCTCCGGTCCACCCTGGCGCCGGTTGCTCGGTCCATTGCACGTCGATTTGTCCCGTCGGTCCCGTCGCGACCTTGGGCCGGTTCTCGCCTGAGGCATAGATGGTTTCCGCGACGGGATTGACCTGCACAGGTTGGCTGAAACTTCGGCCGAGGTCTTCGGAATGCCGCAACAAGACGTGCCCCCCGCGCACGGTGACCAGCCACAGGCGGCCGTTCGCGTCGAATGCTGCGCTGGCGCCGAGCGCAGGTTCGTCGGCCATGTCCATCTGCGCCCCGCGTGCGCTCGCGATCGACGGAAGCAGCGCGAGACACAACAGCGGCACGAGGAGGCGCAATGCAATAGGCGACTGGTACGTCATCTCGAACGCTCCGCGATTTTCGAATAATGGGACCGTGACAATGGATGGACGCTGTCGGCGCGCAGCATCAGTAGCGCCAACGCACGCCGGCGTAGATCGAGCGTGGCGCACCCGGATTCAGTACGGCATCGCCGGCGCCGGCCCGATTCAGCGCTTCCACCGTCACCGGATAACGGCGGTCGAACAGGTTTTCGATCTCGGCGAACCACTCCCAGCGGCCATGCTGAAAACCCGCGCGCAATCCCGCGAGGGCGTACGCGCCGACCTGATAAGTGTTGTCGAAATCGGCGTAGCGCGATCCCACCACGTCGAACGTCGGGCCGGCGTAAAAGCCGCGGACGGTCCGGACCATCAATTGGCCGCGCAGGGCGTAGCGAGGGGCTGAGGGCAGGCGGTTGCCGGCGTAAGCGGGATCACGATCGAAGTGGAAATCGTTCCATGTGAAAGAGACCAGCGGTTCGATGCGGCGGCTGCCATCTCCCAGCGGGAAGCTCGCGCGCAGCAGCGCCTCGATACCCGCATGGATGGTGCGCGGGATGTTGGAGGTCAGACTGACGCCCGGGGCGTTCGGATCGTCGACCGAAAAGATCTCGTTGCGAATCCGCTCGTAGTAGGCCGACACCTTCCAGTGCCAGCGCGAAACTGTCGTGGGCGCCGCACTCGCCCCGCGCAGGCCCGCTTCGTATGCGGTGCCGCGCATGGCTTCGAGATTGGCGTGCGGCCCCAGTTCCCTGCGCGCGTTGTCCAGATCGAAGTTGCCGGGCGACTGATACAAGCGGCCGACGCTCACGTAGGCCTCGCTCTCCGGCGTCAGCGCATGGATCAGTCCGAGGCGCGGATTGAACGATGAAAACCGGTTCTTCTGGTTGCGCGGCTGCAGATTCCCGTGATCCACACCATCGATCTGGCGATCATCGAGTCGGGTACTCACCCCTTGCGCGCCGTACACCAGGCGCCAGTCTTGCGCGAATTGCCAGCGATCCACCGCGAAGACACGGGTGCTGCGGGCCAGCTTGTCGACGTGATCCTGCAAATCGTCCCGGTGGCCGGTGTCATTGGCATAGTTGCCGCCGCGATCCGTGGTGTAGGCGACGTCGAGGCCGGCGAGCAGGTCGTGCTGCCCGGCGTGGAGGTGGTAGCGGAGCATGCCGCCGGACGTGCGTTGGTCGGTATTCACCAGCAGGCTGAAGACATCCAGCAGGGGTGCGTCGGGACCGGACCCGGCTGGCACGTAGACATCCACGATGGGATGGAACAGCCGCTGGCGTTCGTATGACACGCCGAATTCGAGTCCGCTGTCGGCGTCGATGTTCCAGGTTCCTTTCGCCGCGAGGCGATCGGTGCGCACGTTCAGCTGGTGGTTGCCGGCGGCGTACGAAGGATTCGCCTGCCATGGGTCGGTGTCGAATTGCGCGCGAGTGAGCGCCCCCGGCAGTTGCTGGCGATTGTCGACGTGGGTGGCGAACACGCGCAGCGCGAAAGCTTCGGACGGCTGCCAGCCGCCGTTCGCGTACAGGCTGTCGCGATTCTGCTGGCTGTGATCGCGGTAGCCATCGAGGTGCTTGCCATCCAGCGTGACCATGCCGTCGAAGGCGCCCGCGATGCCGCCGGCACCGAGGCCGACTTCGGATTGGCCATGGCTGCCGCCGCTCAGGAATGCTTCGCGCGGATCGGCGTTGCGCGCCGTGCGTGAAATGAAATCGAGGGCACCGCCGAGATCGCTGGCGCCATAGGTCAGCGCGTTGATGCCGTTGGCGACGATCACGTCGCGGGCCATCAGCGGATCGATCATGCGGTTGTGGTTGTTGCCGTCGGCGGTGGTAACCGGCAGACCGTCCTGGAACAGCGCGACGCCGCTGTTGTCGTACGACAGCGAGTTCAGGTTGGAGCCGCGAATGGACAACACCATGTCGTCGCCGCCCGCGTTGCTCCCGGCCATCACGCCCGGCACGTAGCGGAGCGCGTCGGCCAAGTTGTTGACCGCGCGTTCGTGCAAGGTCTGTCCGTCCACGGCATAGACGCTGCCGGGCACCTGCGCCTGCGCCGCGAGGATGGATTCGGCCCGCGTGCCGTGCACCTCGACGGTCGCCAGTGTGGTGGTTTGATCCGGTGACGTCGCCGGTGTCGGAGCTTTGGTCGCTGCATCGTCGCTACGTTGCGGTGCGACGATCGCTGCATGGATAGACTGACCCGGCAATGGAGATGCGGCAAAAACAGGCGTGCCGGGCACGACGAGCGCACACAGCAACCACGGCGTCACGCGTGCCAACGCGGGCTCCCGGCGAAAAAGATGTTCTCAGGATAGGTCCAACGTCGCGTGCGACAACGCGGCAAATTGTCGCAGCGATCAGTGACAGGGCCGCTCGCGTACCGGGTGTTTCTCCAGCTTGCGCTGCAGGGTGCGCCGGTGCATGCCGAGTCGGCGCGCGGTTTCCGAGATGTTGCCGCGGCATTCGTGCAGGGTGCGTTGGATGTGTTCCCATTCCAGCCGACGCAACGGCAGCATGGTTTCCGGCGCGTCAATGGGTTCCGGCGGCGCCTCGTCCCCGGCGAGCAACGCGCGCACCACGGTGTCGGCGTCCACCGGTTTGGCGAGATAGTCGTGTGCGCCGCGCCTGATCGCTTCCACCGCGGTTGCGATCGAAGCGTAACCGGTCAGCAGCAGCACGCGCAGCGACGGGACTTCGGCCAGCAAGGCGGGAATCAGTGCGAGGCCGCTGTCTTCGCCGAGCTTGAGATCGACCACGGCATAACGTGGCTGCACTTCACGGGCGCGCTGCAGCGCGTCCGCTGCGGTTCCGGTGCAGACCACATCGAAGCCGCGCCGCTGCAGGGCGCGCGACAACACGTCGGCAAACACCTCGTCGTCCTCCACGAGCAGCAGGCCGCCACGCGATCCCGGCGTCGTCATGGAATGAGCCCGCCCGAAAGCGGCAATCGGACCGTGATGCGGGTACCGTCGACCGCTTTATGCGCTTCGAGATCGCCGCGAAGCCGTTCGATGGTCGATCGAGCCAATGCCAGCCCCATGCCGAGGCCATTCGGTTTGCTGCTGGTGACCGGCATGCCATCGAGGTGGCCGTCGTCGAAGCCATCACCGCGATCACCGATCACGAACTCGACGCGACCGTCACGCACGTCGGCCTCCAGCGTCACCAACCGCAAAGCGTTCCGCGCGGAGGCATCGAAGGCGTTCTGCATCAGGTTGAGCAGTGCGTGTTCCAGGCCGGGCTGCACTTCGATGGCTTGCTCGGGCGCGGCGACGCGAACCGTTACCTCGGCTTCGGGGCACAACAAGCGAAAACGATCGATATTGGCGCCGACGTATTCACCCAGTGTGCTGATCCGTGCCACATTCGAGAGCTGCTGCCGTCCGTAGTCGACCATGTTGCGCAGGATGTCGCGGCAACGCTCGACTTCGCCGACCATGATCCGGACATCGTCGTGCAACGCCACATCGTCGGCGTGACCGGCTTCGAGCTCGGGCAATAGTGTTCGCACCGTCGAGAGCGGGGTATTGAGTTCGTGCGCCGCCTCGGCGGCTTGCGTCGCGATGGCGAGAATGCCCTCGTCACGCAGCATGCGCTCGCGCAGGCGTTGCGTCGCGTCGCGTTGCGCGCGCAGCGAGGCGGTCATGCGGTTGATGAACACGGCGAGCAGCAACACCGCAATCGAAAAGTTGATCGCCATGCCGGTCAGGTGCAGCCGAAACCCGTTGCCGCCGTGCATCGACATGTCCGGGAGGGGCACGTACCGGACGATCAGGGTCGCGTAGACGGCGGCGGCCAGCGCGACCACCGCGGCGGTGCCGCGTGCGGACAGTGCCGCGGCGGACAGCGCCACCGGCACCAGCAGCAGCGTGATGAACGGGTTGCTGGCGCCGCCCGTGAAGTACAAGACCCAGCCGAGCAGCAACAGGTCGAACGTGACGTGGCCGACCGCCTCGACTTCGCCGACCGGCCGCCCATGGCGCAGGCGCCAGAATGCGAGTGGCGTTGCCAGTGCCAGGGCCGCGATGCCAGCCAGCAGTGGGGCCACGGGCAACGCGACGTGCAGCCAGCCGACGGCGACGACGATCGCCAGGAGTTGGCCAAGCGCTGCGCAAGGGCGCACCCAGGCGATCGTGGTGGCGAGGCCGTGGGCGTCGAAAGGAACCGACGACGCCGCGCGTTGACGTAGATGGAACACGGCGCATTCCCGGTAACGCGGCGCGGAAGATTGTATCAGCCGTGCCGTGCGTCGATCTGTGCATCCGCTGTCGTCCACACCAACAAAAACGGCGCGATCCTTGCGAGGATCATGCCGTCGGTGTCGATATCGGTGGTAGCGGGGGCAGGATTTGAACCTGCGACCTTCGGGTTATGAGCCCGACGAGCTGCCAGACTGCTCCACCCCGCAACAGGAACGATCATTATCGCGAAGGCGGTGATTTTTTGCAACCACGGACGCGACCGCGCACGCATCGCGCGGCACCAGATGCGCCGCGCGACGTCGTTTCATTCCGGCGGAACCGTGCCCCGACCTGATCCGGGCCGCGAGGGTCCGCTGTCCGCATCAGCTCTGGCTGTGTTTATTGCCGCTGGCTTTGCCTTTGCGCGCATGCAGGTTCGAGGTGTCGACCTGTTTCACGCCGTGCACGCGCATTGCGGCATTCTTGGCCTTGGCGATGTCGCGCTGGTTGTAAACCGTTCCGCTGAGGGTGGCAGTGCCGTTGTCGAACGACACGTTCACGCCGGTGGCGGTCACGCCGTGCGACGTCAGCGCGTGCTTGACCTTCTGTTCGATCTGGGTGTCTGGCGCCTGCCCGGTGCTGCTCATGGTTGCCGAAGTCATGGGCGATGCCGGCGGGGACATGGGCTGTTGCTGGGGTGGTGTTTGTTGAGGCGTCTGCTGTGGTGCCTGCGCGTAGGCGGTGCCCAGCGAGGCGACGAACAGGGATGCGACGGCGACTGCGATGCGGGTTTTCATGGTGTGACTCCTTGTCTGGGTTCGACGGGGGTGCGCGGGCCCCTGTGCCGACGTACCTGTCATCAGGCATCTTGAGCCGTTGCCTATGAATGCGCATCGAATCGGCAGTACCCAAGATGAATCCGTGTCGAACGATTCGGCTGTCGCTGCGCCGTGCCAACTGAATCTTCAAGGCAAGAGGATTCAGTGAATCTGCACTGTTTTTACCGGCACTTCTTCATGGCTGCCGTGGCTCGCGTTGCCCATCGCCGTCAATGGCGTGACGCATGATCACGACAGGGCGAGGCCAGCACCATGCCGCTCTATCCTTCAAGCGATCGGCTGCACCCGATCGGCAGCAAGAAGGCCTGCGACCAAGCAGTGCGGTACTTGCGCGGTGCCGGTAAACGCGGCGCCCGCCGGCAATCCAAGTCCTTGAACGCTTGAGGTAAACGATCTATACTACGCGGCTCGCGTGGAGCGGGTGTCGGGACGCATCGGCATTCCGTCCCGCTGCCAGGCTTGATCGAAAGGATGGATCCTTTCGTGTTGCAGTCACGGACGGTGCGCAGGTGGCACACCGCAAGGATGCGGGACGCCGGGTTCAGGATCAAAACCGGCGAACTTAAGGAATGGGCCTCGTGCCCATTTTTTGTTTTCGGAGTTTGCGAGCCGACATGGAGACCGAAGCAATCGCGGCGCGCGTGGCGCCGGCCCTTGCGGAACTGGGCCTGGAATGCCTGGGCGTGGAATGGAATGCCGGCCATGGTGGCGGCTTGCTGCGCGTGTACATCGATTCGCTGCAGCACGACGGTGACGCCGCGAATGCGGTGAGCGTGGACGATTGCGAGGCGGCCAGCCGCGAGATTTCCGCCCTGCTGGACGTGGAAGATCCGATCCCCGGCCATTACGTGCTGGAAGTTTCCTCGCCGGGCATCGAGCGGCCGCTGTTCAATGCCGCGCAGTTCGGGCGTTTCGTTGGTGAAGAGGCCAAGGTGACGTTGAAGCTGCCGCGCGAGGGTCGGCGGCGGATGCGCGGCAAGATCGCGGCAGTGGAAGGCAAGCGCATCGGCATGGACGTGGATGGCACGCGCATCGACATCGCCGAGGATGAAATCGAAAGCGCGCACCTGGTGCCGGATTGGAACGCGCTGGGCTACACACCCAAGGCCAAACCTGGCAAGGGCGTGGATGGTGCCAAGGGCAGGAAGCCCGAACGCAAGCATTGATGGATTGGAAATCACTGGGTCCCGGCTTCGCCGGATGACGAGATCGAGGAATACCGAAGCGCGGTGAACGTGGCTTCGACGGAGCAAATGAGATGAATCGCGACTTGTTGATGATCGTGGACACCGTGGCCGCCGAGAAGGCGGTGCCGCGCGACGTGATTTTCGGAGCGCTGGAAGCCGCACTGGCGACCGCCGCGAAGAAGCGCTATCCGGAAGAGGAACCCGACATCCGCGTGGCGATCGATCAGGAATCCGGCGACTACGAGACCTTCCGCCGCTGGGAAGTGATCGCGGACGACGGCGAAATGGAATCGCCCGACTGGCAGTTGCGCTTGATGGATGCGGAAGACGAGCGTCCGGGTGCCCAGGTCGGCGAGCACATCGAGCAGCAGATCGAGAACCCCGAGTTCGGGCGCATCACCGCGCAGGCCGCCAAGCAGGTGATCGTGCAGCGGATCCGCGAGGCCGAGCGCGCGCAGGTGGTCGATGCCTACAAGGACCGCGTGGGCGAATTGATCAATGGCGTCGCCAAGCGCGTCGAGCGCGGCAATATCTATCTGGACCTCGGCGGCAACGCCGAGGCGTTCATCCCGCGCGACAAGGCGATTCCGCGCGAAGCGGTGCGCGTGGGCGACCGCGTGCGCGGCTACCTGTTCGAGGTGCGTTCCGAACCGCGCGGTCCGCAGTTGTTCGTATCGCGCACCGCGCCGGAATTCATGATGGAGCTGTTCAAACTGGAAGTGCCGGAAGTGGGCCAGGGCATCGTCGAGATCCGCGCCTGCGCGCGCGATGCCGGCGACCGCGCCAAGATCGCGGTGGAGGCGCACGACAAGCGCACCGATCCGATCGGCGCGTGCATCGGCATGCGCGGTTCGCGCGTGCAGGCAGTGTCCAACGAGTTGAACGGCGAGCGCATCGACATCGTGCTGTGGAACGACGCGCCCGCGCAGTTCGTGATCAACGCGATGGCGCCGGCCGAGGTGCAGTCGATCATCGTGGATGAAGACAAACATTCGATGGACATCGCGGTGGCCGAGGACAAGCTGTCGCAGGCGATCGGCCGCGGCGGCCAGAACGTGCGCTTGGCGAGCAAGCTGACCGGCTGGGATCTCAAGGTGATGACCCAGGACCAGGTCGCCGCCAAGAGCGAGGCCGAGCAGGAAGCCGCGCGCCAGTTGTTCATGGCCAAACTCGAGGTCGACCAGGAAATCGCCAATATCCTGGTGCAGGAAGGTTTCTCGACAGTCGAGGAAATCGCCTACGTGCCGACCGGCGAGCTGCTGGCGGTGGAAGGTTTCGACGAGGACATCGTCGAGGAGCTCCGTTCGCGCGCCAAGGATGCGCTGCTGACCGAGGCACTGGCGGTGGAAGAAGATCTGGACGAACACCAGCCGAGCGAGGAATTGCTGGCGCTGGAAGGCATGGACGAGGAAACCGCTTACGCGCTGGCCGAGCGCGAAATCCTGACGCCGGACGATCTGGCCGACCAGGCCGTGGACGACCTGATCGAGATCGAAGGCATGGACGAGGAACGCGCCGGCGCGCTGATCATGGCCGCGCGGGCGCCGATGCTGGCAAGGATGGAACAAGAAGCGGGAAATTCCTGATCCCGGGAATTTCAGCACCGTCGAGGCGCGTCTCGATCGCACGGTGAACGTGCGTGGGGCGCCGAAGACACAAGAGGTTGGACACGATGTCAGATATCACGATCAAGCAACTCGCGAGCATGGTGGGCACGCCCGAGGACAAGCTGCTGACGCAGCTTGCCGAAGCCGGCACGCAATTCGAAGGCCCGGACCAGGTCATCAGCAATCGCGAAAAAACCAAGCTGCTTGATTTTCTGCGCAGCAACCACGGCAAGCAAGTGGCCGCGGCTGCCGCCACGCCGCGCCAGATCACGCTGAAGCGCCGCAAGGTCAGCGAGATCACGGTGGCAGGCGGGCGCGGCGCCAGCGCCAAGACCGTCAACGTGGAAGTGCGCGCCCGGCACACCTACGTCAAGCGCGGCACGGTGCCGACCGATGAGGTGGTGGACAGCGAGCGCGAAGAGGCGCTGCGCAAGCTGAAGGAATCGCAGGAACAGCACGAGCGCGAGCTGGCCGAGCTGGCCGAGCAGGATCGCCGTCGCAAGGAAGAGCAGCAGAAACTCGAGGCCGCCGAAGCCGAACGCAAGCGCGTCGCGGAAGAGCATGCGCGCGCCGAAGCCGAAGCGGCTGCCGCGCGCACCGCCGGTGACGCGGCGGGCGCGTCCGAAACCACCGCGGCGCCCGCGCGCCGCCACGAAGCGCCGAAGCCGCCGGCGCGCGACGGCAAGGACGCCACGGCCCACAAGGCCAAGCGTTCGCGCGGCTCGCACCGCATGCGCGACGACGACGACGAAGGGCCGGCCCGCCATGCCGGCGGCGAACTGCACCTCACCGATGCCGAACGTGCGCGTCGTTCTACCCGCAAGCGCGCGCGGCCCAGGGTCGATCTGTCCCAAATCACGGGCCAGCACGGCTTCTCCAAGCCGGTCTCGCCGCAGATGCGCGAGATTCCGATCGGTGAAACCATCGTCGTGTCGGAGCTTGCGCAAAAAATGGCGGTGAAGGGTTCGGAAGTGGTCAAGGCGCTGTTCAAGATGGGCACCATGGTGACCATCAACCAGACCATCGATCACGACACCGCCGCACTGGTGGTGGAAGAACTCGGCCACAAGCCCGTCGATGCGGAAGAGAGAACGGCGGAAACCGTACTGGCCGCGCACGTGGTCACCGAAGCGGCCGAAGGCGACAAGGCGCCACGCCCGCCCGTAGTCACGATCATGGGCCACGTCGATCACGGCAAGACGTCCTTGCTCGACTACATCCGCCGCACGAAAGTCGCGTCGGGCGAAGCCGGCGGCATCACCCAGCACATCGGCGCGTATCACGTCGAGACACCGAAGGGCGTCGTCACCTTCCTCGACACGCCCGGCCATGCGGCATTCACTTCGATGCGCGCGCGCGGCGCCCAATCCACCGACATCGTGGTGCTGGTGGTCGCGGCCGACGACGGCGTGATGCCGCAGACCGTGGAAGCCATCCAGCACGCGCGTGCGGCCAAGGTGCCGCTGATTGTCGCGGTCAACAAGATGGACAAGCCCGAAGCCAACCCGGACAACGTGCGCCAAGGCCTCGCCCAGCACGAAGTCATTCCGGAAGACTGGGGCGGCGACACGCAGTTTGTGCCGGTGTCCGCGAAGACGGGCGACGGCGTGGATGCACTGCTGGAAGCCATTGGCCTGCAGGCCGAAGTGATGGAACTGAAGGCGGTGCCGGATGGCCGTGCTTCTGGCGTGGTGATCGAATCCAGTCTCGACAAGGGCCGCGGCCCGGTCGCGACGGTGCTGGTGCAGCAAGGCCTGCTCAAGCGCGGCGACTACGTGGTGTGCGGCGTCGAGTACGGCCGCGTGCGCGCACTGTTCGATGAAGCCGGCAAGCAGGCCGAAAGCGCCGGTCCGTCGATCCCGGTGCAGATGCTGGGCCTGTCCGGCGTGCCGGAAGCGGGCGACGAGTTCGTGGTAGTCGCCGACGAAAAACTGGCGCGCAACGTGGTGTCCGAACGCGAAACCCGGCGCCGCGACAAGCGCCTCGTCACGCGCACCAACACGCTCGAAGACGTGATGGCGATGATGGGCAAGGGCGAGGGCCAGCAGAGCCTCAACATCCTCATCAAGGCCGATGTGCAGGGCTCGGCCGAGGCGTTGCGTGAATCGCTGAGCGCCATCAGCAACGATCTGGTGAAAGTCAACGTGATCGCGTCGGGCGTTGGTGGCATCACCGAGTCCGATGCCACATTGGCTTCGGCGTCGAAGGCGCTGCTGATCGGCTTCAACGTGCGCGCCGACGCCTCGGCGCGCAAAGTGATCGAATCGGGCGGCGTGGATCTTCGCTACTTCTCGATCATCTACGACGTGATCGATCAGGTGAAGCAGGCGGCTTCCGGCTTGATGGGCATGGAAGTACGCGAGGAAATCATCGGCGTCGCCGAGGTCAAGGACGTGTTTCGTTCGTCCAAGTTCGGTGCGATCGCGGGCTGCCAGGTGGTCGAGGGTTCGGTCAAGCGCAGCAAGCCGATCCGCGTGCTGCGCGACGACGTGGTGGTCTTCGAAGGCGAACTGGAATCGCTGCGCCACTACAAGGAAAACGTGGAAGAAGTGAAGAGCGGCAGCGAGTGCGGCATCGGCGTCAAGCAGTACAACGACGTCAAGCCGGGCGACCGCATCGAATGCTTCGAACGCATCGAGGTGGCGAGGACGCTGTGACCTTGCGCCTCCCACCTCTCCCGCAAGCGGGAGAGGTCGACAAGCGCGAAGCGCTTGTCGGGTGAGGGGGAATCGCGAGAGTTTCCCCCCATCCGCCTTCGGCACCTTCCCCCGCAGGCGGGGGAAGGGAACATCAGGTCGACCCCAACCATCCATGCCAACCCGCTCCTTCCACCGCACCGATCGCGTCAACGCCGAGCTTCGTCGTGAAGTCGGTGTGCTGGTGCACGCCGCGGTGCGCGATCACGCGTTGCCGCAGGCCAGTGTGGTGGACGTGGAAAGCAGCCGCGAACTCGATGTCGCGACGGTCTGGGTTACCGCGTTGCAACCGGAACGCTCGGCTGAAGTCTTGAAGGCGCTGAAGGCGCTCGCGAAGGAGTTTCGCCACCAGCTCGCCCGCACGATGCGCCTGCGTCGCGTGCCGGAACTGCGCTTCAAATACGACGAGTCGGTGGACAAGGGCGAGCGGGTCGAGCAGTTGCTGCGTGAGGACCGGGACTCAGAACCCGGAACCCGGGACCCGGAAGGACAGTAGCTTGGCCGTCGTCCCGGCGCAGGCCGGGATCCATTTTGCACTTGCACAGCGTTCGCCGGATCCCGAGAGCATTCCTGCGGCGTGCGCTGGTTGACGTCAACCATCCACCCTGCCGCACGATTGCGCAACGCTACGCATGCCGTCATCGGAATCGCCAATGCCGAGCTTCGGGTCCCGGACTCCGGGCCCTGGATTCCGGCCTGTTGACGGCATCCTCCTCCTCGACAAGCCGCAAGGCATCTCCAGCAACCGTGCACTGCAACAGGCCAAGCGTCTGTTCGGCGCGAAGAAGGCCGGCCACACCGGCAGCCTCGATCCGCTGGCGACGGGATTGCTGCCGATCTGCTTCGGCGAAGCGACCAAGATCGCGGGTCATCTGCTCGGCGCGCGCAAGGCTTATGCAGCGGAGTGCCGGCTAGGCATCACCACCGACACGTGCGACAGCGAAGGCTCGGTGTTGGCCGAGCGCATCGTGCCCGCGCTGGATGTCGAGGCGATTCGCGGTGAACTCGCGAAATTGACGGGTCGCATCACCCAGATTCCTCCGGTGTATTCGGCGCTGAAGCAGGGTGGGGTACCGCTGTACAAGCGGGCTCGCCGTGGCGAAGCGGTGCAAGCGCCGCCGCGCGAGGTCGAGGTGTTCCGTTTCGAACTGCTGGGTGGCGAGGGCGATACATTGCGCCTGTTCGTCGAATGCGGCTCCGGCACCTACGTGCGCAGTCTTGCGCGCGACCTCGGCGAAGCACTGCGTTGTGGCGCGCACCTGACGGGTTTGCGCCGCCTCTGGGTCGAACCCTTCCGCGAACCGCGCATGTTCACGCTGGACGAGCTCGCGCAAATGCGTGAGCGCGATGCATCGCGCCTGCCCGAATGCCTTCTGCCCATCGAAGCCGGCCTTGCCGATTGGGCCGCGTTGCCGCTCGACGAACACGGGGCCGAGGACGTTGCGCACGGTCGCGCCTTGCGCGTCACCGCTGCGCCGGGACGTTATCGCGCGCATACGCCGAGCGGCAGCCTGCTCGCGATCGGCGAGGTCGACGCCTCGGGCACTTTCAAGGTGCTGCGTGGTTTCACGGCCTGACGGTCGCGATCACAGCAATCGCATCAGTTCCGGCCAGATCGGCAGCTGCCGCACGCGCACCGTGGTGCCTGCGAAGATCGCGTTCGCGAGTGCGGGTGCGGCGGACGGAAAGCCCATGTCGAACGCGCCGGTGGGATGTTCCTGCGACGGCACCAGGATCACCTGCACGTCGTGCGGCATCTGTGCCATCGTCGCGAGCGGGTAATCCTTGAAGCCTTGCTGCACGACTTGGCCGTCCTTCAACGTGATGCGCTCGCGCAACGCGGTGGAGAATCCGTCGAGCGTGGCGCCGACCAGGGCCGCGCGTGCCCCGAGCGGATTCACCATGCGACCCAGATCCGCGGCGCACACCACGTTGTGGATCACCAGGCGCGTTTTTTCCATCGACACTTCCACCGCGTGGGCGACGTAGCCGCCGAAGGTGAAGTGGCAGGCCAGCCCGAAGCCGTGGCCTTGCGGGTGCGATTTGCTCCAGCCGATCGCGTCGGCGGCAAGCTGCAGCACCCATGCAAGCCGCCCGGTATCCAGTACGGGACCGCCGTGCCCGCGGTACGGCAGTTTGCGCGATTCGCCCAGCAGTGCAAGGCGGAATTTCAGTGCGTCAAGTTTGAGCTGGTGCGCGACCTCGTCGAGGAAACACTCGGTGGCGAACGCGTTGACCGCGTGCGAACTGGCGCGATAGCTGCCGCGCGGCAGCGCCGAGTCCAGCGCAAACCATGCGTATTGGAGGTTGCCGACCAAGCCGGCGGGCAGATCGTCAGGATGCATTTCCGACAGCCACCAGCGCGCGCGCGGCTCACGGCCGGCAAGCCGCGAGGTGCTGGCGATCCGGTGCGTCCAGCCGGTCAACGTGCGCTTGCGATCGGCGCAGGCCTCCAGCTTGTGCACGGAAAACGGCCGATAGGTGTCGTGCGCGAATGCTTCGGCGCGCGTCCACATCAGCTTGATCGGTTTGCCCGCGGCCTTCGCCAGCATTACCGCCTCGGCCACGTAATCGGTTTCGAGGAAGCGTCCGAAACCGCCGCCGGCGCGCGGCAACTGGATGGTGATCTTGTCGGGGGCAAGCCCGGTGAGCCGTCGCACCGTGTCGAACGTCGCGCGCGGATTCTGCACGGGTGCGATGATGAGGGCCTGCTGGTTGTCGACCCGCACCAGCGCGTTGGGCGGTTCGAGATCGGCGTGCGCCACGCTGGCGAAGCGGTAATCGGCCGCGAACCTGTGCGGCGCGCGCTTGGCAGCTTCCGTGAAATCGCCGTCGGTGCGCACCGCCTTGGTGGGATCGGCCGCAAACGCGGTGGCAGCGGCGTCGACGAGTGCTTGGTCCCCCTGTGCCGGCTGTGCGCCCGGCTGCCAGCGCACGTCCAGTTTCGCGAGCGCCTGCAGCGCGGTCCAGGTATCGGAGGCCAGCACCGCGACGCCCGCCGCGAGTTGCTGGGTACCGAGCGCACGCCCGGGATCGGGCGCGGGAATGGTCATGACCTTCTCGACGCCCTTCACTTTCAACGCTGCCACGTCGCCGAGATGCGCGAGCCTGCCGCCAGGCCAGGGACAGTGCGCGATCACTGCGGCCAGCGCATCGCCGAACCAATCGTCGATCGCATAGTGCTGGTGTCCGGTGACGATGTCGCGCGCATCGACGTCGCCCGCATCCTGTCCGATCAGCACGTATTGCGCCGGTGTCTTCGGTTGCAGCGGCGCGTTCGCGGGCTTGAGTTTCGAGGCGGCTTCGACCAACGCGCCGTAGCCGAGCTTTCGGCCGTCCGCCGCGATCACCACGCCGCGCGAGGTCCGCAGATTGGCGATGCCGGTTTTCCAGCGCGCGGCCGCTGCGCGCAGCAGCAGTTCGCGCGCCGCCGCGCCGACGTTGCGCAGGTCGTTCCACGCGGCCGGCACGCTGGTGCTGCCCGACGCGATCTGGTGCCCATAGGTCCAGTGCGGTTCGCCGCCGGCATTGGTGACGCCCAGGTCCAGCGGTTCCACGATCACGCGGGGCCAGTCGGCGTCCAATTCCTCGGCGAGAATGCGCGCTTCGGCGGTGCGGATGCCCTGACCGACTTCCGGATCGCGCGCGCCGATTACGGTGGTGCCGTCGGGCTCGATCCGCACGTAAAGATTGAGGCGGAACAAGTTCTGCCCCAGCAGTTCGTCCGGCGTCCGTGCCAAGGCGGGCAGGCCGACCACGAGCGCGCCGGTGGCGGTGCCGAACACTTTCAGGAAGCGTCGGCGACTGGCGTCGTGGGGGCGCTTCACTTCGCCTTGCCCTTCAGGGCGTCTGCAGCACGATGGATCGCACGGCGGATGCGCGGATAACTGCCGCAGCGGCACAGGTTGCCGATGGTGTCGATATCGGCGTCGCTCGGTTCAGGCTTGCGCGCAAGCAGCGCCACCGCTGCCATGATCTGGCCGGATTGGCAGTAGCCGCAGAGGATCGCGTCTTCGTCGATCCACGCTTGCTGCAATGGATGCAGCGAGCCATCGGAGCCGGCCAGGCCTTCGATGGTGGTGACGTCGTTGCCGGCGAGATCCTGCATCGACAACGTGCAGGCGCGTTTCAACTTTCCATCGACCAGCACGCTGCACGCACCGCAACTGGCGTCGTCGCAACCGTACTTGCAGCCGGTCAGGCGCAGCACGTCGCGCAGATACCAGAGCAGCGGCAGGCCGGGATCGCCGGTGTGGCGAAAATGCCTGCCGTTGATCGTGACGTCGACGCCTTCACGAACCGGCTGCGGCACGATCTCGGCGGGCGGGGTTTGCGGGACCTGGGGCATCATCCGGCGATTGTATTGGGTAGTCCCGCTTCGCTCACGCACCGGGCGCACGACGCGCGTTGCGCGTTCAGCCGGCATGTTGTCGACGTCCGCTCGAGCGCCGCGAGTGCGGGGCGCAGTGCCTGATGACAAGCGGTTATCAGCTCTCCGTGTGATTGCGTTTTGCCGGTCCGCCCGCAACACTTGCTGGCCAACTCCGCGCCGCCGCACGCTTTCGATTCCGCCGATCCATGACCGCGACCGCCATCACGCCGCTTGCTTCCGACGCGCCCTGGGTCGTGCTGAAGTTCGGCGGCACCAGCGTCGCGACCGCGGAACGCTGGCGCACCATCCAGAAGCTGGCCGCCGCGCGCCGCGCGGAAGGCATGCGCGTGCTGGTGGTGGTGTCCGCGTTGTCGGGGATCACCGATGCGTTGAAGGCGTTGTGCACATGTGCGCCCGCGGAGCGCGAGGCTGCGTTGGCTGGCGTGGTCGCACGCCATCGCGAACTGGTTACGCAGATGCAGCTAGCCGACGTGCGGGTGGAACACTGGCTGACATCCTTGCAGGCGCTGGTTGCCGCGGCGGCGTCGGAACGGCTGACGTGGCACGGGGCGGTGCAGGCGCATGGCGAATTGCTGTCCAGCTCCATCGGTGCGGCATTCATGACCGCGAACGGGTTGCCCGCCCAATGGCTGGATGCGCGCGAGGCGCTGCTCGCACGCGAATTGCCGTTCCTCAACGAACGCGCGCGCGCGTTGTCGGCGCAGGTGCAGGCCGATCCCGACCCCGCGCTCGCGGCGCAGCTCGCCGCACGCGGCGACGTATTCATCTCGCAAGGCTTCATCGCGCGCAACGCCGAGGGCGAAACGGTGCTGTTGGGTCGCGGTGGTTCGGATACGTCGGCCGCGTACATGGGCGCGTTGTTGCGCGCGGCGCGGGTGGAAATCTGGACCGACGTCGCCGGCATGTTCACCGCCGATCCACGACAGGTGCCGGGCGCGCGCCTGTTGCAACACCTCGATTACGACGAAGCGCAGGAAATCGCGACGACCGGCGCCAAGGTGCTGCATGCGCGCTGCCTGTCGCCGTGCCGGCGCGCGCGCGTGCCGTTGTGGGTCAAGGACACCCAGCATCCCGATCTCGACGGCACGGTGGTGGCGCCGCAGGCCGCCGAGATCGCGCCCAGCATCAAGGCCATCAGTTCGCGCCGCGGCATCACGCTGGTGTCGATGGAAACCTCGGGCATGTGGCAGCAGGTCGGCTTCCTCGCCGACGTGTTCGCGCTGTTCAAGAAGCACGGACTGTCCGTTGACCTGATCGGTTCGGCCGAGACCAACGTCACCGTGTCGCTGGACCCCACCGAAAACCTGCTGGATTCCGACGTGGTCGCGGCGCTGGCGGCCGATCTCGCCAAGGTCTGTCGGGTCAAGGTGATCGCGCCGTGCGCCGCGGTGACGCTGGTCGGGCGCGGTATGCGTTCGATGCTGCACCGGCTTTCGGGTGTACTGGCCGAGTTCGGCCGGATGCGCGTGCACCTGATTTCGCAATCGTCCAACAACTTGAATCTCACCTTCGTGGTGGACGAAGGCATGCTGGATGGTTTGTTGCCGCGCCTGCACGAATTGCTGATCCGCGCCGGCGCATTGCGCACCGACGACACGACGTTGTTCGGACCGAGCTGGCAATCGCTGTACGGAACCAGCGAAACGCACGTGCGCGCGCCGTGGTGGCGCGGTCATCGCGAGGTGTTGCTTGCGCTGGCCGGGGGTGAGGGTTCGCTTGGGTTGAAGCAACTATCGGAATCCGAACCCTCACCCGCCCTTACTCGCGCCATCCATGGCGCTCGCCCGTCGGGCCGGCTAACGCCGTTCACGGCCGATCCCGTCGGCCGTAGTCGGGCACCCTCTCCCGGGGGGAAAGGGGAAAAGCTTGCGACGCCGCGTTATGTCTATCATCTGCCGACCTTGCGGGAACGCGCGCGCGCATTGTGCGCGATGCAGTCGGTGGATCGCGTCTACTACGCGATCAAGGCCAACGCGCACCCCACGATCCTTCGCGCGCTGGCGCAGGAAGGCATGGGGTTCGAATGCGTGTCGCCCGGCGAACTGGACGCCGTCGACGCGATAGCCGAAGCGCACGCATCGCCGCGCCTGTTCACGCCCAATTTCGCGCCGCGTGGCGACTACGAATACGCGTTGCAGCAAGGCGTGCCGTTGACGCTGGACGCGGTGCACCCCTTGCAGTACTGGCCGGACCTGTTCGCCGGGCGCGAAATCATGCTGCGGGTGGATCTGGGGCGCGGGCTCGGCCATCACGACAAGGCGCGCACCGGCGGCGCCGGCAGCAAGTTCGGGCTGCCGCTGGAACACCTCGAAGTTTTCCTGGAACTCGCGCGCAAACACGATGTGCGCATTACCGGCCTGCACGCGCACTTGGGTTCCGGAATCCTGGACGCGTCGCACTGGCCGACGGTGTGCGGACAACTTGCGAGTTTGGCCGATCGCATCGGCAGCGTGCGCACGTTGAACCTCGGCGGCGGCCTCGGGGTTCCGTCCCACCCCGGCGAGGCGGAACTCGATCTGTCCGCGGTCGATGCGGCGCTGGCCGAGGTGAAGCTTGCCTATCCGCACTACGAGTTGTGGTTGGAACCGGGCCGCTGGTTGGTTGCGGACGCGGGCGTGCTGCTGGCGCGCGTCACCCAGACCAAGCGCAAGGGCACGATCGACTATCTCGGTTGCGATGCCGGCATGCACACGCTGATCAGGCCTGCGCTGTATGATGCGTGGCACGAAATCGTGAACCTCTCGCGCCTTGATGCGCCGGCCGATATCGTCTATCAAGTGGTGGGCCCGATCTGCGAATCCGGCGACGTGCTGGGCGCCGACCGCCACCTGCCACGGAGCGAGGAAGGCGATGTGTTGTTGATCGCGCAAACCGGCGCCTACGGCGAATCGATGTCATCGCACTACAACCTGCGTGCGCTTGCCGAACCGGCGATCGTTGAATGACGTCCCTTGCAGATCCACGGTCGGCGCAGGCCTTTCGTTTCGTGCGTTGCGGCTACGCCGGAGGCGTTGCCGAACTCGTGTACGCGTTCGACGATGGTCCGCAGCTGATCGAGCGCATCCGTTTCCCCGAACCGCCGGATGGGGGCGCGGAGCGCAGGGCTGTGTTCGATGCCGTGCTTCGGATGTTGCATCTGATCGCCGGCGTCAGCTACTACAAGGCTGGACTGCCGCCACGCATCGAAGTCGAAACGGGTCCACTGGATGACGCGACCGCGGATCTGCTGGATGCTTTGTATCTGCACGGGCTCGGCGAGTTCGCGTATCGGAATGGTGTGGACTTGCGGGGAAAGATCGCTTTTCCACGATCGGATGCGCACACCATTGCAACCCAGACTTTCCCCTTGAAGAGGAATGCTTCGCGTGTGCTGGTCCCGATTGGCGGCGGCAAGGATTCATTGGTGGTGGTGGAAGCGCTCAAGGCCATCCGCGCCGAGGCTACGGCCGTGTGGGTCGGTGCGTCGCCATTGATTGCCGCGGTCGCCGCACGCACCGGATTGCCGATGCTCGACATCGGCCGCGAACTGTCGCCCGTGCTGTTCGACTACAACCGGATGGGCGCATGGAACGGCCACATCCCGGTCACCGCGATCAACTCCGCCATCCTCGCGTGCGCGGCCGTCCTGTACGGCTTCGACGCCATCGCGTTCGCCAACGAACGTTCGGCTTCGGCCGCGACGCTTGAATATGCGGGTGGTCAGGTCAACCACCAGTGGAGCAAGGGCTGGTCGTTCGAACAGGCGTTCGCAACCTGGCTGCACACGCACGTGGCCGATGATCTCGATTACTTCTCGTTGCTGCGTCCCTTTTCGGAACTCGCGGTCACGCGCGCATTCGCGAAATCGGGGGGCGCGTATTTCGATGCGTTTTCGAGTTGCAACCGCAACTTCAGGATCATGGGCCCGAAGCCCGCGGACCGTTGGTGCGGCCAGTGTCCGAAGTGCCATTTCGTGTTCCTGGCACTCGCGCCGTTCCTGCCCAAACCACGCCTGTTGCAGATATTCGGCGGCAATCTTCTGGACGATGAATCGCAGGCTGCCGGCTTCGATGCGCTGATCGAATACCGCAACCACAAACCGTTCGAATGCGTGGGTGAGGGCGCGGAAGCACGCGCCGCGTTCACGGCTCTGGCGGCGCGGCCGGAATGGCGCGAGGACGCGCTGGTGATGCGTTTCCGCGAAGAAATCCTGCCGCAACTCGACGTGTCGCAACTTGCACTGGGGCCTTGGCTCTCCGCGGCGGGCGCACATGGTGTGCCCCCGCGATTCGGGGCCGCGTTGAACTGGATTGCCGGCTGACGCCGGTCGGTCCGGACAAGGCGATAATGCGCGAATCCATGCGCTTCGAAGATCTCGCCAATGCCGATGTTGCGATCTGGGGCTACGGCCGCGAAGGTCGCAGCGTGCTCGCGGCGTTGCGTCGCCGGTTTCCGCAACAGCCGTTGACGCTGTACTGCAAGCCCGACGAAGCCGTGGTGGCACGCCAGCGGAGCGATGAACACCTGCGCGTCATCGATGCACCGCCTGACGCGGCAGCGCTGTCCGCGCATGGCATCGTGATCAAGTCCCCCGGCATCAGCGCCTACAGGCCGGAAATCCTCACGGCACAGGCACGCGGCACGCGTTTCACCTCCGGCACCGCGTTGTGGTTCGGCGCGAATCCGGACAATCGCGTCGTCGCCGTCACCGGCACCAAGGGCAAAAGCACCACCACGGCATTGGTCGCGCATTGCGCGCGCGCACTGGGCGTCCGCACCGCGCTGGCCGGCAACATCGGGTTGCCGCTCCTGGATCTGGATGGCCAGCGCGCCGACCTGTGGACGATCGAACTTTCCAGTTTCCAGACGGGCGACGCGGGGCCGGTCGATCTGGGCGTCATCGTGAGTCTCGGCGAGGAACACCTCGACTGGCACGGCACGCGCGAGCGCTATGTCGGCGACAAACTGAGACTCGCCGACGTATCGCGCATGCTGCTGGTGGATGCCGAGTCACCGCTGCTGATGCAGCGCACCGCCGCGCACGTGCAGCGCCGGACGTTCGACGATACGCGCGGCTGGCATGTGGCGGAGGACTTCATTCGTTACGGTGACGACGATATTTTTCAGGCGAGCGAACTGCCGCTGCACGGCATGCACAACGCTCACAACGCGTGTGCGGCACTGGCGGCGATCGACTTGCTGGGCCTGGATGCCCGTGCCGCGGCGAACTCGCTTTCCACGTTCAAGCCGCTGCCGCATCGGCTGACGTCACTGGGCGTGCGCGATGGCGTGGCATGGATCGACGATTCCATCAGCACCACGCCCGATGCGGCACTGGCAGCGCTGGAAAGTCTGCACGGACGCGCAGTGACCTTGATGTTGGGCGGGCACGATCGCGGCCTCAACTGGACCGGTTTCGCGCAAACGCTGCGCGTGCGGCCCGTGCATGCGGTGATTGTCCAGGGCGCGGCCGGCGCGCGCATTGCGGACACCTTGCGGGACGCGCATGTCGAGTGCACGGTCGAGCAGGCGGACGGTCTTGCCGCTGCGGTCGCCCGCGCCAAGACTGCCACGCAACCCGGCGGCGTGGTGCTGTTGTCGCCCGGTGCGCCCAGCTTCGACCAGTTCCGCGACTACGCCGAACGCGGCCGAGCGTTTGCGCGGCTCGCGGGTTTCGATGGCGATGCGATTGGCGAGATCACTGGCCTCGGCATCGCCTGAGCATCATGCGCCGGCGGGCGTCGTGTTCGCGGTGTAGCCGCACAATCGCCATTCTTGTCGTTGTCGAGATGGAACGAAGTCAGTTCGCGGGTGGGTTTCGCACCGTTGCCGAACTCCGTCGCGAAGTTCACGTTGCGGCACATCCCGGCCGCCAACTTGCCGCCCCTGGGGAGCGAGCGAGTGACGCCTGTCACCCTGCGGGAGTCATCTTGCCGAGCTTGGCGCGATCGGTCCAGGTGTCTTGAAGAACTGGTCGCGCGGCATCAGGTGCGGGATTCGGCATTCTGCATTTCCGTGTCGTAGTGCGAAACTTCGATGAGGTTCCCATCCGGGTCGCGGAAATACACCGAGGTGATGGGGCCGAGCGCGCCGGTCCGCGGGACGGGTCCCTCCTCGATGGTGACATCGGCGTCTTCGAGTTCGGCGATTACTTCGTCGATGGGCGTGCGGGTGACCAGGCACAGGTCGCCCGAGCCCGGCGTGGGCCGCGCAGCATGTGGCCGAAGCGGCGCCTCGGCCGGGTGCAGATTGATCTTTTGTTCACCGAAAGCCAGCGCGCGGCGCGCCTTGCCGAAGGTGATCGCGCGCATGCCGAGTACCCGTTCGTAGAACCCCACGGTCGCGTCGATGTCGCGCACGGTCAGCACCCAGTGATCCAGTCGTTCGATTTTCATGTTCGTGCTCAGTCGCGCGTTTGATCGATGGTGCGTATATGAAAAAACGCGCCCGGAAAATCCGGGCGCGTCGTGCAGCCTTGGGATTGGTGGATCAGCTTGTCGTGCCGGCGAAGTCGATCACCAGCGAGGCGCGGCGATTGGGTTCGCCCGAGGCACGTGTGGCGCCCGGTTTCACCTGGCGATCGTGCGCTTCGCCGTAGCTCACGGCGCGCACCTGGCTGGCGGCCATGCCGTCGTTGTTGACAAGGTAATTGCGCACGGCATTCGCGCGTTCCTTGCCGAGGCGCTTGTTGTACGAGGCGGAACCCGCCGGATCGGCAAAGCCTTCCACGGTGACCAGCGCATCGGAATGATGCGTGCGCATCACCTTCGCGAATTCATCCAGCATGGCCTTGTCGTCGTCCTGCAAGGTGGCCTTGTTGAATTCGAAATGCGCGACGGTGTCGACGCGGATGCGCCCCTGCATCGCCGTGATCTGGGTGTCGTACTTCGCGAAATGGCTTTGCATGTCCTGCGACAGCGAGTTGATCTGCTGCTGCAGGCTCTGGTCGGTATTCTGGAGCTTGGTGATGGCAGCGTCGAAATCGCTGCGCTTGACGTAATTGGTGCAGCCGGCGAAAGCGACCGTGGCCGTCACGCCGACGGCAAGGCAGAGCGTGCGATAAACCTTGCTGGACATGCAGTCTTCTCCTCTCGGGTCGGTCGCACCGCAGGACAGCGCGCGGAACGACGTGGGGAAATATCGCGCTGCGAATTGGACCCTAACGCACGAAAGCAGGCTCGAAGATGAATACACGCCTGCTCGTTGCAGGTGCGTTCAGTTGAAGATGCGGACCCGATTCGCTACGGCACGGAGGCGCCTGATGCTCGTCAGGCATCAGGGCCGAATCGCCAGACCGAACCGAAACGATGGATCCTTTTAGGATAATTGCGTACCGCCACGCTTCTTCTACGCTCCTCTCTGCTTGGAATCGATGCGATCTCGCGCAGCCATCTTGGGGCAACGGGCCAGCCGAATTCCGGGCGCACTCATCGCAGATGGGAGGTTTCCCCGTGAAGAAGAAAGAGTGGAAACGGTTTGCGTCCAGCAAGGTAGCTCCGGTGTTGGGCATCTTGGTTCTGGCCACGATGGCTGTCGCTGGATCGGCCAGCGCACGGGCGGGAGGTTCGCCGCAACTGCCGATGCATTTCAGCGGCGTGCTCAGTGATTACACGCCTTCCAGCGTCAATGGCACGCCCATCAAGGGCGCCCCCTACGAGATGCACGGCAGGTGGACGCTGGGTCTCAACCCGGCCCGAAGCAAGGCGGCGTTCTCGGCGGCATTCGCGATGGAGACGTCGGAAGCCGTGAACACCGATCCGGATTTCGATCCAGGCAAGCTTGGCCCCCACACGCACCACATCAGCGTCACGAACGGGGTGATTCATGCTGGACCGATGGATTGGCAGACCATGTGTCCTTCCGTTTCCTCGGTCACGGGCGGCTTTGTGGTAACCGGTTCGGCCTACGTGACGGCCAACGGCGCCAACCCGCCGTTCGGCAATCCGTCGCCGGTGACGATCTGCATCCTGGGCGTGTCGAACACGCTCGTTCCGGGGGCGGCGTACGTCCAGTTGGCGAATTTCACGCTGACGATCGGGTCGCCGGCCAGCGCGCATTTCGGTCCGCAGGCGATCCATGGCGTGGTCTCCAGCTGCGGCAACCCGGGGGGAGGCGAGCGGCAGGATTGCAGGGTGACTGTCGTGCCGTGAGGGCGGCCGCGCCTGGCGGTACGCATCATCATTCGCCGGTCATCCGGCGCAGGTTCCGCCTCAGCAGCTTGCGCGAATGCAGGCGCAGTTCCTCGGGATGCTCGCGCAGGTATGCGAGCAAGCTGCGGCGCTTTTCGCGTCCGCGCTCACGCGTCCCCGATTCGGCCAGCGTCGAGTCGGGGACGAGTTCGGGATCGCAGTCGGCCACGCGGCGGTAGATCGAGCCCCACATCTTCTTGACCGTCGGAACCGAGAGATGAAGGTCGCCGGCCAGTTCCTGATCCGTTCCGCGGAAACTTTTGAGCGCAGTCAGCAGCAGTTGCTGTTCGCCACGGCTGAAGCCGAACCGCGGCGGACGATAATTGAACAACGTGCCTATCCACGAGCCCGGGCGCACGGACTCGAGTTCGCGCGTGATGCCGACGAGATGCGGCCGCGCGGCAAACGTTTCGGCCGGCTCTGACGATGTGGTTTCGTAGCGTTGATTTGCCGGGTTCCAGTAGAGCCCTCCCGCCTCGACCACCCAAAGCAACCGCTCGACACTCTCCGCCTGCGCAGTGATCATCTCTTTGAACAAGAAACCGCGGTGTTCCTCGATGTAGGCGCCCACCATGTGGTGGTAAAAATCCATGGTGCGCGCGAACTCCGGCGTGCCCGTGCCTTCCCATACGACTTCGTTGAGACCCGCACCCGAATTCGCATCGCGCATCTCGTCATCGGTGAGAATGGGAGAGTCTCCTCCCGTAATGCGACGCGCGAGTTCCGGCCCGACCCAGGGCAGCGGCGGCGTCTTGATCTCGCGGATGAATTCGCCGCGAACAAAGACGGCGAAGCCGATCCCCACGATCGTCGCGCGTTTCCGATCCAGCCGTTCGAAAACGGCGTTGTTGACGGCCGCCGAACCCAGAAGTTGGCGCCAGGCGCGGCCCAGATTCTCGATGTCCGCGCCGTAGCGCGGGCCGATCACGGGATGCGCGGCGACGATGTCCACACACGCGTCCACGTCCGCCGGCTGCATGGGGCGCCAGCGCAAGGGCACCGCGATGTTCGAGCTTTCCAGCATCCGGGGTGCTCGCTCTCGCGCAGTAAATCGCCGTGCTTGCGGAGGTTGCGTCCACGTCTGAAACCACTGGCGCCCGTCCGGTTCCGCACCCGTCCGGTGGCGGAGTCTACCAGTTGTCTTCGCCTGGGTCGGGCATCCGGGGTTCCAAGCGAAACGGCCGCGCCTTTTGGGCGCGGCCGTCGTGCGATGCAATTGCGCGGGAACGCTCACCAGATCTTCACCCGCTGATCCGGTTTCAGGTACAGCTTCGCGTCCGGCGGGATGTTGAACGCCTGATACCACGGATCGAGGTTGCGCACGGTCTCGGCACGGAACTGTGCGGGCGCGTGCACGTTGGTGACCACTTGCTGGCGCAACGCCGCGTCGCGCGTCTTGCTGCGCCATGCCTGCCCGAACGCGATGAAGAAGCGCTGGTCGCCGGAAAGCCCGTCGATTTCCGGTGCGGGCTTGCCATCCAGCGACAGGCGGTACGCGCGATAGGCAGCGGTCAATCCCGAGACATCGGCGATATCCTCGCCCAGCGTCTGTTTGCCGTTCACGTGCAGACCCGGCAATGCTTCGTACGAACTGTATTGCGCCGCCAGCGCGTCTGTTGCGGCTTCGAAGTGCTTGAGGTCGGCCGGTGTCCACCAGTTCTTCAAGCGGCCCTGCGCATCGAAATCCGCGCCGGTGTTGTCGAAGCTGTGGCTGATCTCGTGGCCGATCACCGCACCGATCGCACCGTAGTTGGCGGACGGATCCGCCTTGGGATCAAAGAACGGCGGCTGCAGGATCGCGGCAGGGAAGTTCAGCGCGTTCTGCAGCGGCAGGTTTACCGCATTCACCGTCTGCGGCGTCATCCACCACTCGTTGTCGTCGATCGGCTTGCCGATTTTCGCCTTTGCGAGTTCGTATTCGAACTTCACGGCGCGCAGGTGGTTGCCGAGCGCGTCATCGGGCTTGATCTCCAGCGAGGAATAATCGCGCCAGTGGTCGGGATAGCCGACGCCCACCTTCAGCGTGTCGAGTTTCGCCTCGGCCTTCTGCTTGGTCTCGGGCGACATCCAGGTGAGGTTCTGGATGCCGCTGCGGAACGCAGCGATCAGGTTCTTCACCATCGCCTCCGCAGCGGTCTTGGACGAAGCAGGGAAGTATTGCTTGACGTACAACTCGCCGACCGCGTCACCGAGATCGGTATTGGTGGCGCCGACCGCGCGTTTCCAGCGCTCGCGCTGCGCCGGCGTGCCCTGCAGGGTCTTGCCGAAGAGATCGAAGTTCAGCTCCTCGTAGGGCTTCGGCAGCAGCGGCGCCGCGGTATTGAGCGTGTGGAAGGTCAGCAGCGCTTTCCAGGCGTCGATCGGCTGGCTCGCGACCAGCTTGGATTCGCCGGTGATTGCAGAAGGCTGCCAAAGGTCGATCTGCTTGACGTCGGTCAGACCGGCCGCCTTGAAGTAGGCACTCCAGTCGAGCCCCGGCGCCTTCTTCGGAAATTCGGCGACGCTCCACAAGGTATTGGCTTTGTGGATGTTCTCGCTGTCGATCAGGCTTTCCTGCGTTTGCGCGATTTTCGTTTCCAGCGCGATCACCGCGTCGGCCTTGTTGTCGGCATCGGCGATGCCGGCCTGCTTCAGCAGCGCCGCGACATAGGTCTTGTACTTGCCGCGCGCTTCCGCCATGTGCGCGTCTTTCGACAGGTAATAGTCGCGGCTGGGCATGGCGATGCCACCCTGCAGCAGATACGGGATCTGCGTGGACGCTTCTTCCAGCCCCTTGGTCACGAACAGGCCGAACAGATGCGAGGTTTGGAAGTTCGTGTCGTTGATCGGGTCCACGTCGGCACGCAGGCGCGAGCCCAGCACGCGCGCGAGGTCTTCGCGGGTCTTGATCGCGTCGATGGCGTCCAACTCCGGCTTCAGCGGCGCCAGGCCCGCCTTGTCGATCGCGGCGGTGTCCATGTAGGCGGCGTAGTAGTCGGCGATCTTGCGCGCATTGCTGCCGCCGGCCGGGTTGTCGGCGCCCGCGTTCTTGATGAGGTCCGCCGTGTGCTTTTCGGTGACCTCGAAGATGTCGTAGAACGCGCCGGTACTGGAACGGTCGGCGGGGATCTCGGCGGTCTTCAGCCATGCGCCATTGGCGTAATCGAAAAAGTTGTCGCCCGGCTTCACCGACTTGTCGATGTACGACAGGCTGATGCCGATGTCGGGCGCGGTGCTGGCCGGCGCCGGTGTCGCAGCCGTTGCGGGCGTTGCCGCG
Source organism: Rhodanobacteraceae bacterium (assembly GCA_035281745.1). Taxonomy (GTDB): domain Bacteria; phylum Pseudomonadota; class Gammaproteobacteria; order Xanthomonadales; family Rhodanobacteraceae; genus 66-474. The sequence continues at coordinate 77,111 of DATEDI010000019.1, forward strand.
GAAGTGGCCGGCGTCGGCGCGGGAGCGGTATCGGGCGACTGTTGCGAGCAGGCCGCGCACGCGCAGGCGACGGTGGCGGCGAGGATCAGCATGGTGCGGGACATGGGCTTTTCCCGATGGGCAAAACCCGAATCATGCACCGTTCGCGGTTTTTTTGCAGAAGATGGCCGGCTGTGTCGAATAACATGTCGCGATGGAATCAAAGCACCGCCAGCGTGGGAGCCATCCGCCCGCTCCGCGCGAACTGGAACGCCTACTGGATCGTGCCCTTACGCGCGACGCCGGTCGGTTGCGCGCGCGTCTGCGCGGGTTCGAACGCGAGCATGCGTCATCGCCCGATGCCTTGCGCAAGCTGGCGCAGGAAATCTCGGCGTCGGTTGCGCAGCGCGAGGCGCGCGCCATGCTGGTGCCGCCAATCAAGCTGGACGAAGCGCTGCCGATCACGCCGCGCGCCGACGAGATCACGCGCCTGGTCCGCGAGCATCAGGTACTGGTGATCGCGGGTGAAACCGGTTCCGGCAAGACCACGCAACTGCCGAAGCTGTGCCTCGCGGCCGGTCGCGGTGTTGCGGGCATGGTCGGTTGCACCCAGCCACGGCGATTGGCCGCGCGCGCAATGGCACGGCGCGTCGCGAATGAACTGGGAGGCGAGACCGGGGGCGTGGTCGGCTACGAGGTGCGCTTCGCGAAACAGCTCGGCGCGAACACGCTGGTCAAGTTCATGACCGACGGCATCCTGCTGGCCGAAATGGCGCACGACCGCTGGCTGTCGGCGTACGACACGTTGATCATCGACGAGGCGCACGAACGCAGCCTCAACATCGATTTCCTGCTGGGTTATCTGAAAGGGCTGCTGCACAAGCGCCGCGACCTCAAACTGATCGTCACCTCAGCCACCATCGACACCGCGCGTTTCGCGGAACATTTCGACAACGCGCCGGTGGTGACTGTGGAAGGCCGCGCGTATCCGGTCGAAATCCGCTATCGGCCGCCGGAGCAGGAGAGCGGCCTGACCGAGCGTGTCGTTGGCTCGCTCGACGATCTCACCCGCGAAGATCCCAAAGGCGACGTGTTGGTGTTCCTGCCGGGCGAACGCGAAATTCGGGACGTGCATCTTGCGCTGGCGCGGCGGCAGTACCGGCATACCGAGGCATTGCCGCTATACGCGCGCCTGTCGGTGAAGGAACAGGATCGCGTGTTCAAGCCGGGTCCCCAGCGCCGCATCGTACTGGCCACCAACGTCGCCGAAACTTCGCTGACGGTGCCGCGCATCCGCTGGGTGGTCGATTCCGGCGACGCGCGGGTCAAGCGCTATTCGCGGCGCAGCCAGATCGAACGATTGCACATCGAACCCATTTCGCAAGCCGCGGCCAACCAGCGCGCCGGACGCTGCGGGCGCGTGGGACCCGGCATTTGCGTGCGGCTCTATGACGAGGCCGATTTCCTGTCGCGTGCGCCGTACAGCGACCCCGAAATCCTGCGCAGTGCATTGTCGGACGTGATCCTGCACATGCTCGACCTCGGCCTCGGTGATGTCGAGGCGTTTCCCTTCATCGATCCACCCGATCCGCGCGCGGTCAACGATGGCTGGCGCAGGCTAGCGGAGATTGGCGCGGTCGATGATGCGCGCCGACTCACGCCGATGGGCAAACAACTTGCGCGCATTCCGATCGACGCACAGCTTGCACGCATGCTGATCGAGGCGCGCCAGCTCGGCGTGTCCGGCACGGTATTGCCGATCGTTGCGTTCCTGGGCATCCAGGACCCCCGCGAGCGACCCGCGGACAAGCAGCAGCAGGCCGACGCCGCGCACGCCGAATTCACCGATCCGCAATCCGATTTCATCGGCGTGCTGAACCTCTGGACCGCGTACCGCACGGCCCACGAGGAACTGACCCAATCGAAACTGCGCGACTGGTGCGCAAAACACTTCGTGTCGTTCATGCGCATGCGGGAGTGGCGCGAGTTGCATCGGCAACTGTTGCTTGATCGGGCCGAGGGTGTGAAGCAAAGGCCACAAGCCTCGGGTTTGTCCAGTGTCTCCAACGCCAACGCAACCGATTCCGGATCGCCGCGGCGCGGCGTCCGGAATGACGAGCAAAAAACTTTCGCGGATGGGGTCTATCGCGATATCCATCTTGCGCTGCTCTCTGGCCTGCCCACCAATGTCGCGCGCAAGGACGAGCAGGGCCTGTATCGTGGCACGCGCGAACGCAAGTTCAAGGTGTTTCCGGGTTCCGCGCTGGCGAAAAAGCCGCCGGCCTGGTTGTTCGTCGCGCAGATCCTCGACCTGGGCGGCAAGGTCTGGGGCATGCAGTGCGCGCGCATCGAACCCGCGTGGATCGAACGGCAGGCCGCGCACCTGCTGAAACGAACCTGCAGCGACCCGCACTGGTCGCGCCCGCGCGGTGCAGTGCAGGCGTTCGAACAGGTTTCGCTGTACGGGCTGATCCTGATCGAGCGGCGCGCAGTCACCTTCGCGAAACAGGACCCGGATGCGGCGCATGCGATCTTCCTGCGCGAAGCGCTGGTGCGCTGCGACATCGACTGCCGCGCCGATTTCGTGCGTGCGAATGCGCGGGTGCTGGACGAGGCGCGGGAAATCGAGGCGCAGCAACGCCGCGAAGGCTTGCTGAAATCCGACGAGGATCTGGCCGGCTTTTTTGCAGGCAAGTTGCCGCGAGACATCGCCTCGTCCGCCGCGCTGGATGCCTGGTACAAGCGTGCATCCGCCGTCGAGCGCGCGGCGTTGCGCTGGTCGCTGCGCGACCTGCTGGAACCCGGCGCCCACGGCGATGCCGGCGCGTTTCCCGACGCGATGGAGATCGGCAGCCAGCGGCTTGCGTTCGATTACCGATTCATGCCGGGCGACGAGGCCGACGGCGTCACCCTGCGCTTGCCGCTGCCGTTGTTGAACGCGGTGCCGGCGACGCGCTGCGAATGGCTGGTGCCGGGCCTGCTGCAGGACAAGGTCGCGGCGCTGATCCGCAGCCTGCCCAAGGCGCAACGTCGCAACTTCGTGCCCGCGCCGGAATTCGCGCGCGCGTTCGTCGAAGCGGAAGCGCCGCGCGACGAACCGCTGGCGGTCGTGCTTGCGACGTTCCTCAAGCGGGTGACCGGGGTCGCCGTGGATGCGGTCATGTTCGACGCTGGTGCGCTGCCCCCGCACCTGAAGATGCGCTTCGACCTGCGCGACGAGCGCGGCCAGTCGCTGGCGCAAGGCCGCGATCTCGAAGCGCTGCGCGCACGATTCGGCTCGCGCGCCCGCGAAGCGTTTTCGCGGCATGCGGATGTGGCGGTCACGCGGGCAGACGTGCGCGACTGGGATTTCGATGCGATTCCCGAAGCCACGCGGGCGCGCGACGGCATGACCGCCTATCCGGCGTTGGTCGACCTGGGCGAGGTGGTGGCACTGCGGGTGTTCGAAAATGCGGACGAAGCCGTCGGCGCGCACCGGGCCGGCGTCCAGCGGCTGTTGCGCATCGCGCTGGCGGCCGAGTTCAAGCGCGCGCGCAAGCAGTTGCCACTGAAGCCGAAGCTTGCGGTGGCGTTCGCGCCGCATGGCCGCGCCGACGCGCTGCGCGAGGACATCGTGGAAGGCGCGTTCGCCGATGTGTTGCGCGAGCATGATTTGAACGCGCGCGACCGCGCGGCATGGAACGCATTGCGCGATGGCGTCTCGCGCGCGCTGTTCGGTGCCGCGATGGAGCGCTTGAAACTCGGCGAGCCGATTCTCGCCGCACTGGCGGAACTGCAGCCGTGGATGAAGCCTGCGATCAAGGGTCAGGCCGAAGAGGGTTATGCCGACCTGCACGAACAGCTCGATGCACTGCTTGCGCCGGGATTCCTGCGCGAACTGCCACGGGCGCGCCTCACGCACCTGCCACGTTACCTCAAAGCCATGCGGCTGCGCGCCGAAAAATTGCGCGGCGATCCGGCGCGCGACCATTCGCGCATGCAGCAGGTATTGCCGTACTGGCGCGCGGTACTGGGTGCGCGCGCCTCAGGCGGCGATTCCGAAGATCTGGACACCCTGCGCTGGCTGGTCGAGGAATGGCGCGTGTCCGTGTTCGCGCAGGAACTCAAAACCGCCGAACCAGTTTCGGGCAAGCGCATGGCGCAGGCATTGAGTGCGATCAAGTAGCAGCGATCCCGCTCCACCAGCAGCTGCCGCGCTGAGGTTGGGTCGGGCTGAGCAACGCGAACCCCAACGTTGTCGCTCTTCCGCGTTGGGCTTCATTGCATTCAGCCCAACCTACGCGCTGAATGCACCACGCAGTACAACTCGCTATCAGCTTGGCCCGAAGTTCAAGGAACGCGATTATCTGGCCAATATTGACCGGAAGTCTCTTACGGAATGTTAGATTGCACTGCTGATCTGCTGCGAACCCGATCTAGAGTAGACCAACAAGTACAACCCCAGTACGAGCATGATGGTCAAAACGACGGCGCGCGCAGGCGAGTGGAAATGGGCAACGCCATCGAGCAGCACCGCAAGCCACATCGCCACGCCAGCGATGATGAGAACGCAAGCCCAAACCCGTATAGCGACGAAAGCCCAAGGTTTACCTAGATAGACCGATACCAGAACAACTAGCTCGATGCACAGTGGGATTACTGCAAAGTAGTTGCCCGCAACAAGAGCCCAGACGTTGATGGCGAGAAAAACCGCCAGCGCCGAGTAAAGCACTAGACGAAAACTTCGCGTCATCATTCCCGGCATGAACGTCCCCGTGCAATCTAACGCCCGAGGTAAGCGGACCGACAGCCCGCGTAGCGGGCTGTCGGTCCGCTTGACCGAAATGTTAGACCGCATTCTTTGCAGCCCTCTTTGCCACGACCTTTGCCCAGTGCTGATCTTGGAACCCACGCCTTTGCTTGGTGATCTCGTACAGCACGATGCCTGACGATGTACCCAGGTTGAGACTTTCAATGATTCCGCACATTGGGATGTTTACACAGAACTCGCTGTGCTCCACAGCCAGGTCGCTGATGCCTCTGGCCTCGCTGCCAAACCACACGGCCAGCTTTTTGTATTTGGTGTAATCGGCCTCGTGAAGGACCACATTCTTGCGGCCCTTCATATGTGGGGACGTAACGACCGACACGAACCCGTTTTTTTCTAGGTGCGCCAAGCAGGCCTCGGTGTCGCTGAATTTCTTGACGAAGCTCCACTTGATAGCGGACGCCGACACGGCGCTTAGTTTTGCCTTGTTGCGCATGTCCTGCCAGTCATCAGGGAACCCCGGTTTGTTGGTAACAACATAAGTCTTTTCAGCACCCAACGCATTCACGTTTCGGATGATGGTGCCGATGTTTCGCAGGTCTGCCGGATTCTCGATGACAGCGATCAGATTCTTGCAGCGCAAGAACTTCACCCCGTTTGCGCGTGTGCGAAGTGTCGGCTTTGACTTCTTTTCTTCTTCCATTCTCGCGAAACCTTTTCCGATGCGGTCTAACGCTATTTCTGCCCCGGATCGGGGGCGGTAATGGAATCGTCCCGCTGCGGGTCGGCATTGTCAATTCGGCAAATCCAGCGGCGCATCAAGTATTTGGCCGATTCCGGCATACGCTGGAGGGTATTGCTGTCGCGGTGTTATCAGGCGTTTGAGGAGCCCGTAGGGCGGGGGGAACGGAGTGGATCCCGCCGGCTTGCACGGCGGCGGGTTGTCACCCGCCCTACGGAACAGATCATTACGGCCGTCGTATTGGGCCTTGCTGTGCTCAGCCCGACTTGCAAATGCGCGAGCGCGGAATACCCGCACACATTGGATAAGTGCGGAGTCGATACGAGTGTTGAACGAACAGAGGCGCCGGGTTCCGGGTTCTGGGCTTCGCGCAGCCCCGGAATGACGAAATAATGGAGTTCACCACATGTCAGGACCCCCACCCGGCGCTTCGCGCTCGCGCTGCGCGCATTCGCGTCGCTCCGCCTCTCCGAAGGGAGCGGCGGAACAGCGGTCAGCGCGCGTCGAAGCGCATCGACAGGTCGATCGCGCGGATGTGTTTGGTCAGGGCGCCGATGGAGATGCAGTCGACGCCGGTTTGGGCGATCGCGCGGACGCGTTCGAGGTTGACGCTGCCGGAGACTTCCAGCGGCACGCGGCCGGCGGCAAGGGCGACGGCTTCGCGCAGCATCGCATCGGTGAATTCGTCCAGCAGCACGCGGTCGGCGCCGGCGTCGATCGCGTCGCGCAATTCGTCCAGCGATTCGACTTCGCAATCGAGGAACACGCCGGGACTCACGGCGCGCGCGGCGCGGATCGCGTGGGCGACGCCGCCAGCGGCGGTGACATGGTTTTCCTTGATCAGGATGGCGTCGTAAAGACCCATTCGATGGTTGTGCCCGCCGCCGCACCGCACGGCGTATTTCTGGGCGAGCCGCAAACCCGGAATGGTCTTGCGGGTATCGAGAATCTTCGCGCGGGTGCCGGCGACGGCGTCGACGTAGGTACGTGTCACGGTGGCGGTGCCGGAAAGGGCCTGCAGGAAATTGAGGGCGTTGCGTTCGCCCGCGACCAGTGCGCGCGCGTTGCCTTCGATTTCGCACAGCACGGCATTTGCGCTGACGCGATCACCATCGTAGTGGTGCCAATGTATGCGTGCATCCGAATCGAGTTGGCAGAAGCACTCCTCCGCCCACGGTGCGCCGGCAAGCACCGCATCCTCCCGACAAACGATGTGCGCACGAGTATGCGCATCAGCGTCGATCAGCGCGGCCGTGACATCGCCCGTGCCGATGTCCTCGGCAAGGGCGCGCGCAACATCTTCGTGGATCGCCTCAAGTGGCGGCGGCGCGGGGCGCGCGTCGGCGCCGCTCATGCGCCGGCTTGCGGCGCGGGCTGGGCGTTGCGCAGGCGATCGACGATGGCGTCGAGTGCGCGGTCGAACAATGGCACTTCCTCCAGGATCATCGCGCGCCCGCTCAAGAGTTCCGAAGCGAGTTGCACTGCGGTGCGGTCGGCGACTTTCAGGCCGCGGCGGTTGACGAACAGGTACTTGCCGCTGATCGGGCTGATCCAGGACAGCTTGGCGCGCTCGCGGGTGCCGGTGTCGTCGACAAACTCGACCCAGCTGCCAATTTTCAGATCGCGCACGGCCTGCAGGGTGTCGGCATCGACGTCCACCGACATCTCATCGGAATCGAGATCGTCATCGGCGTCGGGCGCCGCGTCGGTGATCGCCGGTTGCGCGTCGGCGTTGATGCCGAGCACGGCCGCGGGGTCCAGCGCCGGTTCTTCGGCCGGCGCGGCGGGCGCGGGTTCGCCGAGTTGCTGGCGCCAGAATTTCCACAGTTCCGCGAGCAGCCGGTCGATGTCGGGTTCCTGGAAGGCGACGGTGACGAGGCCCGCGCGCAGGTGTTTTTCGATCGACGCCAACGCGTTCTTGTACTGGGTGCGCTCGGCGTCGCCGCGCGGCGGATCGATGGTGGCGACGAAGTCGTCCACGAAGTGCACGGCCGCGCGGAACTCCGGCGACTCGACGCCCTGGCGCAACACGATCAGTACCAGGTAATTCGCCCACGGCCGCGTCAGTACGCCGCGCAGCAGGGTAGGGAGGTTGCGTCCGCTGATGCGCGAGAGGATTTCCTGCGCGGCGCGACGGCGCGCATCCTGCAAGCGTTCGCGACCGCGCGCGGCTTCGGTGGCGCGGCTTTCGGCGAGCTCGGCGCGCTTGCGGTTCTGTTCGGCGAACTGGGTGAACTCGGCAAACTGGCGTTCGAACACGCCGATGTCGTCGTCGAAATCCTGCAGCAGGGTTTCGACCACGCTCTTGACCTTGGCGAACAGGCGATGGTCGCGGTCGGATTCTTCCGACCAGCCCTTGGCGGCGTCGGCCAACTGGTCGAGCAGCTTGCGCGCGGGGTGGGTTGCGTGCGCGAACATCCGCCGATCGAGGATCGCCACTTTCAGATAGGGAATCTGCAGGCGCGCCAGCAGCACCTGCATCGGCGCCGGGATCGTGTGATCCTGCAGGATGTATTCAAACAGCATGCCGACGAGGTCGATGGTGTCCTCGTCGCTGCCGGAAACGTGCGCCTTGGCTTGGCCGGACAGGCGCTGGATCTGCAGCATCAGCTCGTCTTTGAGACGCTGCACCATGTCGATGGCGGCCGTGGTGTCGGTGGCCGCGGGCATCGCGGGCAGCGGGCGCGATTCGCCCTGCAGCAGGGTCAGCGCGCCCAGCAGCTCGGCCGGAGTGAGCGAAGCAAGACCGCTGCCGCCCGCTGCGGACAACCCGCCGTCGCCGTACACATGCTGGCGGCGCGAGGCGAGCAGCGAGGTGAGGCGCTGCATCAATTCACTGTGCAATTCGTCCGCGGGGTCGGCCAGATAGTCGGCCGCGCCGCCGATGGCGGCTTCGAGGGCGTCACTCACTGCGCGCGGCGCAGGGCCCGCGGAAGCATGCCGCCGCACCACGTTCGGATGCCGCAACTGCGGCAGCACGCCGGCTTGCACCAGCCGCACGTTGACGTCGTGATACAGCGTGTCCAATGCCTTCAGCACGTAGCGCTCGAACATCTTGAGGATGATCAGGCGCACGCGAATGTTGACTTCGGTGAGTTCGCCCAGCGCTTCGCGGAACGCTTCGGTGAGTGCACCCGGACCCAGCGGATTGTTGGTGTTGGTGGTGGAGCGTCCGCCGCTCAGCACCGAGAGGCGCTGGTTCAGTGCCATCAGCGCCGACGACAAACGTCCGTCGGCCTTGGCCACCATGCTGGACACCGCCAGCGATTCTTCCAGTTCGCGATCGTCCACCAGGCTCAACTCACCGCTGGCGGAGAACGCGCGCTGCGCGTCGCTGCCCTTCGGTTGCCGGCCGGCGGCGAAGTCGGCAAAGCCGCGCGTGACGCGCTCGCCGAACAGCCGCTCGATGCGCGGACGCATCTTGCGGGTCTCGCGCATGCCGTCGAAGTATTCGGTCTGGCTGGCGTTGCTCTCGGCCTTTTCGGCGAGGTCGAACAGCGTGTCGTCGACGTTGTCCAGCAACTCTGCCACCAGATTGGCGGTGGCCTTCAACGTCATTTCGCGCACCGCGACCAGCAGGCCGCCCACGTGATCGTGGTTTGCTTCGGAGGCACGCGAAGCGATGTCCACGACCTTCTTGTCGGGGTCGGCGTGCGGCTCGGACGGGATCGGCATCATGACGAAAAACCTGGATTCCGGTGCAGGAACAGGGGCAGATTAGTATGCCGTTTCGAGGATACGGGAACGTGAAGCCGTTCACAGCGCCATCGCCGGCCGTGGTGCGGCGGCCGCTTTTGTGGAACCGGCCTCGGAAAATGCACGCAGGCCTTCCGGGCGGATGCGGTCAGGCCGGGAAGTCGGCCAACTGCAAGGTGCCGATGCCCTCCTCGGCCAGCATCACGGGAATGTCGTCCTCGATCCGGTACACGACCTTGCGGTCGGTGGTGATCAGCCCGGATGAAAGGGGCGATGCCACCTTCTGGCCGGCCACGGTGTCGAGGCTGCCTGCCGTGATCGCACGGTTCAACGCGTCCAGTTCGTCGCGGCGCAGGGGCCGCACCGGGGTCTTGGTGACCGGGTCGCACAGGATGTCCAGCAATCGCTTGTCCATGCCCGTACAATACTCGTTTTGCGCCGGTGAGACCATGCGGAAAACGACAGTCGCGCCCCGGGTCGGGGTGGTGATGGGTTCGCGTTCGGACTGGGAGACGATGCGACACGCCGCCGAGATGCTGACGTCACTGGGCGTCGAGCACGAGGTCGAGGTGGTCTCCGCGCACCGCACGCCGGACAAGTTGTTCGCCTACGCCGAAGGCGCCGCCCAGCGCGGCATCGAGGTGATCATCGCGGGCGCCGGCGGCGCCGCGCACCTGCCGGGGATGCTGGCCGCCAAGACGCGTCTGCCGATCCTCGGCGTGCCGGTGCAGTCGCGTGCGCTGAAGGGGCTGGACTCGTTGCTGTCGATTGCGCAGATGCCGGCCGGCGTGCCGGTGGGCACGCTGGCGATCGGCGAAGCCGGCGCCAAGAACGCGGGCCTGCTCGCCGCCGCGATCGTGGCGCTGCACGACGACAAGGTCGCGCGCGCGCTGGATCGTTTCCGCGACGCGCAGACCGAGGAAGTGCTGCGTCATTCCGATCCGCGGCTGACGCCGCCGCGACCGGCGCCGACGAGCGCGGCGCGGTCCAATACCCGCAAAGCCCGCGCGTGATGGAGACGCTCGGCATCCTGGGGGGCGGCCAGCTTGCACGAATGCTGGTGCTGGCCGGCGCGCCGCTCGGCGTGCGTTTCCGCATCGTCGACAAGGTTGCCGATGCATGCGCCGGGCAACTGGCGCCGCTCTCGACGGTCGGCTGGGATGACGTCGAAAAACTGGAAACGTTTGCGCGCGAGATCGACGCGGCCACGTTCGATTTCGAGAACGTTCCCGCGGCTACGGCGGAATGGTTGAGTGCACGCACCCGTGTCGCTCCCAACGCGTTGTCGCTGGCAACCGCGCAGGATCGCGTGCTGGAGAAAACCCTTTTTCGCGAATGCGGCTTGCCCACCGCGGAGTTCGCCGACATCGCGACACGTGCCGATCTGGATGCGGCGCTCGCGCGCATTGGTGCGCCCGCGATTTTGAAGACGCGGCGCGAGGGCTACGACGGCAAGGGCCAATTCCGGATCAGGACGTTGGCGGACGCCGACGCCGCATGGCAGGCGCTGGGCGCGCAGGCCGAAGCACGCGGGCTGATCCTCGAAAGTTTCGTGGCGTTCGATTTCGAGGCTTCGGTGGTGGCGGTGCGCGCGACCGATGGCGAATTCCGCGCCTGGCCGGTGACGCGCAACTGGCACGTGGACGGCATCCTTTCGGCCAGCCTTGCGCCCGCGCCGCGTGGCGCAAGCATCGACAAGGCGGCGTTCGCGCACGCTCGCGTGATTGCGGAGAAGCTCGGCTACGTGGGCGTGTTCGCGCTGGAGCTGTTCGTCAAAAATGGTGAACTGCTCGGCAACGAGATGGCGCCGCGCGTGCACAACTCGGGTCACTGGACCATCGAAGGCGCAGTGGCGTCGCAATTCGAAAACCACGTGCGCGCAGTGCTGGGCATGCCGCTGGGCGACACCTCGGCGCGCTTTCCATCGTGCATGCTCAATTGGATCGGCGAGCTGCCCGATCGCGACAAGCTGCTTGCAGTCCCCGGTGCGCACTGGCACGACTACGGCAAGTCGCCGCGCGTCGGCCGCAAGGTGGGCCATGCCACGGTGTGTGCACCGGATGCGGCGACCCTGGCCCAGCGGTTGCAACGGCTCGGCGATATGCTTGGGCGCGCGGCGCAAGTGCAGCCTGTCATCGACGCATTGAAGGCCGTGCGTTGACAAGTTGGGCAACGGCACGCAAGGTTCACGGCCTGCCGCGTCGAACTCGGGGAGCAAACATGCGCAAGTTTTTGCTGGCTGCCACCATCATCTTGCTGATGGGTGGAGGCTGCGCGTCCTGCGCATTCGCCGACCAGTCTGCGCCCCCGAGTGCACCGAGCGCGCAGGCTGCCCAGGACGGTCCGATCCAGTCGAAGCTGCCGGACGACTTCGAACGCAATTTGCCGGACGAACCGCTGGTTGTCGCCCAGCACGGCATGGTGGTGAGCGCGCAGCATCTCGCGACCCGGATCGGCGTCGACATCCTGAAGCAGGGCGGCAATGCGGTCGATGCGGCGGTCGCGGTCGGTTACGCGCTGGCGGTGGTGCATCCGTGCTGCGGCAACATCGGTGGTGGCGGGTTCATGACCATCCACCTTGCGGACGGCAAGAATTTGTTCCTGGATTTCCGCGAGAAGGCGCCGTTGGCCGCGACGCCCGAGATGATGCAGAGCGCCGCCGGCAAGGTGGTGAAGGGCCGCAGCACGAAAACCTATCTCGGTGTCGGCGTGCCCGGCACGGTGATGGGTTTCGACGAGGCGCTGAAAAAATACGGCACGATGAAGCTGCAGCAAGTAATCGCGCCTGCGATCAAATTGGCGGAGGATGGCTATGTGTTGCAGCCGGGCGACGTGCGCATCCTCGACACTTCCACCGATTTCTTCAAGCAATATCCGAATGTCGCCGCGACCTTCCTCGACCACGACCAGCCGTGGAAAGCCGGGCAAGTGCTGAAGCAGCCGCAACTCGCGGCCACGCTGGAATTGATCGCGAAGGACGGCACCCGCGCGTTCTACGAGGGGCCGATCGCCGCGGCGGTGGTGAAGGCCAGTGAGGCCAACGGCGGGCTGTTGACCTTGCAGGATTTCAAGGCCTACACCGTGCAATGGGAACGACCCATCGAGTGCGGCTACCACGGTTACACGATCTATTCGGCGCCGCCGCCGAGTTCGGGCGGCACCACGATTTGTGAAACGCTGCAGATCATCGCGCCGTATCCGTTTGCCGAGTGGGGCTTCCATTCCACCAGGAGTACGCATTATTTCGTCGAGGCGGAGCGCCGTGCGTTCGCCGATCGCAACACCTACCTCGGTGATCCGGCATTCGTCGATAATCCGGTCACGCGATTGCTGTCGGCCGAACACGCCGCCGAACTGCGCGCCAGCATCAAGCCCGACGCGGCGACGCCGTCCTCGGAAGTGCAGGGCAGCCTCGGGCCGTACCAGGCCACCAACACCACGCATTATTCGGTGGTGGACGACGCCGGCAACGCAGTGGCGGTCACCTACACCGTCAACAGTTACTTCGGCATCAAGCAGATCGCGGGCGACACCGGTTTCTTCCTCAACAACGAAATGGACGACTTCACCTCCAAGCCCGGCGTGCCGAATCAGTTCGGCTTGGTGCAGGGCAAGGCCAACCAGATCGAGCCCGGCAAGCGCCCGCTGAGTTCGATGAGCCCCACCATCGTCCTGAAGAACGGCAGGCTTCGAATGGTCACCGGCAGTCCCGGCGGGTCCACCATCATCTCCACCACGATGGAAAGTATCCTCAACGTCGTAGAGCACGGCATGAACGTGAAGCAGGCCATCGACGCGCCACGCATCCACATGCAGTGGTGGCCCGATGAGATCTTCGCGGAACCCGGCGCGTTCACCCCGACCGTGCAGTCGGCGCTGGAAGCCATGGGTTACAAGATTCGCGACGTGCACTCGATGGGCGATATCGCGGCGATCGTTGCCAACCCCCAAACCGGCATGCTGGAAAGCATCAACGATCCGCGTTACCCGGCCGGTTCGGCGGCGGGATATTGAGGTCGAGTTGCGCACGCCGCTGAGATACAGGAGTCCGTCATGACGCATCCCACCGCGGCATTCCTGTTCGACCTCGATGGCACGCTGGTCGACAGCGTTTATCAGCATGTGCTGGCCTGGAAATCCGCGCTGGACCATGAAGGCATTGAGCTTTCGGTGTGGCGTATCCACCGCAAGATCGGGATGAGCGGCGGGTTGTTCACCAACATCCTGCTGCGCGAAACCGGGCTGGATATCACCGAGGAGCGCGTGCAGCGCCTGCGTCGGCATCACGCCGAAGCTTACGCGCGGCTGTCATCCGACATCCGACCGCTGCCAGGCGCGCGCGAACTGCTGCAGCATCTGACCGCCGAGGGCGTGCCGTGGGCGGTGGCCACGAGCGGGCGCATGGAAACTGCATCGCACAACCTCGCGGCATTGGGCATCGATCCCGCACGCGTGCCGGTAGTGACGCGGGACGAAGTGCGACATGCCAAGCCCGATCCGGACTTGTTCCTGGCCGCCGCCGAACGCCTTGGCGTGGAGATCGGCCATGCGCTGGTGGTCGGCGACAGCATCTGGGACATGTTGGCCGCGCAGCGCGGGCGGACGCTGGGCGTCGGGTTGCTGTCGGGCGGCTACGGCGCCGAAGAGTTGCAGAAAGCCGGTGCGTTTCGTGTCTACGAAGATCCGGCGGACCTGCTGCATCACATCGACGAAGTGGGCGGGCGGTCGCGTTGAGCCGCGGCTGATGCCGTGCGCGTCAATGCGGCTTGGTCAGCAGGAACCACCAACGCTGAGAAGAAATTGTTGGCCGCATGCAGCGTGATCGACGGCCACAGCGAACGCGTGCGCACGCGCAGCCACGCCAGCACCACGCCCAACAGGATCAACGCCCGCAGCGGATATCACGCGAACTTGAAATCGGGCAAGTGTACGCAGCCGAACACGATCGCGCTGACCTGCGTCGCCCAGCCGATGCGCACGCTGCTGGCGGGTAACTGGAAGGCGTCGAGTGGCCGGCCTGTATCACGTGCGCGACACATGGTTCACTTGCCATCGCCGCTTTACTCGTGCAGGCGATCGGCCAATTGCGCCAGCAAATCCATGCGTTCGTGCAGGATCGCCACGATCAGCGCCGGAGCATCTTTGCGTGGCAGGCAAAATACGTAATGGAGCTGACAATGCGCCATGCGCAGCGCCGGGTAACCGCGCTCATATCCTTGAAGGGTTCGTGGCCGGCCGCCAGGCGGGTGACGCCTTGGTCCGGGCTGATGATGTAACGGCGGACCTGGACATCGCCCCATTCCTTGCGCGTACAGGGACAATTTCGCGGACATCGGCTTCCACCGCGCGGGTCAGGATGTAACCCGGCCGGGTCAAGTGCGGCGGCCTTTGGCCAATTCCTCATCGAGGATTTCGCGGACGCGCTTGCTGGAAACCTTCCCGGCCAGTCCTGCATCGATGCGTGCATGCAAGAGGGTTTTCAGCTCTTGCGATGCTTGATTGTCGCTCGCGTCGTCGGGAAACAGGCGTTCGAGCGTGTATTGCCTGATGGTCTTGCCTTGCAAGGCCGCCAGCGCCTTCAGGCTTTGGTGTTGCGGGGTGGTGATGTCAATGGTCAGGCGACTCATGTAAAACTCCGGGATTGCCACAAACCCGCATTACCGAATAGGTGGTAGCCAGCCGGATCCCCTCTTCAAGTCGACATCGGGCGCCACCGCGCGAATGCGAGGCTTGCGTTCAGTGGTGCGTGACCACGAACCACGCGAACACCGCGAAGAAATTGTTGGCCGCATGCAGCGTGATCGACGGCCACAGCGAACGCGAGCGCACGCGCAGCCACGCCAGCACCACGCCCAACAGGATCAACGCCGGCACCGGATACCACGCGAACCTGAAATCGGGCAAGTGCACGCAGCCGAACACGATCGCGCTGACCAGCATCGCCCAGCCGATGCGCATGCGGCTGGCGAGGCCCGACAGCAGCACGCCGCGGAATACCAGTTCTTCCACGAACGGCGCCACGCACACCACCAGCAGCGCCAGCAGGATGCGCATGTCCGGCGACACCTTGCCGGCCATCACCGCGACGTCCTGATGCACCGGATGATGTCCGGCCAGCAGATGGGTGATCGCGCCGCCCAGCAGCAGCACGATGAAGCCGAGGATGATCGCGGCGGGGAAAACGGCCTTGTTCGCGGGCTTCGCGAAGCCGAAGCCGGGCAGATCGGTGCGCGACCATTGCGCGGGCCAGAACTGGCGGATCAGCAAGGCCATGATCACCGCTGCGGCCGCGATCGTGATCACGGTGATCACAATCGGCATGTCGGGATTGCTGCGCATCATCTGCACGATCGACTTCACGTCGGGCCGTTGATGATGCTGCCCGGCGTTGAAGCCGGCCTTCAGCGCCAGCGCGAACGCGATTGCTCCGCCGACCAGGATACTGAGCCCGAACTGCAGCAGGAAGTACAGCGCGACGGTGCCGAGACCGCTCCACACGCCCGGTCGCTTGGCTGGCGGCGCGGCAACCATCATGTCGTCGGCGGGTGCATCGCCGTGCGGGCCGGACGCCTTGTCCCCTGTAGGTAGATCCATTCGCGCGCGTTCCGGGCGAGCCAACCAGCGGGCACTCTAGCAGCGCGCATCGCGTGTGCCGCGTGCCGGACGGCATCCCGCTTTGATGCCGCCTCGTTCGCAGCGCACCGGTTATTTTTCGATCTTGTAATTGAGGCTGGCACGATTGCCCGTCGTCGCGTTTTCCGCTTCGAACTGCAGGAAGCGGTTCAAGGTGTAGCGCAGGGTGATGACCTGGCCCGGCGTGAAGAGGCCAACGCCGTAGCTCAGGAACAAACGCGGCGAAAGATACTTGCCCGCGGTGAAGGCCGACCCGCCCAGCGCTTCGCTGCTGGACACGCCGGCTTCGAGACCCAAGCGCGATCCGATCGACTTCGCCAGGCGATCGCCAGCCAGGCCGCCCAGCGCCTGCGCCGCGATGTTGAGTGTGTCGCTTTCGCCACTCTTCAGCGCGTTCAACGGACGGCCGGTGACGAGGTACGAAAGCGCCTCGGCCTGCTCCATCGCGGGATCGGAGAATACCGTGAGGATCGGTTGTTGCGCGGTGCCGCGGATGCTCAATCCCACGGTCACGTCCTCGCTGCGGATGGTGCGCACCGCGCGGATGTCGAGCCCCGGATTGTCGAGCCGCGTGCCGGCGAACAGCAGGCGTCCGCGCTCGATCGACAGGTTCTGTCCGTAAGCCTGGTACTTGCCGGCGACGCGGATTTCGCCGCGGCCGGTGGCCGTTTGGCCAGGACGCACGCGCACCGCGAGTTGTCCACGCACGGTGCCGTCCAGTCCGTAGCCTTGCACCTTCACGCTGTCGCCGAGTTTCACTTCGATGTCGGCGTCCATCGCCAGCGGTGCCACCTCGGCTGCTTTGGGCTGGTCGACGATCACCACGTCCGGCGAGGCTTTCGCGGGGCCGCCGCCCGGCAGTTTCTGGACCGCGATCTTCGCGTTCGGAATCGTGACGCTGCCTGTAATTGCGAACACACCTTTCGCGCGCGTGATGTGCAGATCCGGCGAAGCCAGGACGTGCGCCGCCGGGATGTCCGCCACCAGCACGTTGTCGCCCTTGATGTTCAAGCCCAGCGGCGCATTCGCCGCAAGGCCGACGCTGCCATCGACGTGCAGTACGCCGCCGCCGGAGTTGATCTGGCCGGTGATGGCCAGTTCGCCTTGCGCGTTGCCGGTGATGCCGAACGTGCCGTCGTGCAATTTCAGGCCGGCGCGCGGCAGTTCTGCCGAAAAGCCTTGCGTCTGGATGCGTCCCTGGAATTGCGGCGCGGCGATCGTGCCCGAAAGCGCGAGGCTGCCGCCCAGCGTGCCGTGCACGTTGGCGATTTCCGGCGACAGCGCTTCCAGGAACGCGAGATTGCGGATGTCCGCGTCCAGCGTACCTTGCAGCGCGCGCGCGGCGCCGCTCACCCTGACGTCGCCGCGGAGATGACCGCCGTCGTTCAACGTGCTTTGCAAGCGCGCGTGCTGGGTCATGCCATTCGCGTCGATCGCGATGCCGAGGCTCGACCAGGCCAGCAACGGGCGTCCGGGATTGGACAGGTACGCGATGTTGCCGGCGCTTGCATCCAGGCTGCCGTGGCCGTTGATGGCGTTGGCGGAACTAATGGTGAACTGGCCCGTGCCAGACAGCTCGCCGCTGGCCTGCATCGGATTGGCGCCGGGCACCAGCGTCGCCAGCAACTGCAGGGGCAGTGCCCGCAGATCGTAGCGGGCTGTGATCACGCCCTTGGCGTTGCGATCCGCGGATGCGCAGAAGTGCGGCGCGCCGGAAGTCAGGCACAGTTGCGACAACGTCATCGTGCCGTTCTGCCAGACGATCGTGCTCGGCCGCTGCTGATGCCACGCGGGTAGGCCCTGCGGCACCAGCCGGATGTCGCTCAGCATGCCGGTCCAGCGCTTCGCTTTCGCATCCCATTTGCCGTGCACGGCGAGCGCGGCACTCAATTGCGGTCCGCGCGCATCGAGATGCAGATCGTGCGAGGCGGCGTTGCCGTTGCCTTTCACTTCCACCGTTTCGAAATCGAGCGCCGAGATATGCACTTTTTGCAGAGACAGATCGAGGTCGCCGCCCGGCTTCGACAGGTCGGGAATCGACGCGCTGAGTTGCAGCGTGTCGATGCTCTGCGCGCCCTCGCGCAAGCCGCTGCCTCGCAATTGCCCGACGACCGCCAGTTTCGGCCACGAGCCCTTGATGGTGAATTGGCCGTGCAGCGTGCCCGAAGCATCCGGCATCCAGTCGCCGAGCGAAGCGATATCCAGCGTGACCGTGGCATCGGTCCGGATGCCGTGCCGACCGACCGCGTGGATGCGGCTTTGACCGGCCACCAGCAACAGCGAACCCTGCAGCAGATTGCCGGGCGCGATCACGAGATCGGCCTTGCTGCCGGCGATGCTGCGTTGGCGCAACGTGCCGGCCACGTTGTAGAGTTTCAGCGTGGCCTCAGGTCCGTTCGGCGTGATGCGGCCTTGGGTGGCCAGCGTGAAGTTCATCGCGCCATTCCATCCGGCCAGGATCGCGCCGGGATCGAACCGTTTCGCCACCGCGTCCAGCTTCCACGACATCTGCGGTTGCAAACCGATCCTGCCGCTGGCGTCCAGCCCGCCGTTCTTTTGCACGAGTTTCAGCGCGTGCAGGTCGATGGCCTGCGGCGTCCCGGCCAGGTCGATGGTGAGGTCGGCAAGGCGACCGGGCGGTCCGACCGCCAGCGTGCCTTTCATCGCATAGTGGTCGATGCTGCCCTCGAGCGTGACGTCACCATGCGTTGCAAGCGGCTGGCCCGCGATTTCCGCCGGCACTTGCACGTCGTTCCATTTCGCGTCGAGCGCGAAAGACATTGGCATGGTGTCGAGGTGCACCACGCCGGTCGCGATCGCGGTGCCCGCGACCTGGGGTGAACGCAGGCGCAGCGGGTCGAGCGTCACGGTTTTCCCGTCATAGCGGAATTGCGCGGGATCGAGCAGCAATGTGGTGTCGTTGATCGCGACGCTGCCTTCCAGCTTGCCGCCGCTGGCATTGCCCGCGCCACGCAGATCCATGGCGAGTGTCTTTAGCGACGCGGGCAGTGTGGGCAACGCGCGTGCATTGAATTTCGGCGCGGTGAGCGCCAACGTCCACGCGTGTGAAGCGTCGAGTCGCAGCGAAACATCCGCATCGATCCGTGTCGGCGCCGAGACCTGCGCATGCAACTGCGCGGTCTTGCCCTCGGATTGCGAAGTGACGGTGCCCGTGTAGCGGGTGCCGTCGAGGGTCCAGTCAAATTTAGCGGTGCCGTGGCCGGCGTGCCCCTTGGCGACGGCCAGCGTGCCTTCGAGTTCGGCACTTCCCGATGGCGCGCGCAGCGCCAGTTGTCGGATCACCACCTGCGTGTTGTTCCACGAGCCCGCGATCGCGAGGCTGTCGGCAGCGAAAGTCCGCTTTCCGTTTTGGCTCACGACGATATGCGCCAGCAGGGTATCGCGCAGCGAAATCGCGAGCGGCGGTTTCAGCGAAAAGGCGGTCGGCCTGTTTTCCGGTTGTTGCGACGGCACGATGTCGACGACGATGCCGTCGATACGGGCCCTGGCAATGGAAAGCTTGCGCCCCAGCAACGCCCATGGGCGCAGAACCACCGACGCATGCTCGACCGTTATCGTCGTGCCGGTCTTGTCGCGATAACGCAAGCCATCGATCCTGGTGGTGCCCGCCAGCGTGCCGCTCGCGCTCGCATAGGCAAGTCGGCCGTCCATCATTGCGACGCCGCGGTTCAGCGCGAAACGCAGCCCGGATGGCGTGTACAGCACCCAGAACAGCAGCGCCACCAGCACGATGATCAGCGCGGCGATCGCGGCGCCGATGCCAATCAGCCATTTGCGCCTGCGCGTCACAGGTCGGGCCCTATCACGATGTGCAATTGCGCACCGTGGTAATACGGATCGTTGATCGGAACGCCGACGTCGACGCGCACCATCCCGACCGGCGAGCGCCAGCGCAGGCCGATGCCCGCGCCCGTGCGCGCGTGGAAATCGGTGCCGTCGAACGCGTTGCCGGAATCCACGAAGGCCGCCATGCCCCAGTCGCGCGTGAAGTAGTGTTCAATCGTGGCGCTGCCGACCAGCAGGCGTTTGCCGCCGACCACCAGTCCGTAACTGTTGCGCGGTCCGATCGCTTGGTACGCGTAGCCGCGGATCGAACGGTCGCCGCCCGCGAAGAAACGCAATTGCGGCGGCAGTTTGCTGAAGTCCTGCACGCTGGTGATGCCGGCATCGCCACGCAGGATCAGGCGGTTGTCGCGGCCGAGCGCATGGATCCACACCACGTCGGCCAGCGCCTGCGCAAAGCGTGTGTCGATGCCGGGGCCCGCGCGCCCGATCAGGTTGATCGAATAGCCCTTGCGCACGAACAGCGGATTGTCGGCGACCTTTTTCGTCAGGCCGATCTCGGGATAGATCAGCGTGCTGTTGCCGCGTTCGATGCCGGGGATGTTCACGTTGCTGCGCGAATTGCCGACCGTGAACGTGCCGCTCAGGAGATGCACGCCGAGCGTCCGCACGAAACCATGCCAGTCGCGGGTGGCGTTGGCGGCCAGCGAGAAGGTGCGCGACTTCGAGGTCCTGGTGTTCTCGTCGCGGTAGCCGATGCCGAGATTGAAGCTGGCGTGGTCGTGGCCGGGACGCGGAATGCCGTACACGACCTGCGCGGTCTTCAACCGTTGCGCAATCAACACTTCGTTGTCGAGCGTGTGCCCGCGCCGGTTGATCCAGCGGCGCCGGATGCCTGCGCGCACGCCGGGGCCGGTATCGGTGCCGACGAACACGCCGGCCGTGTAGACCGTGCGCTTGGCCGGCGCAACCTCGACCTTCACCGGCACCACGTGGTCTTTCGCCTTCGCGACTTCGGGCAGCACGTCCACGATGGAAAAATAATCCGCGTCGTTGAGCGCCTGTTGCAGCGCCAGCAGGTTCGATTGCGAGTACCAGTCGCCGCTTTCCCATGGCACGTAACGCTGCAGGAAGTCCGGATTGAACTGCGAGCCGGTGAAGGTGACTTTACCCAGCTTGTAGCGCGCGCCGACTTCGTAATGCAGGTGGATGTCCGCGCGATCGTCGGCACGGGTCACCGCGACGGTGTGCTCGGTGGCCTTGGCGTCCAGCCAGCCGGTTTCCAGCAAGGCGCTGGCGATCGCGCCCTTGGAGCCTTCATAGGTGCCATCCACCATCTGCTCGCCAGCTTTTGGATGGAAGCTGCGCACCGCGTGGCGCACCGGCGTCAGCTTCAATGCGATGTCGGGTACCTGCAAGTCGAGTTTCGCGACCAGGGTCGGCGGACCGGGCGTCACCCGCAGGCTCAGCACCCATTGACTGCCCTGATGCTGCAGCTCGCTCGCGACCTCGGCGTTGTAATAGCCATAGGGTTGCAGCGCCGTCGCCGCCTGCGCGGCCGCGTCATCGGCGAACACGCGCGCCTGCGTCTCGCTGACATCGTTGCGGTTCGCGTATTGGCTCGCGGTCAGATTGGCGCGCACCGCGGCGGCCATGTCCTTGTCGACGCCGCTGATCGTCACCTTCAGGGTGTCGGCGCGCGCGCCCGGCGCAGTGGCGAGCGCCATCAGCGCGGCGAGTACGCACGCGCATTGTGCCCATGATGGAAGTAGGTTGGGCTGACCACGAGCTTCATCCGTGGGAAGCCCAACATCGTCGCTCCGAACGTTTGGCATCCCTGCCTGCTTACGCGCCCCTCCCGGGCACGGGTGTTTGACAAAAGCACAGTAGGTTGGCCTGACCCCGGGCTTCATCCGTGGGAAGCCCAACGTCATCGCTCCGGAACGTTTGACCTCCTTGTCCTTTTCCGCGCGCCTCCCGCGCGCGCGGAACAAGACAGGGACTTCGTATCGCGCACGCAGGGACCGGAGAACCCGCGTGCCCAGCGCACACACGCGCGCAACGAAGATCGGCCAGGGTGCTCGGGTCAGTGTGCGTATTCGTCGCACGAGCACGTCCATCCGTCACGTGGCAGCGGTGCGGGCTTCGATGGCCTCGGCGCTTTCGATGCGTGCCACACGCGAGGATTCCGGTTGCGCCTGCGTGGCCTCGACCCGGTGATCGCGCGAGTAGTGCGCGACCAGCGCGCCGACCAGCGCGGAAAGATAGGGAATCGCCTGCGCGAACAGGATCACCATCCACAACTCACCTTCGATGTAGCGCGAGCCGAAGTTGAGTCCCATCCCGACGATCGCGAGGATCAGCGCGATCGACATCAGGAATTCCTCGCGCACGGGTCCGAGCGCGCCTGCTGCGCCACCACCGAGCCGGCGGCTCTTGGCCGTGCGGATGAACGCGGTCTTCTGCTTGATCAGGCCCATCCAGATGCCGCGCGCGATCGCGTGCGACAGGCCCATGCTGGCGATCGACGCCATCAGCGCATCGCGCCAACCGCAAGGCACGCGCGCGCGGTACAGCACGATGCCGAACACGGCCTTGGTGACGAAGAATCCCATCACCGGAATCAGGAACAGCTGCATCGGCAGGCTGAAGATGGTGGGCGCCAGCAGCATGCCTGCCGTCCAGCCCAGCGCCATCAGCGTGAATACCATGTGCAGCGCATCGGCAAACCACGAGAACCAGCCGGTGAGGAAGTGGAAGCGCTGGCCGGCGGAGAGCGGGCCTTTGTGCACCATCCAGTTCCAGCGGCCCTTCAAGATCTGCATCGCGCCGAATGCCCAGCGATAGCGCTGGCTCTTGTAGGCGCGGAAATCGGCCGGCGTGAGGCCCCGGCCCATCAGCTCGTCGACGTAGATCGTCTCGTAGCCCGCGTGCATCAGGCGCAGCCCCAGTTCGGCGTCTTCGCAGATGGTCCACTCCGACCAGCTTCCGGTGCCTTCCAGCGCCACGCGCCGTACCATCGTCATGGTGCCGTGCTGGATGATCGCGTTGCGCTCGTTGCGGTGATGCATGCCGATGCGGAAGAAGCCGTCGAACTCCCAGTTGGTCATGCGCCGGAACGCGTTGCCCATGTAGTCGCGGTGCGCCTGCGGGCACTGCACCACTGCGACGTTGCGGTCATTGAAATACCCGGTCAACGCGGACAGCCAATCCCGACGCACCACGTAATCGGCATCGACCACCGCGATGATGTCGGCGCGGGGGTCGGTCTGCTTCAGGCCGTAGTTCAGCGCGCCGGCCTTGAAGCCGGGCCACGGATCGAGATGGAAGAAGCGGAAGCGTTCGCCGAGTTTTTCGCAATACGCTTCCAGCGGTTTCCAGACGGCCTCGTCCTTGGTGTTGTTGTCGATCACCAGCACTTCGAAGTTCGCGTAATCGAGTTCCGCCAGCGAATCGAGCGTGGCGATCACCATGTCCGGCGGCTCGTTGTAGCAGGCGAGGTGGATCGAGACGAACGGTTGTGCTTCCGGCGGATCGGGCTCCAGCAAGCCGAAATGCCGCAACCACTTCTTGCGCCACAACACCTCGACGAACTCGAAGCCGTTGATCAGCAGGATCGCGAGGATCGCGAGCTGCGCCGGGAACAGCACGATCAGCATGCCCCAGTCGACGACGTCCAGGTAGAACTGGAACGGCACCGTCGCCGACCACACGATCAGTCCGGCCGCGAGCTGGATCAGGCACAGGTACGCGAAGCGGCCGACCAGCTTGAAGCGCGCGAATTTCCACGCGAACCAGAACATCGGGATCAGCGCCAGCAAGCCGGAAGCCAGCGCCTTCCACGGCCAGGTCGCATCCTCCAGCACCGGCCCGGTCAGCGGGAACTTCAGTTGTCGGTCGGCGTTGAACACGCCCCAGTACGCGCCGGTGCGGCCTTCGCCCAGGCCTTCCTTCCACGGCTGGTCGATGGCTTCCATGATGTAGTAGTCGATATGTCGTTCGCGTGCGACCTGGAACCACTCCTTCAGGAAGATTGCCTGGTTCGCGGTGGAGGGCTTGGCGAATTCGAAGCGGTCGCCGTTGGACGGCCAGCCGACCTCGCCGATCACGATGTGCTTGTTCGGAAACAACTGCTGCAGGCGCTGGTAGCGCATCAGCACGTCGCCGACTGCGTCCTTGCGCGGCACGCCTTCCCAGTACGGCAGCAGGTGCACGGTGATGAAGTCCACGTGCTGCGCGAGCTCGGGATATTTCTCCCAGATGTGCCACGGCTCGGCGGTCGAAACCGGCTGATGCACCGCGGCGCGCACCCGGTCGATGTAGGCCATCAACTTTTCCGGCTTCATGTCGGTGCGCAGCAGCACCTCGTTGCCGACCTCGACCCGCTTGATGTCGGGCCACCGCCGCGCCTGCGCGATCAGCGCCTCGATTTCCCTTTCGTTGTTGCCGTCGCGACGATCCAGCCACGCGCCGGCCATCACGTCCAGGTGATCCTTCATCGCGAGCCGCGGGATCTCGGGATACTGCAGCACCGAATACACGCGCACCCGCCGGGTGTGCTTGGCCATCAGCGCCAGATCGCCGGCGACCTCGGCATCGCTCGGAAAATTGCCGGCCAGCGGACTCTGGTAACGCTGGAACGGGCTGTAGGCGAAGCCCGCCACCTGTCCGTTCCACGGCACCACCTGGGTCGGCCGATCCGCCACCGCCCACAACGCGAAGTTCAGCGCCGCCACCAGCAGGGCCAGCAGCAACGCCGAAACCACGGCGCCCGCATGCCGCGGGCGCACGTCGATGGCCAGGGGTCGGTTCAAGGTTTTCCCGCTCGAGATCGCTGCTGCCCAAACGCGCTAGGGTAAGGGCGGATGCCTGAAGATTTTGCAAATTCGTGCGATCGTCCGCGGCCAAGGCCGGGGTCAGAGTGCACTTTCCGGTGCGTGGATCCCGCGACTCTCCGCGAACTCGCCGGAAAGTGCATTCTGACCCCCCGCTTCTTCGATTCTTTCGACCCGCTAGAATCGACCGGATGCAGGATTTCACGCTACACCAGGGCACAGCGCCGCTGCTGGTCAGCCTGCCGCACGACGGCACCGGTCTTCCCGCGGCGCTGGCCGCGCGGATGACCGGTGCGGGCAAGCGGGTGCCGGATACCGACTGGCATGTCGGAAAACTCTACGCATTCTCGCGCGACCTCGGCGCCTCGGTGATCGCGCCGCGCTGGTCACGCTACGTCGCCGACCTCAATCGCGATCCCGAGGGGCACAAGTTGTATCCGGGACGGACCGAAACCGCGCTGGTGCCGATCACGACGTTCGCGGGCGAGGCGATCTACGCGCCGGACGACGAGCCCGACGAAAAGGAGATCGCGCTGCGCAAGGAGATGTATTGGCAGCCGTACCACGATGCGTTGGCGGGCGAACTCGCGAGGATGCGCGAACGACATCCTCGTGTCGTGCTGTGGGATGGTCATTCCATCAAGAGCCGGGTGCCGATGTTCTTCGACGGGCAGCTGCCCGACTTCAATTTAGGCACCGCCAATGGCGCAAGTTGTTCGCCGGCATTGCAGGCGCGTTTGACGGGCGTATTGCGCGAGCGTGCGGTGGGCAGCGACGGTCATTACAGCCACGTCGCCAATGGGCGTTTCAAGGGCGGCTACATCACCCGCCACTATGGCCGTCCCGGCATTGCCGACAAACCGGGAGTCGACGCCGTGCAGCTGGAGCTCGCCCAGTACACCTACATGGACGAGGACAGTTTCGAATACCGACCCGAACTTGCCGTGCCCGTGCAGGATGTGATTCGCGCGCTGTTGCGCACCTGCATCGCTTACGCTGCAGGCTGACCCAGTCGCGGCGCAACGCGCCGCCCGGCGGAGGCGAAGCCGAGCACGGCCGAGAGCGCCAGCGACAGGCCGCCCAGCACCACGAACACGCTCCAGAACGCTTCGTGCATGTATGAAAGCGCCGTGACGCCCGTCGCCAGATAGAACATGCCAATGGTGCAGGGCGCGAACAGCGCGCCGCGTTCACCATGCATGGCCATCCATGCGCCGCGGATCACCAGCACGCCGAACACCAGCATGCATCCACCGCAGAAGTACCAGACGAGATAGATCAACTTGTCCGTGTGCATATCGATCGGCAGCGATGCGAGACCGGCATCGAGTGCCTTGCGGCCCATGAAGCTGTGACCGAACGCGCCGAGGCCGATCAGCAACCCTGTGAGGGCAAGCAACATCGAAGCGAATTTGCGAAGCATGGCGGCTCTCCTTCGAAGGGTGCAGCAAACGCGTTTCCGCGGCGGTGCTCAGACGGTCTTTGCCGACTCGCCGTATGCGGCCAGCAGCTTCGGCCAGCCTTTTTCGACGCTGTCGCGGATGTTCCGGCCCGCCTCGCCGTGGCGCTCGAAATGGCGGTGCTCGAATTCCACCCGCGTGCGTGTGGGCGCCTCTTCGATGAAGCGCACCTCGTATTCGCTGGCATGCGCGAGATCGGGATCGAATTGCCAGTCGCCGCCGATGCCCCACGACACCACCAGTCGCGTGGGCGGCTCCCACACCAGCACCCGGCCCCAGTCGCACTCCGCGCCGTGGATGCCGCGCTCGAACACGCGGCCGCCTTCACGCGGTTCCATTACCACTTCCTCCAACGGTTCCGTGCCGATGTGATGGTCGCGAAACCACCAGGTGTCGATGCCGCGCGTGAACACGTCGAACGCGTGTCCGCGGGACGCTTCCACGGTGATCGTGTGGCGCACGGAAGGAACGCTGGCGACGACGTTCATCGGGATTGCTCCTTCGCGGATCGTTCCGCGGCGCGTTTGAAGGCCTGCAGGGATTCCTGCCAGAACTGGTCGAAATAATCGCGCAGGCCGGCCACGCCATCGGCATCGATCCGGTAAATCTGGCGGTTGGCGGCCCGCTGGCTGGTGACGAGGCCCACGTGCTTGAGCACCTTGAGATGCTGGGATACGGCCGAGCGTGTCACCGGCAGGCTGCGCGCGATCTCCCCGACGGCGAGCGGCCCGCGTTCGAGGCGTTCGAAGATCGCCATGCGGGTAGGGTCGCCCAGTGCCTGCACGCGTAATTTAAGGTTAGTCTTCACTAACCGTTAGTCTACGCTAACGTAGCTCGGTGTCAAGGCAGCAACGCGAGGTTTCAAAAACGGGGGAATGTGAATCGCCGGGTCAGCGCACGCGCGCGATGCACTTCAATTCGATCGCAATCGGCGTCGGCAGCGCGGTAATGCCGAGCGTGGTGCGGCAGGGCGCGGCCGCGGGATCGGGAAAGTATTCGGCCCAGACTGCGTTGTAGGCCTCGAAATCGAGTGCCATGTCGGTGAGGAACACGGTCACGTCGACAAGGTCTTCCCAGCGCGCGCCGCATGCATCAAGCACTGCTCGCACATTGGCGAACACCTGGCGGGTCTGGGTCGCGATGTCATGCGTCACCAGGGTGCCGCGCGGATTGAAGACATTGCCGGGAATCGCGTTGCTGCCGGGTGTGCGCGGACCAATGCCCGACAAAAACAGCAGATCGCTGACGCGGCGCGCGTGGGGGTACATGCCGACTGGCATGGGGGCCGTCCCGGTACGGATGCTTTCATTCATGGCGTGGAGGCCTGGTCCGCGGCGACCTTGATGGTCCGGTGGCCGACGACATGACCATTTTCGTCGCTCGCGGTGAGCGCGTAGTTACCGGGGCGCAGGTACAGGTCACCGACCGTGAGATTTGAATTGTCGCGGAAAACGTCCGTATCGCCAATGGTCGTCAGGGGCGCGGGATCGATCACCATCCGGTCCGCCGGAACGGCATCGTCGCCTTCGTCCGCATGACGCGCTTGCACCACACAGGGAAAGCGGTTGCGGCAGATGCCGCCGTCGACGGGGAACGGCACCCGCAGCCCCCACAGCCCCAGCCACGTGGGGCGACCGAGCCGCAGCTGTTCGGCGGGAAAGATCACGCTGACATCGTAGCCGGGCCGCAACGACCACGGCTTGTCGCCGGGCCCGGCGTAGACGATCGGTTGCTGCGGATGCAACGTGTCAACGATCTGGCGATAGACCGGATGATCCTGCGATGCTTCGGGGTGGGGGATCAGCCAGGTCTGTTCCACGGTCAGCGGCACGATGCCACTGTCCTGCCTGAAATGTTCGGCCATCGACATCGTGCCGAGGAAGGGTCCCGATTCCACGATGTGCTCGTAGCCGGCGTTGACTACCAGGCGGGCGTGCGGATCGTGCTTGAGGATGTCCCGGAGGTGCCGCGCCTGTTGTGCTTCGCGCGCGTCGCCGCTCAGGTTCCCCTCGGCCTCGTAGGCTACCACCCGGTACCCGAGTTTCAGCGCGGTGCGCACCATTTCCGCGTAGATTGGTTCGCGGGTGTAGAAGCCGCTGGTCTCGATGGGGTAGCCGCGCTTCTGCAGGGCGTCGATGTCCGACTGGCGCAGCGTTTCCACGGCGAAAGTGTTGAAGCCTTCCGCGTGCAAGGTACGCAGCAGCCTCGTGGTGAGGGTGCGTGTGAGGGCGATGTTGTGCGCTTCGTTGAAGAACACCACGCGGTGTTTCGCTGCCAGTTTTGGCAGGTAGTCGATGGCCGGCACCGGGCGATAGCCGGCCGTGTCGAGCGGCGATGGCGCGTCGTCCGCCTGCGCGGGTCGCGGAATGGAGAAGGCCTTTTCCGCGGCCGCGTACGCACCGAGAAAGCTCAATTGCCAGGACAGGTACTGGCTGAAGATGGAACGGAACGCGGGATCGCGGTCGGCTGCGTAGGCGCGGCGCATGATCCGGTACTGCGTCAGGAGACTCCGATGGGCCTGCGCGCGCTGCATCACGGCATCGGCCTTGTCCATCGCCTGCAACTGCCGCTGCTGCCAGTCCGCGGCCGGGCGCGCGGGGACCGGCAAGCCGACAATCGTCAGCAACAGGATACCGATAACGGCGAACTTTCGGTCGTGCATGTCGACATGGCGTGATGGGCGCCCTCCGGGAACTCAGGGAATCGATTTCCCTGCGGAAACCACCTTGATGACCTGATTGCCGATCCGCTGGCCACGTTCGTCGGTGATCATGAGTCGATAGTGGTGGCCGGGCCGCAGATAAAGCTGTCCGATCGGGATGCTGTAATCGCCTTGGGTGATCTTGATGTCGTTGATCGTCGTCAGCGGCACGGGATCGAGCACCATGCGATCAGCCGGAACCGCGTCGTCGCCTTCATCGGCGTAGCGCGCCGCAATCATGCACGGCCAGTGTCGCTGGCAAACGTTGCCGCTGACGCTGAACGGCACGCGCGCGCCCCACAACTCCAGCCACGTCGGGCGATCGTAGATGAAATGCTCCGGCGGAAAGATCACGCTGACGTCGTAGCCCGGCCGCAGCGACCAGGGCTTGGCATCCTTGTTGATGAACACCAGCGGCTGCGTCGGGTGCAGACTGTCGACGATCGGCCCGTAATCCGGATGATCCATGTTGCTGTCCTGATGCGGAATCAGGATGGTCTGTTCGACCGACAGCGGCGTGATGCCCGAATCCTTGACGAAATGCTCGGCCATGGATTCGGCGCCGAGGAACTGGCCGGTTTTCTGGATGTGCGCGTAACCGGCATTGGCGACGATCCTGGCGTTCGGATCGGCCTTCAATATCTTCCAGAGGTTTTCCGCCTGCTGTGCTTCGCGCGCGTTGCCGGTGTGGTCGGGATCGGCTTCGTAGGCGACCACCTTGTAGCCCAGCTTCAGCGCGGTGCGCACCATTTCCGCATAGACCGGCTCGCGGGTGTAGAAACCGCTGGTTGCGATCGGGTAGCCGCGTTTGTTCAGAGCATCGATGTCGGTGCGATACAGCGTTTCCACCGCGAACACATTGAAGCCTTGCTCGCGCAGCGGTTTCAGCAGACGCACGGTGAGCGTGCGCGTCAGCGCGATGTTGTGCGCTTCGTTGAGGAATACTACCCGGTACTTTTTCGCCAATTGCGGGATGTAGTCCAGCGCGGGCACCGCATGCCAGCCGGGCTGGGCCAGCGGCGAAGGCACATCGTCGGCAAGCGGTTTCTGCTGGATAGAAAAGCCCAGTTCCGCGTCCTTGTAATCGCCGATGAAGCTCTGGTACCACGACAGGTATTGGCCGAAGATCGCGCGGAACGCGGGCTTGCCGTCGGACGCGTAGGCGCGACGCATCACCTGGTACTGCGCAA
Organism: Rhodanobacteraceae bacterium; assembly: GCA_035281745.1. Classification (GTDB taxonomy): domain Bacteria; phylum Pseudomonadota; class Gammaproteobacteria; order Xanthomonadales; family Rhodanobacteraceae; genus 66-474. The sequence continues at coordinate 106,898 of DATEDI010000019.1, forward strand.
GCAGGTCCTTGCGGCCATGGGCGCGCTTCATGATCGCGTCCGACTTGTCCATCGCCTCGACCTGTTGCTCGCGCCACGTGGCAGGCACCTGCGCGACCGCGCCGGTTGCGAATCCGCCCAGCAGCGACATGACGAGGCAAAGCGTGCGCAGGCGTTTCATGGTTCGGGCAACCGGTCACATGGATGGCGGCACACTACGTAGGCAGCAACCTCAATGCTTCGATAGGCATCAAAACGTTCATGCGGGCGTGGCAGTCAACCCTGCCAGTGCACGGCCATAGGCCGACTCGAGCGCGTCGAATTGCCCGACCGCCATGCCGAGATCGTGGATGCAGCCGTCGGACAAACCATAACACCATCCGTGCACCGTCAGCGGCTGCCCGCGGTCCCATGCATCGCGCACGATGGTGGTGTGGCAGGCGTTGGCGACCTGTTCGATCACGTTGAGTTCGCACAGGCGGTCGTGTCGCTGCGCCGGCGGCTCGGCTTCGATCAGGTCCTGATGGTGTTCCAGCGTGTCGCCGATGTAGCGCAGCCAGTTGTCGATCAGGCCCAGACGATCGCCTTTCAGCGCCGCCGCCACCCCACCGCAGCCGTAATGCCCGGTGATCATGATGTGTTCGACCTTCAGCACGTCGACCGCGAATTGCATGACGGAAAGGCAGTTCATGTCCGAGTGCAGCACGAGGTTCGAAATGTTCCGGTGCACGAACACCTCGCCCGGATCGATGCCGAGGATCTGGTTGGCCGGCACGCGCGAATCGGAACAGCCGATCCACAGGTATTTCGGCGTCTGCTGCTTGGACAGGCGGGTGAAGAATCCGGGGTCCTGCGCGCGGATCGACTTCGACCAGCGGCGATTGTTTTCGAGGAGTTCCTGTGGAGAAGGCATGTGAAGTCGCTCACTACGTCGCTGCGAAGCGCAAATGGTAACGGGGAACGTCGCTCACTGCGTTCGCTGCAACGGGGTAAAGCTCACGCTTTACGGGCGGCGCAGCCGCCGACTTCACTCTTTGCAGTCCCGCGGAGCGGGACGACTTGACTCTTTACGCCTTGCAGCGCCAAAGGTGCGGCTTACCGCGAGATGCAGACATTCTTCGGCTCGGTGAAAAACCGCAGCGCGTCCACGCCGCCTTCGCGGCCCATGCCGGAATGTTTGATGCCGCCGAATGGTGTACGCAGGTCGCGCAGCATCCAGCAGTTCACCCACACGATTCCGAAATCGATGCGTTCCGCGACGCGATGCGCGCGCGCGAGGTCACGCGTCCACAGCGAAGCGGCCAAACCGTAGTCGGTGCCATTGGCGATCGCGATGGCTTGATCTTCGGAATCGAACGGAATCAGCGTCACGACCGGCCCGAAGATTTCCTCGCGATTGGTGGCGCAATCGGGCGACAAGCCTTCGATCACGGTCGGCGAGACGAACCAGCCGTCGGCGCAGCGGCCTCCGGGCTTCACGGCGCTGCCGCCGGTCAATACCTTGCCACCTTCCTGTTTCGCGCGTTCGATGCGGCCCATCACTTTCTCGAAGTGCGGCTTCGACACCAGGGCGCCGAGGTCGCTGGCTTTATTGTTCGGGTCGCCGACGCGCAGCGCCTTCACCTTCGCGAGGTAGCGCTGCCTGAAATCACTGTAGATCGAACGCTCGACCAGCAGCCGTGATCCGCACAGGCAGATCTCGCCTTGGTTGGAAAAACCCGAGCGCACGATCGTGTCGAGATTGGTGTCGGAAAGATCCGCGTCGGCGAACACGATGGCCGGATTCTTGCCGCCCATTTCCAGCGACACCTTCTTGAACTGTCTGGCTGCGGTTTCGGCGATGGACGCGCCGGTGCGCGTGGAGCCGGTGAACGACACGGCCTTGACCGTCGGATGCCCGACGATCGCCTGGCCAACGTTCGGCCCCAACCCGTGCACGATGTTCAACACCCCCGGGGGCAGGCCGCTTTCAATCGCCAATTCGGACAGCCGGAACGCGGTGAACGGCGTGACCTCCGACGGTTTCGCCACCACCGCGTTGCCGGCAGCGAGCGCCGGCGCGATTTTCCAGGTGAACAGGTACAGCGGCAGGTTCCACGGGGAAATGCAGCCGACTACGCCCAGCGGCTGGCGCAGGGTGATGTTGACCGCGCGCGCACCCACGTGCGATTCGCCCGGCCACTGCGTGATCGCCTCGGCGAAGAAGCGCAGGTTCGCGATCGCGCGCGGAATGTCGACGCTGCGCGCCAGCGCGACCGGCTTGCCGTTGTCGCGCGATTCCTCACGCGACAGTTCATCGAGCTTCGCTTCGACGGCGTCAGCCAAACGATGCAGATGCTTGGCCCGTTCACCCGCGGACAACGCAGCCCAAGCCGGTGCCGCGCGTTGCGCGGCCCGCACCGCGGCTTCGACGTCGCGCGCACCGGAATCCGGGCAGCGCGCGTACACCTTGCCGGTCGCCGGTTCGAACACGTCGAGGTACGCGCCGCCTTCGGGTGCGCGCAACTCGCCATCGATGAGGTTGGCCAGCGTGATCGTTTCCATCGCGCAAGCTTAGCGCAAGCGCCCGGTTTTCAGTCCGGAAATAGCTGCCGATGCGCCTAAAGCGATCGCGTGCGCCCGCCATCCACGGGTACATTGATGCCGCTGATGTAGCCCGCCGCGGGCGAAGCCAGGAACGCGACGGCGGCGGCGATTTCCGA
>DATEDI010000020.1:0-140572 GCA_035281745.1 Rhodanobacteraceae bacterium
GATCGTCAGTAGCAACGCGCCGGGCATTGGTTCCGGTTGGTGAATCGACGCGTACATGTTTGCGCCATGTCGGAGCAGCACTTCGAGCGCGTCAGTATTGCCGCAATCCGCAGCTTGTTGCAGCGGTGACCACATTTTCTCTGGTGGCCGACTGTCACTCGTGAAGGCTGGCTGCAGCGGAGCGGCCTTCACATCGGCGCCCTGTGCGATCAACCATTCCGCAATCGAAGCCCTGTTGAAATACGTAGCCTCAAACAACGCCCAGTTGAGCCAGCGCGACATTTGCTTCGCATCAAATGCCGCGTGCATTTTGCGCTCGTCGTCCGATACCGCGGATTGATTGTCGTCAGCGATGTCGAGCAACAGGGCCTTCACTGTCGGCGGCACAACCAACTGGTTGTGCGCGACAGCCCAGCGAGTATTTAAGGCCGTTTCCGTGCAAACGTCATTCTGCGCGAAAGCGCTTGCCGAACCCAGCAGCAACAGCAAGCACGCAAGGGCGCGCCACATACAAGAGTCCCCCGGAGGAAGCACACGTTACGAGATCACCGCTTCATCGCATTGAAGAACTCGTCGTTGGTCTTGGTGTTCTTCATCTTGTCGAGCATGAATTCCATCGCGGCCAGTTCGTCCATCGGGTGCAGCAGCTTGCGGAGGATCCATATCTTCTGAAGCATGTCCGGCGCGATCAGCAGCTCTTCGCGGCGGGTGCCGGAGCGGTTGATATTGATGGAGGGGTACACACGTTTTTCGCTGATGCGGCGATCGAGGTGCACTTCCATGTTGCCGGTGCCTTTGAATTCCTCGTAGATCACCTCGTCCATCTTGGAACCGGTGTCGATCAGCGCGGTCGCCAAAATGGTGAGCGAGCCGCCCTCCTCGACGTTGCGCGCCGCGCCGAAGAAGCGCTTGGGCCGCTGCAAGGCATTGGCGTCGACACCGCCGGTCAACACCTTGCCCGAGGATGGCACCACGGTGTTGTAGGCGCGCGCGAGGCGGGTGATGGAGTCGAGCAGGATCACCACGTCCTTCTTGTGTTCGACGAGGCGCTTGGCGCGCTCGATCACCATCTCTGCGACCTGCACATGGCGCACCGCGGGCTCGTCGAAGGTGGACGACACGACTTCCGCCTTGACGCTGCGCTGCATTTCGGTGACTTCTTCCGGACGCTCGTCGATCAGCAGGATGATCAGGTGCACATCGGGATGGTTGTGCACGATCGCCTGCGCGACGTTCTGCAACATCATGGTCTTGCCGGCTTTCGGCTGGCTGACGATGAGGCCGCGCTGGCCCTTGCCGACCGGCGCGATCAAATCGAGGATGCGGCCGGTGATGTCTTCGGAGGAACCGTTGCCCCGCTCGAGATGAAAAGCCTTGCGCGGGAACAGCGGCGTCAGGTTCTCGAACAGCAATTTGTTCTTGGACGCTTCCGGCGGATCGCCGTTGATGTCGTCGACTTTCAGCAGCGCGAAGTAGCGCTCGCCTTCCTTCGGATGCCGGACGCGACCGGTGATGTAGTCGCCGGTGCGAAGGTTGAAGCGGCGAATTTGCGAAGGCGACACGTAGATGTCGTCCGGGCCGGCGAGGTAGGACTCGTCATGCGAGCGCAGGAAGCCGAAGCCGTCCTGCAGGATTTCCAGCACGCCCTCGGCCCAGATGCTGCCGCCGGACTTGGCGTGGGCGCGCAGGATGTTGAAGATAACGTCCTGCTTGCGGGCGCGGGCGACGCCTTCCTGGATGCCAAGTTCCTCGGCCATTTCCAGCAACTTCACCGAGTTTTTCTGCTTGAGCTCGGTGAGGTTGATGAGGCGTTTCGGGTCGCCGGCATCGGCTTCGTCGCCCGACACATCGGCCGGCAGGCCGTTGGCGTTGGCGACTTGGCCGTTGCCGCTGCGCGTGTGGCGGCCGCGACGGCGGCGGCCCCGGTCGGGACGGTTTCCACCGCGTTGTTGGGACTGGCCCTCGCCGCCTTCATTGCCGGGGGAGCCATTGGATTCGGAAGCAGGGGCGGACGCGCGGGCGTCTTCGCCCTGTACGGTGTTTTCGGTATCAGGCACGGGATAAGCCTCATCGGCGCACGAAGCGCGGGAGGGTACGAAAGGGAAGAGGGCCGGGCACAAGCACCACCGGCCGGATGTCAATCTAGCACTGTAAGAGGGCCGCCGACAAGCGGGGCGAGTTTTTGCAATCGTCCGTGATTGCGGTTCCCCATGCCTTGACGCGGAGAGCGGCAATTCGCGTCATGGGCACCAGAACGGCCGTCCATGGCCTGACTTTCCACACAAGCCGCTTCGGCCGAGGGTAGCCCCAGCCAACGCATGCAGGGAGTGGGAACTACACAACCTTTTCAAGCATCTGCGTCAACTGGCCCTTGCCCACGGCGCCGATCTGGGTGGCTTCCACCTTGCCACCCTTGAACACCATCAGCGTGGGGATGCCGCGGATTCCGTAGGTCATCGGCGTCTTCTGGTTCTCGTCGATGTTGATCTTCACCACCTTCAAGCGGCCGGCGTATTCCTTGGCGATGTCATCCAGCATCGGCGCGATGGATTTGCACGGCCCGCACCATTCCGCCCAGAAATCCAGCAGCACCGGAGTGTCGGATTGCAGCACTTGGGATTCGAAATCGGCGTCTTTGACGTGGGTGATGTTTTCGCTCATGGGGGTTCTGGAACGGTAACGGAGACGACAAGATGGGGGGAAAGGGCGGCCATTGCAAGCGCGGCAATCGCCGCCGTGCTGCTACAATCAAGTCAATCACTTGCAGCGGCGTGCGACTCGATACACGGGCGTCGCCGCGAGTTTCCCGGCGCCTGCGGCGCATTTCCGGCGTCCGCGGCGATTCCATCGCGCAAATCGTGCGGCGGCATCGCGCCGGCTCCCCCACCTGCCATCCTGGCGAACAACGCCAGCCGTGGCGCAGACACTTCCTGGCAAAAACTCCGTGGCCGATCAAGTCCTCACCGATACCTTCTTCGAACAATTCAACCTGCATCCGCATCTCGCCGCCGGCCTTGCCGATTGCGGCTTCACCCGTTGCACGCCAATCCAGGCGTTGACCTTGCCGGTCGCGCTGGAAGGGCGTGACGTGGCGGGGCAGGCCCAGACCGGCACCGGCAAGACCTGCGCGTTTTTGGTCGCCGTGATGAACCGGCTGCTCACCAAGCCCGCGATTTCGGGTCGCCATGACAACGATCCGCGCGCGGTGATCGTCGCACCCACCCGCGAACTCGCGATCCAGATCGACAAGGACGCCCAGGCGATTGGCGGCCACACCGGTCTGCGTTTCGCGCTGATCTACGGCGGCGTCGATTACGACAAGCAGCGCCAGCAATTGCGTGATGGCTGCGACGTGATCATCGCCACGCCCGGCCGCCTGATCGATTACTTCAAGCAGCACGTCTTCAGCTTCCGTGCCGTCGAGGCCACCGTGATCGACGAAGCCGACCGCATGTTCGACCTCGGCTTCATCAAGGACGTGCGTTATCTTCTGCGCAAGATGCCGCCGCGCGAGGAGCGTCAGGGCATGTTGTTCTCGGCCACGCTTTCCTACCGCGTGCTGGAACTGGCCTACGAGCACATGAACCAGCCGGAAAAACTGAGCGTCGAAACCGAGCACGTCACCGCCGACCGGGTGCGCCAGCAAGTGTATTTCCCGGCCAAGGAAGAAAAGATCCCGTTGCTGTTGAACCTGCTGGAACACTGCAATCCGCAGCGCAGCATCGTGTTCGTCAACACCCGCGCGGCTGCCGAGCGCGTCACCGAGCGCCTGCGCCGCCAGGGCTTCAAGGTGGGCGCGCTGTCTGGCGATGTGCCGCAGGCCAAGCGCCAGAAGTTGCTGGAACGCTTCAAGAAGGGCGAGGCCGACGTGCTGGTGGCTACCGACGTCGCCGCGCGCGGGCTGCATATTCCGGATGTCACCCACGTGTTCAATTACGACCTGCCGCAGGACGGCGAGGATTACGTGCACCGCATCGGCCGCACCGCGCGGCTCGGCGCCGAGGGCGACGCGATCAGCTTCGCGTGTGATCTGTATGCGATGAACCTGCCCGACATCGAGCGCTACATCGAAATGAAGATCCCGGTCGGCGCGATCGAGCCGACGTGGCTTGCGCCGCCCCCGCCGCGCGCGATGCCGCAGGCGACGCACCACGATCAGCCGGAAACGGACGCGGACAATTCGATGGCCAGCGCCGGCAAGCCCGCCACCAACAAGCGCCGCCGTCGCCACAAGCCGAAGGACCACGCCGCATCGCCCACAGCCAACGCCTGACGCACCGCGCCGTTCGCATTCGGTATGTTCGGCTGCCTTTGTTGTTGCTTTCAGGCGCATCTGGAACGTGGATTCAGGGTTCGTCTTCGGCCGCCCCGGAATGACGAAATATTGTTAGGCTCTGGCCGGTTGGCGAGTCCCGATTTCCCCTTACCGGTTTCCGTCTCCGCGTGATCCGCTTCGAATCCGTCAGCAAACGCTACCCCGAGGGCCGCGAGGCGCTGATCGACCTGACGTTCACGGTCGACGCTGGCGAGATGTTGTTCGTCACCGGCCACTCGGGCGCGGGCAAGACCACCTTGTTGAAACTGATTGCGCTGATCGAACGTGCCAGCCGCGGCGCGATCGAAGTGCACGGCCGCAGTCTCGCGCGCTTGAAACATCGCGACATTCCACGCTTGCGCCGCGACATCGGCATGGTGTTCCAGGATCATCGCCTGCTGATGGATCGCAGCGTGGCCGACAACGTCGCACTGCCGCTGGTGATTGCCGGTATCCCCCGCGAGGACCGCGGCAAGCGCGTGCGCGGCGCGCTGGAGAAAGTCGGATTGGCCGGACGCGGCAAGGATGCGCCAGCCGGGCTTTCCACCGGTGAGCAGCAACGGGTCGGGATCGCGCGCGCGATCGTGGGGAGACCCGCGCTGATCATCGCCGACGAACCCACCGGCAATCTCGATCCGCAACTGTCGGAAGAAATCATGCAGTTGTTCGTGGGTCTCCGGCAGACCGGCATCACCATCCTGATCGCCAGTCACGACCTCGCGTTGCTGAAACGGATGAAACAGCGGGTGGTGGTGCTCGACCACGGGCACTTGATCGACGACGTCCCTGCGAGCCAGGTGGCATGAACGCGCGCGTCGCCATGGGCAGCCCGGTGCGACATTCGCGCGTCGCGATGTGGCGGCGCCAGCACGCGTGGTGCGTGCGCGACAGCCTGCGCCAACTGGCACGGCGACCGCTCGGCAGCGCGCTCACGGTGGCGGTAATGGGCCTCGCGCTCGCGTTGCCGCTGGCGTTCTACCTGTTGCTCACCAATCTGCAGCATCTCGCGACGGCGTTGGGCAATTCGCAATCCGTCAGCGTGTTTCTGAAATCCAGCGTGGCTGCGGATGGCGCGGACAAGTTGGCCGCGACGCTGCGCGTGCGGGCGGACGTCGCGGGCGTGACGGTGCGCACCCCGCAACAGGGTCTTGCGGAATTGGCCGCGATGCAGGGCTTCGGCGATGCGATCAAATCGCTGTCGGACAATCCGCTGCCGTTCGTGTTGCTGGTCGAGCCGCGCGCGGGCGCGGATCGCGTGCAGGTGGAATCCATGGTGGCGGCGGTGCGTGCATTGCCGGACGTCGACCTGGTCCAGGACAACGGCCAATGGCGCGCACGCCTGGACGCGCTGATCGCGTTGGGGCGGCGCGTGACGCTGCTGCTGGCCGCACTGCTGGGCGCGGCGGCGGTGCTGGTGATCGGCAACACGGTGCGGCTGGATTTGCGTAGCCGCGGTGACGAAATCGCGGTGCAGCGATTGATCGGCGCCAGCGCGGCGTTCGTGCGCCGGCCCTATCTTTATGAGGGCGCGTGGTATGGCCTGGCGGCGGGAATCGTCGCCGTCCTGCTGGTGCTGTTGCTGGAAGCCGTACTTGCGGCGCCGGTGCGTGACCTGGTCGCCAGTTACGCAGGTCGCCTGCACTTCGGGGGATTGTCCTGGGTTACGCTCGGGGTGGCGCTGGCCATCGCGGTTGCACTCGGCTGGCTGGGGGCGTGGATCGCCAGCAGTCGGCATCTGGCGCGGACCAAGAGCTAAGAAGAGAGTCGGGTTCACGTTTGACCTGTGCCCCTGCACGTCGCCTGACACGAAACGTAAATCTGACCCCGCATGAACGACGTTCTTCGCCACATCGCCAGCGACAACCCGCGCGTGATGGTGGTGGATGGCTCGAAGGTGGCGCGCACGCTGATTACGCGGGTGTTGGAAAAGGATCTGCCGGGCGCGACCGTGATCGCCTGCGCCAGTGGGCGCGAAGCCAAACAGGCGCTGCACCAAGGCGTGGTCGACCTCGTCACGACCGCGTTGCGGCTGCCCGACATGGACGGCGCCACGCTGGCCCATTACGTGCGCGACAGCGCCCCCCAGGCCTACATTCCGATCGTCGCGGTTTCGGGCGACGTGCAGGAACGCCTGCAGAAGCGCGAGATCGGCGACGCGATCACCGATTACTTCGACAAGGCCGCGGGTTACGCGGCGCTCGCGGATTTCATCCGTGGTTACGTGGCGCCGGTCGAACGCGCCGAAGGCAAGCTGCTGTACGTCGAAGACAGCCGCGTGGTCGCATTGGCGACGCGACGGATGCTGGAACGTTATGGCCTCGAGGTGCACCTGTCGGGCAGTGCCGAGGAGGCCGTCGAATTCCTCGCTGCGGCGCGGGATCGGGGCGAAATCGGCCCGGACCTGGTGCTGACCGACGTCAGTCTGAAGGGCGAGATGTCCGGCGGCGATTTGCTGGAGTGGATCCGGTTCGATCTGAAACTCGGCAAGGGCCGCTTGCCCGTGCTGGTGATGACCGGCGACGAAAACCCGACGAATCAGGCGGCACTTTTGAAGGCCGGCGCCAACGACCTGGTCGAAAAACCCGTCGAGGAACGCTTGCTGATGACGAAGCTCCTGTTCCAGTTGCGCGTCGCGCAGCGGTCGCGCGCCTAGAGTGGGTCTTGACCCGCAAGCAGACCGGCATCAATGTCCGGCGGGTTGAAACCTGGCCGGCGCCTCCATGCTTGAGCAAAACCAGATCGCAACCGGCACGCGCCTGAAACTCGATCCTTCATGGAAGGCGCGGGTGGGTGATCACTTCGATCGCCCCGAGATGCACGCACTGAGCGAATTCCTGCGCGCCGAGAAACACGCGGGCAAGCGCATTTATCCGCCCGGCCCGTGCATCTTCGCCGCGCTGGATGCGACGCCGTTCGGTGCGGTGAAGGTCGTGATCTTGGGCCAGGACCCGTACCACGGGCCGGGTCAGGCGCACGGATTGTGCTTCTCGGTGCAGCCGGGCGTGCCGGTGCCGCCGTCGCTGCAGAACATCTTTGCTGAAATCGAGAGCGATCTCGGCATCGCGCGGCCCGACCACGGTTGCCTCACGCCTTGGGCAGAACGCGGCGTGCTGCTGCTGAACTCGGTGCTGACGGTGCAGGCCGGCAGTCCGGGTTCACACCAGGGCAAGGGTTGGGAAGGGTTCACGGATCGGGTGATCGATGCGCTGAATCGCGAGCGTGAAGGACTGGTATTTTTGCTGTGGGGCTCCTACGCGCAAGCCAAGGGTCGGCTGATCGACACACGCCGCCATTGTGTTTTGAAGGCGCCGCACCCATCTCCCCTGTCGGCGCACCGCGGGTTCCTAGGGTGCCGGCATTTTTCCAAGGCCAATCAGTATCTTGAAGCGCGTGGACAGGCGCCGATCGACTGGTCGCTGCCGCCACGCGCGAGTCGGGTCGACGGGGATTGAGTGGCCTTCGGCCGCGCCGGAAGCAGGACTTCCGACCCCCTTGCAATTCATGAACTCATCAGTATAATTTATCCCATCACCCTCATGGCGAAGCCGGTTCCGACCCCCGGAGCCGCGCGGGAACCTTCACGAGGGCTTGGCACTCGAAAAGCTAGAGTGCCAATACAGACGAGTGGGGTATATAAGGATGAGCGAAGCTCTGGTCGCCAACAACCTGCCGATTCCCAGTGTCGTCGGCAGCCTCGATGCCTACATCGGCGCGGTCCATCGCATTCCGGTGTTGGCCGCCGACGAGGAACACGACCTCGCGCAGCGTTATCGTGAAGACGAAGACCTCGACGCCGCGCGCAAGCTGGTGATGTCGCACTTGCGGTTCGTGGTGCACGTCGCCCGCGGCTATTCCGGTTACGGCCTGCAGATGTCGGACCTGATCCAGGAAGGCAACATCGGCCTGATGAAGGCGGTGAAGCGTTTCGACCCAGACCATGGCGTGCGGCTGGTCAGTTTTGCGGTGCACTGGATTCGCGCCGAAATGCACGAATTCATCCTGCGCAACTGGCGCATCGTGAAAGTCGCCACCACCAAGGCCCAGCGCAAGCTGTTCTTCAACCTGCGCAAATCCAAGAAGCGCCTCGGCTGGATGAACATGGAAGAGGTGCGCGGGATCGCCAAGGATCTGGGCGTGCCCGAAGCCACCGTGCTGGAAATGGAATCGCGCTTGTCGGGCCGCGACATCGGCTTCGATGCGCCCACGGACTCCGACGACGATGCGCCGCCCGCACCGGTGGCATACCTGGAAGACCACGGCGCCGATCCGTACCTGCAACTTGCCGATGCCGATCAGGAAGAACACCAGCTCGGCACCTTGCACCACGCCATGGCCAAACTGGATGACCGTACCCGCGACATCATCCGCCGCCGCTGGCTGGCCGAAGACAAGGCGACGCTGCAGGACCTCGCCGACGATTACGGCGTGTCGGCCGAGCGCATCCGCCAGCTCGAAGCCAATGCGATGAAGAAGATGCGCGGCGCCTTCGCGGCGTAGCCCAGTCTCTCAAAAGAGCAAAACAAAACGGCCGCCTCGTGCGGCCGTTTTGCTGCAAGAACGCAAGAAACGGGTCAGGTTCACTTTTGCTGCAGCTCGGGTGGCTTCCACCGGCACAAAAAGTGAATCTGACCCCGTTCTTTCCGTTTCAATACAGATCGACTGGATCGACATCGATCGACCAGCGCAATCCACGCGGTTGCGGCAAGGCTTGCAACTGCGGCAGCCATGCCGCGAGCGCCTGTCGCAGTGACGAACGTTGCGACGACTCCAGCAGCAGTTGCGCGCGATGCCGGCCGGCGCGCAGCGGCATGGGCGCGGCCAGCGGGCCATTGACGCGCACAGCGTGTTCGCGACGCTTCGGGTCGGATTGATCCGAAGCTGTAATGTGCGCAATTGCATCGCGCGCGGCGAGCATGAATCCATCGAGCACATCCCGCCGCGCGCATTCGGCGCGCAGCAGCGCCATGTGCGCGAACGGCGGCAGTCCGGAGGCAAGCCGGTCGCCGAGTTCCAGCGCGGCCGCGGCGTCGTAGCCGCCCTTCAGCAAAGTCACAAGCAACGGGTGTCCGGGTTCGTGGGTTTGCAGCCATACCGCGCCCGGTTTGTCGGCGCGTCCCGCACGTCCCGCGACCTGCACGATCAATTGCGCAAGCCGTTCCCCGGCGTGGAAATCGACGCTGTGCAGGCCTTCGTCCACGCCCACGATCGCGACGGTGGTGAGGTTCGGCAGGTCGTGGCCCTTCGCCAGAATCTGGGTGCCGACCAGGATTGCAGGCTTGCCTTCCGCCAGCTTGTCGAATACTTTCGCGAATGCATCGCGTCGGCGGGTGCTCTCGCGATCGATGCGCAAAACGGGAATCTCCGGATAGCGCGCGGCGAGGGCTTCCTCCAGCCGTTCGGTGCCCTGGCCTTGCGGAATCAGTGCATCGGCGTGGCAATTCGGACACGTTTCGGCTACGCGTTCGCTGTGCCCGCAATGATGGCAAAGCAGTTGTCGCCGCCCGCGATACAGCGTCAGTGGTTTTTCGCAGAGCGGACACGCCGCATGCCAGCCGCATGCATGGCACAGCAGCACCGGCGCGTAACCACGGCGGTTCTTGAAGACCAGCGCTTGTTCGCCGCGCGCGACGGTGGCGTCCAGCGCATCCAGCAGTGCGGGCGACAGACCGTGCGCGAGTTTCAATCCGCGCAGGTCCAGCACGTGTACCGGCGAGGGTGGCCGTGCGTGCGCGCGGTGGTGCAGGCGCAGTCGGGTGTAGCGTCCACCTTCGACGTTCGCCAGTGTTTCCAGCGAAGGCGTGGCGCTGCCCAGCACGATCGGCACGCCGAGCGATTGCGCGCGCATCAGCGCGAAGTCGCGCGCGTGGTAGCGAAAACCCTCCTGCTGCTTGTACGAAGCGTCGTGCTCCTCGTCCACCACGATCAGCCCCGGCTTCGGCAGTGGCGCGAACACGGCCGAGCGCGTGCCCAGCACGATCGCGGCTTCGCCCGAGCGCGCGTCCAGCCATGCGCGTGCGCGTTCGCCTTCGGCAAGATTGGAATGCAGCACCGCAATGCGCGCGTCGAAGCGCGCGCGCAACCGGCGCAGCGCCTGCGGCACCAGCCCGATTTCCGGCACCAGCCACAACGCCTGCCGGCCTTGTTGCAGCACGCGCTCGGTCAGCCGCAGGTAGATTTCAGTCTTGCCGCTGCCCGTGACGCCCTGCAACAGGTAAGGATGAAAGCCGTCACCGGCGGACAAAACGGTTGCGAGCGCATCGGCCTGCTCGTCGTTCAGCACCGGCGCGGCGCCGTCGCGCGGCCGCGGCGAGCCGGCGTGGAGCTGCATGCGCTCGATCAATTCCGCCGCGGCAAGACGTCGCGCCGCAGCGCGCCAGTTCGGCAGCAAGGTATCGAGTTCGCTCGCGGACAGGGTCGCGTCGTTCAGCGTTTCCAGCAATGCGGCCGAACCGCCGCGCCGGCTGCGCGCATCGCGCGCCGCCGTCCCCGCCGCGGTCAGTTGCCAGGCTTCCTCGGCGAAATCGGAAGGCGCGCGGCCTTCGCGCAATCCCAGCGGCAGCGCGCCGAAGATGACTTCCCCGATGGCGCCGCACCAGTACTCCGCGGCGCGGCGCAGGTTCGAAAGCAATTCCGGATCGAGCAACGGCTCGTCGTCCAGCACCGCATCAATGGCCTTGAGTGGCTGTCCGGCAGCATCGGCCTCCGTCCCGACTTCGACAACGACGCCGGTGCGGTATGCGCGCCCGAACGGTACCCGCACCCGAGATCCCGCGCGCGCGACCGACGCATGCGACAGGTAACTGAAAGTCTGCGGCAGCGGCACGGGCAACGCGACGCGCAGGACGCCGGCCGAAGAATCCGGTCGCGACGGTTCAGTCATGACTTACCGGCGCTTGTTGTCATCGCGTGCAGGAATCGCTGCTAAGCCGGTGACGCATTGGCACTTTTTTTCTTATCCACAAACGCTGTGGATAAGGTTGTGGACCACCGGCGAGCAAGCGTCGCCAAGGCTCACCGGACCGGCCCGACGCACGGGTTGGTGATTTTTTCGACAATTGGATTTTTATCTTTGTTGTCAATGACATGGCCGCTTGATCCAAGTGAAATTCGGGTGAGTGTCGGGGCCACGAAGGCATGACGGCCACCCTTTTGCGGCTGTGCACAACGAGCGCTGGAACCCCGCCTGGACCGTTCCCAGGACAAGGACTTTTCACGCGCCCGTCAAGCTGAGCAACACGGCGAATACCGAGCCGAATCCCATCATGATCAGGTAGCAGAAGCCGAGCGACCAGTATTTCAAGTTGGTCAGGATCCAGCCTTGCCGGTACACGCGCTTCTGCATCAGCCACAGGTACACGAACATCCAGATCCATGCGGCCGCGGTGAGCAGGTACAGGGGAATCTTGAGCCAGCCGGCATGCGGCAGCAGCGTGTGGCGCAACACGGCGATGCCCACCAGCACCAGCATCGACAGCATCAGGAATGCGTGGCTGTGCATGGCCACGATCAGGTGCTCCATGTACAGCCGCTTCTTGAAGACGTAGAAGATCTTCAGCAGCAGTGCGAACAGCGGCAGCAGCAGGAACAACACCGTCGGTGCGGCGGAAAACAAGCCCAGCGTGAACTTGCGGCGGGCGTTCTGCTGCTCGGCGAAGCTGCCCTCATTCATCGCATGCAATTGCTGCTGGGCATTGCCGATCGAGTCGTTCAGCCAATCCACCACCATGCCGGGCAACCAGGCCACCTTGAGCGGTTTGGTGTCGCGGTTCCAGAGCACCTTGTCGTTGATCACGATGTTGCCCTGGGCGAAGGCGCCGTCGTCCGAGGACACCGGCGCCGACCCTTTCGGTGTCCGGGTCGTGGAGACCGTGGGGCCGCTCGATCCGGTGGAAATGCGCACGGCTTCCTTCGGCATGCTCGTGAAGCCGGAGCGCACGGTCAACTGGATCGCGAAGAACGCGGCAATCGCGAGGAAGAACACGAGCCTGAACGGCGTCACGTAACGCGCGCGCTTTCCCTCGAAATAGTCCAGCGTGAGCTTGCCCGGCCGCAGGTACAATGGCCCGATCGTGCGGAACAGCCGCTCGTCGATGTTCAGTATGCTGTCGGCGATATCGGACATGACGCTGCTGAAATGCCGCACCATGCCCTGGATCGGCTGGCCGCACGCATAGCAATACTTGCCGTACAGCGGCGCACCGCAGTTCTCGCATTGGCCCGTCGAGGGCACTGGCGATGCTGCGGGTTCGGCGGGTGGCGTCGTCGTTTCGTGTGACATCGGGTGTCTTTCCGCAATGCCCCAGATTCTAGCCTTGGATCGTGCACGTTTCGCGCGCGAGCTGCGCGCGACGGTGAAGTTGGCGCTGCCGCTGATCGCCGGGCAATTGTCCGCGGTCGGGATGAGTGCCGTCGACGTCGCGCTGGCCGGGCATTACAACGCGCACACGCTGGCCGCGGTGGCGGTGGGCGCCAACGTTTGGGTGCTGGGGCTGGTGAGCGCGGTGGGGGTGATGATGGCGCTGTCGCCCTCGGTCGCGCAGCTGGATGGCGCCGGCCGGCAGCGCGAAATCGGACCGCTGTTCCGGCAGGCATTGTGGCTGGCGGCGGCGCTGTCGGTGCTGTTGTGGTTCGGCGCGCGCCATTCGGGCCCGTTGCTGGACGTGATTGGCGTCGATGCGGCGCTCACCGATGACGTGCAGGCTTTTCTGCACGCGCTGAGCTGGGGCGCGCCGGGCCTGTGCGGCTATTTCGCACTGCGCGGCTTGTGCGAAGGATCGAGCTGGACGCGCCCGACGATGCTGTTCGGCATGTTCGGCCTCGCGGTGCTGGTGCCCCTGGACTGGATCATGATCTACGGCAAGTTCGGTTTTCCGGCAATGGGCGCCGAAGGCGCGGGCATCGCCAACGCGCTGGCGCTGTGGCTGCAATTGCTGGCGTTTCTCGCGTACCTGAAGTTCGGCAAACGCTTTCGCAGCCTCGACCTGTTCGCACGCATGGAACGTCCCGACTGGCATGCGATTCGGCACCTGCTGTGGATCGGCGTGCCGATGGCGGTGACGTTGCTGATGGAAGCCGGCCTGTTCGTGATTTCGGCGCTGCTGATTAGCCGGCTCGGCACCGTCGCGATCGACGGCCACCAGATCGCGATCAACGTCGCGTCGGTCACCTTCATGTTGCCGCTGGGGCTGGCGCTGGCGGTAACGGTGCGGGTCGGCAACGCCGCCGGTCGCGGCGATGCGCACGCGGTGCGCTACGCGGGATTCACCGGCCTCGCGCTGACGCTGGCAACGCAGGCGTTTTCGGCCACGCTGATGCTGGCGATCCCACATGCGATCGCCCACATTTATTCGGGTGATCCGCGGGTGATCGCGCTGGCCGCGCAACTCCTGATCCTGGCCGGCATCTTCCAGTTTTCCGACGGCATCCAGGTGGTGGCGAACGGGGCGCTGCGCGGCTTGAAGGACACCCGCATGCCGATGCTGATCACCGCCGTCGCGTACTGGGTGGTCGGCATGCCTACCGGCGCGTGGCTGGCGTTCGGCGCTGGCTACGGCGTGCGCGGCATGTGGGTGGGGCTGATCGCGGGACTCACCGCGGCGGCGGTGTTGCTGGCAGCGCGCTGGACCGTGCAGACGCGCGACGATCGTTGGCGCAGATTCGCCGTCGCGCCCTCGTCGGCCGACTGACGGACGGACGCCTGCCTCACTTCACGCCAACGATGCGCACGGCTACGCTTGTGCCGACCGCTTCATCCATTCGGGATCCGTCGCCATGAACAACCCACCACGCCGCGGCTTCGCCGGCTTCATGCGTGCGCTCGGGCGCAGCATCAACGTGGTGCGGCTGGTGATCATCAATGTGGTGTTCTTCGGCGTCCTGTTGCTGGTCCTGGGGTTGATGTTCCGCGGCGCGCCCAAGGTCGGGCCGGATACGGTGCTGTTGCTGAAGCCCGAAGGCCAACTGGTCGAACAGTTCAGTGTCGACGCGCTGGCGCGTGCGGCGGCGCGCGCGTCGGGGCAACCGGTAGGACAGGTGCAGGTGCGCGATCTGGTGGCGGCGATCGGTCACGCCGCGCACGATGCGCGGATCACCCGCATCCTGATCGACCCATCGAACCTGCAATTCGGCGGCATGGGCGCGCTGGAGGAAGTCGGCGCGGCGCTGGATCGTTTCCGCGCGTCGGGCAAACCGGTGATCGCGTGGGGCACGCAATTCAACCAGATGCAGTACCTGCTCGCGGCGCACGCCGACGAGGTGCTGCTCGATCCCGCGGGTGCCATTTCGGTCAGCGGGCTTTCCGACTATCGCAGTTACTACAAGGGTCTGCTGGACAAGCTCGGCATCAGCGCGCACCTGTTCCGGGTGGGCGAATTCAAGTCGGCGGCCGAACCGTTCATCCTCGACGGACCGTCGCCTGCGTCGCTGGAAGCCGACAAATACTGGATGGGCGGGTTGTGGAACACCTGGCTGGCCGAAGTCGGCAAGTTGCGCCACATCGATCCCGCCACGCTGGGCCAGCAGATCGACGACCTGCCGGCCGAAATTCCCGCGGCCAAGGGCGATGTCGCGCAACTGGCGCTGAAGCTGCATTGGGTGGACGGCCTCGCCACGCGCGAAGATGTGGTCCGGATGATGCAGAAGCACGGCGTCGCAACCGCCAATGACACCGCGTTCCGCGCGGTCGATCTGGATCACTACCTGCCGCAAACCATCGATCTCGGCGTCGGCAAGCCGCAGGTCGCGGTGATCGTGGCCGAGGGCGACATCGTGTCCGGGCGGCAGGCCGCGGGCAAGATCGGTGGCGAGTCGACCGCCGCGCTGATCCGCGCGGCGCGCGCCGACCAGAACGTACGCGCGATCGTGCTGCGCGTCGATTCGCCCGGCGGCGAAGCGTTCGCGGCCGAGCAGATTCGCCGCGAAGTGGTGCTGGCCCAAAAGGCCGGCAAGCCGGTGATCGTGTCGATGGGTGACCTGGCCGCGAGCGGCGGCTACTGGATTTCGATGAACGCCCATCGCATCTTCGCCGAGCCCGACACCATCACCGGTTCCATCGGCATCTTCGGGTTGTATTTCACCGCGTCCGACGGACTCGCGAAACTCGGCATCAACACCGCGGGCCAGGGCACCACGCCGCTCGCGGGCGCGATGGATCCGCGCCGTCCGCTCGATCCCGCGCTGGGCGCGATGATCCAGAGCACCATCGACCGCGGCTACCGGCAATTCGTCGGCAACGTCGCCGATGCACGCGGCAAGAGCTACGCCGAGATCGATGCGATTGCGCAAGGACGGGTGTGGTCAGGCGCGCAGGCGCTGCAACGCGGCCTGGTCGACGAACTGGGCGGCCTGCACGATGCGATCGCCTACGCCGCGAAGGATGCCAAGCTCGGCGACAACTTCGCGGTGCGTTATTTCCAGCCGCCGGTCAGCTTGTGGCAGCGATTCCTGATGGGCGCCGGCGCCAGCGCTTCGGCGCGCATGCTCACCTCGCTCGGCTTGGGCCTTCCGAAGGCCTGGTTGATCGCGGCACCAAAACTGTTGCCGGAATTGTCATGGTTGCAGCAGGCCGTGCCTGGCAAGCCGACGCAATACGCGTATTGTTTTTGTCGATTGCAGTAAGCGGGTGGGGCGCAAACTTATGCGATGGCTGGCATAACGGCATAGCGAGCGCTCCTTTCCGTTGCATGACCCGGGCGGCGTACCGTGACGTTTCCGTCGCCGCACGTCGTTCCGGTCATGCCGCTTGCCGCCGCCCTGCCACGTTCGCCCCTGCCGCGGGATCGCGTTCAACACCTTGATCTGCTGACCCAGGGATTGGACACCGCGAGCCTGTGGTGGCTGTCGGGTTACACGGCCGGTCTTGCGGCGCGGGCGGATTCGGCATCGGATGCGTCGCCGGACGCGCGCGCGGCGACGGAACCCACAAACGGTGCGCGCGTCACGATCGTGTACGGCAGCCAGACCGGCAATTCCCGGCATGTCGCGGAACGGTTGTGGCGACTGGCCGAGAGTGCGGACTTCAGCGCGCGATTGTTGCGCGCCGACGCCTATCCCCTGCGGGAACTGGCGCAGGAGCGCTTGCTGTATGTCGTGATCAGCACGCAGGGCGATGGTGATCCGCCGGATGACGCGCACAGTTTCGTCGAATTCCTTGCCAGCCGTCGCGCGCCGAAGCTGGATGCACTTTCGTTCGCAGTGCTGGGGCTCGGGGATTCGAGCTACCCGCAATTTTGCGTGATCGGCCGCAAGCTCGATGCGCGGTTGGCCGAGCTGGGCGCGACGCGGTTGTTCGATTTCGTCGAGGCCGATCTCGACTTCGACGCGGTCGCCGGACCCTGGACGCAAAACGCGTTGACGCACGCACGGGAGCTGTTGAAGAGCAGCGCGTCGACGACCAACGTCACGCCGCTGCGACCGCACATCGAAGCGACGACATGGTCGGCATCAAAACCATTCAAGGCCGAAGTGCTTGCCAACCAGCGCATCACCGCCGACGACAGCAACAAGGATGTGCGTCATATCGAGATCGACCTGGCGGGTTCGGGCTTCGATTACGAACCCGGCGATGCGTTGGGCGTCGTGGCGCGCAGTCCCGCGCCGCTGGTCGAAGCGGTGCTGGATGCATTGCATCTGGAAGGCGCTGCCGCCGTCACGCATGCGGGCGCCACGCACACGTTGCGCGAATGGCTGACATCGAAACGCGAACTCACGCGTCTCAATCGCCCGTTCGTGGCCGCGCTGGCCGAGCGCAGTGGCAATGCCGAACTTCAGTCGCTGCTGCGGCCGGAAAGTGTGGAAGCGCTGCGGGCCGTGCTCACCGGTCGCCAACCGCTCGATTTGCTGCAGGACCATCCTGCGGAATGGAGCGGCGATGCGCTGGTCGCGGCATTGCGACCAATGACGCCACGGTTGTATTCGATCGCATCGAGCCGCGCGGCGGTCGATGACGAAGCGCATCTCACTGTCGCGCATGTCGAGTACGAAACCGGCGCCGGCACCCGCTGGGGCGCGGCGTCGCACTGGCTGGCGACGCGTGCGGGCGGCGAAACCGTTGAGGTGTACCTGGAGCGCAACGCGCGCTTCCGCCTGCCTGCCGAATCTGATCGCGACGTCATCATGATCGGCCCCGGCACCGGCGTCGCGCCGTTCCGTGCGTTCGTGCAGCAACGCGCCGCGGCCGGGGCACGCGGCCGCAACTGGCTGCTGTTCGGCAATCCGCATTTCCGAAGCGATTTCCTGTACCAGATCGAATGGCAGGCGGCGCTGAAGCAGGGAACGTTGCACCGGATGGACCTCGCGTTCTCGCGCGATCAATTCGAAAAAATCTACGTCCAGCATCGTCTTCGCGAACGCGGCCGCGACGTGTTCGATTGGCTGGAGCGCGGCGCGTACCTGTACGTGTGCGGCGCAACATCGATGGCGCGGGACGTCGAGGAAGCCCTTCGCTGCGCCGTCATGCAGCAGGGTGCGCGCGATGCCGATGCCGCCGACGAATACATCGCAACGTTGCGCGACGCGCATCGCTATGCAAGAGACATCTACTGATGTCCGCACCCTCCGACCTCGAACGCATCAAGCGCGCGAGCCGTCATCTGCGCGGAACCTTGCGCGAAAGTCTCGCCGACCCGGTCACCGGCGCGTTGCGCGCGGACGACGTGCAACTGCTGAAGTTCCACGGCGCCTACCAGCAGGACGATCGCGACGTGCGCGAGGCGCGCCGTCTCGCCAAGCTGGAGCCCGAGTACTCGTTCTTCCTGCGCTTGCGCCTGCCGGGCGGCGTGATGTCGCCCACGCAATGGCTGGCGATGGATGCGATGGCGACGCGTTACGGCACCCGTGGCCTGCGCCTCACCACGCGCCAGACGATCCAGGTGCATGGCATCCGCAAAGTCGATTTGCGTGCGGCGGCGCAAGCGATCCACGCCTGCGGGCTAGACACGATCGCGGCTTGCGGCGACGACAATCGCAATGTGGTCGCGGCGGTGAATCCGCTGTTGTCGCATGTGCACGCGCGAATATTCGAGCAAGCGCAAGCATTGTCGCTGCACCTGCGGCCGAACTCGCGCGCGTGGTTCGAAACCTGGCTGGACGAACCGGCGACCGATGGCAACGAAGCCGAGCCGTTGCTCGGCGATGCGTATCTGCCGCGCAAGTTCAAGATCGGTTTCGCCGTGCCGCCTGACAACGACATCGACGTGTATTCGCAGGATGTGGGGCTGGTGGCCATCGTCGAGGCTGGCGAACTGGCAGGTTATGACGTGCTGGTGGGTGGCGGGATGGGCGCGACGCACGGCAACGCCCGGACGTATCCACGCATGGCCAGCCCGATTGGCTTCATCGTGCCGGAGCAGGTGACGGCGCTGGCCGAAGCCGCGTTGACGACCCAGCGCGACCATGGCGACCGCTCGGACCGCCTGCACGCGCGTTTCAAGTACACCGTCGATGACCGCGGGCTGGACTGGATCATGTCCGAGATCGAACGACGGGCGGGCTTCGCGCTGCAGCCCTCGCGCGGATTCGAATTCACGCAACGGGGCGATCGCTTCGGTTGGCGCGAAGGCGGCGACGGCCGTTGGCACCTCGGCCTTCGCATCCCGTTCGGACGCGTGCACGATCGGGACGGCGTCTCCCGGCAGACCGGCATGCGCGCGCTCGCGGCGCTGCTGGCCGAACAAGCGCCCGACGCGCAGATTCGCCTGACGCCCCACCAGAACGCATTCATCGCGGGGGTGCCGGCGTTGCTTCGCGCGCGCATCGATGTCATCACGGCCGCGCACGATCTCGCCTTGCACGTCGCAAGCTCGAAACTGACGCTGAATGCGGTCGCTTGCGTCGCGTTGCCGACTTGCGGTCTCGCCATGGCGGAATCCGAGCGCTGGATGCCGACGTTCCTGCCCGCGCTGCAGATCGTGCTGGACAAACATGGCTTGCACGACGAACCCATCGACCTGCGCATCAGCGGCTGCCCCAATGGTTGCTCGCGTCCGTACCTCGCCGAAATCGCGCTGATCGGCAAGGCGCCCGGCAGGTACAACCTGATGCTGGGCGGCGATCATCGGGGCCAGCGGATGAACGCGTTGTATCGCGAGAACATCGTCGAGGAGGAAATTCTCGCAACCCTCGACGAATTGCTCGCACGATTCGCCGCCGAGCGCGAAGTCGGCGAACACTTCGGCGATTTTCTGGCGCGCACCGGCGTGGTGACGCCGCCGCTGCCGCGCGAGATCGCGACATGACTCTGCCCGATCCCCTCACCGCCGCGCAGTCGCCGGAAGCGCTGGCCGAACTCAATCATTGGCTCGCCGGCTTGACGGCCGAACGGCGCATCGAATGGGGCCTCGCCGCACTCGCGGGCAAGTACGCGCTGTCCTCGAGTTTCGGCGCGCAGGCGGCGGTGTCGCTGCACCTGGTTACGCGGGCGCGCCCGGATATTCCGGTGATCCTGGTCGACACGGGCTACCTGTTTCCGGAAACCTACCGCTTCGTCGATGAACTGCGCGAGCGGTTGCACCTGAACCTCAAGGTGTATCGACCCGAGATCGGCACCGCCTGGATGGAGGCGCGGCTCGGCCGGCTGTGGGAACAAGGCAGCGATGGCATCGCGCGCTACAACCGCCTGCGCAAGGTCGAGCCCATGCAGCGTGCATTGGACGAGCTCGGCGTGCGCACCTGGATCGCTGGCATCCGCCGCAGCCAGTCGGGAAGTCGCGCGAGTGCGGAGTTCCTGGAACTGCACGACGCGCGCTGGAAGCTGCACCCGATCGCGGATTGGCGTGACCACGATGTCTGGCGCTATCTCAACCGCCACGCGTTGCCGTACCACCCGCTGTGGCACGAAGGCTACGTGTCGATCGGTGACGTGCACACCACCCGCCGCTGGGAGCCCGGCATGCGCGACGAGGACACGCGTTTTTTCGGTCTGCAGCGTGAATGCGGATTGCATTTTGCCACCGGCAAATAGACGTCCAAACACTTGCGGATCAATGGCGACGCCGTCAAGCTGCGGGTTCCCGAGGGAGATTCAGCATGACAGGCAAGACCCGACCGCCGCGCGGCGCCCCCGCAAAACCTGCGCGTGACAAGAACGCCAGCAGGCGACAGGCGAACGTCTCTTCCTCAGGACTAGGCGGCGCGGAGCGAAGATCGCGCAGTGCGGGTGCCACGGTTCGAGCCGGTTCGGACCCTCATCCGCCCTCCGGGCACCTTCTCCCGCAGGGAGAAGGAAAAAATGTGCGCCAGAAGGCCGGCGAGGAATCCTCACGGAAGCCCGATCTCGCAGCGGTGCGCGCCGAGATCGACGGCATCGACCATCAGATTCAGGCGCTGATCGCGCGCCGCGCCCACTGGGCGCACGAAGTTGGCCGCGCCAAGGGCAAGCTGGCCGCGGCGGTGGACTATTACCGGCCGGAACGCGAAGCACAGGTGCTGCGTCGCGTGGTCGACCGCAATGGCGGTCCGCTGGCCGACGACGTGCTGGTGCGGCTGTTTCGCGAAATCATGTCGGCCTGCCTCGCCCAGCAGGAGCCGCTGAAGGTCGGCTTCCTCGGGCCTGAGGGCACGTTTTCCGAGCAGGCGGTGTTCAAGCACTTCGGCCATTCGGCCAAGGGTTTCCCATTGGCCAGCATCGCCGAGGTATTCGACGAGGTCGCCGAAGGCCGTGCGGATTTCGGCATGGTGCCGGTGGAGAATTCCGGGCAGGGCACCATCCAGTCGACGCTGGATCTTTTTCTCGGCTCGCCGCTGAAAATTTGCGGCGAAGTCGAACTGCACGTGCACCAGTACCTGCTGTCGCGCGGCGGCCACGTCGAGGATATCGAACGCGTGTATTCGCATGGCCAGTCGCTGGCGCAATGCCGTGGCTGGTTGCGCCAGAACCTGCCGGGCATCGGGCTCGAAGCGGTGTCCAGCAACGCCGAAGCCGCGCGGCGCGCCCGCAAGGCCGACGATGCCGCCGCGATCGCCGGTGAAAGCGCGGCGCATGTGTACGGATTGCAGGTGGTCGCCGGCCCGATCGAGGATCGTCCCGACAACACCACGCGCTTCCTGGTGCTCGGCCGTGCGCTGTTTCCGCCATCCGGCAACGATCGCACCTCGCTGCTGGTGTTCGTGCGCGACCAACCGGGCGCGCTGTACCGCGTGCTGGAGCCGCTGGCGCGGCATGGCGTCAGCATGAACCGGATCGAGTCGCGCCCGGCGCACACCGGCAAGTGGCAATACGCATTCTTCATCGACGTCGGTGGCCACGTGGACGAGTCGCCGCTGCGCGATGCGCTGGCGGAGCTGGGTGATTTTGCCTCGCAGGTGTCGGTGCTCGGGTCATATCCCGTTGCGATAGCCTGAAACTCGGCGCAGGCATTCGCGGTCCCATGTTCATTGCCGGGAACGAGGACGCGCGATGCGACGACTTGGTCTGTTGTTGGTTTTGCCCATGCTTGCGGGTGCGTGGCCCGCGCTGGCGAGCGCTGGCTCCTACGCGGACGCGCTTTCGCAGTGCCTGATCCGTTCGACCACGCCCGCGGACCAAAAGACGGTGGTGCGCTGGGCGTTCGCGACCATGGCGCTGGACCCGGACGTCGCGCCAATGAGTGCCATCACGCCGGAACAACGCGCATCGATCAATCAGAAGGCCGGTGCGCTGGTGACGGATCTGCTGGCCCGTTCATGCAACCAGCCTGCGCAACAGGCGCTGATGTTCGAGGGACCCGGCGCCGCGCGCACTGCATTCGAGGCCTGGGCGCGCTGGGCGATCACCAATCTCGCCAGTGAGCCGCATGTCATGCAAGGCGCGGGCGCGCTGCTGCAATACATCGACCTCGGCAAATTGATGTCGCTGGTTCCGTTGCAGGGGTTTCCGCCGGCAAGCGGCAGTACGCGCTGATTTGTAGGTTGGCGCTGACGCCAGCTTCATCGGCGGAAGCCCAACGTCCTCCGCACGACCATGTTGGGCTTCACTGCATTCAGCCCAACCTACGCGCTACCTGCGGCGCTTCTCACGCAGCCACGCGATGCAGCTCCGTCCACGCCGGCGGCTCCGGCCACGCCGGTTCGGCGTTGCCGGCGACCACGCGTCGCAGGTCGATGCCGTCGATTTGCGGCGCCACTTCGCGCAGCAAGCGCAGGGCAAAGTCGCGCACGACACGGCCGCGCGGCAGGATCGCCCAGGTGATGCACTCGGGCAACGCATCGGGCGCACGCAATACGCGCAGGTCGGTGTTCTCCGGCGACACCGCCATTTCCGCGAGGATGCCGACGCCGAGCCCCGCGCGCACGTACGTCTTGATGAGATCCGCATCGTGCGCGGTCATCGCCAGTTGCATGGGCAGCTTGGCTGCATCGAACGCACGCTTCAGCGAGGACTCCGGCTTGCGCGACGATTCATAACTGACAAGCGGAACGGTGGACAGATCGCGCAGGCTGACGCCCTTGCCGCGACGGCCGAGCGGGTGGCCGGTCGGCACCAGTACCACGCGTCGCCAGCGAAACAGCGGTACCGCGACGCCGCCGTCGGGCACGGCGCCGCTGGTGCTGATCACGGCCAACTCGTCGCCGCCGCGCGCCAGCCGCGCCAGGATTTCGCTCTCTTCGGATGGCTGCAGGCGGATGCTGACCGCCGGGAATTCGCGTCGCGTCGCGGCGATCGCGTCGGGAAGCACATAGCGCGCCTGCGTGTGGGTGGTCACGAGCGTGAGCCGACCCTTGCGTTCGCCGCGCTGGTTGGCGGCCAGCGCGCGGATGTTGCCGGCCTCGTCGAGCAGGCGGCGCGCATGCACCAGCACGTGTTCGCCCGATTGCGTCAGTGAAGTAAGGCTGCGGCCCTTGCGCGTGAACAGCAGGAAACCGAGTTCGTCTTCGAGTTGCTTGATCTGTCGCGACAAGCCCGGTTGGGTGGCATGCACATGCTCGGCGGCGAGGGTGATGTTGAGGCCTGAATCGGCGATGGCGACGAGATAGCGAAGTTGATTGAGCGTCATTGGCAAAGTCCCGCAAGTGATGATCGCGAACCGCGGTGGCGCGCCTATTCCGCGCACCCCATCGAGGATCGGCGACAACACATCGCGGGACGTTTCAGGTTCATCGGAGTAGCTCCATCGCGAGCGGCGCATGCGAATTGAGCAGCGGCAACCAGCCTAGCATGTAGACGTCCAGACATCCATATCGACATATAACCGTCCCGCATAAGGCTGTCCCCGATGCGTATTTCCGCTTGCGTCGTCTGGCGCGCAGACTGTGCGAATGGGCATCAATGCTTCCATCGACACGGCAGTTCCCGCGTCGCTGTTCCCGCTGTTCACGGACTTGCGCGGCCGCGCCGTGCTGGTGGTCGGCGGCGGCGACGTGGCGCGCCGCAAGGTCGCGGCTTTGCTGGAAACCGGCGCCGACATCACCGTCGCGGCGAGCGTACTCGATCCCGCATTGCGGGAGTGGGTCGAGCGTGGACGCCTGCATCATCGCGAAGGTGGCTTCGAACCGGCATGGCTGGACGGCGTGATGCTCGTCGTGGTGGCCAGTCACGATCGCGTGCCCAACCGCATCGTGGCCGAGGCCGCGCGGACGCGCGGCATCTTCGTGAATGTGGTCGACGATACTGAGGCTTCCACGTTCCACATTCCCGCGAGCGTCCGGCGCGGACGATTGCAGGTGGCTGTCTCCTCGGGCGGCGCGGCGCCGGTGCTGGCGCGGCGCGTGCGCGAAAAGCTGGAAGCCGAACTGGATGACTCGCTCGGAGTCTTGACCGAATTGTTGGCGCGCGAGCGTGCGCGTATTCGCGAGCGCCTTCCACAGGCCGGAAAGCGTCGGCATTTTTTTGAACGGTTGCTGGGTGGCGATTTGCCGCGCCTGCTGCGCGAAGGCGACGAGGCCAGCGCACAACTTGCCTTCGAGCGTGCATTGAATGAACCCGATGCGGCAATGCGGCGCGGCAGCGTGGCGCTGGTCGGCGCCGGCCCCGGCGATCCCGGCTTGTTGACGCTGAAAGCCTTGCGTGCGTTGCAGGATGCCGACGTGATCCTGCACGATCGCCTGGTCGGCCCGGACATCCTCGAACTCGCGCGCCGCGACGCCGAACGCACTCCCGTCGGCAAGCGTGTGGGCGAGGATCACGACGCCACGCAAGCGCGCATCCACGCGCTGATGCTGCACCACGCACGGGCTGGCAAGCGGGTAGTGCGCCTGCAAGGCGGCGATCCGCTGGTGTTCGGGCGCGGCGGCGAGGAGCTGGATTTCCTGCGCGCCCATGGCATTGCGCATGAAGTGATTCCCGGCATTACCGCCGCGATCGCAGGTGCCGCCGCCGCGGGCGTGCCGCTGACCGATCGCCGGTGCGCGCGCAGCGTCACGCTGCTGAGTCCGCGCGGCCGGAGCGGCGTCGACGGCGAAGCACTCGCTGCGGCCGGACAGACGTTGGCGATCTACATGGGCGTCGGCGAACTGGACGCGCTGTCGCATTTGCTGACTGCCAGCGGGCGTGGTGCCGACACGCCTTGCGTGCTCATCGAGAACGCATCGCTGCCGCAACAGCGCACGCTGGCCGGCACGCTGGGAGATCTCCCGGCGCTGGCGCGCGAACACGACGTACACGCCCCGGCGCTGCTGATCGTCGGCGAAGTCGCCGCGCACGCGCAACGCGCGGGGCACACCGGACGATGTCGCGGCGAAACAGCGTCCATCGCACATGCTGCCTGAACATTGGTTCCAACATTGGCTTTTCAACACGAGGACACAACCATGAGTTTGCAATTGGGCCAGACCGCCCCCGACTTCACCCTCGATTCCACCCAGGGATCATTGCACTTCAATGCCTACGCGCGTGATCATTGGGTGGTGTTCTTCTCGCACCCCAAGGATTTCACCCCGATCTGCACCACCGAACTGGGCGCGTTCGCCCGCCGCAAGGCCGAGTTCGACCAGCGCGGCGTGAAAATTCTCGGCCTGTCGGTCGATCCGGTGGAAGATCATCACAAGTGGTCGAAGGACATCGCCGAGATCGGCGGTGCCGAGGTCGACTATCCGATCCTTGCCGATCCGGACCTGGAAGTGGCCAAGCTGTACGGCATGTTCCATCCCGAGGCCGATCCGAAAGTCACCGTGCGTTCGGTGTTCATCATCGATCCGCAGCGCAAGGTCCGCACCACGCTGACCTATCCGCCGAGCGTGGGCCGCAACATCGACGAGATCCTGCGCACCATTGATGCGCTGCAGCTCACCGATCAACAACCGGTCGCCACGCCCGTGAACTGGCTGCCGGGCGAGGACATCGTGGTCTCGCCCAAGCTTTCCGACGCAGACGCCGCCCAACGCTTCACCGGCGTGCGCAAGCTGAAACCGTACCTTCGCTTCGCGAAGGCCGACGCCAAGTCGCCGGTCGAGGCCTGACGGAACCTGCATGATCCAGGCCCGCGCCAATTTCGCCGCCAGCGTGGGACGCACGCGGCTGATCCGCCTGCGGCGCGCATCGGACGCCACCGGTTGCGAAATCCTCGGCAAGGCCGAATGGCTGAATCCGGGCGGGTCGATCAAGGATCGCACCGCCCTGGGGCTGCTCCTCGATGCCGAACGGCGCGGCTTGATCCAGCCCGGCGGCACGCTGGTCGAAGGCACCGCCGGCAATACCGGGATCGGTCTGGCCCTGCTCGGTTCAAGCCGCGGCTACCGCAGCATCATCGTGATGCCGGAAACGCAAAGCGCCGAGAAGATCGACGCGCTGCGCCTCACCGGCGCGGAGGTACGGCTGGTGCCGGCGGCGAAGTTCAGCGATCCGAAACATTACGTGCACGTCGCCCGCGCGTTGGCGGAATCGTTGAACGAAAAAAAAACGGGCAGCGCGTGGTTCGCCAACCAGTTTGACAACACCGCCAATCGCGATTTCCATGTCGCCACCACCGCCGTTGAAATCTGGAACGAAACCGACGGCGCGGTCGACGGCTTCGTGTGCGCGGCCGGCACCGGCGGCACGCTCGCGGGCGTCGCGCAGGGATTGAAGACGCGCAAGCCGCGCGTGCGGGTCGCGCTGGCCGATCCGGCGGGCTCCGCACTGGCCAACTTCGTCAACAAGGGTGAGCTGGTCGCGGAAGGCAACTCCATCACCGAAGGCATCGGCTCCAGCCGCATCACCGCCAACTTCAAGGATGTGCAGGTCGACACCGCTTACAGCATTGCCGATACCGAATCGGTGCCGTTGCTGCACGAACTCCTCATCGAAGAGGGGCTGTGCCTCGGCGGTTCGTCGGGTGTCAATCTCGCGGGCGCGATTCGCCTTGCGCGCGAACTCGGCCCCGGCCACGTGATCGTCACGGTGCTGGCCGACGCGGGCACGCGTTATTCGAAGAAACTCTTCAATCCGGAATTCCTGCGCAGCAAGGGCATTCCGGTGCCGGACTGGCTCGATCGCGCGTTTCCCGGCGAGCCGGCAAGGCAGGTCGCCTGACCAGCGTTTCGCTGGCCGATAACGGATTTGCAAGCTTTGCGGAATTAGGCTGTCCGTCCCTGCCGCGCGCCGGAGGCCACCAGCCATGTCCCTGCACGAAAGCATCCTGGAGACGATCGGCGGCACGCCGATCATCAAGCTGCACCGCCTCGCACCGTCCCAGGTGACGCTGTACGCGAAAGTCGAATCGTTCAATCCCGGGGGATCGGTCAAGGATCGCCTCGCCATCGCGATCGTGCTGGACGCGGAACAGCGCGGCACGCTCCAGGCCGGCCAGACTGTGGTGGAAGCGACCTCCGGCAATACCGGCGTCGCGCTGGCCATGGTGTGCGCCGCGCGCGGCTATCCGTTCGTCGCGGTGATGTCGGATTCGTTCTCGATCGAGCGCCGCAAGTTGATGCGTGCGTATGGCGCGAAGGTGATCCTGACGCCCGCTGCCGAGCGCGGCACCGGCATGGTGCGCAGAGCCGAGGAATTGGCCAGGCAACACGGCTGGTTCCTTGCACGCCAATTCGAGAACGAAGCCAACCCGGCGTACCACCGCAGCACCACCGGACCGGAGATCCTGCGCGACTTTGCCGGGCAGCGGCTTGATTATTTCGTCAGCGGTTGGGGTACCGGTGGCACCTTGACTGGTGCAGGCGAAGTGCTGAAGCTCGCGCGTCCCGATATCCAGGTGATCGCGACCGAGCCTGCCAACGCATCCCTGCTCGCGGGTGGCGAATGGCACTCGCACAGGATCCAGGGCTGGACGCCGGATTTCCTGCCTTCGGTGTTGAGCCGAACGGTCGCCGACCAGATCATCCCCGTCGATGATGTCGTCGCGCGCGACACCGCGCGACGACTCGCGCGCGAAGAAGGCATCTTCTGCGGCCTGTCCTCGGGCGCGACCGTTGCCGCTGCGCTGGAAATTGCGAAGCAGGCCCCGCAAGGCTCCGTGCTCCTGGCGATGCTGCCCGACACCGGCGAGCGTTATCTTTCGACCTTCCTGTTCGAGGGCGTGAACGAAGGCTCGGATGATGATTGGCTGGCGCAGCAAGCGTGAGACCGAACGCTGAGCGCGCGCGCTCATATCGAATGCACCTGCATTTGCTCGTCATTCCGGCGAAAGCCGGAACCCAGTGACTTTCAATCCGCCGCCTGACCGGCATATCGCTCGGCGGGATTCGCTTCGCTGCTCCCGCCCTGCGTGCTACGTGCTATTGACTCGTGTCCGCCATTTTCTTCCCGGTGTAATTGTTCACAGCATCGTGTTGAGATTGCTTCGAACTATACGCTGCCAATAACCATAACGTAATCAGACCAAATACTCGTGCGCTTTGCATGCGTTTGCCCTTTGCATGAATTTGCATGAACCGTTCAACATATTTCAGGCCGCCCGCTTAATCGCCACTACCGCATTCAACCCGCCGAACGCGAACGCGTTCGAGAGCACCGCACGCACCGGAGTTTCGCGCGCCGTGTTCGGAACGCAATCCAGATCGCATTCGGGATCGGGGTCGATGAAATTCGCGGTGGGCGGGATCACGCCGTCACGCAATGCGCCGATGGCCGCGACGATTTCCAGCGCGCCGGCGGCGCCGAGGGCATGGCCGTGCACGGATTTGGTGGACGACACCGCAACCTTTGCGGCGTGATCGCCCAGTGCGACATGGATCGCGCGCGTTTCGGTGGGATCGTTGGCCGGCGTCGCGGTGCCGTGGGCGTTGATGTAGTCGATGTCTGCCGGTGCAAGTTGCGCGTCGCGCAGCGCCGCGCTCATCGCGCGTGCCGCGCCGACGTCCGAGGGCATCACGATGTCACCGGCGTCCGCGCTCATGCCGGCGCCTGCGAATTCGGCCAGGATGTCCGCGCCGCGGGCACGCGCATGGTCGAAGTCTTCTAGCACGATCATGCCCGCGCCTTCGCCCAGCACCAGTCCGCGACGTTGTTTGCAGAACGGCCGGCAGGTGTCGTCGGCCAGTACGCGCATCGCTTCCCACGCGCGCAGCACGCCGAGCGTCAGGCAGGCTTCGGTGCCGCCTGCCAATGCGACGTCGGCGATGCCCGAGCGCACCAGTGCGAACGCCTGCGCGAAGGCGTGATTGGCCGATGCGCACGCGCTCGAGACCGCAAAGCTCGGTCCGGTGATTCCGAATTCGATCGAGACCTGCGAAGCCGGCGCGCTCATCATCCGGCGCACGATCGAGAGCGGATGCAAGCGCGGATTGCCTTCGGCATACAGGCGCTTCGAGCACTCGTCGTTGGTGACTTCGCCGCCGGTGCCGGTGCCGATCACGCAACCGCTGCGTTGGCGCAGGTCGCCTTGCGCGAAGTCGAGCCCGGATTGCGCCACTGCTTCGCGGGCGGCGACCAGCGCGAACTGCGCAACGCGATCCAGCAGGATCAACTTCTTCGAATCGAAGTGTGTGGCGGGGTCGAAGTCGCGCACCTGCGCGGCCACCTTGACCCGCATGTCCTGGTTCTCGAAACCCGTGAGCGGCGCGATGGCGCTGCGGCCCTCACGCATGCCTTGCCAGATGGTGCGGGCGTCGTGGCCCAGCGCGCAGACGGCGCCGACTCCGGTGATGACGACGCGGCGGTTCATGGTGGGACGGGTTACGCGGCGGGCGGCGCCGGTGGCGTGGCGCTGCCGGGCGCGGGAGGGTTCGCCGCCTTGTCCGCCAGCAGTTTTTCCACCGTCTCGACCAGTCCCTTCACCGATTCGGTATCGAAGTTGGGATCGCGGTCGGGCATCTGGATCTTGAAGTGATCCTCGATCTCGAAAATGATCTGGATCGCGTCGAGCGAGGGAATCTCGAGATCCTTCAACGTGGACTCGAGCGTCACCTTGCCCTCGTCGATGCCGGCTTCCTTGGCGATGATCGAGAACACGGTTTGTCGGACGTTGTCTGGTGTGGAGTCGTCGCTCATGGCAGGGTCCCTTCGGCGTCGTTGCGCGGTGGCACTGGCGGGGCGTGCTGCGCGTCGCCACCCAGCAACAGGATACCAGCGACGATGATGGCCGACCCGAGGATCTTCTCCCAGCCCATGGGGTCGTCGAACACGGCCTTCGACGCAATCATGATCGCGACGAACACGATCGCGCTGGTCGGAAAGGCGGCAGACAAGGCGGATTTTTCCAGGATGTTCATCCACACCGCGAATTGACCGAGGTAACACGCGAGCGCCAGCCACAACCATGGCGTGGACAGCGCGGCGTGGATGGATTGCGCATTCAACTCGAACACGCCGACCTTGGCACCGGCCATCTTCAGCGCCACCTGGCCCAGCGTTTCGATGACGAGCAGCAACGCCCATGCAATGACCAGCGGCATCAACCGGCGCCAGCGTGTCGAAGTGTGTGCGCGCATGCTGAGTATTCCCTTAGCTGCGCGGCGTCGTGGGCGGCCGGTCGAGCCGATCGATGCGCGCGAGTTTGTCGAAACGCGCGAACACGCCGTCCACGAAGCGATTGCGATGGCGATACCACAACGTGTTGGCGTGCAGCGTGCTGCCGAGGCGCGCCTTCTCGCGATGCAGTCCCTGGCCACTTTCGTACACGCCGATCCCCTCGTCGATGCAGTACCGCACGTTTTCCAGCCAACTCACATGGTAGAGGTTGTAGCGGCTCGTCGCTGCATGGTCCATGCCGAGAAACTTGTCGAGCAGGCACTCGGTATCGCGCAGCACCATGTTGAAGGCAAGCAACCGTTCGCCCTCGCTGTAGGTCACGCAATACGCGCGGCCGGGCATCTCGCGCAGCACGTTGGCGAAATACGCCGGCGTCAATTCCTCAAACGAAAACGGCGCGCGCCCGAGTGTTTCGCGATACAGGCGTTGCACCTCGCCGGCGATGCCGTCGAGATTCGTGCGCCATTCGATCTGCAGGTTTTCGCCGGCGCGGCGCTTGCGGCGCAGGTCCTTGCGGGTGGCGGCGCCGAGCGAATCGAGGTAGCCATCGAGGTTGTGCCAGCGGATGTCGAGCGTCGCACCCGGCAGGCCGGGCAGCGCGCGCAGGCCGTGACGCGGACAAACTAGTTGCCACAGCGGTTCGGCGAGCGGCGCATCCTTGATAGCGAGCATTCCGAGCTTTTCGTGCGCCGCGACTGTTTCCATGTACGCGAGGATCGCATCCAGCCACGCCGCCCGTTGTTCCGGCGTCGCGTCGGGGTCAAAACCGATGCGGCACCGTTCGGTCACCGGCGATCCCAGCGACAGCATCGGAATGCGCAGCAGGCGCGGCAACAGTTTTCCGATCACGCCGGCGATGCGGAGCACGCCGCCCTGCATGGTGGTGTCCAGCCGGTATCCGGTGACGAACGCGGGCACTACTGCCATCAGCCGGTCCGCTTCGCACACGGCGAAGTAGAGATAACGGAATCCCGCAAGTCCCGCGCGTTCGATCGCGCGCAGGTAGGCGTGGTCTTCGCGTTCGTGCGGGAACAGGCGATTCCATTCGATCGGCGCGAAGGCGTCGATCGAAGGCTGCGCGCTGGTGGTGATCATGCCGCCGTGATGGCGGCCGTGGCGATGGGCGGCCGCGAAGTGCGCATGGGGCTGTTGGCGAGGATGCGGGTGAAGAAATCCGCCGAGCGTGCGATCACCTTGTCGCGTTCGCCGTCGACCGTGATCATGTGGTAGCTGTCGTTAAGCAGCACGGTTTCGGTGGCGCCGGTGATGCGCCGTTCGATCAGGCGCGCGTTGCGCACGCTGGCGATGTCGTCGTCGGCCGCGTGCATGATCAGCGCGGGCGCGCGCACTTCCTGCAGGCGCGGGCGCACGTGCCAGGCCAGCTTGTGGAATTCCGCCAACGACGGCCACGGATTGCCGGGCAGGCCGGCGGCCTCGCTCTGGCCGTCCAGCATCGCGCCGGCGATGCGCATGCGCACGCGTTCATCCTTGATGCCGTATGGGAAACTTTCCATGAACCGGCGCTGCTTGAAGAACCCCATGCCGCACACCAGCGGCAGCATGAACGAAAGTCGCGCCACGCGCGGAATCGTCCAGCCGTCGTAGAAGAATGTGCTGCCGTACAGACCGAGGCCGTCCACCCATTGCGGTTTTTCGATCGCAAGGTTCAAGGCCAGCACCGAACCCATCGACAGCCCGGCGACGAACAGATGATCGACTTCGCGCCGCAGGCGATCCGCACCCTCGACCACGCTGCGCGTCCAGTCACGCCAGCCGGTTTTCAGAAGGTCCGCTTCGCTGCCGCAGTGTCCGGCCAGTTGCATGCCGTACACGGTGAAGCCGGCGCGGTTGAGGCCCTTGCCCACGAAACGCATCTCCGCGGGCGTGCCGGTGAGGCCGTGGATCAGCAACACCCCCGCGCGGCCACCGCGCAGCAGAAAGTCTGCCTGTTTGATCATGGATTGCGTCATGCTTGCCCCGATCGCCTGTGCGAATCAGCCCGGTGTCATCAACCAAATTGCTGCCCGGTGACCAGTACGACTCCAACCACGATGGTGCCTATCCCCGCCCAGCGACGCAGCGAGATGCGTTCCTTCAGGATGTAGCGGCTGGCCAGCACCACGCCGACGTAGCCGAGCGCCGTGAAAGGAAAAGCGACGCTGAGTTGCGTGCGCGAGAGTGCCGCGAACCACAGCACGAATTCGACGGCGTACACCGCGACGCCCAGCGCGATCCACGGCGAGTGGAAGACCTTGTAGACGAGCGACGGCGCCCCCGCCCCCACGCTCGCGTGGCCAACCCCGAGCTTGAAGCAAACCTGGCCGGCCACGTCGCAAGCGACCGAGCCGAGCAGCAGCAAAAGGGTGACAAGGGTGTTGGTCATGGATTTGCAGGGGTGAGGCAGGCTTCGAAGAGCGTTCGCGCCAGCTCAACGTCGGTGCGCCTATTGTCGTCGATTCGTCGCGGGTCCGTCACGATGCGCACGGGTTGGTCGAACTTCGATTCCATCTTTTTCAGCAAGTTCAGGTGGCGCGGCGGCGAATACTCCCCGCAGATGTCCGCGCCCAGGATTCTCTTGTGGTGGCCCACCGCACGCAGCATGGCCGTCAACGCGGCCAGCGGCATGCGGCCCTGATCCCAGTTGGTCAGCGCCTCGTGTTCGGGCAACACGTCCTTGTCGATCGTGATCCAGACCGTGCCGGTCGGAATCGCGTCCAGCACGAGGCGCACAGCATCCTCCAGTTTCCTTTCGCCGAGGTTTCGCCAATGCACGCGGCCTTCGCGCCATTCATATCCCGGTCCCTCGGCGATCCGGCGGCGTACCCGTGAAGGCGCGTGCTGCCACGGGAACAGCGCCAGCCGGCCAGCATCCAGCGCCGGCAGGTTGCCGCCCTTGCGGCCCGGATCGACGAGATCGTCGCTGCACGGGCCGACCGTGACCACCCGCTGCACGTTCGGCAAATCCAGCACCCGGTTCACCCAGGAACCGCAATGCCAGCGTGGCGCGAGCCGCACCCAGTCGGGATGATTGTCGAAGTGCAGGACCGTGAACGGTTCCGGGATTCGCGCGATCAACAGCGCAGCGAGGTGATGGAAATCGCCCGAGCCCAGGAACGTGATCGACGGGTGCGGATCATTCGATGCCGCGATCCGCGCGCGTGCGGCGTCGATGTTCCTCCGCCGGCTCCACAGGCGCAGCGCCGGGCCGAGATCGCGCAGGTCGACGCGCGTCACCGACGCCCATGGCGCGGCGTTGGTCAGCGTGTCGATATCGACGCTGCCATCGGTGTCGAGGAGGCGGAGGTGGACGCTCGCGTTCATCGCGCGATGGTATCCGCGGTCGCCTTGTAGACGCTTGCAGTCGGGTGCAGGTGCGCAAGATCGCAGGTTGGACTGATCGCCGGATTGATCCGGTGAGAAGCCCGACGATGCGAACGCGTTGGGCTTCGCTGCGCTCAGCACCAACCTACAAGAGCATCTCCGCGTTGCCTGCTCGTTGCGCTCAATCCAACCTACAAAGCGATCAGCCTGCGAGTTTCGCCTTGACGCGCTGCGACAGCGCGCCCATGTCGGCGCGGCCGGCGGCGCGCTCCTTCAGCAGCGCCATCACCTTGCCCATGTCGCGCGGCGACGTCGCGCCCGCGTCGGCGACGCATTGCGCGATCAGCGCGTCCAGTTCGGCGTCGGACAACTGCGCCGGAAGGTAGGTTTCGATCACGCCGATTTCGTAACGTTCCTGCGCGGCGAGATCCTCGCGCTGCGCGGCTTCGTATTGCGACATCGAATCGCGACGCTGCTTCAACATTTTTTCCAGCGTGTGCAGCACCTGCGTGTCATCCAGCACGATGCGCTCGTCGACTTCGCGCTGTTTGAGCGCGGCGAGGATCAAACGGATCACGCCAAGGCGCGGTTTGTCGCCGCCTTTCATCGCGGCCTTCATGTCCTCGGTGATGCGTTGCTTCAAAGTGTTCATGGCAGGGTTTCCAAACCGTAGCGACACAAACGCAAAAAGCCGGCGCCGCAGGGCAGCACCGGCCGGAAGATCGCAGGCGAAGCGACCTGTATCAGTACAGGCGCTTGCGGCGCGTGACTTCGCGCGAGACGCGACGCAGGTGGCGCTTCACCGCCGCAGCGCGCTTGCGCTTGCGTTCCTGGGTCGGTTTCTCGTAAAACTCGCGCTTGCGCGTTTCGGCGAGCACGCCGGCCTTCTCGCAGGTGCGCTTGAAACGGCGCAGCGCGATTTCGAAGGGCTCGTTCTCGCGGACTTTGACGCTGGGCATGGATGCTCCACTTGGTAAACTGTCCCGCTTGGGCGCGGGTGAGCCGCGAAGTATAGCGTGATCGACATGACCAATTCAAAGCCCCCACACCCGGGTCCGGTGCTGGGCATCGAAAGCTCCTGCGACGAAACCGGGGTGGCGGTATATCAACCCGGCCGCGGCCTGCTGGCGCACGCGCTGTATTCGCAGATCGCGCTGCACGCCGAGTATGGCGGTGTGGTGCCGGAACTGGCCAGTCGCGACCACGTTCGCAAGCTACTTCCCCTTTTGCGCCAGACACTTGCAGATGCGGACCTGAAGATTTCCGATCTTTCGGCGGTGGCTTATACGGCTGGTCCGGGCTTGATCGGCGCGCTGCTGGTCGGCGCCTCGGTCGCGCGTTCGCTCGCCTGGGCGCTGGAAGTGCGGGCGATCGGCGTCCACCACATGGAAGGTCACCTGCTGGCGCCGTTGCTGGAAGAACCCGCCCCCGGCACCGAGCCGCTGGCGCCGCCCTTCGTGGCGCTGCTGGTCTCGGGCGGGCACTCGTTGCTGGTCGGGGTCGAGAAGATCGGCAGTTACATGATCCTCGGCGACACGCTGGATGATGCCGCCGGCGAAGCCTTCGACAAGACCGCCAAGATGATGGGCCTGCCGTATCCGGGCGGACCGGCGCTGGCGAAACTCGCCGAAACCGGCGATCCCAAGGCCTTCAAGTTCGCGCGCCCGATGACCGACCGGCCGGGGCTCGATTTCAGTTTCTCGGGCCTGAAGACCCAGGTGCTGATGGCCTGGCGCGACAGCGACCGCGCCGACGCCACCAAGGCCAACATCGCGCGCGGCTTCGAGGAAGCCATCGTGGAAACGTTGGCCATCAAGTGCCGCCGGGCCTTGGCGCAGACCGCCTACAAGCGGCTTGTGGTGTCCGGCGGCGTCGGCGCCAACAAGCGCCTGCGCGCGCAACTGGCCGAGGCCGGACAGCGCGAAGGTTTCCAGACCTATTTCCCGCGGCTCGCCTTCTGCACCGACAACGGCGCGATGATCGCGCTGGCGGGTTCGATCCGGCTCGCGGCCGGGCAAACGACGGGCCCGGAAATCCAGGTGTTGCCGCGCTGGAATCTCGAAAGCCTTCCCGAGGTGGCCTGAGCGTGGATCGGATATTCATCGAAGGCCTCGCCGTCGAAACCGTCATCGGTGTTTACGACTGGGAGCGCGGCACACCGCAGCCCCTGCTGCTTTCGGTGTCGCTGGTCTGCGATGTCGACGCGGGGGACGAGATTGGCGACACCATCGATTACGCCGCCGTCGTCGAGGCGCTGAAGGCGTTCGTCACGCAGCGCCGCGCCCTTTTGCTGGAAACGCTGGCCGAGGCCTGCGTCGCGATGTTGCACAGCCAGTTCCCGAAGGCGCAGGCGATCGAGTTGCGCATCGACAAACCCAATGCAGCCCGGAAGCTCGGCTGTGAAAGCGTCGGTGTCGAAATCCGCCGCGAGTTCCGCTGACATGCCGACGCCCCGCTGGCTGTTGCTGCTGGGTTCGAATCTAGCGGATCCGGAGTGCATCCAGCAGGCGCTGGAAACGCTGGCTGTACTCGGTCAGGTGACGTCACTGACCCCGATCGAACGCATGCCCGCGCGCGGCGATCCATCGCGCTTCTACTACAACGCGTTGGCCATGCTCGACTGCGATCTGGATCGGGATGCCCTCCGCACCCGGCTCAAGCAGATCGAAACGGAATTGGGACGCGTACGCGATGGGTCCGGCGAAGTCGCGATCGACATCGATCTTTTGGCGAGGCAAGCGAACGAACGCTGGCTCGCCGATCCGCATGCGATCGAAAAGCGGGAGTTCGCGCAGGCTCCCGCAAGGGACATGCTGGAGGCAGCGGGCCTTGTCGTATGGGGTGCCAAAGACATGACGAACTGAGGAGCGTGGCATGGATATTCTTGACCAACGCTCATTGGCGTTGATCCCGCAACCGATCCGATGGATCGTCCTGGCGTTCCTCGGGCTGGCCACGCTGCTGAGTGCGGGCTTTGCGATCTGGCTGACCGTCGCGCACGGCAGCGATGCGCTCGTGGTTGCACTGCTTTCGATATTCAAGGCATCCGCAATCGGCACCGCGCTGTGGTTCTTCTTCCTGATTGGCCAGCGCGCTCAAAGCCGCTCCGACCTGTTGCGACGGACTTCCAGAATACTTGCGGACGAAATACCGGCAAGCCTGCACATCTACGGCAAGCCGGACGAGCTCGAGGGTGGACGCAATCGCGGGGCGACGCCCGATGACAAACCCGACAGGGTTCATGTGGAGGTGGACCACGCGCCCGCAACGGTCCATGCGAGGTACGTTATCGCTTGGCCGGGCCTCCGGGATCGGCTGCAATTGCGCGTTCATCTCAACGTCAAGGTGTTGTCGTTGGTCTATTTTTCCCAAGCGCAGATCTGGAAAGGCTTGCGAAGATTTTCGAAGGAACCCTTGCCGCGTCGAGAAACATGGGTTGGAAGGAGGAGTACAAGGGCATTCAAAGCCAAAGGCATGTTCATCGCGAGGATGACTTTGCCGAGCTGTGGCTGCGGAAACGCCTGAGTGCGGATTTTTTGCACGAATCGGCCGAGCAACTCTTCGTGACCAACGACTTGGCCGCCATGACCCGCGCCATCATGCTCAGCTGGAGTCGGCGTGGCGAAACCCGGGAGTCATAACCCCGCTTCGCGCGCGTCCTGCGCGCGGTCGCGGTGCGGGCGGTGCGCGGGAACCTCGGCACTGCGCCGGGCGGGGATGACTTCCACTTCGCGCGAGAACATTGCGAACGCGGTGCGCGCGACCTGGCGGGTGTCGTACCACGCGTAGGCGCCGACGCCGAGCGCGCCGGCGAGCGGCACCATCCGTGCGAGCGAGCTGCCCAGCGCGCGTTCGGACAGCTTGACGCCGATCCGGTGCGCGATGCTGCGGAAGCCGTGCGTGCTCGCCGCATGCACCATCCAGCGCTGCCCCGTGCGCACGGCGAGATCGCGCACCGCCTGCGCGGCCGCGTGGCGGAACAGGCAGAACAACATCTGCTCACGTGTGAGTTTGGGGTGCTGGCCACACGCGGCCGCGATGTCGGCCACCATCTGCGCCTGGATTTTCCAGATCGCCACCAGTTCCGGCAGCACCGTCAGCCAGCCGATCGGTCCCGGCGGCAGCGCGAGCGAGGACGATGCCAGGAATGCCTTGCGGCGGGCGGCCAGCGCGATGGCATCGACGCGCGCACGCGGGTGTTCGCGTGGTTGCTCGCGGCTGGACGGGACGTCGGAAAGGTAGTCGAGGATCTGCTGCGCGATCCGTTGCGACGGCTGGCCGGTGGCGGCGGCAAGGGAAGCGGTCATCGGCATCCTCGATGCGAATCGAACCGGTTCTCAACATGCCGCGGTCGCGTCCGCGAATCAAGACATCCGGATTCGCGCTTCAGGCGCCGATCATGCACCGAGAATCCGCCCCCCATCCACCCGGATCGTTTGCCCGGTGACATACGCCGCGTCGCGGATCAGCCACAGCACCGCGCCGGCAATATCTTCGGGTGTGCCCTGGCGCTGCAGCGCGGTCTGTTCGACCAGCGTCTGCGCGGTCTCGGCCTTGACCGGGTTTTCCGACCAAAGCACGTTGCCCGGCGCCACCGCATTCACCCGCACCTCGGGCCCGAGTTCCTGCGCCAACGCGAGCGTCGCCATGCGCAGCGCAGCCTTGCTCATGCAATACGCCGCGTGCTGCGGCAGCGGGCGCTCGGCATAGATGTCGGTGATGTTGACGATCGCGCCGTGCGAGGCCTTCAGGTGTGGCGCGGCGGCTTGCGCCAGCAGCAACGGCGCGCGCGCGTTCACGGCAAAGAACGTGTCCGCCGATGACGCGGTGATCGTGCCTGCAGGGGTCGCATCGAAGATCGAGGCATTGTTGACCAGTGCATCGATCCGGTCGAAGCGCGCGAGCATGGCGTCGACCAGGCCCGGCAGGCGCTCGGCGTCGGCCAGATCGGCCTGCAACGCAAGCGTCGATTCCGCGCGACGCGCTTCCAGCTCCGCCGTCAGCGCGTCCAGCTCCGCGCGCGAGTTTCGATAGTGCAAGGCCAGGTCGTAGCCCGCGGCGTGCAGCGTGCGCGCGATCACCGCGCCGACGCGCCTCGCGGCGCCCGTGATCAGCACGACCGGACGGGTTTGGCTCATGGTCGCTCCTGCGCGTTATCCTGCATGACCGACAGATTGCCGCAACAACGTGGATGCCGCCAGCATGGATCGCGCCCTGCCCGAACCTTCAGAAGATGAAATCGCGCATTCGGCGCGTCTCATCGAGGCCATCCGGCACGAGATTGCCGCTTCGGGACCGATCTCGTTCGCGCGCTTCATGGAGCGTTGTCTGTACGCGCCGGGGCTCGGCTATTACAGCGCCGGGCGGTTGAAATTCGGCAAGGACGGTGATTTCGTCACGGCCCCGGAACTCGGGGCGTTGTTCGCACGCTGCGTCGCGCGCGCATTGGCACCGGCCCTGCGCGCCTGCGGCGAGGGTGCCGTATGGTTCGAGCTCGGCGGCGGCAGCGGCGCCTTCGCGCGCGACTGTCTTTGGGAACTGCAGGCGCTCGATGCGCTGCCGTGGCAATACTGGCTGCTGGAACCGTCGGCGGACCTGCGCGAACGCCAGCGCGAGCGGTTGCAGGCCGACCTGCCGGCGGAACTGTTCGCGCGCTGCGCGTGGCTGGACCGCCCGCCGCAACATGCGTGGTCGGGCGTCCTGTTCGCCAACGAAGTGCTGGACGCCTTGCCGATCACGCGGTTCACGTCGCACGACGGCGAGGTGTTCGAGGAACACGTGGACGTGGACGCGAATGCCGCGTTCGTGCGCGTGGATCGACCGGCCGATGCCCTGGTTGCCGGCGCGGTGCGGCATCTGCAGCGCCACCTCGGTCGCGAATTCGGGGACGGCTATCGCTCGGAAGTGCTGCCGCAATTGCCGTGGTGGCTGGAGGCGATCGCGGGCGAGCAGGCGCGCGGCGCGGTGTTGTTCGTCGATTACGGTTACGTGCGGCGCGAGTTCTATCTGCCCGAGCGTCGCGACGGCACCCTGCTGTGCCACTACCGTCATCGTGCACATGACGACCCGCTGATTCTGCCGGGCCTGCAGGACATCACGGCTTCGATCGATTTCACGGCGCTGTCCGAGGCCGGCATCGGCGCGGGATTCGAACCGGTGTCGTACGCCTTCCAGTCGGAATTCCTGATCGCGTCCGGCCTTGATGCGGCGTTCGCCGCCGCCCGCGAAAAGGCTGGCGACGAAGCCACGCGCTACGCGCTGGCGCAGCAGGTCAAACGCCTGACCTTGCCCGGCGAAATGGGCGAGCGTTTTCAGGCGATGCTGTTCGCGCGCGACCTCGACATCGGCGCGCTGTTCGCGCCGCAGATTCAGGTCGATCGCAGCGAGCGACTGTAGTCACGCTGCAGCACGACGCGCGTGCACGACGACCGGGACTGCCATAATCGCCGCCTGTCGCAGCGAAGGCTCTGATCGTGCAAGGACACTCCTGGTTGCCGTCGATACTGGTGTTCCTGGTCGCGGTCGTGATCGCGGTGCCGCTGGCGCGCAAGCTGAAGCTGGGTTCGGTGCTGGGGTATCTGGCAGCCGGCGTGGTGATCGGGCCGTACGGCCTGAAGTGGGTGCATAACCCCGATGCGATTTCCGGCATTTCCGAGTTCGGCGTCGCGCTCTTGTTGTTCGTGATCGGGCTCGAACTGTCACCGCAACGCCTGTGGGTGATGCGGCGCGCGGTGTTCGGTGCGGGCGCGGCGCAGGTGTTCGGCTCGGCGCTCATCCTCGGCCTGATCGCGGCGTTCGGATTCCATCTCGATCCGGTTGCCGCGGCGGTCATCGGCTTGGCGCTTGCCTTTTCGTCGACGGCGTTCGGTTTGCAGATCCTCGCCGAGCGGCGCGAATTGCAGAGTCCACACGGACGACAGGCCTTCGC
Organism: Rhodanobacteraceae bacterium; assembly: GCA_035281745.1. Classification (GTDB taxonomy): domain Bacteria; phylum Pseudomonadota; class Gammaproteobacteria; order Xanthomonadales; family Rhodanobacteraceae; genus 66-474. The sequence goes on from DATEDI010000020.1 coordinate 40,378, forward strand.
AATCCTGCTGTTCCAGGATCTGGTCGCGATTCCGCTGATCGCGGCGATTCCTTTGCTGGCCGAACATGGCGCGCCGCACGTCACGCAGCCGCTGTGGCTTTCATCCCTGCGCGTCGCCGGCGTGATCGCGGTGGTGGTGGTGGGCGGGCGCTATGCGCTGCGCCCGGTGTTTCGCGCGGTCGCCAAAACGCAGCTGATCGAGGTGTCGACCGCAACCGCGCTGCTGGTCGTGATCGGCACCGCGTGGCTGATGCAACTGGCCGGCATCTCGATGGCGCTGGGCACGTTCCTCGCGGGCGTGCTGCTGGCCGATTCGGAATATCGCCACGATCTCGAATCCAACATCGCGCCATTCGAGGGCCTGCTGCTGGGATTGTTCTTCATCACGGTCGGCATGGGCGTCAACCTGAAACTGCTTGCGCTGCATCCGTGGGTGGTGGTGGGGCTGGTGGCGTTGCTGCTCGCGTGCAAGGCGCCGGTGCTCGCCGCAATAGGGCGCCTGAGTCCGCGCATGCAGGGTACCGATGCGATCAAGCTCGCGGCCTTGCTGGCCGGCGGCGGCGAATTCGCGTTCGTGGTGTTCAAGCTGGCGATGGAACATGGGTTGCTGACGCGCACGCAACACCAGTTGCTGGTGCTGGTCGTGACGCTCGGCATGGCCGCGGTACCGCTGCTGGTGCTGGCCGCGGCGCGACTGCCCGAACGGCGCAAGCCCCAGCGTGAATTCGACCGCATCGAGGCCGGTGCGCCGCGCGTGATCATCGCGGGCTTCGGCCGTGTCGGACAGATCGTGGGCCGGCTGCTGCGTGCGCGCAACATTCCCTTTGTTGCGCTGGAAAGCTCGGTCGAGCAGGTCGATTTGTCGCGCCGCTTCCAGGGCACCGAGATCTATTTCGGCAATCCCACCCGCGCCGAGATGCTGCGCGCGGCCGGCGCGGGCAAGGCCGAGGTGTTCGTGCTGGCCACCGACGATCCGGATGCGAACGTGCGCACCGCGCGCATCGTGCGTCGGTTGTTTCCGCACCTGAAGATCATTGCGCGCGCACGCAATCGCCAGCACGCGTTCCGCCTCATGGACTTGACCAGCGACCCCGACGACGTGGTGCGTGAAACGTTCTACTCCAGCCTGAAGATGGCGCGCCTGACGCTGAAGGCGCTGGGCATGGAGAAGGAGCAGGCCCGTGCGATCGTGGAACTGTTCCGCGAGCACGACGAAAAGCTGCTGCGCGACCAGCACCTCGTGTACGACGATGACGTGGCGCTGCGCCAGACCACGCGCGAGGCGTATGCGGAACTGCAGGGGTTGTTCGAGGCCGACACGCGGGCGCAGGCGCGACCGGAAAACGCCGACAAGGTGTGAAGCATCTGGTCAATGCAGGGATGACCCGTCGCATCGACAAGTGCAGGACAGCACTTTATCGACAATCAATTGCTCGGATGCGTCATCAACGGCGTCACCACCTGTGCATTGAATGGCGCACTGCGGCGCGGCGACAGCTCCAGCGCCAGATCGACGTAGCCCAGCGCCCGCGCTACTTCCGCGGGCGTGCGCTGCATGCAGTCGCGCGCATCGCGCTCGCCGCCGCGCGTCAGCAGCACGCGCGCGGGTTCGAACAGGGCGTGCATCGCGCAGGCGTGCAGTGCGGTGACGCCGTGTTCGTCGGCGTGCCGGATATCCGCACCGGCGTCCAGCAGTCCTGGAAGCAGTGCACCCAGATGCGTGCCGTCGCACTCGGCGCCCGGCTTCACATGCACGCCCAGCAACATCAGCAGCGGGGTGGCGCCACGCCGGTCGGCGGTATTCACCGACGTGCCGTCGACAAGCAACGCCTCCAGCAGGCGCCGGCAGCGCAGGCTGTCACGGCTGTCGAAGCAGAATCGTGCGGCTGCATGCAGCGCGGTGTGGCCGCCCGCATCGGTGAGCGTCGCGTTCGCGCCGAGTTCGCGCAAGCAGGCGACCATGTCGGCGTGGCCGAGCGCGGCAGCGATCATCAGCGCGGTGACATCATCCGTGTGGCGTTCGTCCACCGGCACGCCCGCGGATACCAGCGCGCGCACGATGTCGGCGTGGCGGGCGCTGACGGCGGCCGACAACGGCGAAGCGCCGGTATCGACGGTGAGCCTCGGATCGGCATGCGCAGCCAGCAATCGTTGCACGCTTTGCAGCGCGCCCGCGCCACTTGCCCGCAGCAGCGCAGTGGCGCCGCGCTCGTCGCGCGCGTCGGCAGGCAGGCCAAGTTCCAGCAGTCGCGCGACCGCATCGGCATCGGCCGCGGCGGCAGGCAGGTCGGCGTCGCGCAGCGGGCGCTTGGGCAGCGGCCAACCGATCCAGCGCAGCCAATGTTCGAGTGGCGTCGCGCCCCGCGCCAAGGCAACTCCCAGCGGCGTTTCCCCGCTGGCCGCGGGGCGCTCGGGGTCGGCGCCGTGCGCGATCAGCGATTTCACCAGTGGCAACGCGGTTTCGGGTTTTGCGTCCAGTGCCGCGTGCAACGGCGTCGCGCCGGCGCGATCGCGCGCATTCGGATCGACGCCGCGCGCGAGCAACGCATCCAGCACCGGCAGCAATGACGGACGACTGGCATGGTGCAGCGGCGTGCGGCCGTCGGCATCCGCGCCGAACAGGTCGGCGCCGCGTTCCAGCAATGCCAGCGCGAGCGACGCATTCCCGTTCGTCTCATCAAGGCGCGCCAACGCGCGCGCGAAACGTCCCGCACCGGCCGGCGTCGCGCCGGCGTCCAGCAGTTGTCGCGTGGCCGCGCGTGATCCGGGCAGGTGGTCCAGCAGCGCGTCGAACAGCCGGGTGCCGTCGTCGAGACGTGCTTCGGCAGCCAGGCCGTGTTCCAGCAACCAAGCGCGCGGGCTGGCGTCGGCGTGGTCGGCAAGGTCCAGGTACAGCGCCGCGAGTTCCGTTTCGGACCAGCTCCGCACGCGTTCGGCGAAACGTGCGATCACTTTCCAGTGATCGAAGCGCAACGCATCGAGCAGGTGCGCGGGTGTGTCCGCGCCGGCTTCCGGCTGGTTCGCCTGTGCGTGGCTGGCCGGCAGCGGCGCCGCCGGATCCAGCAGTGCAACCAGATCCCAGCGGCCCGCCGCGGAGGCCTGGTCGATCGCGCTGCGCCCGTCACTGCCCTTGCGTTGCGGATCGGCACCGAGCCCGAGCAACGCGCGCAGGCACTCGGCATTCGTACGTGGCGACTGGCAGGCGAGCGTCAATGCAGTGCGGCCGTGCTGGTCGGCGGCGTGCACGTCCGGCTGCTTTTCCGCAAGCAGCATCACGATGTCGGTGGCGCCTGCACGTGCGGCTTCCATCAACGGCGTGGTGCCGTAGCGATCGCCGTTGGCGGCGTTGGCGCCGGCATCCAGCAAGACGCGTGCGATCTGCGCGTGGTTCTCGCGCGCCGCATGTGCCAGCGCGCTTGCGCCCAGCGCATCGACGGCGTTTACGTGGGCCTTGTGCTTCAGCAGGATCTGCACGCCTTCGGGATCGTCATCGGCGATGCCGGCTGCCGCGGGCAGCGCGGTGTCGGCGAGTGCGCCGCGTTCGACCAGGAATCGCAGCAACGGCCAGTTCGCGGCGCCGGCGGCAACCGCGAGCGGCGTGGCCTGGTTGCGATTGCGCGCTTCCAGTGGTGCCTGCGCGTCGATGAGGATTGCCGCGACCGCCGCTTCCGCGCACAACGCCGCGTGGTGCAGCGGCGTGTTGCCGTCGGCATCGGGCAGGGACGGATCGGCGCCGTTCGCGACCAGGGTGGTGACGGTTTCGGGCCGCCCATGGCTGCACGAGCGCGTCGCCGCCAGCAGCGGCGTCAGACCCGCGTGTGGAAGATTCACGTGCGCACCCTTGCCGATCAGGGCACGCAGCAGCCGCGTGTCCGGCAATTCGGCCGCCAGCACCAGCGCGGAACGTTGGTCGCGTGCACCGGCAGCCGGCGCGGCGTCCGGATTTGCGCCGCGCGCGAGCCACGCGTTGGCGGCGGCGACATCACCGGCACGGATTGCATCGAGCAGGCCTTCGTCCAACGTCGCCTGCGGCAGCCTCGGTTCGATGGGCGCCGCCGCCGCCGCATGCGGCGCGATATCGTCGCGATCGGTGGTGTCGGTGGGCGGCGTCGCTTCCGGTTCCGGATCGGGTATGCGCGATGGCGGCATGTCGGCAGGTGGCGGCGGCACGCGTTGGCTGCGACCGCCGAACAGCAGGCGCAGCGTGCGGTCGGCGACGATCAGCGAACACACCGGCAACACCACCACCGCAAACAGGAACAGCGCGGCGGTGCGGATTTCATCGGGCAGGTTGGCGCCGATCCCGGCGAGGCTCAACGCACCGAATGCGATCGCGAGCTGTGCCAGCGCTGCGGGCAGGAAATGCGTGAGAAACAGGTCGCGCCCGCGCGTCAAATGCCGCGCAAAGGTGGTGCTGCGCGCCAGGGCGGCGGTGATCCACGAATGTTCCGCGCCGGCGGGAAATGCATCGTCCCATTCGAACACCAGCCCGAACACCGGCCACAACCGCCACAACACCACCAGCGCGATCACCAGCGCGACCGCAAGGCCCAGCGCCGCAGCCAGCGAAGGCGCGCGCGACAGCACCGCGAGCGGCCACGCCACCAGCAGGAACACCACGGCGGTGTGGACCGCCAGCGCGATCAGGTGGGGCGGACCGCGCCGGATCACGGTGCGGGTGAACGAGGACTCGCAGCCGAAGCCGATCGCGTGGCACACGGCCGCCATCGACAGCGAAGCGCCGAGCAGCAGCAGCACCAGCGAGTAGCGTTCCCACGAGGGTGGAATCCAGATCGCGAGCAACACCGCGACCAGCGAAGGCAGAAAGCAGGGCAGCGACTTCAGGAGCGGCGGCCGGCGGCGGGGCTTGGCGGGCATAACAGGCTCATGCGGCGGACGGCCAAGTATAGGGAATGTGTATGTATCGACCACAACGCCTTCACGCAGTCGGCGGGCCGGTCCGGATTCGGGCGCTGGATCTGCAGCGAAGTGCATTTCATTTGGTCCGAATCGCTCCGGCTTTTTGGAAGAAACCGCGGTTTTTCAGCCAGGTGATCGGCAGTTGACGTACGGGCTTGCGCGGCTCATTCCAAACTGCGATAGTCGGCGTAACGAAATTCATACAAACGTATGAAATACCCACGGGCGCGGCCTCCGAGGCTGGCCGACCGTCAAAACCCACGACTGGAGATCCACGATGAGCAAGCATTCGATTACCGCGCCGGGGTTTGCAGGCCTGGCGCTCGCCGCGTTGAGCATGGCCGTGGCCGGGGCGCTCGTCAGCCCGGTTGCGTCGGCCTCCGGTTTCCAGATCAGCGAGAACACCGTGCAGGCGATGGGCCGCGCCTACGCCGGTCGCGAAGCCGCCGGCAATGACGCCTCGGTGGTCATGAACAACCCGGCCGCGATGGTGGACTTCGACACTTACGCGGTGCAGATCGATGCCACCGCGATCAACGTGAGCACGCAATTCCATGGCAGCGGCACCGACGCGATCGGTCAGCCGCTTTCCGGTGGCGATGGCGGCAACGGCGGCGGCGTGCACGGCGTGCCGGCGATCAGTTTCATCGCGCCGATCGCCGAGAACTGGCGCCTTGGCTTCGGCGTCAATGCGCCGTTCGGCCTTGCCACCGAATACGACGCCGGCTGGATGGGCCGCTATCAGGCGCTCAAGACCAGCGTGAAGTCGATGGATTTCACCGGTTCGGTGGCGTGGGCGATCACGCCACAGTTCTCGCTGGGCTTTTCGGTGATCGCGCAGAAGACCACCATCGACCTCGGCAACGCCATCAACTTCGGTACGATCATGGGAACACCGGTTGCCGCCGGCGGATTCGGAGTCCCGGGTTTCCTGCCGCAATCGGCGGACGGCGCAGTGCGCATCCGGGGCGACAACACCAAGTGGGGCTGGGCGGTGGGTGCCGAGTGGAAACCGACCACCCAGGACACCCTCGCGTTCGCCTACCACGCCAAGATCGACCACAACTTCACCGGGCAGGCGTATTTCACCGTGCCGACCAGCGTGCAATTCGTGCTCTCGCAGCCCGGCGTGCCGCCGCTGTTCCAGAACACTGCGGGCACTGGCAAGTTGGCGACGCCGGCCACCGCCTCGTTGAGTTACTGGCACAAGACGCTCGGCCCGGTCTCGTGGGGGGCCGAAGTCAGCTGGACCGGCTGGAGTTCGTTCAAGAGCCTCGCCATCGACTTCGCCAATCCCTACCAGCCGGACATCGATCAGTATTACGGCTGGCGCAACACCCTGTTCGGCTCGCTGGGCATGGAATACAAGATGAGCGACCAGTGGACCTGGCGCGCGGGCGTCGCCTACGACCAGACCCCGACCCGCGACTTCTCGCGCGATCCGCGCATTCCCGACGGCGCACGCAAGTGGATCTCGCTGGGCGCGGGCTACACCCCGGTGCCGAACCTGCGCTTCGACATCGGCTACACCCACCTGTTCGTCGACAACGGCAACGTCGACGACATCAGCGCGACCGGCGATCGCCTGGTCGGCAGCTTCGACAACTCCGGCGACCTGTTCGGCATTTCGATGCAGTACAAGTTCTGACGCATCGTCCGGCAGCGCTGCAACGCGAAAGCCCCGCCTTCACGGCGGGGCTTCTTGTTTGCCTCGTCGGGTTGTGGGGTGTCCGTGTTGTCCGCGGACTGTCCGCGGACGTCCATGCTGACGTGTTTGCGCGCGTAGTCGCTTGGTTTGGTGGGCGGCTCTTGCGGATTTCAGCATGGCATGGCGAATGCAACCGAGGTGACGTTGCGGAAACCTGCGTCCGGCGCGCGGCTCCCCGCATGAAGCTTCTCCCCTGTCCATGGAGGTTGTATGCGTATCGTGTGGATAGTGTTTGCCGCAAGTGCATTTCTCGGACTGTTGCCCAACTGCCACGCAGCTAAGCCCGAACGGTTCATCGTTGACAACACAGTGGTTTCGCGGCGTGATCCCGCGGTCAACATCAAGCTGCCGGACTCGGTTCATTACGTCGGCACGGATCATTTCGCTTTCACCAAGCCCGAGCTGGGCGCTTTCGATGCGGCGGAACTCTTTGCTTTCGCCGATGCGGGAAAAGACGGGCACATCCGCAAATACATCTGGGTCCAGTTCGAAGGCTACCTGCCTGGCCATCCCGACTTGCACTTCACCTATGACTCTCCGAAGCACGTCACCATCGGCGGCCTGGATTTCTATGAAGACATCGGAGTCACATCGCCGAAGCCGCTGAAACCCGGTTCGGACAGCAAGCATTTTTACTCGCTGCTCGCTTCGCACGGTTACCAGCGCGGTGACCTGATGTGGGTGCGCCTGGTGCACCTGCTTGATCCCGCGAAAAAACGCAAGGAGCTGATGATCATCTACGCCGAGAGCCTTGCGCCAACGGGTTACACCGCGCAGCAGCTGGATCAGGGTGGATCAGACCATTCCAAATGGGCTGCGATGGCGGCAGCGTTGAGTCGCCGTGCAATTCAAAGCATCCAGATAACCCAAAACATCAAATGAGCGTTACGTCCAGGTCTCCAGCCCGCGATTTCTCGCGTGACCCGCGCATTCGATGACCGGCGCAAGCAGATCTCTCCGTGCACGGGGGCTACACGCCGGTCCCGAACCTCCGCTTCGACATCGGTTACTCACTTGTTCGTCAACGATGGCAACGTCAATGACGTCAGCGCGACCGGCGATCACCTCGTCGGCAGCTTCGACAACTCCCGCGATCGCGATCTGTTCGGCATTTCGATGCAGTCCACGTTCTGACCGACGCGCCTTGTAAATCGCTGCAACGCGAAGCCCCGTCGCAATGGCCGGTTTTTTTTTTGCGGGACCACGCGCAGTCGGGGTCGGCCGGTACCCGTCGCGCGTGTCCGGACACTGTCCGCAAGCTGTCCGCGGACACTCGTTGGATTTTTTGCGCGGGCATAGCCATTTGATATTTCGAGCGGTCCGCGCATGTTCCCGTATGGCACGGCGAATGCAGCTTCTCTGCCTGACACCGGCCTGTGTCCGGCGTGACCGTGTTTGACGGCTGCAAGGAGAAGGGGATGCTCGCTTACTACCTGGGTCTCGCGTGGCGCAGCCTGCGCCGCAGCCCGGGCCTCACCGCGCTGATGGTGCTCTCGATCGGTGTGGGCGTGGCGCTGGCGATGTCCACGTGGACGCTGGAACATCTGATGTCCGGCGATCCGATCCCGCAGAAGTCGGCCGCGATTTACTTCCCGACCATCGATGCGTGGGGTCCGGCCGCGCACGCGAAGGCGACGAACGGCAACGACTCGCCAGATCTGATGGACTACGGCACCGCCGAAGCACTGCTGCGCGACCATCGCGCGACGTTCCAGTCGGCCGTGTACGCGATCCAGCTCGCAGTGGTGCCGGCATTGTCCGGAGTGCACCCGTTCCACGAATTCGGCTTCGCGGTGACGGGCGATTTCTTCCCGATGCTGGACGTGCCGTTCAAGTTCGGCAGTGGCTGGAGCACTGCCGACGATGCGGCGCGTGCACAGGTGGTCGTCATCAGCGCCGCGTTGAACGACAAGCTGTTCGACGGCACCGACAGCGTCGGCAAGATTCTGGGCCTCGACGGCCGTGACTACCGCGTGGTGGGTGTGCTGGGCGACTGGCAACCGCGGCCCTCTTTCTACGACATTCCTTCGGTGGGTGCGTTGCTGCAAAACCCGCCCGGCGTGTTCCTGCCGTTCCAGACCGCGATTGCCGCGCAAGTGCCCACCTGGGGCGGAGCGGACTGCTTCAAGTCACCCGATACCGGCTTCGCGGGTTTCCTGCGCTCGAGTTGCGTATGGCTCGGTTATCTGGTGCAACTGGACACGCCGGCCGCAGCGCGAAAGTACAAGGACTATCTGCAGGGCCTGGCGCAGCAACGCTTCAGTTGGCCGCCGAACGTGCGGCTGTATGGCCTGAAGGGGTGGCTGGACCATATGCAGGTGACGCAAGGCACCTTCCAGTTTCTGCAATACGTGGGCGTCGGCCTGCTGATCGTGTGCCTCGTGGACACCATCGGCCTCATGCTGGCCAAGTTCCTGCGCCGCAGCGGTGAGATCGGCATCCGCCGCGCGCTGGGTGCGCCGCGCCGCGCGATCTACGCCCAGTTCCTCAGCGAGGTCGTTCTGATCGGCGTGGTCGGCGGCGCGCTTGGGATTCCGCTGACCTCGCTCGCGATGTTGTGGATGCGTTCGAAGATGGCGACGGGCTGGCAGTGGCTGACGCACGTTGACATCGGCTTGCTCGCGCTGACGGTGATCGTCGCGATCGCGGCGACGTTGTTGGCGGCGATATATCCGGTGTGGCGTGCGGCGCACGTGCAGCCCGCGTGGCAGATCAAGGCGAATTGAGGCGGGGCGAGGCGACCCATGACAATCGAATGTGAGAAAAGTCTCGTCATTCCGGGGCCGCGCGTAGCGCGGAACCCGGAATCGGTCTGGGTACGGGACGAAACCGATTCCGGATTCCGTCGCCGATGGAGCCCACGACGGCTCCGGAATGACAATTGCGAGAGGACGCGGCAATGAGCTTGCCTCCCATCCTCGCGGCGCTGCGCAAGCACAAAGCCGGCGTATTCCTGATCGGGCTGCAGATTGCCTTGACGCTCGCGATCGTGTGCAACCTCATCTTCATCGTGGTGACGAACGCCCAGCGCATCCAGCGCCCGACCGGACTCGACGAGGACAACCTGTTCCTTATCGGCCAGGCGTTCGTCAACGCACCGACCGGTTACGACAGCGCGGCGCTAGAAAAGCTCGATTCGATGCAGCTCACCGACCTCGCGACGTTGCGCGCCTTGCCGGATGTGCAATCCGTGGCGCCCGTCAGCACGATCCCGCTGCTCGGCAGCAGCAACATTGCCAACGTGTCGTTGCAGCCGGCGCAATTGCACGGCTTGACCCAGGCCGGGCTGTTTCGGGTTGGCGACGGGATCATGCCGACGTTCGGCTTGCGGCTGGTCGCGGGTCGCGATTTCACCCGTGCCGACGTGAGGCACGTCGACCCCAACGCCAAGACCGCGCCGCCGCTGGTGATCGTGTCGAAGGCTTTGGCCGACAAGTTGTATCCGCATGGCGAAGCGGTTGGCAAGCCGATCTGGCTCAACCAGAACACCGCGCCCAGCACCATCGTCGGCGTGGTCGCGCAGCTGTTTACATCTACGCAGGAGGATTACACCGCACGCGCGTACTACACCATCCTGATCCCGGCGCGGATTGATTCCGCGTCCACTCTTTACGCGGTGCGCAGCCGCCCCGGCCGGATGCACGAGGCGATGCATGCGGCGCGCGCGGCGCTGTTCAAGGTGAGTCCCTTACGGATCATGCAGCCGACTGGCAAGTATTCCAGTACCGGCCTGCACACTTTCGCGGACATACGTGCCATGGGTTACGCGCTGGAAATCGCGCTGGTCGAGATCTTGACCGCGATCTCGGTGATCCTGTTGCTCGTCACCGGCGTCGGCATGGGCGGCCTCACCAGCTTCTGGGTGGGCCAGCGCCACAAGCAGATCGGCATTCGTCGCGCGCTGGGTGCAACTCGCGCCAACATCCTCAACTACTTTAGGATCGAGAACATCGCGATTGCCGGCGGCGGCTGCGTCGTCGGTGCGGTGCTGGCAGTCGGCATCAACCTTGTGTTGCTGAAGCTGTTCCAGACCGACCACCGCATGCCGCTTTGGTACATCGCGGTCGGTATCGTCGCAATCCTGTTGCTCGGCCAACTCGCGGTGTGGATGCCTGCACGACGCGCATCCAAGGTGCCGCCGGTGGTCGCGACGCGATCCATTTGACAGTCCGGCAAGATTCGCACAGATAGTGATGAAAGCGGGGAACGGCGCGCGCCCGGCGCAGTCGGCCGGGCGGCGCCGCGCGGGTCATGACTGCGGTTGCGGCTGTGGCGGCAACAGTTTTTGGACTTTGGCGCGGACGGTACTGTCGGTTTGTACCAGGGTCGCGATCTGCACGTAGCGGTGGGGCGAAAGCTGATTGCTCTCGACTGCGGCTTCCATTTTCTTTTCGGCTGCCTGTTGCAGCTTGGTGCGGTCGTCGGGCGTCTTCGCGGCCGCGAGTTGGGGTTGCACGGAATCCTTGATGCCTTGCACTTCCACGATGGCTTGCGCGAAGTGCTTGAGTTCCGTGTCGTTGGGCGCTGGCCCCGTGTTGCCTTGGGTTGCCGTGGCGGCGGGAGGGGTCTGCGGCGGCGTTGCAGGCTGTGTCTGCGCGAGCGCGGCGGGTGCAGACATGGCGATTGCCAGACTCACTGCGAGGGCGACGCTCGACCGGTGAAATCGTCCGTTCATTGGAATGTTCCATTGTGGCTGGGAGAGACGCGGCGTTGACAACCACCGCGGCTCCACCGTAACGAGGCCGGCTGAACGGGCGCAACCGGGTGCCGCCACCCGGTTCAGACGAGGGTCGGTTTCGTCACCAATCGCGGTCGTAAATGAATGTTCGACAACACGAAGACGCGCGCCGCGAAAACTTTCAACCGCAGAAAATCACGGGCACGCAGGTTCCCACGAAGCATGTTCGCGGGAGTTCGTGCATGAACGGTGCTGACCGTCAATCCTGCAGCGTCAGCAGGCTCGCGTTGCCGCCCGCGGCGGTGGTGTTGATGCACAGCGAGCGCTCGGTCGCGAAACGCAACAGATAATGCGGACCGCCGGCCTTGGGACCGGTGCCGGAAAGACCTTCGCCGCCGAAAGGCTGCGAGCCGACGATCGCGCCGATCTGATTGCGGTTCACGTAGCAGTTGCCGACGCGCATGCGGGCGGTAATGTATTCCACGGTGTCGTCGATGCGGCTGTGGATGCCGAGGGTGAGGCCATAGCCGGTGGCGTTGACCTGGTCGATCACCTTGTCCAGTTCGCCGGCCTTCCAGCGCACCACGTGCAGGACCGGGCCGAACACTTCGCGTTCCAGCAGTTCCAGCGACGGGATTTCGTAGGCGCGCGGCGCGAAGAACGTGCCGTGCGCGCAATCCTCGCCCAGCTCAACCTGGTTGATCCTCTTCGCCAGCTTGTCCATCTTCGCGGCGTGCTTGTCCAGCATGCCGAGCGCGTCGTCGTCGATCACCGGGCCGACGTCGGTCGACAGCAGCGCCGGATCGCCGACCTTCAATTCGTCCATCGCGCCGGACAGCATCTTGATGACCTTGTCGGCCACGACATCCTGCACGTAGAGCACGCGGCTGGCCGAGCAGCGCTGGCCGGCCGAATCGAACGCCGAGGCGACGACGTCCTTGACCAGCTGTTCGGGCAGCGCGGAGGAGTCGGCGATCATCGCGTTCTGGCCGCCGGTTTCGGCGATCAAAGCGGCGATCGGCGCATCGCGCCCGGCGAGCGCGCGGTTGATGGCGCGTGCGGTGTCGGTCGAACCGGTGAAGGCGACCCCGGCGACGCGCTTGTCGCCGGTCAGCAGCGGACCGACCGCGGCGCCGTCGCCCGGCACGAATTGCAGCACATCGGCGGGAATGCCGGCCGCGTGCAGCAACTTGATCATCGCGTGCGCGATCAGCGTGGTCTGCTCGGCCGGCTTGGCGATCACGGCGTTGCCCGACACCAGGGCGGCCGCGATCTGGCCGGTGAAGATGGCCAGCGGGAAATTCCACGGGCTGATGCACACGAACACGCCGCGACCGTGCAGCGACAATTCGTTGGTTTCACCGGTCGGGCCGGGCAGGGTTTCCGGATGGCCGAACAGGCGCCGCGCCATCGTCGCGTAGTAGCGCAGGAAATCGGCCGCCTCGCGCACTTCGGCGATCGACGCGGAAAGCGTCTTGCCGGCTTCGCGCACGCACATCGAAATGAATTCGCCGCGGCGCGCTTCGAGTTGGTCGGCGGCGTGTTCGAGGATTGCCGCACGGCTGGCGGCCGGCAGGCGATCCCACGCCGGTTGTGCGGCCACGCCGTTGGCCAGTGCCTTCTGCACCGTGGCTTCGCCGGCACCGCGCCAGCTGCCGATTTCGACGCGGCGATCGGCAGGGTTGGTGACTTTCACCGTGTCGCCGTCGGCCGTGGCGCCGGGCACCAGTGGTGCGGCCTGCCACGGACCGGGATGGCGGTTGGCGGCCTCGGCGAGGCCCGCAAGTTCGTTGTCGTTGGACAGATTGACGCCCATGGAATTTTTCCTCAGCTCGCCATAGAGGTCGACGGGAAGCGGGATGCGCGGATGCGCCTTGGAGGCGAATCCACGCACCACTTCGCAGGGGTCGCCGACCAGTTGCTTCATCGGCAGGAACTCGTCCACCACGTGGTTGATGAAGCTGGTATTGGCGCCGTTCTCCAGCAGGCGGCGCACCAAATAAGGCAGCAGATCCTTGTGGCTGCCGACGGGCGCATACACGCGGCAGGGCACTCCCCACCCTTGGGCCAGGGATGGCTCAGCGCGAAGCGAAGCTGAGTCCGGACCTGCGCCGGACGCAGCGCGCGCCGACAAGCCATGGATGGGCTTGTTCGGCGCATTGGATACGATCTCGTCGTAGAGTTCCTGGCCCATGCCGTGCAGGCGCTGGTATTCGAACGGGCGTCCGTGCGCGATGTGATGGATCGCGGCGATGGTGTGCGCGTTGTGGGTGGCGAATTCCGGGTAGATCAGGTCGGCGCCGGCTTCGAACATCGTCATCGCGCAGGCAAGGTACGACACGTCGGTGTTCGGCTTGCGCGTGTACACCGGATAGCCCGACAGCCCCAGTTCCTGGGCCAGCTTGATTTCGGCATCCCAGTAGGCGCCCTTGACCAGCCGCACGCACCAGCGGCGTCCAGCGGCGCGCGCGGTTTCGGCCAACCAGTCGAGCACGAACGGCGCGCGCTTCTGGTAAGCCTGCACGGCAAGACCGAAGCCGTTCCAGCCTTCCAAGGATGGATGCGTGAACACCGCATGCAGCACGTCCAGCGACAGTTCCAGGCGCGCCGCTTCCTCGGCGTCGACCGTCAAGGCAATGCCGTGCGCCATGGCCTGTTGCGACAGATCCAACAGGCGCGGGACCAGTTCGTCCAGCACGCGCGCGCGTTTGGCGACTTCGTAGCGCGGATGCAACGCCGACAGCTTCACCGAAATCGACGGGGCTTCCAGCACGTCGCCGGCCTTGGGGTGCCGGCCCACCGCATCGATCGCGTTGCGGTACGCGCCGAGATACATGTCGGCGGCGTCTTGCGTGAGCGCGGCTTCGCCCAGCATGTCGAACGAGTAGCGATACGCGGCGTTGCCATTGCGCTGCGTGCGCGCCAGCGCCGACTTGATGTCGCGCCCCATGATGAATTGCTGGCCCATGATGCGCATGGCCTGGCGCACGGCCAGCCGCACCAGTGGTTCGCCGGCGCGGTTGACCAGGCGCCGCAGCGCGGCCTGGTAGTCGTTTCGCGTCGCGTCGGGCAGGCTCACGAGGTGGCCGGTCAGCATCAGGCCCCAGGTCGAGGCATTGACCAGCACCGATTTGCTGGTGCCGAGGTGTTTCTTCCAATCGGCTTCGGTGAGCTTGTCGCGGATCAGCCGGTCGGCGGTTTCGCTGTCGGGAATCCGCAGCAGCGCCTCGGCGATGCACATCAGCAGGATGCCTTCGTTGCTCGACAGGTCATACTGCTGCATGAAGGCGGCGACGGCGCTGCGCTGGTCCTGCTTGGCGCGCACGCGTGTGACCAGATCGGCGGCCTGCGCTTCGATCCGCGCACGCGCGTCCCCGGAAAACTGGGCTTGCGCCAGCAATTCGTTGACCGCTTCACTCTCCTCGCGCAACCATGCCGCGGTGATGCGGGCGCGCGTCGGCGATGGCTGCGGCGGCAACTCGGGGGAAAGGATCTCGGCCATGACGGCAACTCGAAGCGTGACCGTCCATTGTACGTCTTGCGTACGGTGCAGCCAATGACGCGCGGCAGAAACCACCCGCGTCGTCGGGCTATTCTTGCTGCAATGGCCGCGCGGCCTTATGATTCCCGGATTGCGGTACCGTGAATGTCCATGATCACACGTCTACCGGTGGCTGCCGAAACCGGACAGGTGACGCTGCTGCTGGCGCCCAATCGGGCGCTCAGCCGCAGCCAGGTTCGCCGGTTGACGTGGGAAGTGTGCATCGCGGCGTTGCTTGTTGCAGCACTGGCGGCGTGGAGTGGCGACGTGTTCGCGCCATTGTTCGCACTGATCGAGATCCCCGTGGTGGCGATCGCGTTCTGGCTGGTGTGGCGCAGCGGGGATCGCAGGGAGCGCATCACGCTGGGTACGGATCACCTCCGAATCGAGCAGCTTCCGTCGCGTGGCCGTGCCGTCAGCACGTTTCCCGCGGCGTGGGTGAAAGTGCGGGTGCTGGAACGCGGCGATGGCCACAGGCATGTGGTGTTGGCCGCGCAGGGACGCGAGCAGGAAGTGGGGCAATGCCTTGGCGACGACGAGCGCATGCAATTGTCGCGGTGGCTCAAGACCCTGCTGTCCGGCCGCAGCGGCTGGCGCGACAACTGATGCGACGCATGGACAACACAGACAACAGGCTATCCGGGGTGTGATGACGATGAGTTCCAGCAATTGCAAGCGGCGAATCGTGGGGGCGGGTGCCGCCTTCGGTGCACTGCTCGTGTCGATGGCCGCCGCCGCCAACCCCGTCCCGTGGCAGATGAACCTGCCCAAGGGCGCGACGCCCGTATCGCACCAGATCTGGAATCTGCACATGGCCGCGCTGTGGGTCTGCGTGGCGCTGGGCGTGCTGGTTTTCGGCGCGATGTTCATCGCGATGGTCCGCTTCCGCCGCTCGAAAGGCGCGGTGGCCGAAACCTGGAGCCACAACACCCTGCTCGAAATCGGCTGGACGGTCGTGCCGGTGCTGATCCTGATCGGTCTTGCCGCACCCGCCACCCTCCTCACCCGCGAGATGTACAACGCCACCGATGCGCAGATGACCGTCAAGGTCACCGGCTACCAGTGGCTGTGGCGCTACGACTACATCAGCTACGACGGCAAGCCCGTCAGCAAGGTGCCGACCATTTATTCGCGCCTTGCCGCGGACAGCAACGCCGCGCGCCAGCTCGATTCGGGCATCAGCCCCTACAGCGTCAAGGCGCCCGACGGCACCAATGATTACCTGCTCGACGTGACGCACCCGCTGGTGATTCCGGCCGGCGTGAAGGTGCGCTTCCTGATCACCGCCGACGACGTGATCCATGGCTGGTGGGTGCCCGATTTCGCGGCCAAGCGCGATGCCATTCCCGGCATCATGAACGACTCGTGGGCCAAGGTCGACAAGCCCGGTACCTATCTCGGCCAGTGCTACGTGTTGTGCGGCCAGGACCACAGCGCGATGCCGATCGTGGTGAAGGTGTTGCCGCGCGAGGAGTTCAACGCGTGGCTGACCGCGCAGCAGAACGCGGCGACGCTCGACAAGGCTGCGCGCACCGCGCGGGTGGAACCGCAACAGCCGGTTCCGGCCAAGGGTTGATGCAGTAACAGAAGCAGCAAGGCATCCAGAGGATTCGCACCATGTCCAGCACAGCGCAAGCCATCCATCACGAAGAGCATCACCAAAGCTTCTTCGAGCGTTGGTTCATGTCCACCAATCACAAGGACATCGGCACGCTGTATTTGCTGTTCTCGTTCCTGATGCTGTTCGTGGGCGGCAGTTTCGCGATGCTGATCCGCGCCGAGCTGTTCGAGCCGGGCATGCAGTTGATGCAGCCCTACTTCTTCAACGAACTGACGTCCATGCACGGGCTGGTGATGATCTTCGGCGTGATCATGCCCTCGTTCGTCGGCCTCGCGAACTGGATGATCCCGATGCAGATCGGCGCGCCGGACATGGCGTTGCCGCGCTTGAACAACCTGTCGTTCTGGATCCTGCCGTTCGCGTTCATCCTGCTGCTCTCGACGTTCTTCATGCCCGGCGGCGCGCCGGCCGCGGGCTGGACGATGTATCCGCCGCTGGTGTTGCAGGGTGGCGAGTCGATCGCGTTCATGATCTTCGCGATCCACCTGATGGGCATCTCCTCGATCCTCGGCTCGATCAACATCATCGCCACCATCCTGAACCTGCGCGCGCCGGGGCTCGATCTCCTCAAGATGCCGATGTTCTGCTGGTCCTGGCTGATCACTTCGTTCCTGGTGATCGCGGTGATGCCGGTGCTGGCCGGCGCGGTCACGATGATGCTGTTCGACCGTTTCTTCGGCACCAACTTCTTCAACGCCGGTGCAGGCGGCGACCCGGTGATGTACCAGCACGTGTTCTGGTTCTTCGGGCACCCCGAGGTCTACATCATGATCCTGCCCGCGTTCGGGATCATCTCCGAGATCGTGCCGACCTTCGCGCGCAAGCCGCTGTTTGGCTACAAGGCGATGGTGTACGCGATCGCGTGCATCGCGTTCCTGTCGTTCATCGTGTGGTCGCACCACATGTTCACGGTCGGCCTGCCGCTGGGCGCCGAGGTGTTCTTCATGTTCTCGACCATGCTGATCGCGGTGCCTACCGGCGTGAAGATCTTCAACTGGGTCACCACGATGTGGAAGGGCTCGCTCAGTTTCGAAACGCCGATGCTGTGGGCGATCGGCTTCATCGTGCTGTTCTCGATCGGCGGCTTCTCCGGCGTGATGATGGCGCTGGTGCCGGCCGACTTCCAGTACTACGGCACCTACTTCATCGTCGCGCACTTCCACTACGTGCTGGTCGGCGGCGCGCTGTTCTCGATCATCGGTGCGGTGTACTACTGGCTGCCCAAGTGGTCGGGCCACATGTATTCCACCTTCTGGTCCAAGCTGCACTTCTGGTCCAGCGTGATCTCGGTGAACGTGCTGTTCTTCCCGCAGCAGTTCCTGGGCTTCGCCGGCATGCCGCGCCGCATTCCCGATTACAACGTGGCGTTCGCCGACTGGAACATGGTGTCCTCGATCGGTGGCTTCTGGTTCGGCGCCAGCCAGTTGATCCTCGTCGGCGTGGTGGTCCACTGCGTGTTCTTCTCCAAGGCCAAGGCGACCTCGCGGGTGTGGGAACATGCCTATGGGCTCGAGTGGACGCTGCCGTCGCCCGCGCCGCACCACAGCTTCACGGTGCCGCCGGTGATCGATGACAGCCAGCTCGCGCATGGAGATGTAAGTCATTGAGTCGTGCGAGCGAACAAACTGACGCGGCAAAGCCGGTGCCCGATCGGGTCGATGCGGCACTGGATGGGATCGGCCGCCGCAGGACCAGCGCGCGTCGGACAGCCTGGATCATCGGGGCCATCGCAGCCGCATTCTTCATCGCCAGTCTCGTGCAAGGCCACTTCTCGCAAATCCCGATCTTGCATTGATCCAGCCACGCCGCAACGCAAGCCACGAACCGGAACTGTCCAATGAGCCAACCTGACGCCAACGTTTACTACGTCCCGCACAAGAGCCACTGGCCGATCGTCGCGGTCGTCGGGATGTTCCTGTTCATGGCCGGGGCGGCGAACTGGCTGAATGGCCACGACCTGTCCGGCAAGATCGTCCTGACGATCGGTGCGCTGACCATCATCGGCATGATGTTCGGGTGGTTCGGCAACGTCATCCGGGAATCGATGAAGGGCACCTTCAACAATCAGGTGGACACCTCGTTCCGGATGGGGATGATGTGGTTCATCGTCTCCGAAGTGTTTTTCTTCGCCGCGTTCTTCGGTGGCCTGTTCTACATCCGCACTTTCGTGGTGCCGTGGCTCGGCGGCATCGGCGACAAGGGCGTCATCACCAACGCTTACATCTGGCAGGGCTTCTCGGCCACATGGCCGACCAACGGTCCGCAGGCGGTGGGTGGTTCGTTCATCTCCGGCTCGCCGTGGGGCATCCCGCTGCTCAATACGCTGCTGTTGCTGTCCTCGAGTGTCACCGTGACGATCGCGCACCATGCCCTGCGCATCGGCAACCGCAAGCGCCTGGTCGGCTTCCTCGGCCTCACCATCCTGCTGGGCCTGACCTTCCTGTGCTGCCAGGCGTACGAGTACTGGGAATCGTACGTGCACTTCAACATGACGCTGCACAGCGGCATCTATGGTGCGACGTTCTACATCCTCACCGGCTTCCACGGCCTGCACGTCACCCTCGGCACCATCATGCTGATCGTGATGTGGCTGCGTTGCCTGCGTGGGCACTTCAACCGCGAGAACCACTTCGCGTTCGAGGCGGTGTCGTGGTACTGGCACTTCGTGGACGTGATCTGGCTGTGCCTGTTCCTGTTCGTGTATATCCTGTAGTCGCGCGAAAAGCCTGTTCGAGACGCGCGCGGTTGCCTGAAACCCACGCCAAAGTTCTTCTCCTCATCGGAGAAGTGGTCCCGCGATTGGCGTAGTCTTTCGTCGGATCGAGGCGGCTGCCCACGGCAGGGGAACCGTTTGAACGCGATGCGTCGCGAAGGATTGATCTGGCTGGCCGCCTGCGCACTGCTCGCGTGCGCGGGTCCTGTGCGAGCCGGGTGCACGCTGGCCAAATACGGCACGCTGTCCGTGGAGATGATCGGCGAACGGCCCACCACGCTCGTCAAGGTCAATGGCGCGGTGACGCGCTTCGCGATCGACACCGGCGCATTCTTCAGTTTCATGTCGCACGCCAATGCCGGTGCGCTGGGATTGAGGGTTATCCCCGCGCCATTCGGGTTCCGCATGGGCGGAATCGGTGGCTCCGCCGTTGCGGAAACGACCAGGATCAAGGATCTCGGCATCCTCGATACGGATCTGCACAACATCGATTTCGTGGTCGGCGGGTCGGACGCAGGCCAAGCCTGGCTGGGCGCCAATCTGCTCGATTTCGCGGATCTCGAAATCGACCTCGCCCAGGGCAAGGTGACGCTGTTCAAGCCGGATGGCTGCCGCAAGTCGGCGTTGGCTTATTGGGTCAAGGGCGGCGGCACCTACAACATTGCCGACTTGCATCCCTCCGTCAAATTGAACGACCGGCGCAGTTTCGTCGACGTGACGATCAACGGCAAAACGGTCCGCGCCTTGCTGGATAGCGGTGCTGCCGCCACCCTGCTCGACCGGCGGGCCGCCGAACGCGTGGGCATCGATCTGCACGGGCCCGGCGTGAAGGCGGGCGGCCGCATTCGCGGCGTCGGTAGCAAGACGTATCAGTCGTGGATCGTGCCCATCGACACGTTCTCGGTCGGCACGGAAACGATCCAGCACAGCGAGATGCTGGTGATGGACGGCAATATCGGCGATGGCTCGATCGACATGATCCTGGGCGTCGACTTCATGCTGGCCCATCACATGTACATCGCCAACAGCCAGCGCAAGCTCTATTTCACGTACAACGGCGGCCGCGTATTTTCGCTGGATACCGCCTCGATCGGAGCGCACGAGTCGGCTGCTGCCGCGGCGAACGATGCAGCTGGCGAACCGAAGACCGCGGCCGATTATGCGTTGCGCGGTCAGGCGCGTCTGGCGCGCGGCGAACTCGCGAACGCGCTTTCCGATCTGGACGCGGCCATCCGCCTGGATCCGGGCAGTGCGGACGATCATCTGACACGTGCCCGCATTCTGCTCGCCCAAAAACATGCCGATGCGGCGTTGGCCGATCTGGACGAGGCGCTGACTCTCGATCCGAAAAATCTCGATGCACTGCTGCTGCGCGCCCGGCTGCGTTATGGAAAAAAAGACGAAGCGGGCGTCGCGGCGGATATCGCGGCAGCGCAAAAGCTGGCGCCGGCCGGTTCGATGCAGTCCCGTGCCATCGCGTCGCTCTACATCGCCATCGACGAGCCGGGCAACGCGTTGCCTTTGCTGGACGCCTGGATACGCGGACATGGGGACGACGCTTCGCTCGGCAGTGCGCTCAACGAGCGCTGCTGGGCGCGCGCGTTGGCCAACCAGGCGCTGAAAGACGCGCTGCACGATTGCCGAAAGGCCATCAAACGCGACGGTGACCTGGCGGCTTATCAGGACAGTCTGGGCATGGTCTATCTGCGGATGGGCAACTACGCCGAAGCGATCAAGGCGTATCGGCAGGCCATCGCGCAGTCGCCACACACCGCATGGTCGCACTACGGTCTTGGACTGGCAGAATTGCACAGCGGGCAGGCCGATGCCGGCAACGCCGAGTTGGCAACGGCGCGTTCGCTCGACAAGGAAATTGCCGCGCGTGCCGCCAAGCTCGGCCTGGTTGCGCCGGACGGGCCGCCCGTCAAGAACGCGTCCGATGCCTTACAGCCTTCCCGGTGACGGGCTTGATGCCGGCAGGACACGCCGCGATCCGTGCTTTCGCGCTGGTGCTACCGGCCGGTCATCTTTCGTGGCCCGTCGTCACGCCACATCGCACGGTTGACCGGAGTTTGCGATAATTGCGGTTTCCGGTCCTCGTTCTCAGCGCACGTAAACCCCGTGCGGATGCAGCACGCCGGTGACGATGCCGATCACGATCAGCGCGAAAAGCAATACCGAGAAGATGACGCGTCGCGTCAACGCCCATACCGTACGGTTGCTGCCGGTACGGTCGGTCATCATGAAATACAGCGCCTGCCCAAGTTCGAAAATCACCACCAGAAACACGATGACCAGTACGGCCTTGTATAGAGTGGCGAACGTCATGGGGATGGCGCGGGCGGAAAGGGCGATTATAGCGTCGTGGCCTACGCGGCCGGCGATGTGCGCGGCATGATGCGGTTGCGGCGCCCCGGTCCGTTCGCGGTGTTGTTGACCCTCTTCGGCGTGGCGGTGTTCTGCGCGCTGGGCGTGTGGCAGCTCGAACGCGCGGCCTACAAGGAGACGGTGCTGGCGCGTTTCCACAACGCTGCGGCCGCGTCGCTGGTCAGTCTTTCCGACGCGCGCGCCGACCGCGAGCCGGATGCCTATCCGCACGTCAGGGTCACCGGCCGGCTGCAAGGCGATCGCGTGTATCTGCTGGACGACCAGATGCGCTCGGGCCGCCTGGGCGTGATGGTGTTCGTGCCGTTCCTGCCGGAAGCTTCGACGCGAACCCTGCTGGTGAACCTGGGCTTTCTCGCCAAGATGGGCGCGGACTCGACCACGCTGCCCGACATTCCGCCGATTCCCGATCATCCGGTGACGCTCACCGGCATCTACGCACCACCACCGTTACCGGGCCTGAAGCTGGGCGGCAATCCGCTGCTGCGTGAAAAAACCTGGCCCAAGCTGGTGACGTGGATCGATACGCAGTTGATCGCGGACGATCTGCACACTCGCGTATATCCGGATGTCCTCCTGATCGATCCCGATCCGCACAGCGCCTATATCCGCAGCTGGACGGCCAACGTGATGCCACCCGCCCGCCACCGCGCCTACGCGTTGCAGTGGTTCAGCTTCGCGCTCGCCGCGATCGTGATGTTCGTCGTGCTGCATCGTGTCAAGCACGATGAAGTCGCCCCGGACGAGGAATGACCCATCCCGAAGCCACTGCTGCGCAATGGTTTCAACCCCTCGATCGGAGGGGCAGGCACACAGACATCCACGTACATTGACCTTTGAGGTTCCATCATGAATTTGCGCAATCGACGACGCTTGCAGGCTGGCCTGATCGTCGCGATCTTCCTGGTACCGGTGATCGTGATGCTGGGGCTCACGCTGAATGGCTGGGTGCCGCACGGGCGCAGCTATGGCCAGCGCATCCAGCCCGAACGCGATCTCGCCGGCGTGCCGGTGCAACGTGCGGACGGCACGTCGTTCACGTTCGACAACCACGATGCCGTATGGACGCTGGTGGCGCTGCCGGGACCGGACTGCGCCGAAAAGTGCCTGCGCCAGCTCGATCTGGTCCATCGCGTGCAGATCACGCTCGACCGGCAAGCCGACAAGTTGCGGCTGGTGTACCTCGGTGAGCCGCCGCAGGGGGCGGCCGTCGCAGGTTTCGAACGGGTCTGGACGCTCGCGACCACTTCTTCGCACGCGTTGGACGACCTGCGTCCGACGCCGCCCGATTCGGTCAGCGCGTTGCTGGTGACGCCGAGCGGCAAAGCGATGCTGCACTACGCCGCCGGATTCGATGCGGAAGGTTTGCGGCAGGATCTCAAGAAAGCGGTCAAGGTGGCGCTGTGACGCCGGCAGCCGGTTTTCCCTTGCGCGCGCTGGCGTGGCTGGCGTGCGTGCTCGCGTTTTTCCTGATCATGTACGGTTCGTTCGTGCGGTTGTCGAACGCCGGGCTGTCGTGCCCCGACTGGCCGACCTGCTACGGGCGCGTCACCTGGCCGGTGAAGCCGGCTGCCGTGGCCAAGGCCGACAAGGCGTTCCCCAATCGGCCGGTGGAAACCCACAAGGCGTGGCGCGAGCAAACCCACCGCTTCGCCGCCGGCACCCTGGGCGTGCTGGTGTTGGTCGAAGCTTTGGTGGCGACTTGGGCGACGAAGCGTCGCTTCGGGCTGGTCGTTGCGGCAGTGGTTTTGATAGGTATCGGCATCCCGCTGTACATGGCCAGAGATTACGTATCGTCCAGCGTGGTCGCCGCGCTCGGCGAAGCGTTGCTGCTCGGCGTCGCGATCTTCTGGCGAGGATCGGGCTGGCGACGCATCGCGGTGCTGGCGCTGGCGGTGGTGTGTTTCCAGGCTTTGCTCGGTATGTGGACGGTGACGTGGTTGCTGAAGCCGATCGTGGTGTCAGGACATTTGCTGGGCGGCATGGCGACCTTCGCGCTGCTGGCGTGGGTGGCTTGGCGGCTGCAGCAACTGCAATGGGGTCAGAGTGGTGTTTCGAGGCACAACTCGATGAGCCGGATTTCATCGGCGAAACACCACTCTGACCCCGGTTTTCGCGGTTTTCGGTTGCGCGGCGCGGCAATCGTTGGCGTAGCTCTGCTGGCGTGCCAGATCTTCCTCGGCGGTTGGACCTCGTCGAATTACGCAGCGCTGGCTTGCGGGATTGGCGGCTCGGCGTTCCCGACCTGCCTCGGGCAATGGTGGCCGGCGATGGATTTCCACCAGGGCTTCATCCTGTGGCGCGGCATCGGCGTGGATTTCCAGGGCGGCATCCTGGATGCCGCCTCCCGCACCGCAATCCAGACGGTGCACCGCTTCGGGGCCGCAGTGGTATTCGTGTACCTGTTGTGGCTGGCGCATCGCGTGGGCCGTGCCGGCCTGCATTGGCACGCCGTGGCGCTGGCGGGGCTGCTGCTCGTGCAGGTGGCGCTGGGCATCAGCAACGTTGTGCTGGGGCTGCCTTTGCCGATCGCGGTCGCGCACACCGGCGGCGCGGCGTTGTTGTTGTTCGCGTTGGTGGGATTGCTCGTGCGGACCCGATCATCGCTGGTCGCTGCTGCTTCGAAATCTCCGATCGCCGGAACGCCGCGGGACAATGGGAATCCAGAACGGCCATCCATGGCCTGACTTTCCGCAACAGCCGCTTCGGGCAGACCGTTTACAATATCGCGATGAATACCCGCATCGACCACGTGGGGCGGACCGCCCCGCTCGCGGCCGGATCCACTCGCCCGATGGTGCGGCGGGCGCCTTCGCTCGCCGGCCAGTATCTTGCCGCCACCAAGCCGCGCATCGTCGCGCTGCTGGTGTTCACCGCGTTGATCGGGATGTTCCTGGCCGCGCCCGGTATTCCGCCGTGGCGCGCCTTGGTGTTCGGCACGCTCGGCATCTGGATGGCGTCGTCGTCGGCAGCGGCGCTGAACCAGTTGATCGATCAGCGCATCGACCGGGTGATGGTGCGCACCGCGCATCGGCCGCTGGTCACCGGCACGCTCACCGCGCATCAGGTGCTGGGCTTCGCACTGGTGCTGGGCATCGCCTCGATGCTGATCCTGGGCCTGCTGGTGAACGCACTGACCGCGCTGCTGACGTTCGTCGGCCTGATCGGTTATGCGGTGATCTACACCGCGTTCCTGAAGCGCGCGACGCCGCAGAACATCGTGATCGGCGGGTTGGCCGGGGCGATCCCGCCGCTGCTCGGCTGGGCCGCGGTGACGGGCATGCAGGCGCCGAGCGACTGGGCTTACGGCCTGCTGCTGGTGTTGATCGTGTTCGCGTGGACGCCGCCGCACTTCTGGTCGCTGGCGATCTTCCGCCGCGAGGATTACCGGCGCGCCTGCATCCCGATGCTGCCGGTGGTCTATGGCGTCGAGTACACGCGCTGGCACGTGCTGTTCTACACGATCCTGCTGGTGCTGGTCAGCCTGTTGCCGTACCTCACGGGCATGAGCGGAATGCTGTACCTCGGTGGCGCGGCAGTGCTGGGCATCGCCTATCTGTATTACGCGATCCGGCTGATGCGGCCGCCCGACGAACGCTTCGCGATGAGCGCGTTCGGCTATTCCATCGTGTACCTGATCGCACTGTTCGGTTTCCTTCTGGCGGACCATTGGCTGGCCGCTCCGGTGATCCATGTCGGCGGTTACGTGCTCGAACGAATCGGGTAAGCTGCACGACGTGCGCAGGGGTAGGGTGCGTGCCGGCGGGCGGTCGAAACCGGGTCCGCTGCGGCCGTGGCTCGCAAGAGGACGTGGCAGAGCGTGAACGTGATTCTGCTTGTCGTCGCGATCGTCGCGGCATTGACCGGCATCGTGCTCGCAGTGGTATCGCTGCGCCGCCAGCAACGCATCACGCGCGAACTGAAGGTCAGCCGTGAGCGCTACCGGCTGGTGGCCGAGGGCGCGAACGACGGCATCTGGGATTTCGATCTCGTCACGCGCCGGATCTATTTTTCGCCGCGCGTGCGCGAGATGCTCGGCTACGACGAAACCGAACTGTCGAGTCCGGATGACATCCGGCGCATCGTGTTGCCCGAGGATTACGACACGGCGCGCGCCGCGCTGTACGGGCATCTGGAGCAGGGCCGCCGCGACGAGTTGCGCCGCGTGATGCGCATGCGCACCCGCGACGGACGCGTGCTGACCGTCCTCGCACGCAGTGTCACCCAATACGCCGCCGACGGCACGCCGATGCGCGTGGCGGGTTCCTATACCGACATCACCGAGCAGATCGGCACCGAGCGCCAGTTGCAGATCGCGGCCAGCGTCTTCGAATCAGGCAGCGATGGCATCGTGATCAGCGATGCGCACGACCGTATCCTGTCGGTCAACCGCGCGTTCCTCGGCATGACTGGTTATACCCAGGAGGAATTGACCGGGCACCTGTTGCGCGACGTGCAGATCGATTCCGATGCGGTGCGTGCGCGCGAGCAGACGCTGCGCGACGGTGGCTCGTGGAGCGGCGAGGTGGCGTGGCGGCTGCACAACGGCGAAACCAAGACGCTGGGAACCTCCACCGAAGCGGTGCGGGACGCTGCGGGCGAAGTGATGTTCCGCATCCACGTTTGCATCGACACCGCCGAGCTGCGCTATGCGCAGGCGCGCATCCGCCACCTTGCGTATTTCGATTCGCTGACGGGTCTGCCCAATCGCACGCACCTGCGCGGGCAGTTCGAGCAGGCGCTGGCGACCGCGCGCTACGCCGGCCAGCCGATCGCGGTGGTGTTCTTCGATCTCGACAATTTCAAGGAGATCAACGACACCGCCGGCCACAGCGTGGGCGACGACGTGATCTGCGCGGCCGCGCAACGGCTCGGCCAGCACATGCGCGAGGACGACATCCTCTGCCGGTTCGGCGGCGACGAGTTCCTGCTGCTGATGCCGAATACCGACGCCGCCGCTGCCGAAGTACTGACCGGCCAGTTGATGGAACAGCTGTGCAAGCCCGTGGAGGTCGAGGGGCGCTTGCTGGACATCGCGGCCAGCGCCGGCTTCAGCATGTTCCCCGACGACGCGCAGGACGCGGAAAACCTGGTGCGCGAGGCGGACACCGCGCTGTTCCGTGCCAAGGAAGAGGGCGGCAACGCGGTCTTGCGTTTCCAGCCCTGGATGGGCGAGGCGGTGAGCTGGCGCCACGACATGCAGGCCGCGTTGCGGGTCGCGATCGTGCGCTCGCAATTCACGCTGCGCTTCCAGCCGATCGTGGACGTGCGCACGCAGCGGCTGGCGGGCGTCGAGGCGCTGCTGTACTGGAACCGGCCGGGCATGGGCGTGGTGGGGCCGTCGACCTTCATCAACCTTGCCGAGGAATCGCGGTTGATCGAACCGATCGGCGCGTGGGTGGTCAACGAGGTGTGCCGACAGGTGGCGGCATGGAAGCAGGCGCACCTGCCGCCGTTCTACGTGGCGATCAACATATCCGGGATGCAGTTGCGCGTGGCCGGCAGGTTCCAGCAGCACCTGACCGGTGCGATGAAGAAACACGGCGTCGTCAACGACGACCTGGTGCTTGAAATCACCGAACGCCACCTGGTGCAGGATGTGAAGGGCGGCCTGCCGGTACTGGAGAGCCTGACCGCCAGTGGCATCCGGGTGTCGGTGGACGATTTCGGCACCGGCTATTCCAACCTCGAATCGCTGAAGAACCTGACCGTCAACCAGATCAAGATCGATCGCACCTTCGTCCGCAACCTGATGACCGAGGTGGGCGATCGCGCGATCGTGCGGTCGATCATCGCGCTGGGTCGGAGCCTCGGTCTGCAGGTGGTGGCGGAGGGCGTGGAGACCCACGAACAGCAGCAATTGCTGCGGGAATTCGGTTGCGATCTGCTGCAGGGTTTTCTTTATGCCCGTCCCCTGCCGGCTGCCGACGTGCCGCCCTTCGTCGAAGCGCTGGCCAGCCACGAAACCGACGCACGGGCTGGCGGTTGAGGGCGGGTTGTGTTTTGATAGTGGGTTGCCGTGACGGTTTTTCGCGGCAAGCCCGGGTGTGCCGCAGGTGATGTCTTGAACGTGTTGCTGGATTTCTTGCGCTGGTGGATTCCGTGGGAACCCTCGAGCGTGGTGGTCGTGGTGTTCGCCATCGTGGTATGGCTGTACTGGCGCGGCGCGCGCATCTCGCCCATCACCGCACCGCAATGGCGGCAACTGCTGTTCTGGCTGGGCCTGCTGATCGTCTACAGCTGCCTGCACACCCATCTCGACTACTACGCCGAACACCAATTTTTCGTGAGCCGACTGCAGCAGTTCGGGCTGCAGCACCTCGGCCCGTTCCTGATCGTGCTGGCCTACCCCGCTGCGACACTGCGCCGGGGCTTGCCCTTGTCATGGCGCACGCGTTTCCTGCGACCGCTGCTGGCCACCGCGCCGGTCCGGCTGGTGGCGGGCATCCTCCTGAATCCGCTGGTCGCGTCGTTGTTGTTCGTGGGCCTGATGGCGTTCTGGCTGTGGCCGTCCATCACCTTCTACACGATGCTGGATTGGCGCCTGTATCGCCTGATGAACTGGAGCATGGTCGTCAGCGGCGTCTTGTACTGGTGGCTGATCCTGGATACCCGGCCCAAGCCGCCGGCCAGGTTTTCGCCGGGCACGCGGGTGCTGGTGGAAATGGCCGTGATGGTGCCGCTGATCGTGATCGGCGCCTACATCACCTTCACCAAGACCGATCTGTACCCGATCTTCAGCCTGTGCGGCCGTGCGTTCGGAAACATCACCGCGCTTGCCGACCAGCATTTCGGCGGTCTGATCCAGTGGATTCCCACGTCCTTCATGAGCGCGGTCGGAGCGCTGATCGCATTCGCCCACTGGATATCGCTGGATGCCCGCGGTCGGCTTCCGCGCAACCGGCGTCAGCGCGAGTTGATCCGCGCGCGCCAGCAGGCGGCGACTCAGTCGCCGGGGCCGGATGCGTTCGCGGGCCGCACCGAAAAATCGGTCTGAAGCTTGTCGCCGCCGGCGAATTCGAGCGTCATCTTCACGTGGTCGCCCGGCTCGATGGTGTGCGTCGGCTGCGACAGCATCAGGTGATAGCCGCCGGGCGCCAATTCCACGCTTCCGTGCGCCGGGATATCGAGATGATCGACCATTTCCATCGTGCTGTCGCCTTGTGCCAGCCGCGAGTGGTGCAGCATCACCATGCCGTAATCGGGGCTGCTGACGCCGGTGAGGCGTAATGGTTCGTCGCCTACATTGCGGATTACCGCGTAGCCCGCGGCCGGCAGCTTGGCCGGCAGCCAGCGTATCCACGCGTGTTCCACCTGCACGTTCGGTGGGGTGGGTGCGGCCGCGAACGCCGTTGCGCTCAACGCCAACATGACTGCGCCGATCAGGGTGCGGAATTTCATGATCGCTGTCCCACCAGTATTTGCAGGTCGTGCAGGATCTCGTCGTTGGACGAACCGGGCGTGGCCAGCAGCCGCGCATGGCCGTCGCGATCGAACACGTAGATCGCCGAGCTGTGGGTCACTTCGTATCCGGCCGAGGACGACCCCTCGGCGGGTGCGGGCTTGTAGAACGCGCGATAGCGTTTGGCCAGCTGCGCGATTGCGCTCGGGCTGCCCGTCAGTCCTACGACGCGCGGGTCGAATGCGGTGACGTACTGGTGCAGCACCGGCACCGTGTCGCGGGTCGGGTCCACCGTCACGAACAGGATGCGCACGTCGTCGGCCGCGTTGCCCATCTTCTGCAGCACCGTGTGCAGGTGGACCAGCGTCAGCGGGCACACGTCCGGGCAGTGGGTGTAGCCGAAATACAGCAGCGTGATCTTGCCGCGATAGGTCGCCGCCGTCGCCGGCTGACCCAGGTCGTTGGTCATCTGGAATTTCAAGTCGGGCAGATGCCCCTGCACGTCGTCGAGCTGCCATTGCGGATGCGAGGCGCAGGCGGCGAGTGCGAACAGGGCGCCGGCGGCAAGGCACAGGCGCAACCAACGATGACGGAGTGACATGGTTCGTGCGAATCGGTGACGACTGGTCATGATAGCGCGTCGGATACGTGGCTCGCGGCTGAATGCCTCGCGCGCGCGGGCGTTCGGTGGCGTTGCAGGGTTGACGCAAACGACCGGCGAAACGACAATGCGTGCGTCGACGGGCGCACTGCGTGCGTCGGCACTGTCCTCCATTTCACAAGACCATGGACGTACACCCTAGTCGCACCGCCGGCATCCGCTTGCATCGGGTGGCGGCGGCCAAATTGAAACCGATCCGCGGCGACCGCGCCCGGACGGCTGGTATTCGCCTCGACTAGGCGCATCCGGCCCGTCCCCTGAGCGGTGCTGCGGCACTGCTTGAAGAGGAGATGGGCCATGAACCTCCTTCGGAATTTCCTGCGTGCGCGTCTGGCAGCCCGCCAGGCGCATTCGAACCGCCGCGACGGCCGCCGTCGCGAGTGGAGCGTGACCGTGCCTGCGCCGCGCGGGGCGTCACGGGCCGCGTGACGCTCGCGATCCGCCAACGAGGCCTGCGGCCCCCATCGCGAAGACGTGCGCGATTCGTGCGCGCGCCGCTGCGTAACGGTGTGTTCGAAGCGGCTGTTGTGGAAAGTCAGGCCATGGGGGGCCGTTCTCGCATCCACACCCTCGGGTTTGTCTGTTCGCCGTACCGCCGAACGAAGCGGCGATCAGGGACGATCGCACAAATAATGTAATCCCGCGGATCCATCGCTCGTTCCGCGGGTGCGCGCCCCCTGCCATGGAAACGAGTGATGTACGGATCTTCATCTCAACCGAATGCCAACGCCGCGCACGGCAAATCCCGCGCGACGCGCGCGCGGCCGGTTGTCGCGGACCACGCGTGGACCGGTGAAGCGGCGCTGCTGGGATCGCTCGACACCACCCATGCCGGCCTCGACGAGGCCGGGATCGAAGACCGGCTCGACCGCGATGGCACCAACGAGGCGGCCCACGAAAAGCCACCGCACTGGGCGCTGCAGTTCGCGCGCACGTTCTGGAATCCGTTCATCGTTGTCCTGCTGGTGCTGGCGGCGGTACAACTGGTCACCTCGGACGACCTGACCGGCCCCATCATCATCGCGGTGATGGTCGGCATCAGCGTGGTGCTGAGCTTCACCCAGGAATTCCGTTCCTCGCGCGCCGCCGAAAAACTGAAGGCGATGGTGCGCAACACCGCGACGGTGACCCGTCGCGCTTCGGACGGCCACAGCGAGCGCATCGAAGTGCCGGTGATCGAACTGGTCGCGGGCGACATCGTGCATCTTTCCGCCGGCGACATGGTGCCGGCCGACTTGCGATTGCTTTCGGCGAAGGATCTGTTCATTTCGCAGGCCATCCTGACCGGCGAATCGTTGCCCGTCGAAAAGACCGCGCCCGAGCACGCGGGGCAGACCGACACGCGTGTCGAGCCGCTGGACCTGCCGACCGTGTGTTACATGGGCACCAACGTGGTCAGCGGCAGCGCGACCGCGGTGGTGATCGCGACCGGTCCGCGCAGCTATCTCGGTTCGCTCGCGCACACGCTTGCCAGCGATCGCGCGGAAACCAGTTTCGACCGCGGGGTGAAAAGCGTGTCGTGGCTGCTGATCCGCTTCATGGCGGTGATGGTGCCGATCGTGTTCGTGATCCAGGGCTTCGGCAAGGGCGACTGGCTGGAAGCGTTCCTGTTCGCGATTTCGGTGGCGGTGGGCCTCACGCCGGAAATGCTGCCGCTGATCGTCACCGCCAACCTCGCCAAGGGCGCGCTGGCGATGAGCCGCCGCAAGGTCGTGGTGAAACAGCTCAACGCGATCCAGAACTTCGGTGCGATGGACGTCTTGTGCACCGACAAGACCGGCACGCTCACGCTCGACAAGATCGTGCTGGAGCAACACCTCGATCTCGACGGCGAGGAATCAGACGACGCGCTGGAATACGGCTATCTCAACAGCCACTTCCAGACGGGTCTCAAGAACCTGATGGACAAGGCGGTGCTGGCGCACCGCGACCTCGAGGATTCGATTGCGAAGTGGAAAGTCGTCGACGAGATTCCGTTCGACTTCCAGCGCCGGCGCATGTCGGTGGTGCTGACATCGGTGGATGAGGAATTGTCGCAAGGGTTTCCCTCACCCGACGCTGCGCGCGAAAGAAACGGCGGCGCTTCAGCGCCCCCTCTCCCGCAAGCGGGAGAGGGGAAGCTCGATTTGCTGGTGTGCAAGGGCGCGGTCGAGGAAATGCTGTCGATCTGCACGTCCGTACGCCACGGCGACCAGGACATTCCGCTTACCGATCATCGCCGCAATGGCATCCGCGCGATGACGCACGACTTGAACGAGGACGGCCTGCGCGTATTGATCGTCGCGGTGCGGCGCCAACCCGCTGTCAATCGCGCCTACGGGATCGCGGACGAGACGGGTCTGACCGCGATCGGCTGCCTCGCCTTCCTCGATCCGCCCAAGGACACCGCGCACACCGCGATCGCGGCGCTCAATCATCACGGCGTTGCGGTGAAGGTGATCACCGGCGACAACGAAGCGGTGACCCGCAAGATTTGCCGCGAAGTCGGGCTGGACGTCACGCACTCGACCCTTGGCCGCGACATCGAGGAACTGGATGACGCGGCGCTGGACGAGCTGGTCGCGCACACCACGGTGTTCGCCAAGATGTCGCCGCTGCAGAAATCGCGCGTCGTCGAATCGCTGCAGCGGCGCGGCCATACCGTGGGATTTTTGGGCGACGGCATCAACGACGCCGCGGCGCTGCGGCGCGCCGACGTCGGCATCTCGGTCGACACCGCGACCGACATCGCCAAGGAATCGGCCGACATCATCCTGCTCGAAAAAAACCTGATGGTGCTGGAGGAGGGCGTGCTGGAAGGCCGCATCACCTTCGGCAACATCGTCAAGTACATCAAGATGACGGCCAGCTCCAACTTCGGCAACGTCTTCAGCATGCTGATCGCCAGCATCTTCCTGCCGTTCCTGCCGATGCTGCCCCTGCAGATCCTGGTGCTGAACCTGCTCTACGACATTTCGCAGTTGTCGATTCCGTTCGACCGGATGGACGAGGAATATGTGCGCAAGCCGCGCAAATGGGACGCAGGTGACTTGAAGCGGTTCATGTTCTGGGTCGGGCCGACCAGTTCGATCTTCGACATCACGACGTTCGCATTGCTTTGGTACTGGTTCGGCGCGAACGCGCCCGCGCACCAGGCGTTCTTCCAGTCCGGCTGGTTCGTGGAAAGCCTGCTGACCCAGACCCTGATCGTGCACATGATCCGCACCCGCAGGATCCCGTTCGTGCAAAGCGCAGCATCGGCGCCGGTGCTGGGTCTCACCACCGCGATCATCGCGATCGGCATTGCGGTTCCGTACACGGTGCTCGGCCGGCATCTCGGCATGGTCGAATTGCCGCCGGAGTATTTCGGATGGCTCGCGGCCACGCTGATCGCGTATTGCGTGCTGACGCAATTCGTGAAGACGATCTACATGCGCAGGTTCGCGCGCTGGCTGTGATCTCCCATCGGTGCCCTGCTTTGCGGTCGCCGTCGACTGGAGCGATGGCGGACAAATGCCTTGGCCGCCGGATCAATCTTCTCTCCATATGGCTCCCAAAACGTCGGCAAGATTTACAAAATGCCTCGTTTCCGCGGTCGGCTTCGGCGTGATTGTTCTGCCATATCAACAAGTTGGATATTTGGTACGCAAGTTGCTTAAGGAGGTGTCGCAGGGGACCAACCACGCGACTCATCCGAGGGCGTCGTACGGTTCCGCCATTGGAGAAACCTACGATGAAGAGTCAGAAGAAGCAGCGGATGGGGCTCGTGGCCGCGGGCGCGCTTGCCCTCGGCATGTGCCTTGCGGCGACCAGCGCGAATGCCACCACCCTCTCCGCCTCGGTGGGCGGCGTCCCGACCGGTGCGGATTGCTACGAGAACTTCGACGGGCTCACGCTCGGCCATGGCGGTGGCACCACCGCGCTCTGCAACATCGACGTGAGTTTCACGGGTGCCGGCGGCGCGGTGCAAGGGTCCGTGGGCAGCCAGTATGCGGCGCCGGTCCTTTCGAACGGCAACGGCACGCTGTTCCTCAATCCGAGCAACGGTGCGGATACGACGACGTACCTCACCGCGGGCGGCGGCGGCACAGACTCCGCGACCTTGGGGTTCTCGACGGGCCAAAAGTACTTCGGCCTGCTGTGGGGCTCTGTGGATGACAATCCGAACGCCAACCTGAACACCATCACCTTCTATTTTGGTTCCAATCAGATCGCCCAGTTCACCGGTGCGGATGTGGCGGCCGCAGCGGGCGGCGGCAACTGCGCCAACGGCAACCAGAGCACGATCGGCACCTGCTACGTCAACATCAATCTATCTTCGATGTTCGACAAGGTGGTGATGACGAGTACCCAAAAAGCGTTCGAGTTCGACAACGTGGCGATCGCGGCCGGAAACATCGGCGTGCCGGAGCCCGGCGAAATTGGACTGTTCCTGCTGGGCCTGCTGCTGATCGGTTCGGGCTATCGGTATCACAAGCGCCAGCTGATCTGACGGCATCCGCCAAGACTGATGAAAAACGCCCCGGTTCGGGGCGTTTTTTCTTTCGGTTCCGTCCCGTCGCGGCAGTCGGCGGCCGACAAACTTCGCCGGCTTGCTCCCTTGCCACCGTCCGGTTCTACACTCGATGCAGGGCGCAATCATCCGGGCGATGCCATGACCACGATTTACGACTTCGAAGCAGATTTGCTCGACGGCACGCCGCAGAAGTTGGACGCGTACCGCGGCAAGGTTTTGCTGATCGTCAATGTCGCCTCGAAGTGCGGATTCACACCGCAATACGAAGGGCTGGAAGCGTTGTATCGCGCGCACAAGGACCAGGGCTTCGAGATTCTCGGTTTTCCCTGCAACCAGTTCGGGCACCAGGAACCGGGTGATGCCGGCGCGATCCGCGCTTTCTGCAGCGAAAAATACGACGTGACGTTCCCGCTGTTCGCCAGGATCGACGTCAATGGCGCGGACGCGCATCCGCTCTACAAGTACCTGAAGCACGCCGCGCCGGGCGTGCTGGGCTCGGAAGCAATCAAGTGGAACTTCACCAAGTTCCTGATCGACCGCGACGGCAACGTGCTGCGGCGTTACGCGTCGGCAGACAAGCCGGAGAAGATCGGGAAGGATCTCCGGGGTTTGCTGGATTCCGCTTGAAGGACGATTGGGGACGTGCGATGAACGAACACCACGCCGGTTCGTGTTTGTGCGGGGCCGTGAAATTCGTCGTGGAGGGTACGTTCGACCGCTTTTATTTGTGTCATTGCAGCCATTGTCGCAAGGACACCGGCTCTGCCCACGCGGCCAACCTGTTCTCCTCAGCGGCGTCGCTGCCATGGATTTCAGGGCAGGACAAGGTGGTCGAATTCCAACTGCCGAAGACGCGCCACCGCAGGTGTTTTTGTTCCGTTTGCGGCTCGGCGCTGCCATGCAAAGCAGACCGCCTGCTGGTCGTGCCCGCTGGCTGTCTGGATACGACAGTATCCCGACGGCCCGACGCGCACCTTTTTCACGGGAGCAGGGCGGCGTGGGATCGGCAATTGGAAAGCATTCCCGTTTTCGATGGCTTTCCCGCCTAGCGGCGAGCCGCTTCAAGCCGACTTGGCTGGACCCGTATTGGCCTTGCGCGCGAGCAAACCGCGAAGTTCGTCTTTTTCCGCGTAGTCCAGCCCGCTTTCCGACTGCCTGCGGATCAACGCATCCAAGCGTTGTTGCACGGTCTGTTCGGCAAGCTTGCGCACGGCATCCGCGAACTCCGCGCGCAGCGCTTCCGGTTCGCCGGGAAATTCGGTGAGCGCGAGTTTCTGCAGGGCCGCCGATTCTTCGCGGCCCGCAAAGTGTTCCAGCAACATCGCGGTGTTGATGCCGGGGCGCTCCTGCAGGAAATCCAGCAGTTCGGTGAGCAGGGAAATGCCCGGTTTGTCCAGGGTCGCGAACGCGTAGGGCAGCGTGACGTCCTGCGCCAGTGAAGGGTTGGCCAGCAGCATCGCGATCGCGCTGCGCACCAGGGTGCGACGCGGGGTATTGCCGGCAAGTTGCGGATCTTGTCTGCGTGTGGGCGCAGCCGTGTTTGCCGCGCTGCCACGCACACCGGTTCGCTTTTCCAGTTCGGCATACATCAGGTCGCGGAACGCGCCATCCGGCAATTTCGCGAGCAGCGGCTTCGCATGTTCGGCCAGGCGGGCGCGGCCATCGAGCGTCGCGACGTTCACGTCGTGCGACAGGTACGCGTAGAAATATTCCGATAGCGGCGTTGCGCTTTTCAGGCGCGCTTCGAAACCCTCCTTGCCTTCCTTGCGAATCAGCGTGTCGGGGTCTTCGCCCTCGGGCAGGAATAGAAAGAACGCCTGGCGTCCGTCGCGCATCCGCGGGAGTACCGATTCCAGCGCACGCCAGGCGGCGCTGCGCCCGGCACGATCGCCGTCGAAGCAGAAGAACACGTCGGGCGCGGCGCGGAACAGGAGTTCCGCATGTTCGTTGGTGGTGGCGGTGCCGAGCGTCGCGACGGCCTGCGTCACGCCGGCCTGGTGCAGCGACACCACGTCCATGTAGCCCTCGACCACGATCAGCCGCTCCAGCTTGGCATTGGCCTGGCGTACTTGCCACAGCGCGAACAGCTCGCGGCCCTTGTGGAACAGCGGCGTTTCCGGGGAATTGAGGTATTTGGCGGGCGAACTTTTGTGAGAAGTCGCGGCAGGGACGCCCAGCTCTTGATCTTCGCGCGCAGGAAGCGCGCTGGAAATAACCCTTCCGCCGAATGCAATCACACGGCCGCGTCGATCGAGGATCGGGAACATCAGCCGTTCGCGGAAGCGGTCGTACTGCTTGCCTTTCTCGCCGGTCGAGAGCATCCCGGCCTGCTCCAGCATTTTCACGCGGGTATCGCTGGTGCCGAGTGCGCGCTTCACCGCATCCCAGCCGCCCGGCGCCCAGCCGATCCGGAAGCGTTCGATGACGCCCTTGTCCAGTCCGCGCTTCTTGCAATACGCCTTGGCCGCTGCGCTGTCGGGCAGCGCACGCTGATAGAACCCCGCCGCCGCATCGAGCAGCGCGTACAGATCGGTGTGATCCTCGCGCGGGCGCGCCGGGCCGCTTTCGTGCGGCACCGTCAGGCCCACTGATTGCGCCAGTTCCTCGACGGCGTCGGGAAATTCGAGCCGGTCGTACTCCATCAGGAACTTCACTGCGCTGCCGTGCGCGCCGCAACCGAAGCAGTGGTAGAACTGCTTGGCCGGGCTGACATAGAACGAAGGCGTGCGTTCGTCGTGGAAGGGACAGCACGCCGTCCATTCACGGCCTGCGCGTTTCAGCGACACGCGCGGCTGCACCACGTCGACGATGTCGACGCGGGCCAGCAATTCGTCGATGAAGCGTTCGGGAATCAGGCCGGGCATGGCCGCCTAGTGTGCCACGCCCGGCCGCGTTTCAGACCGGCTACAGCGCGTGGAAAATCCCGACCAGCGCGAGCACCGCCAGGATGAACAGGATCAGGAAGATCACGAAAAAGACCTTCGCGATCGTCGCGGCAATGCCCTGGACGCGGGTGAAGCCGAGCGCGCCCGCTATCAACGCAATGATGGCGAAAATGATGGCCCACTTGAGCACGACGCCCTCCTTCGTGCAGCATCAAAAGGGGAGTGGCCAGCCTAAATTCGCGGCCGTGACGAGCGCGTAGACGGTGGAAGGTTCTTCAGGCGGTACGCGTGGCGGGCTGCGCCGAAGGTTCAATACGCATATGCGCGGGCGGCGACCGATCCATGAAGCCCAGCGCGTGGCACCAGCCCATCACGTGCACGCCCTTGGCGCGTTGTTCGTCGCGAATGGAATCCCGCAATGCCACCATCCTGGTCCAGTGCATCTTGGGCCGGTAGTGGTGTTCGGCGTGGAAACCGTTGTACAACCATATCCAGTTGTAAAACTTGTTGTACGTCGACACGCCCCACGCGATCGGCTGGTCGGGATCGCCCTTCAGGTGTTCGTAGTAGCCATTCAACGACGACAGCGAATGGCCGAGGTAGTAGAACGGCACCAGGCACAGGAACGCGCGCCAATCGTAGATCAGGCAGGCGAGGTAGACGACAACGACGGTTGCGATCTCGATCCGGATCCAGCGCGCGAGGTGCGGCCACTTCTTCTTGACCCGCGTGTAGCACTCGCCGATGTCGTCGCGGAAATACGAATAGAACGTGTAGGTCCAGACGCTTTCCGGCTTGCCGTCCTTGCCGTGGCGATAGATCGACAACGGGTCGATCGTGGTGCCGTTCTCGCCGACCCGATCCATGTTGCCGACGTGGTGGCGCAGGTGCACGTGCTTGTAGAACTCCTGGCTGAAACCGTCGGTCAGCGAGAACAGGAAACTGAAAACACGATTGAGCCACGCCCAATTGAAGAACGGGTTGTGGATGAAGTTGTGGCTGGTCGAATTGATCGACCACGAGATGCTGATGGAATAGATCAGCGCGCAAGGAATCCACAGCCACCAGGGCGTCCGGTGGAAGCCGAAGAACAACCACGCCAGGAACGCGGCGTGGCCCAGCACCATCAGCACGGGGATCGCGTCCCACGCGGTCCAGGCGAAGAAAAGGCGGCGGGGTTTGGCCGTGGCAGCATTCATGCAGATCGAGAGCGACGCGAGGTCGCGGCGAGCCCGGGCCGTCATTTTACGCCGCTGCGCGAGCCCGGGTACAAAGCATCCGGAAAGGTGGCACGGGTATTTTGCGGCCGCAGGCTTTCCCGTGGCTTTCGACGTTCCGCGGGTTCGTTTCAAAACTCGTTCAGCCGTTACACTGCGGCGGTCCATGCAGGTTCCCCTTTCCCGTCAGCGAAACCCGGTGCGCACGTTGATCGCGATGGCGCTTGGCGTAGCGCTCGGCGGCTGCGTCAGCGTGCAACTACCGAAGCTGCCAAGCGGTGATCTTCCCGCGCAATGGCACAACGCGTCGTCGCAGCTCGGGCTTACGCCGGATCTCACGGGCTGGTGGAAGCAATTCGGCGATCCCGAACTCGATGCGCTGGTCGAAAGCGCGCTCCACGACAACCTCGGCGTGCAGCAGGCCGCCTTGAAATTGCGCGCGGCGCGCGCGCTGGAAGACGCCGCCTCGACCGCCTACAGGCCGCGGCTTGCGTTCAACACCCTCGAACAACCCAACGCGGAAAATACCGCCAGCTATTTCCAGGCGGGGTTCGACGCGTCCTGGGAACTCGGTTTGTTCGGGCGCAGCGGTGCCAATGCGCACCTCGCTGCCGCGAACACCGGCGAAGCGGCAGCGGCCTTGCAGTCGGCGCGGGTTTCGCTGGTTGCGGAAGTCGTGCGCGAGTACCTGCAATTGCGCGCGTCGCAGCGCAGCGAAGCGCTGCTGGGCGACGCCGCGCAGACAGCGCGGAAGAAACTCGAATTGCTGCGCGTGCAGGAGCGCCTGCAACTCGCCTCGCGGATGGACGTGGAGCAGGGCGCGGCCGCGGCCGCCAAGGCCGCGTCGAGCGTGGCCGATCCGCGCGCGGCCGTCGTGCAGCATGCGCAGGCGCTTGCGCTGCTGCTGGGGAAAAGCGAACCCGCTCCGGCATGGCTGTCGCCGAACCCGCTGCCGAAGCTCGCGGGCGTGCGTGTCGATGCCGTGCCGGCCGACCTGCTGCGCACCCGTCCGGAAATCCGCTACGCCGAAACCCAGGTGTTGAAGGCGGCAGGCGAACTCGGCATCGCCAAGGCCGACATGTATCCGCGTTTCGCGTTGGGCAGTTCGCTGACCTTCGCGGCGCTGGTCAAGGGCAATACGCGTCTCGGCGATGTCAACAATTCCTTCGCGATCGGGCCGATCATCAACATTCCATTGTTCGACTGGGGCGAGCGCCGCGCGGTGCGCGATGCGCGCGAGGACCAGCTGCAGGCGGCCGTGCTGGCGTACCGCCAAGCCGTGCTGCAAGGCGCGGCGGAGGTCGAAACCGATCTCGCGACCCTGCACGCCGCAGGGCAGAAATTGCAAAGCGCGGACGACGCGGCCAGCGCGTCGCAACGCGGCTTGTCGTTGAGCGAAAAGTTGCAAGGCCTGGGCCAGGCCGACAGCCTGCAACTGGCGGATGCAAAACTTGCGCTTACCGAATCCGAACTCGACCGCGAGCAGGCGCGCCTCGCGCATGGGCTTGCGTATGTGGCGCTGTACAAGGCATTGGGTGGCGCGCCGTTGCCGGAGGACGGAAACGGCGGCGAGAACCGCGCAAAAACGCCCGCGAAGCGAGATGCTGGTGCTTTTCCTTCCCCCACCGGGAGAAGGGGGCGCGCAGCGCCGGATGAGGGTACGCCTTCGCGCAGCCCTGAAATCCCGCGCGGCACCGAACCCTCACCCCCGGCCCCTCTCCCGACGGGAGAGGGGAAAAAACGCGCAATTCCCATGTCATGATCCCGCTCGCCCGCAAGACGCTGATCCATGAATGGCGGCGCTTCCTGCCGGCCATGCTGGCGGTGGCGTTTTCGGGCCTGCTGCTGTTGATGCAGGCCGCGCTGGTGTTCGGCATTTTTGGTTCCACTGCGGTCTACATCACCGCGTCCGATGCCGACTTGTGGGTCGGCTATCCCGGCACCCAGAGCATCGAACTCGGCCGTCCGATCGCGCCCACTGCGCGCACCGCGCTGTTGATGGATCAGGCCGTCGCGCGGGTGGAACCGTTCGCGTGGGTAGATGGCGACTGGCGCGGCCCGGCCGGTACCGGTGGCGTCTCGGTGTTCGTGTCGGGCATCAGCACCGATCCGGACGGGATGATTTTTTCCGACGTGCTGACGGCCGCGCAGCGCGCGTCACTGAAGGAACCGTTCGCGGTGATCGTCGATCGCGCTGATCTTCCGAAACTCGGCGTGCCGATCGGTGGACAGGCTTTGATCAACGGTGACCTGGTGCGCATCGTCGGCGTCGCCAGCGGCATCCGCGCGCTGGGCGGCGTGAACGTGGTGGCCTCGCTGGATACCGCGCGCGCGCTGGACAATGACACCGGCGGCACCGAAGTCGCGTACTACGTCGCGAAGCTGAAGCCGGGTGCGGACGCCGACGCGGTCGCGTCGCGCATCGACGCGTCGGCGCACGGTTACGCGGCGTGGACGGCGCCGAATTTTGCGCGGCGCGCGGTGTTCTACTGGATGTTCCAGACCGGCGCGGGGCTTGGGGTGATTTTCCTGGCGGTGGTGGTCTTCATCGTCGGCGCGATCATCACCAGCCAGACCTTGATGGGCGCGATCGCGGGCTCGGTGCGCGAATACGCGACCTTGCATGCGCTGGGCGTCGGGCTCGGGTCGCTGCGCCGCGTCGTACTGGAGCAGGCCGCATGGATCGGCGTATGCGGCTTGATCGCAGGCGTCCTGTTGAGCCTCGGGTTGATCGGCCTCGCAAAACTCCAGGACGTGCCGGTGGAATTGAACCTGCCGGCGTGGATCGCCTGCGCGGCACTGGTGATGGGCATCGCGCTGGTGTCGGGCGCGGCCGCGGTGCGCGCCTTGCGGAGCGCCGATCCGGCGTTGCTGCTCCGATGAGCGCGCTCGACGCCCGCGATCTGCACATGGGTTACACCAGCGGCAAGGTGCGCACGGAAGTCTTGCGCGGCCTTTCGCTATCCGTCGAGGCCGGCCGCCTGACCCTGATCGCGGGACCTTCGGGGTGCGGCAAGAGCACGCTGCTGTCGATCCTGTCGGGCTTGCAGCGGCCGGATGCCGGCAGCGTGATCGCCTTGGGCGAAGATCTGTTTCATGGCAACCGCCATGCACGCGATCGCTTCCGTCTTCAGCACACCGGCTTCGTGTTCCAGGGCTTCAACCTGTTTCCCGCGCTCAGCGCACTGGAACAGGTAATGCTGCCGCTGGGCTACATGGGCGTGGACGATCGCGCGGCGGAAGCGCGCGGGCGCGCGGCGCTGGATGAAGTCGGATTGTCCGATCGCATGCACCTGCTGCCGGCCGAACTTTCCGGTGGCGAAAAACAACGCGTCGCGATCGCGCGCGCCCTGGTCAAGCAGCCTCAGCTCCTGTTCGCGGACGAACCCACCAGCGCGCTGGATGCCGCCAATGGCCAGATCGTGATCGACACCCTGCGCCGCATCGCGCACGAACACGACACCACCGTGCTGTGCGTCAGCCACGATCCGCGCCTCGTCACCCACGCCGATCGCGTGCTGGAAATGGAAGACGGGGTGATATTCAATGACCGGCGCGCACCGCATGGTGACTCCGCGCTTCGAGAGGAGAGCACATCGTGAAACCCCTTCGCTGCGCCAGCATCGTGCCTGTCGTCCTGGCGCTCGCCTTGGGCGCGTGCTCGTCGGGTGGCGAGCAGGACGCCCCCGCCCGAACGCCCGCGCAATCCTCGCCATGGCTGGCGGTGGCGCGCGGCAAGGTTGCCGTCGAGGGCGGCATGGTGCTGGTCGCCGCGCGCACCGATGGCGTGGTCGAATCGGTTGCGGCGAAACAGGGCGATTCGCTCAAGCAAGGCCAGGTGCTGGCGACACTCGACGCACGGGGTGCGAATATCGCGGTGGCGAGCGCCGAGGCGTGCATCGCACAAGCCAACGCGCAACTGGCCGGATTGCAGGTGTCGCTGAAGCAGGCCGAGCAACGCGCACCGCGCCTTGCCGCGGCCGCCAAGGCTGGTGCGGCCACCGGCGAAGCCGCCGAGCAGGCCCGCGATGCGGTGGCCTCGCTGAAAGCCCGGCAGGCGGCCGCCCAGGCGGAACTCGATGCCGCGCGGCAGAAAGCCGCCGCGGCAAAACTCGATCTCGATGCCACCACGCTGCGCGCGCCGGTGGCGGGTACGGTGGTGATGCGGCGCGTCGCGATCGGCCAGTCGGTGTCGGCGTCGTCCGGACAGCCGCTGTTCGAACTGCTGCCCGATCGCCCCCACATCGTGCAGGCGCAACTCGACGTCGACGCGGCCGGCGCCATCCGTGCCGGCATGCACGCGGAAGTGGTCCGCGACTCGGGCAACGGACCGGCCTACGAGGCGACCGTGCAGTGGGTAGGGCAGGTGCTGCAGCCGGCCGGCTTGACCCAGGATCCGCTGGAACGCGCGCTCGCCAACGATGTCGATTGCACGCTGGAACTGGCGCCGGTGAAAAATGGGCAGGTGCCGCTCCGGATCGGCCAGCGCGTGCTGGTCCGTTTCCCCAAGCAGCGCCCCTAACGGATTGCATAGGACTTGACACTCGGTGCGGAGCCGCTGTTGTGGAAAGTCAGGCCATGGAAGGCCGTTCTGGTGTTTGGGATTGGATGAGGCCGCACGCGGCCGGAAGTTTGGCGGCGCAGCGATCGCGGATGATCGCATCCAGATGGAAAGCATCCGGAAAGCATCGCAAGATTAGAATTGCCATCACTTTGCGGCGGTCCGCCTTCCGAGAAACATCCGTGACCCAGTGGAACATCCTGTGTGATTTCGACGGCACCATCGCGGTCGAAGACGTCACGGACTCGCTGCTCGATCGTTTCGCGCAGCCCGAATGGCAGTTGCTGGAACGCGACTGGCGTGCCGGCAAGATCGGCTCGGCCGAATGCATGGCGGGACAGGTTGCGCTGCTGGATGCTTCGCGCGAAGAGATCGACGAGCACCTTGCGACGATGCGCATCGACGCGGCGTTCCCGCAGTTCGTGGAAGCGGCGCTGGCCGCGGGCGCGACGCTGCGGATCGTGAGTGACGGACTCGATCATGCGATCCGCGCAATCCTGTCGCGCTATCAACTCGACGCCCTGCCTGTCCTTGCCAACCGGCTGGTGCAAACCGCGCCGCGGCGGTGGAAGCTGGAAACGCCATTCTCGGACCCGCATTGCCGGGTCGGCAGCGGTCATTGCAAATGCGCCAGCGCGGTGCGCGAGCACAATCGTCACCATCGCGTGTTGCTGATCGGTGATGGCGCGTCGGACTTTTGCGCGGCGGGCGAAGCCGATTACGTGTTCGCGAAACATCGCCTGATCGAACACTGTCGCCACGCCGCGATTCCGCACGCGTCCATCGTCGGCTTCGCCGATGCGATCGGACTGCTGCCGTCGCTGTTGACGGGCAAACTGCATACGCCGCGCCGCGTGCTGACCCCCGCCCCCCCCCTCTGAGAAACGTGCAGGACGAACCATGAATTCCGCGATGGCCGCCACGGCTCCCCCTGTCGACGCCGCTTCGCTGGCGCCCGATCTCGACACCTCACGCAGCGCGAAGTTGTTCGATACCGCCTGCGGCCCCATTCCCGGCGGCGTCAACAGCACCGCGCGCGCGACCTGGGCGGGGTGGACGCCATATCCGTTGTTCGTCGAAAGCGGCGAAGGTTCGCACCTGCGCGACGTCGATGGCAACCAATACATCGACTACCTGTTGGGCTTGGGACCGATGCTGCTCGGACACCGGCCGCCGCGCGTCACGCAGGCGGTGGTGGATTTCATCGAGCAGCGCGGCACCGTGTTCGCGCTGCCGACCGC
This sequence comes from Rhodanobacteraceae bacterium, assembly GCA_035281745.1. Classification (GTDB taxonomy): domain Bacteria; phylum Pseudomonadota; class Gammaproteobacteria; order Xanthomonadales; family Rhodanobacteraceae; genus 66-474. The sequence goes on from DATEDI010000020.1 coordinate 84,406, forward strand.
AGACGAGGCACGGCTGGCGCAGAAGATCATCGCCGCCGTGCCGTGCGTGGAACAGGTGCGGCTGTGCAACACCGGCACCGAGGCGGTGCTGTACGCCACGCGGCTCGCGCGCGCGTTCACCGGTCGGCCGAAGCTGATCCGCTTCGAGGGCATGTATCACGGCTTTTCCGATCAGGTCTACTGGAGCAAGCATCCGGACATCGCCAAGGCCGGTCCCGATGCGCATCCGGTGCCGGTGCCGCAAGGCCCGGGCCTGCCGCGCGGCGTAGAAGAGAACCTGATCATCCTGCCGTGGAACGATGCCGATGCACTGGCCGACGCGATCAAGCGCGAAGGCGATTCGGTCGCGGCGGTGATCACCGAGCCGGTGATGTGCAACACCGGCTGCATCCTGCCGAAACCGGGCTACCTCGAAGCCATGCGCGATCTCACCGCGCGTCACGGCATCGTGCTGTTGTTCGACGAAGTCATCACCGGCTTCCGGCTGGGGCTGGGCGGCGCGCAGGCGCGCTTCGGCGTGACCCCGGACTTGTCGGTATTCGCGAAGGGCCTGGGCGGCGGCTTTCCCGTCGCGGCCTGCGGCGGCCGCGCAGACATCATGGCGCTGGTCGCCGACGGTACGGTCTCGATGGCGGGTACGTACAACGCCAACGGCATCGCGATCGCCGCCGCCAACGCGGCGCTGGATGAACTGGCGACGCCCGGCTTGTTCGCGAAACTCGATGCGCTTTCCGACGAACTGCGGCTGGGGCTGGATGCGGTGCTGCGGGATGCCGGGTTGCCGGCGTCCGTCGTCGGCGTCGGCCCGCTGATGCAGGTCTGGTTTGCGCGCGCGCCGATCCACAACTACCGCGACGCCGAACGCCATGCCGACCAGAAGCTGTTCGATCGCTGGTGGCGCGGCATGCTGGCGCGCGGCGTGTTGTTCCATCCCGGCGCCTACGAAAACCTGTTCGTGTCGACCGCGCACACCTGCGATGACATCGCGGAAACGCTCGCTGCTGCGAAAGAAGTCGCTGCCGATCTCGCGCACGAGGTTTGAGTGCTTGGCTTGCGTGATGTTGGGCTTCCGCCGATGAAGCTGGCGTCAGCCCAACCTACAAAAGCAGCGCGTCGTCCGGCGCCGAAATCGAAGCTGGCGTGACGTGTCCTGTAGGCTGGGTTGCGCGTATGCGAAGCCCAACGTGATCCCGCAGCGATGCCGGGGCTTCCGCCGATGAAGCTGGCGTCAGCCCAACCTACCGAGCCAAAACCAATGCGGACCCGACCATGAGCACGTTCCGCTTTTCGCAGGTCAATGTCTTTTCGGCCGATCCATTGAGCGGCAATCCGCTCGCGGTGGTGCATGCCGCCGAGGACCTGGACGACGCGCGGATGGCCGCGTTCGCCCGCTGGACCAATCTTTCGGAGACAACTTTCCTGTTGCCCCCGACCGATCCGGGCGCCGATTACCGGGTCCGCATCTTCACGCCCACCCGCGAACTTCCGTTCGCGGGCCATCCGACGCTCGGTTCCTGCCATGCCTGGCTGGCTGCGGGTGGCAAGCCGCGCGGGCCGGGTGTCGTTTCGCAGCAGTGCGGCGTGGGCATCGTGCGCATCCGCACCGGTGGTTCCCGGCTCGAATTTGCAGCGCCGCCGTTGCACCGCACCGGCACGCTGGAACCCGACGTGCTGGGGAAAATTGCCGATGTGCTCGACGTGCCGTTGTCGGACATCGTGCATCACCAGTGGGTTGACAACGGACCGGGCTGGTGCGCCGTGATGCTTCGATCGGCGCAGCAGGTGCTTTCGCTCAGACCAAGCTGGACCGCGCTTGAGCCGTTGAAGCTGGGCGTCGTGGGTCCGCATGACGCCCGCCATGACGCGGCGTTCGAGGTTCGTGCATTCGTGGGCGGTGGCGAATACGAAGACCCCGTCACCGGAAGTCTCAACGCGGGCTTGGCGCAGTGGCTGATGCGAGAAGGACTCGCGCCCGCTTCGTATGTCGCGGCCCAAGGCACCGCACTGCAGCGCGCCGGCCGCGTGCATCTGCGCATGGAACAGAATCAAGTCTGGGTCGGCGGCGACGTCGTGGACGTCATCCAGGGCGAGCTTTCCCTGTAGACGCGGCGGACTCCGATCAGCCGTCCAAGGCGACGCTTTCCGGCCCGTTACATCGACACGCCCAGCCCGTATGGATCGTCCTGCGGCAAGTCGGTGCCGGTTGCGCCTTCGGCGAGGCGGATCTTGAGTGCGAGGCCGTCTCGTGAATCGGCCTTCGACAGCGCCTCTTCCAGATCGATCGTGCCTTCCTTGTAGAGCCTGAACAGCGACTGGTCGAAGGTTTGCATGCCTTCCTCCAGGCTGCGTTCCATCGCCAGCTTGATCTCGTGCACTTCGCCGCGGCGCAGCAGGTCGCGGATGTGCGGGGTGTTGATCAGCACCTCGACCGCGGGCCGGCGGCGGCCATCCTTGCCGACCACCAGGCGCTGCGAAATGATCGCCTTCAGGTTCAGCGCGAGGTTCATCAGGATGTTCTTGTGCGCGGCCTCGGGGAAGAAGTTGAGGATGCGCTCGATGGTCTGATCGGCGTTGTTGGAGTGCAGCGTCGCCAGGCAGATGTGACCGGTTTCGGAGAATCCGATCGCGGCATCCATCGTATCGGTGTCGCGGATCTCGCCGATCAGGATCACGTCCGGCGCTTCGCGCATCGCGTTCTTCAGCGCCTCGTGGTAGCTGTGGGTGTCAAGGCCCACCTCGCGCTGGTTGACGATGGATTTCTTGTGCTTGTGCAGGAATTCGATTGGATCTTCGACCGTGAGGATGTGGCCGGCCGCGTTGGTGTTGCGGAAGTTGATCATCGACGCCAGCGTGGTGGATTTGCCGGAACCGGTTGCGCCCACCACCAGGATCAGGCCGCGCGGTTCCATGATAAGTTTCTTGTAGATCTGCGGCAGCAGCAGTTCCTCGATGGAAGGAATGTCGCTCTTGATCGCGCGGATCACCAGCGCGACTTCGCCGCGCTGCTTGAACACGTTCACGCGAAAACGGCCCACGTCCTTCACCGCCAGCGCCATGTTGTACTCGAGTTCGCGCTCGAACTTGGGCACCGAACCCTCGTCCATCAGCGAGTACGCGATCTTCTTCACCATCCCCGACGGCAGCGGCGATGTGCCGAGCGCCGCCAGCCGGCCCTCGATCTTGATGTGCACGGGCGTGCCGGTGGACAGGAACATGTCCGACGCACCCCGATCCATCATCAGTTTGAGGAAGTATCCGATGTCCATCTTTGATCCCCGGTCAGGAAACCCCATGCACGCCGCCCGCGCGGCGTTGCAAAGCCGAAATGGTACGCCGACAATGCGTCGATGCATCCCGGAGTGTTGTTTATGACACGCACGCGGCGAAAAATCCATGACCCCCGCCTGATCGGGTTGGCCATCCTGGCGTCCCTGCTGGCCGGCTGCGCCAGCGCGCCTCCACCGATCCAGATGATGGATCACGCGCAGATGGAGATCCGCGCAGCGCGCAGTGCCGGCGCGGCCACCACCGCGCCGGACACGTTGGGCGAGGCCGAACGTCGGTTGGCGGCGGCGCAGCAGTTCAGCGCCAACGGCGACAACGGCAGGGCCGCCGACAAGGCCACGGAAGCCGAAGCCGCCGCCGCCACCGCGCGGGCACGCGCCGAGGCCGCGAAACTCGATCGCCAGATCGACCAGCAGACGCAGGTGAATGCCGGCCTGCAGGCCGACCTCGAACGTCGCCAAGCCGCGGCTGCCGCGGCCCAGCAGGCCGTGACGGCACCGCCCGCCGCGGCGTCGTCCAGCGGCAACGGTACGGTGGACCTGCCCGCGATCCAGCTCGGGCAACCGGCGCCGAATTCCAGCACTGGCGAGCCCGCGCCGGCCAGTACCTCAGGACAGCCGGGATTGAATCCATCAGGACCGGGGGTGCACCCATGAGGCATGCGATCACCACCGCCGCGCTGATCGGCGCGCTGGCTTTCGGCCTCGGCGCCGTGGCGCCCGTCCATGCCGCAACGAAAGACCCCGACGTGGCGCGGCTGTCGGCGCAACTCGAACAATTGAGTGCCGATCCCGAGCTCGGTCAATACGCGCTGGCCCAGCAGGTCCTGGCGCGTAACGCGATCAACGATCTGCAGGACGCCGGTCGCAGCGGGCACGACCATGCCTTGTTCATGGCCGAGCAGCGCGTCGCGCTGGCGCAAGCCTCGGCGAAGACCGAAGCCGATCGCGCCAAGCTCGATCAGCTTCGACAGGAACACGACCAGATCATGCTGCAAGCCAGCCAGGCCGATGCGGCCGCCGCGCGTGCGGAATTGGCGCGTCAGCGACTGCAATACGAAGCAGCCGTCCAGCAGGCCCAGATGTTGCAGCAGCAGGGCGCGCAGGCGACCCAGCAAGCCCAGCAGGCGCAAGCCGAGGCCGAGCAGGCCAAGAAGCTGGCCGCGGCGCAGGCGCGCGCCGCCACGCTGGCACGCAAGGAAGCGCGGCTGGCCGAAGCCGCGACCAAGGCGCTGCAGGGCGGCAGCGACGACGGCGCCTCGGCGAGCGGCAGCAGCGACAGCGGCCACGCCAGCGGCAGCTTGCAGCTGTCCGCGGCGTCCTTCCAATCCGGTTCCGACAGCCTGTCCACATCCGGTCAGCGGCGCGTGGCGAATTTCGGGCGCGCGCACGCCGGGCAGAAGATCATCGTCGCGCCGCGCGCATCCAGCAGCGATCGGGTGCTGGCGGGCCGCCGTGCGATGGCGGTGCAGCAGGCGCTTGCCGCCGCGGGGACCGGGCAGGTCACGGTCTGGAAGGTGGCGTCGGCGGCGCAAGGCATGGAAGTGGAGATTCGCACGCAGAAGTAGTGCGCAAGGGCAGTCGTTTTCGTCGTGGCAAGCGGAAGAATCTGCGCGCGAAAGCGGCTCGGGAAGGCGGTTAAAGTGCGGCATCCGGCGGGTCGACGCCGGTCTGCGAGACGCTCCCCGACGCACAACGTAAATCATTGTTGCGTTTACATATTTCAGGGAACTTTCTGGCTTGGCCGAACGGGTTGCCAAGCCCCGCCGGTCGGAGTAGGGTCAGCCTCGAGGTCGGCCTCTTGCCGGCCCCGAGGCGCCATCGCATGAATCCCGCATTCGTTCGAATTCCACGCTCCGCCGTCGCGGCGCGTGGATGTGGTCGTGCGCGCGCCGCAATCCATCAAGCGTTTGCCACGCAAGAGGAGGCTGCTCAATGTTCGAACAACAGCAGAAAGATCACATAGACGCAGTGATGAAGGCGAATCCCGAGTTCCGCCGCCTTTATCAGTATCACCGAGAGTTGGACAGCAAGGTCCACGATGCGGAGCTCGGTGTACTGCCGATGCACGACAACCAGCTGCTCGGCATGAAAAAGGAAAAGCTGCAACTGAAAGACCGCCTGACCCGAATGTGGAGCCAGATGGGCAACGCCTGAGACGTTGCCAAGCCCGAAGAATCCTCGCCGGCCCGCCATAGCGCGGGCCGGTTCGTTGATGCCGATCCGTTATGATGGATAGTCTCACGCATCCACCGCGAGTGAATGCGGTGAGCGCGCGCGAAAGTGAATCCGGGAAACAGCATGATCGTCGACAGCGTCCTCGAACTGATCGGTCACACGCCGATGCTGCACACGCGTCGGCTGGACGCCGGTCCGTGCGAACTGTTCCTGAAACTGGAGTCGGCCAATCCTGGCGGTTCGATCAAGGATCGCATCGGCCTGTCGATGATCGAGGGCGCCGAGAAGGCGGGAAAGATCAAACCGGGCGCGACGCTGGTCGAAGGCACCGCCGGCAACACCGGGCTGGGCCTGGCGCTGGTCGCGCAGGCAAAGGGCTACAAGTTGATCCTTGTCGTACCCGACAAGATGAGCCGCGAGAAGATCTTCAACCTGAAAGCGATGGGCGCCGAAGTGGTGCTGACGCGCTCGGACGTGGCCAAGGGTCATCCGGAGTATTACCAGGATCTGGCCGCGAAGATCGCGGACAAGACCCCCGGTGCGTACTTCATCAACCAGTTCGGCAATCCCGACAACCCGGCCGCGCACGAAGCCACCACTGGTCCGGAAATCCTGGAGCAGATGGATGGCCGGGTAGATGCAATCGTGTTCGGCTGCGGTTCCTCGGGCACGATGACCGGCCTCTCGCACTTTTTCGACAGGGCGTCGCCCGACACGGAATTCATTCTGGCCGATCCGGTCGGCTCGATCCTCGCGCAGTTCATCAACGAAGGCACGCTCTCGACCAAATCCGCATCATGGATGGTCGAAGGCATCGGTGAGGACTTCCTGCCCACCATCAGCGATTTCTCGCGGGTGAAGAAGGCGTACTCGATCAGCGACAAGGAAAGCTTCCTCACCGCGCGCGAACTGTTGAAGCAGGAAGGCGTCTTGGGTGGCTCGTCCACCGGCACGTTGCTGGCCGCCGCGCTGAAGTATTGCCGCGAGCAGACCGAGCCGAAACGCGTGGTGACGCTGGTCTGCGACACCGGCAACAAGTATCTGTCCAAGCTTTACAACGATTACTGGATGCTGGACAACGGGTTCCTCGATCGCCAGCCGACCGGCGACCTGCGCGATCTGATCATGCGTCCGTACGCGCAGCGCGACACGGTGGTCGCGACGCCAGCGGACCTGCTGGTCACCGCCTACAACCGGATGAAGCTGTACGACGTCTCGCAACTGCCGGTGCTGGACGGCGAAAAGATCGTCGGCATCATCGACGAGTCGGACCTGCTGCTGCACGTCTACGGAGACGAAAAGCGTTTCCTCGACGCGGTTTCCACCGCGATGATCACGAGCCTGCAGACCCTGGACGTGAAGTCACCGGTCGAGGATCTCTTGCCCGTCTTCGAACACGATCGTGTCGTGATCGTGATGGATGGCGAGCGGTTCCTTGGGCTCATCACCCGCATCGACTTGCTGAACTACCTGCGGCGGCGCGTGGCGTGAATGCCGTGTCGAAGACGACGTGGCTCTACGGTTGACCGGCTTAGATAAATGTAGTAACGTTTCTACATAACCTGCATGAAGTAAAGCGCCGTGACAATCACTATCTCAAGTCGGGAATTCAATCAGGACGCCGGGGGCGCCAAAAAGGCGGCCAAGCGTGGTCCCGTGTTCATTACCGACCGGGGCCGCCCGGCGCACGTGTTGTTGAGCATCGAGGATTATCGGAAGCTGGTCGGCAAACATCCGGACGTGGTCGAATTGCTCACCATGAAAGGTGACCCGATCGCGTTCGAACCGCCGCGTATGCGCGAGGGTCTGCGCCGCGGCTTGAAGTTCTGACGGGATGTACCTGCTTGATACGAACGTCGTGTCCGAGCTGCGCAAGCAGCATGCTGACCAACGAGTGAAGGCATGGGCACAAGAAGTGCCACCGCCAAGCCTTTTTCTGTCTGCAATCACGGTGCTTGAACTCGAAACCGGGATATTGCAGATGGAACGCCGCGACAAAAAACAGGGTGCAGCCTTGCGCAACTGGCTGGACAAGCAGGTGCTGCCTGCATTCGCGGAGCGCGTGCTTCCGGTCGATCTTGTCGTGGCGTTGCGATGCGCGCGCTTGTATGTACTTGATCGAATGGCGGATGGGGATGCCTTGATCGCAGCGACCGCGCTGGTTCATGGCCTCGTCGTGGTGACGCGCAACACGTCGGATTTCGAACCAGCCGGCGTGAGGCTGTTCGATCCATGGCAGGCATGAGCAGAGACACCCCAAGCGGATAAAATAGTGCGACACGAATATTTGCCATGATCAGTTATCGCGGTTCCAACATTCGCCTCATTTTGGTCCGGCGCTCTCGGATCGAGGAGGTTGCTCTATATGAAAGCTAAAACATCCGATCGCAAATTCGAGTCCGGTACAGACGTCATTGGCGATCTTGACTTGGCCCAGACGCCAAGGCCACAGCTCGCGCAAAAGCGTGTCAATGTCGATTTTCCCAACTGGATGATCGATCGGCTGGACAAGGAGGCTCGACGCTTGGGCGTGACCCGGCAGTCAGTCATCAAGGTCTGGCTTTCCGAGCGTCTTGAGCAAACAGCTTCCTGACAAAGGACATGATGTTGAAGACGACGAACAATCCCCTCTCTCTCGCCCTCGCGACCCGCGCGATCCACGCCGGCCAGTCGCCCGATCCGTCGACCGGCGCGATCATGACGCCGATCTACCAGACCTCGACCTACGTGCAAGCCAGTCCCGGCAAGCACCAGGGATTCGAGTATTCGCGCACGCAAAATCCCACGCGATTCGCGTGGGAACGGTGCGTCTCCGACCTCGAAGGTGGCGTCGCGGGGTTCGCGTTCGCCTCCGGCATGGCTGCGATCGCGACGGTGCTGGAGCTGCTCGATTCCGGCAGCCACGTGATCGCGATGGATGACTTGTACGGCGGCAGCTATCGCCTGTTCGAACGCGTGCGTCGGCGCAGCGCGGGCATCGATTTCAGTTTCGTCGACTTGAACGATGCGGCGGCATTGAAGGCCGCGCTGAAACCCAACACGCGGATGATCTGGGCGGAAACGCCGACCAATCCGATGTTGAAGCTGGTCGATCTGAAAAAGATCGCAGCGTTCGCGAAGAAGCACGACCTGCTGCTGGTCGTGGACAACACCTTCTGTTCGCCGATGGTGCAGCGCCCGCTGGAATTCGGCGCCGACATCGTGGTGCATTCGGCGACCAAATACTTGAATGGCCATTCCGACATGGTCGGCGGTGTCGCCATCGCGTCGACGCAGGAACTCGCCGAACGCCTGGCGTTCCTGCAGAACTCGGTGGGCGCGGTCGCCGGACCGTTCGACGCCTTTCTCGCCTTGCGCGGCGTGAAAACGCTGGCGTTGCGCATGCGGGCGCATTGCGCCGGCGCGCTGGAACTGGCCAAGTGGCTGGAGAAACATCCCGCGGTCGACCGCGTGATCTATCCGGGCCTGAAATCGCATCCGCAGCACGCATTGGCGCGCCGCCAGATGCACGGCTTCGGCGGCATCGTGACGATCGAAGTAAAAGGTGGCCTCAAGCAGGCGCGCCGCATGCTGGAGCGCTGCCAACTCTTCGCGCTGGCCGAATCGCTGGGCGGCGTCGAAAGCCTGATCGAACACCCCGCCATCATGACCCACGCCTCCGTCCCGCCCGCGAATCGCAAGCGGCTCGGCATCAGTGATGGCCTGATCCGGCTGTCGGTCGGTGTCGAGGACGTGCGCGATTTGCGCGACGAACTCGCCCGTGCGCTGGCGTAGGGTTCCCGGCTGGCCAGTACATCACCAGTCAGCCAAATGTCACGATAATCCAGCGCCTTTCAGTTCGAGCCGTGCGGCACGGAGCGCACACCCGTCATGACGATATCAACTTATCGCCTGCTCAATCCGCTTTCTCCTTACGTTGCGTTGAAGCGCCATTTCGCGTTGGTAGTGCAGATGGCGAAACGCGATGTGGCGAAGCGTTACCGCGGATCATTTGCTGGTCTGTTCTGGGCCTTCTTCAATCCCTTGCTGATGCTGTTCATCTATACCTTTGTCTTCGGCGTGATCTTCAAGGCTCGCTGGAATCCGCAAGTGACGGGCCACTTCCAGTACGCCATCGTGCTGTTCGCGGGCCTGAATATAAGCACCATGTTCTCGGAATGTGCGAATAAGGCAACGACCCTCATCGAGGAGAATACGAGCTATGTCAAACGCGTCGTATTCCCGTTGGAAACGCTTTCCTGGAGCACTTTGGGCTCGGCGTTATTTCACCTGTTTATTTCGACAATTGCCCTACTTGCGCTTTCGCTGATTGTGAACGGGAAGATCCCCTGGACGGTCGTACTGTTTCCACTCGTCATTGCATGCTTCATGCCGCTGATGGCGGCTACGGTCTGGTTGCTTGCATCGCTGGGGGTCTTCTTCCGTGACGTCAAGCAGCTTGTGAGCATAATCACCACTGCGCTTATGTTCCTTGCCCCGATCCTTTACCCCAAGGAGATGATTCCTCCGCAGTATCAGATTTTGCTGTACATGAATCCACTGACCATCATCGCCGAGGCTTCGCAGAATGTCTTGCTGTGGGGCAAGCCGCCGAACTGGGTTCATCTGATCGTTTATGTCGCAGTTTCCAGCGTTTGCGCGTGGGTTGCGTTCGCGTGGTTCCAGAAAACAAGAAAGGGATTCGCAGATGTCCTCTGACGACATCCGAATCCAGATCGAAGGCTTGTCGAAGCGCTACGAAATGTACTCGCAGCCTTCCGATCGTCTCAAGCAGATGATCCTTCCTCGGTTCCAACGTGCCATGGGGCGTTCCCCCCACTCGTACTTCAAGGAGTTCTGGGCGCTGCGCGACGTGACCTTCAACGTTCGTCGTGGTGAGACGGTGGGTATCGTTGGTCGCAACGGTTCCGGGAAATCAACGTTGCTCCAGATGATTTGTGGGACGATTCACCCTACGCTTGGCCAGCTTGAGGTTGATGGCCGTATTTCCGCTTTGCTGGAGCTCGGTGCGGGATTCAATCCTGAGTTCACGGGACGGGAGAACGTCCTGCTGAGTGGGTTGGTCTATGGTATTCCCGAAGAAGAAATACGCCAGAAGTATGACGAGATACTTGACTTCGCCGGAATCGGAGAATTCATCGATCAACCTGTAAAAACGTACTCCAGCGGCATGTACGTAAGGCTGGCGTTTGCTGTGGCAATCAATGTTTCACCAGATCTCTTGGTCGTGGACGAAGCCTTGGCTGTAGGCGACGAAGCGTTCCAGCGCAAATGTCTCGCTCGGATCGATGCGATATGCGAGTCCGGGGCGACAGTGTTGTTCGTGTCACATTCAGCGGGAACGGTCGTGGAGCTTTGTGATCGTGCCATTTTGCTGGATGGTGGAGAAATGCTGATGGAGGGAACGCCGAAGGATGTCGTCACCACTTATCAGAAACTTCTCTACGCACCTCCTGAAAAGGCGCCGCAAATCCGCGAGCGTATCATCGCGGAGCACCATGGTTCCTGCGCGGCTCCGGTAACTACCGCGGCTTTTGGTGGCTCAGGAGTGTCGGTCGGATCGCCAGGGGATCACGGCACGCACGAGGAGGATGATCCCGCCTATTGGGAAGAGGGCTTGGTCTCGAAAAGCGTCGTCGAGTATGCGCGACAGGGGGCCTGCATCGAGGATCCGCACGTGCAGACGCTTGATGGCCGCAAGGTCAATGTATTGTCTCCCGGCCGGACTTACATCTATACCTACAAGGTCCGGTTGGAACGCCCGCTCGCACGCGTGCGTTGCGGAATGATGGTGAGGTCACTGACCGGCATCGAGGTCAGTGGTGCCGCCAGCATGCTTCAACAGGAGTCCCTTCCGGTTGTCGACTCCGGAGCCATGCTCGACGTGCGATTCACGTTTCGGTGCCTTCTGCATCCGGGTGTTTATTTCCTCAACGCGGGCGTGCTGGCGGCGGTCAGTGAAGGCGAGGAGTACGTGGATCGCAGGATCGATGCCTTCATGTTCCGTGTCATGCCGTCATCAAGCCGGTTGGCGACCGGATTCGTGGATTTGCTGGAAGGGAAGCCCGAAGTCCGGGTTGCATGATGGCGAGTGCCCGGGCCACCGCAGTCCTCGTTGTCGGCATGCATCGAAGCGGCACATCCGCACTCGCGGGCGTACTGGGCAAGCTCGGTATCCCTTTGGGTAGCAGGCTGTTGGAGGCGGGTGACGATAATCCAAAAGGGTATTGGGAACACCGGGATGTCGTGGTGGTACACGAACGGTTGTTGCAGGCGATCGGGAGTCGCTGGGACGACGTCCGAGCATTGCCCAGCGACTGGCGATCGGGCGAGGCGGCTACCCATGCTGCCGCAAGCCTCCGGGACATCATCACGCGTGATTTTTCCGGTCAACCGGTGTGGGCGGTCAAGGATCCGCGATTGTGCCGTTTCTTGCCGTTGTGGCTCAACGTCCTCGGTGAGGTGGGTATCCGACCAGTCGTTTTGTTCATTGTGCGTGAGCCTGCTGAAGTGTCCGCGTCCATTGAAGCGCGCAATCACTGGGTGCCGCCGCTTGGTGAAATACTGTGGCTGAGGAATGTGGCCGACGCAATTGTCGCCAGTGTGGATGTGCCGCGCGAGGTAATCCTTTTCGATAATCTGCTGGCGCAGCCGGAGGAAGTTACCAGGGGTGCTCTGAGCCGTTTAGGGGTTGCGATCCCGGCCTCTCCACCGGACCTTGCCCGGGATACTGTGGCAAGTTTCGTCGACAAGTCCATCCGGCACCATCGGCACGACGCCAAAGCGGCACCAAGCTCCGGATTCGCAAGGATCGCTCATGATTTGTTCGGGGCGCTGGCAGCGGTGGCGCATGGCGCCACCGGCTGGCCGGATCTCGAAAAGAACGTCGAACAATTCGAGGCAGAATGGCTGCGGTGCGGGCCGGGCATCGACGCCGTGGCTGACATGGCCATGAAGTTCGCCGCAGAGGCTCGTGAGTCCGAGATTGAGCGCTATGGCTTGGCTGCTCAACTCAATGCACAAGTTCGGTGGTCGGAGCAGTCGAAGCAGAAGCACGAAGCCTTGCAAGCGGAAAATGCCGAGCTGTCGTCGAAGTTGACCGCACAGATACGCTGGTCGCAGGAGGCGCAGCAACAAAAAGAAGCGTTGCAGGCGGACGAGAGCGAATTGTCGTCAAAGTTGACAGCACAGATCCGATGGTCGGACGAGGCGCAGAAAAGAAACGAAGCACTGCAGGCCGAAAACGCCGAGCTGTCGTTAAAGTTGGCGGCTCAAGTCGAATCGTCGGAGCAGGCGGCGAGCAAACTTGAGAGCTTGCGGACTGAATATGCTGTCTTGCAGGCCGGAAACGCCGAGCTGTCGTCGAAGCTGGAAGCACAAACCCGGGGGGCGGCACAAGCGAAGAGCGAACTTGAGGGCCTGCGTGCCAAGCAGGCAACCTTGCAGACCGAAAACGCCGAGCTGTCGTCGAAGCTGGAAGCACAAACCCGGGGGGCGGCACAAGCCAAGAGCGAGCTTGAGGCCCTCGGTACCAAACACGCGGCCTTGTCAACCACTTCCGAGGCGCAGGCACGGCGGTTGTTCGACGCCCAAGCCGCGCTCGACAGTTCAGAATCCACGCGGCGCGAACTCTCGGCAACGTTGCAGCGGGCGCTCGAGGAAGCCGTGCGCGTGCGAACCGACCTTGCCAATGTGCTTGAGGGCAAGATCGCGCTGGAGGGTGAGCTTCGGACCGTTTATGCTTCACGGTCTTGGAGGGCAACCAAGCCGTTTCGTAGCGTGGCCAGGTTTTTTGGCGCCAAAATCGCATCGCAAACGACCGACGAGAGTGACAAAACGTGATCTTCTTTACCTCCATCTGTTCCAACTACCTGCCCAAGGCGATGGCGCTTGCCGAATCGGTCAAGCAGCATTGCAAGGATGCACATTTCGTGCTGTGCCTGGTCGAGCGGGAGGTGCCGGATGTCGCCGCCAGGTACCCGCATTTTGACGAAGTCGTGCTGGCCAAGGACGCCGGCTGGGATCATTTCGATCGTTTCATGTTCCGGCATGCCATCGTCGAGGCTTCGACCGCCGTGAAGGCGCAGTTCATGCTGAATCTTGTCGAGTGCCACCCCGATGAGGACAAATTTGTTTACCTCGATCCCGATGTACTGGTTTACAGCGAGTTCGTGGAGCTGGAGAAGCTTCTGGACGCGGACACCATCGTCCTTTGTCCGCACCTGTTGCGCCCCGGCAATATCGACATGGAGATCAGCTCGCTGGCGCATGGCTGCTACAACCTCGGCTTCCTTGCCGTGCGCCGGTCGCAAAATGCACGGGATTTCCTGCGCTGGTGGGCAGAGCGCCTGTTCCAGTTCTGCTATGACGACATCAGCCGTGGCATATTCACTGACCAGAGATGGATTGACTTGGCACCGTGCTTCTTCGACACCAAGGTGTTGAAGCATCACGGTTACGATTTCGCAACCTGGTCGCTGCTGAACAGCGATTTGCGGGAAGTCGATGGCCGCTATGTCATCAACGGCGATCCACTGCGCTTCATCCATTTTTCGGGCCTGGATTCCGGCACCATCGACAAGGCTATCGGCTGGTGGTTGACCGACGGCAACCGGGACGCGTTCGTGAAACTTTACGGCGAGTACAAGCAGTTGCTTGACGTCCATGGGCAAGCGGCTCTTGGAAAGTTGTCGTGGAGCTACGCCAACTACGCGGATGGAAGCAAGATCGGCAATGACGCACGGGTCGCTTATCGCGACCGGGGAATATGGGATCAGATACCGGAGCCTTTCATGGCGTCCGATCAGGAAATTCTGGTGGCAGCGAAGCCCGTTCCATCGGCTTCGCCCGTGGCCGCATTGGTGAGCACCGCACCTGCCGAAATACCGCCTCCGCCGCCTACCATTCTGGATCAGGTGGTGTATTCCGTGCGTACGTTTGGAGTGGGGACTACCATGCGGAAAGCTGCGCGGCGGGTTGTGGGGAGACGTGCCAGCACCAGACGGTGAGGGGAACGGTTCGAGGGGGGAAGGATGAAGCTGGTATCGATTGTCATCCCGTGCTTCAACGCGGGGCAGTATCTGGATCAGGCGGTGCAATCCGCGCTGAGACAGACGTGGGCTGATCTCGAAGTAGTGATTGTCGACGATGGGTCGACCGACGCCGATACATTGCATCTATTGGAAACTGCGCATTGGCCGCGCACGCGGATATTCCACCAAGCGAACGGGGGGCCGGCCGCCGCGCGCAATCATGCGATAGAGCGGGCTCGCGGGGAATACATCTTGCCGCTGGACGCAGACGACACCATCGAGCCGACGTACGTGGAAAAGGCCGTTGCGGTGCTGGACTCGCGGCCCGATGTGGGTTGCGTGTACTGCAAGGCCATGAAGTTCGGCGCGGAGCAAGGGCCGTGGAACCTGCCGCCGTACCGTCTTGCCGAACTGGCGGTCGACAACGTCATTTTTGTCACCGCATTGTTCCGCAAGGGTGATTGGCGGAAAATCGGCGGGTTCGACCAGAGCCTGCGCCACGGGGTCGAGGACTACGACTTCTGGGTCAAGATGGTTGCTTCGGGCATGGACGTGGTGCAGCTGGACGAATTCCTGTTCAACTACCGGGTACAGGAGAAGTCACGCACTACCAGGTTCCAGGACGGCCTGGACGGCAAGGTGGTGACCTATGCCGGCATTTTCCGAAACAGCAGTGACTTCTTCGCCAAGCACGCCGAATTCATTTTCCAGCATCGATTCGGCCTGTACGCGCAGATCGCCGATTGGCAGCAGCGATACGAGGATTTGAAAACAACGAAGGAAGCGCGGGATCGTGAGCTGGTCGCCCGCTGCAACGAGCTCGAGACCGCGCTGGCGGAATTCCGCGCGTACTGGCAAGGTCGATACGGTGAGTTGGATGAGTTTGCAAACCGCCACCCGGTAATGCGGAAGGTAGCTGGATCCGTCAAGCGAGTTCTAAGGCCGTCGCGACGCGATGCTTTGACCAAAACACAAGAGAGCAAAAAATGAACAAGAAATGGGTGCTGGTTACGCCATTCGCCGCGCTCGTACTGACGGCGTGCGGACAATCCGGCCAGCAGCCGGCGAATTCAACGACGTCGGCTCCAGCTTCGGCCGAAATCACGACTCCCGTACCCGCTGGGAGCGTGCAACCCGTTCCGGCTGGCGACGTAACCTCGGCAGCGCTTTCGGGCCAAGCCTGCTCATTGGACGCGGTCGATGGCGACTATGCGGAGCGGGTCTCGTTGGACAAAGGCAAGCCCCATGTGTTCCGCGGCTGGCTGGAGAACAACCAACAGAAGCCAGCCGGGAAGTTTCGTATCGTCATGGTTGGCGCCCAAGACTTCGCCGTCCCCGCAGAGACAGGGGTTTCGCGCCCGGACGTCGCGACCACCCTGAAGAATCCCGCGCTTGAGGATTCGGGCTTCAACGCGTCGGTGGATCTGGGGTCGATGCCATCCGGCGACTACAGCGTCCGGTTTCTGATGCAGACGGATGGGAAAATGTACTGGTGTGATGCCAAAAAAAACGTAGTGCTCAAATAGACGTAAACATAAACGCTAGCTTTGAGGCTACAGTGCCCTCCGGTTGAAAACTTGGCGAAGATCGTGGGCTAGGGTAGAGAATTAATGTTAACGACCGCTGATGGTTGCGAGACTGTTGACGAAAGCAGTGAACGGAATCGCGATCTAGTGAGGGTCACTGGGTGAGATTTAGCACGCGTAGAACATACCCAACTGGTGATACCTTTTTAAGCAAGCCCTTTGGTTTTGGCCCCCCAATTGATGCTGATGTAGAGGGATAGCCGAGCGAATCACCTGATTAGGTAATTTAATCGGATGTGGTTGATACATTGATGGCCAGTTACTTTTGTACAAACGCATTACGCATCGAAGGTTAAGCGATGGGATTATTCAGAGCGTCCCTAAGTAGATTTGGCGGCGGGACCCGTCGAGGTAGCGCTCTTTTGGTTCTTTTCGGCGCAATCATATTTTGCGTTTGGATGTCGTTCGGCGCTTACCAAAGTCACTATGTGTCTGCATTACGTACTTTGGGAGATACCACAACAAAGGCAATCATTGGTCAGCCGAAGGAGGGGCGAGGAGATGAGTGGTCCACTTACTTGCCAATGCTTAAGCAGGCTTACAGCGAAGGTTTTCCAGAGCGTTCAACCCTAAAGCCATATTTCGAAAAATTGAAATGGTTCATTGCTATACCGCACCCAGATGCCTCACTCGTCTTTCTCCCGAACTACCTAGCATATTGGATCGTGCCGGGCGGCGCGGCATTGTCATTTCAGGGCTTTTACTACAACGCAATATTCGTCCTTTCCGTCCTATGGTTGCTCGTAAATTTGGGGGTAAAAAGACGGTACGCGTTGGTCTGCGGATTCATGTTACTGTTCAGCCAATTCTATCAAGTATGGTGGACAAGCAATTTCCCGGTGTTAGGCGTGAGCCTTCTCCCGTTCGCAATATTCACAAGTCGGATTCGGCAACCTTATAAATTCGTATTCCTCGCTTGGGCATTGGGACACTTGCTATTTGGAGAGATGTACCCGCCGTACATTCTTTCAATTGCGATCGCTATAATACCGTTCATATTGGCTGCAAGACCGGATCTACTACGCCCCAAGGAAATTGCGTTCGCCGCTCTCGCAGCAGGCATTGCTCTAGCCCTTTATCTCGCTCTCAACTGGGAGTACTTCAGGCTTGTGTTGCACACCAGCTATCCTGGGCAGCGGATCAATACAGGAGGGGGGGTCAACGCGAGATCAGTTCTGAAACTGGTGTTCCCAACGCTCACCGCTGATGCGGATGCGGGATTTTCGGATAACATTTACACGCTTGCCATGGGCGGAACTATTCTGCCCCTGGTGCTCATTTCGCTCCTTCCCAGTATTAATTGGGACAGACGGACGGTACGCCTTACCATCGTGTCTGCTGTTGTCGGAGCGTTTTTGATCTGGTACATGCTTGTTGGCGTTCCGCGTACATTGGCTATGGTGACGCCACTCTATCTGATCCCGGGTCCGCGAATGGCAATCGGGCTTTCAGTACTCGCCGCATGCTATTGCACGACGTTAATATCGTGGCACGCGGATGATACAAAATTGGCGCCACTTCTCTTGGTAACAATTTTCTATGCGGTCATTTCTTTCCTGAATAGGCCGGGCAAGTATGCCGTAGAAAATTTCTTTGCCGTGCAGTACTACCCTTGGATATTTACCGCGCTGGTGGTAATCGGTGTGGCGTACTATCTTACCCGTACGGGTAAAAGGCGGTGTGCAGATGGAGTCGTCGCATTCGTATTAATAGGCATGTCATTAACACAGATCGTAATTTATGGTTCCTTCAATCCCATCATGCGTGCAAAAGATATTTTGAGGCCAGTACACTCGCAAATAATTAATGACTGGCTCGCATTGTATAAGAAGAACGGAGGGCGATCATTCGCCACAATCGGTAATTATGGCGACGTCTTGAGGGGTGAGAATCTGCCTGCCCTCGAAGCTATCCACATGGTGAATGTAGAGCCCGAAATCTATCACGAAGTATTTCCATCGCTCACAAGCGAGCAAATCAACGAACTATTTAATCAATTCCGTGGCATAGCATTCGCAAATGTTCAAGAGATGAATGCTGATGGTCCTACAATAGTGTTTCCAGTTAGACCATATACGGTTTCATTTGCTAACATTGTCACTGACGACAAGGATAAAGATACTGATGAGCACCTTTTGGGAACTGGGCAGTTGATAATTACCGACGTAACGGGCGTAGATGGTAAATTCACCGTTTTTTGGAACACACACCTTCTTTCCCCCTTGCCAATTGCAGATATCTTTGACCTTCATTTGGACTGTCCGATCACGAAATCATGGATGACGCGCTATCCTGTCGTTATACCCGGCGAGCCTTTAGTGCCTGTAGCCTTACAGGGAATTGCTGGACAAATCACCGTGGAAGCGCCCACTCCTGAAGCTGCTAAGAGCTGTGTATCGGCTCTTCATTTTGGTGTGGTGAACGGAAAGTAGGTTTCAACTTACCGGGTTCCGTTCGCCACCAGGCCTATCACACGCTGATGAGGCCAAGTTATAGTGACCTATAGAAGCTAATGAGTGTGGACGGAACGATGGGCATTACTCGTCAAGGGCTATTGTTTTTGCTGGTTGGGGGTCTTTTAGTTTTTTTGGATTGGGCGGTATTTGTTGTGCTTACCGCGGTCGGTGTTTCGGCCGCGCCCGCCAATGTAATAGGACGCGTGTTTGGAGCCTTGCTTGGGTTTTGGTTAAATGGTTGGGTCACTTTCGGTGATCCTGGATCACCGCGTCACGGGCGGCAACGGTTTGCTCGGTTCGCTACGCTTTGGGTTGTTCTCACCGTGTTAAGCACTGTGTTGGTTACGCTTCTCGCTGACCGTCTAAGCTTGCACGTCGCTTGGCTTGCAAAGCCAATCGTTGAGGCGTTTATGGCGATTCTTAGTTTTGTCGCTTCTCGTCAATGGGTATACCGATGATGGGTATCTCAGACGGGCCTTTTATTGCCGTTGTAATCCCATGCTACCGCGTGGCGTCGCATGTGCTTGGCGTCATCAACCGCATTGGGCCGGAAGTCGGCTGGATCATTGCTGTCGACGACGCGTGTCCGGAAAACAGTGGAGGGGTTATCGAGCGGGAGTGCCGTGATCCGCGCGTGCGTATACTGCGACACGAAGTGAATCTGGGAGTCGGTGGCGCGGTGATGACGGGATATCAAGCCGCCATGTTGCTTCCCGCGACTGCTGTCGTGAAGCTGGACGGCGACGGCCAGATGGATCCTGCATTGATCCCTCAGCTATGCGAACCGTTGCTGAGCGGGCGCGCCGACTATGCCAAGGGCAACCGGTTTTACCGTTTCAGTCATACCACCGGTATGCCGGTCACACGACTGTTCGGTAACGCGATTTTGTCGTTTCTTACTAAGCTGTCATCCGGGTACTGGCAACTATTCGATCCGACTAACGGGTTTACGGCAATTCATCGAACTTTGCTTGCGGAACTGGATTATTCAACGATCGCCAAGCGATATTTTTTTGAATCCGATCTTCTGTATCACTTGAACCAGTTGCGTGCTGTCGTTGTCGAGATGCCGATGGCGTCAAGGTATGACGGGGAACCTTCGAGTTTACGGCCGATGAGGATGATCGGTCCGTTTCTACGGGGAAACATGCGCAATGGTTTCAAACGGATCTTTTACAGTTACTTCTTGCGCGGGTTCTCGGTTGCATCCATTGAGCTTGTGATAGGAATAGCATTATTTGTTTTTGGTATTGTTTTTGGCGCAAAACATTGGTGGCTTTCCGGGATGGATGGCGTCCCCGCGACCGCCGGCACGGTCATGGTGGCGGCGCTGCCACTGATCCTTGGTGTGCAGTTTCTGCTGTCATGGTTGGGCTTCGATATCGCGGCGGAGCCACGGTATCCAATTCATGGCCTGCTGCACGAGAGTGATGTGCAACGAAATGGCGCCGCGCATTGATTTGGCGTCAAGATACGACAGGTGAGGCGTGGTAGGGATCTTGATATCTGGTTTTGCCGACGAGGGCTGTCGAAAATGGCTATGGATGCGCCCAGTAACGTGGGTTTTTTTAATCAGTATTCACGTTTCTTTTCAACCAGCCAGACGAGTCCTTTCCCCGATAGGCTGAATGCAAGACATGCTGCGATCATCGAAGCGAATGCGTACAGGTTGGCGAACAAGCGGGTCCTTGATATCGCGAGCCACGACGGCCGCTGGTCGTTCGCAGCGCTGAAGGCTGGTGCGGCGCATGTAACCGGAATTGAGACGCCTGCGGAACTTATCGCCAATGCAGGTGCGACGTTTGCCCACTACGGGATTAATTGGGCGTCGTTTTGATTCGAGCAAGATAATGTTTTCGATTGGTTGAGCGTCGGCGATAAGCAGTTCAATGTTGTGCTTTGCCTCGGTTTTTACCACACGATTCGCCACGCTGAATTGCGCGACCTGATCGAACAAACTGGGCCCGGCTTGTGGTGATTGATACCGAAGTGACGCCGGCGGTTGATGAAGTACCGGTGGCGCCGACGAATGATCCGCGCATCGTTTACCGGAACCCATACGCCATCCAATTACTGCTCGACCCGGTCGATAACGAGCAGATGGCGTGGCGCGATTCCATGACCCGCAACGGGCACACCGTCGTGGGGCGCCCAGCCCGGGCGGCGATAGAGTTCCTTGCCCGCCATTTCGGCTTTCAATGCAGCTGTTTCGACTGGCGCAGCTATTTCGCGAGCCACGACTATGCCCGAGCGTCCATGGTCGACTACGATGAGGCTTGGCGCGACACTTTCCATCTATCGCGGCGAACCGTCTGACTCCATGTGCTAGTGTTCAGCATGATGAGCCGCGGCACCTGAATTTGCGGATTTCGGGTCTCCATTCCGTCGTGAACAGAGTTTCCATCGTCATTCCCTGCCACAACGCAGGCGCCTTTCTTGGAGAGGCGGTTCGGTCGGCGCTTGAGCAGACGTGCGACGATTTCGAGATCATCGTCGTGGACGACGGCTCGACGGACGCCGAGACCGCGCAGGTATTGAAGGGCTCCAACTGGCCGCGCACCCGAGTTTTTCGTCAGGAAAACGCCGGGCCGGCAGCCGCACGCAATCGCGCCATCGCCGAGGCGACAGGCGAGTACATCCTGCCGTTGGACGCCGACGACCTCATCGAATCCACATATGTTGCCAAGGGTGCCGCGGTGCTCGATGCGCAGCCTGCCGTAGGCATTGTGTACTGCCGCGCCGCGAAATTCGGCTCCGAGGAGGGGCCTTGGGATCTTCCCCCATTCTCGCCGGCTGAACTTGCGCTCGGGAACGTGATCTTCGTCAGCGCGATGTTTCGTAAGGCCGATTGGGAGCTGATAGGTGGTTTCGACGAGACCCTGTGGCACGGGATGGAGGATTACGATTTCTGGATCAGGTTGGTGCATGAGGGAAGGAAGGTGGTGAGGCTCGATGAAACCTTGTTCCACTGCCGGGTCCGGGAGCAGTCTAGAACGGCTGTGTTCGAAAAGGATCGAGAAGAGGTCGTCGCCACGTATGCGCGCATCTTCCGCAAGAATCGCGATTTTTTTGCCGAGCACGCTGAAAGTTTATTCCGGCGGCGGTTCGCGCTGTTGAAGGAAGTCTCCGCGCTACACGTGCGTTTGGCAGAGGAATCGAGAGGTGCCGCCAGCGAACGGGCGGCCCTTGTCGAAGCCAAGGCGGAAGCCGACCGGTACAATGCCGCGTTGCGCTTCGAGCTGGAGCAAGTTCACACGCGGTATGCCGCATTGCAGCGGCGTTTTCGCTGGTTGAAACCGCTGTGGCCCCGCCGGGTTCTGAAATGACACCTTTGATTTTTTTCACCATCGTCTCGCGCAACTACCTGGCTTACGCGTTGACCCTGATGCAGTCGGTGGCGGCGCGTCACCCGGATGCGAAGCGTTACCTTTGCCTGGTCGACGAGCGGGCCGACGATCCTGCGCTGGATACGGACCTGTTCGAGACGGTCACCATCGACCAGCTCGGCCTGCCGCACTTCGATGCGTTCGTGTTCCGCTACGACATCATGGAGCTGAACACGGCGGTCAAGCCCTATATGTTCAAGTGGCTGCGGATGCGCAATCCGACGGCGGGCTTGGTGTATCTGGACCCGGACATCTACGTGCTGCGTCCGCTGGAGGACGTGGCTCAGGCGTTCGAGGTTGGCAAGCTGGCCGTGTTGACGCCGCACCTCAACGCGCCGCTGCCGGACGATGGCAAGTTCCCGACCGAGCTGTCGCTGATGCGCACCGGCGTGTACAACTGCGGGTTCGTGGCGATCAATGCCGCGTATCCGCAAAGTGCCGCACTGATCGAGTGGTGGTCGCGCAAGCTGGAATTCGACTGTTTCGTCGATCTCGAGGCCGGCCTGTTCACCGACCAGAAATGGATGGACATGGCGCCGGCCTTGTTTCCGGATGTGGCCATCCTTCGCCACGACGGCTACAACGTTGCTTACTGGAATCTGGTCTCGCGTCCGGTCACGCGTGATGCGGACGAAGGCTACCGGGCGAATGGTGCGCCGCTGGTATTTGCGCATTTCTCGGGCGTGAACCTTGGAGAGCCCGACGTCTACTCCAAGCATCAGAACCGGTTCGATGCATCCGGCATCGGTGGGCTGCGCCCGCTGTATGACGCCTATCTCGACAAGCTGCGGGACAACGGCCATCCGCAACACGCAATCAAACCGTATGCGTACGGCCGTTTTCCCGACGGCGAGAGGATCGTGTCGGCGTTGCGGCGTACCTACCATCGCCGCTTTGACGTAAACAGCGTCCAGCCCGAGCCTCATCCGCTGCAGATGGATCGGTCCAGGTTCAACGAACCCTGTCCGGAGTTGCCCGACATAGAGGATTTGCCGGTCAGTCATTTGATGTATGAAGCGTGGCAGATGCGCGACGACCTGCGCGATGGATTCAACTTGCGCACGCACGAAGGGCGAGAGCGCTACATCGAATGGTTCATCTCCACGGCCGCTGCCGAAATGGGGTTGGGGGAGCGTTACACCGCACCGATCAAGGCACGCTTCAGGCCAGCTAGGCGGAAAGCGCGAGGTGGCTTGGGTGGCCGATTGGGCACGGTGGTGTTGCGCACGCTGAGCTGGGGCAAGCGGCATAGCGGACTCGCGCGCTTGTATGCGCGCATTCCGTTCTCGTGGCGTCTCGCGTTGCGGCGATGGGTGCACGCGGCCGCAGGCATGCCGATGCCGCCGCTGCCGTTTCCCACGGCAGAGCGCCGCGCGGCAAGTCACACGCGCGTGCAGACACCACCGGTCAGTCCCGGCGTGAATTTGCTTGGCTACGCGCGCGGCGAATTCGGCATCGCGGAAAACGTGCGTTCGTACGCGCGCGCAGTGGAGCGTGCCGAGCACCCTTTCCTGATTTTCAATTTCGACGTGGGCACAGCCAGTCGTCAGCGTGACCGCTCGATGGAGAAGTATTTCTCCGACACGTTGCGCTATGCGGATAACGTGTTCTTCATCAACGCCGATCAGATGCAGATCGCCCGCGACGTGTTGGGGCGGGAAGCCTTCGCTGGTCATCACAACATCGGCTTCTGGGTCTGGGAACTGGAAAAATTCCCACGCGACTGGCATGGCGCGTTCAATCTGGTGGAAGAAATCTGGGTGCCCACCGAATTCGTGCGCAATGCCATTGCGGCCTGCACCGGAAAACCGGTGGTACGCATGCCCAAGGCCATCGAGTTCGCGGCGCCGGAAAGCATGGGTCGCGGACATTTCGGGTTGCCGCCCAATGAATACGTGTTCCTTTTCAGCTACGACTTCAATAGTTTCGCTTCGCGCAAGAATCCCGAAGCGACCATCGCGGCATTCCGGCAGGCCTTTTCAGATGGCGAGAAAAGCGTGCGCTTGCTGGTGAAATCCACCAATGGCGGCCGCTTCCCCGAAAAACTGTCGGCATTGCAACAGAGCGTCGCGGATGATCCGCGCATCGAGGTGCGCGATGGATTCCTGTCGCGCGAAGAAATGTTCGGGTTGCAGAACAGCGTCGATTGCTACGTGTCGCTGCATCGCTCGGAAGGTTTCGGGCTGGGCATGGCCGAGTGCATGTACCTCGGCAAGCCCGTGATCGCGACGGCGTATTCCGGCAATCTCGATTTCATGGATCGCGACAACAGCCTGCTGGTCGACTACAAGATGATCCCGCTGCGCGACGGCGACTATCCGTATTGGCAGGGCCAACAATGGGCCGATGCGGATGTTGCCCACGCGGCACGTCTGATGCGGCAGGTATTCGACGATCGCGAATTTGCGCGACGAATCGGCGCGTCGGCCGCCGCCAGCATCCGCCGTACCAATTCGAAAGATGCGTGTGGCGCCGCCGTCGTCGCACGGCTGCAGGAGATCCATCGCGGGCGCCACGCCGCGTGAACGCTCGCCGTTGTCGCGGCGATTCGTCGAATATTCGCTGCCCCATCGCCGGGCAGCGACATTCGTGAAGGGGTGATCGGTGGTCTTCAGTTCGGCGACATTCCTGTTTTTCTTTTTGCCTTGCGTGCTGGGGTTGTATTACCTCAGCCCGATGCGCGTGCGCAACGCGCTGTTGTTGCTCGCCAGTCTGGTGTTCTACGCGTGGGGCGAGCCCGTCTACGTATTCCTGATGATGGGCTCGATCGCCGTGAACTGGCTGGTCGGCTTGCTGATGGCGCGCTTCGCGGATACGCCGGGCGAGAAACTGGTGTTGGCGCTGGGCATCGCGGTCGATCTGGTCGTGCTGGCGTACTTCAAGTACGCCGGTTTTTTTGCGGCGAGCGTGCTCGCGCATGTTCCCGGACTGGAATCGATCGCCACGCAATTCCACGCGCCGCGCCTGCCGATCGGCATTTCCTTCTTTACCTTCCATGCGATGTCGTACCTCATCGATATCCATCGCCGCCAGGCCAGCGCGCTGCGCAATCCGCTCAACATGGGTGTTTACATCACCATGTTTCCGCAGTTGATCGCGGGTCCGATCATCCGTTTCCACGATGTCGCCGAACAAATTCTCGGGCGACGCAACACGCTGGAGCGGTTTGCGTCGGGTGTGGAACGCTTCAGCTACGGCCTCGGCAAGAAAATGCTGATTGCCAACCCGCTCGGCGCGGTGGCCGATTCGGCATTCGGGGTGGATCCGCAATATCTGCACACGGGCGATGCGTGGGTCGGCATTGTCTGTTATGCGCTGCAGATCTACTTCGACTTCGCTGGCTACTCCGACATGGCCATCGGCCTTGGCAGGATGCTGGGTTTCGAGTTCCTCGAAAACTTCAATTACCCATACATCGCTTCGACGGTCCAGGAATTCTGGCACCGCTGGCACCTGTCGTTGTCGGCGTGGTTTCGGGATTACCTGTATATCCCGCTCGGCGGCAACCGCAAGGGCGAAGCCCGCACGTGGTTCAACTTGTTTTCCGTGTTCATTCTTTGCGGGTTCTGGCATGGCGCAGGTTGGACCTTCATCTTCTGGGGCTTTTGGCACGGCTTGTTCCTGGCGCTGGAACGCGGGCGCTGGGGACGCTGGTTGAAGGCCACGCCTGCGCCGTTGCGCTGGGTCTACACCATGGCGGTCGTCCTGGTCGGCTGGGTGTTCTTCCGCGCGGAGAGTTTCAGCCATGCATGGATCTATCTTCAGGCCATGGCAGGGTTGCACGGCGATGCCGTCTCCGGCACGGCCCTGGCAATCAAGTTCGCAGCGCGTGAACGCTGGACCTGCGCGGTCGGGCTGCTGCTGAGCGCGCCGGTATTCGCATTCATGGCGCGCGATTACATCATGCGCGGCTATCCGATCAAGGCGCCGCGCGGCGCGATCTACGAATGGGCGATCCGCGTGGGTGGCCGCTTCAACGAGTCCGGATTGCGAGGGTTGCGGGTAGCTGCGGTGATCGTGATCTTGCTGGTGTGCGCGGCTTATGTCGCGGCCGGCACCTACAACCCGTTCATCTACTACCGGTTCTGAGGATGCATTTCGGCAAGCAGAACATCGCCGTGTCCAACCTGCTGCTGGCGCTTGCCATGGTGGCGTTCATCGGCGTGCCGTTGGCGCGCGCGTTGTGGACCGGTGCGCGTCCGATGGAATCGTCCGTGGAAAAACGCAAATTGGCCGGACTGCCGACCCTGCCGATGTCCCTGCAGGCCTGGACGAAGTTCCCGAAAGGCTTCGATGCCTATGCGCACGACCAGTTCGGTTTTCGCGATGACCTTCTGCAAGGCTATCGCTGGTTGATGGCGTCGGTGTTCCATCAGTCGACGTCGGATCGTGCGTTCGTAGGCCGCGACGGTTGGCTGTACTTCACCGGAAACGGCGGCCTTGCCGACATGCAAGGCATCAGTCCGTATACGGAAACACAACTGCAAAACGATGTCGAACAGATCAACGCGCGTGGGGAGTTGCTCGCCGTGCGGGGCATCCATTATGGCTTCGTGGTGTTTCCCGACAAGCACACCGTCTATCCGCAGTTCCTTCCGGGCGGCGTGTATGCAGGATTCGAGCATCGGCGCTTGAACGCGCTCGATGCCGCGATGGCACAGACAGGCCACGACTATTACTTCGACGCCACCGATGCGTTGCATCGCGATGCAGCGCATTCGCCATTTCGCCTGTACTACAAGTCGGATACCCACTGGAATCCCTGGGGCGCGTATCTTGGTTACGAAGCCTGGGTGACTGCATCCGGAAAGCGGCTGAGCCTCCGGCCGTTCGACTACCGGTTCGATCAGTTCCGGACGGCGCATCAATCGCTCCGCGGCGATCTATCCAAAATAAGCGGCTACCGCCCCTATGACCCGGATATCTACCCACCAGCCGGCGCGGGTTGCGGGAGCACCAAGCCATGGAATGTCCCGGGCAAGATGCTGCACAGATTGAATACTATCGCCCGGCACATGCGTACCGCCGAGTGTGGCGGCAACGGGACAGCACTGATCCTGCACGATTCGTTCCTGGATTCCATGGAACGCTACGTCACGGACAATTTCAAACGTTCTTGGTTGATATGGAACTATCCCGCAGACAAGGATTTCGGTTGGTTGGTCGATCAGCTGCATCCGGATACGGTGCTGGTAGAGCGGGTCGAACGTTTGATGCTGCACCTCAGGCCGGTCGACCTGGAGGCGTTGGTACAAGAACTCGGAGTTGTCGGAGAATCTGCGGCCATCGACAACCATGGCTGGTTGAAGATCGGGAGTGGCAACAATCGCAAGGCGTTGTCACACGAGTCCGCCGTCGGTGGATTGGACCGCGTGGTCCGTGCCGGCGATCAGGTCTACGTCGAAGGCTGGGTGCGCTTGGGCCATTCGCCTCCGGCGGCCGTGATTGCCGTAAGCAGTGGCAAGGTGGTTGGCGAGGCACCGGTGACGCTTTACCGTCCGGAGGCTCCTTCGGTACAGCGTGATTCGGTGTTGAAATGGTCCGGTTTCAGGCTGCACATGCCCGCCGGCGCAGTCAACCAAGACGTCCGAACGCTGCAATTCTATTGGGTGAATTTCGACACCTACGGCGTGTTCGTGCTGAACAACCAGGATCAACAAAAGTTGAGTACCGCGAACGAGCTGGAAGTCGGGATGTTGGACGGCCGCGTAATTGAAAACGCTGCGGGGGAACTGGTCGTTGCTGGCAGCGGCACCATGAATCTGCATGATGCGGGACCGGCAAGGGGGTCACTGGATCAGATTGCGCGAGAGGGTGATTTCGTTCGCCTCGTGGGTTGGGCCGGGTTGGGGGAAGCGCCGGCGTCAAAAGTGATCGCGGTGGTGGACGGCCAGGTCATTGGCGAAGCGCCGGTCATCTTGCGCCGCATCGATGTCGCGAATGCATATCGGAACCCCAAAATGACGTGGTCCGGTTTCGAAATGCAATTCCCTGCTCGAGCACTTGGACACCATGGGAAAGCGTTGCGCCTCTACTTCGTCAGTGCCGATCGCTTTGGCAAGTATTCCATGGATGAAGGCGATCGCGAGCGTCTGCAAGCGCTACTCAAATAGCTGAAACCGGGAATCTATCGCACAACAGGCGGTGTTGTTGTATATGTCGGCCTGAGAAGATGCATTGGCCGCTGATTCGGCGGTGCCGAAGACTGATGTTCGACCAATCTGGCGAAAATTGGGGTGCGAGTGGCCGCCTGCGCGGTTACGGCGAGCCAAGACACGCGCTCGGCGTGACGTCTGCTATCACGGTATATCATCGCGGCATGGTGATGACGTCTTCCGGCAATTCTGGGTGCGGCTGCGCTCGCAACGCTCGCGGCCTGCCGCTGAATTGGAGCCGATGAGTGCCTGAGCGAGGTCGCTCGTGGGCGGCGGTTGCTGTTGTCATGGTGTTGCTGGCTGCCCCTGCCATCGGGGTGCAGGTATGGATGGCCGGCGTTTTTCCCTCGTATCAGCACGGCCAGTTCGGGCAGGACGTGGTTTTTGCGCTGGCTTGGTGCGGGTTGCTGGTAACCGTCGCGCGTTGGCGATTGCTGGGGCCTGTATCGGTGCCCGCCGCATGGTTGGCGTACCTCGCCTGGTTGTTCCTGGTGCTGGGCGAAGGCGTTTCCTATTACCTGCAGGCCGACACCTTCAATGCGCGGTTCTTCGCGCACTTGAATCCCGGCAACCTGCGCACGGGGCTGCGTGCGTTCCCGGAGATGATCGGTGGCGGTACCGCGCTGTTCCTGGTCATGCTGTTCGCGTCGGTCGGGTTGCTGGCATGGACGGCTCGCCGTGGCCGACAACACGCCGCCAATGCCCGCAGCGGTCCGGCGGTCATCACGTTGGTCATCTTGATGCTGATCGTATTGGGCGTCGACTCGGCACCACGACGCTTGATCGGCTACCTCGTGCGAACGCGGCAGGCCGCGCATTTCGCGGACACGCCACAGGGGCGCGCTGTGGCCGGCCTGCTGGACTTGCATCCGGTGTCCAAAAAGAAAGTGATCGCGGCGCCCGGCAAAAACGTGGTGTGGATCTACATGGAATCGCTGGAGCGAATCTACTGGGATCCCGAGGTGTTCCCGGGGTTGACGCCGAACCTCGATCGCCTTCGCAAGCAGGGCCTCGACTTCTCCGGTTTCGAAACTTTTTCAGGCGCCAATTACACGATGGCCGGCTTGTTCGCTTCGCAGTGTGGCGTGCCGCTGTTCACGAGCGCATTCGCCGGACTCGACACGGTGGCTGGCAACAACACCGACGCCTCGACCTTCCATCCGAAGATCGCCTGCTTCGGAGACGTATTGCACAAGGCGGGTTATGTGCAGGTTTACATGGGTGGCGCGCCGATCGTGTTTTCCAACAAGAACGTGTTCTTTCGTTTGCACGGCTATGACGAGGCCTTGGGTCTGCAGGAATTGGAAGCCGAGGCGGGCGGCAAGCTGCCCGAATCGGGGTGGGGTCTTTACGACAGCGCGCTGTTCAAGCTGGCGCTTGCTCGCTATCAAAAGTTCGCAGCGGCCCGCAAGCCTTTCAACCTCACTCTGCTGACGCTGGATACGCATCCGCCCGATGGGCGTCCTTCACCCGGCTGTCCAAAGTACGCGGCGAGCAGCAACAGCATGTTGCAGGCCGTACATTGCACCGATTACCTGCTCGGCAATTTCATCGATGCGCTGTCGAGGCAGCCCGACTGGAAAAACACCGTGGTCGTCATCATGAGCGACCACCTGATGATGAGGAACGATGCTGAATCACTTTTCCCGCGGAATTACCATAGGCAGCCTGCGCTGGTGATATTGAATGCGGGTGATGAGGTCAGACGCGCTCGCATGTATCACATGGACATCGCGCCGACCGTACTCGCCGCGATGGACGTGCGGACCAATGCGACCTTCATTGCGGGGTCCGATCGCAGAGCAACCGACGCAGCTGGCAGCGAGTTGGTAGATGACGCAGTCACCGATGCCGTGCTGCGCAAGGCGCTGTGGTCGCGCGTCAACGAGTTCAAGTTGTGCAAGAAGAACCGGTTGGTCGGCTGGACACCCGATGGCGGATTCGATGTCGGCGGCCGCGAGTTGAAGATGAGCTACCTCGGCCGTGCACAGGTCGGTCTTCGTGAAGACCAGATTCTGGATTTCTTCATCGACAATGCAAATGCCAAATTGGTGATCGCGGACGCCGGGGCGCAGCCCCGCTTGCTCAAGGACCGCGGCGACGCCAGCGTATTGACGATAAAGCCCGTTGCCGAGGTACAGGATGGCGGCAGCTTATTCACCGTTGATTGGCTGGGCCGGGGCGGAGCAAACGCCCATGTTGGACAAATCGACTCATTGCGCGGACTGACCATCACTTCGTCGCGGTGCGGCAGCCTTGTCCAACAGATGGATCACGCACCGTCCGGCGCGGAGCTGGATTTGAGCCACGAGTTCAATAGCGTCTCCGCAGCCCCGCCGGATTTGGAAGCCGGCACCGAAGTTGATTTCACCCGACCCGAATCAGCCGCGTATGGAGCAGGTTTGGGCTGGCTGCCGCCACAAGGCTGGGGCAGTTGGGCCATCGGACCGACGGCCGTACTTGCGCTTCGGTTATCTGGTGAACAGTGTCGTGCCGGTGGAAAGTTGCACATGCGGGTCGACCCTTACCTGTCACCGGCACGCCCCGCTCTGGATACTCAGGTCTGGATCAACGGACAGCTCACCGCGACCTGGCATTTCGCCGCCAACGGCCAATTTTCGGCCAATCCCAAGGATGCTTCGGATAGCCACGACATATTCGAGGTGGAAGCACCGATCGGCGCGAACGACACGTGCGAAGCCACCGTCCGGCTACGCTTTGCGCGTCCGCATGCATTGCCGGCTCCCTATCCGAAGTCCGAAGATCCGCGGCCGCTGCAGTTGCGGGTGCTGGGGATGCGGGTGTCGGCCAATGACGGCCGGCAACACTCTGCAGGTCTAACTCAGGCGCGCCCGTACACGTCTTCAAGTCGGACGATATCGTCTTCGCCGAGGTAGCTGCCTGATTGAACCTCGATCAATTCCAATGGCACTTTGCCCGGGTTGCGCAGACGATGCACGGCACCGAGCGGCAAGAAGGTGCTTTCGTTCTCGCCCAACAAGAATACTTCCTCGTTTCGCGTGACCTCGGCGGTGCCGGATACGATCACCCAGTGCTCGGCCCGGTGATGATGTTTTTGCAGGCTCAGTGCGGCGCCGGGTTTGACGGAAATGCGTTTGACCTGGAAACGATCGCCGACATCGATGGAGTCGTAGCTGCCCCATGGACGGTATACCTTCCTGTGGAACAGATGCTCCTGCCTTCCGTCCGATTTGATCTTGTCGACCAATTGCTTCACGTTCTGCACGTGCGAGCGTGACGCGACCAGCATGGCATCAGGGGTGTCGACGATCACCACGTCTTCGAGACCGAGGGCAGCTACCAAACGCCGGTCTGTGCCACGCACGAAGCAGTTGTGGCTTTCGATGGCAATCACGTCGCCTTCCAGCCGGTTGCCGTCGCTGTCGCGAATCGAAGTCGCCCACAGGGCGTCCCATGAGCCGATATCACTCCATTCGCAGCTCACCGGCAGTACCGCCGCGCGCGATGTGTTCTCCATCACCGCGTAGTCGATGGACTTTTCGGGCGACGCCGCAAACGCGTCCTTGTCGATGCGCACGAAATCCAGATCTGCCTTGGCGGCCTTGAAGGCTGTCTCGGTGGTGGAATGTATGGTCGGAGCGTACTGCTTGAGCTCCTCCAGGTAGCGCGATGCCTTGAACAGGAACATTCCGGAGTTCCATGCGTAGTCGCCCGAACGGACATATTTCTCGGCCGTGGCAGTGTCCGGTTTTTCGACGAATCGTTCGACACGGAAAGCGCCATGACCAATGGCTTCGGCTTGTTTGATGTATCCGAAGCCGGTTTCCGGTGCAGCAGGCCTGATGCCGAAAGTCACCAGCCAGCCCTGTTCGGCCAGAGGCATTGCCTTGCCGACCGCTTCGGCGAAGCTGCTTGTGTCGCCGATCAGATGGTCTGCGGGCAGCACCAGAAGAATCGCGTCGGCATTGCCCGCCTGCGCCTGCCAGGCAGCCAAGGCGATTGCCGGCGCAGTATTTCGCGGCACCGGTTCCAGCAGGATGGAGGCTCCGTCTATGCCAAGTGCCCGCAACTGTTCCGCAACCAGGAAACGATGGTCCTCGCTGCATACCACGATGGGTGCGTCGACGCCGGCGAGTGTGCGTGTACGTTCGACGGTCTGCTGGAACAGTGTCGACGAGCCGCTCAACGCGAGGAATTGCTTGGGGAGGTTCTTGCGCGACAGGGGCCATAGCCGGGTGCCGCTGCCGCCGCTCAGGATGACGGGCGTGAACATGAATGTCTCCTTCAAGAAGTGCTGCGGCAATGTAGCAGGAGACGTCGGTGGTGTATGAAATCGGTCGCCGAGATGCCGTTGATGGAGGTGAACGGTAAATATCCCTCGATGACACTCTTGTGCGAAGCTGCCGCAGTGGCAGCCAAGGAGTTTTCCGGGTTGCAGGCATGGCCTGGTTCACGGACCATAGCCTCTCGAATCGTGCCGCAGGACTCGCGCCGCCCATGCAATGTTTAATCTGGCGAACGGGGTCGAAACGAATCTTGCAACGGACGCGGTGCAGATCGGCCGGTCATGGATCAGAACCCGAAGCCGCTGAATCACGAGGAGGAACGGTGCCCAGTGCCGCCAAGTTTGCACTGGCCTTGACGTGCACGTTGCTGCTGGCAAGCTGTGGGCGACCGGCCACTACCGCTGCCGACTGGATCAACCAGCAGGCGGCGCGAAGCGCGATTCCGCCACCCGCGCCGTTCTCGCCGGTGCCAGCCATGACCCTGGATGGGGCACGCAGCACGGGCGATTGCAACGTGGACAAGATCGACGGGCAGACCGCGCAAGGCATGGCGGTCGATCACCTTGGCGGAGCCATGTTCACGGGCTGGGCCGGGGATCATTTG
Source organism: Rhodanobacteraceae bacterium (assembly GCA_035281745.1). Classification (GTDB taxonomy): domain Bacteria; phylum Pseudomonadota; class Gammaproteobacteria; order Xanthomonadales; family Rhodanobacteraceae; genus 66-474. Next base: position 117,355 of record DATEDI010000020.1, read on the forward strand.
ACGCGCACCGTGCCGACCGGCGTCGAGGTGGTCCTGACGGGCGCAACCGGTGACTACTGGGCCTCTGGCGATGCGGGGCACGCGCGCAAGGACGTCGCCGCGGCGCAAAAGGTGGCGGCCTATGCGACGTCGGGGTTCGATGTCGGCGCAAGCATGTATCGCGTTCCCATCGGCGCGTATGGGGTGTCTCTGGCCTATCGGATCGGCGGTGAATGGGTGAAATGCCCGACCAACGTTCGGATGTCCGTGGAATGACGACTCGACAAGCTGCCAACACGGCACATGAACTTGCCGCCGTGCCCGAAGGACGGGATCGCACGCTGACCGCGATGGCCATCTTGCGCCCACGTGTACCGATCGTTTGCCTCGGGATCTGTGTTGCAACGGCGCTGGTGGTCGCACTGTCGCTCTATCCGGGCTGGTTCTTTTTCGACAGCGCAACCCAGTGGGGATGGGCGCGGCAGATTGCCATGAAGGGCCTGCCCGACAGTTTGAAAGCCTATGGGATCACCTCCCATTGGCCGATCTTCAACACGTTGCTGAAGGTTCCGTTCTATTGGTTCACGGGTGAAGCGGGCTTCTACATTTTCGTCCAGGCAGCGCTCTTCAACGTGTCGCTGTATCTGTTGGGCGCTGCCTTGCTGGGACGACGGTCGTTGTGGCTGATTGTCTATACGTTGGTGATGGTGTGGTCACCGATCAGCGTCAATTACGCCGTGTTTCAATCGTCCGACACCATCGTGGCAATTTGCGCGCTGACTGCGGTGGCCATGATCGTCGATCATGAACTCGGACTGGCGCGGCGGTCGGCCCTGTTGATCGTCGCGATTCTCATGATGTCGTGGGTGCGTTACAACGCGTTGCCGGCATCGTTTTTCCTGGCCTGCTTCTTTTTCTGGAGCATCCGCGCGTCGCTCGGATGGCGGCGGGCGTTGGCATGGCTCGCCGTATCACTGGTTTTGCTCGGTGGGAGCGTGGCCGCCGCACGCAGCTACGAACACCAGGGACACATGCGCGATTCCGCAGCCGGCGGCGTCGCCATGCGCCTGCTCGATGCATCGCGGCACACGGACGATCCCCACGTCCACGCGTTGGTTGATCCGTACGTGGCGGAAAACCCGGCGGTGCGCGAGCCACTTACGCCGGATTGCTACGAGCATGCAGGTTGGTGCGCCCAAATGAACGGGGCGCCGTGGCGGAATTTGCCCACCGCGAAATTCATGCACGCGTACCTGCACTTGCTGGTTCACCATCCCATGGTCTTTTTTGAAACCAATTTCCGCTTCGCGATGTACTCGCTTGGCTTCAAGTCACCTCTTGAGGCCACCCAGATGGCGCGCACCGATGTTCGGCCGCCATTTCCGGCTGCCCGGATGACTTTCAACCACCGTCGCCTCGCTTATTTTGATGCCTTGCAGATCGCCCTCGGTGCATTCCATGGTCTTGCTGCTCGGGCTGGAGTGATCTGCCTGTTGGGCTTGGTGGCGGCATGTCTGCTGCGCCGCCGCACGTTGATCGGCGCTTTCGTGCTGTTGGCCATCGGCTATCTGGGGCCATTGTTGTTGCTGGTCGGCACCAACAATTTCCGTTACACGTTTCCGGTCACGATCGTCGGCATGGGCATCCTTGCAGCCGCCTGTTGCGTGCTGGCCCGGTTGGCCGTGAGGCGATTCCTGCCGCGGACACGACACAAGCGGTCCGTCGCTTGAGCCATCGCCGAGTAGCGGCCGTGCTGAACGAGCAGATCGCCGGCACCCGCACGGATCGCCGTCGTCTCGATGAATCAGGACGAATGCTTCAGGTGCCCGAGCGCCAGCGGGTTTGCGGCTTTGGTTTCAAGCATCGTGAGCTGTTGATCGAGCCCTTTTGTGGGCAGGGTCCGGCGCCTGCCTCTGCAAGCGAAAGTCGATTTGTTCCAGAAGTTTCCGGTTGGTGGCGATCAGATCGGCGATCAATCCGATCATGAACGAGAGGCCGCCCAGCATCAGGCAGAGCGCCGCCAGGATCAGCGACTGCACGTGGCCGCCGCCATCTCCTGCGATGAAAAACAGGAGGTAACGAATACCGAGCGCGACCCCGATCGTGGTCAACAGGACGCTGAGCCACAGGAACAGCGTCAGCGGTCGGTAGATCACGAACACGCGAATTATCGTGACCAGCGAGCGCTTGACGTAGTTGGGGATGCTTTTCACAAGCCGCGACGGCCTCAGGTCCGGATTGGTGCGCACCGGTACCGAGACGACGGTCAGGTTGCTAAGACCCGCCTGGATGATGGTTTCGAGGGTATACGTATAGGCATTGAACACGTTGAGCCGCATCGCGGTCTCCCGCGTCATGGCGCGAAATCCGCTGGGGGCATCGGCCACGTCGGTCTTGCTGGCAACGCGCACTGCCCAGCTCCCGATGCGCTGCAACTGCTTCTTGATCCAGCTGAAATGTTCGGTCTGCGCGATCGGGCGCGCACCGATCACCATGTCCGCCCGGTGCGCCAGGATCGGCTCGACCAGCAGCGGAATATCGGCCGCTTCGTATTGGTTGTCGGCGTCGGTGTTGACGATCACGTCGGCGCCACGTTGCAGGGCTGCATCGACGCCCGTCATGAAAGCGGTTGCCAGTCCGCGATTGACGGGGTGGCGGATCACGTGATCGACGCCGAGCTTGTGCGCCAGCCCCGCGGTGTCATCGGTCGAGCCATCGTCCACGACCAGCCATTCCACGCTGTCGAAACCCGCGACGGTGCGCGGGAGCGTCGCCAGCGCGGCGCCCAGCGTGGCCGCCTCGTTGAGGCAAGGAATCTGGATGATCAACTTCAAGCTCGACGTCTCCCGTCCCGCGCGGATCAGGATGCGAGGGTGCCACGTAGTGTCGCGTACAGTTGCAGCGCATCCGGATTCGCCAACGCATCGGTATTCTTCACCGCCTCGCCGTGGATCGCGGCTCGCACCGCAAGTTCGGAAATTTTTCCGGAGATGGTGCGCGGGATGTCGGTCACCTGCAGGATTTTCGCCGGCACGTGGCGCGGAGTGGTGTTGGCGCGGATCTGCTTGCAGATCGTGTCCCGAAGCGCGTCGTCGAGCGCGACGCCATCGCGCAGGCGCACGAACAGCACGATGCGCTCGTCGCCCTGCCAGTGCTGGCCGACCGCGACCGATTCCAGCACGTCCGGCAACTGTTCCACCTGGCGGTAGATTTCGGCGGTGCCGATGCGAACGCCGCCCGGATTCAAGGTGGCGTCGGAACGTCCGTAGATGATGATGCCGTCGTGCGCGGTGAGTTCGGCGCGATCACCGTGGCACCACACACCCGGCACCTTGGAAAAATACGCGGCGCGATATTTCTCGCCGTCCGGATCGTTCCAGAACATGACCGGCATCGACGGGAACGGCGCTGCGCAAGCAAGCTCACCCGGGTGTCCGCGGACTGGTTGGCCGGCTTCGTCCAGAATCTCCACCTTCATCCCCAGCCCGCGGCTTTGCAATTCGCCGCGCCAGACCGGCAGCACCGGGTTGCCGAGCGCAAAGCACGAAACGATGTCGGTGCCGCCGGAGATCGACGCCAGCAGCACGCGCTCCTTCACGTCACGATAAACGTAATCGAAACTTTCCGGCGCCAGCGGCGAACCGGTAGACAAGATCGTTTTCAGGCGCGTGAGCTTGTGCGTCTCGCGCGGCTTCACGCCCATCTTGGCGGTGGCGTCGATCCACTTGGCGCTGGTGCCGAAGATGCTGATGCCGACCTCGTCGGCGAGGTTCCACAGCGTGTTGCCGTCTGGCCATGTGGGGGAGCCGTCGTACAGCACGATGGTGGCGCCGACCGCGAGGCTGGATACAAGCCAGTTCCACATCATCCAGCCGCAGGTGGTGTAGTAGAAGATGTGGTCTTCGCGCTTGAGATCCGTGTGCAGCACCAGTTCCTTGAGGTGCTGCAGCAACGTGCCGCCGGCGCCATGCACGATGCACTTGGGCTTGCCGGTGGTGCCCGAGGAATACATGATGTACAGCGGATGATCGAACGGCGTCGGCACGAATTCGAGGGCGTGGTCTTCGTGGCCGGCAAAATCGTCCCATGGGATCGCGCCGCGCAAACCGTCGAGCTGCAGCGGATCGCCGGAGTAGGGGATCACCACGCACTTTTCGATCGAGGGTATTGCCGCCAGCACCTCGCGCACCTTGGCGAGGCAGTCGTGACGCTTGCCGCCGTAGGCGTAGGCATCGGCGCAGAAAAGCACCTTCGGCTCGATCTGGCCGAAGCGATCGACGATGCCGTTGACGCCGAAATCCGGTGACGCCGAGGACCAGATCGCGCCCAGCGATGCCGTGGCCAGCATCGCGATGATCGTCTCGGGCAGATTGGGCAGGAAGCCCGCGACGCGGTCGTCCTTGCCAACCCCGGCCTGCTTCAGCGCGTAGGCGACGCGGCCGACGATCGCGTGCAGTTCCGCGTAGGAGATTTCCCGCGCGTGTCCCCATTCGTTGCGGAAGATCAGCGCCGGCTTGTCGTCCTTGAAGCGCAGAAGGTTCTGCGCGAAGTTCAACTGCACGCCGGGAAACCAGCGCGCGCCCGGCATCTGATCGGCATCCACCAGCACGGGTTCGAACTCACCGGTGGCACGGATGCCACAGAACTCCCATACCAGCGGCCAGAATTTCGCGGGGTGGCGAACCGAAAACTCGTAGAGCGGCGCGTAGCTGCCGATGTCGGCGTTGCCGGTGGCGTCGTGCACGAACCGCACGAATCGGTGCAGGTTGGTGGCGTCCCTGCGTTCGGCGCTCGGGGTCCACAAGGGGGCGTCGTTCGACATGCCGCATCCAGATCAGGAATGGCCGGATTGTAGCGGATCGACCTGCGCCATTCGGTCGAATCGCTGGTCGCAGGATCGCGATTAAATAAGACTATGCCTGTCTACAGGATGTGACGGGCACCGCGCTTTCGGGCGGTCCGGCGAAAATCGCGCCCGAATTGTGTGCGACGCCACAGCGTTGAGGCACGCCTGAACTGGTATAAAGACACGATACTTGCGTCAACGGAAACCGTCATGTCCCGTCTCACGCCGCGTGCCTTCGGCCACGCGTTGGCTCTCATGCTTTTGTTTGGCTGCCTCCCCGTGCTGGCGGCGACGTCCCAGCCCGTCCTGTATTCGATCGGCGCGAGCACGCCCCGGATATTGGCGCAGGGAGCGCAAAAATCCTGGTCGATCAAGATCAGCGAAGACAATGCGCTGGATGCGGTGTTCCAGGGCGGCATGTGGTTGCCGACGCCCAGTGGCGGGCGTATTTACGCCAAATACGCACGGCACATCGTGCATGCGAATGGAACCTGGACTTGGGTCGGTACGGTTCAAACCGTCCACGGCGCCCAGCAAGCGGTGCTGACGTTCGGTGAGGGCGGCGTGTTCGGCACGATCCCGCAGGCGTCGGGCTATCCGCTGCGCATCGTCACAAGCCAGGGTGAAACTCGCGTCGTTGAAACCTCGGCGGCGGCCATGGCGCGTTCGACGCAGACGCTCAGGCTGCGCAGTCACCGGGACTACGCAATCCCGCCGCGCGTCGCACCCAAGGGCAATCAGAACACGTTGGCGATGCGGGCAGCCGCCGACGCGGCCGTCAAGCAGGCTGCCGCCTCGTCGGGTCCGGTCACCATCGACGTGATGGCCGCTTACTCACAAGGTTTTGCAAACATGCTGGGCAGCCAGAGGCTCGCGCTGATCCGCATCCAGAACCTCGTCGACATCACCAATCAGGCTTACGCCGCCAGTGGCGTGAACCAACAGATCCGGTTGGTGTACACGACGGAAGTGAATTACCCCGACAACACCTCCAATCAAAGCGCCTTGGACGACATCACCGGCGTCGACGAGAACGGCAATCCGGTATCGATCCCCGCATCGCTCGCCAACATCGCCTCGCTGCGCACGCAATATGGCGCCGATCTGGTGGTCATGATGCGGCGTTACGACAATTCCATCCAAGGCGATTGCGGCGTGGGCTGGCTTGTCGGTGGCGGACAGGCGGCCATCGTGCCTTCGGAGTCGAGCGCCTACGGCTACTCGGTGGTCAGCGACGGCAGCAACGGTGGTTATTACTGCCTAGACACCACGTTTGCCCACGAGCTTGGCCACAACATGGGCGACGCGCACGACCGCGCGAATGCCACGTCGCCGGGCGCCTACTCGTATTCGTATGGTTATGTGGGCAATGGCACGAACGGGTTTTCCACGATCATGGCCTACGGGACGGATACTCAAACGCCGCTCGCGGTGTTTTCCAACCCGAACATTTCCACTTGTCAGAACAGCCCTTGCGGCGTCGCCGACAGTTCGTCGTCGTCGGCCGACAACGCGCACAGCATGAACAACACCGCGGCACTGATCGCGGCGTTCGAAGCGACGACGGTGGTGAACCCACCACAGTTCATTAGCTATGTTCATGATGACGTGGACGGGGACGGAAATTCTGATCTGATCTGGCGCAGCAAGGACAATTCTCGTTTCGCATACTGGCTGATGGATGGCACGCAACTGATCAGCAGCGCGTCGATGCCGGTCTCCACCAAGTACAAGTTGCTGGCGACCGGGGATTTCGATGGCGATGGCCGGATGGATGTCGTCTGGACCGACGGAACGGGGATGTGGATGTGGGTGGGCAACGGGAGCGCTTTCACCAGCACTTACATGCGGCCATTCCCCACTGGCTGGAACGTCGTGGATGCCGCTGATCTCAATGGCGATGGCAAGTCCGACCTGATCTGGGTCGCGAGTGGCCGAATCGCCGAATGGCTGATGGATGGCACCACTTTCAGTGCCACCTACTCGCAGAATCTGTCGAGCGGATGGCACTATTTGACCGAAGGCGATTTCGACGGCGATGGCAAGGCGGATCTGCTGCTGACAAACGGAACCGCCATGGAGATGTGGACGAGTTTCGGCGGCGGATCGTTCGCGCAGACTGCGGCTCACACTTATCCATCGGGCTGGACGATACTCGGTTCTGCTGACGTCAATGGCGACGGCAAGGATGACTTGCTGTGGCGAGACAATCCGCATACACGTTTCGCCTACTGGATCATGAACGGTGCACAGCTTGTCGGCTCGGCGGCTCTCAGCGTTTCTCCGCAGTGGCAATTTGGAACAGCCGGAGATTTCGACGGCAGCGGCGTGGCTGGCCTGATCTGGTACAACAAATCGGCTATCGTGATGTGGCCGGGGTCCAGCACCGGCAATTACCAAGGCGTGGTGGTGCATTCGTATCCGGACGCATGGGCGATGCTGCCGTAATTACGGTCGGTATCGTCAGCGCGCTGAGAATCACTTCGCGCGAGCCCGCAGCAGGTATCCGTTCCCGAATTCCGCGCCAAGAAATGGTCGTTGCGCGAGATCCGCACCGCGCAGGCCAAGCTTCCCCAGCGGACTGCGGAGTAATGGATACCACTTCATGACGTGTCGCCGATCGATGCCGCTGCGGGCCGAATTGTCGTGCTTGCCCTGGGCGGTATTGTCCTTGGTCTCGTTGACCTCAGGCGCATAGCTGCGGGCACGCACTTTTTCGGCGAGATTGGCGAGCGGGAAGCCATAACAGAGGATGCGTTCGACTTCGAAGCCGGCCGAGCGGGCCAGTTCGGCCAATGCCGCGCGTTCGTATCGGCGAAAATGCCCCGCCCAGACGTCCGAGGGATTCCACTTTCTCATGTGGCATGGAACCGACAGCAGCAGCGTGCCGCCAGGCTTCAACCATGTGCGCCATTCGGACAACGCGTCGAGATCGTGTTCGATGTGTTCCAGAACCTCGAATGCCATGACCAAGCTGAAGTGGGCTTCCCAAGAGGGCTGCGGCTTCTCGTAAAAACGTATGTCGCGGCCGGCATCTCTTGCAAGATCGGCTGCCACGGCCCGGGCGGCTTCCGACATTTCCAATGCCCTGCAGTGGAATCCACGCGCATCCATTTCATGCAGCAGCATGCCGGCTCCGGGGCCTATCTCCAGCGTGTCGCAAGGTGAAATCGTGCGCAATTCGCGCAGGATCAATGCACGGCGCAATAGATAGCGCGGCGCCGGGACCCAGCCGTGTTCGGGGGCTGCGGGTCCCAGTGTGGTGTCAATGATCATGGGTTGGGCCTGGAAGGTTGTTCGAGCATGGAAAGGAACAGCGCGGCGACAGCCGCCGGGTCGATGCGCTGGCGGAGTTTCGCGTGGCATCTGGAAGGCAAGTTGTGCCTCGAGTCGATGTACTCACGAATGGCGGTTGCCAAGGCGCGGCCGTCGCCGGCTGGCACCAGTCGAACGCATGGTGGGTCGTCCGCCAGAAGCTCGCGTATGCCGGGAGAGTCGCACGTTATCAATGGTCGCCCTGCCGCCACGACCTGGAATACTTTGTTCGGGATCACGCTTGCGGCCTTTGCGGACGTTCCGAAAATCCCCAGGCACACGTCGGCCTGCGCGATGTGCTCGAGCAGGCGTTCATAGGGCACCCAGTCCAGCCATTGCAAACCGTCCACTGGCCGTTTCGCCAGTAGCGCCCGGATGCGCGGTGCTTCCTGGCCGCGGCCGATCAGGGTCCACCGGATCGGAGCGCCGTTGAGGGACTGCGCGGCTTCGATGATGGTGTCGATGCCATGGAGCGGAATGAATTGGCCGTAAAACAGAACCTGCAGGTACTCGCTGCTCGTCCGGCGCTCGACGGACCGGAAGAACGCTTTTTCGGCGCCAACCCAGACACGATTCACCGAACCGGGTGCGAGTCGGAATTGCTTCTCCATGCGCCGTGCATGCGCGGCTGTATCCATGAAGGCGATAGTCGCAAGGCGCGCAGCCAGCCATTCGCCGGCCCACAACGACCATGCCAACGGATTCGTGCGGGCGAGCAGATGGCGATCTTCGACTACCGTATCGAATGCTGAAATGAACCAGTCGAACACGATGGGCTTGCGCCGCATTCGCGCGAACGGCCACAGGACCAGAACGTCGAGCTGGCCCGGATAGCAGATCAGCACCAGTTCGTGCGCCGGTGCGCGCAGGTATTGGATGACAAGGTTCGGGTAGGCGGCGATCAGGTGCAATCCGCGTCGCAGCCATTGCCATGGACCGCGCAGCGCGCTCTTGTCCTCCACGTTTGCCCAGATGTCCTTGTGGATCTCGGCAATTTCGATTCCGCGCGCCCGCAACCCGTCCCGGAGTATCCGCACGCGCGGTTTGCCAATGTCGTAGGTGCCCCACAATACGATTTTCATTGGGTATGCACTTGGCGACTGCCGCGGGATGGGCGCAAATATGATGTTACCCGTGCGGGTAACCGGCTAAGGGGGCGTGGAGGTTGCCGAGGACACGTTGGATCGCCCGGGAAGCACCAGAAATCCGGTGGCAAGAATCAACACATCCCCCAGTGTCGTCGCGATGCGCAAGGCGACGATGAGCACGCTTGCGGTGGCTGCCGAATAGACCGGCGCAAGCATCAGCAGCATCAGTCCTTCGCGAACACCCAATCCGCCCGGCGCGCCGGGCGTCACGAAGCCGACCACCCATGCCAGCGCGAACACCGCAGTCAACAACCAGTAATCGTGTGGGGCTCCCGGCAGCAGGCATCGCGTGAGCAGGATCAACCCGATGCCCATGCAGACATACATTCCGCAGTACAGCACGAACGCTTGAGCAAGCCTGAACTGCGGCGGCAACAACGTGCCGTCCAGCGCGGATGCGTACTTTGGAGCAAAACGCCGCAGCAATGGCGGGGCCACGCGTCTCAGCAGGAACAGCCCCGCGATGGCCAACGCAACCAGTGCGGCGATCAACGCGAGTTGTGCGCCGTGGAGGTGGACCACTGTCAGGCCGACCTCGGACAATGCGCCGGTGCCGACGCCCATCACCACGGCGGCGGCGATCACGAGCAGGGTTTCAAGGGTCATCGTCACCGCGAGTGGCCGCGGCGGTATGCCACGTACCAATGACATGCCGGCGCGGCCGATGTATTGCGCGACGTTGCCCGGAGCGTATTTGGCAAATTGCGTGATGCCGATGATGCCGAACAATTCGCGGCGCGATCGCGATACCCCCAAGCCGGCGAGCAATCCGTGCCAAGCCAGCGCCAGCAACGGTGCGCCGCATGACCACAGTAGCGCACACAACGCGATGCCCAATGCGGCGCGTGGCGTGGCATAAACCGACAAATCATGGCCGCGTAACGAGCGCACCACGTACCACACGAATAGCGCGGTGACGATCAGCGCCGCGACAAAGCCGAATGTGCGGTAACGTCGCTTCACACCGGCATCCTTGTTGCAGCCCCGCGCTGGGCGAGCTTCACACCGCCGCTTCCAGCTCCGGCACGAGTTTGAAGAGGTCGCCGACGAGGCCGATGTCGGCGACTTCGAAGATCGGCGCGTCGGCATCCTTGTTGATCGCGACGATGGTACCGGCGTCCTTGATGCCGGTGAGATGCTGGATGGCGCCGGAAATGCCGATGGCCATGTAGAGCTCGGGCGCGATGATCTTGCCGGTCTGGCCGACCTGCATGTCGTTGGGACAGTAGCCGGCGTCGACCGCAGCGCGCGAGGCGCCGGCGGCGGCGTGCAGTTTGTCGGCCAGCTTGTAGATGATGTCGAAGTTTTCCTTGGAGCCCACTCCACGTCCGCCCGACACGACGCGCGCCGCGCTCTGCAGGTCGGGGCGCTCGCTGGATGCCTGCTGCAACCCCACGAAGCGGGTGTGCGAAGGCATCGCCGCGTCGATGGACAATGCCTCGATCGGCGCCGCATTGGCGGCTTCGCCGGTGGCCGCCCACGAAGCGGTGCGCACGGTACCGACCATGATGGTGTCCGCCGGCGCTTCCACCGTGACGATGGCGTTGCCCGCGTAGATCGGGCGCGTGAAGGTGTGCGCGTTCTCCACCAACATGATGTCGCTGACTTGGCCGACGCCCAGCAACGCGGCCGCGCGCGGCGCGACATCCTTGCCGAAGGTCGTGGACGGAAGCAGCAGGTGCGTGTAATCGTTTTTCGCGGCGGCGGCGATTTGCGGGGCCAGCAGCGCCGCCAGCGCCTGCGCGTTCTCGGCGCGCGCGACAGTCACGACTTTCGAAACACCGTCCAGCTTCGCGGCTTGCGCGGCCACTGCATCGGGCGCGTCCGCCAGCACCAGCACGTCGATCGCATCCGGCTTGATTTCGCGCGCGCAAGTCACGCAACGCGCGGTCGAGGTGTTGAGTTGGCCGTTCAAGTGCTCGGCGATGATCAGGATTTTGCTCATGGATTGCATCCGCTCGGTTTTTGAATTTTCTTCTCCCTCCGGGAGAAGGTGCCCCGAAGGGGCGGATGAGGGTACGAACCTGGCGAAACGCCGTGCGAAGAACCGGACCCTCACCCGGCCTGCGGCCACCCTCTCCCGAAGGGAGAGGGAACGGCGATCACACCAATCCTTTTTGCTTCAACAGCCCCACCAGCTCGGCGACATCCTTCACCATCACGCCGCGCGAGCGCTTCGGCGGCGGGGCGTAATGCGTGGTCTTGATTTCGCCGCCATGCTCGATGCCGAGCGTCGACAGTTCGATGGTTTCGATCGGTTTGGACTTGGCCTTCATGATGTCCGGCAGCTTGATGAAACGCGGTTCGTTCAAGCGCAGATCCGTGGTGACGACGGCGGGCAGATCGATTTCGATGGTTTCGAGGCCGGCATCGACTTCGCGCGTCACGGTGGCTTTGTCGTTCGCGATATCGAGTTTGGATGCGAACGTCGCCTGCGGGCGATCCCATAGCGCCGCCAGCATCTGTCCGGTCTGGTTGCAGTCGTCGTCGATCGCCTGCTTGCCGAGGATCACGAGGCCGGGTTGTTCCTTCTCGATCAGCTTCAGGAACGTGCGTGCGGCGGCAAGCGGCTGCACCGGGTCCGGCGTGACCACGTGGATGGCGCGATTGGCGCCCATCGCCAGCCCATTGCGAAGGTGTGCCTGCGCGTCGGCAGGCGCGATGGTCGCGATCACCACTTCTTCGGCGATGCCTTTTTCGCGCAGTCGCAACGCTTCTTCCAGCGCGATGTCGTCGAACGGATTGGGGGAAAGCTTGACGCCATCGGTGACCACGCCCGAGCCGTCGGGCTTCACCTGGATGCGCACGTTGTAATCGACCACGCGCTTGTAACCGACCAGAATCTTCATCGCGAACCCTTGCATGGCGTGCTGCGAAACGGCATCCGGCCATTGTAACCGACTACGCTTCGCGGACCCGCGCCGCCTCGTGCGAACCGAAGAAGCGCGCGTACAGCACCAGATAGCCGAGTTGCAGCGCGGCGCCGAGCAGGAACGGCAATGTGAGATAACCCGCGTGAAACAACACGCCTCCGATCATCGGCCCGATCGCGCGCGGCAACTGGATGGAAATGTTCTGCAGGCTGCTGGCGAGTCCGCGTCGTTCCACCCGCGTCAAACCGGCGGCCAGCGCCTGGCGCACGCCGCCGGTGCCGCGATTGCCGGCGCCGCGCACGATGTACAGGCCCATCGCGGCCCAGAACCATGGCACTAGCGGCATCGCCACCAGCAGCGCGATGCCGACGCCGCGCATCCACAGCACCGTCTTCATGATGCCGTACCGGCGCGCGATCGCGCCGGCCAGGAATGAACCTGCCGCGCTGACGATGAAGCCGAGCGCAATGCCCGGGCCGATGTCGATCAATCCGCGCTGGAACTTGATGGCAAACCAGTACGCGATCAGCGGTCCGACCAGGCCGATGCCGAGTCCGTTCAAGGAATTGGCCAGCACCAGTTTGGCGAGCAGGCGATTCTCGGCGCGGCGCAAGCTGCGCGTTGCATCATCGCGGACGGGTTTTGCGAACACGGCGGGTTCGCGTGCCAACCACATCAGCGTGAAACTCGCGAGCGAACCGGCAAGTGGCAGCGCGAACAGCAACCGGTAGTCATCGACGCTCATCGCATGGCCCATCCACCATGCGGGCAGCGCCGCCAGCAACGCGCCGATGCCCATTCCGATGAGGCCGACTGCGCTGTTGGTACTGAATACGCTGCCGCGTCGCGCCATCGGCAGTTCGATCGCAAGCCACGCCTGTTCCACTGGCGAGAACGGTCCCGCCGATCCGTTGGCGCCGCGTCCGAATCCGCCGATCACCGCCGCGACGATCAACAGCCAGGGCGTCGTGGTCAACATCGCGACCAGCGCGACCAGTGCCTGCAAGGCGTCGTAGCCGAGCAGGAAGGCGCGGCGCCCGCCGCGATCGCTCAGCGGGCCGACGATGATGGTGAGCAGGGTGCCGAACAGCAGCGCGCCCATCAGCACCACGCCGATCGCGGTGGCGGTCCAGCCGAGCGCATGCAGGTACAGCGCGAACGCCGCGACCATTGCGCCTTGGCCGAGACTGCGCGCCCCGCGCATGCCGATCAGCAGGCGCACGTTGCGGGGCAGGGAGAGTTTGCCCGTGGCGTTCAAGTGCGCCGTACGATGGCGCCCGCGAACCGTGGGGCAACGCCGCCAGCATGCGCCGCGAACACCGATGGCTCGACCAGTTCCAGTTCCAGCAGGCGCGGCGCGCCGTCGCCGTCGCGGATCAGGTCCACGCGTGCATACAGCAACGGCTGCTGGAACGGAATGGCAGCGAGCGCACGTTGCGCCACGGCCAGTTCATCCGGTGATGGTGAGCGCGGCTCGATGGACTCTTCCGCATACAGGCCAGTGGTCGCGTCGCCGCCGCGTTTCAGCAGCGGGCCTTTGCGGATCGCATGCGAGAACACCCCGTCGAAGAACAGCAGCGCGGTTTCGCCGTGTTCGTCGACGGCGTCGAGGTACGGTTGCAGCAACACGCTGCGATGCTTGTCGAGCAAACGTTGCACGTGCGCGACGATTGCATCGCGACTGCCGCGTGAATGTCTTTGCGCGTCGCGCGAACCTGCGCCAACCGCAGGTTTCACCACGACGTCGTGCATGTGCGGATGGGCGGCAAGCAAGGCATCGATGATGGGTGACGGATTTGCGCCGGGCTCGACGAACAGGCCCGGCACTACCGGCACGCCGGCTCGCGCGAGATCGGCGAGATAGTGCTTGTCGGTATTCCAGCGGATGATCTCAAGCGGGTTCAGCAATCGCGTTTGCTGCGACACGCGTTGCGCCCAGCTCAGGAATTCCGGCAGCCGCTCGAAGTAATCCCAGGTCGAGCGCAGCAAGACCAGATCGAAGCGCGACCAGTCGATAGTGCTGTCATCCCAGTCGATTTCCCGTGCTTCCGCATCCGCGGCATGCAGCGCATCGAGCAACAGCGGCATGTCGTAGTCGGTGCCGCGCGCCGCGCGCGCAGTGACGAGGGCGATGCGTGGAGATGTCATTGCATCGGCGGATGCGAGCAGAAGAAGCACGCAGGCTAACACGCACGTCGCGGCACATGAGTCCTCAAAGCGCCAGCGCCCGACACCGTGGTGAGCGCTGGCGTGAGATACGACGGTCTATTGCTTCTCGCCGGGACGCCAGCCGGCCACGCCCGCCCGCCATTTGACGAAGGCGATCCAGTCCGCGGTCAGCAGATCGGTCTGGGTGCGGGTGGAGCCGATGCCATGGCCCGCCTGCGCATCGATGCGAAGCAGCACCGGGTTGGGCGAACTGGATGCGTCCAGTCGTGCGGCGAATTTGGCCGGCGACCAGGGCGCCACGCGCGGGTCGTTCAATCCGGTCGAGATCATCACCGCTGGATAGACGGTTCCGTTCTTCACGTGCTGGATCGAATCCTCGGCATACAGATTTTCGAAGCCCGGTTTGGTGGTGATCGTGCCGAATTCGGGAATGTTGTCCGGCCCGTTGGGCGAGAATTCCATCCGCAGCGTGTTCGCGGCGGGTACGACGTCGATCACGCCCGCGAACAGGTCGGGCCGTTCGGTCATCGCGCGGCCCATCGTGATGCCGCCGGCCGATCCGCCGAGGATGAACAGCTTGTCCTTGGTCGTGATGCCACGCGCGATCAGATCCTCGCCGCAGGCGATCAGATCCTGCCAGGTGTTGTGCTTGTTGGCGTCCTTGCCGCCGAGGCGCCACGCCTCGCCCTTTTCGCCGCCGCCGCGCACATGGCAGACGCCGTAGGTGATGCCCTCCTTCATGACGGCCGCACGCCGCGAGCTGAAATCGGCCAGTTCGGAAATGCCGTAGGAACCGTAAGCCTCGATGACGACGATCTGCGGGGTGGTGGCGCCCCTGGGCTGGATCAGCGACAGCGGCACCATGGTGCCGTCACGCGCCTTCGACTGCAGATCGCTGACCGTGAAATTCGCGGGATCGATATTGCCGCGCACGCCCAGCTGCAGGTCGGCGAATTTGCCCGTCGCCGCGTCGTAGCGATATTCGGTTGGCGGAAGCACCCAACTCGACAAATCGAAAGCAATGCCGGGTTTCCTCGGATCGGTGAATGCCTCGGCGATGTGGCCCTTGACCGGCAGGTCGATCGTTTCGATTTGCCTGCTTCCGGCGGGAATGCGCAGCAGTTCCGAATACGCGCCGCGGCGGGCCAGCACGTAAAGCGCGTCCGACGCGGCATGGATGGCTTCGATCACGCGCGCGGGTTGGGCCGGCACCAGGACTTGCGCGGAGGCAAACGGCGCGCCGGCGCGCAGAGCGAGCACCTGGAACGTCGGTGCATTCTTGTGGGACAGCAGGAAGATTTCGTCGCCGCGCACTTCCTCGCTGGTCACGTCGTCACTGCGATCCGCCAGGAGTTTCCACGGCGCACGCGGGCTTGCGGCATCGGCCACCGGCGCCGTCCAGATCTTGTGTTCGTTCTGCACGCCGTTGATCGAGACCAGCATCGCGACGGACGAACCCGGCGAGGTGAGCACGACCGGGAAGACCTCCGGCGTGATCTTTGCCGTGCCCACGCCGGGTCCGGCCACCACCACGGGCGCCGATGCCAGGTTCCAGGCCTCGGCCGTCGAGTATTTGTACTTGTCGGTCGCCGGATCGCCGGGTGCGAGTTTCTTCAACCGGTTGAAGAAGACGGTGTTCGAATCATTGCTCCATCCCGTCGTGGGAAACTGCACGCGATCGACGGGGCCGGCGATGGCTTTGCCCGTCGCGGCGTCATACACCGTGAGGCTGGCATTCTCGGAACCGCCTTCGGATACGCCGACTGCGACTTTCGAGCCATCGGGCGACGGGACCATGTAATTGACCGCATAAGGTTTGCCATCGTGCGCGGCCATGACCTTGCCGATGTCCACGATCTTGCGGCTGCCCTGCGCGTCCCTGACCACGACATCGAAATTGTCCGCGCCCGGCGCGCGCTCCTGATAAAAGACGCGGCCGTTGTAACTCGCGTAGCCCTGGGTGAAACCGAAGCTTCCGGTAAACGCCGACACGCGCTTCTGCAGCGCCGCCAGCGGTGAAATCGCATCCATCACCTTGCGCGTGTAGGCGCCCTCGGCCTTCATCCACGCGATCGTTGCGGGATCGAGCTTCTCCATGTAGCGGTAGTTGTCGGTGACCTTCACACCCCACAGGGTTTCGGTCACGGGCTTGACGGGTGCGGCGGCGGGTGGCGAGCCCATGCCGATCGGCGCCAGCGGATCGTTCGCGGTCGATGCGGGTGCACCCACCGCGAACGTGGCGATGAGCGCGACAACGGAGACTGCGGCAAAACACGTGATACGCATGACCGGCCCTCCTGTGGATCGCCGGAGGAGTCTAGTCCTTCCGTTCGCAAAAGCTACAGATTCTGGTAGTTGGGGCCGCTGCCGCCTTCCGGCGGCACCCAGGTGATGATTTCGTACGGATCCTTGATGTCGCAGGTCTTGCAGTGCACGCAGTTGGCGGCGTTGATCTGCAGACGCAGCGACGGCGCGCCGTCGCTGCCGGACTCCTCGACGATCTCGTACACGCTGGCGGGACAGAAGCGCGTGCAGGGATTGCCGTATTCGATGGTGCAGCGATCGACGCAGATGCCGGTATCGGCGACGTGCAGATGCACCGGCTGGTCTTCGTCATGTTCCGTGGCGGAGAAATACACACCCGCCAAGCGATCGCGCGGCGGCAGCGTGCGTTCGATCCAGCCGGGTTCGCGCTTTGATGTGGCATTCGGGCCGGGCCGGTTTTCCCTGGTGGCAGGCGGGTCGAGTTTTTCCAGCGACGACCAGTCGGCGTGATTCTTGAGCGTCCACGGCGAAAGGCCGGCGGTCGCGGTTTCCCACGCGGCGTTGAACAAGCCGCGCCACAGCCCGCCATGAAAGCCCGGGCGGATGTTGCGCACCTTGTGCAGTTCCTTCGCGATCGCCGATGCGCGAAGACGCGCATCGAAACCCGCGCCCGATTGCTTTTCCGCGAAGTGTTCGGCGGCCAGTATTCCGGAACGGATTGCCTGATGCGTGCCCTTGATCTTGGGAACATTCATCAAGCCCGCCGCGTCGCCGATCAGGATCGCGCCCGGCATCTCCGTGCTCGGCAGCGACTGCAGGCCACCCTCGATCAGCGCGCGCGCGCCGCCCGAGACGATCTGTCCGCCGTCGAGCAGCGGCTCGATGCGCGCGTGGTGCTTCAATTGCTGGAACGCTTCCCACGGCCGGAACAGCGGGTCGGAGTAATCCAGCCCCGCGACGAAGCCGATCGCGATGCGGTCCTTGTCGAGTTGATAGATGAAGCTGCCGCCGTAGGTCTTGTTGTCCAGCGGCCAGCCGAGCGTGTGGGTGATGTGGCCGGGCTGCACGCGCCCTGGCGGCAGTTGCCACAGTTCCTTCAGGCCGATGCCGTAAGTCTGCGGATCGGAATGCTTGTCCAGGCCGTATTTCGCGATCAACGTTTTGCTGACGCTGCCGCGGCAGCCTTCGGCCAGCACCGTGAGCTTCGCCAGGATGTCGATGCCTTGCGTGTAGCCGGGCTTGTGCGAACCATCCCTGGCGACGCCCATGTCGCCGATGCGCACGCCCGCGACGGCGTCGTTGCCGTCGAACACCGCGTCGACTGCCGCGAAGCCCGGGAACACATCCACGCCCAGCGCCTCCGCCTGCGGCGCCAGCCACACACACAACGCACCCAGCGAGACGATGAAGTTGCCGTGGTTGTGCATCTGCGGCGGCGTCGGCAGCCTGGTCGAGCGCTTCGAATCGCGCAGCAGCAGGAATTCGTCGTGGACAGCGGGCACGCAAATCGGCGGCGGATTGTCGCGCCAGCCCGGCAGCAACGCATCCAGCGGCGCGGGTTCGATCACGGCCCCGGAAAGAATGTGCGCGCCGATAGTGGAAGCCTTTTCGATCACGCAGACGCGCGCGTCGGGCTTGAGCTGCTTCATGCGAATCGCGAACGCCAGTCCGGCGGGTCCCGCGCCCACCACGACCACGTCGTAGTCCATCGTTTCGCGCTCGCTCATGGCGGCTCCTGTCATCGTTTCCGGTGCATCCGCCATTGTCTTGGGTTCCCGTGCACGCGGCAAACCCGCATAATCGGGCAACCGGAGGACGCATGACCGCATTCGAAGACGGAGAACTGCTTGGCCCCGAGGGACTGCAACGCGGAGGCGTGTGGCAGTGCCTGCATTGGCTCGCGGCCGGACGCACCACCTCCGAGGCGCTGGCCGAAGCCTGCCTTGGCGCGATCGAACGTCGCAATCCGGCGCTGCACGCGTTCGTGGACGTGCGGCCCGACATCGTGCGCGACCAGGCCGCCAGCGCGCAGCGGCGGCGGCATGAGGGGCCGATCGGACGACTGGACGGCATCCCGGTTGCGATCAAGGACAATTTCGACGTGGCGGGTTATCCGACCCGCGCGGGGCTGCCGACCCGCGAAGATCACGTTGCGCGCAACGATGCCCACGCGGTCGCACGCCTGCGCGCGGCCGGCGCGGTGCTGCTCGGCAAAACCAATCTGGACGAAGGCGCGCTCGGCGCTGCCACCCGCAATCCGCATTTCGGCACCACGCGCAATCCGTTCGATCTGAATCGCGTGGCCGGTGGTTCGTCCGGCGGCTCCGCGGCTGCGGTGGCGGCGGGCCTGGCGCCGGTCGCGATCGGTTCGGACACACTGGGGTCGGTGCGCATTCCTGCGAGCTATTGCGGCGTGTTCGCGCTGAAACCGACCCATGGCGAAATTTCCGCGCGCGGCGTGGTGCCGGCGGCGCGCAGGCTGGATGCGGTCGGCATCCTCGGTCGCAGCGTGGGCGATCTGGTGGTGATGCTGCAGGTGCTGGCCGGCTACGATGCCGACGATCCGCGTTCGCGCCGGCGCCGAGTCGCGCTGCAGCCACCGGACTGGAATCCCACCCATCTGCGTTGCGGCGTGTTGCCTGATCTTGCCGCGATCGGCGTGGAAGCGCCCGTCATCGAAGTGTTCGATGCAGCGGTGGCGCGGCTGGAACGCGAGCTCGGCGAACGGCAGTCATTGGATTTTTCCGACTGGCCATTCCAGAAGATGCGCCGCGCGGGCCTGCTGTTGATGGAAGCGGAGATGCGCAACACCTTTGCGGAGGATCTCGCCGACACGCTGCATCCAGTTTCGGAAAATTTCCGCACGATGCTCGATTACGCCGCGCGCAAGTCCGCCGCCGACTACGCGCTGGCCGATCGCATTCTCGATTTCGCGGTGCTGAAGGCGCGGCGCGTTTTTTCGCGCGTGGACGTGCTGGTGCTGCCGACCACGCCGCAAGGCGCGTTTCCCATCGACGCGCCGGTGCCGGCCTCGCAGGCCGACCTCACCGCGTTTGCCAGCCTTTCCGCCTGCCCGGCGGTCAGCATTCCGATGGGCACCTTGCCCGACGGCATGCCTATCGGCATGCAGTTCGTGGGCGCGCCGGGTTCCGACTTGCGCCTGCTGGAACTGGCGGAAGTGTGCGCGTCGGCGCTGGATGGCGCGCCGGCCTATCCCGTCGGAGCGTAGCGATCGCGCAATCACGGCAAGTGATTTGATGCGGATTCATGGCGCGATTTCGTTCCGGATCGCATAATCTTTGCGACATGCGCGTCTCGGCATCCATCGACATCCCCGAATCGGAACTGACCGAGCGCTTCCTGCGCGCGGACGGTCCGGGTGGGCAGCACGTCAATCGCACCGAAAGCGCGGTGGAACTGCGCTTCGACGTCGCGCATTCCCCCTCGTTGCCGGAACCCGTGCGGGCGCGCATGCTGGCGCGTCACGATCGCCGGCTGACCGACGACGGCGTGATGGTGATCCAGGCGCGGCGCTTTCGCGATCAGGCGCGCAACCGCGATGACGTGCGCGCGCGCTTGATTGAAATCATCCGCGCTTCGCTCACGCCGCCGAAGAAACGCGTCGCGACCAGGCCGACGCGCGCCTCGAAGGAACGCCGTCTCGCCGGCAAGAAACAGCGCGCCAATGTAAAGCGCAACCGGGGTCGTGCCTGGAGCGAGGATTGAATACCGGCGCGTCGCAACCATCGCTGCCCGCGACACTGCCGCCCGCGATGCCGCAGTTTCCCGCCAGCCCATGGCGCAAGCCATTCCGCGCGGCGGTGCGCCTGGGCGGCTGGCGGCTGGAAGGGGAATTGCCCGACGTCGCCAAGGTAGTGCTGATCGTCGCCCCGCATTCGTCGTGGTGGGACGGCATCCACGGCCTGCTGTTCAAGGTCGCGCTGGGCGCGGACATTTCATTCATGGCCAAGCGCGAATTGTTCCGCTGGCCGTTGGGCCGCTTGCTGCGCAAACTGGGCGGCGTGCCGATCGAGCGCGGCGCCGCGACCGACGTGGTGGGGCAGATGGTTGACCGCTTCACCGCACGTGAGCGCCTGTGGCTCGGGATCGAACCCGAAGGCACCCGCAAGGCCGTCAAGAAATGGAAGTCGGGCTTCTGGCACATCGCGCGGCAGGCAGGCGTCCCGATCCTGCCCGGGTACTTCGACTACCCGCGCAAGGTGATCGGACTGGGCCCCTTGTTCCACCCCACCGGCGACAAGGATGCCGACCTCGCCGCGTTGCGCGCCTTCTACAAACCCTTCCGGGGCAAGCATCGCGGCGTTTGATCGCCGCGATGCGGGCGTCGCTGCCGTTGTCCGCGGCTATTGTTGTTCCGTACCGTCGAGACCCGTCGGGCCGCCGACCGCTTGCGTGTAATTCCGATTCAAGTATTGCTGCACTACTGTCGCAATACGAGCCAACATGCCGTTGTCGGTGCCGCCGATGCTCCAGGCGCCGCCGTACGCTGCCGCGCGCTGATAAAACTCCGGGTTCGCGAGTACCTGTCCCGTTTGTGCGTCTGTGAACTTCACCCGCATCAGTACCGCCGAGCTGCCCGCGAGTGCGCCGGCAAAGAATCGTGCACCGCCTCCAACGAATTTCAGTTGCACGATGGTGGGCTCGACATTCAATACACGGCCGCTCTGGTTGCGATTTTCCCAGCTTGCGAGCGTGCCGCCCACGCGCTGCTGCATGTAGACGGAGATCTTGTCCACGGCCGCTGTTTCGTGCGTGGCCTCGGCGGACACCTTGATCGGCGCCAGCATGAAGTGCTGAAAGTGGGAGAGTGGTTCAGCCGGTGGCGGGTTGGCAACCACGTTCGGGCGTATGTGAGTCACGCACGCGCAGCAAAGCAGCGCCAGCGCCGCTGGCAGCATCAAGTGGACCTTCATGTTCCCCGTCTCCTTGGCATGTGGCACGACGTGTGCAAGCAGAATCCATGCCATCCAGGTCGATGGCGGTCACCACCTGCGCCGTGCCCGCGGCTGCGGTATGATCCCGCCTTGCATGAGAGGGGGTTGCCGTGTCCAGCGTGCAGTCGCAACGGATCGCCGGGGTCTCCAATCCTTCGGCGGATGACGTGCCGGCGATGGGGCGTTTGCCGCGCCAGTTGTCGCCGCACGAACGGGAACTGTTTGCCAGCGCCGGCCAGCGCATCGAACTGGACGCCGGCCGGGCCGTGTTCCGGCGCGGCGAATTCGGCCGCAGCATGTTCGTGATCGAATCGGGACGCATCCTGCTGGAATTCGCGGGCGACCTGCCCGACAAGCTGATCGGCCCCGACGAATATTTCGGCGAACTCGCGTTGTTCGTGGGCAACCACGCGCGCTCGGGCAGCGCGCTGGCGGCCGAACCCAGCGTGGTGTACCTGATCGACCCGGATCGCTTCGAGAACCTGATGCGGCGCGTGCCGCTGCAGATGGCGCAATTCATGCTGCGCTCTTTCACCTATCTGGTGGCCAGCGAACAGCAGTTGATCGCCAACTACAAGCGCCGCAACGAAGACCTGATGCAGACGCTGGATTCGCTCCGCCAGACGCGCGACCAGTTGCAGCTCGCGCGCCGGCAGGTGTGCACCGACGACCTGACCGGCCTGTGCAATCGCCGCGGCCTCTACCAGTTCCTCGAAAACGCCGCCGAGGTGCGCGATCGCCATCGCCGCTTCGGCCTGCTGCTGGTCGACGTCGACCGTTTCAAGCAGATCAACGACCAATCCGGCCACCTGCTGGGCGACGACGTGCTGCGCGCGATCGCGGCGGAATTACAGGATGCCGCGGGCGCCACCGATCTGCCGTGCCGGCTGGGCGGCGACGAATTCGCGCTGCTGACCCAAGTGAAGGATCAGAACGAGTTGAGCGAGCGCGCGCTGCGCATTGTCGAAGGCGTGCGCCAGTTGCGCTTCGCCAAAAGCGCGCCGGATCTCGCGGTGTCCGTCAGCATCGGCGGCGGTCTGTGTCGCGACGAAGACGAGTGGTCGGTGTGGTACAGCGAGGCCGATTGCGCGCTGTACCACGTCAAGGGTTCAGGTGGCGACGGCGTGCACGTGATGGGTTGAAACAAGCTGGAGCATCCGCAACGGTGGATGTCTCTTGCTCGTCATACCGGGGCCGCGCGCAGCGCGGAACCCGGATCGGTGGCAGACATACTCGATCGTTCCGGCTTCCGCCGGAATGACGAAAAGATAAACCTCGGGGCACCGCCATGACCGCCGAAATCCACCAGTTCGAAACCGCACCCGGTCCCGGCCGCATGGCCACCCCGCAACTGCGCACGCTGGTGGTGTGCGACATCGCCGATTCCACCGCGCTGGTCGAGCGCATGGGCGACCAGAACGCCGCCAACATCATCCGCAAGCACGACCGCCTCGCGCGCGCGCTGGTGGAACAGCACCGCGGCCGCGAGATCGACAAGACCGACGGCTTCCTGTTGATGTTCGAACGCCCCATCCAGGCCGCCGCGTTTGCGCTGGATTACCAGCGTGGCCTGAAACACATGTCCGCGGCCGAAGGCGTGGTGGTGCGCGCGCGGGTCGGCATCCACATGGGCGACGTGGTGGTCTGGGAAAACGCGCCCGAAGACGT
>DATEDI010000021.1:0-222393 GCA_035281745.1 Rhodanobacteraceae bacterium
ACGCGGCATTGCTGGATCAGGGTTGCCCCCATTGTCCAATATTCCCCACTGCTGCCTCCCGTAGGAGTCTGGGCCGTGTCTCAGTCCCAGTGTGGCTGATCATCCTCTCAGACCAGCTACGGATCGTCGCCTTGGTGGGCCGTTACCCCGCCAACAAGCTAATCCGGCATCGGCTCATCCAATCGCGCGAGGCCCCGAAGGGTCCCCCGCTTTCACCCGAAGGTCGTATGCGGTATTAGTCCGGGTTTCCCCGGGTTATCCCCCACGATTGGGCAGATTCCGATGCATTCCTCACCCGTCCGCCACTCGCCATCAAGAGAGCAAGCTCTCTCATGCTGCCGTTCGACTTGCATGTGTTAGGCATGCCGCCAGCGTTCAATCTGAGCCAGGATCAAACTCTTCACTTAAGGTTTCGACAACCCGAAGGCTGTCTATTTTGAGAAGAGTCCGAACCCTGAACTGCAATTCATCGCTGAATCACTAAGGTTCAAAGGTTTGGACGTCTTGCATCGATGAACTTTCGTCCACCTGCAAGCCGCCCACACAAGTCACCTGTGCACACTGTCAAGGAACTGATGCGGTGCGAAACCTTCCGGTTTCACGGCGCGTGACATTTCGTCTCGCGAGCCGCCCATTGTAGCGAATCTTCCGGGGCTGTCAACAATCTTCGAAGAAAATTTTCGAGCCCCGCGACCCCGCAAACCGACTTCGTCCGCCGCGGGCCGACAAGAATAGCGTGATCGATTTCGATTTGGAAGAGATCGCGCGCAGACCGCGCTACACTGCGCCTTTCAGCGGCGGAACGGAGTTCGGATGCGCAACATTTCCCGGTTGTTTTCGCCCGTCCTCGCTGTAGCGCTGGCGTGTGCCGCGTGCGCCACCGCGCCTGCCTCCGCGCGCAGTCCCAATGTGACGCTCCGTGACCATCGTTTCAGCGTGGAAATCGCGGCGACGCCCGAGGAACAGACACGCGGACTGATGGACCGCACCTCCATGCCCGCGGATCACGGCATGCTGTTCGTGTTCCCGCGTGCACAGCCGCTCACGTTCTGGATGAAAGACACCCTGATTCCGCTGGACATGCTGTTTTTCGACGAGGCGCACCGGTTGGTGACCATCCGCGCCAACGTGCCGCCATGCAAGTCGGACCCGTGCCCGGTGTATGCCAGTACCGCGCCGGCGCGTTACGTGCTGGAGCTGAACGCCGGCACGGCGGCAGAACTGGGTTTGCGCACGGGCGACGTGATCACCTTTTCCGACGTGCCCGCGGGCACCCAGTGAAAGGCGCCATCCCCGGCGTGTACACAGGTGAAATTGGCGGGCAACGGCACCAAGCGTCCCGGCGGATCATCATCGAACCAGCGGTCGTCGAACGGAACGAATTCGCGCACCTCGGGTCTCCTTGCCCCAATGATGGATTCATCCAAGCACGCGCGCGTGAACCTGGGATGACCCAATTGGGGCAAGGAAATGGCGGCTCTACAGGTACCCGCACCCAGATCCGGCCAATCCATGACCGGGATGACGAACGAGATCAGGCACCTGATCTCACTCGATCTCGATCATCTCGAAATCATCCTTGGTGACGCCGCAGTCCGGGCACGTCCAGGTATCGGGAATGTCTTCCCAGCGGGTGCCGGGCTCGATGCCTTCTTCCGGAAGGCCGGCTTCCTCGTCGTAGATGAAGCCGCACACCACGCACATGAATTTGCGATAGGCGACGACGGTTTCGGCAGAAGCATTCATGGCAGGTGACGCAAAAGGTGATGCTCTCTATTGTCGCAAGTTGCGCGCCTGCATGAAAGCGAACCCTTGACGCAAGTCAAATTCCCGATGCCACGACGCCCACAGTTCCCGGATCGCCAGCCGCCAGCCCGGCTTGGAACGGGGCTTTACGCCATCACCGATGGGCCGCGTGACGATCTGGCGGCGGTCGCCCGCGCGGCGTTGCAAGGCGGCGCGGCGATGCTGCAATACCGCGACAAGAGCGGAGATGCCGGGCGGCGGCTGCGCGAAGCGCAGGAACTGGCAGCGCTGTGCCGCGCCTTTGCGGTGCCGTTGATCATCAACGACGATGCCGAACTTGCCCGTGCCAGTGGCGCTGCCGGAGTGCACCTGGGCGAAGACGACGCGGCGATTGGCGACGCACGCGCCGCCTTGGGCTCCGGGGCGATCATCGGCGTTTCCTGCTACGACTCGCTGCAGCGCGCGCAGGATGCCGCCGCGGCAGGCGCCGACTACGTTGCCTTCGGCGCGTTTTTTCCCTCGACCACCAAACCCGGCGCGCGCCACGCCACGCCCGATCTTTTGCGCGACGCACGCGGACTCGACTTGCCCCTGGTGGCGATCGGCGGCATCACCCACGAAAATGGCGCATCGCTGATCGCGGCGGGCGCCGATTACTTGGCGATCGTCTCCGGCGTGTTCGGCGTGAGCGACATTCGTACCGCGGCACGGCGATACGTAGAGCTTTTTGGCACTGACAGAAGCGGATCAAATCCGATCAAGCAATGAATCGTTCACACCGAAGCGTCAACGGCATCGGGCCAGGTTCACTTTCCAGCGTGCCGTTCGTGCATCCGGAAAAACCCTTGAGAAAGTGAACCCGGCCCCATTCTTCTTCTTTCACGAGCTGCGAACCCTTTGATGACCAGCAATCACGACCTGTTTCAGCGCGCCCTGAACGTCCTTCCCGGCGGCGTCGATTCCCCGGTACGCGCGTTCAAGTCGGTCGGCGGCGAACCGTTCATCGTCGCGCGCGCCGACGGCCCGTACCTGTGGGACGTCGAAGGCAAGCGCTACATCGACTACGTCGGCTCGTGGGGCCCGATGATCGCAGGCCACAATCATCCGCATGTGCGCGAAGCCGTGGAGCGCGCGGTGCGCGACGGCCTTTCGTTCGGCGCACCATGCGCAGCGGAGGCGGAACTGGCCGACGCCATCCATGCACTAATGCCCTCGATTGAAATGGTGCGCTTCGTCAATTCAGGCACGGAAGCCACAATGTCGGCGCTCCGCCTCGCGCGCGGCGCGACCGGTCGCGAGCGGTTCGTGAAATTCGAAGGCTGCTATCACGGCCACGGCGATTCGTTCCTGGTGAAGGCCGGGTCCGGCGCGTTGACGCTGGGCGTACCGGATTCGCCCGGCGTGCCGAAGGCACTGGCCGATCTCACCATCACGCTGCCCTACAACGACATCGAAGCCGCGCGCGCGCTGTTCGATGCAATGGGCACGACCATTGCCTGCGTCGTCGTGGAGCCCGTGGCCGGCAACATGAATTGCGTGCCGCCACGACCCGGCTTCTTGCAGACACTGCGCGACCTGTGCACGCGCGATGGCGCGCTGCTGGTTTTCGACGAGGTGATGACCGGGTTCCGCGTCGCGGCCGGCGGCGTGCAGTCGCTGTACGCGATCGCGCCCGACCTCACGACGCTTGGCAAGATCATCGGTGGCGGGATGCCGGTGGGTGCCTACGGCGGCCGCCGCGACTTGATGGAGCAGATCGCCCCGGCCGGCCCGATCTATCAGGCCGGCACACTCTCCGGCAATCCGGTCGCGATGGCAGCAGGTTTGGCGATGCTGGACCTGGTCCGCGAACCCGGATTTCACGAGCGCCTGTCGCTGAAGGCGCAAGCGCTCACGGACGGCTTGTTGGCCGCGGCGCGTGAAGCCGGCGTGCCCTTCTCGGCGAATCGCGCGGGCGGCATGTTCGGCATTTTCTTCAGTACCGAAAAAGTCGAAACGTTTGCACAAGCCATGGCGTGCGATCGCGAGGCCTTCAACCGGTTTTTTCATGCGATGCTGGATCGCGGCGTGTATTTCGCGCCCAGCGCGTTCGAGGCCGGCTTCATGTCCATGGCGCACGGCGATGACGTGATCGCCCAAACGCTGGATGCGGCGCGTGCGGGATTCGCCGTCGCGCGCGGATAGCCAGTCCGAAAACCGGGGTCAGAGTCATTTTTTCATATCGTGCATGTTGAAGCCGCACGGCCACGGGATGAAAAAATGACTCTGGCCCCTTTCTTCGTTCTTCACCAGACGCCGGTATTCGGCATCGACACCCAAGGCTCAGCCGGCGGCAACGCGTCGCCTTTCTGCAGCAACTCGATCGAGATCAGGTCGGGCGAGCGCACGAAAGCCATGTGGCCATCGCGCGGCGGCCGGCTGATCGCGACGCCCATCTTCTGCAAGCGTTCACAGGTCGCATAAATGTCGTCGACGCGAAATGCGAGGTGACCGAAGTTGCGCGCGGAGCCGTAATCCTCGTTTGAATCCCAGTTGTACGTCAGCTCGATTTCGGATTCGGGGCTGTCGGGCGCCGACAGGAACACCAGCGTGTACTTGCCTTGCGGCACCTCCTTGCGCCGCGCTTCCCGCAGGCCCAATCCTTCGCAATAGAACCGCAGCGACGCGTCGAGATTGCGCACGCGCACCATGCTGTGCAGATATTTCATTTCGATCCCTCACTCATTTCGCCTTGCGGCGATTCGGTTATCGTGGACGGATCGACGGGATCCATGCAAGGCCGGAGACAATCATGACCCAGAAGTTCGACACCTTGGCGGTACACGCGGGCTCGGAACCTGATCCCGCCACCGGGGCGGTGGCGCCGCCGATCCAGCTTTCCACCACATTCGTGCACCGCACCGATGGCGAACCGGATACCTTCAGCTATCAGCGCGACGACCATCCGACCCAGTGCCGGCTCGAAACCGCGCTCGCGGCGCTGGAAGGTGGCGCACGCGCCCTGACGTTCGCGTCCGGCATGGCCGCGGTCGCCGCAGTGCTGGATACGCTGCAGCGCGGGCAAACCGTGGTGGTACCCGAGGATTGCTATGTCGGTACGCGCGGCTACGTGACCGACGTGCTGCCCGAGCGCGGCGTCGCAGTGATCACGGTCGACACCACCGATCTCGATGCCGTGCGCGCGGCCTGTGCAGGCGGCGTCGCGCTGCTGTGGGCGGAGTCGCCTTCGAATCCCCGGCTGCGGATCAGCGACCTCGCCGAGATGGCGAAGATCGCGCACGCCGCCGGCGCGCGCCTGGTCTGCGATAACACCTTCGCGACGCCGGTCCTGCAACGCCCGCTCGAACTCGGCGCGGATGTCGTGATGCATTCGACCACCAAATATTTCGGTGGCCACAGCGACGTGCTGGGCGGCGCGCTGATCTTCGCGGAAAACGACGGCTTCGCCGAGCGGATCGCGGCGCGACGCCTGCTCACCGGGGCGATCCTTTCGCCGTTCAGCGCGTGGCTGACCCTGCGCGGCTGTCGCTCGCTGCCGGCGCGGATGGCGATGCACTGCGCGAACGCCCGCAAGGTGGCCGAATTCCTGGCCGCGCATGCCGGCATCGAACGCGTGAACTGGCCGGGCCTGCCGACCCATCCGGGTCACGCGATCGCGAAGCATCAGATGCGCGACTTCGGCGCGATGCTGAGCGTGGAGTTGCGCAGTGGCTACGACGCGGCGCTGGCACTCGCACGCGGCACGAAAATTTTCACCAACGCGACATCCCTGGGTGGCTGCGAATCCCTGATCGAGCATCGCGCTTCGTCCGAAGGCGCGCACACGCATTCACCGCCCGGATTGGTGCGGCTGTCGGTAGGGCTGGAAGATGCCGATGACCTGATCGAGGATCTCCGGCAAGCACTTGCATCGTAGGGTGGGTTTCAATACACCGGATCGATTACGGCGGATCAAGACTGGCCCGACGGCTCCGTCTTCGCCGCTCCGCCGATCCGGAACCGGCACGTTGGCGCACCGTGCAACATGCATTGCGTGCGTTGCACCGGCCGTCCGGTAGCGGCGCTCATGAAAGCCAAATCGAACCGGCACACGTCGGGGTGTTTTCGAGCCAATGCGTGGAACACGCAGTTCCACGCTTCGACTTCCACGTGCCCGTCCGCCTCCACGGCTTGCGCTTCGTATCCCAGCGCATCCATTTGTTCGGCCAGCAGCCGCGCGGCTTCGTCCGGATCAGCCGCGGACGCAATGCGTTCGGCGGCATCGTTGCCGAGCTTCGCACCCATGTCGGCCAGCATGGCCTGCACCGCCGCGACGCCCCCGTGCGCATACAGATATTCCAGCATGCCACCGGCCATCAAGGCGTAGTTGCGCGGAAACAATTCGCGCCCGGCGGGCATCAATACAAAACACGCGCGGGGACGACCGCCGCTGGGAATCGCTTCGCCACGCGCGACGAAGCCCTGCGCCATCAATGCGGTCAGGTGCTGCCTGACCGCATTGTGGGTAATGCCGACCGCCTGGCACAACGCTTCCACCGTGACACCCTGCGGCGAAAGCAGCAGCTTGCGCAGCAGCTTCTGCTGCGTATCACCGAGTTGGCGCAGGGCAGCCGCGCGCTTCATCCGATCAGTGCGCCTTGTTCGGGAACTGCTTGGCGATACCGTCTGCCAGCACGTCCGCAATCATGTTCATGTGATGCTGCATTTCGGTCCAGGACTTCGCCTGCTGGGCCGCTGGCGCATTGGACATCATTTCGTCGAGCTGGGTCTTGTGGTCGTTGACGTGCATCATCAGCGCACCCTGCAGAGCCCCTTCGGTCCAGTTGGGGTTGGCGCCAGCCAGGAATTTCGCGATCGCCGTGCCATTGGCCGCCAGATCGTTCATGGCCTTCTGTTCGCCGGCTGTATTGCCAGCTTTGGTGGTATCGGTCAGTGCCTTCACGCCACCCCAATGCCCGGCCAGCAATTTCAACAAGCCGTCGCCCGCTGCATGGCCGTAGAAACCCGCCACCGCGTTGGAGATTTGCTTGGCGTTGGCAACCACGGCATCAGCAGCTTTCTTTTCGTCAGCCTGGTTGCCGGCGTGCACGGCCAGTGCGTAATCGCGGGTCGCCACGATGTGGCCGTGCCACAGCGAGCGCATCGCCTGGTGCAATTGTGGCGCCGCGGGCGCGGTGGCCGAAGCGGATGCGGCGGCTTGGGCCGGTTGGGCGGCAAGAACCGACGACGGGGCGGCGATGGCAACGCCGAGCGCGAGCGCGCAAGCGATTGAAAGTGATTTCATGGAGGTCTCCTGAGGATGAGTCGTCCGATGACGACTCGACCATCATGAGCTTTTTACACACATAATGCATTCTTATATGTCTAAAGATTACCATATCGACAATCGCACGGCACCTGCGCCGCTCACGGTTTCTGAAACCGGGGCATCGCATCGCGCAGCGCCGTCAGCCGATCCATGGGATCGGTGACTTCCAGCAAATGCTGGCGCTCGGCATCGCCCAGCGGCAGGAGTTCCGCCAGCCGGAAACCGACCCAACTGGCGTCGTCGTAACGTTCGCGCGGGCCGTTCCGCCAAGACAGCCCTGCCTGTTCGGCCAGGCGCTCCAGGATCGCGGGCAGCAGCGAAAGCTCGATCGGCACCGGCACCACGGGTTCGTCCGGCCATTCGCGTACTTCACCGATCACCAGCCCGTTGCCGCGGATGCGCGATTTCTGTACCCGAAAACGCGCGCCGCCCGTGACGCTGATGCCCAGCAGGCCATCCGGCAGCGTGTCGAAGTCGACAATGCGCGCCAACGTGCCGACCGCGGCCGGCAGCGCCGGCTCGCCGGCTTCCTGACCTTGCATGATCAGGCACACGCCGAAGCCGCGCCCGCTGCGCGCGCACTCGCGCACCATGTCGAGATAGCGCGCTTCGAAAATGCGCAGTCCGAGCTTGCTGCCCGGGAACAGCACGGCATTGAGCGGGAACAACGGAATTTCGTGGCGCTTCACGCCCCGAGTCTAGCCGGCCCGCAACACATCCAGAAAACGGCGCGGCGCGTTCTCGAAACCACCATTGGACATGAATACCACGTGGTCGCCGGCACGCACGTTGAGGCGCAGCGCAGCGAGCAGCGCATCGACCGACGCGGCCGCGGACCCGCGCCCGCCCAACGCGGTGATCACGCGCCCGACATCCCACGGCGTTTCGGGACGCTGCAGCAGCACCACCGCGTCGGCATCGGCCAGCGAGGGCGCCAGCGCCGCCGCGTGCGCGCCGGCGCGCATGGAATTGGAACGCGGCTCCAGCGCCACCACGATGCGCCCACTACCGACCCTTGCGCGCAGGCCCGCCAGCGTCGTGGCGATCGCGGTTGGATGATGCGCGAAATCGTCGTACACCTGCACGCCGTTCACCTCACCCAATGACTCCATCCGCCGTTTGACACTCTCGAAGGTCGCGAAGGCGGGCAGCAGCACGCGTGGATCGACGCCCGCCGCGTTCGCTGCGGCCAATGCGGCGAGTGCGTTCATCACGTTGTGGCGGCCGAGTAGATTCCAGCGCACTTCGCCGAGGATTTCACCCTTGCGGACCACCGCGAACGCGGAACCGTCGGCTTCGATCATCCGTGCCCGCCAGTCGCCCGCATCGATACCGAAGGTTTCGACCGGCGTCCAGCACCCCATCGCCAGCACTTCCTTCAGCCGTTCGTCTTCCGCATTGACAACCAGGCGTCCATTGCCAGGCACCGTGCGCACCAGATGATGGAACTGGCGCTGGATCGCGGCCACGTCGGGAAAGATGTCGGCATGGTCGTATTCGAGATTGTTGAGGATCGCGACGCGCGGGCGGTAGTGGACGAATTTCGAACGCTTGTCGAAGAACGCCGTGTCGTATTCGTCGGCCTCCAGAACAAATGGGGTCGCCGCAGGCGACGCATTGTTTCCTTCTCGCTTCGGGGAGGGCGGTCCAAGAGCACCCAGCCTCGCCGACACCCCGAAGTTTCCCGGCACGCCGCCGATCAGGAATCCGGGTGCCAAACCCGCGGCATCGAGCAGATGCGCCAGAAGACTGCTGGTGGTGGTCTTGCCGTGGGTGCCCGCCACGGCCAGCACTTCGCGGCCGCGCGACACGTTCTCGCCCAGCCACTGCGGACCGGATATATACGACAAGCCGGCGTCCAGCATGTACTCGATCGAAGGATTGCCGCGCGACAGCGCGTTGCCCACCACGACCAAATCCGGTGCCGGCTTCAGGTGCTCGGCGGACCAGCCTTCCTGCAGCGTGATGCCCAGCCCGCGCAATTGATCACTCATCGGCGGATAAACATTGGCGTCGGAGCCTTCCACCTCGATGCCCAGCTCGCGTGCCAAGGCCGCGATGCCGCCCATGAAGGTGCCGCAAATGCCGAGGATGTGGATGCGCATGTCTTTCCGCGAACCCTCAGGACACGCCGATCACGCCGGCGACCAGTGCCGCGACGATCAAATTCACGAAGACCAGCAGCAGAAACACCAGCACGCCGCCGGCCACCGGAATTTCCAGCGCCCGGCGCAACACGCCGACCCACGCGCAGAATTGCCAGATCACCAGCGCCGCAATCGCGAACATCACCGGCGCCTGATGGCCGGTCACCTCCGGCAAATGCGTTGGATCGGCCATCATCTGCTGCTGCCAAGCTTTCACCGGAAGCAGCAGCGTCAGCAGGTTCTTGGCCAGTCCGAACAACAGGTACACCGCCGCCAGGGCGCTGGTCGTCTGCACGAAACGTTCCGACTTGCTGGCGCCACGCAATAACAGGAACACCAGCCAGACCATTGCCAAACCGCCGACGAACGCCCCGGCGATCAGCGCGGGTTTGACGCCATCATGCAGGTTGAACGCCACCTGCAGCGCGCCGCAAGCCACCAGCAGCGCGACCAGCAATCGCGACGAATACGGCATGTCCTCCGGCCCGCGCCGGAACCGGCAGATATCGCGCACACTGGCGAGGAATTCGTGCAAGATCACGCGCTGGCGCGTGCACGCAACGCGGCGAGCACGCGATCGCCGATCGCTTCGATGGTGCCGACGCCGTCGATTTCGGTCAGCAGTCCGCGCTGCGCATAGAAATCGGCCACCGGCGCGGTCTGTTCCGCATACACGCCAAGACGTTTGCGCACCGTTTCGGGATTGTCGTCGGCACGATGTTCCTGCTCGAAGCGGATCTCGCAGCGCTTGACGATATCCGCATCGGGCACGTTCAACTTCACCACCACATGCAACGGCTGGCCGACGCGCCTCAGCAACGCATCCAGCGCGTCCGCCTGCGCGATGTTGCGTGGATAGCCATCCAGGATGAAACCGGATTGCGTGTCGGGCTGCGCGAGGCGCTCTTCCAGCAGTCCCAGCACGATGTCGTCGGATACCAGTTGCCCCGCCTCCATCACGGCTTTCGCCTGCAAGCCCAGCGGAGTGCCGGCCTTGACGGCCGCGCGCAGCAGATCGCCGGTGGAGATGTGCGCCAGCGTGAGTTCCGCCTTCAACCGCTTGGCTTGGGTGCCCTTGCCCGATCCGGGCGCGCCGAGCAATACGATGCGCATGCCTTTCCTTCGTCGGCCCGCAGCAGTTGCGGCGCCTTCATTACAAATTGCCGATTGGCGGGTTACGCTAACGGCTGCGCAACCACCCCGTCAACGCCGCGCCAGGAAGGGAACCCCGCATGCACGCGACCGCGAAAACGACAGGCCCGGCATTACCGGGCAAACTATTGTACGCGCAGTCCGGCGGGGTCACGGCGGTGATCAATGCCACGGCCGCGGCGGTGATAGAAACCTGCCGCAAGCACAAGATCGCGGTTTATGCGGCACGCAACGGCATCCTCGGCGCGCTGCGCGAGGACCTGATCGACACCACGAAAGAAACGCCGGCCGCGATCCGCGGACTCGCGCACACGCCCGGCGGCGCATTCGGCTCGTGCCGTGTGAAGCTGAAATCGCTGGAAGGCGATCGCGCGCGTTACGAGCGTCTGATCGAAGTCTTCCGCGCGCACGACATCCGCTGGTTCCTCTACAACGGCGGCAACGATTCGGCCGACACCGCGCTGAAGCTGTCGAAGCTCGGCAAGGCGATGGACTACGACATCCGCTGCATCGGCGTGCCGAAAACCGTCGACAACGATCTCGCCGTCACCGATTGCTGTCCCGGCTTCGGCTCGGTCGCCAAATACACCGCGGTGTCCTTGCGCGAATGCGCGCTGGACGTGATGTCGATGATGGACACCTCCACCAAGGTGTTCGTGATGGAGGTGATGGGCCGGCATGCCGGTTGGATCGCGGCCTCCGCAGGGCTCGCCGGCGAAGGCTCCGATGACGCGCCGCACATGATCCTGTTTCCCGAGCTCGAATTCGATCCGGAGAAATTCCTCGCGCGCGTGCGTGAAACGGTCGATCGCATGGGCTGCTGCGTGATCGCGGCCAGCGAAGGCATCAAGTACGCCGACGGCAAGTTCGTCGCCGATGCGCACGCCGGCACCGATGCGTTCGGGCACACGCAACTCGGCGGTGTCGCGCCGGCGCTGGCCGGCATGGTGCGCGACAAGTTGAAACTGAAGACGCACTGGGCCATGCCCGATTACCTGCAACGCTCGGCACGCCACATCGCGTCGAAGACCGACCTCGACCAGGCGCTCGCGGTGGGCAAGGCGGCGGTGGAACTGGCGCTCGCAGGCGAAAACGCCGTGATGCCGGTGATTGTGCGCACCTCCGATTCACCGTATCGCTGGCAAATCCAAACCTCGAAGCTCGACAAGATCGCCAATCGCGAAAAGAAACTGCCGCGCGCATTCGTCTCGAAGGACGGCTTCCGCATCACCGCCGCCGCACGCAAATACCTGTCGCCCCTGATCCGCGGCGAAGCGCCGCCGCCCTACGGCCGGAACGGTTTGCCTGAATACGTCACACTGAAAAACGTGGCGGTGAAGCCAAAGTTGCCGGCACTCGAAGTGTAGGTTGGCGCTGGGCCGGGCTTCATCCGGCGAAGCCCAACGATATCGAACAGCCATGTTGGGCTTCATCCGCGACAAGCGCGGATTCAACCCGATCTAAGTGCGCGAATCGTAGGTTGGTGCTGAGCCGGCGTCATCGGCGAAGCCCAACAATTCCGAACAAGCCATGTTGGGCTTCACCCGCGACAAACGCGGATCCAGCTTCGACCTACGACGCAAACAGGTCGTTCAATTCACCGTGGCTGGCGTTGTCGGCGAAGCCGTCGAACCGGCCATTCGCCAAACCGCGTGCGGCGCGCAGGAATCCGCTCCACGCCGAACCGGCCAGCGCACCACCCACGCTGACGCGGCGCACGCCAAGCTTTGCAAAATCCTGCAGGGACAAGGGCACCGATCGCCCGACCAGCACGTTCACCGGTTTCGGCGCGACCGCGTCGACGATCGCGCGTATCTGCTCCGCCTGGCCGGCGCCCGGGGCGTACAGGCAATCGGCCCCGACTTCGGCATAGGCACGCAAGCGCCTGATCGATTCGTTCAACGGATCGGCATGGCCGACCAGGAAACATTCGGCGCGGCCGATCAACATCACGTCCTCGCCCGATGCGTCGATCGCCGCACGTGCCGCACGCATGCGCGCCACCGCTTCCTCGAATTCGTACAAGGGCTGCGATGCGTCGCCCGTGGAATCCTCGATCGACAATCCCGCCACGCCGGTCTCGATGCAACGGCGCACGTTCTTCCGCAGGCCGTCGATTTCGCGCGCATGGCCATCCTCGAAATCCGCGTTGACCGGCAAGCCGGTGGCTTCGACGATTTCGCGACAATGCGCCAATACCGCCTCGACATCCATCATGTTGTCGGCATGCGCACGTGACCACGCGAAACCCGAGCTGGTTGTCGCCAGTGCCTTGAAACCCAGCCGCTCCAGCGCGCACGCGGAACCCGCGTCCCATGGATTCGGGATCAGGAAGCATCCCGATTCGTGCAACTTGCGGAACGCCGCGCGACGCGCGGCACATCGATGGTCGGTCATTTTTTGCTGGTCCCTTCGAATCGCGACATGCGCCTGGAACCCGCATTTTAGGCGCCTCGGACCGCCCCGATGAACGGTCCAGCGCACTGGTCAGCCGCGGGACCCGCGCTATACTCGCGGGAATGCCCGTTGTGGTGGTTCCGCGAACGGTTGCGACCGTCCGGTGGACGGTCGCGTGAGCGGAACCGGGGAAGCAGGACGCCGACCGGACGTGCGCGCCATGGACGGCTCACGCAAGTCCCTTGAACGACGCTACTCCCATTCACCAAACCGATAAAGGGGTTGTCCCAATGCTGGAACAGTACGGATTATGGATCGCGCTGGGTTGCGCGATCATCGCGATTCTCTACGGCGTCGTGTCGACCGGCTGGATCATGAAGCAGCCGGCCGGCAACGAGCGCATGCGCGAAATCGCGGGCGCGATCCAGGAAGGCGCACGCGCCTATCTGAACCGCCAGTACGGCACCATCGCCGTCGCCGGCGTAGTGCTGTTCCTGCTGGTCGGCTTCTTTCTCAACTGGGCCACGGCGATCGGTTTCGCCATCGGCGCGATCCTGTCCGGCGCCACCGGCTATATCGGCATGAACGTCTCGGTGCGCGCGAACGTGCGCACCGCCGAAGCGGCGCGCCACGGCATCGGCCCGGCCATGAACGTGGCATTCCGCGGCGGCGCCATTACGGGCATGCTAGTGGTGGGCCTGGCGCTGCTGGGTGTCACCGGCTATTTCATGATCCTGCCGCACTTCGGCTACACCGGCGAGGCGGCGCTGCACGCGCTGGTCGGCCTGGCCTTCGGTTCGTCGCTGATCTCCATCTTCGCGCGCCTGGGCGGCGGCATCTTCACCAAGGGCGCAGACGTCGGCGCGGATCTCGTCGGCAAGGTCGAGGCCGGCATTCCCGAGGACGACCCGCGCAACCCGGCGGTGATCGCCGACAACGTCGGCGACAACGTGGGCGACTGCGCCGGCATGGCCGCCGACCTGTTCGAGACCTACGCGGTGACCGTGGTCGCCACCATGCTGCTGGGCGGGTTGGCGTTCGCCGCCAATCCGGACGCGGTGCTGTATCCGCTGGTGCTGGGCGCAGCCTCGATCATCGCCTCGATCATCGGCACCTTTTTCGTGCGCGTGAAACAGGGCGGCTCGATCATGGGCGCGTTGTACAAGGGCGTGATCGTCTCGGCGGTGCTGGCGGCAGTCGCGTTCTGGTTCATCACCCACTCGATGTTCCCGGCCGGACTGGCCGGCGACGACGGCGCGACGATCTCGGGCAACGCGCTGTTCTACTGTTCGCTGTGCGGACTGATCCTGACCGGCCTGATCGTGTGGATCACCGAGTACTACACCGGCACCCAATACAAGCCGGTGCAGCACATCGCCAAGGCTTCGACCACCGGCCACGGCACCAACATCATCGCCGGCCTCGGCGTTTCGATGAAAGCGACGGCCTGGCCGGTGCTGGCAATCTGCGCGGCGATCTGGACCGCTTTCCATTTTGGCGGCCTGTACGGCATCGCCATCGCCGTCACCGCGATGCTGTCGATGACCGGCATGATCGTGGCGCTGGATGCCTACGGCCCGATCACCGACAACGCCGGCGGTATCGCCGAGATGGCCGACTTGCCGGCCGAGGTGCGTGGCGTCACCGATCCGCTGGACGCGGTCGGCAATACCACCAAGGCGGTGACCAAGGGCTATGCCATCGGCTCCGCCGCGCTGGCGGCGCTGGTGCTGTTCGCCGATTACACGCACAACCTCTCGACCGCAGCCGGCCACGGCTTCACCTTCGACCTGTCCGACCACATGGTGATCATCGGCCTGCTGATCGGCGGCCTGATTCCGTATCTCTTCGGGGCGATGGCGATGGAAGCGGTCGGCCGCGCCGCGGGCGCCGTGGTCGAGGAAGTCCGTCGCCAGTTCCGCGAGATCAAGGGCATCATGGAAGGTACCGGCAAGCCCAAGTACGACCGCGCCGTGGATATGCTGACCAAGTCGGCGATCAAGGAAATGATCATCCCGTCCTTGCTGCCGGTGGTCGTGCCGATCCTGGTCGGCCTGATCCTGGGCCCGAAGGCGCTGGGTGGCGTCCTGATCGGCACCATCGTCACCGGCCTGTTCGTGGCCATCTCGATGACCGCCGGCGGCGGCGCCTGGGACAATGCCAAGAAGTACATCGAGGATGGCAACTTCGGCGGCAAGGGTTCCGAAGCCCACAAGGCTGCGGTCACCGGCGACACCGTCGGCGATCCGTACAAGGACACCGCCGGTCCGGCCGTGAACCCGTTGATCAAGATCATCAATATCGTGGCGCTCCTGATCATCCCGCTGCTGATGGTGCATTGATCGACGTTGCCTTGAACAAAAAGCCCCGCACCTGCGGGGCTTTTTGTTGGCCGCATGACTTTCGTCACACGCGCCCCGACGCCGGTCACGCGACACTCCGGCGGGGATCCTCGGGGAACGGCAACCATGAAGACCTTCTGCACGATTATGGCCTTGGGCATCACGATTTCAGGCATGGCACTGGCACAACCACCAGCGGCATCGAGCGGCGCGGCAACGACCGCAGCTTCGGACGATCCCTACCTGTGGCTCGAACCCAGCCATGACGCGCGCGCGCTGGACTGGGTGCACGCGCAGAACGCGGTCACGAAAAAAGC
Organism: Rhodanobacteraceae bacterium; assembly: GCA_035281745.1. GTDB lineage: Bacteria > Pseudomonadota > Gammaproteobacteria > Xanthomonadales > Rhodanobacteraceae > 66-474. The sequence continues at coordinate 15,410 of DATEDI010000021.1, forward strand.
ATTCATGGAATCGCCGGAGTTCGACAAGACCCGCGGCGAAATCCTCGAAGTACTCGATTCCGAGGCGCGCATTCCGTATGTGCGGCGGATGGGCGATTACCTCTACAACTTCTGGCAGGACAAGGCGCATCCGCGCGGCATCTGGCGACGCACCACGCTGGCCGAGTACGAAAAGGCCGACCCGAAATGGGAAACGGTGCTCGACATCGATTTGCTCAACAAGGCCGAAGGCAAGAAGTGGGTGTTCAAGGGCGCCGAGTGCATGAAGCCCGAGTACGTGCACTGTCTCGTGCGGCTGTCACCCGGTGGCGGCGATGCGGTGGAAGTGCGCGAGTTCAATCTTCCGGAGAAATCGTTCGTCGAGGGCGGCTTCCTTGTGCCCGTCGCGAAGACCGAGACCAGTTGGATCGATACCGACCACATCTACGTTGGCACCGACTTCGGTCCGGGCTCGATGACCAAGTCCAGCTACCCGCGGATCGTCAAGGAATGGACGCGCGGCACGCCACTGTCGTCGGCAACCGTCGTGTACGAAGGCAAGCCCACCGATCTCGCCATCGGCGCCTACCACGATCGCACCAAGGGTTACGAACGCGACTTCGTTTCGGTGCAGAAGGATTTCTACCACGGCGACATGTACCAATTGCACGATGGCAAGCTCATCAAGATCGATGTGCCGGAAGACGCCAACGCCGACGTGCATCGCCAGTGGCTGATGGTGCAGACCAAATCACCGTGGACGACCGGCGGCAAGACCTGGCCCGCTGGCGCGCTGATCGCGATGAACTTCGATGATTTCATGGCCGGCAAGCGCGATTTCACCGCGCTGTTCACGCCCGACGCGCACACCGCGCTCGCCGGGTATTCGTGGACGCAGCATCACGTCATCCTCGACGTGCTGGACGACGTGAAGAGCCGGCTCGATGTACTGACGCCTCCGACGTCCGGCAACGGCGCGTGGACGCACCAGGCGCTGCCGGGTGCACCGAAGTTCAGCACCATCGCGGTAGTCGATACCGACCCGGATCACTCCGACGAATACTGGCTCACCGTCACCGGCTTCCTCGATCCGCCGTCGCTCGAACGCGGCGTGCTCGGCAGCGAGCCCGCCAAGAAGATCAAGCAGGAACCGGCGTTTTTCGACGCCTCGAAATTCGAGGTCAGCCAGCATTTCGTGACTTCGAAGGACGGTACCCGCGTGCCGTATTTCGAGATCGCTCCGAAGAACATGCAGCTCGACGGCGGCAACCGCACGCTGGAATACGGCTACGGCGGCTTCGAGGTATCGCTGCTGCCGCACTACTCCGGCTCGATCGGCCGGGCGTGGTTGGAACGTGGCGGCGTGTACGTCGTCGCCAACATCCGCGGTGGCGGCGAATACGGCCCGGCTTGGCACAAGGCCGCGCTCAAGGCCAATCGTCCGAAGGCGTACCAGGATTTCGCCGCAGTTGCGGAAGACCTGATCAAGCGGGGCGTCACTTCGCCGCAGCACCTCGGCGCCGAAGGCGGCAGCAATGGCGGCCTGCTGATGGGCAACATGCTGACCGAGTATCCGCAGCTCTATGGTGCGATCGCCTGCGAAGTGCCGCTGCTCGACATGAAGCGCTACACGCACCTGTCGGCCGGCGCATCGTGGATGGCCGAGTACGGCAATCCCGACGATCCGAAGCAATGGGCCTTCATCAAGACCTTCTCGCCGTACCAAAACGTCAAACCCGACATGCACTATCCGGACGTGCTGTTTTACACCACGACCAGCGATGACCGCGTCGGTCCCGCGCAGGCGCGCAAGATGGCCGCGAAGATGGAAGCCATGGGCTACAAGAACGTGTGGTTCTACGAGAACACCGAAGGCGGCCATGGAGCCGGCGCCGACAACCAGCAATCGGCCACGATGCATGCACTGGCTTACGATTTCCTGTGGGATAAGTTGAAGTGATCGCCCGTGATCAAAAGCCGGCAAAAACCGGGGTCAGAGTGCAATTTCGGGTGAGATCTCTCGGTAAAACCATCGCCTCGGACAAAATTGCACTCTGACCCCTATTCTGCGGGCACTCCGAAAAGCCCCGTCTCGCGGGGCTTTTTCGTTGCGGTGCGATGAACGTGCTCGGCTGTCGTAAAATGACCGGCTTTTCGCAAGGACTTCAGCCATGGGCTTGGACCTCGTCCCCGCCGGCCGCAACGTGCCGGACGACATCAACGTCGTCATCGAAATCCCGAAAGACGCCGAACCCGTCAAGTACGAGGTGGACAAGGCCTCCGGCGCGATCTTCGTCGATCGCGTGCTGTCGACGCCGATGCGCTACCCGTGCAATTACGGCTACATCCCCAACACGCTTTCGGGTGACGGCGATCCGGTGGACGCGCTGGTGCTGCTGCCGCTGCCGCTGATCGCGGGCTCGGCGGTGCGCTGCCGGCCGGTCGGCATGTTGAACATGGACGATGAGGCCGGCCACGACACCAAGCTGATCGTCGTGCCCGACGACAAGGTGTTCAACGGCTACGCGCACATCCGCGACATCAACGACGCACCGCAACACTGGCGCAACCGCATCGCGCACTTCTTCGAACACTACAAGGATCTGGAATCCGGCAAGTGGGTGAAGATCGTGGGCTGGGGCGACGCCGCCGCCGCGCGTGCGGAGATCCGCGAATCCGTCGAGCGCTATCAACAAGCGCCGGAAAAGCCGAAGTTCTAGCTTTCCGGGCTGCCGAGAAACCCCTGATCAATCCCACCACTCGCCATCCCGGCGCAAGCGGACTGCTGCGCAGGGCAGGATGCCGTAGCCAACATCAGCGTAGCCGAAGGTCCGAAGCGCGAGCCGCGGGATGCGGCGAGTAAATCCTGTGACGTTCGCGCAATGCATCGAAATGCAAAGTCACTGGGTCCCGGGTATCGCTTCGCGATTCTGGATGACGAGCACGGTCAGAGCCTGCCCGACATCCAGGCGGCTGTTGTGAAAAGTCAGGCCATGGACGGCCGTTCCGGAGCCATGCGACCGGGGATCTTTCAATCTCGGACGGATTTCCAGGGAGGCAGCGATCATGGATGATCGCAAAAAAAACATGCTAGCTTGGTGGGATGAACAACAAGACCCGCCGCACCAGCATCGTTGCCACCCTGGGCCCCGCCACCGACGCGCCGGGCATGCTGGAAAACATCCTGCGCGAAGGCGTGGCCGTGGTGCGGCTGAACCTGTCCCACGGCAAACCCGAGGATCACCTGCGCCGCGCGCGTGAAGCGCACGCCGCCGCAGCGAACCTGAATCGCGAAGTCGGCGTGCTGGCGGATCTCCAGGGTCCCAAGATCCGCATCGAAAAATTCGCGAACGGTCCGGTGCAGCTGGAAACCGACACCGATTTCACACTCGATTGCCGCGCCGAAGCGCCGCCCGGCGATGCGACGCGCGTGGGCGTCAGCTACCTCGGCCTGCCACAGGACTTGAACGAAGGCGACCGGCTGCTGCTGGATGACGGCCTGATCGAACTGGAAGTCAAGAACATCGAGGGCGAACAAATCCATTGCCGCGTCGTTGTCGGCGGCAAGCTGTCCGATCGCAAGGGTCTCAATCGCAAGGGCGGCGGTCTTTCGCTGGGTGCGCTGTCGGACAAGGATCGCGCCGACATCAAGCTGGCGGCACAACTTCGCGCCGACTTCCTCGCGGTGTCGTTCGTGCGTTCCGCGGCCGACATCGAAGAAGCGCGCAAGCTGTTGCGCGAGGCCGGCGGCAACGCCTGGCTGGTCGCGAAGATCGAGCGCGCCGAGGCGATCGAGAAACTCGAAGAAATCATCGACGCCTCCGACGCGGTGATGGTCGCGCGTGGCGACCTCGGCGTCGAAATCGGCGACGCCGAATTGCCGGGCCTTCAGAAAAAGATCATCCGCGAATCGCTGGCGCGCAATCGCGCCGTGATCACCGCGACGCAGATGCTGCAATCGATGGTCGAATCGCCCATCCCGACCCGCGCCGAAGTGCTGGACGTCGCCAACGCGGTACTGGACGGCAGCGATGCGGTGATGCTGTCGGCCGAATCCGCGGCCGGCAAACACCCCGATCTTGCCGTCGCCGCGATGAGCCGCATCTGCTTCGGCGCCGAACGCCAGTTCGAACCCACCGAAGACATCTCCGCCCTCACCCACCGTCTCGACCGCACCGACCAGGCCATCGCGATGGCCGCGATGTTCCTGGCCACGCAAATGCCGATACGCGCGATCGTTGCGCTTACCGAGTCGGGCACCACCGCGCAATGGCTGTCGCGCTACCGCTCGTCGGTGCCGATCTATGCGCTGACGCCGAGCGCGGAAGCGCGCCGCCGCATGTTGCTGTTGCGCGACGTCCGACCGATTCCGTTCGCCGGCCACGACACTTATCCGGCGCTGGTGGTGCGCGAAGCCGTGCGGCAACTGTTCCATCGCGGCGATCTGGTCGAAGGCGACCGCGTGCTGCTGACCCATGGCGACCATACCGGCCGCGGCGGCGGCACCAACACCTTGAAACTGCTCAGCGTGGGACCGGACGGAATCGCCGAAAGCCTGCGGGATTTATGACCAGCAACTCGCGACTTCGCCTTGCCATGAACAAGACCTTGCTTGTCTCCGGCGTCCTGCTCGTTTCCGCCGTGTCCGTGGCCGCGATCAACCCCAACATCAGGGTGGTCCAGCCCGCGCAGCGCGACAACTATTGGGTAATGACCAACACTTCGCTGGACGTGGACGTGCCCAACAGCGGCGTGAACCTCAGCAAGCCGACCTGCGCGGCGGTCACCTACATGATTGGCTCGGACGGCGTGACCCGCGACATCGTGGTGCGCAAGACCATTCCCGCGGGCGACCTGAAAACAGTGGCGGCCAGCGCGGTCAAGGACATGCACTACGTGCCTGGCAAGGACAACGTCGGGCGCGAACCCGTGTTCACCTACATCATCATTCCGTTCAACCTGCCTGCCGATCCGGCTGCGCGAACGCAGATCACCGACGCCTGCACTTTGGCGGATTTCCCGAACGGGTATCGCTGATCCTGCGATCATCCTTGATCGCTGCGTCATCGGGACCGAAACGCGAGCATCCCCGGCTCCGGTCGACGGACACCAGAACAACCATTGATGGCCTGACTTTTCACAACAACCGCTTCGATTCGTACCGTCAGCCAAAGGCAAAAAATCCCGTGCTCACCTATACTTGGCGGTCCACCGACACCACCGGAAAATCGGCATGAGCATCGACCAAATGGAAGCTGTCGCGCAGGCGATGGTCGCACCCGGCAAAGGCATCATCGCGATCGACGAATCCTCGGGCACCATCAAGAAGCGTTTCGACGCGGTCGGCGTGCCCGACAGCGAAGAGCACCGTCGCGCCTACCGCGAAATGCTGCTGACGGCGCCCGGACTTTCCGAACACATTTCCGGCGCGATCCTGTACGACGAGACGATCCGTCAGTCCACCAAGGCCGGCGTGCCATTCACCAAGGTGATGAAGGACGCCGGCATCATCCCCGGCATCAAGGTCGACATGGGCGCCAAGCCGCTGGCCGGTTTTCCGGGCGAACTGGTCACCGAGGGCCTCGATGGCCTGCGCGGCCGGCTGGAGGAATACGTGAAGCTGGGCGCCGAGTTCGCGAAATGGCGCGCGGTGATCACGATCGGCGACGACATGCCTTCGAGCACCTGCATCGACGCCAACACCCATGCGCTGGCGCGCTACGCCGCGCTGTGCCAGGAAGCGGGCATCGTGCCGATGGTCGAACCCGAGGTGCTGATGGACGGCGACCACGACATCGAAACCTGCTACGAAGTCACCGAAGCCACGCTGCGTTCGCTGTTCTCGGCGCTGTACGAACACAACGTGATGCTGGAAGGCACGATCCTGAAAGCCAGCATGGTCGTATCCGGCAAGGATTGCGCGGAACAGGCCGACATCGAGGAAGTCGCCGAATCCACCATCCTGTGTCTCAAGTCCGCAGTGCCGGCGGTGTTGCCGGGCATCGTGTTCCTGTCCGGCGGCCAGAGCGACGAAGACGCCACCGCGCACTTGAACGCGATGAACCGCCTCGGCCCGCACCCCTGGCCGCTGTCGTTCTCCTATGGCCGAGCAATGCAGCAAGCCGCGCTGCACCTGTGGGCCCAGGACCTGACCGGTAACTTCGCCGCCGCGCAGAAGATCGTGGTCGAACGCGCGCGCGACAACGGCCTGGCGGCACTGGGCCAGTGGAAGAAGGCGGCTTGAGCACCCACATGTAGGGCGGGAGGAGTGCAACGCATCCCGCCATCCACGCGCACCAACGGCGGGTTGTCACCCGCCCTGCATGAAAACCGCCGGTACCCGCCGGCGGTTTTTGTTTGTCCGTTGCATCCTGCAACCATTCTCTCTATCTTGATGGAAAGATATATGGACGCCGGATCCCGATGACGCCGATCTCGCTGGAATTCTTTCCGCCCAAGAACGACGAGCAGCGCGCGCAACTCGAACGCGCGTTGCCGAAGCTGGCGGCGCTGGCGCCGGAATTCGTCAGCGTTACGTTCGGCGCGGGCGGATCAACGCTGACGCACACGCCGCGCACTGTGCGGCACCTGCGCGAAACCCACGCGCTGGAAGTCGCGCCACACGTATCGTGCATGGGTGGCTCGCGCGAGGAAATCGGCGCGCTGCTGAACGATTACCGCGAACTCGGCTGCAAGCGCATCGTGGCACTGCGCGGCGACCTGCCCTCGGGCATGGCCTCGCCCGGCGACTTCCGTTATGCCTCGGACCTGGTGGATTTCGTGCGCCGCGAACACAACGGATATTTCCACATCGAGGTCGCGTGCTATCCGGAATGCCATCCGCAGTCGGACCACGCGCAGGCCGACTTGAAGCATTTCAAGGCCAAGGTCGAGGCTGGCGCGGATGGCGCGATCACGCAGTACTTTTTCAACGCCGATGCGTACTTCAGGTTCGTGGATGACGCGCGCGCGGCCGGGATCGCGATTCCCATCGTGCCGGGCGTGATGCCGATCGCGAATTTCACGCAGCTGCGACGCTTCTCGGAAATGTGCGGCGCGGAAATCCCGCGCTGGATCGGCAAGCGGATGGTCGCCTATGGCGACGACGGGGATTCCGTGCGTGAATTCGGTGCCGAGGTAGTGGCCGCGATGTGCCGACGCTTGATCGATGGCGGTGCACCGGGCCTGCACATCTATACATTGAACCGCGCGCGCGCCACCACCGCGGTGTTGCAACGCCTCGACGGTGCGGCGTAGGGAGTCTTTTCCACCGCGCCCCATTCGGGCTGGCGGCGTGATCGCCGGTGCCGCGGCCAAATCGGTCCGTGGCGGGTTTCAACACGCCACGGCGCAGTCGTAGCCACGGCGGACCCGGATTCGCCTACGGCCTGCAACGGCTAGACTCGCGCCCATGGGTTTGCTGCCGAAAGTCCTGTGCCTGCTTGTACTCACCGCCTGCGCGCCCTTGGCGCATGCGCAGATCTATCACTGCATCGGCGCGCACGGCGAACCGGTGTTCTCCGGCCAGCCATGCGGCAATCCGGCGCCCGCTCCAGGCAATGCCACCGCTACGGACAACGCATTCGGTGACGTCTGTGCAGCATCACCGCAAGCACTCAGGCAAGCCATCGGCGAGGCTTTCACGACGCACGACGTGAACCGGCTCGCCGGGCTGATCCTGTGGCGCGGCATGGACCAGGCGTCCGCGCGCAGCACGCTGCGTTCGCTGACGGAATGGCTGAAGCGGCCGCTGAGGGGCATCGCAATCGTGCATGCAGCGGGACCGCCCTTCGATGGTGCTTTCCCCGCCACCTCGACCGGCGCAATCGACGCCCCGCCGCCACCGCCCACCGGCTTCGAAATTTCCACATCGGATGGCGCCACCCGCGATTTCGGTGTCACCGAATTCGGCGGCTGTTGGTGGCTGACGTTCTAAAGCATCCGGCGCACGGTTTTGCGCCGCGCCACGTGCTAGCATCCCGCCAAACCCGTTTGCGCACCAAGTCGCGTTTCGAAAATCCTCATGCTGAAACTTGTTTGCGCGCTCGCGCTGGCCGTCGTTGCCACGAGCGCCTGTTCCTCCGACCATCCCGTCGCAGTCGCCGATGCCATGCCGGCCGCCGCCGCTTCCGTCACGCCAGCCGTGCGCAGCGCGATCACCACCGCGGTCACGCAGATGGCACCCGGCGCGAAGGTGCAGCAGATCGCCCCGATGCCGATCGCCGGCTTGTTTCAGGTGATCTCGCAAGGCCAGGTGCTGTACATGACCGGCGACGGGCGCTACGTGATCCAGGGCGACGCGTTCGACATCAAGACCCGCACGCCGCTCAACAGCCAGACGATGAACCGCCTGCGGCGCGATGCCATCGCCAAGCTGGCGCCCGCCGGAATGATCCGCTTCGCACCAGCCAATCCGAAATACACGGTGACGGTATTCACCGACATCGACTGCCCGTACTGCCGCGCGTTCCACGCCAACATCGCCGAGCTCAACAAGCTCGGGATTGCCGTGGATTACCTGTTCTGGCCGCGCAGCGGACTCGGCACACCGTCGGCACAGAAAGCCGTGGACGTGTGGTGCGCATCCGACCGCAAGGACGCGCTGACCCGCGCGTTCGAAGGCCAGGGGCCGCACAATGCAACTTGCCAGTCGCCGGTGGCGCACGACTTCAACCTCGGCATGGATCTGGGTGTGGACGGCACGCCCACCGTCATTGCCGACAACGGCGTGGTGCTGGGCGGGTACGTCGATCCGCAGGAATTATTGCGGCGGCTCGAGACGGTGCACGCCACGCCCACCGCCCAACCTTCACGCTGATAGCGGCTTTCGCGCGTAGCCAAGCCACCGAAGCCGTTCTGGTGTCTGTTGATCGAAGTGCCTCATGCTCGTGCGGCACACCGGGCCACCCGGCGATCCGGGACGATCGCATTTATAATGACCGGCTCCCTCCGGCTGCGGTTTCCCCATCGCCATGATCGTCCTCGACGGGCGCAGCGCCCTGTCGGATTTCCGCCTCGACCGACTCAACCTTCGCCTCGGCGCCATTGCCAAGGGCATTCGCGTGCGCGGCGCGCGGCAGGTGTACTTCGTCGAATCGAAGTTGCAACTGTCGCCGACTCTGCACCGGCGCCTTGCTGAAGTGCTCGACGCCACCGAAGCGCCGCCCGCGGACGCTTCGCTGTGGGTGGTGCCACGGCTCGGCACGCTGTCGCCGTGGTCGTCGAAGGCCACCGACATCGTGCACCACGTCGGCATCCACGTCTCACGCGTCGAACGCGGCACCGCATTCCTGATCGAGCACCTGCCGGCTGCGGACGATCCCGCGTTCGCCGCCATTGCGAACGCCTTGCACGACCCGATGACCCAATCGGTACTGCTGAAGCTCAGCGATGCGCCGCAGATTTTCCTGCGCGGCGAATCCGCGCCGCTGGCCACGGTCGCGCTGGGCGATGACGCGAAAGCGTCGCTGCAAGGGGCCAATGGTGCGCTGGGCCTGGCGCTCGCGCCGGACGAGATCGATTACCTCGTCGACAACTACGCGAAGCTCGGCCGCGATCCGACCGACGCGGAACTGGTGATGTTCGCGCAGGCCAATTCCGAGCACTGCCGGCACAAGGTATTCAACGCCAGCTTCATCGTCGATGGCGAGAAGCAATCGTCCAGCCTGTTCGACCTGATCCGCCACACCCACAAGACCTCGCCCGCGTACACGCTGTCGGCGTACAGCGACAATGCCGCGGTGATCGAGGGCTCGAACGGCGCGCGCTTCTTCGCCGACGCCGACGGCGTCTGGCGCACGCACGTCGAGTCGATCCCCTACGCAATCAAGGTCGAAACCCACAACCACCCGACCGCGATTTCGCCATGGCCGGGCGCGGCCACCGGATCCGGCGGCGAGATCCGCGACGAAGGCGCGGTCGGGCGCGGCGGCAAACCGAAAGCCGGCTTGACCGGCTTTTCCGTCTCGCACCTGCGCATTCCGGATTTGCCGCGGCCTTGGGAAGCGGAACGCCCGCTGCCGCCGCGCGTCGCGAGCGCGTTCGAGATCATGCGCGACGGCCCGCTGGGCGCGGCCGGCTTCAACAACGAGTTCGGGCGACCGTGTCTCGCCGGCTATTTCCGCACGTTCGAACTCGAAACCGCCAAGCCCGGCATGCGCCACGGCTACGACAAGCCGATCATGCTGGCGGGCGGCGTCGCCAACGTGCGCCCGATGCTGGTGAAAAAGAACAAACTCGCGCCGGGCGATCAGGTGATCGTGCTGGGCGGGCCCGCGATGCTGATCGGCCTCGGCGGCGGCGCGGCCTCGTCAATGGCGGCCGGCGCCTCCAGTGAAGCGCTCGACTTCGCCTCGGTGCAGCGCGACAACCCGGAAATGCAGCGGCGCTGCCAGGAAGTGATCGATGCCTGCTGCGCGTTCGGCGACACCAGCCCCATCGTCGCGATCCACGATGTCGGCGCGGGTGGTTTGTCGAATGCCATTCCGGAATTGCTGCACGATTCGGGCGTCGGCGGCGACATCGACCTCGATGCGGTGCCGCTGGACGATCCGCAGCTCTCGCCCATGCAGATCTGGTGCAACGAATCGCAGGAACGTTACGTGCTCGGCGTGAAGCCCGCGGACGTCGACAAATTCCGCGCGCTGTGCGAGCGCGAGCGCTGTCCGTTCGCGGTGGTCGGCACCGCGACGGAAGAACAACGCTTGCGGGTGCGCTCGAAACGCGATCCGCGCGTGATCGACATGGAACTTGAGATGCTGCTCGGCAAGCCGCCGCGGATGCAGCGCGATGCGACCCGCATCGAGCCGCAACTCGACATCATTCCCGATCTCACCGGCATCGGCCTCCACGAAGCGATCGAGCGCGTGTTGCGCATGCCCGCGGTCGCCGACAAGGCGTTCCTGATCCATATCGGCGACCGCAGCGTCGGCGGCCTCTGCGCGCGCGACCAACTGGTGGGCCCATGGCAGGTGCCGGTCGCGGATTGCGCTTTGACGCTGGCCGACTTCCAGGGGTACGCCGGCGAAGCGATGGCGATGGGCGAACGCGCGCCGGTCGCGGTGCTGGACGGCGCCGCGTCCGCGCGCATGGCGTTGGGCGAAGCCATCACCAATCTGATCGCCGCGCCACTCGCGAGCCTCGAAGAAGTCCGGCTGTCGGCCAACTGGATGGCCGCGATCGGCCACGAAGGCGAAGACGCGGCGCTGTTCGACGCCGTGCAAGCCGTTTCGATGCAACTGTGTCCCGCGCTCGGGATGTCCATTCCGGTCGGCAAGGACTCGCTGTCGATGCGCACGCTGTGGCGCGATGCCGACCGCGAACAGCGCACCATCGCTCCGGTGTCGCTGATCGTCAGCGCGTTCGCGCGCGTGGAGGACGCACGCGGTGCGCTGACGCCGCAGCTCCGAATGGACGCGGGCGATACCGAACTGTGGCTCATCGACCTCGGCGCCGGCCGCGACCGCCTCGGCGGCTCGGTGCTGACGCAAGCCTACGAACGCGGCGGCGGCGTGCCGCCGGATTTCGAAAACCCCGAGCGCCTGCGCGGCCTGTTCGACGCGATCCGCGCCGCGCGCGAGAAGAACCTGCTGCTGGCCTATCACGATCGTTCCGACGGCGGCGCGATCGTCACGCTGCTGGAAATGGCCTTCGCCGGCCATTGCGGCCTGGAAATCTTTCTCGACGGTTGGGCCGACAGCACGCTGCGCGCGCTGTTCAACGAGGAACTCGGCGCGGTGGTGCAGGTGCGCGTCGACGACCACGATGCGTTCGCCGCGATTACCGAAGCGCACGGTCTGGCCGCCATGACGCGCGTGATCGCACGGCCCAAGGCCAAGCTCGGCATCAAGCTGTACGGAGGCGATGAAACCGTCGCCAAGTGGAACTGGCGCAAGCTGATCGACACCTGGCACGAAACCAGCCATGCGATGCAACGCCTGCGCGACAACCCCGCCTGCGCCGACGCCGAACGCGAATGGCGCAGCGACGATGGCGATCCGGGCTTGAATGCGAAACTCACCTTCGACCCGACGGACGACGTGGCCGCGCCGTACGTCGCCAAGGGCGCGCGTCCGCGCCTCGCGGTGTTGCGCGAGCAGGGCGTCAACGGCCAGGTGGAAATGGCGGCGGCGTTCACCCGCGCGGGTTTTGACGCGGTGGACGTGCACATGAGCGATCTCGTGACCGGTCGGCACACGCTCGCCGGGTTCGCCGGTTTCGCCGCGTGCGGCGGCTTTTCATACGGCGACGTGCTGGGCGCGGGGCGCGGCTGGGCCGCGTCGATCCTGTATCACAACGAACTCCGCGACCAGTTCGCGGCGTTCCTCGCCGACGAATCGAAATTCGCCGTCGGCATGTGCAATGGCTGCCAGATGCTGGCGCATCTGAAGTCCATCATCCCCGGCGCCGAGCATTGGCCGACTTTCGCGCGCAACGCATCGGAACAATACGAAGCACGGCTGGTGACGCTGGAAGTGCTGGACGCGGGCTCGATCCTGTTTCGCGGCATGGCCGGCTCGCGCATCCCGGTGGTCGCCGCGCACGGCGAAGGCCGCGCGGTGTTCGCCGAAGGCAGCAAGGCCGGCAAGGCCACGGCCTGCGTGCGTTTCGTCGACAACCGCGGCAAGGCAACCGAAACCTTCCCCTACAACTCGAACGGTTCGCCGGACGGCCTGGCCGGATTCACCGCCGCATCCGGGCGCGTGACCATCCTGATGCCGCACCCGGAGCGGGTTTTCCGCACGGTGCAGATGAGCTGGCACCCACGCGGGTGGGGCGAAGATTCGCCGTGGATGCGGATCTTCCGCAATGCGCGGGTGTTCGTCGGCTAAAGCGGCGCTTACGCCGCGACGGGCGCGTCGGCCTGCGCCTCCGGCGCGGCCACGCGGAACGCTTGGAGCTTGCGGCACACCGCGTCGATCGATTCGATGACGGGATAACGTTCCAGCGACACGCCGAAGCGTCGCGCGTTGTACACCTGCGGAACCAGGCAGCAATCGGCCAGCGTGGGCGCGTGGCCTTCGCAGAACGCGCCGGTACGACGGGCAGCCAGCATCGCTTCGATCGCATTGAAACCGATCTCGATCCAGTGCCGCGACCACGCGAGCTTCTGTCCGTCGCTTGCGCCGAGTTCGCGCTGGAGGTATTGCAGCACCCGCAGGTTGCCGATCGGATGGATGTCGCACGCGATCGCCTGCGCGATCGCGCGCACCCGTGCGCACGCCAATGCGCTGGGCGGCAGCAGGCGCGGCGTGTCGGGATAGGCGTCTTCCAGGTATTCGATGATCGCCAGCGATTCGATGATCGTCTTGTCGCCATCCACCAGCGTCGGCACCAGTTGCTGCGGATTGAGCGCACGATAGTCGTCGTGGTGCTGCTCGCCGCCGTCACGCACCAGATGCACCGGCGCGATCACGTAATCGAGCCCCTTCAAATTCAGCGCAATGCGCACGCGATAGGCGGCACTGGAGCGCCAGTAGCTGTACAACATGAAGGTGTCGGGCATGCGGATTTCGGCGGTCATCGAAACCGGCAAGGTTAGCGCAATTGCACGCGACCAGCGCGCCGTCGACAATGCGCAATTCAACATTGCATCGATCGCTGGAGCCGTTCCATGACCCTCATCCGCATGACCGATCTTGATCTCAAGGGCAGGCGCGTCCTGATCCGCGAAGATCTCAACGTGCCGATCCAGAATGGCAAGATCACCTCCACCCAACGCCTTGATGCGGCGCTTCCGACCATCCGTGCCGCGCGCGATGCGGACGCAGCGGTGCTGGTGATGTCGCATCTCGGGCGTCCCAAGGAAGGCGTGTTCGACGAGGCGCAATCGCTGAAGCCCGTCGCCGAATGGCTGTCGGAGGAGCTTGGCGCCAGCGTGCGCCTGCAACGCGATTATCTCGACGGCGTCGACGTGAAGAACGGCGAAGTAGTGTTGCTGGAAAACTGCCGGATGAACGTCGGCGAGAAATCCGATGACGAGGCGCTCGCAAAAAAATACGCCGCGTTGTGCGACGTGTTCGTGATGGACGCGTTCGGCACCGCACATCGCGCGCAGGCGTCCACGCACGGCGTCGCGAAGTTCGCGAAGACCGCGTGCGCGGGTCCGCTGCTGGCGGGGGAACTGGACGCGCTGGGCAAGGCGATGAAAGATCCGGCGCGCCCGCTGCTGGCGATCGTCGCCGGCTCCAAGGTTTCCACCAAGCTCGACCTGCTGCAGAACCTGGTGCAGCGCGTCGACCAGTTGATCGTCGGCGGCGGCATCGCCAACACCTTCATCGCGGCGGCCGGCCACAAGGTCGGCAAATCCCTGTTCGAGGCCGACCTGCTGGACGCGGCACGCAAGGTGATCGAGCGCGCCCATGCGCGCGGCGCCGACGTGCCGGTTCCGAGTGACGTGGTGACGGCGCCGAAATTCGCCGCCGATGCACCCGCCACGGTGAAGCCGGTGGATCAAGTCGGCGACGGGGAAATGATCCTCGACATCGGCCCCGATACCGCCAAGCGCTACGCGGACATGATCGCCAAGGCCGGCACGGTGGTGTGGAACGGCCCGGTCGGCGTGTTCGAATTCGATGCATTCGGCCACGGCACCGAAACCTTGGCGCGCGCGATCGCCGATTCGAAGGCCTTCTCGATCGCGGGGGGCGGCGACACGCTGGCCGCGGTGGACAAGTACGGCATCGAAGACAAGGTGTCGTACATCTCGACCGGGGGCGGGGCGTTCCTGGAATTCCTTGAAGGCAAGACGCTGCCGGCCGTGGCGATGCTGGAACGACGCGCCCGGGGCTGAATCGCCCCGGGCCGGCACATCGCGTCACCAAGCCTCTGACAGGCCGGATCCTTGGCCATTGAAAACGTTTGCATTACGGAATGAAAACGTTTACATTCCGTGCACAGGTGCATCCGGTGCGCCCTGTCCATCAGGCCACGGGGGAAGCGTGCAGTGGTGACGATCAAGGACGTCGCCCGGGAGGCGAAAGTTTCAGTGGCGACCGTATCACGCGCATTGAATGGGAGCGCCGACGTCACGCCGGCCACGCGCGCGCGCATCGAGCGCGCAGCGGCGCGCCTGCGTTATGTGCCCATGGGGGCAGCCCGCAGTCTGGTCACCCGCCGCACACAGGCGATCGGCGCATTGTTGCCGGATCTGTTCGGCGAATTCTTTTCCGAACTGATCCGCGGAATAGACCTTGCGGCGCGTACGCACGGGCTGCACCTGCTGGTCTCCAGTTCCCACGGTGACGCGAACGAAGCCGCCGTAGCCCTGCGGGCGATGCAGGGCCGCGTGGACGGCGTGTTGATCATGTCGCCGCATGTGGACGCTGCCTTCCTGCGCAAGCATCTTGCCGATTCCATCCCCGCGGTGCTGCTCGACAGCCCGCCACGCGAGCCTCGCCGCCCGCACGTGAACATCGACAACCTGGGTGGCGCCCGCGCGATGACGCAGCACCTGCTCGTGCTTGGCCATCGCAAGATCGCCTTCATCGAAGGTCCGGAAGGCAATCGCGACGCGCGCGAACGCCGTCGCGGTTTCGAGCAGACGATCGCCGCGCAGGACGGGGCGATCGCGCGCTACCTGGAAGGCGACTACAGCGAGGAATCCGGTCATCGCGCCGGGCGCACGCTGTTGGCGGGGCGCAAGCTTCCCGATGCCGTGTTCGCCGCCAACGACATGATGGCGATCGGCTGCCTGTCCGCCCTCAACGAAGCCGGTGTGCAGGTGCCCGACCAGATCGCACTGGCGGGTTTCGACGACATTCCGATAGCACGCTACACGCACCCACCGCTCACCACGGTGCACGTGCGGATCGCGCAATTGGGACATGCGGCGCTGGAGCGGCTGGTGGTGCAGATGCAAACGCCGGATATACCGGAAGCGGACGTGACGACCATGCCGTGCGAGGTAGTGGTACGCGCCTCGTGCGGGTTTCGCGCAACCGCAACCGGGAGTGGAAAAGAGGTTCAAGCCCGAAAACTCCAATAAACCCCATGCGCGCTGGAGGGGATATGAAACACCAAACGATGCTTCGGAAAAAATTGCTGGCGGCGTTGATCACCAGCACGGTTGCCTCGACGTTGTCGTTGCCCGGCATCGTCTGGGCGCAATCAGCGAATGCCAATTTGCGGGGCACTGCCCCGCCGAACGCGCAGATCACCGCACGCAATGT
The DNA here is from genome assembly GCA_035281745.1 of Rhodanobacteraceae bacterium. Lineage (GTDB taxonomy): Bacteria > Pseudomonadota > Gammaproteobacteria > Xanthomonadales > Rhodanobacteraceae > 66-474. The sequence continues at coordinate 31,558 of DATEDI010000021.1, forward strand.
CGCCACCGGGACGGTTCGCGTTACCAAAGCCTCCGCGAATGGCAGCTACGTGCTGGTGGGACTGCAGCCGGGCACTTGGCGTATCGACGCCGGCCCCGGTACCGGCCAGACGGTAACGCTGTCGGTGGCGTCGACCGCCACCCTGAATCTCACTGCGGCTACCGGCGGCCCCGCCACGGCGGCGCCGCAGACACTCCAGACCGTGCAAGTTGTCGGCACTCAGCTGTTCGACACCAAGACGTCGCAGGTCGGCGAGACAGTCTCGCAACACCAGATCCAGACCATGCCGCAGGTGACCCGCAACTTCCTCGAGTTCGCCGACACCGTGCCGGGCATGATCTTCACCGTCAACCCGTCCGGCAATACCTCATTGCGGAGTGGCGCACAGAACACCGCCGCGGTAAATGTCTACATCGATGGCGTGGGCCAAAAGAGCTACTTGTTCGGCGGCGTTTCCGGCCAGAACGCGACTCAAGGCAATCCCTTCCCGGAGCTTGCGATCGGCCAGTACAAGGTGATCACCTCCAACTACAAGGCCGAATACGGCCAGTTGTCGAGCGGCGCGGTGACGGCGGTGACCAAATCCGGCACCAATGAGTTCCACGGCGAGGTGTACGGCAACTACACCGACGACAGTTATCGCGACATGACGCCGAGCGAAAAGGCGTCGGGCACCAAGACAACGTCGATGAGCAAGGAATACGGCTTCGCGCTCGGTGGCCCGATCATCCAGGACAAGATGCATTTCTTCATCACCAACTCGGTGAAGCGCTTCAACACACCGATCGCGGTGGTGCCGGGTGTCACGGGCGTAACCGACCTGCTGCCCACCGACGCGCAATCGCAACTCGGGCCGGCCAACCTGCCGTTCTTCGAGAACCTGTTCTTCGGCAAGCTGGACTGGGAACCCACCGACAGCGATCGCATCGAACTGCGTGCGCAGATCCGCAACGAAAACCAGATCGGCAACATCGGCGGCACCACCGCGGCCTCGGCCGGCATCCAGACCAAGAACACCGACAAGCGCTACGAGCTGTACTGGTCGCACAGCACGGACGCCTGGTTCAACGAAGCCCTGCTGACTTATGAGAATGCGTTTTTCGTGCCACAGCAGATCACTTCGGGAGTCGGACAGGCCTACACCTTCGGCCCGAACAACAACGCGATGATCATCCAGACCGGCGCGCCCGACCCGCGCGCCGAGCAGAACAAGGGCCAGAAAGGTCCCGGCTTCAAGGACGACCTGACCTTCACCGATTTCCACTGGCTCGGCGACCATGTCGTCAAGGTGGGCGTGCGCTACGCCGACGTGACACTGGTGTCGCAGGACGCCGGCGACTCAACCGCGCAGGCGTTCTACAACGTGTGTCCGCCCGGTGGCGGCACCAACTGTCCGCCCGGCAGCCCCGTGGGCACCAATTCGACACCCTACAAGGCCACGTTCGGGGTACCGTCGGTGGGTTTCAGCCCGATCGTGCGTACCAAGGACAAACAGTTTGGCGCCTATGCCCAGGACGACTGGGAAGTGAATGACCACCTCACGCTGAATCTCGGCGTCCGCTGGGACATGGAACACAATTCCTCGTACCTCGATTGGGTGACGCCGGCCAATGTGATCGCGGCTTTCAACAGCCAGGACCCGAACGCGCCCGCCGGCCAGACCTACGCCCAGTCGCTGGCGCTGGGCGGTGTCAACATCAACGACTATATTTCGAACGGTCATAATCGCAGCCCCAAGAAGAACGAATGGCAGCCGCGACTCGGCTTTTCCTACGACATCGGCGGCGACCAACGGCACGTGATTTTCGGCGGCGCCGGGCGCGCCTACGACCGCAACCTCTACAACTATCTGCAGCTCGAACAGACCAAGTTCGCGCTCGACCAGGAAACCTATTACTTCAGCAGTCCCACCCAAGCGTGCATGGGAGACCCCTGCACGCCCTGGGATCCGAAATATCTCGACGTTGGCAATCTACAAGCGCTGGTAGCAGGCACCAATGCCGGCAAGGAAGTCGACGTCATCAACAACGATCTCAAGATTCCGTACTCGGACCAGTTCAGCCTCGGTATGCGCAACAAACTGGGGGACTGGAACACCAGCGCCACGGTGGCACGCGTGGTCAGCAAGGACGGGTTCGTGTTCACCTTGGGCAACCGTTACCCCAACGGCGCGTTCTGGATGAATGGCAGCCAGCCCTGGGGCAACAGCATTCCGGGCTTCGGCAGTCTGATCATCGGCAACAGCGGCATCGAGACCCGCAGCACCCAGTTGTTGCTGTATGCGGAAAAGCCGTACACACGGGAGTCCGGCTGGGGGGCCACTATTGCCTATACCCACACCAACGCCACCCAGAACCGCAACCTGCGGGCCGATTTCACGGGCGAGAATTACGCGTTCGATGAGGCAACCATCCAGGATTATCCGTTCATTCTCTCGAACGCCGCGCCCAAGCACCGGCTGGTCGCCACCGGCGTGGTCGACGTTCCCTGGGACATCACGCTGTCGGCCAAGCTGACCCTGGCGACACCGACTCCGCTCAACGACATTGCCCACTACGGCGCAACCTTCCCGAACGGCAGCACGGGCATACCCGCCGCGACCATTCCGAACGGCGGCAAACGCTTCCTGATCGGTGGGCCGATCTGGGGTTACCGCGATGTCGATTTCTCCGCGACCAAGAACATCCGGATCAGCGACAGCGTGTATTGGTACCTGCGGCTGGATATCCTCAACGCCTTCAATTACAAGAACTACACCGACACTTTGGTCAACTGGGGATCAAACGGCGTTTTCGATCCGGTGGCCGTCTACAACACAACAGGCAATATCACCGGCGTGCCGCGCACCTTCAAGTTCACGATGGGGGTGAGGTGGTAAGGCAGCACGTCTCCATCGCGCAAACCGCAAGCGTGGGAAGGCGGGTCCGGCACTCTCCACGGGCCCGCCTTTTTTTTGATGATTCCGGGAAGTTCGCAACGTGAGTGCCTCACCGGTCCGCAACGTCGTGATCGTCGGCGGTGGCACCGCCGGCTGGATGGCCGCGGCCGCGCTGGCCAAGCTGTTCCCGGGCACCCTCTCGATCCGGTTGATCGAATCCGAGCAGATCGGCACGGTCGGCGTCGGCGAAGCCACGGTGCCGCACCTGAAATTGTTCAACCAGCTGCTGGAAATCGACGAGGCCGAGTTCGTCCGCACGGTCAAGGGCACCTTCAAGCTCGGCATCGAATTCGTGGATTGGGCGCGCATCGGTGATCGCTACTTCCATGGCTTCGGCACCATCGGCCACGATTACGGCCTGCTGCCCTTCCACCAGTACTGGCTCAGGGCGCACCAGCAAGGCATCGCGGCCGACCTCGGCGAATATTCGCTGCACACGAAAGCCGGCCCACTCGGCAAATTCATGGTGTCGGCCACGGATGTGCCACCGAAATCGCCGCTGGCGGACATCGCCTACGCCTACCATTTCGATGCCGGCCTGTACGCGAAATACCTGCGTCGTTACGCGGAGCAGCGAGGCGTACGGCGTACCGAGGGCAAGGTGGTGGACGTGCAGTTGCGCAGCGAGGACGGTTTCGTCGAGGCGGTGGTGCTTGAAAGCGGCGAACGCGTCGAAGGCGATCTGTTCCTCGATTGCTCCGGCTTCCGCGGCCTGCTGATCGAACAGACCCTGCACGCGGGTTACGAAGACTGGTCGCACTGGCTGCCCTGCGACCGGGCTGTCGCGCTGGCCTGCGAATCCGTGGGACCACCGACCCCGTTCGTGCGCTGCACCGCGCGCGAGGCGGGCTGGACCTGGCGGATACCCTTGCAGCATCGAGTCGGCAACGGCTACGTGTATTCGAGCGAATACATTTCCGACGATGCGGCCGCGGCCACGTTGGTGAAACAGCTCGACGGCCACGCCATCGGCGAACCCCGGGTGCTGCGCTTCACCGCGGGCCAGCGCAGGAAGGCGTGGGACCGGAACGTGGTCGCGCTCGGACTCGCCGCGGGTTTCCTGGAACCGCTGGAATCCACCGCGATCTACATGATCCAATCCGGTCTCGCGCGCCTGGTCAAACTGTTCCCTGACCGTGGCTTCAGCCAGCCGGTGATCGACCGCTACAACGCGCAGACCACGTTCGAAATCGAGCGCATCCGCGATTTCATCATCCTGCACTTCTGCGCTACCGAACGCGACGACACGCCGTTCTGGAACTACTGCCGCAACATGGACATTCCCGAACCGCTGGCCGACAACATCCGGCTGTTCCGCGACAGCGGGCGCTTCTACCGCAATGCCGAGGAACTGTTCGCGCTCACCAGTTGGGTGGAAGTGATGATCGGCCAGCGCATCCTGCCGCGCGCGTACCACCCCGCGGTCGACCAGCTTTCCGACGCCGAACTGCGGCAACTGATGGAAGGCGTCGAGCGGGTGATCGCGACGTGCGTCGATGCCATGCCGATGCACCAGCAATTCATTGCGCGCCATTGCGCCGCCGTGTGACGGCAATCGCGACGCATCAAGCACAAGGGGTGATCCAATGGGGAATGTGATGCAACATTTGGCCGGTCCCGTGCCCGCGGAGGCGCCGTGGCCGTGATGGGGAATGCAATGAGAGTTCGCTTCACCGCAACGGCCATGCTGCGCAGGGCCGGCACCACCACGTTTTTCCTGCTGCTGGCGTTGCTGACGGCCGCGCCGGCGCATGCCGCGGCGCGCCTCAACCCGCTGCAGGCCATGGACGCCGGCGCGGCGAGCGCCTTGCAGTCGCCTTCGCTGGACGACATCGAACACCGCACGTTCGAATTCTTCTGGCAGACGGCCAATCCGAAGAATGGACTGGTGCCCGACCACTGGCCGCCGCACCCCGAGCGGGATTACTTCTCCAGCATCGCCGCCGTGGGCTTCGCCCTGACGGCGTACCCGATCGGGGTGGAGCGCGGCTGGATCACGCGCGAACAGGCGCGCCAGCGCGTGCTGGCCACGTTGAAATTCTTCGCGAACGCGCCGCAAGGCGACAGCGAGGACCACGACGCCGGTTACCACGGATTCTTCTATCACTTCCTCGACACCCAGACCGGGCTTCGCTATGGCCGCTGGGTCGAAGTTTCGACCATCGACACCACGCTGCTGATGGCGGGCGTGCTGTTCGACCAGACCTACTTCGACCAGGACAATCCCGAGGAACGCGAAATCCGCGAACTCGCCGACAAGCTCTACCGCGACGTGGACTGGGACTGGGCGCAGGCGCGTCCGCCGCTCGTCAGCATGGGCTGGACGCCGGGCGGCAAGTTCATCCCCAACGACTGGAAGGGCTACGACGAGGCGAAAATCCTGTACATCCTCGCACTCGGCTCGCCGACCCATGCAGTGAAGCCCGAGGCGTGGAAAGCGTGGACATCGACCTATCACCTCACCTGGGGCAGCTTCATGGGCGGCAAGCCGCACGTCGGCTTCGCACCGCTGTTCGGTCACCAGTACAGCGAATCGTGGGTGGATTTCCGCGGTATTCGCGATGCGTACATGCGTGCGCGCGGGGTGGATTATTTCGAGAACGCCCGTCGCTCGGTGATCGGGCAACGTGCCTACGCGATCTCCACCGTCGGGCACTTCGCGGGCTACGACGGGAACATCTGGGGTTTGACCGCCTGCGACGGACCAGGCAATACCACCTGGCAGCGGCCGGATGGCACGAGCCTGAAGTTCTACGGCTATTTCGCGCGCGGTGCGGATGTCGGCGAAATCATCGACGACGGCACCATCGCGCCCACCGCGGCGATTGGCTCGATCGTGTTCGCGCCGGAGCTGGTGTTGCCGGCTATCGATGCGATGTACAGCCGCTACGGCAAATGGCTGTATTCGAAATACGGTTTCGTGGACGCCTTCAATCCCACGTTCCAGTTGAAGGACGTGCCGTTGCGCAGCGGACACGTGGTACCGGGTGAGGGCTGGTTCGACGACCAATACCTCGGGATCGACCAGGGGCCGATCCTGTTGATGATCGAGAATTACCGCTCCGGTTTCGTGTGGAACGTGATGCGCCGCAACCCGTACATCCGGCGCGGGCTGGAACGCGCGGGCTTCACGGGTGGCTGGCTGGACGCGAAGCCCATCGAGCCGGGAAATGGCGCATCATCTCCCGCCATGGATTCGTCCGCGGCAATCCGAGTGCAATGACCATCCGATTGACTTCAAGGCCTCGTTGAACAAAGCCCCTCTCCCTTCGGGAGGCGGGTGGGGGTGAGGGTTCGGACAACCTAGAGTGTTCGGTGCCTCGCGAGGAGTCGGACCCTCATCCGGCGCTTCGCGCCACCTTCTCCCGGAGGGAGAAGGAATGCACTCGCCAAGTTTCGGAGTTGACGGGGATGCGCAATTGGCCACGCGTTCGTTTTTTCGCGGTTATCGCGGGTTTCTTGATGCTGCTGACAAATTGCAGCTCACCGACACAACAAGGCACCACGCTGGAGTTCTGGACCATCGGCCGCGAAGGCGAGGCGGTCGCGCAACTGTTGCCCGCGTTCGAGCAGGCGCATCCCGGCATACAGGTACGCGTACAGCAAATCCCGTTGACCGCGGCGCACGAAAAGCTGCTGACCGCCTACGCGGGCGACTCGCTGCCCGACCTCACCCAGATCGGCAACACCTGGATCGCGGAGTTCGCGGCGCTGCACGCGCTGGTGCCACTGCAATCGCGCGTCGCGCAGTCGACGCTGATCCGGGCGGACGATTACTTCGCCAGCGCGTGGGCGACCAACGTGATCGACGGCACGTTGTACGGCATTCCCTGGTATGTCGATACGCGCCTGCTGTTCTACCGCGCCGACCTGCTGCGCGAGGCGGGCTTCGACGCGCCGCCCCGCGACTGGGCCGACTGGCAGGCGCAGATGGATGCGATCCGTACGACGAGCCACAACACGCGTTGGGGTGCGTTGCTGCCGACCAACGAGTACGACCAATTGCTGGCGCTGGCCTTGCAGCAGCACGTGCCGCTGCTGCGCGACGGCGGCCGCTACGGCAATTTCGAGAGCGCGGCTTTCAAGCGCACGCTGGCGTTCTATGTCGGCCTGTTCAAGCGCGGCGACGTGCCGGGCTGGACCAACGTGCAGGTCGGCAACCCGTGGCAAGCATTCGGGCGCGGCGAGTTCGTGTTCTATCTGTCCGGGCCGTGGAACATCGGCGAATTCCGCAAGCGACTTCCTGCGTCGCAACAAGGTGAGTGGTCGACCGCGCGACTGCCCGGTCCGGCCGGTCCCGGCGACTCGGTCGCGTATGGTTCGAGCCTGGTGATCCTGCGTCATTCGAAGCACCAGGACGCTGCGTGGAAGTTGATCGAATACCTGTCACAGCCCGACCTGCAGGCGCGCTTCTATGAACTGCTGGGCGACCTGCCCGCGCGGCGCTCCGCGTGGGAAAGCCCTGTGCTGAAGGGCGACCCGAAGCTGCGCGCGTTCCGTGCCCAGCTCGAACACATGCGTCCGGCACCGCAGGTTCCGGAATGGGAGCAGATCGTCAACATGATGCAGCAGGTCGCCGCGCGCGCGGTCGCGGGCCAGCTCACGATCGACGAGGCTGCCGCGCAGATGGACACGCAGGCCGATGCGATCCTCGCCAAGCGGCGCTGGGTGCTGACGCGTCAGCACGGGGCGGCGCCATGAACCGCAGTGCGGCGGCGTGGCTGTTCCTTGCGCCCGCGCTGCTGGTGCTGGGCGTGTTTTTCCTGCTGCCAGTGCTCGCGGGTTTGGGCCTGAGCCTGACCGACTACGACCTTTACGCCCTGGCCGACATCCACAATCTGCGCTTCGTGGGCCTCGCCAACTACTGGGGCTTGCTGCACCGTCCGTTGTTCTGGGCGGCGCTGGGACACACACTGTATTTCGTGATCGTCGGCGTGCCGCTGTCGATGCTGGCTTCGCTGGGCACCGCACTGCTGCTCAATGCGTCCGCCGCACGCTTCACGCCGTTCTTCCGCACCGCGTTGTTCGCGCCGGTGGTCACGACCGTGGTCGCCGTGGCGGTGATCTGGCGCTACCTCTTCAACACGCAATTCGGCGTGGTCAATTTCGTGCTGGCACACTTGGGCATCCCGCCGGTCGACTGGCTGGGCGACCCGCACTGGGCCATGCCGATGATCATCCTGTTCGCGGTGTGGAAGAACTTCGGCTACAACATGATCATCCTGCTGGCCGGCTTGCAAGCCATCCCTGCCGACCTGTACGAGGCCGCGCGCATCGACGGCGCGTCCGCATGGCGACAATTCCGGCACATCACATTGCCGGGGCTGTCGCCGATCCTGTTGATGGTCGGCATCCTCACCGTGTCGGGCTACTTCCAATTGTTCGCCGAGCCCTACGTGATCACCGAAGGCGGCCCGCTGCAGAGCACCGTGAGCGTGCTGTACCTGATGTACGACCAGGGCTTCAAGTGGTGGAACATGGGCACCGCCTCGGCGGTGGCCTTCCTGCTGTTCCTGGTGATGTTCGCGGCGACGGCGTTGATGTGGCGCTTCGGCGAAAACCGGAAGGACGCGGCATGAACTCGCGCATCCACGCGTGGCTGGTCAATGGCGCGCTGGTCGCGTGCACCGCGGTGGTGTTGTTCCCGCTGTTCTGGATGCTGTCGGTGTCGTTCATGCAGCCGGGCGAAGCCAACAACCTGCCGCCGCCGATGCTGCCGCTGCATCCGACCCTCGCCAACTACCGCGAACTGTTCGCGCACGCCGGCATGGGCCGCTACTTCGCGAACAGCCTGATCATTTCGACATCGATCACGCTGCTGTCACTGGCCTGCAATACGTTGGCCGGTTACGCGTTCGCCAAGCTGCGTTTCGCGGGACGCGAAAAAATGTTCGGCGTGCTGATCGGCGCGCTGGTGGTTCCGGCGCAGGTCGCGATGCTGCCCCTGTTCCTGCTGCTGAAATACGCGGGGTTGATCAACAGTTACTGGGCGGTGATCCTGCCCGCGATGGCCAGCGTGTTCGGCATCTTCCTGGTGCGCCAGTACGCGCGCGGCATCCCGGGCGAACTGCTGGAAGCGGCCCGGGTGGATGGTGCGGGCGAACTGCGGATTTTCGCCCAGGTGGTGCTGCCGCTGCTGAAGCCGATCCTGGTCACGCTGGCGGTGTTCACCTTCCTCGTCGCGTGGAACGATTTCATGTGGCCATTGATCGCGCTGACCGGCCAGCAGCACTACACGCTGCCGGTGGGCCTCGCTTCGCTCTCGCGCGAGCACGTGCAGGATTCGGGCTTGATGATGGCCGGCGCGGTGGTGACGGTGATCCCGGTGCTGGTGCTGTTCCTTGCGCTGCAGCGCTATTACCTGCACGGGTTGTTGCTGGGAAGTGTCAAAGGTTGAGAAGCGGCGCGCGGCGCGTGGGACGGATTGCTTGCCGAAAGCCGGCGTCAGCCCAACCTACGCGGTCACACCAACGCCGCGCCATGCGTGGCGATCACTTTTGCATAGAAGCGCGCGCTGTCCTTCAGGGTGCGCGTTTGCGTCGCGTAATCCACGTGTACGATCCCGAAGCGTTTGGCGTAGCCGTGCGCCCACTCGAAATTGTCCAGCAGCGACCACACGAAATAACCCCGCAGGTCGACGCCCTGTCGCGCCGCCGCCTGCACGGCGCGGAGGTGCGCGCGCAGGTATGCGACACGCAACGGGTCTTCCATGCGTCCATCGGAAGCCGTGGGCGGGTCGTAAAAGGCCGCCCCGTTTTCGGTGATGTAGATCGGCGGGCGGCCATAGCGCGCGCTCACCCACTTCAGCACGTCGGTGAGACCCTGCGGGTAGACCTCCCAACCGGTTTCGGTGTGGGTCGCGTGCTTTTGCGGCGCGCCACTTACCCGTTGCGGCCAGCGACGCGGGTCGTGGCGTACCACGCTGCGGGTGTAGTAGTTCACGCCCACGAAGTCGATGGCCTGCCGGATCTGCGCCATGTCCTCGTCGGGCCACTCGGGCCACGCATCACCGAACACCTCGCGCATTTCTTCGGGATAGCGTCCCAGGAACACCGGGTCGAGGAACTGCCGGTTCATGTAGGCGTCGGCGCGGAGGGTCGCGGCAAGATCGTCGGCGCCCTGGCTGGCCGGATACTTCGGCTCCAGATTGACCACGATGCCGATGTTGTTGCGCCCGTCCGCGCGATAGGCCTGCACCGCCGCGCCGTGCGCGCGCAGCAGATGATGCGCGGCGATCGCCGCTTCGAACTGGCTGCGGTGCCCGGGCGCCAGCACCCCGTGCAGGTAGCCGCCATCACTCACCACCCACGGCTCGTTGATCGTGGTCCACAGCCCGACCCGATCGTCCAGCTTGCGGAACATCACCCGCGCGTAATCGACGAACCAATCGACGATGTCGGGATTCAACCAGCCGCCGCGATCATCCAGCGCGGCGGGCAGGTCCCAATGGTGCAGCGTGACCATTGGCTGGATCCCATTCTCGAGCAGCGCATCCACCAGCCGGTCATAGAACGCCAAGCCTTCCGGGTTCACGCGTCCGCGGCCTTCGGGCAGCACCCGATTCCAGGCGATGCTGAAGCGATAGGCGCGCATGCCCAGCGTGCGCATCAGCGCAACGTCTTCGCGCCAGCGTCGATAGTGATCGCAGGCGACGTCGCCGGTATCGCCATCGCGCACACGACCCGGGGTGTGCACGAACCGATGCCAGTTGCTCACGCCCGCGCCGTCGGCCAACGGCGAACCTTCGATCTGGTAGGCCGACGTGGCGCAGCCCCACAGGAATCCTGCCGGGAACGTCGAATGGGAGGATTCCGCGGTATCGGCCATCAAGGCGACTCCAAATGATGTAAACGCTTACATCGACATGATAACTTGCTTCGAATGGTGCCGGGTCGCTCCCGGCCGGCCGACCCGGTCCGATTGCGACGGGCGCGACGAGCGGGGAAACGCATGGCGACGGTTCGACTCGAAAACGTCCGCAAGGTGTACGACAACGGCAAGGTCGCCGTGGCTGATGCCAGCCTCACCGTCGCGGAAGGCGAACTGCTGGTGCTGGTGGGGCCGTCCGGATGCGGCAAGACCACGCTGTTGCGCGCGATCGCCGGGCTGGAAAACATCACCTCGGGCAGCATCGCCATCGACGATCGCACCGTCAACAATTTGGCGCCGCGCGAACGCGACATCGCGATGGTGTTCCAGAATTACGCGCTGTATCCGCACATGACGGTGGCCGAGAACCTGGCCTTCGGCCTGAAGTTGCGCGGCCACCCGCGCCCGGAAATCGAAAAGCGCGTGGCGGACGCAGCCCGCATGCTCGGCCTGGAAGATCTGCTGCACGCGCGCCCACGCCGGCTTTCCGGGGGACAACGGCAACGCGTCGCGTTGGGCCGTGCGCTAGTGCGCGAACCCAAGGTGTTCCTGCTCGACGAACCACTGTCGAATCTGGATGCGAAATTGCGCGTGGCGATGCGGGTGGAAATCGCACGGCTGCACCATCGCCTCGGCGCCACGATGATCTACGTGACGCACGACCAGATCGAGGCCATGACGCTGGGTCAGCGCATCGTGGTGTTGAACGATGGCGAGGTCCAGCAGATCGACACGCCGATGCGCCTGTACGAGCAGCCCGCGAACTTGTTCGTGGCGGGATTCCTCGGCAGCCCCGCGATGAACTTCTTCCGCGGCCGTCTGCGCGACGATGTCCTTGCGCTCGAAATGGAAGGCGCCAGTTTGCCGCTCGACGGCCTGCGCGGTTCGGCCCTGCCGCTGGACGCGCTACGCGGCCGTGACATCGTGCTGGGCCTGCGCCCGGAACATTTGCAATGCGCGCGAACGGATGCATCCGCGTCACGGGTGCAGTTCGACGCGACACTCGAGGTGATCGAGCCTGTCGGCAACGAGGTGTTCCTGAACCTGCGTTTCGGCAGCATCGCTCTGGTCGCCCGCGTGCCGCCCCAACCACTGCCCGCAGCGGGTGCGACACTCAGGATGGCGTTCGATCCGTCGAAGCTGCACGCGTTCAGCGCGGCCGATGGCCAACGCATCGCATGATTACGCAGATCGTGAGTCGCGGCGAAAAATTTCGTACGTATCCGTCAGTCGTTCTCACGCTCGCGATGAACAGCGCCTGAGGCGCTAGCGAAACCTTAACGAACGTTGCCGATTGCTCCCAGTCTCAGTGGCCAAGCGCGTGCGAAAGCGTGCGCGAACAACCACAAGTGGAGACAATCATGCGCAATACTGCAATCGTCCTCGCCATCGCCGCGGCCTTCGCGGCAGGTCCCGTTTTCGCGCAGGACGCCACGAACACGACCGGCGCCGACAGCGGGTTCTTCATCAATGGCAACGCAGGCCACAGCTACTTCGGCAGTGGCCGCAACAGCGGCAGCGATACCGGCTACCAGATCAGCGGCGGCTATCGCTGGGCGCTCGACAACGGCTTCGCGATAGGTCCGGAGGTTGGCTACAACGATCTCGGCAACGTCCGTATCAAGAACGTTTTCAATGCCAATCCGGTGGTGACGGATAACAAGGCCTCGCTGCACGGCTGGACCGTGGGCGCCAATGCGAAATACAGCTTCACGCCGAACTGGTACGTTTCCGCGCGCACGGGTTTGTACGCATGGAACGGCGACGGCATGACCCGCGACCTCACGCCGATCAGCAACCATCGCAGTTCGGACGGCTACTACGGCGGACTGGGCGTCGGCTATGACTTCAGCCGCAGCTTCGGCGTCGGTGTCGGCTACGACTACTACCGCGCCAAGAAGAACGACATCAATCTCTCGACGGGGTTGCTGTCGGCACAGGCCGAGGTGCGGTTCTGACCTTTGCGTTTCGCCGCCATGCGCGGCCAATGCGGGCCCGGGTGCGCAAGCGCCCGGGTCTTGCGCATGGAGGAGCGATCAGCTTGAGGAACCGGTCGCCGCGTCGATGGCGGCCGCCTGCTTCTTCGCCTGCTCGTCGACGATGTTCTGCACGTTCTTCGCCTTGTTCAAATCGCGACCGTAGGCAGCCATCGGCGTGCCGGCAAGGACGTTGGTGGCCGCGGACGCGGGTGCCGCCGCACTTGCAGCCGCATCCGGTGCCGGGTGCGAACCGCACGCGGCGAGCGGAACCGCCAAGGCCAGGATAGCGAAGGGGCGAAGCATGCGGCGCAGTGTCGCGCGACGCCCGGACGCTTGCAAGCTGCGGTAAGCTTCCGCGGAGGATCCACGGAACCTGCGCGTGAACGCAACTCCCGGTCGCTGGCGCCTCGACGGCCAGACCTGTCTCATCACCGGCGCCAGCCGCGGCATCGGCTTGGCCTGTGCGCGTGAGCTGGCGGCCCTGGGCGCGCAGCCGTTGCTGGTCGCGCGCGACGAGCCCGAGTTGAACGCGGTCTGCGACGAACTGCGCGAGGACTTTCCCGAAAGCGATCCGCGCAGTTTTTCCGCCGACGTCGGCGACCCCGAAGATCGCCTCGCGATCTTCGACTGGATCGCCGATGTCGACGTGCCACTTTCGCTTCTGATCAACAATGCCGGCGGCAACCTCAAGAAGCCCACGCTGGAATACGAACCCGCCGATCTGGAAGAAGTGTTCCGACTGAACAGCGTAGCGGCGTTCGACCTGTGCAAACTCGCGCACCCGCGTCTCGCGCAGCACGGCCATGCCGCGATCGTGAACATCGGTTCGGTGTCGGGTACAACGCACGTGCGCACCGGCGCACCGTACGGCATGAGCAAGGCGGCGCTGCACCAGATGACGCGCAACCTCGCTTGCGAGTGGGCCGAGGATGGCATCCGCGTCAATGCGGTGGCGCCCTGGTACATCCGCACCCGCCGCACCGACGATGCACTGGCCGATCCCGATTACCTCGACGAAGTGCTGGGCCGCACCCCGATGGCGCGCATCGGCGAACCCGAGGAAGTGGCCGCTGCGGTCGCGTTCCTGTGCCTGCCCGCCGCCAGCTACATCACGGGGCAGGTGCTGGCGGTCGATGGCGGTTTCCTGAATTACGGATTCTGACTGACGTGTTTTATTACGACCACATCGATTCACCCATCGGTCCGCTGCTGCTGGTCAGCGACGGTGCGGGACTGATCGAAGTGGGCCTGCCGCACGGCAATGCGGCACCGCCGCCGCCACCGGAAGCCGAACGCGCCAAATCGAGACTGCACGCGGCGGCGCGCCAGTTCGACGAATACTTTTCCGGAAAGCGCCAGTCGTTCGAACTGCCGCTGCACCCTTCGGGCACGCCGTTCCAGCTCGAAGTCTGGGGCGCATTGCTCGCGATTCCCTACGGCGAAACCGTGAGCTATGCCGACATCGCGCGACGCATCCGCCGGCCGCGTGCGGTTCGCGCGGTGGGCGCCGCCAACGGCGCCAATCCGCTGGCGATCATCGTGCCCTGCCATCGCGTGATCGGCAGCCACGGCGATCTCACCGGCTACGGCGGTGGGCTGCCGGCCAAACGCTGGCTGCTGGCGCACGAACGCAAGTACGCGCCGGTTCCGGAACTCACGTTGACCGCGTAGACCAAGTAGGGCGGGAGTAGCGCAGCGAATCCCGCCAGTCGCTGTTCGACCCGCGTCGGCGGGTTGGCACCCGCCCTGTATCGAAGCGGGATGGGACGGGTGTGGCGCAACGAATCAGCCAGCGCAGGGCGGGAGCAGCGCAGCGAATCCCGCCAGTCGCTGTTTGACCCGCGTGGGCGGGTTGGCACCCGCCCTGCATCGAAGCGGGACGGGACGGGTGTTGCGCAACGAATCAGCCAGCGTAGGGCGGGAGTAGCGCAGTGAATCCCGCCAGTCGTTGTTTGACCATGTTGGCGGGTTGGCACCCGCCCTGCATCGAAGCGGGCCGGGGATGGCGCAGCGAATCAGGCGTCACCGGCAATTGCGCAACTGGCCCTGCAACTGCTGCTCATGCTCTTGGAGCGGTGGTTGTTCGTGCGGCATCGCCCGCCGCAATGCGCCGTGGTTTTCGTCGTACTGTCGCCGCACCAACCGGCACACCTGCGCGTGCGTGGCCGGCAAGCAGAAATCCTGCACTTCGGTCATGCCGGTGGCAATCCGTGGACCGCCGATGCGCGGCTTCGACAACTCCGGCGCCGACACGCCCGCCCCGCCGTGCGTGCCGTACGCGCGTGTCAACGATTGCGGCGGATACCCCATCACCCCCAGCGGTGCGAGATACGGTGGCGGCGGCGAACGTGTGAGGTATTGCTCGCCATTGACCGCACCCACGCAAGCGTACATCTCGGGCAGCGGCGGTGGCGCCGGCGCTGGAGTCGGCGGTGGCAACGGATTGCCCATCGCCACGGGCGCTGCAACGGTGGCGACGGGAGGCGGCACGTAACCCGGCGGCGCGTGGCTCGGCACGTCGATGATCTTCTGCTTCTGCCCGGCGGGGCACGCGCGATCCTGGTAACTCACATTGCCATTGGCACCGACGCACTGGTACACCTGCGCATGCGCGGGCATGCACCCCACGCTGCAAACGAGTAGCGCCAAGGCAAGCGCGGCCTTCATGCGGCGATCTTACGCCGCACGACTCAGGAGCGAAGCCCCACGCCCTTGCGCAGCAGCCACAACGCGACCGCGGCCAGCGCGACCACGAACCCCAGCATCACCACGTAGGCCACCCACACCGGCACGTCGCCGATGCCGAGGATGCCGAAGCGGAATGCGTTGACCATGTACAGGATGGGGTTGGCCAGCGATGCCTCTCGCCACGGCGAACCCAGCATGTTGACCGAGTAGAACACGCCACCGAGATAGGTGAGTGGCGCCAGCACGAAGGTCGGCACGATCGCGATGTCATCGAAGCGTTTCGCGAACATCGCGTTGATGAAACCCGCCAGCGAAAAGATCGTCGCGCCCAGGATCACGGTGGTGATCGCAACCAGCGGGTGCGCGATGTGCAGCGAGGTGAAGAACAGCGCGATGCCCAGCACGATCGCGCCCACCAGCAGGCCGCGCAGCACCGCGCCGGACACGTAGCCGGTCAGCACCACCCAGCTCGGCATCGGCGAGGCCAGCAGTTCCTCGACGTAGCGGCCGAACTTCGAGCCGAAGAAACTGGAGGTGATGTTGCCGTAGGCGTTGTTGATGACGCTCATCATCACCAGGCCCGGCACGATGTACTGCATGTAGCTGAAGCCATGCATCGGCCCGACGCGGCTGCCGATTACCTTGCCGAAGATCACGAAGTACAGCGTCATCGTGATCGCGGGCGGCACCAGCGTCTGCGTCCAGATGCGCAGCATCCGGTGCACTTCGCGGCGGGTGATGGTGCCGAGCGCGACGAGATTGGCGCGGGTCCGCGCGGGACCGGCGTAGACGGGCGCGTCGGTGAGACGCGGCCGCGCGAGATCGTTCATGCCGCCGCTCCGTTCCCGTTGCGTTCCACCAGCCGCACGAACAACTCTTCTAGCCGGTTGGTCTTGTTGCGCATGGAGGTCACCGTGACACCGTGTGCCGTCAGCGCCGCGAACAACGCGTTGAGGTCGTGGGTGCTGGGCATTTCCGCTTCCAGCGTCTGGTCATCGAGGCGCAGGAGTTTCACGCCATCGATTTGCGGCAAGGTGCCATCGAAGCCCATGACGTCCAGCACGAACGACTGCACGTCCAGCTTCGACAGCAGCCGCCGCATCGAAGTGTCTTCCACGATTTCGCCGTGATCGATGATCGCGATGTTGCGGCAGAGCTGCTCGGCTTCTTCGAGGTAATGCGTGGTCAGGATCACCGTGGTGCCGGCGCGGTTGATGCCGGTGATGAAGTGCCACATCGAACGGCGGATCTCGATGTCGACGCCCGCGGTGGGTTCGTCCAGGATCAGCAGACGCGGCTCGTTCATCATCGCGCGCGCGATCATCAGGCGACGCTTCATGCCGCCCGACATCATCCGCGTAGGCTGGAACGCCTTGTCCCAGATGCGGAGCTCCTTCAGATATTTTTCCGCGCGCGGTCTGGCGATCGTACGCGGGATGCCGTAGAACCCCGCGACGTTGACGCAGATTTCGAACGGCGTTTCGAACTGGTTGAAGTTGATTTCCTGCGGCACCAGCCCGATTTGTCGCATCACCCCGCCGCGGTCGGCGTGGATGGACAGCCCGAACACGCGCGCGTCGCCACCGGTGGGGTTGACCAGCGACGACAGGATGCCGATCAGGGTGGATTTGCCTGCGCCGTTCGGGCCCAGCAGCGCAAAAAAATCGCCCTGCGCCACCTTCAGTGAAACGCTCTTGAGTGCCTGGACACCACTGGCATAGGTTTTGCGCAGATCGACGACTTCCAGCGCCGGAACGGCACGGGAAGCATCGGCGGCGGGCATGGTGGGGGAAGAGTTGGGCAAAGCGGAATCGGCAGCCATCCCCTATTATAGAAGTTTCACCTGCGCGGCCCCATGCCAAACGGCATGGCCGCGGTGCACCGCAACCCTTACGCTGGCGATAGCCTCGCCGCACTGCCCGAACGATGATCGAACACTTCCAACTCAAGCTTGTCGCCAGCCACATGCTGGCGCCCGGAATACGGCATCTCGCGTTCCAGCGCGCCGACGGCGCGCCGTTCAAGTTCACGCCGGGCCAGTTCATCCAGATCCATTTCAACTACGACGACGGCAAACCCACCAAGCGCAGTTATTCCGTGGGCACGCCGGCGGAAGGCGCCGAAGTCGACAAACTCGAACTGGCGGTGTCGTATGTCGACGGCGGCGCCGCGACCAAGCTGCTTGGCAATCTGGAACACGGCGGCACCGTGGAGGCCAGCGGTCCGTACGGCCGCTTCTGCCTGCTGGACGACGATGCCAACCAGCGCTATTTCCTGATCGCCACCGGTACCGGCATCACGCCCTACCGCGCGATGCTGCCGAAGATCGAAAAGCTGATCGCCGAGCGCGGCACGCGCGTGGCCCTGCTCTACGGCGCACGCAACGAACAGGAACTCCTGTACGGCGAGGAATTCGAAGCCTTCGCGAACAGGCACCCGGAATTCACCTTTCGCGCCTGCCTTTCGCGCGCCGCGCGCGCCGCGCCGCGCCCCAACGACCGCCGCGGCCACGTGCAGGACGTGCTGCCGGAACTCGCGCCCGATCCGGAACGCGACATCGCCTACCTCTGCGGCAATCCCGACATGATCGACGCCACCTTCACCCAGTTGAAGGAACTCGGGATGCCGATCAAGCATATTCGTCGCGAGAAGTACGTTTCCTCTCGCTGACAGATCGCGTTTCAACCACGTACCGAACAACGGAACGCCACGCTGATGCGCGGGCCCACGGGGACGCGTTGCTTGGGGATGGCGTGGTCGTAGTGCAATTGGGTCGCATAATCCATCAGCAGCAGGCTGCCGGGTTCCAGTTGCAGGCGCAGCACGCGTCGCGGCGGCCGCTTCGCTCGGATGGTCATGAGGCGGGTGGCGCCGAGGGACAATAGCGCGATGGGCCGGCCGCGCACGATTTCATCGAGATGATCGTTGTGCGGCGCGACGCTGTCGTGCCGGTCCCGATAGAAATTCAAGCCCACCGTGGTGAAGGGTGCGCCGACACTGGCGCGCGCCCGCGCGGCGGCCTCGCCCAGCGGCGGCGGCAACGCGGGATCGTCCAACCGAAAGTGCGCGGTGAGCCGTGGCACGGCGAGCATGCGCTCGTACATCATGCGGTGCTGGCTGTGCCAGGCAATGCCGTCGTGCAGTTGCCGGAACCATTGTGCGGCGAGCGCGGGTGCGATCCAGCCCGGCGTGTAGGCAATGCGGCCGGTGGCATCGGCGATCGGGATGAAAACCCCCGATTCAGGCTGGAAAAGTCCCGCCTGGAACGGATCGGGCGTGGGGGAACTGCGGGCCGCGGCGGGCATCTGGCATCTCGTCAAAATGGTACATATAATTGTACCCGTCATGGTACCCCTCACCGATCGCCAACGCGAGATTCTGGACTTCATCGCCTCGGCGATCGGCGAGGGCCTGCCGCCGACGCTGGCCGAGATCGCGTCGGCGTTCGGTTTCAACCAGCCGCGCGCGGCGTACAAGCACCTGCGGGCTTTGCAGGCGAAGGGTTGCATCGAGCTGCTGCCCGGCCGCAACCGCGGCATCCGGCTGCTGAACCCGGTCCCGCGTGCGCGCGGCGCCGGCCTGCCACTGGTCGGACGCGTGGCCGCGGGCGTGCCGATCCTGGCCGTCGAGCATGTCGAGCGTCACGTCACCGTCGACCCGGCGCTGTTCAAGCCGCGCGCGGATTACCTGTTGCGCGTCAAGGGCGATTCGATGCGCGATGCCGGCATCTTCGATGGCGATCTCGCCGCGGTGCACCGCACGCGTGAGGCGCGCAACGGCCAGATCGTGGTAGCGCGCATCGGAGACGAAGTCACCGTCAAGCGCCTGCGCGTGCTGGCGTCGAAGCTACGGCTGGAACCCGCGAATCCGGATTACGCGCCGATCGAAGTCGATCCGCGCCGTACGCCGTTCGCGATCGAAGGCTTGTACGTCGGCGTGATACGCGTGGCCTGACATGAGCGCGATCCTGCAACCCTTCATCGAGAACGGCCGCCTGTGGCGCGGCCAGGGCACGGTGCCACGGCGCGATGCATTGCCCACGGGTTTCGATGCGCTGGATCGCGTGTTGCCCGGCGGCGGCTGGCCGCGCGCAGCCCTGAGCGAAATCCTGTTCCCCGCCGACGGCGTGGGCGAATTGCGCCTGCTGTTGCCGGCGTTGGCGATGCTGAGCCGCGAGGCGCATCCGATCGTTTTGATCGCGCCGCCGTACCTGCCGTTTCCCGCCGCGTGGATCGCGGCCGGGGTGGATTTGCGATACCTGCAAATCGTGCAGGCCGGTGAACCCGATGCGCTGTGGGCGGCCGAACAATGCCTGCGTTCGGCCGCGTGCGCGGCGGTGCTGTGCTGGCCGCGGCATGCCGATACGACAACGCTGCGGCGCTTGCAGCTTGCCTCCGAAACCGGACAGACGATCGGCTTCCTGCTGCGCCCCGCGCAGGTTGCCGCACAGGCTTCGATGGCGGCGGTACGCATCGGCATCGAAACTGCTCCGCCGCGACTGCGCGTCCTGAAATGCCGCGGTGGCAATCCGCCGGCGCAGGCGGTCGCCTTTGTGGCACTTGCCGCTTGATGGAACACCGCCATGCAATGGGCATGCATTTCATTTCCGCAATTGGCACTCGATGATGTGCTTCGTCGCCGCGCCGACCATGCCTCGCCGCTGGTGTTGTTCGAAGGCGCGGGTTCGCGTGCGCGCGTGGTGGCAGCCAACACCGCCGCCCGGCACCACGGCTTGCGCATCGGTCAATCGCTGACCGCTGCGCGCGCGCTGTATCCGCGCGTGAACGCGGTCGAACACGACGCAGCGATCGTCGAGCGCTGCCACGATTTCCTGGCCGCGTGGGCGTACCGCTACAGCTCGCAGGTGTGCCGCACGTTTCCGCAAACCTTGCTGCTGGAAGTGCGCGCGAGCTTTCGCCTGTTCGGCGGCTGGGCGGCGCTGCAGGCGGAGTTGCGACGCGATCTGGCCGCACTCGGCTTCGAACACCGCATCGCCGCGGCGCCGAATCCGCACGCGGCTCTCGTGCTGGCGTTCGCACGCGACGGCTGCGCGATCGAGGACGCGGCGCAGCTGCTGGATGCTTTGGGCACGCTGCCGGTCGAGCGCAGCGGGCTCGACGCCATCTGCGTGGAAAGTCTGCAGCGAATGGGTTTGCGCCGGCTGCGGCAACTGTTCGCATTGCCGCGCGCGGAACTGGGCAAGCGCATTGGCGCGCAGGCCTTGCTGCACCTGGATCGACTGCGCGGTGCAGCCACGAACGCACTCGCTTTCTACCAGCCGCCGGACGTGTTCGACCAGCGCGTCGAATTGCCACTCAACACGGCCTCGCACGAACCGCTGCTGTTTCCGTTGCGACGGTTGCTGCGCGATTTTTCGGCGTTCCTTGCCGGCCGCGATGGCGGCGCGCAATGCTTCATGCTGGCTTTCGAACACGAACGCGGCATACCCACCGAAATCCGCATCGGCCTGCTGGCGCCGGAGCGCGATCCGGAACTGCTGTTCGCGATCGCGCGCGCGCGATTGGACCGCACCCGCCTGCGCGAACCGGTATGCGGCCTGCGCCTGGTCTCCGACGAACTGCCGTCGTTCACGCCGGCGCGCCGCGATCTGTTCGACACCCGGCCGCAGCAAGCCGTCACCTGGGATGCCCTGCGCGAATGCCTGCGCGCGCGGTTGGGCGAGCGCACTGTGCATGGGTTGGCGCTGCATCCCGACCATCGGCCCGATCGCGCATGGCGCACCCACGACGGCATCGGTGCAACGCGCAGTACCCATGCTTCCCGCGGCACCATCGAACCGCTGTCGCCTCGTCCCACATGGCTGCTGACACGGCCCATTCCCTTGCGCGAGCGCGTGGCGCGCATCCTCGCCGGACCCGAACGCCTCGAAAGCGGCTGGTGGGACGGCGCCGACATGCGCCGCGATTATTACGTCATCGAAACCACGTCGCATCAGCGCGCGTGGGCCTTCCGCCCTGCGGGCGAAGACGGTCCCTTCATGTTGCAGGGGTGGTTTGCGTGAACCTCGCAAACCGGAGTACCGATGGCAACCGACGACTTTCCGCCCTACGCCGAACTGCATTGCCTTTCGGCCTTCAGTTTCCAGCGCGGCGCGTCGGTCGCGCAGGAGTTGTTCGAGCGCGCGGCTCAATTGAAATACACCGCGCTCGCGATCACCGATGAAGCCTCGCTGGCCGGCATCGTGCGTGCGCTGGAAGCTTCGCGCAAAACCAAGGCACGCCTGATCGTGGGCAGCGAGGTGCAACTCGCGGACGGGCCCAAGCTGGTGCTGCTGGTGGAAACCGCACGAGGTTATACGCGGCTTTGCCAGTTGCTGACGCTGGCGCGACGACGCGTGGACAAGGGCACGTACCGATTGCTGCGCGAGGATCTCGCCGGCGCGCCGAATGATGGACTGCTGGCGCTGTGGATTCCGCCGGCATCGATCGAAGCAGCGGATGGCGCGTGGGTCAAGCGCATGTTCCCCGAATGCGCTTGGCTCGCGGTGGAACTGCACCGCGGACCGGATGACGCCGCGCGGCTTGCGCAGCTTCGCGCCATCGGCACGGAACTCGACATGCCATTGGTTGCATCCGGCGACGTGCACATGCACGTGCGCGGCCGGCGCGCGTTGCAGGACACCCTGACCGCGATCCGCTGCAAGGCCACGGTCGACGAGGCCGGTTTCAAACTGTTTCCCAACGGCGAACGCCACCTGCGCACGCGCCGTGCCCTGGCCGCGATTTACCCCGCCGGGCTGCTGGAAGAAACCGTCCGCATTGCGGCGCGCTGCACCTTTTCGCTGGAAGAATTGCACTACGAATATCCGCACGAACTGGTACCGCAAGGCCGCACCGCCGCGGGCTGGTTGCGCGAACTCACCGAAGCCGGCGCACGCACGCGCTGGCCGGGCGGCGTACCAGGCAAGGCGCGCGCGCTGATCGAGCACGAGCTGGCGCTGATCTCCGAGTTGCACTACGAATCCTATTTCCTGACCGTGCACGACCTGGTGCACTTCGCGCGCAGCGAGAAAATCCTGTGTCAGGGACGCGGCTCCGCCGCCAACTCGGCGGTCTGCTACGCGCTGGGCATCACCGAGATCGACCCGTCGCGCATGAACATGCTGTTCGAACGCTTCGTGTCACGCGAGCGCAACGAACCGCCCGACATCGACATTGATTTCGAGCACGAGCGCCGCGAGGAAGTGATCCAGTACGTGTTCCGCCGCTACGGGCGCGAGCGCGCGGCGCTCACCGCGGTGGCCAGCACCTACCGCGGCCGTGGCGCGATGCGTGACGTCGCCAAGGCACTGGGCCTGCCTCCCGACATGGTCGATCGCTTGGCACGTTGCATGGACCACTGGGGTGGCACGCAGGGTCTCGACGAAGTGCTGCGCGAACGCGGCTTCGATCCGGATGCGCCGTTGCTGCGCCGCGTGCTCGCATTGACCGCGCAATTGATCGGCATGCCGCGGCATCTTTCGCAGCATCCCGGCGGTTTCGTGATGTCCGAACACCCCTTGAGTACCCTGGTGCCAGTGGAGAACGCGACGATGGAGGGCCGCACCGTGATCCAGTGGGACAAGGACGATCTCGACGTGCTGGGCCTTTTGAAGGTCGATTGCCTCGCACTCGGCATGCTGACCGCGATCCGCAAGACCCTCGACCTGCTGCGCGCTGCCGGCCGGCGCGACATCACATTGGCCGACATTCCGTCCGAAGACGAGGCGGTGTACGAAATGGTCGGCCGCGCCGACACCATCGGCGTGTTCCAGATCGAATCGCGCGCGCAGATGGCGATGCTGCCGCGCCTGCAGCCGAAGTCTTTCTACGATCTCGTGATCGAAGTGGCGATCGTGCGACCCGGCCCGATTCAGGGCGACATGGTGCATCCCTATCTTCGACGGCGAAACGGCGAGGAGTCGATCGATTACCCATCGCCGGCATTGCAGAAGGTGTTGCAACGCACGCTGGGCGTGCCGCTGTTCCAGGAACAGGTGATGCAGATCGCGATCGTCGCGGCCGACTATTCGCCCGGCGAAGCCGACCAGTTGCGCCGTTCGATGGCTGCGTGGAAGCGCCACGGCGGGCTTGAGCCGCATCGCGAACGGCTTGCACGCGGGATGCTCGCCAAGGGTTATTCCCAGGCCTTCGCCGACCATCTGTTCGAACAGATCAAGGGGTTCGGCAGCTACGGCTTTCCCGAATCCCACGCCGCCAGTTTTGCACTGATCACCTGGACGAGTTGCTGGCTGAAATACCACGAGCCGGCGGCGTTCGCATGCGGACTCATCAATTCCGCACCGATGGGTTTCTATTCGCCCGACCAGTTACTGCAGGACGCGCGCCGGCACGGCATCCGCGTGCTGCCCGTCGACGTGCGCTACAGCGTGTGGAATTGCGTACTGGAAGTCGCGGACGCGCCCTCCGTTCGAAAAATTCGTCATTCCCGCGAAAACGAGAATCCATCCAACGCAGCCATCGTGGCTCGCGAAGACCACCCACTCCGGCCCACGCCTTGCGCCCAACCCGCAATCCGCATGGGCCTGCGCATGGTCCGCGGCTTTCCGGAAGGCGTGACGAACATCATTGCCGCGCAACGCACACAACAGCCGTTCCATGACGTGGCCGACCTGTGCCGACGCGCGGGCCTGGATGCGCGGCAACGCGCGGTGCTGGCCGACGCCGGCGCGCTGCGCGGACTCGCCGGTCACCGCCATCGCGCACGCTGGAGCATCGCCGGCGTGGAACCGCCGGCAGCATTGTTTGCCGACGCTCCGGCTGCCGCAGAAACCGAAGTCACGTTGTCGTTGCCGACCCGTGCGGAAGATGCTCGCGCCGATTACGCATTGACCGGCACCACCCTGGGTCCGCATCCGCTGTCGTTCCTGCGTGCGTTGCTCACACGCAGGCGCTGCCGGCGTTCGGCGGAATTGAAGCGCTGCAGCAACGGCGCACAGGTGCGCACTGCCGGACTCGTGACCCTGCGGCAGCGTCCGCAGACCGCCAGCGGCGTGATCTTCATGACGCTGGAAGACGAGGACGGCATGACCAACGTGGTGGTCTGGAACGATCTTGCGCACCGCCAGCGCCGTGAATTACTGGAATCACGCTTGCTCGCGGTGGAAGGCAAGCTCGAAAGCCGGCACGGCGTGCAGCACCTGATCGCGGAACGATTGCATGACTGGACCGCATTGCTGGGAGAACTCGACACGCGCTCGCGCGACTTTCATTGATGCCGTGCACGACCGCCGGTTTCACGCTCGGCGGACCGCAGCGCGCGCCGAGTCATTCGCTCTCGCTCGCCATGCTTTCAGCCTCCGCTCGTCGAATGCCCCTTGACCGCGCGCAAGTCCCCGACAAGTTGCCGATACATCGCCTGGCTGCGATCGCGCCCACGCAGGATCGCGGACGGGTGCCAGGTGGCCATGCCGATCGCGTGCTCACCCAACGCACGCCATTCGCCGCGCTCGCGGGTCAGGCGAAATGCATTGCCGAACAACGTCTGCGCCGCCATCGCACCCAGCGCAATCACGATCTTCGGGCGCACCCGCGCCAGTTCCGCGGCCAGCCACATCCGGCACGCCGCCTGCTCCGCCGCGTTGGCGCGCTTGTGCAATTTGGTCGTGCCGCGTTGTTCGTATTTGAAGTGCTTGACCGTGTTGGTGAGGAACAGCGTGTCGCGCTCGAGCCCGGCTTCCGCCAGCGCGCGATCGAGCATCCCTCCAGCCGGCCCGACGAACGGCTCGCCTTCGATGTCTTCGTGCAGACCGGGCTGCTCGCCAATCAGCATGATTTCCGCATCGACCGGCCCGTCGCCGAAAACCGTCTGCGTGGCCGGCTTCCACAACGGACACGCCTGGCAGTCGCGGGCCTTGCGCTTCAGCGCCGCGATGCTTCCGCCCGGAATTCCGGAAACGGGCTTGGCGAGGGGAACGAATGACTCGAGCGATTTGCGCGGCATGACACGTCCGTGTGTCGTCGATCGTTGATGACGCGGCGTCAGGCCTGCGAAGGCAATCGCCCGCGTACGGTTTCGGCGTCGAACGGACCGGGCAACGCGATCAGGTTGCGCGCCGCATCGACCTGACCCCAAGTGTTCCACAGCAGCACCCCGCGCACGCGGCCGGCGTCAAGGTAATACACCACGCCCTCACGGAACGGCGTCACCCATTGCTCCACGGTTTCGAGGCGCGAATCGAGCACGCCGACCGCCTCGTAGCCGAGGTCGAACAAGTCGGAATAGAAGAACGGCAATTCGTCGTACGGCGCATCCTGCCCGGCCATGCACTTGCCCGCGCGGGTGCCCATGCTGATCGCGGCGTTTTCGTGTTCGACGCGCAGGCGACGGCCCAATGCGGGCGCGGGAAACGAGGCAACGTCGCCGGCAGCGTAGATGTCGGGGTCGGAGGTTTGCAGGTGATCGTCCACCACGATGCCGTTGTCGACCTTCAAACCCGCCTCCTCGGCGAGCTGGGTGTTCGGAGTGATGCCCAAACCCGCAACCACCGCGTCGACATGCAACGTGCCGCCATCGGACAACTCGACCGCCACGCCCTCGCCGGCTTTCGCACCGCCCTTGACCGTCACGCCGGCACGCACGTCCACGCCCTTCTCGCGGTAATAGGCGGTGACGGCGTCGGCCAGCGAATCGGGATAGACCCGCGCGCCGATGGCATCGTCCGGAAACAGCATCGTGACCTTGCAGCCATTCATCGCCATCGCGGCCGCGATCTCGCTGCCGATGAATCCGCCACCGATCACCGCGATGCTCGCACCCGGCTTCACCCGCTTGCGCAGCTTCTGGTAATCGTCGAAGGTGCGGTAGTAGATGAAATTGCCGCCACCGGCCGGCAACCTGCGCGGCGTGCCGCCGGTGGTAATCAGAAGTTTGCGGTATTGCCAGCTATCGCCTGCCTCGTCGTGCACAAGGTGCTTGTCACGGTCGATCCGGGTCGCGCGCCGCGATAGTTGCACCTGCGCGCGCGCCTTGTCGATCGGGCGCCAGATGTCCGATTCCTTGCCGTCCTTCCACAAGGCCTTGGTGAGCGGCGGACGATCGTAAGGCGGATGCGATTCCTCGCCCAGCATGCCGATACTGGCGTTCGCGTCGGCTTCGCGCAGTGCCTGCGCGGCGGCTTCGCCGGCCATCCCGGCACCGAGGATCAGGTAATCGAATGCGTGTTGCATGACGGCATCCTTTTTCCCGCATGGAGTCCGTCGAGCATACTCCGCGGCACCGCGCGTCCACAACGCGAGGTGTGCGAACCAGCGATGCGCGTGAACGTGGCCGCCCTACTGGCGCGTGCCCCGCAGGTTCGCGAGCGTCGCGGCAAAGCCGGGCGTGGCGCGCCATGGATTGATGTCGATGCCGCCGCGGCGGAGAAAGCGCGCGTACACCAGCAGTTGCAGCGGCGCGCATTGCCTCTGGATATCAACGAACATGCGTTCGACGCAGGCTTCGTGGAAATCCGCATGTTCGCGGAACGACACCAGATAGCGCAGCAAGCCCGCGCGATCGAGCGGCATCCCGCGATAACGAATCTGCACGCTCGCCCAGTCGGGCTGGCCGGTGACGGGGCATCGCGAACGGAACGCGTGACTGACCAGCGCCTCCTCGACCAGCCGCGCATGCGGCTGCACGCGCAGGTGTTCCGCGCGCGGTTCCGCGTAATCCACGATGTCGAGCGCCTGTTCGTCCAGCGGCTCGCCAGCAAAATCCGCCGCCTGCAGGCGACCGAAATCCGCGGGTCCCGACAATGCGACTCCGACTTCCGCGCCCACGCACCCGGACACATCGCGCGCGATGCAGTCGCGCACGAGGGCGGCGTCATCGAAGCGCGTCATCGCATAGCCGCCGAGATACAGCTTCAGCGATTTCGATTCCACGATGTTGGGCGAATCGCACGGCACCCGCAACTCGGCCACCGCGACGCAGGGTTTGCCGCGCGCGTCCAGCCACGACAGTTCCCACGCATTCCAGATGTCGGCCCCGACGAAAGGTAGCGAGGCCTCGTCGATGCCCAGCGGCTGGCGCGCCGCGGATCGCGCGACCGCAAACAGTACCGATGGCTCGACGGCATCCGGGTATGCAGTGTGACGTCCGAGTGGAATATTTTTCAACATCCACGCACCACCAGGGAAAACCGAAACACCTCATCGTCATTCCCGCGAAAGCGGGAACCCGGTGACTTTCTCGACAAGTATCGATCGCCAAAGACACCGGGTCCCAAACATCGCTTGGCGATTCCGAAATGACGAAGCAACCCGAAGACTTGCGTACTAACCCTCGGGCGCGACGATGTACTGCTCCAATTTGCCATCCGGCTGCACGTAGGTGGTGATCGAAAGCTTGGTTTTCGGGAACTCTACCGTGTAACCGCGCATCTGCATGCCGCCGCGCTTGCGAGCCGCGCGGATCGTGAACGATTCCGGCTTGCCGAGCGGCGCGAGGCTGGTCCGGTAGTCGTGCACCGCGATGTCGCTGAAATAGCTGTTGGCGTCGGCGGTGAAAAGATTGCGATCGATCTTGCCGTGCTGAAGGCCCGCGAAAATTGTCTTGGCCTGTTCCAGCGCCCTCGTCGCCGCGGGATCGTGCACCTCGAACAAGGCCTTGGAAATGTCCTTCGCGATCGCGCCGAACGTGCCCACTGCGTCCTGGTTGGTCAGCACCACTACCGCAACCTTGTCATCGGGAAAAATGTAGTTGCCCGCCGTGAAACCCATCACCTCACCATCGTGCGAAATCATCCGGTGACCGTCCATCTTGCCGACGAACACGCCGAGGCCATAGCTTGAGCCGAGCCCGTTGTTCAGCAACACCTCGGTCTGCATGTCATGCCACGAGGCTGACTGCAGCAAGGTCCGGTCGATCATCGCCACGTCCCATTTCGCAAGATCGCTGGCCGTCATCGCCAGCTCGCCCGCACCGAACATCCAGTCCACGCCTTCCTTCGGCGATGGGCGCAGCGGGCCGAGCGCGAAACGCGAGTAGCCGCGCGCGTCCTTGTCGGGCAAGGCATGCAGATTGGTGTCGTAGGCGTCGGTGATGCCGAGTGTCGGGAACACGTGCCGCTGCAGGAATTCGAACGGCGTCTGCCCGGTCACTTTCTGCACGATCGCGCCCGCGATCACGTAACCGGTGTTGCTGTACTGCCATTGCGAACCCGGCGCGAAATCCAGCGGCTTCTTCGCCCAGCTGTCCATGATGTGCGCCGGCGAGGTCGGCAGCTTCATCGGCGGCATCAAGTAATCCTGTGGCCAGTAATCCTGGTAGCCGGAGGTGTGCGAAAGGATCTGCCGCAGCGTGATGTGGTCGGCGTCGGTGAGATCGGGGAAGAACTTCGCGATCTTGTCGTCGAGGCTCAGTTTGCCCTGCTGCTGCAGCAGCAGGATCGCCGCCGCGGTGAATTCCTTGCTGATCGAACCGATGCTGTAGCGCATCGCGGACGTCGCCGGTGTTTTCGGGTCGAGCCGCGCGCTGCCGTAGGCCTTCGCGTAGGCAAGCTTGCCATCGCGCACCACCGCCACCGACGCACTGGGCACGCCGGATTTTGCCAACGCATCATTCGCGATCTTGTCGATCTTCGCCCCCAAGTCGGCGGGCAGCGTCTCGTTCGCGAAAACGGGCAGGCTCGCCAGCGTCAGCAGAGCGGTCAGGACCAGGCAGCGCAGGATCGTTCGCATCGAAGAAGCCTCGGCACGCGGAGAAGAGATGCGCACGATAACACCGTGACCGGGGCCGCGCGGCACGTGGCCGCGCTTACCAGAAGTACACCTGCAGCGACGACGCTTTCGGCTTGGGCGGAATTGCCCTCAGGAATTCGCGATGATCGGGAAAGTTCATTGCGCTGCGATCGAGCAGGGTGTCGATCTCGGCCATGCTGTAACGCGCTTCCTGCTGCGTCGGCGCACGCATTTCCCGGCGATCCGGAAACAGGCCCACGCCCGCCAGCATGCTGTACCACGACATGATGGGATAGCCGCGCCCGAATGTGCCGTTGGCGATGCCGGCGGTGATCGGACGGCTGGCAAGCCAGGTGCGCAGCAGTTGTTGCAGCGGCGAGGAAAGATTGGTGTTGGCCGCGTTGGCGCGCCAGTAGTCGGTATCCGTGCGGGTGTTGGTCTTGAAGTGGGTGACGATGTAATCGCGGGTGCCCTCGACGCGGGCGTTCAGCGTGTCGTTGAACCGGGTGCGCGCGTCCTCGCCCAGATCGCCCTTCTCCAACCCTGCCACCAGCATCTCGGCGGTGCGCTGCACGAACAGCAGCGTGGTGGCTTCGAGCGGCTCGATGAAACTCTGCGCCAGTCCATTGGCGACGCAATTGCGGTTCCACGGTTGCGCCACCCGTCCGGGCCGGAACTTCAGGTGGCGCGCCGGGATGTCGGCATCCAGCAGACCGAGACGTCCGCGCAATTCCTTTTCGGCATTTTCCGGCGTGCAGAAGTCCGAGCTGTAGACGTAGCCATAGCCGTAGCGTGTCGTCAGCGGAATCTTCCAGGCCCACCCGTGGCTCAGCGCGGCGGAAATCGTCTTCGGCATGATCGCGCCGTCGTGCGGCGCCTGGATGGCTACCGCGGCGTCATTGAACAGGTTGTCCTTGAACGACACGAACGGCGTGCCGAGCGCCTTGCCGGTCAGCAGCGACGCAAAGCCCGTGCAATCGACATAGAAATCACCAGCCAGCGTGCCGCCATCCTTCAGCGTGAGCGACGCGATGTCGCCGGATTCGCTGCATTGCACATCGACGACATGGCCGGCAACGTGCCGCACGCCACGCTCCATTGCTTTTTTCGCGAGAAAGCGACCCAGCAGCACCGAATCGAAGTGGAAGCCGTACCACACGTCGAACGGAAAACTCTCCTGCGGGCGCGGTGCCTTGCAATCGCGCGCCAGCCGCGCGGAAATGAAAAAGCGGTCCGGATGCGCGTACACGTCGGCGCGATCGAGCCGCGCGTGCACGTTGTCGATGAAAGGTGCCATCGTCATGTTGTCGAGCATCGACGCGAACGAATGGAAATAGCTCTCGTGGCCCGGCCGCGTCGACCATCCATCGAAGCTGATGCCGGCCTTGTAGGTGGCGTGGCATTCCGGCATCCACTCGGCTTCCTCGATGCCAAGGCTTTCGAAGAATCCGCGCAGCCACGGCGTGGATCCTTCGCCCACCCCGATCACGCCAACCTGCGGCGATTCCAGCACCGTCACCTTGAGTCGCGCACCATATGCGGAGTTGGCCAGCAGCAGCGCCGTCATCCAGCCGGCGGTGCCGCCGCCCACCACGACGATGTGCTTCACCGGCGGGTCGACATCGATACGCGCACCCGGCCGTTGCGCGACGACGTTCTGGTTGAAGACGGTGGCGGTGGCATCGGACATGAAAAACCCCTGGGAACCGTGCGGGCCAGCGGGCCACCGTGTCTCGGTGGCCGCGCATATGACGTGCAAGCGCGAACGATAACACCGCCGACTGGCAATGGACCGCGCCGTGCGTCATTGCAGCGCACTGAAACGAAAACGGGGCAGCTTGCGCTGCCCCGTCGATCACATCACTCAAACCGTTCAGTGCAGTTGCGGCTCCGGCGGCGGCAATGATTCGATGTCGTCTGCATCATCGGGTTCCGCATGTTCCGCCTTGTGGGTTTCACCCAAGACCAGGTACACGGCCGGCACCACGAACAGCGTGAACAGCGTGCCGATCGAAAGCCCGGTGAAGATCACCAGGCCCATGTCGTGGCGGCCCGCCGCGCCCGCACCGCCGGCGAACACCAGCGGCACCACGCCCAGCACCATCGCCAGCGTGGTCATCAGGATCGGACGCAAACGCACGGCGGCGGCTTCCTCGATCGCTTCGCGCTTGCTGAATCCATGCTCGCGCTGCAACTGGTTGGCGAATTCCACCATCAGGATGCCGTGCTTGCTGATCAGGCCGACCAGCGTCACCAAGCCGACCTGGGTGTAGATGTTGAGCGAGGAGAAACCGAGGTTGATGAAAAGCAGTGCGCCGAACGTCGCCATCGGCACCGCCACCAGGATCACCAGAGGGTCGCGGAAGCTTTCGAACTGCGCCGACAATGCCAGGAACACGATGATGATCGCGAACATCAGCGTGAACAGGAAGCCGCCCGATTCCTGCATGAACTGGCGTGACTGGCCGGCGTAGTCCGCGGCGTAACCCGAGGGTGCGACCTGGTTCAGCGTGTCCTGCATGAAGGTAAGCGCCTGGCTCAGCGACACGCTGGGCGCGATCACGCCGGAGATCGTGGCCGAGTTCAACTGCTGGAAATGATTGATCGATTCCGGCACCGTCTGGTAGGTCAGGTGCGCCACGGTCGAAGCCGGGATCATGCCGCCAGACGGCGTCTTGATGTAGTAGCTGTCGAGCTGCGCCGGATTGAGGCGATCCACCTGCGCGACCTGCGAGATCACCCGATAGGAACGTCCCGAAATCGAGAAGTAGTTGACGTAGTTGCCGCCCAGCGCGGCCGACAACGCGGCACCCACGCTCTGCTGCGTCATGCCGAGCGCGGCCACCTTGTCGCGATCCAGCGTCACGGTCGCCTGCGGCTGGTCGATCTTGAGATCCGAGTCGACGAAGAAGTACATGCCCGACGCCTGCGCCTTCGCCAACACCTGGTGCGCTACATCGTTGAGGTTCTCCAGCGGTTCGGTGGTCTTGATCACGAACTGCACCGGCAGGCCGAACGCGCCCGGCAGCGACGGGAACTGGAACACGGCCATGCGCGCGCCCGCAATGTCGTTGAGCTTGGGCTGGATGGCCTGCTGGATTTCGGTAGCACTGCGACTGCGATCGCCCCAAGGCTTCAGCATGATGCCCGAGAAACCCTGGTTCACCGCACCCATACCGGTGAACTGGAAAGTGTGAGTGTATTCCGGCAGCGACTTGGCGATGTCGAACACCTGTTTCGTGTACATCCCCATCTGCGTGATGGTTGCGTTGGGCGGCCCCTGGGTCTGCGCGAGCACGATGCCCTGGTCCTCCTGCGGCGCGAGTTCGGATTTCGCCGTCTTGAACAGGTAGACGTTGCCCGCAAGGATCAGCGCGCCGAACACGATCGCCACCACCCAGGTGTCGAGCGAGGAATGCAGCATGCGGCGATAGCGGTCGCGCACGTAATTCGAAACCTTGTCGATGCGCTGGACGAAGGGTTTCTCGTGGTCGGACTCGCGCAGCACCTTCGAGCACAGCATCGGCGACAGCGTCAACGCGATGATCGCCGAGATCACCACGGCGCCGGCCAGCGTGAACGCGAATTCGGTGAACAGCGCGCCGGTCAGGCCGCCCTGAAAGCCGACCGGCACATACACCGCGATCAACACGATGGTCATCGCGATGATCGGCGTGGCCAGCTCGCGCGCAGCCAGCAGCGCCGCCTTGATCGGCGAATGCGCGTCCTTCATGTGGCGATCGACGTTTTCGACGATGATGATCGCGTCGTCCACCACCAGGCCGATCGCCAGCACCAGCGCCAGCAGCGTCAACAGGTTGATCGAATAACCCAGGACCAGCATCACCAGGAACGCGCCGATCAGGGACAACGGCATCGCGAGCAGTGGAATCAGCAGCGAACGCAGGGTGCCGAGGAACAGGAAGATGACCACGGCAACAATCAACAGCGTCTCGACCAGCGTTTGCACCACCTCGCTGATCGATGCGCGAATGAAGTCGGTGCCATCGTAGGCGATGTTGCCCGACAGCCCGGCCGGCAATTGCGACTGGATCTGCGGGAATACCTTGCGCACGCGCGCGATCACATCCAGCACGTTGGCGTCCGGTGCGGCCTTGATGCCCACCGCCACGGTGTGCTGGCCATCGAACGAGAATTCGGAGTTGTAGTCTTCCGCGCCAAGCGTGACGTCGGCGACGCTTTCCAAGCGCACCACATTGGCGCCGTCGGCCTTCACCACCAGGTTCTTGAATTCATCGACCGTGTGCAGGTCGGTGGCCGCGGTCAGGTTGACGCTGACCATCTGGCCCTTGGTGGTGCCGATGGCCGAGAGATAGTTGTTCGCCGCCAGCGCCTGGTTGACGTCGGTCGCGGTGACGCCATGCGCGGCCATCTTCGTGGGATTCAGCCATGCACGCAGGGCGAAGGTACGCGCACCGATGATCTCGGCGCTTTGCACGCCCTCGACCGCGCTCAACTGCGGCTGCACCACACGGGTCAGGTAATCGGTGATCTTGTTGGACGGAAGCGTATTCGAGGAGAAGCCGAGATACATCGAAGCGACTTGTTCGCCCGTCTGCAGGGTGATCACGGGCTGCTGCGCCGCCTGCGGCAACTGGTTCTTCACCGAGTTGACTAGCGCCGAGATCTCGGTGAGCGCCTTGTTGCCGTCGTAATTGAGACGCAACGTCACCGTGATCAGCGACACGCCGGGCGTCGACGACGATGTCATGTAGTCGATGCCCTGCGCCTGCGCGATGGCCTGCTCGAGTGGCTGGGTGATGAACCCGCCCATGGTCTGCGCATCCGCGCCGAAGTATACGGTCTGCACCACGATGGTCGCGCTTTCCGTCTTGGGATACTGGCGGATCGGCAGGGACGTCACCGCGCGCAAACCCAGCACCAGGATCAGCAGACTGATCGTGGCGGCGAGGACGGGACGCTTGATGAAAAGGTCGGTGAATTTCATGTTCGCTATCTGCGCAAGGGCATCGTCATTGATCTGCAGGAGCCGGCCGGTGCGTAGCGCCTGCTCCTTCGTTGGCTGGCGACCGCTTCATCGATCGCGCGCATGGCGCGCTCCTACTGTTCCACCGGCTGCGGATTCGGATTGAACGCGGGTTGTACCTTGTTGTTGATGTTGACCGGCGTGCCGTTGCGCAGCTTCAACTGGCCGCTGGTGGCCACCACGTCGCCTTGCTTGATGCCGGACAGCACCGCGACCTGGTCGCCGCGTGTCGGCCCGACCTTCACTACCACCTGCTGCACGTAATGCGATGGGCCGGCGGCGTCCTTCGAAGCACTGGCCTTGGGGGCCTTCGCGTCGGCGACCGACTTGGCCTTGGCCGGCTGGCCGTTGGCATCGTTCTCGGACGGCGTGCCCTCGTGCACCACGAACACGGTGTCGCCGTACGGCGCATACGAAATCGCGGTCTGCGGCAACGTCAGGTAACGCTGCGCGGCGCCCGAATTCGCCGCGATATTGGTGAACATGCCCGGCACCAGCAGTTCGTCGGGATTGGCGACAGTCGCTTCCACGCCGACGTTGCGGGTGGACAGGTCGACCTTCGGATTGCTGGCTGAAATCTCGCCCGCGAAGGTCTTGTCCTTGAACGCGTCGGCGGTCACCTGCACCGGTGCGCCGGCCTTCATCTGATCCAGCGACGCCTGCGGCACCGTGAAGTCCACGTACACCGGATCGAGCTGTTGCAGCGTCACCACGGTGTTGCCGACATTAATGTACTGGCCGGGATTGGCGGTGATGATGCCGATGCGTCCCGCGAACGGCGCGCGCAGCGTTTTCTTGTCGACCAGCGCCTGCTGGGCGTCGACGTTCGCCTGCGCACTCTTCAGGTTGGCCATGTCGGCGTCGTACTGCGCCTTGCTGATCGCCTGCACCGCAAGCTGCTGCCTGGAACGCTGCGCGGTCAGCGAAGCCAGTTGCGCGGTGGCCTTGAGAGCCTCCAGCTTGGCGCGATCGTCGGCGTCGACCAGCTTGACCAGCACCTGGCCCTTCTTGACGTCGGTACCGGATTTCACGTCCACGCTGTCGACCAGTCCGGTGACATCGAATGCCAGATCCGCACCGTGCACCGCGCGCACGTTGCCGACCGCCTGCACGTGCGGCTGCCAATCCTGGTATTCGACGGCCATGGTGCTGACCGTCTGCGGGGGATTGGCCATGGACTTCATGAATTTGCCGATCATGATGCCCTTGAAGGTGTTGAAGCCGATCAGCAGCGCGAACAGGATCACCACCGCGACGATCACGATGATCAGGCGCTTGCGCTGCTTGGGCCGCGCGGAAGTTGCGTATGCGTTCATGGGTCAGGGCTTCGATGCGTTGGCTTCGGAGATTTGCGGTGTGCCTTGCCAACCACCGCCCAGCGCGGCATACAACGCGGCGGTGTCGGCGAGGCGCGAGGCACGCGCGGCGATTTCGGCAATGCGGGCTTGCTGGTACTGGCGTTCGGCAGACAACAGGGTCAGGTAATCGACCGCGCCGACCCGGTATTGCGTGCGCGTCAGCGACAACAGTTTTTCGGCATCCTGCGCGGAAACAGTCTGCGCCCGCAGCGACTGCGCGTCGTAATCGAGCGCCTGCAGCGCATCGGCGACATTCTGGAACGCGACCAGCACCGTCTGCTGCCAGTCCGCGAGCGCCGCGTCCATGCCGGCTTCCGCGGCACGCTTCTGGTGCAGCAACTGCCCGCCGTGGAACAGTGGCTGCAGCAAACCCAGGCCGATCGACCAGCCACCGCTGCCGGCCGCGAACAGGCCCGATTCGGTAAGCGACTGGCTGGAGGCGCTGCCGTTCAAGCTGAGCTTGGGCAGCATGTCCGCGGTGGCGACGCCGACCGCGGCGGTCGCGGCATGCAGTTGCGCCGAAGCTGCGCGGATGTCCGGTCGCTGCGCGACCACGGTCGAAGGCAAGCTGACCGGAATGTCGGTGGGCAACGTGACGGCGGCCAGCGTCACCGGCTGCAATTTCAATTGCGCCGGCGTGACGCCGAGGTAGGTCGCGAGCTGGTTCTGCGTCACCGAAAGCTGCTTCTCCAGCGGCGGCAAGGTCGCCTGGGTCGCTGCCAATTGCGAACTCACCGCGAGCGTATCGGACAACGACTTGGCACCGATCGCCTGCTGCTTCCGGGCGATGTCGAGTTCCTGCTTCAACGAGTCGACGATCTCGTGCGTGGCCTTGACCTGCTCACGCAACGAGGCTTCCTGCAACGATGCAGTGATGACATTCGCGGCCAGCGTCAGATAGGTCGCGTCGAGCTGCGCGCGACTGATGTCGGCCTGGGCTTCCTGCGCTTCGATGCCGCGACGCACGCCGCCGAAGATATCGAACACGTAGCCGACGCTGACACCTGCGTTGTAGACCGTGAAAGGCCCGAGCGCGTTGCCGGTGCCGGACTGCGCCGCAGATTCCTTGGCACGGGTGGCGCCGACGTTTGCATCCAGCGACGGGAACAGGCTGCCGCGCGCGGCCCTGGCGGTTTCCTCGGCCTGGCGCAACGCGGCCTGCGCGGCCGTGATCGAGGGGCTGTGCTGGAACGCTTGCTGCACGCGGCGATCCAGTTCGGCGTTGCCGAACGTGGTCCACCAGCGCTGCGGCACGTTCCCGCCTTCAAGGAAGCGCTGCGCATCGCCGCCCGCCGTATCAGCGGAGGCGGTGGAGGCAGGCAGCGACGACGTCGTATAGCGATCGACCTGCGGCGCGGACGGTTCCCGGAAATTCGGGCCCACGGCGCAACCGGCCAACGCAAAGACGGCCATCGCCACCGCGGTCCGCCGGACTGCGGACTTCATTGGAATCATGGAAGGCGTCATTCGGGCAGACGAACGGTTTGAGGTACGTGGAGAGGCGCCGAAAGGCAGTTCACATAACTGAACTGTGCGGTATTGTAATTTTGACTTGCGCATTGTGCAAGCGCAGCATCCGCCGCGGAAGGGCTGGATGTCATGCGTTTGCGGATGACAGTTGTCACGGGCACCCCGCTGATCAGGTGTTGCCTTGATGACGAACGGGGCGCCCCCGTTTCGACATCGAGGCGCTGCGCTGGAACGCGCGGCGAGGAATGATCATGCGGTGATGGAAAGTCAGGCCACGGATGGCCGTTCTGGCCCTGACGGCCGGGGAGGCCTCATCGGCAGTCCGCATCCGGCAACGCGGTGATCAGGGATGATCACACGACGAATGGCCCGTCGCCAGGTATTCCCGGCTCTGCATCTCGATCAACCGACTGGTGGTACGCGCGAATTCCAGCCGCAGGCGCTTGCCATCATACAGTTCCACCGTCGGCGCCTGCGCGGTGATGGCCAGCTTCACGCGACGATCGTACAGCTCGTCGATCAGGTGCACGAAGCGTTGCGCGGCATCTTCGTTGAACGGGGTGAACTGCGGCAGTCCGGAAATCAGGATCGCGGGATACGTCTGCGCAAGCTCGATGTAATCGGCCGACCCGTACGGCCCGTCACACAGCGCGGCAAAATCGAACCAGGCCGCCTGCGCGCAGACGCGGCGCGCGCGGAACATGCGATCGTTGATGCGCAACCCGATGTCTTCTTGCACTGGCCCCTGCGCCAGCTCATTGAACAGGCGGGCCAGCGCCGCTTCCGCATGCGCATCGTCGGGCGTCAGGTAAACCGGCGCGCGGGTCAACGCGCGCAGGCGCCAGTCGTGCGGCGAAGCCAATTCCAGCACTTCGCAATGCGTTTGGAGCAGATCGATCGCAGGCAGGAAACGGTCGCGCTGCAGGCCGTCCTTGTAGAGGTCGCGCGGCGGCGTGTTGGAAGTCGCGACCAACGCCACGCCGTGGTCGAACAACGCACGCAACAGGCCATCGAGGATCATCGCGTCGCCGATGTCGGTGACCATGAACTCGTCGAGGCACAGCGCCCGCGTGCGCGCCGCGATATCGGCTGCGACCCCCGGCAGCGGATCCCGCACTTCGCCCTGCGCGCGCAGCCCGGCGTGCACATCGAGCATGAACCGGTGGAAGTGCACGCGCAGCGTGATGCCCTCCGGCAGCGAGGCCACGAATTGATCCATCAACATGGTCTTGCCGCGCCCGACCGGACCCCACAGATACAGCCCGCGCAACCGCGGAGACGATCGGCCGAGACGCACGCGCAGGCGCGCCAGCCGACCCGGCGGCGGTGCCAGCAGGGCGTCGTGGATGCGATCGAGCGCACCCAGCGCCGCGCGTTGCGCGGGATCGTCCTGCCAATGGCCCGCCGCAACGCCCTGCGCGTAGTGCGTGGAAGGGAGATCAATGCCCTCGGACATCAACGATGCGGCAGCCAACCACGCACCGCGTTCTTCACCGCGCCGCGCAAATCCATCAGGCGGCGATGAAAGAAGTGCCCGGTCTCCGGCATGCGGACCAGCGTCGGTTTAGGGTCCAGCGTCTCGATCCAGTCGAACACACCCTGCGGATCGACCACTTCGTCGTCTTCGCCCTGCACCACCAGCCACGGACAGGTCGGCATCGCCAGCTCCGCGAACTCGTAGCGTCCAACCGGCGGCGCCACGGTGATCAATGCATCGGCGCCGAGCGAACGCGCGGAACGCAGCGCGATGTAACTGCCGAACGAAAAACCGGCCAGCCACAAGGCATCACCGGGACGCGCCTGGCGCACCCATTGCGCCACCGCGACCAGGTCGCCGCTTTCGCCATCGCCGTTGTCGAACACGCCGGTGGAGGCGCCAATGCCGCGGAAATTGAAGCGCACGGTCGCGAGGCCTGACTCGCGCAACGCGCGCTCCAGCATCGTCACGACCTTGTTGCGCATGGTGCCACCCTGCTGCGGGTTCGGATGGCAGATCACCGCCGTCCCCGCGCGCGCCTCGCCCGGTTCCGGCACGGCGGTTGCGACTTCCAGCGTGCCGGCAGGGCCGGGCAACGCGAATGTTGCCGGGGCGTCGGGGAAGCCGGGCGGGGCCGGCGGCAAAGCATCGCTCATAAGCGGATGATAATTGATATTTGCGATCGTCCATGATTGCTGATCCGTCGAGCGCCGGGACACACCGGAGCATCCCATCTTCATGACACTGGAACGGGCTTCCCGCCCTGACTTTTCAAGAAGCCCATGAACCATCTTGCGCATGCCTTGCTCGCCGACGCCGGTGACGTCGAATTCGCACTGGGCAGTGCACTGGGTGATTTCGTGCATGGACGACCCGACCCCGCTTGGCCACCGGCCCGCCAGGCGGGCTTGCGCTTCCACCGCGCGATCGACGGCTTCACCGATGCGCATCCCCAGGTCGTCGCGGCGCGCAACCTGTTCACCCCGCCAATGCGCCGCTACGCCGGCATCGTGCTCGACGTGTGGTTCGACCATCTGCTGGTGCTGGATTGGGACAAGTACCCGACGGACGAATCGCTCGCGCAGTTTTCGCGACGCTGGCTGGCGCTGCTCGACGCCCGCCTCGATACACTGCCGGTGTCGCTGGGTGCGTTCATTGCATGGATGCACGCGCACGACCTGCCGGCCGGCTACGGCGAAGAGATGACCCTCGATGCCGTATTCCACGCACTGGCGCACCGTCTGTCGCGGCCCTCGCCGATCGCGGAAGCATTGCCCGTGCTGCACGCCCATTCCGGCAGCCTGCAGCGGCACTTCGATGCGTTTTTCCCCGACCTCGTCGACTATGCACGCGACTTGCGCGCCCAGTTGCTGGCCTGAGCTTTCCAAGCCCCGATTAGTTGGTCAAACCCCGCGTTCGGAGCGGCTGTTGGTGGAAAGTCAGGGCAGGAGGCCCGTTCTGGTGTTTCCAAGTTCGAAGCGCTCACATTTATCGGGCACCCGGCGCAGCGGCGATCAGGGATGATCGCCAAGCAAAACCGGCAACGGGCAACCGAGCGCCGCGCAGGTGACGCGCAACAGTTCCGATTCGGCGACCGTCACTTTCCCATCCGCCGCGATCGCGCGGGTCAATGCGTGCACGGCCAATTCCTTGCCTTCCGGCTGCAGCCGCGACAGCGTTTTGAACGCGCGATCCAGCGCCGACTGCCAGTCGTCGGGCAACGCGTACATCA
The DNA here is from genome assembly GCA_035281745.1 of Rhodanobacteraceae bacterium. GTDB lineage: Bacteria > Pseudomonadota > Gammaproteobacteria > Xanthomonadales > Rhodanobacteraceae > 66-474. The sequence goes on from DATEDI010000021.1 coordinate 71,762, forward strand.
CGTTCGCGTTCGGCAACGCATCCTGCATCGCCGCCTGGAACGCGCGGCGCGCACTGTCGTCGTCATCATTGCCGAAGTGCGCCACCAGCGCCGCAAGGTCGCGCAATTCGTCACGCGCATCCGCGAGCTTCAGCGTGCCGGCCTTGAAACTGGCAGAGGGGTCCAAGGCCGCGACTACCTGCGCCTGCACCAGCTTGGCAAGACAGTATTCATCGAGCTCCACGCGGCCGTCGGCGTGGATCATTGCATCCAGCGTCTTCACGAACGCGTCCACTTCCGGACGTGGCCGGCGCTTCAGCGCCGGGAACGCAAGTTGCGCCAGCGGCAGGCGCAACATCGGATGCAGGTCGGCCATTTGCGAAGCGATGCCACGCGTGGCATCGGCGAGCGCGGCATCGAACGCCTGCGCGAGCGCCTGCACCTGTTTGGCCATCACCTCGGGATGCGCGGACACCGCGAGCGCGAGTACTGTGGCCAGCGCGCCGCGTGGATCGCGGGCAGCGGCGGCCAACGCAGGCGGGATCTGTGCATGCAGGTCGGCGGCGGCGCGATAATCGTCGGTGCCGGGCGAGCCGACCTGAGCGGCGACGGCCGCGGCGGCGATCGCAAGTTCGGCCCCGCGCGCCGGCACCACGCCACCGATGGCGCCGCCGCGCGCCGCGTCCGCAGGCGTGGTCGGCGTGCTGCGGATATCGGCGTCGCCATCGGCGCGCGCAAAATCGTGTACCGCCTTTTCCCATGGCTGCGCCGTCGCGTGCAGTTCGATCGAATCCGGATTGCCGCCCGACGCGAGCCATTGCTTGACGTACGCGTCCAGTTCCTCGGGCCTGAAGCCGGGTTCCAGCGCCTGGATGCGTTGCACGATCGGCGGATGCGTGGCGAACCACGAGCTGCTCTCGGCATCGCCGAACAGCATGTGGCGCACTTCGTCGCGGCGCGGCGCCTGCAGCGCCGAGCCTTCCTCGAACACCGCGATCTTCTTGAGCGCGTTGGCGATGCCGGAGGTCTGGCGCGTGAACTGCACCGCCGAGGCATCGGCCAGCGATTCGCGCGAGCGCGACACCGCCGCCTGGATCAGGCGCCCGAAGAACAACCCGATGGCGCCGATCGCGAGCAAGGCGATACCCGCCAGCGCGACTTGACCACTGCTGCCTCCGCGGCGGCGGCCGCCACCGTCGCCAATCCCGAAATAACCGCCCCACATCAGGAAGCGGCCGATCACCCATATCGCCATGATCCCGAACAGCAAGCCCATCAGGCGGATGTTGAGCCGCATGTCGCCGTTGAGGACGTGGCTGAACTCGTGCGCGATCACGCCCTGCAATTCATCGCGGTTCAACTTGTCGAGGCAGCCCTGGGTCACGCACACCGCGGCGTCGGTGGGCGTATAGCCGGCGGCGAAGGCGTTGATGCCGGCCTCGTTCTGCATCACGTAGATTTCCGGCACCGGCACGCCGGACGCAATCGCGATTTCCTCGATCACGTTGCGCAGACGCTGCCATTGGGGATTGGTCGTGTCCGCCGGCACCTCGACGGCATTCATTTCGCGCGCGACCGCCGAACCGCCACCGGCGAGGCTGGCGACACGGTACGCGGAACACAGGCCGATCACCGCGATCACCGCAATCGTGATGCCGATCAGTGCGCCGGGCCGGAAGCCCACCAGGAAGAACGCGCACACGAGGTCGACCGCGACCACGATCGCGAGCACCGCCAGGATGAACAGCCACACCAGCCTGCGGCTGGAGCGACGAACCTGGGCTTGTTGGGCGAAGAAATCCATGGGATCGGTCAGTCGCTCGCGCTTCGCGCGAGCTGCAAAGGGTGAAGTCGGCGGCTGCGCCGCCTGCAAAGGATAAAGAGCAAAGCCGGCGGCTTCGCCGCCCGTAAAGCGCCCGGTGGCATTTTCACCTTTTACCCTTTACAGCGAACGCAGTGAGCGACTCGACCCTTCGCAGCGCCGCAGGCGCGACTTACGCGAAGCTCACTTTCGGCACTTCCCGCTTCGCTGGGTCATCGATCGCCAACTGCTCGGCCGGGGTGAACCCGAACGGCCCGGCGATCAGGGTCGAAGGAAATACCTCGACCTTGTTGTTGTAGTTCATCACCGAATCGTTGTATGCCTGACGCGCGAACGCGACGCGGTTTTCGGTCGAGGTGAGTTCTTCCGAAAGCTGCATCATGTTCTGGTTGGCTTTCAGGTCGGGGTAAGCTTCGCTCACCGCGAACAGCCGCCCCAGCGCCTGGGTCAACTGGTTTTCGCTGCCGGACAGCTGCTTCATCGCCGCCGGATCGCCCGGTTGCGCCTTGGCAGCAGCCAGTCCGTTCACCGCCGCCGTGCGCGCAGCCGTGACGGCTTCCAGCGTTTCGCGCTCGTGCGCGAGGTAACCTTTGGCCGTCTCGACCAGATTGGGAATCAGGTCGTGACGTCGGGTAAGCTGCACGTCGATTTGCGCGAACGCATTCTTGTACGCATTGCGCGACGTCACCAACCCGTTGTAGATCGCAATCAGGTAAATCACAATGATGGCGATGATGATCAGGAAGATGATCAGACCCGTCATGTCGTCTCCTTCAATGCTTCGGCATTTTGTGAAACTCAGGCCGCTCTGGTCTTCACGACCCTTGATGGTTGTCGCCGACCGACCAGTCCACCATTGCGGCGATCACGCCTGATCGCACAACGATTTGAGCATAGCATGCGTTTATCCGCTTTCTGCGCAGCAATCACCTGTTTCGTTTTTTCAGGCATGGCGCTCGCCGCCCAGCCTCCCGGAACCCACGGCAACAAGGTGCCGCCGGAACCGACGGTGGTGCACACGGGCACCGATAAGGCGACCTTGCCGTCGGCGCGCGTCGAGGCTGCGCTCAAGGATTACGATCACTGGCTCGACCAGCTCGCCGCGTCGGATCGCACCGCAGGACTTGCGACCGCGGTGGTGATCAATGACAAGGTGCGGTACGAGCGCACGCTCGGTTACGCCGACGCCAACACCGGCGCGAAAGTCGAACCCAATACCGTGTTCCGGCTCGCATCGTTGTCCAAGGCGTTCGCCACCGCACTCACCGGCATGCTGGTCCGCCAGGGAGTGGTGAGCTGGGATACGCGGCTTGCCACGGTGCTGCCGTTTTTCAAGTTGCGCGACGCCAACGCCTCGCAGGAAGCCACGGTGCGCGACATCCTGAGCCAGAGCATCGGCTTGCCGCACAACGCCTACGACAACCTGCTTTCAAGCGGCGTGTCGTACCAGGAACTGGAGCGCAAGCTGGCGACGGTGCCGATGACGTGCGATCCCGGCAGTTGCTACGGCTACCAGAACATCGCGTTCTCGCTGATCGGCGACGTGATCCACGCCAAGACCGGCCAGTTCTTCATCCGGCTGGTCGACCGTTACCTGTTCCTGCCGCTGGGCATGACCACCGCCAGCTACGGTCGCGACGGCCTCGAAGGCAGCCACAGTTGGGCCCGCCCGCATTACAAGCATGGCAGGCAATGGGTCGCGTACGAACCGAATGAAAACTTCTACGTGCCGCCCGCAGCCGGCGTCAATGCCAGCATCCGCGACATGGAGCAATGGCTGATCGCGCAGATGGGCGGTCGCCCGATGGTGCTGCCGGATGCACTGCTGGACGTGCTGCACGCGCCGGTGATCGCCACGCCGACCGAGCGCATGTTCTCCAACTGGCGGCGCGCGCGTGTCGAGAAAGCGTCGTACGGACTGGGCTGGCGCGTGTACGACTACGGCGGCGAAACGCTGATCTTCCACGCGGGTGCGGTGCAGGGCTACCGCTCGATGATCGGGTTCTTCCCGAAATATCACGCGGGCGTGGTGGTGCTGTGGAATTGCGAAAGCAATACGCCTGCGGGCCTGATGCCGGAACTGCTGGACGCCTTGCTCGGCTTGCCGCATCAGGACTGGGCGGAACTCGATCGCCCCGATCGGCCCGCGCGCAAACGTTCAAGTCACAGTGCGCGTCACAAGCGACACTGACATCGGGTCACTCGTTCCCGGCGCAACGAATCGCACTGCCGGGAAAATGGTTCGTCGCGAGCAGCCATCTACGGCTTGGGGCGCCGGGATATCCATGTCCGGTCATTCGAAGCAACGCGCGATGCCGCTGGCACCGCGCAAACGCCGCTTCTCAGCCACCGAACTTGAAGTCGATCCGGCGGCGAACGACGCTGTCGACCGACTGGCCATTGCGCAGCGCGGGCTCGAACTTCGATTGCCGCACGGCCTGGATGGCTGCGCTGTCGAACACGCGGCGCGGTGACGAATCGACGATGTGCGGGTTCTCGACTCCACCGCTCGCGGAGACGGTGAACTCCACCACCGCGAAACCAGAGGTCTGATTGCGGGCCGCCTGCAGCGGATAGCTCGGCGAAGCGGCCTGCACGACCTTGGCGGCACGCGTCTCGCCGACCGGCTTGGGTGCGGGCGCCTGCGCAACCGGCTTGGATGGCGGCGCGGTCTTGACGGCCGCGGCCTGCTGCGCGGCCAACTTCGCCGCGGCTTCTTTTTCCGCCGCAGCCTTGGCGGCGGCAGCCTGCTGCGTGGCGGCGAGTTCGGCTGCCTTCTGCACCTTCAACTGGGCTTCCTGCTGCTGGCGCGCCTGCAGTTTCTTTTGCGCATCCAGCTTGGAGCGCAACAACGTCAGTGTGTAATTGGTGGGATCGGCTTTCGAGAGCACGTCGATCTGACGGCCGGCTTCATCGAAATTGTTCTGCGCGATCGCCTTCTCGACTTCGGGCACGCTGAACGGGAAGGTTTCCCGCAACGCATCCTTGGCGACCTGATTGTTCGGATCCTTGGCCAGCACGGCTTCGTAATATTCCATCGCATTGTCGCCGGCCGGCGACACCAGACGATGTTGCGCGTAGGCTTCGCGCGCGGCGGTGAGCAGATCGGACACGCTCATCGTCGACAGCTTGGCCTTGGCTGCATCGGCCGCGGCCTGCTGCGCCTGCGCAGCGCTCGCGGCAACGGCCGGCGATTGCGCGGGCAATTCCGCTGGCGCGGAAGCGGGCGCCGGGGCCACGGCCGCGGACGCCGCGGGTTTGCTGCTCGCCGCGGGCGCGGAAGAAGTGTTGTTCTGACTCTGACCACACGCCGTCAGCAGCAGCGCCATGCCGGCCGCAACCGTGGCGCCACGCAAGCCGGCAGCCAACCCGATCGGTTTCCAGGAACGGAAGGATGATGCGAGTGTCATCGTGCGCCCACCTGTGTACGAGAGAAGGATATCGGCCCCGCTCGTGGCATGCACGAATCGTTCCAGTTCTACGCCGCCTGCTTCGCACCGCCGCCGATTGCTATTCGGAGCGAATGCAATATGTGACGGACCCGACACTTGCGATGGTTCACAGCGGCAACCTCGACGCACGGCGGCCTGCAGAGGCCGGGGCAGTCCTTGAGGCAACCGCGGCAAGACGACACGCTTCGCCCAATCGACCGTCGGTGCCATATCGCACAAATGGAAAGCCCCGGCAGAGCCGGGGCCAACGCTACAACTTTTGCCCGCGATCTTCCCGCGCTGGGCGTCGCGGGAAGGGCAGGCTTGTGGTTATGAATGACGGTACACGTTACCGCATTGCAGCGGAATTACTTCTTCGCACGCTTGGTCTTGCTGGCGCGCGAGGTCTTGGCCATCACGGCCTTCTTGGCGGTGCGCTTGCGGGCCGTCTTCTTGGTGGCGCGCTTGCGTGCCGGTTTCTTCGCTACTTTCTTGGTCGCCTTGCGGGCGGTGGTCTTGCGCGCCGTCTTGCGCGCGGTGGAGGTTTTGGCTTTCGCCGACTTGCGTGCCGCCTTCTTGGCGGGTTTCTTCGCAGCTTTCTTCGTAGCCATGGTTCGTCTCAGCTCCTCATCAGTTGGCAGTGGTTGCCCAGTGAACGCATGCAGAAACGCCTCGCACAAAAGATCGCTGTTCGTGGCGTGCCGCAGGTTGGACACTTGACGACGTGTACGCTCGTCGGAAAGTAGCCGCAGTACATGCATCGGAATCGAGACGGTTATTTTCCGAACCCTCTCGGACTTGTGGCCGTGCTCGATATACGGCTTGATGTACTTGGCAGTCGGCATGTTTCCGTTGTGCTACATGTCGTCGGGCGAAAAGCTAGCCCCATGCATTCGTGGTGTCAATCAATATTTTGCGACGAATGAAGCCCTTGCGGACGCCCCGCATGCCGTCGCGAACCACCCGCCCCCGCTCCACCCATCATCCACGTCGCAATCACTTCGGACGTATGGACGTCCAATCGAATTTTCGGCATACGCAATACGGATGCGCTGGAACCCGCGTGCGCATTGACTTGCACGCACACGACGTTGTCACGGTGATGCGCAACGCTACGCGACGGCGGCCGTTCGATGCACATCCATTCTTCGCGCCGGCAGATCACCGAACGCGGCTGAATGCCGCACAACCAGGAGCATAAATTTTTTTGCGCGCGAGCATCGATTGCGCACCGACAGCTCCCCGACGACGTCGACAAAGCCTGTTCCGGTGACCATCGACACCACTCGAAAGAACACCGTCGAGTGACGATTGCAACGTCAGCTTTCGTCGTTCTCGATCAGTTCCGCGTAATCATCGGGACCGAGCAGCGCATCCATTTCTTCCGCGTTGTCCGCCTTCACCAACAACAACCAACCGTCGCCGTACGCATCCTCGTTGATGGTTTCCGGCTTGTCGGCGAGCATCTCGTTGACCGCCACGACTTCGCCGCTGACCGGTGCGTAGACATCCGAGGCGGCTTTCACTGATTCCACCACCGCGCAACCCGTGCCGGCCTCCACCCTGTCGCCGACGTTGGGCAGCTCGACGTACACGAGGTCGCCGAGCAAGCCCTGCGCATGATCGGAAATGCCGATGCGCACCTGGCCGGCATCCTCGACGCGCACCCACTCGTGGGATTTCTGGAATTTGAGGTCGCCTGGAATCTCGCTCATGCTCGTGTCCTTGGAGGGGGCCGGGAATCCATGATTCTAACGACCAACCCAAATGCGTGGAACGGAAATACGCTCAAACGACGAAAGGTTCGCGGAAGAGCGGCAACCCTCGCGCCCCGAATGCTTCACGCTGCTCCTGCTTGCTGTCGCTATATCCCTGCGCAACCCTTGCCATCCCTGACGAACGGATACTTCACCGCCCGCAGCGGAAGCTCGCGGTCGCGGATGTCGACCCGCAGATTTTCCCGCGCTCCAGTCGGCACCCGCGCAAACGCGATGGCCTTGCCCAGCGTCGGCGAAAAGATACCGGACAGGATTTCGCCCTCGCCTGCATTGGTGAGAACGCGTTGGCCGTGGCGCAGCACGCCCTTGCCGTCCAGCACCACGCCGATCAGTTCGCGCGGCGCGCCTTCGGCCTTCTGTTTTTCCAGCGCGGCACGGCCGATGAAGTTGCGGCCCTCGTCCAGCGACACCGTCCAGGCGAGCCCCGCTTCCCACGGCGTGATGTCCTCGTCCATGTCCTGGCCATAAAGATTCATGCCCGCCTCGAGACGCAATGTGTCGCGCGCGCCCAGACCCGCCGGGTGCACACCGGCCGCGGCGAGTGCATTCCACAAGGTTGCGGCGTGCGGTTCCGGCACGATGATTTCGAAGCCATCTTCGCCGGTGTAACCGGTGCGCGCGACGAACAGCGACATGCCGCCGGGACCACGCGCCTCGGCGGCGGCGAAGCGACCGAGCTTTTCCACCCGCTCGCGATCATCGGCATGCAACAAGCCCAGGACCTTGCTGCGCGCATTCGGCCCCTGCACCGCGATCATCGCGAGTTCGGGGCGCTCGGTGACCTTCACGTCGAACGCCGCCGCCTGCTTTTCGATCCACGCGAGATCCTTGTCCCGCGTCGCGGCGTTCACCACCATCCGGAACCATTCCTGTGCAGGATTCGCGCTTTCCTGCGCGGATCCTGCACAGGCCTGGCTCGCGGTTTCCGCCAGGAAATAGGTGATCAGGTCATCGATCACCCCGCCGCGCTCGTTGAGCATGCACGAGTACAGCGCCTTGCCGGACTTCTTCAGCTTGCCGATGTCGTTGGCGAGCAGGTGCCGGAGGAACTCCCGACAACGCACGCCGTGCAAGTCCACCACGGTCATGTGCGAAACATCGAACATCCCGGCGTCGCGGCGCACCGCATGGTGTTCCTCGATCTGCGAGCCGTAATTGAGCGGCATGTCCCAGCCGCCGAAGTCCACCATCTTCGCGCCAGCGGCGCGGTGGGTGGCGTTGAGGATGGTCTTTCTGCTCATGGAATCGTTCTCATAAGGAAGCGTCGGATAGCGCGAATTCAGCGGCGCCAAACACCGCGGCGGCCGAACATGCACAGGAACGCAGGCACTCACCCCTTCGAATTCTGTGCGAGTCGAGCGTCCGCTGGAATGAGCGTCAATTATCGCGATTCATGTCGCGGACTGCCAACCGAGCGGCTGTTGTGGAAAGTCAGGGCAGGAAGCCCGTTCTGGAGTTTGTGGAGGATCAACGTTTTCGTTTGCTTGCGCGCCTACCGAGGCGGGCTCAGGGATGATCGCAGAAGCATGCTAAATTGCGCGAATGAACCGGCCCGCGACCACGCCCGGCATCGTGGAATGGCTGCCGTTGCCGGAAACCGGAGACAATGTGCTGCGTTTCACCGGCGACTGGACCTTGCCGTATTTCGCCGGACTCGAAGCGCAACTCGACGCGCTGAAACCGCAATTGCCCGAAACGCCCGACGTCGACTTCAACGACATCGGCCGCATCGACACCGCGGGCGCGGGGCTGATCGCGGTGGCGCTGGGCCCCAAGTGCCTGCAATGGCTGGCCGAACACGACCGCGACGTGCCGCACGAATTGCGCGGGCTGCTCGACACCGTCAGCGAAGCGGTCGCGGAAATCTATGCGCATCGGCCCAAGCCCCGTCCCAATTTCGGTTTCGTGGACATGCTGGCCGACGTCGGTGGCAGCGTCATCCACGTCGGCAGGCTCGGCGCGAAACTGCTGGCCTTCGTTGGCATGACGCTGGAAACGCTCGCGCGCACCGTCTGGCGTCCGCAACGTTGGCGCGTCACTTCCTTGATCGCGCATATGGAACAGACCGGCCTGCATGCCGTGCCCATCGTGATCCTGCTGTCGTTCCTGATCGGCGCCGTGATCGCCTTCCTGGGCGCCACCGCGCTGGAGCGCTATGGGGCCACCGTGTTCACGGTGGACCTGGTGAGTTACGCGTTCCTGCGCGAACTCGGCGTGCTGCTGACCGCGATCATCCTGGCCGGGCGCACCGCCAGCGCCTTCACCGCGCAGATCGGTTCGATGAAAGTGGGTGAGGAAGTCGATGCGATGCGCACAATGGGCCTCGACCCGATGGAGCTGCTGGTGCTGCCGCGGGTACTGGCGCTGATGATCGTGACGCCGATGCTGACCTTCCTTGCAGTCATGGCCGGCGTGGTCGGCGGCGCGCTGGTGTGCTGGTTCGCGCTCAACATCACGCCCAGCATGTTCATCTCGGTGTTCCAGACCGACACCCCGTTGCGTTACCTCTGGCTCGGGCTTGCCAAGGCGCCGATCTTCGCGTTCCTGATCGCGGTGATCGGCTGCCTCGAAGGCTTCAAGGTGCAAGGCAGCGCGCAATCGGTGGGCGAGCGCACCACCTCCAGCGTGGTGCAATCGATTTTCCTGGTGATCGTGGTGGACGCGATCGCGGCATTGTTCTTCATGGAGATGAACTGGTGACCGTCGCGGTGACCGCCAAGCCCCGCGACACGCTGGTGGAGGTGCGCGGCCTGCGCAACCAGTTCGGCGAACAGGTCGTGCACGAGAATCTCGACCTCGACATCTACCGCGGCGAGATCCTCGGTGTCGTGGGCGGCTCCGGCAGCGGCAAATCGGTGCTGCTGCGCACGATCCTGGGGCTGCGCCGGCCACAGGCAGGCACCGTCACGCTGTTCGGCGAAAACCTGCACGACCTGCCCGCACGCAAGCGCGTGGCCATCGAAAGCCGTTGCGGCGTACTGTTCCAGAATGGCGCGTTGTTCTCGTCGCTGACCGTGAGCGAGAACGTGCGGGTGCCGCTGATGGAACACACCTCGCTCAGCCTGCACGATGCCTTGCGGGTCGCGGCGCTGAAGATCGCGCTGGCGGATCTGAGCCCGGAAGTGCGGCACAAGTACCCGGCCGAACTTTCCGGCGGCATGGTCAAGCGCGCCGGGCTGGCCCGCGCACTGGCGCTCGATCCCGACATCGTGTTCCTGGACGAGCCGACCTCCGGGCTCGACCCGATCGCCGCGGCTTCGTTCGACCAGTTGATCCGCACACTGCGCGACGCGCTGGGGTTGACCGTCTTCATGATCACCCACGATCTGGATTCGCTGCACGCGATCTGCGACCGCGTCGCGGTGCTGGCGCACAAGCGCGTGATCGTGGCCGATTCGCTGGACAAGGTGGAGCGCTTCGACGACCCTTGGATCCGCGAATATTTCCAGGGACCACGCGGCCGGGCGGCGGAATCCGTCGCCTCGATTGCATGAGGTAGCGAAATGGAAACCAGGGCTCACCATGTGTTGATCGGCGCCTTCACCCTCGTGGTGGTGGCATTGGCCGTGCTGTTCGCGCTGTGGCTGGGCAAGACCAGCCTCAACCGGCAGTACAGCTATTACGACATCGTGTTCACCGAAGCCGTGACCGGTCTGTCCAAGGGCAGCCCTGTGCAATACAACGGCATCCAGATCGGCGAGGTCAGTCAGTTGAAGCTGGACCCGAAGGATCCGCGCAAGGTGCTGGCGCGCATCCAGGTGGCCGCCGACACGCCGATCAAGGTGGACACGCGCGCCAAGCTGGGGCTGCTCGGCCTGACCGGCGTCGCGTTCGTGCAACTGAGCGGCGGCGCGCCGACCAGCAAGCCGCTGATGCCGACGCCCGACGATCCGGTGCCGCAGATCAAATCCGAAACTTCAGCCTTGAGCGCGCTGCTCGCCTCGGGCAGCGACGTGGTCACCTCGATCAACGGCATCCTCGATCGGCTCGGCAAGATCATCTCCGAGCAGAACGTCGCGCGCATCAACAGCACGCTGAAAAGCATCGACCAGACCACCAGCACCCTTGCGGCCGAACGCGACGATCTGCGCACCCTGATCCAGGAAGCCGCGGCCGCATCGAAGCAACTCAACCAGACGCTGGCCGGCGCCAATCAACTGGTCAACGGCCCTGGACGCCAGACGCTGGATCGCGCGGCCGCCGCGATGGCATCGCTGCAGAAGACCACCCAGACCTTGAACGAACTGCTCACGGAAAACCAGGGTTCGCTGCAGTCCGGCTTGCGCGGCGTCGACCAGATCGGGCCCGCGCTGCGCGAACTGCGTTCGACGCTGCGCGACATCCACCAGATCACTTCCCAATTGCAGGCCAACCCTGCGGGTTATCTGCTGGGTCGGGATCACGCCACCGAATTCACGCCGAAGCACTGAGGACGGATCGACCATGACCGCGCCCAAATCGTTCCCCGCCGCACGCACGCTGCTCGTGCTGTGCGCCGCCACCGCGCTGCTGGCCGGCTGCTCCGTGCTGCCCAAGAGTGCACCGGTACAGGTATGGCAGCCGCAGGAATCGGCTGTGTCGACATCCAGTGCACCCGCGGCGGATTTCAGCCTGCGCGTGGATACGCCCAACACCTCCGGCGCGCTCGACCAGAGCAGCATCATGGTGATGCCCGAACCCGGCCAGGTCAGCACCTACAAGGGCGCGCGCTGGAGCGAACCGCCGGCACTGCTGGTGCGCCATCGACTGGTCGATGCCTTCATGGCCGCGAAGCTGCCCGCCGTCACCACCGACGACGATCACTTCGCATCCGACTACACCCTGTCCGGCGACCTGCGCACGTTCCAGTCCGAATACCGGGGCGGCTCGCCGGTGGTGGTGGTGCGTTACGACGCGCAACTGCGGCGCGGCGGCGCACGCAACCTGCTGGCGACGCGCAGCTTCGTGGTCACGCAGAATCCGTCCGGGGTGGACGTGCCGCAGATCGTCGCCGCGTTCGGCGCGGCCGATGACACCCTCGCGCAGCAGGTCGTCGCCTGGACGATCGAGGTCGCCAATCGCGACCGGGCATCGCCGCCAGCCGGTGATGACGACAAACCGGCGCGACGGAGCTCCCGATAAGGGTTCGCTTGCCGGGCGAGCATCGCTTTTGTTTCGGCGAACGCGACCGCCGGGACTGCTCGAATGCGCGAGCAAGGTGCGCAAATCAGGGGGCCGTTACGTTTCCCATTCGATCGCGAGATGCGTATTGTTGAACGCGGGGTCGTCCAGCGAACCGCCACGCTTGATCTTCAAGCCGCCGGGCAATCCTTCGACGTCCACGGTCGAACCGTCGCCGAAGCGCATCCCGCGCGCCTGCAGGTCGGCCAGCCGTGCCGCGATGACACCCGCGCGTTGCACTTCGGCTTGCGGCACGCGGCGGATGCTGACGTCGGGGCGCGCAAACTTGCGCATGCCGCGCGTCTTGATCCATGCGCTGCCGCCCGCGTCGTCCTGGCACAGCACCAGCACATGGCTACGCGGCGCGGCGATCGTGTCGGCCGTGTAGCGCGCGCGCCAATCGTCGGCGGAGAACATTTCCAGAATCTGTGGATCGACCACCGCGACACCACCGACATCGAGCAGCGCGGCGAGGACGCCTAGCGTGTCGCGCAGGTATGCCAGCGAATCGGCATCAGCCAGTTCACCGCGCAGCATCAGGCACTCGGGCGCCTTGCGCGCGAGTTCGAACGCGTCGCGATTGCCTTCGCGCAGGATCTCGCCGATCGCACCGCGCAGCGGATGGCCTTCCCAGTGCGCCAGCCTGTCCTTCGGAATGCGCAGGATTTCGACAGCTTGCGGCAAACCGTGGCTGCCGTGCGCGGTGAGGTCCAGCTTCGGCGCGGCCGGGAACTCGCCGAACACGAAATAGACCAGCATCGCCTTGGCCTCGTCGCGGCTCCAGTGCGGACGCGTCCAGTCGGGTGCGGCCATGTGTCGAAGTCCTCAAGCCTTCCAAACCGACACGGTAACATTGTCGGCTGCTTGCCGGATCGAACCCATGCTCAACCCCCAACAACGCGCCGCCGTCGAATGCGTCGACAGCCCCCTGCTGGTACTGGCCGGCGCGGGCTCGGGCAAGACGCGCGTGATCACCGAGAAGATCGCGCACCTGATCGAGCGCGGCCTGGTGCCGGCGGCGAAGATCGCCGCGATCACCTTCACCAACAAGGCCGCGCGCGAAATGCGCGAGCGCGTTGCCAGACGCATCAAGGGCGACGCCGCCGATGGCTTGAGCGTGTGCACCTTCCACGCGCTGGGGCTGAAGTTCCTGCAGATCGAATACGCGCGCGCCGGCTTGCGGCGCGGGTTTTCGGTGCTGGACGCCGACGACAGCGCGGGAGTGGTGAAGGAACTGGCCGGTGCGTCGGTCAAGTCCGACAAGCTGTTCCAGTTGCGCTCGCTGCTGTCACGCCTGAAAAGCGACGGTCTGACGCCCGAGCAGGCGCTGGATGCCGCGCGCGCGCCGCGCGAACTGGAAGCCGCACAACTTTACGCCGGGTACCAGAAGCGCCTGGCCGCCTTCAACGCGGTGGATTTCGATGACCTGATCCGGCTGCCGGTGGTGGTGCTGGAGCGCGACGAGGAAGCGCGCGCCACGTGGCGCGAACGTATCCGCTACCTGCTGGTGGACGAATGCCAGGACACCAACGCCGCGCAGTACGCGTTCCTGAAGCTGCTGGCCGGCGAGCGCGGCGCGTTCACCTGCGTGGGCGATGACGATCAGTCGATCTATGCATGGCGCGGTGCCGATCCCGGCAATCTCGACAAGCTGTCGCAGGATTATCCGAAGCTGCGCGTGGTCAAGCTGGAACAGAACTACCGCTGCGCGCAGCGCGTGTTGCGCGCCGCCAACGTGTTGATCGCCCATAACCCGCACGCGCACCCCAAGAAATTGTGGAGCGCGCACGCCGACGGTGAGCGCATCCGCGTACTGGAATGCCGCGACGCCGGGCACGAAGCCGAGCGCGTCGCCTCGCAGCTCATGTACCTGCGCGACAAGCACGGCCTCGCGTGGTCGGATTGCGCGGTGCTGTATCGCGGCAATCATCAGGCGCGGCCGCTGGAAAAGGCACTGCAACTGAGCCGCATTCCCTATCACCTGACCGGCGCGCTGGGTTTTCTCGACCGCGCCGAGGTCAAGGACGTGCTGGCGTACCTGCGGCTGATCGCCAATCCCGACGACGACGCGGCGTTCCTGCGCGTGGTGAACGTGCCACGCCGGGAAATCGGCGCGACCACGCTCGAGAAATTGGGCGAACTCGCGCAGTCGAAACATCTTTCGATGTTGCGCGCGGCGCACAGCCCGATGGCCTTGCAGCAATTGTCGGCGCGACCGGCCACGGCGCTGGCGGGTTTTGTCGATCTGATCGAATCGCTGTCACACGATGCGAAACATGCCAAGGCTACCGAGCTGGTCGAAGAAATCCTGAAACGCACCCGTTACATGGAGCACCTGGCGCAAGGCGCGCGCGATCCGGCTTTGCAGGAACGCAGGCTCGGCAACGTGCGCGAACTGACGGGGTGGTTCCGCGCGATGGATTCCGGCAAGACGCGCGCGGGCGATCTGGCCGCGCAGCTCGCGCTGCTCAACCATGCCGACAAGGACGATGGCGGCGACGCGGTGCGGATGATGACGCTACATGCGGCGAAGGGGCTGGAATTCCTTTCGGTGCACATCGTCGGCTGCGAAGACGGCACGCTGCCGCACGAGGGCGCCATCGACGAGGGTCGCCTCGACGAGGAGCGCCGGCTTTTGTACGTCGGCATCACCCGCGCCAAGGAGTTGTTGCATATGAGCTACAGCGTGCAGGGGCGGCGCTACGGGCAAGTGTTCAAGCAGAAGCCGTCGCGATTTCTCGACGAATTGCCGGCCGCCGAATTGCACCGCGACGGCGCCGATCCCGAGGCCGACGCGCAGGTGCGCCGCGACGTGGCGGCCGCGCAATTGGCGAAGATCGCGGCGATGCTTGGGTGAACCGTAGGGCGGGTGACAACCCGCCGTCGGGTTTCACGGCGGGATACGCTGCGCTCCTCCCGCCCTACATGTTTCGATGCGCGGTGTTTCCCGCGCGCGTTGCGTCGTAGGGCGGGTGACAACCCGCCTTCGGTTGATCCGCCTGGCGGGGTGCGCTGCGCTCCTTCCACCCTACGTGTTTCGATGCGCGATGATTCCCCGTTATCCGGCGGGGTGCGCTGCGCTTCCCCGCCTTACTGAAATGCCATCGGTTGCTATCATCGCCCGCCATGTCCGTGCCACCGCCATTTCCACGCAAACTGCTTGCGCCGCGCCATTGGCCGGCGTGGCTAGGCATCGCGTTCATACGGGTGGTGGTGTGGCTGCCGGCGCGCTGGATCATCGCACTCGGCGCGGCGTTCAGCGCCGCGATCTCGCCGCTGCTGCGCGCGCGACGGCACGTGATCGCACGCAATCTCGAGCTTTGCTTTCCCGAACTCGGTCTGGCGGCGCGCGAAACCCTGCGCCGGGAAGCCACCCGCGAAATGGGCCGGATGCTGGGTGAATTCGCGCTGGGCTGGTTTGCGTCCGACGCGAAACTCGCGAAGCTGCACGTCGAAATCGACGGGCTGGAACATCTCGAAACCGCACGCGCGCAAGGACGCGGCGTGCTGCTGGTGGGCGGGCACTTCTCGCACCTGGAATTGTGCGCACGGCTGATCTCGCGCCGGCTCCGCATCGCCGGCATGTACCGGCGCATGGATTCGGACGTGTTCGAATACATGGTGCTGCGCGCGCGCCTGCGCTACGCGGACATCATGTTCGACAAGGAGCAGTTGCGCGCCACCGTGAAGTACCTGAAGCGCGGCGGCACCGTCTGGTACGCGCCCGACCAGGACATGCGCGGCAAGGATTCGGTGTTCGCGCCGTTCTTCGGCATCGCCGCGTCGACGATCACCGCCACACATCACCTCGCGCGCTTGTCGGGCGCGGCGGTGATGCCGTTCTTCCATCGGCGCACGCCGGAAGGTGGCTACGCGTTGCGGCTGGAAGCGCCGCTCGACCACTTCCCGGGCGACGACGTGGTCGCCGACACCACGCGCGTCAATGCCGCGGTCGAACGGATGGTGCGCGAAGCGCCCGCGCAATACCTGTGGGCGCACAAGCGGTTCAAGACGCGGCCGGAAGGCATGCCGCCGGTTTACTGACGTTTCGCGCGCTCGCGTGCCTCGTGCAACTTGGCATACTTCAGGAACACGTACTGCGCGCCCAGCACGCTGGCGACAAACCCCGCCCAGCCCGAAAGGAAGTAGCGCTTGAAGATGTATTGGCGCACGAAGAAGATCGACGGATACACCAGCATCATCGGGCCGCTGAAACGTTGCTTGCGTGCGAGCTTGTGGACGACCATGCCGGACGAATAGCGGTTGATCTTGGCCACGCGCGCGGCGATGTCGTCGTCGCCCATGTTGACGAAATCAGCGCGCGTCAACGTTTCGACCGGCCCATCCACTTCCGCCGCGGCGTGCACCGGCACCGCGTTCATGCGCCCGCGCCTCCGGTCGAACAGGCGCAAATGGCCGTTGCGGTGGCTCCACGGATGCTGCACGCTCCAGAACATCCGCTCGCGGCGCGGCAGGCGAAAGCCCGCGGCGCGCGGATTTTCCAGCGCGCGTTCGATCACTTCGCGCGTGCCGGGCGACAGGATTTCGTCGGCGTCGAGGTTCAAGATCCAGTCGTGCGATGCCATGTCGATCGCGCGCTGCTTCTGCGGGCCGTAGTCGTCGAACGGGTGCGTCGCCACGCGTGCGCCGTGCCGTTTGGCGATCTCGACCGTGGCATCGGTCGAGCCGGAGTCCAGCACCACGATTTCGTCCGCAAAATCAGCGGCAGCGAGACACCGCTCCAGCGTGTCGGCGTTGTCGAGGGTAATGATCACCAGCGAAAACTTCTCACGCGCCATGCGCAAAATCCTTTATCCGGACGCGTGGCAGTTTTACCGGCGCACCGTCCGGCACATCCACGTACAACGCCGCGCACCACAACGCAAGCAACCACCAGAACAGCAAACCCCACCACGCCGAATAGAACGCGAGGTGCGTGTTGAGCGGAAACACCGTGACCGCCAACGCCACGGTCACGGGAAACGCGCGCCGGCGTGCGTCCGCGCCCACGCTGCGCCACGCGCGCAGCGCCAACACCAGCGCAATCAGCCACAGCGCAAGACCGATCGCGCCGGTGTCGCTCAACACTTCAAGCACGATCTGGTGTGGGTGGCAGGCACCCTCGCCCTCGCCGCAAGCCTCGGCGGTGACGAAGTGATCATTCGGCGCGGCATAACGCGGATATGCTTCACGAAAATCGCGCACACCCACGCCGACAACCGGATGCGCGGCGATCATCCTTGCGCTGACGCGCCAGATGTCGAGCCGGCCGCTGCTGGCATAGTTCAATCCATGATGCGTGTCCTGCAACGTGGCGAGGGTGCGGTCCATGCGCGCATCGAAACGCGCGGATGTTTTCCACGCTACACCGATCGCCGCCGCAACCACCACGCAGGCGGCGAGTATCCAAGCCGCGAAACGCAGCGGCGTGCGCGCCTCGGCCCAGAAGAACGCCAGCAATGCGACTCCGTAGGTGATCCACGCCGCGCGCGAGCCGGCCAGCAGGATCGGCACCAGCAGGAACAGCATCGCGATGATCAAACCCACGCGGCCGAAGCGCCTTCGCGCAGCCCACAACACGAACGGTGACAGCGACGCCAGCACCGGCCCGAGCTTCAGGTTCCCGGCGCCGAAGATCCCGGAAATCCGTTGCGCTTCGGCGCGGCCGCCGAGGCTGTAGCCGGTCAGCGTCTGCACCCACGCGTCCAGCGCCCACAATGCCACCACAATGCCGGTGGCGAGGCACAGCGCGTGCAAACGCGACTCGCGCCGCACCGCGAAGCACGCGTAAATGCCGAGCGGCGCGAAGCGGATGTAGGCCGCGACACTGCTCCAGCTGCGCGCGGGATCAATCGCGCCAGGCGCCGAGATCAAGGCGGCCAGGAAATACGCGGCCCACAACCACAGCAGCAACCGTGCGCCGGCATGACCGGCCAGCACGCGGCGATCGCGAAAGAACAGGATGATCGCGCCCAGCATGCACAGCAGCGTGCCCAGTTCGCTGGAACGCCCGAAAGGCAGCAGGAACACCACCAGCCAGATCGGCGTGAGCGGCGAACGAAGGGCTGCCGTCAGATGTGGGCGAATGGGCATGGCAAACCTGGGAGTCGGGAGCGCGCTCAAGATAATGCAGCGCGCGTCTTCGGGCATGCCCGAAGATGTGGCGTTCCGATTCGAGCGATACTGGACGCAAAATGGATTCCGGGTTCGGCATGCGGTGAAGCTGCAGGCCGCCCCGGAATGACGAGGTTACTCTTTGCTGGTCATTCCGGACGCGCGCAGCGCGATCCGGAATCGGTCTTGGCGCGGCATCCGGAAACCGATTGACTCGCGCCATCCTTGGCGCTCGCGCTGCGCGCCGCCTTCGGCGTTCGCGTTTGCAGTCCTGCAAACGCAGTCGGGTTCGGCTTGCGATGAAGTTGCAGGCCGCCCCGGAATGACGATTCATTTGTGCAGCCGCGCGCAACCCGCCGATGGGCAGTCGTCAGCCCGTCTCGCGCAACGCCTGCAGCGCAGCATTGAACGTCTGGCTCGGCCGCATCGCGGCGCTCACCTTGTCCAGGTCGGGTCGGTAGTAGCCGTCGAGTTCCACCGGCTTGCCCTGCGCGCCGTTCAATTCACCGATGATGGTGTCTTCGGCCGCTTCCAGTTTGTCGGCCAGCGCGGCGAAACGTTTCGCCAGCGCCGTGTCGTCCTGTTGGTCGGCGAGTGCGCGCGCCCAGTACATCGCGAGATAGAAATGACTGCCGCGATTGTCGATCTCGCCGATCTTGCGCGCGGGCGACTTGTTGTTTTCGAGAAAACGCCCGATCGCCTCGTCCAGCGCGTCCGCCAAGACCTTCGCGCGGGGGTTGTCGTGCGCGCGCGCCAGGTGTTCCAGCGATGCGCCCAGCGCCAGGAACTCGCCCAGCGAATCCCAGCGCAGGTAATCCTCGGCCACGAACTGCTGCACGTGCTTGGGCGCGGAACCGCCGGCGCCGGTTTCGAACAGGCCGCCGCCCGCCATCAGCGGCACGATCGACAGCATCTTGGCGCTGGTGCCGAGTTCCATGATCGGGAACAGGTCGGTGAGGTAATCGCGCAGCACGTTGCCGGTCACCGAAATGGTGTCTTCGCGGTCGCGGATGCGCGCGAGCGCGTGGCGCATCGCGTCTTCCGGCGCAAGGATGCAGATGTCGAGGCCGGACGTGTCGTGGTCTTTCAGATAGCGCTCGACCTTCGCGATCACCTGCGCGTCGTGCGCGCGGTGCTTGTCCAGCCAGAACACCGCGGGCGTTGCGGAAAGGCGCGCGCGCGACACCGCCAGCTTCACCCAGTCGGCGACCGGCGCGTCCTTGGTCTGACACATGCGCCAGATGTCGCCGGCCTCGACCTTGTGTTCGAAGATCACGTTGCCATCCAGATCGGTGACCCGCACCGCACCGTCCACCGGCATCTGGAAGGTCTTGTCGTGCGAGCCGTATTCCTCCGCCTTGTCGGCCATCAGGCCGACGTTGGGCACGCTGCCCATCGTGGCCGGATCGAACGCGCCGTTGGCCTTGCAATCCTCGATCATCACTTCGTAGATGCCGGCGTAGCTGCGGTCGGGAATCACGGCCTTGCAATCCTGGCGCTCGCCGTCGGCGTTCCACATCTTGCCCGAATCCCGGATCATCGCCGGCATCGACGCGTCGATGATGACGTCCGAAGGCACGTGCAGGTTGGTGATGCCCTTGTCCGAATCGACCATCGCGAGCCTCGGGCGCTTGCCGTACTGCATCTCGATGTCGTCCTTGATCGCG
Source organism: Rhodanobacteraceae bacterium (assembly GCA_035281745.1). GTDB lineage: Bacteria > Pseudomonadota > Gammaproteobacteria > Xanthomonadales > Rhodanobacteraceae > 66-474. The sequence continues at coordinate 91,713 of DATEDI010000021.1, forward strand.
GCCTGCTGGTCTTCCGGCAACTTCGCGAGGCAGGCGTAGAGATCGCCCAGCCCGTTGTTGGGATTGAAGCCGGCCTGCTTCAACACTTCGCCGTGCGCGGTCAGCACGTCGCGGAAGAAGTCCTCCACGACCACGCCGAACATGATGGGATCGGACACTTTCATCATCGTCGCCTTGAAGTGCACCGAGAACAACACACCCGCCGCGCGCGCGTTGGCGATCTGCGCGTCGATGAACGCCGCGAGTGCGCGACGCGACATCACCGCGGCATCGACGATTTCGCCGGCCTGCACCTTGATGCCTTCCTTCAGCACGCGCTGCTTGCCGTCATCGCCATCCAGCACGATCTTCAAGGCGCCGGCATTCGCCAGCGTCGCCGATTTTTCGGTGCCGTAGAAATCGCCCGATTCCATGTGCGCGACATGGGTTTTGGAATCAGCGCTCCACTTGCCCATCTTGTGCGGGTGCTTGCGCGCGTAATCCTTCACCGAAGGCGGCGCGCGCCGATCGGAATTGCCTTGCCGCAGCACCGGATTCACCGCGCTGCCCTTGATCTTGTCGTAGCGGGCCTTGGTGTCCTTTTCGGCATTGTTGTTCGGCTCGTCCGGGTAGTCGGGCAGCGCGCAGCCCTTGCCCTGCAATTCGCGGATCGCGGCCTTCATCTGCGGCAGCGAAGCCGAGATGTTGGGCAGCTTGACGATGTTGGCGGAAGGCTCCAGCGCAAGCCGGCCGAGCTCGGCCAGGTCGTCCGACACCTTCTGGTCGTCCTCCAGCGCGTCCGGGAATTGCGACAGGATGCGCCCGGCCAGCGAAATGTCGCGCGTCTCCACGTTGACTCCGGCCGGGTCGGTGAACGCGTCGATGATCGGCAGCAGCGAAGCCGTGGCGAGGAACGGTGCCTCGTCGGTGAGGGTGTAGATGATCCGGGGGTTATCGGATTCGGGGGTGTCGGACATGGACGGCTGGGCCTGCTGAGGACAAGCCGCCATTGTCGCGGGTCGACGTCGCGCAGCCAAGCGGAGCGGCGAAAGATCGGGCGTCGGCGGCCGGCGCCATGCCACGAACACCCCGAAGAATCAGCTCAGGTGCGCGGCTCCGCCGCCAGTTCCTGATACAGCGCCAGTACCGAATCCTGCATGTCGGCCAAGCGGTAGCGCTGCATCGGCGGGATCGGCGGCGCACGGCCCACCAGTTCCGCGGCGCGATCGATCAGCTTGTTGATGTCGCCCACCGGCACACGGCCGGCCGGATAAAGTTCGGCCAGCAATTCGCCGACCCCGCCGTGCGCGTAACCCAGCACCGGCCGGCACAACGACAGCGCCTCGATCACGGTGCGCCCGAAGCTTTCCGGCTTGTTGGAAAGCTGCAGGATCAAATCGGACACCGCGAATACATCGCGCACGTCGTTGCGCGGCGGCGAGAACGCCACGATATCCGCGACGCCGCGGGTATGCGCCAGTGTCTGCAATTCCCGCAGGTAGGCCTCGCGCCCCGGCTCGGCAACGCCCAGCAGCAACAGCCGCGTATCGACGCCGCGTTCGCGCAGACCCGCCACCAGCGCGATCGCATCGGCGTGGCCTTTGAGGCGGGTGCCCCGCCCCGGCAGCGTCAGCAGTGGCGCGCCGGCGAGCTGCGGGAATTCCGCAAAAAACTGGTCGCGCCAGATGTCGTCCGGCCGATAGCCGTAGGGAAAAGCATCCGGGTCGATACCGCGCGGGATCACCGTGAGGCGGGAGGCGTTCACGCGCGAATAATGACTCAGCACGAAGTCGTGCACGGTCTGCGACACCACGATCACGCGGTCGCCGCGGGTCATGATGCCGCTCCAGCGGCCGGGCGAGTTCAGTCCGTGCACGGTGGTGACGAAATGCGGCCGCGGTCGCATGCCGCGCAGTGCGAACCACGCCAGCCACGCGGGCACCCGCGAACGGGCGTGCACGATATCCGGGCCGATGTCGGTCAATACGCGGCGCAAGGCGCCGATCCGGGTCACGCTGCGCAGCGACTTGGAACCGACATCCAGCACGAGGTGCTCGCCGCCTTCGCGTTCCAGCCGCTCCACCATGCGCCCGCCCGAGGAAATCACCACCGAGCGATGCCCCGCCGCAACCAGCGCGCGCGAGACTTCCAGCGTCGAACGCTCGGCACCGCCATTCTCCAGCGCCGGCAGCACTTGGACGACGGTCAGGTGGCGCGGCGTGGCGGCGGGCTCGGTCACGGGTCCCTGCGGGACGAGGGCGATGGGCATGCCCAAGAAGTATGCAAGAAATGCGCCGAGGTACGGCGGCCGCGGGATTGCAATGGAGGAGGCGATCGCCGTCCGTCGCGAGGCGCCGGGACGATCGCCAAAACTGCGGGTCGCAGCGCCTCGGCCGCTGACCCGAACGCAAGGCGCGCCACATCGACGCGGCGCGCGGCGTTGCCGATCAGTCGGGCGCGCCCGCGCGCTTCAGCACGTACTCCGCACCGCAATACGGGCACACCGTGGCGCCGCCGTCATCCACGATCGGCAGGTAAATGCGCGGATGCGAGTTCCAAAGCGTCATTCCCGGCAGCGGGCAGGCCAGCGGCAGGTCCGATTCGGTGATCTCGTAACGGCGCTTGGCGTTGGCGGGTTCGCCGACGGGAAAACTGGAAACTGGCTGGGAAGACATGTTTGGAATCCATCCAGAGCGTTGTGAAGCAAGCCGCGCCGCCAAGCGGCGTCAGCTTGAATAAACGGGAATTCTAACGCAGCACGCCGACGTTCCGCGTCACCCCGCGCGCGAAGTGACGTCCAACGACACCCCTTGAACCCCAGGCAGCGCGCGCAGCGCGTCGGCCAGATCACCTAGCGCCGCCCGCTCGAAGCCGCGCGCGAATTCCACCGTCACCTCGTCGCCGTCGTCAGGCACGCGCCGCGTGACGACGGTGCTGGCGGTCAGTTCGCGGTCCCTCAGCACGCGCTCGATCGCGGCCAGCGAGGCGCGGTCGGCAAAACGCACCTGCACCTGCGGCATGGTCTTGCGCAGCGCGAAACGCCGTTCCAGCGGCTTCAGCGCCGCCAGGATCACCCACGCCACGCCGGTCGCGATCGTCGCCGCCACGTACATGCCGCCACCGACCGCCAGCCCGATCGCCGCCACCGTCCAGAGACCAGCCGCGGTGGTGAGCCCGCGGATCACGTTCTCACGGTGCATGAACATGATGGTGCCGGCGCCGAGGAAGCCGATGCCGCTGACCACCTGCGCCGCGATGCGCGACGGGTCCAGCACCACCCGCGGCCACTGCTGCAGGATGTCCGAAAACGCGTAGGCGGACACCATCATCACCAGCGCCGAGCCGAGACACACCAGCATGTGGGTGCGCAGACCCGCGGCCCAGGTGTGGCGCTCGCGATCGAAGCCGATCACCGCGCCGAGCACAGCGGCCAGCAACAGACGGATGGCGATTTCAGGCGTGCCCAGCATCGCGCGCGTCGTCCCACGGATCCCGTACCGGATGCTTCGAGTCTATCCGCCGCGCGATCTCCCGCATAATCACGATTCCCCTCATCGCGCGCGACGGATGCCACGCCCGCCTCAAACCACTTGGGTCATCAGCGACGGCGCTGCCGGCAACGAACGCCAGGCGCTGGCGCTCGCGTCGGCGCTGAGCGTGCCGGCGCGTGTGCTGGCGCTGCCGCTGCGCGCGCCGTGGGCCTGGTTCGCGCCGCGGCGCATTCCGGGCGGGCGGCTGGCGCTGGCACCGCGCGACCGTGCGGGCTTTGCGGCGCCGTGGCCCGACATCGCGATCGGCTGCGGACGCAGCGCGGCGCTGCTGACGCGCATGTTGCGCGACCTGTCGGACGGCGATTGCTACACCGTCCAGATCCTCGACCCGCGCATCGATCCGCAGCACTGGGATGCCGTGGTCGCGCCACGCCATGATCGGCTCGAAGGCCCGAACGTGCTGACCACGATTGGTTCGCTGCACCCGATCGACGACACTTGGCTGCAATCCGGCCGGGAGGCCTGTCCCGATTTCGAAACGCTGCCGCGGCCCCGCGTCGCGCTGCTGGTGGGCGGCCCGCGCCACGGCATCGAGTTCGACGAGGCACTCGCGAAGTCACTGCTCGCAACGGTGCGCGGCCTCGCGCAAAACGGCAGCGTGCTGGCCACCATCTCGCGACGCACCCCGCCCGCGTTCGCCGCGCAACTTCGGGACGCACTTTCGGAAAATCCGGGCCTTTTCTGGCACGGCGAAGGGACCAACCCCTATCCGGGCCTGCTCGGATGGGCCGACCACATCGTGGTGACGCCCGATTCGGTGAACATGCTTTCCGAAGCCTGCGCGGTGGGCGTTCCGGTACACACCGCGGCGATCGTGCCGTTGCCCGAAAAGATCGCGCGCTTCCACGCCGAGCTGCGCGAACGCGGATTGCTCACCGAGCCGGATGCATCGCGCGCCGCGGTGCCGCCGCTGCGGGAAACCCAGGCCGTCGCCGCCGAACTGCGCGCGCGGATGGCTGCACGCGCGGCCTAGCGTCGCGTGCCCGACGGCACAAGGCCATTGCGCAGGTCAGGCTGCGCGCATACGGGTCCAAGGTGATCATGTGTCGATGTTTGGCTCCCGCCGATGAAGCTGGCGTCAGCCCAATCCACAAAATCAGCGCGTCAGCCGGCGCCGAAGTCGAAGCCGTTGTGGCGCGTCCCGCAGATACCGTTATCCGCGTCAAGCTCCATGAAGCAGCATGCAGGGCGGGAGTAGCGCAGCGAATCCCGCCGGATGATGTGTCACACAGGCGGGTTGTCAGCCGCCCTACCAAAGCGGACCTGATCATGCCGCGATCTCGCGGTAGGTCATCCGGCGCCGAAGTCGAAGCCGGCCCGGCGCGCCACGTCCAGCACTTTCTTGCAACGCGCATCCAGCACCAGATCGCGCGGCACCACGCGATGCTGGCCGGCCAATGTTGCCGACAGCGCACGCGACAGCAATTCCTCGTGCGCGATGGCGAGCCCGTCGGCATCGTCGGCGGCGAGCAGGTCCACTTCCGCGCAGGCGGCCAGCAACCGCGGCGTGTCGCCGTGCACCGCGAGCTCCGGATGCGCATGCGCGTGCAGCAATACCAAACCTTGCAGCAGGAACTGGATATCCAGCAAGGCGCCGGCACCCTGCTTCAAATCCAGCGATCCGGCATCGGACCGGTCGCGTTGCTTGCGCCACTCGCTGCGCATCCGGCACACGTCGGCGATCACCTGCGCGGGGTCGCGTGACGCACGCAGCACATCGCCGCGTTCGCGCGCGAATTCCGCGCCGAGTGCCGCGTCGCCTGCGACCGCGCGCGCGCGCACCAGCGCCTGCTGTTCCCACGTCCACGCGCGCTCGCGCTGATAGGCAATGAACGCCGGCAGGCTCGCGACCAGCAGCGATTTGCCGCCGTCGGGCCGCAGCCGCGTATCGACTTCATAGAGACGACCGCCGCGCGTCGGCGCCGACAACCAGTGCACCACCCGTTGCGCGAGCCGCGCATACCAGCGCGCGCCGTCCAGCGGCCGCGCGCCATCGCTGACTGCCGCGCCGCGCGCGGCGTCATACACGAACACCAGGTCGAGATCGGAATTGAAACCGAGTTCCTCGCCGCCGAGGCTGCCGTAACCCAGCACCGCGATGCCGCTGTCTTCGCCGGGCAGACGGCCATGCTGTGCAATCAGTTCGCGCAGGGCCAGATCGAGCACGGCGCCGATCACCGTGTCGGCCAGTTCGGCCAGCGAGCGCGCCGTTTTGACCGCGTCGGCGGCGGCGTCGCGCAAAGCGAGACCGGTGCGCATCCGGTAACTGCCGCGCCATTCGGCGATGGCCGAGAGCGTCGCCTCGGCATCGCCGCCTTGCAGCACAGCCAATTGCTGCGCCAGTTCCGCGCGCATGTCGGTGGTGCCGTGCGCGAGATATTCCACGCGCGGCGCCAGCACGTCGTCCAGCAACAGCGGTTGCGCGATGGCGTCTTCGGCCAGGAACGCGCTGTCGGCGCACAACGCCGCCACCCGCGCGCGCGCCGCCGATTGTTCCTGCAGCAGCGCCAGATACGCCGAGCGCCGGGCGACCGCCTGCACCAGCCGGCACAGCCGCACCAGTGCGTCTGCCGGCGCGGAGGTCGCCGCCGCCGCATCGATCAGCTCGGGCATCAGATGTTCGATCCGCCGCGCGCCGCGCGCACTCAATCCGTGCACACTGGCGACCTGACGCAACGCATCGGCGCACGGCTCGGGCGGCACGAAGCCCGCGCCCTTCAGCATCGCATGTTCCAGACCGTCCTCGCGCGCGTGTTGCCACAGCTTCGCGCCGTCGCCCGTCACCACGGATCGCTTGCCGTCGTGATCGCCGCCGCCTTCGGGTTGAAGGACGTCCGCGAAGATCGCGGTCACGCTTTCGCGCTGCCGGTTCAAGGCCCCGAGCAACGCCTGCCAATCCGGATAATCCAGCCCGCGCGCGAACCGCTCGCGCGCCATCGCATCGGCGGGAAGCGTGTGGGTCTGGCGATCCGCGAACATCTGCACGCGGTTCTCCAGTTGCCGCAGGAACAGATAGGCCTCGCGCAAGGTTCGGGCGCGCTTCTGCGAGACATAACCGCGCGCGGCGCACGCCTCGAGTGCGGGCAGCAGGCCACGGGCGCGCAACGACGCGTCGCGACCTCCCCGGATCAACTGCTGCAACTGCACCACGAATTCGATTTCGCGGATGCCGCCCGCGCCGAGTTTCAGGTGATCGGCCAAGTCGCGCCGCGCGACCTCGGCGTCGATCAGCGTTTTCATGTCGCGCAAGCCGGCCAGCGCCGTGTAATCGAAATAGCGCCGATAGATGAAGGGACGCAAGGTTTCGAGCAGGCGCTTGCCCGCCGCGGGCTCGCCCGCCACCGGGCGCGCCTTGATCCACGCGTAGCGTTCCCAGTCGCGGCCCTCGCGCTGGTAGTACTGCTCCATCGCGGCGAACGAGGCCACGACCGGACCGGAACCACCGAACGGCCGTAGCCGCAGGTCCACGCGCGCGGCGATGCCGTCGGCCGTCGCCTCCGCCAGCAGCCGCACGAAATCGCGCGCGACCCGCGTGAAAAATTCTGCATTGTCTATGGGGCGCGCACCGTCGGTCGTGCCGCCTTCGGGATATGCCAACACCAGATCGACGTCTGAAGAAAAGTTGAGTTCGCCGCCGCCGAGCTTGCCCAGCGCGAATGCCACCAGCGCCTGCGGCGCACCTTCGGCGTTGCGCGGCGTGCCGTGGCGTGCGCGCGCGGCGGCCTCGGCATGGCGAAGGGCGTGGGCGATCAACACTTCGTAGAGGTCGGTGGTGCCGGCCAGCGTGTCGGTGACTTCGTCGAGGCCGTTGACGTCGCGGAACACCAGCCGCACCGCTTCGGCACGCCGGAACCTGCGCAGCGCGGCGAACAGGTCGCCAGCGTGCTTCAACGATTCGGTGCGCGCCGAGGCCGGCGCGGGATCGCGCAGGCGCTCGAGCCCTGCCGCGGTCAGCAGTGTGGGGGCGGCCCGCAACGCGTCGAACGCGAAGTCGCTGGCCAGCAGCAGCCGGCGCACCCGCTCGCCCACGCCCGCGTCGTCGTGCATCGCCACGCCGGTGGCGCGGCAGCGCAACGCCAGCTCGGCGTAGCGTTCGTCGACCAGATGCTTAAGCGCGGACGGCGGCATGGGCCTGCGATCATCCATGATCGCGGCACCTCCGGACAACAGCCGGTGCGAACCGTTGCGTCAACGCGTGGCCCCCTGAAACGTTCATATCCGGTCGGGTACGCTTTCCCGATCATCCATCGCCAGCCGTCCGCAATGACAGACGCTTCCACGCCCGAACCGGCGCGCCACGCACCGGCCGCCCGCGTCGCATTGATCGTGGTGCTCGCCATCGCGTTCGTGTTGTGCACGTCGTGGCTGGATGGCGGTACCGATGTGCTGCCGAACGCGCTGTGGACCTATCCGGCGTGGGTGCCTTGGTGGAATGCGCCGCTGCGCATGATCTGCAACGCGCTGCCGGGGCTGCTACTGGCGTTCGCGCTGCTGGCATGGACGCGGCGCGCGTTCTGGTCGTTCGCACTGGCGTTCGCCATCCAGTCGCTGATCTACGGCGTGAATGCGCTGAAGGTGCAGAACCTCGCCATTCCGCTGATGCCCGCGGATTTCCGGATGCTGGGCCAGCTCAGGCATGGCGGTGGCGAATTGCTGTCGGGCTACCTGCCGCACATCGCCTTGCTGATCGTGGTGGCTATCGTCGCAATCGGATTGCTGGTGCTCTGGTTCCGCTTCGAACCGCCGGTCTGGCGCAAATACCCGAAGCGTTGGCGCGGCGCGGCATCGGTGGTGCTGTTCGCGGCGCTGATCACGCTGATCGTGGGCGCGTCTTTCTGGCGCGGCGTATACGATCCGAAGCTGCTGGGGATGCAGCCGTGGTCGCCGCTGGCGACCCGCCAGCACGACGGATTGATCGGCTCGCTGCTGCTGTTCCACCTGCAATATGGTTCGCAGCACCGCAAGGCGGACGTGCCGGCGGCGCTGGCGTTGATGGCGCACTACGAGCCGCGGATCGCGGCGCAACCCCGCCCGCCCGCCGAAGCGCAGAAGCCCGACATCGTGGTGATCCTGTCCGAATCGTTTTTCGATCCGACGATCATGAAGGGCTATCCGCCCGGCACCGATCTCACGCCCAACCTGCACCGCCTCGAACAATACGGCACCTCGGGCTGGCTGCACGTGCCCACATTCGGCGGCGGCACCATCCGTACCGAGTTCGAAGTCCTGACCGGGCTGTCGCTGCGCTATTTTCCGCAGGTGCAGTTTCCGTATCTGCAGATCAACGAGAAGGCGATTCCCGGGGTCGTGCGGCTGCTTGCGGGCGACGGCTACACCACGCTGGCGGTGCACGGCAACAACCCCGGCTTCTGGAATCGCACCACTGCGTTCAAGGAACTCGGCTTCGACAAGTTCATTTCGATCAGCGACTTTCCGCCTGGTGATTCGGTGAATGACGGCAAGTACATGTCGGACAAATCCTTCACCGACGAATTGCTGCGCCAGTTGCCGAATACCGGTCCGCCGCGCTTCGTGCTGGGCATCAGCATCGAGGCGCACGGGCCGTACGATCAAAGCTACGGCATCGACGAGAAAGCGCGCGACGCGATTCCGGTACCTGCCGGAGTCACCGACGCACAGGCGAAGACGGAGTTGCAGAACTACATCTACCACATGCAGCACGCCGACCAGCAGCTCGGGCGCCTGGTCGACACGCTGGCGCAGCGCAAGCGGCGCACCGTGATCCTGTTTTTCGGCGACCACCTGCCCGCACTGGTACCCGCGTTCCAGCAGGCGGGCTTCAAGAACGGCGGCGGCTTCCTCACGCAGACGGTGCCATACATCCTCATCGACACCGCACACATGGACCACGCGACGAAGCAGAACGCGGCCGCGTGGGAACTGCCGGGCATGGTGTTGCAGCAGGCCGGCATCGCCGGCGACGATTATTTCGCGCTGACGCGGCTGGTCGCGCCGGAACTCGCGGACCTCACCCGTGCGCCCGATGCACCGGTCGCACCGGAAAACGTCGAGCAGAAACAACTCGACGAAGGCATGCGCAACGTGGCCGACCTGCGGCTCAAGAACAAACTGGACAAACTGTGGCCGAAGGCGGCCGCGATGGCGCAGCAGAACTCGACGTCGACAGCCGCCGTACCGGTGACGCACGGCGTTCGATAGCCGGATTCGTCCAAGCGTATCGTCGGCGCACTCCGCCAAGGCGTTTTGATTTTGCTCGTCATTCCGGGGCCGCCACGGACCCATCGTGGCGGAACCCGGAAGCGGTTGCCCCTGTCGATCAACGGATTGCAACAAAGGCCCTGGGTTCCCGCTTTCGCGGGAATGACGAAAAGAGGTTCTCCAGCGCTGTTCTTAATGGCCGAGCTGTCGCAACAGCGTTCCGACCGCCGCATCCAGATCGCTGTCCTTGTCCTGATACGCCTCGCCCAACGGGCGGGCGACCGGCACGTCGACGGGGCGCGGATGCATCTCCATCGGCTGGCCGTTTTCGGTGGTGACGGTGATGAACGGCAAGCGCACGGTTGAACCGTCGATCAGTTTTTCGTTGCTGGTGTAGATGATCCAGCCCGCGGTCGGCTCGCCGACCACTTTGCCGAGCCCGAGTTCGCGATAGCCTTCGCTGAAGTCCTCGCCGTCGGACAAGGTCACGCGATTGGTGACCAACACCGTCGGGCGTTCCAACGCGCGTTGGCCGAGGATGCTGCGCGCGGGTTGCGCATCCTCGAAGCCGCGGAAAGTCATGTTGAGGTACGGTTTGCGCGCCAGCACGTCGAGCGCATACGCGTTGACGAAACCGCCGAAGTTGTTGCGCACGTCGACCACCACGCCTTCGCGGGTCATGTTCTGCGCGTCGAGGTCGCGGTAGAGACGGCGCAACGATGCTTCGGACATGTCGGCCAGATGCACGTAGCCGAGCTTGCCGCCGCTGATCTTGGTGACATACGCCCGATTGCGCGCGACCCAAGCGTCGTAGGCCAGCGCGCCGAGCGTGTGCGAGTCGATCGGCTTCACCTCCACATTGCGACCGCTGCCCTTGCCCGCCACACGCAACGCAGTCTTCTTGCCGATGCGATCTTCCAACAGCGCGTACAGATCGTCACCCGCGCCGATCGCGTGGCCATCGACCGCCTGCAGCGTGTCGCCCACCTCGATGCCGGCGATCGCGGCGGGCGACAACGGCACGATTTGCGCCACGCGCAACGTGCCGTCGCGCTCGTACGCGGCGGTGTCGAACACCAACCCCAGGCGACCGGTGACCGGCTGCGCATGCCCGTTCGCACGCACGCCCGAATGCGAGGCGTTCAACTCGCCGACCAGCAGGTTCATCAGCCAGTTCACGCTGGCCGGCGTCGGTGCGCCCGCGATCAGCGGCGCGTACGCCGCACGCACCGCGTTCCAGTCGACGCCATTCATGTGCGGATCGTGGAAGTTGTCGCGCAGCCAGGTCCACGCCTGATTGAACGCAGTCATCTTGTCCTGCGCAAAATCGATGTCCATCTCCGCGTTCAACGCGATCGACTTGGCCTTGCCGCCCTCCTCCAGCGGCACCGAGAACAGCTTGCCATCGTCGAGGTAATACACCTTCTTGCCATCGGGGCTGAACTGCGCGTCGGCCTTGTCGCCGCGGGTGGACGTCAACTGGCGCGCGACCGGCGGTTCGTCGGCCAGCGGATCCAGCGACCACGCGTAGAGATTGGTGCGACCGGCAACGCGCGCGCTGATCACCAGCGTCTTTCCGTCGGGGCTGAGCACGATCGATTGCGCATCCAGCCCGGTCGGCAGCAACGCGAGGCGCTGGCGAATGCCGTCGGCATCGATCCGCACGTTTTTTGGCTGCTTCGGCGCCTTGCCTTTCGCGTCGTGCTTGTCGGCCGCCTCGTGTTTCTCACCGGAATCGTTCTCGTGCGACGGCTCGGGCGTGGTCTGGCGGAACAGGTCGCGGAACTGGTCTTCGCGGAACTTCGGCGTCTGCGGCACCAGGTCCACGCTCGCGATCTGGCCCTGTTCGGTGCGCTGGCCCGTAATGAACAGGAAAGTCTTGCCGTCGGGGCTGAAGGCGACGTCGTCGGAGAATGTGTTGGCGAGGCTGCTCAACGCAATCGTCTTGCCGCTGTCGACGTTCACGGCCACCGCGTTGCGGAACATGCGCGGGCCCCACTCCAGCACTGCGATCCAGCGGCCATCGTGCGACCACGCCAACGGGCGGTCGGAGGTAAGCGGGCGGCGCAGATCGAGGTGCGCACTCACGAGTGTGCGCGCATGGCGACTCGACACGTCCATCAATGCCAGTTCGCGCCCGTCGCGCAGGAACGCCAGCGTCTTGCCGTCCGGCGAAAACGCGGGCGAGGTCTCTTCGCCATCGCCGTTGGTGAGCTGCATTTCCTTGCCGGCGTCGAAGTCGTACAGATAAAGATGCTCGCCGCCTTCGCGGAACGCGCCGTACACGATGCGACGGCTGTCCGGCGCCCACGCGATGCCGTAGGCATCGCCTGGCGCGCGGGTGACGCGCACCGCGTCGCCGCCCTTGTCGGCGTCGGCGGCGAACACGGCGCCGTGCGCGACGAACGCCACCTTCTTGCCGTCGGGCGACAAGGCGAGATCGTGGAAATCGTCATGCAGGGTCTTGTGCTGATCCTCCGGCCCGGCGACCGCGCCGGCCAGCGCGATCGACATGGGTTGCGCGTTGCCGGTCGCGGTATCCAACGTCCAGATGCTCAAGTCGCGCTCGAACGCGATGGTCTTGCCGTCACCTGAAATCGTCGGCCACAACACGCGGCCATCGGTAAAACGGGTGAGCGCCGCTTCGCTGCCATCGCGCTGCACGTGCCAGATGTTTTCGTTGCCGCCGCGATCGCTCATGTAATAAAGCGACTGTCCGTCCGGCGCCCACATCGCCCAATCGGCGCGCGCGTCGTCGGGCGTCAGCCGCGAGTACGCGTGCGAACCATCGTTCTTCAAAAGCCAGATCGCACCGTGGTCGATGTGCGCACTGCCATGCCGCCACCACTGGAACGCGCCCATGCCGCCGCCGACCAGCGCGACGGTCGAGTTGTCCGGCGAAGGCACGCCCTGCTCCTCGTTGCGATACGCCTCCAGCGACACCGGCATGGGCGTGCCGCCTGTCGCGCGCACGCGATACACCGCGTTGAAACCGCCGATATTGTCGCGCCCGGAACTGAAGTAAAGCCACTGGCCGTCGTGCGACCAGCCGCTCAATTCATCGCGGCCGTCGGCGTACGTCACGCGTGAAAGTTTGCCGCTCGCGATGTCCAGCACGTAGATGTCGCCATCGCCGGTGGCGTCCGACACGAACGCAAGCCGGTTGCCATCCGGCGAAAACAGCGGCCGCGAATCGGCGCCCTTGTCGGCCACCATCAGATGCGCCGCACCGCCCGTGGCCGGCACTTCCCAGATCGCACCGCCCGACACGAAGGCGACGCGCGTTGCGTCCGGCGAAATCGCCGGCTGCGCGAAGCCAGGTTTCGGCGCGGGTGCGGTGTCGACCGCGGCCTGCAATGGAAACGCCAGCACCGCAACCAGCGCCACGGCGGCAAGATGGATCGCGCGCATCGGAACTCCCCTCGACCGTATTCGTCGCGGGAGTGTAGCCATGCTCGCGCAACCGGCAATGGGCCATTGGTCGTGGCCTGCGCGCCCGTCGGTGGATCGCGTTATCGTGTCGCGTGAGGTTTTGCGCAGGAGACGTGATGCGAAGGTTGTTCGGCTGCGGCGTACTGGCGACCTGCACCCTCGTCGCCGGTGTCGCGCCATGCCTCGCCGGCCCGCCGTTCTTCACCGATGATCCCGAGCCGGTGGAGCTCCGACACAACGAATTCTATGTGTTCGGCACGCTCGACCACGCCGACGGTGCCAGCGCGATCAGCGGTCCCGCGATCGAATACAACCGCGGCGTCGCGCCGAACACGCAGTTCCACCTCGTGCTGCCTTACGCCTGGAACGTGCCGAACCACGCCGCCACCGCGTCCGGCATCGGCGATGTCGAGCTGGGCATCAAGTACCGCTTCGTGAATGTGGACAATGGCGGATTGCAGATCGGCGCGTTTCCGATGGCGGAGCTGGCGACCGGCAGCGTGCGTCGCGGCCTCGGCAACGGGCACACTTGGTATCGCCTGCCGCTGTGGATACAGAAAAGCATGGGCGCGTGGACGTTCGACGGCGGCGGCGGCTTCATCATCAATCCCGCGCCCGGCATGTACGACGCGAGCTCCGGCGGCGCGCTGGCGCAATACACCTTCAATCGGCGCTGGACGCTCGGCCTGGAACTGTTCCGCCAGAACGCACTGGCTGCCGACCAGCCCGGCTACACCCTCCTGAACGCGGGCGGCTACCTCAACTTCTCGAAAAACTTCAGCCTGCTGTTTTCCGCGGGCGGCAGCGTGGCCGGCGCGCAACACACCGTCGCGTATCTTGGTCTGTACTGGACGTGGTCGTCGGCGCGCTCAACGACTCGGCGATTGAGCGCTGCGGAACGATTCAGCAATCCGTCTGCGCGCTGAATTGCCATCATCCGAAATTCAGCATCGGTTGGCCCGGGCTGGCTAGGTTCGGGATCACCGTGCGCACTCGCACGCTGTCGCTCGGAGGATTCCCATGCGCAAGACCCTTTTCGCCGTATCCATCACCGCCGCCTGTGTGCTAGCCACGCCCGCGTTCGCCCAAGTGCATCTGGGCGGCGCCGGCCAAGTCGCAGGCAATTTGGGCGCGAGTGCCCATCAGATGCTGCCCAACCCCCTACCGCACACCATGCAGACCACCCAGCAGCTGGAGCAACAGAGCGACCGGTCCACGCACCGCACGACGCACAAGGTGCGCCAGGCAGCGGACCGCTCAACCCATGCGCGCGCCGGCGTGGATGCCAGCCAGCAAGCCGGGGTTTCCGCGACCACCCGCGCGGGCAACACGCAAGCCAGCGGTTCCGCCCGTGCCGAGGCCGGATTGAACACCGCAGCCGCCGCGGGCCAGGCGGGCGAAGTTGGCCGCGGTGTCGGCGGTACCGTGCGCAATACCGCCAACACTGCGATCCAGTCCGCCGACCGCACCGCGGGTTCCGTCGGTAGCGCGGTAAACGGCATCAATGCCAGTGGCAATGCCAACGGTGCGGCCAGTGGCAGCGGCAACGTCGCCGGCGGTTCGGCAAACGGCAGTGGCAATGCCGGCGCAAGCTCCATGGCAGGTGCCGGGCTGAATACCGCGGCGGCCGCAGGCCAAGCCGGCGAAGTCGGCCGTGGTGTCGGCGGCACTGTGCGCAATACCGCCAACTCCGCAGTCCAGTCCACCAGCCGCACCGCGGGTTCGGTCGGCAGCGCGGTGAACGGGATCAATGCCAGCGGCAATGCCGACGCCGCGGCCAGTGGTCACGCGGCTACGCAGACCCACTCCGCGAGCGATCGCGGGCATCGCCAGAACCAGGCTCCTCCCTCATCGGGCAGCGAGCAGCCATAGCCACATCGAAGGTTGCATAGTCGTTTAGACACTCGCCCCCGGAAGCGATTCCGGGGGCAATTTTTTGGACTGCCAGCCGAACACGCCTGCGAGCGATTCCTGCAACCGGTGCCCTGCCCACCGGAACTGAAAATGAAGCCATCAAACTCGCATGGAATCAATGTCGCCGGTGCGCCACCAAGCCCGCATTCGAGACGATGAAGGGCGCCAGGTAATTCAGCGCCAATTTCGCCGCGAGATGCGCGTTTATGACGCCGCGCAGTAACTCGTCGCCGTGGTTGAACAGGTTCAGCCAACTGCCGACCACGAACGCGATCAGCAGCGTGCGTTTCAGGTGCACGGGTGCGAACACCACGCACGCGAAGGTCTTGAGGGTCGCGATCATTGCGCGAGCATAGCGGAGCTGAAAATCGTCCCGCGACGGCTCGCGGGAGCTTCGTGCTTCGACGCCCGTCGACTTCGCCACCACGCGGCTACGCGTGAACCTGATCCTGCAGGCGCAACCTTTCGCACGTTCCGAAGGGAGTCGTGGTCGATCCCGCAGTGGACTGCGCGATCAATCGGCGCCAAAGGCGCGCACCAGCACTCTTTGGCAACGCTTCTCGCACAGGTAACGGCGCTGGGTTCCGTCGGCGCGATACAGATAGCCCGCACCCCCGGCGTTGATGCTGAAGCTCCACACTTCGCCATCCAGCGTCAACGTGCCTTCGTATCGACAAGGAAGAATGACCGACCGATCGTGGAATTCGGGGCCGCCGACCTCGGTTGCGATGCGGAAGAACGTGGAAACATCGTGCGGGGTCGGTGCAAAAGATTGGCACATCGCGTGTGCGGGGTCGTTCGTGTCCACGCTCGATGAGAGTGCCGTCACCGTGATGCGTCCCGGAACCCGCGCCGGCTGGCAAGCCGCAAGCCACACAGGCAGGAGAAGGCCGGCCGCCGACATGGCCGGGCCGCGCTTCATCGCGCGCCATCTTTGGGCGGCAGCTCGGGAATTTTCGACATCGCGCAAGTGCTCGGATGAATTCGGTGCGTGTGATGGCATGAAAAAAAGCCCCGCGATCACTCGCGGGGCTTTTGATGCTTTGGACTTCGTCCGAGGCGGCGCGAACCAAGGATGGTTCGCGCTACCACGTAGCCCGGGTTGAGCGGCTCTGCCGCGAAGCCCGGGTTGATCGGTCATGGATGACCGATCAAAAGTCCATGCCGCCCATGCCACCCATGCCGCCCATGCCACCGCCGCCACCGCCGCCGTGGTTGTGCTCTTCCTTCTTGGGCGCCTCGCCGATCATGGCTTCGGTGGTGATCATGAGGCCGGCGATCGAGGCTGCGTTCTGCAGCGCCGAGCGGGTGACCTTGGTCGGATCGAGGATGCCCATCTCGACCATGTCGCCGTATTCGCCGGTGGCGGCGTTGTAGCCGTAGTTGCCCTTGCCTTCGGCGATCTTGTTCAGCACCACCGACGGTTCTTCGCCGGCGTTGGCGACGATCTCGCGCAGCGGCGCTTCCATGGCACGCTTGGCGATCACGATGCCGTGTTCCTGGTCCTCGTTGTCGCTCTTGAGTTTGCCGATCGCGGCCAGCGCGCGCACCAGCGCCACGCCACCGCCCGGCACCACGCCTTCTTCCACCGCCGCACGCGTGGCGTGCAGGGCGTCTTCGACGCGCGCCTTCTTTTCCTTCATTTCGACTTCGGTCGCGGCACCGACCTTGACCACCGCCACGCCGCCGGACAGCTTGGCGACGCGCTCCTGCAGCTTCTCGCGGTCGTAGTCCGAGGAGGTTTCCTCGATCTGCGCCTTGATCTGCTTGATGCGGCCTTCGATGCCCTTGGTGTCGCCGGCGCCATCGATGAGGGTGGTGTTTTCCTTGGTGACGATGATCTTCTTGGCGCGGCCGAGATCCTTGACCGTGGCCTTCTCGAGTTGCAGGCCGACCTCTTCGGAGATCACGGTGCCGGCGGTCAGGATCGCCATGTCTTCCAGCATCGCCTTGCGGCGGTCACCGAAGCCCGGCGCCTTCACGGCGCAGACCTTGACGATGCCCCGGATGGTGTTGACCACCAGGGTTGCCAGCGCTTCGCCTTCGACTTCTTCCGCCACGATCAGCAGCGGCTTGCCCGACTTGGCGACGCCTTCCAGCACCGGCAAGAGATCACGCACGTTGGAGATCTTCTTGTCGTGCAGCAGGATGTACGGGTCTTCCAGCTCGCACTGCATCGACTGCTGGTTGTTGATGAAGTACGGCGAGAGGTAGCCGCGGTCGAACTGCATGCCTTCGACGACATCCAGTTCGTTCTCGAGGCCGGAACCGTCCTCGACCGTGATCACGCCTTCCTTGCCGACCTTGTCCATCGCTTCCGAGATCAGCTTGCCGATGTTTTCGTCGCCGTTGGCGGAGATGGTGCCGACCTGCGCGATCGACTTGGAGTCGGACGAGGGCTTGGAGATCTTCTTCAGTTCCTCGACCGCGGCGGTCACGGCCTTGTCGATGCCGCGCTTGAGATCCATCGGGTTCATGCCGGCGGCGACCGCCTTCATGCCTTCGCGGATCATCGCCTGCGCCAGCACGGTCGCGGTGGTGGTGCCGTCACCGGCGGCGTCGGAAGTCTTGGAGGCGACTTCCTTCACCATCTGCGCACCCATGTTCTCGAACTTGTCGGCGAGTTCGACTTCCTTCGCCACGGACACGCCGTCCTTGGTGATGGTGGGGGCGCCGAAGCTCTTCTCGAGCACGACGTTGCGGCCCTTCGGGCCGAGGGTCGCCTTGACCGCGTTGGCCAAGGCGTTGACGCCGCGCACCATGCGGCTGCGCGCGTCTTCGGAGAAACGGATTTCTTTGGCTGCCATGGTTGGATTCCTGTAATACCTAGCTTTTGATCGTCATTCCGGCGCAAGCCGGAATCCGGTTTTCGCGATCTGCGTTCTGGATGCCGGCCTTCGCCGGCACGACGGAGAAAAATTCGTCGGGCTTCAATCAGCCCTCAAGTACCGCGACCAGATCGTCTTCGCGCATGACGAGCAGTTCCTCGCCATCGACCTTGACCTCGGTACCGGAATACTTGCCGAACAGCACCTTGTCGCCGGCCTTGACCGCCATCGGGCGGACCTTGCCGTCTTCCTGGATCTTGCCGGTGCCCACGGCGACCACTTCACCCTTGATGGGCTTTTCGGTCGCGGTGTCGGGGATGACGATGCCGCCTGCGGACTTGGTTTCCGCCTCGAGGCGCTTGACGATGACGCGGTCGTGCAAAGGACGAAGCTTCATGGTGACTCCAGCTGCGTTGGGGATGAAAGGGGTTGGCGTTGTTAGCACTCAACAACGGCGAGTGCTAATTGTAGGTCCGGAACTTGCCGTTTCAAGTCTCCGTAGAGCTGGTAGGGCGGGAGAAGCCGCGCAGCGGCGTATCCCGCCGACAAACGGGGCATGGCGGGATACGCTGCGCTCCTCCTGCCCTACCGGTTCCGCCTCCGGCCCGTCACAATTCCAGAGGTCGTGCCGGACTCATCGCCATGCCCCTGCTCTGTCTTTCCACCTGCCCGGATGCTGAAACGGCCGCCATCATCGCCCGAACGCTGGTCGACGAGCGGCTGGCGGCTTGCGTGAACCGGCTGCCGGGCGTGGCATCCACCTATCGCTGGCAAGGCAAAATCCATGAGGATGCCGAGGTCCTGCTGCTGATCAAGACCACCCGCGAACGCTTCGACACGCTGCGCGACCGGCTGGCGGAACTGCATCCCTACGAGATGCCTGAGCTGCTGGCGTTCGAAGTTGCGGACGGCCTGCCGGCCTATCTCGAATGGGTCGCGCGCGAAACGGCGAACCGGTGACTGGCAGCGCGGGCGGGGGCCTGCGACAATGAAACCCGGCGCGGGCCGGTCTATGTGGCTCCGCCCCTGCTTTTTGGTCATCCCGATGCTTTCCCGACAGATTCTTGTACGCCTGATGGTTTTTGCGGCGGCGTTGTTCGTGGCCGCGGGCGCGCATGCCCAAACCAGCAGCCCCGGCGAAGGGCTGCTGCCGGTGACCCAGGCGTTTGCGCTGAAGGCCACCATCGACAAGCCCGGTGTCGTCGCGCTGCATTTCGACATCGCGCCGCACTATTACCTCTACCGCGGACGCATCCACGCGAAGATCCTGACGCCCGGCGTCACGGCTGGCACGCTGCAGACGCCGGCCGGCACCCGGGAGCACGACCCGTACCTCGGTGACGTGGAGATTTATCACGACGCCGTCGATGCATCGCTGCCCTACACCGCGGCGGGCGCCGTACCGGCGGCGTTGAAAGTGGAAGTGGAGTACCAGGGCTGCCACGAGGTCGCCCCCAAGATCTGCTATCCGCCAAATACCGAGACGTTCACCCTGCCCACCTCCGGCGGCGGCCCGATCGGTGCGGCCGGTGGCGGGGCAGCCGGCGGCGGCGCGCCGCGCAATCCGATCACCTCGTCATTGACGGGCGCAACGAACGCACAGGCATTGGCCGGCGATCAGGCAATCGCGCAAGCGGCCCACCCCATCGGCACGGGCTTGGCGCTCGCACTGCTGTTGGCCTTCGTCGGCGGGTTGATCCTGAACCTGATGCCGTGCGTGCTGCCGGTGCTGGCGATCAAGGCGGTTGGCGTGCTGGAAGGCGGCGAGTCGCGCCAACGCGCCCGCGCGCATGCATTGGCCTACGCGGCGGGTGTGATCGCGACCTTTCTCGCGATCGGACTCACGATCATTGGCCTGCGCGGTGCCGGCCAGGCTGTCGGCTGGGGCACGCAGTTGCAACAACCAGTGATCGTGGCCGTGCTGGCGTGCGTGCTGTTTGCGGTCGGGTTGTCGATGTCGGGCGTGGTGCAGTTGGGTTCGGGGCTGGGGAATGTCGGTACTGGCCTGACCCGTCGCGGTGGCGCGGTCGGACACTTCTTCACGGGCGTGCTGGCGGTGATCGTGGCGAGTCCTTGTACCGCGCCGTTCATGGGCGTGGCGCTGGCGTACGCGTTCGTCGCGCCGGCAGCGCACGAGCTGCTGGTGATGCTGGTACTGGGCATCGGGCTTGCCTTGCCGCTGACGCTGATCGGCCTCGTGCCCGCGATGGCGCGCTGGCTGCCGAAGCCCGGCCGCTGGATGGAAACGCTGAAACAGATCCTCGCGTTCCCGATGTATTTGTCGGCTGTATGGCTGGTGTGGGTGCTGGCGCACCAGCGCGGCGCGAACGCGGTGGCGATGGTGCTGGTGGCGATGGTGCTGCTGGCCGCCGCGTCGTGGTGGCACGGACGGGGCCGGTCGGGTCGCACACTCGGCCACGCCTTCACGCTGGTGCTGGCGGTCGCGGCGGCGGCATCGCTGTACGGCGTCACGCGAATCGCGCCGATTTCGCAGGGCGCTTCGTCGAACAGCGATGCAGTGGTCTTCAGCCCGGCCAGACTGCAATCGCTGCGCGACGCTGGAACCCCGGTATTCGTGGACATTGGCGCGGACTGGTGCGTCACCTGCAAGGCCAACGAATATGCGGTGCTTGACACGCAAGGGTTCAAGGATCTGCTCGCGCAAACCGGCGCGGTATACATGAAGGGTGACTGGACCGACGTCGATCCCGAAATCGGCGCCTACCTGAAATCCTTCCATTCGCCCGGCGTGCCGCTGTACGTGGTGTATCCGCGCGGCGGGGGCGAGGGGCGCGCGCTGCCGACAGTGCTGACTTCATCGCTGGTCCGCAATGCGCTGGTCCATGCCGACAGGGAACCCGCGGCGCGATGATGGATCGCCGCACGATCGTGATCCTGGTGCTCGCCTGCCTTGCCGCGGCCGGCGGCTGGTGGCTGCAGAACGGATGGGCGGCTCGCATGCCGGATCAACCGCCTGCGCCCGCCGGCGTCAAGACCTTCGCGGTCGGCGATTCGGTGAGCGGCTACACCTTGCCGGATGCGACGGGCCAGACCACCACGCTGGCGAAATGGCACGGCAAGGTGGTGGTGCTGAACTTCTGGGCAAGCTGGTGCGTGCCGTGCATCAAGGAAATGCCGATGCTCGCAAGGTTCCAGCACGAACACGCGACTGACGGCGCGCAGGTCGTCGGCATCGCGATGGAACAGCCGCAATCGGCGGCGGCATTCGTGAAACGGGTGGCGGTCGATTACCCCATCCTGATCGGCATAGACGCCGACCCCGTGCCGACCACAGTGTTCGGCGACACCGCGGGCTTGCTGCCCTACAGCGTGCTGATCAGCCGCGACGGCCACATCCTTGAAACGAAACTGGGGCCGCTCGACGAAGCGCTGCTCGAGGACTGGTTGAAAGAAGCCACTCCAGCCAAGCCCTGAAACACGCTTGTAACTTCGTTCAACTCCGGCGAAACGCTGGACAAAAAGTGAACGACAGTTCAGACTTCGCCGCTTCCGGCCCGACCGCAGGTTACGCTCGCAGCGTGGCGAAGATTCTTGTACTCCATGGCCCCAACCTCAACCTGCTCGGTGACCGCGAGCCGGAGGTGTATGGCCGCACCACGCTCAAGGACATCGACGCCGCACTGACTCGGCAGGCGGAGACCGCCAGTCACACGCTGACCAGTTGTCAGTCGAACGCCGAACACGAACTCGTCGAGCGGGTGCAGGCGGCCAAGCGGGATGCGACGGCTTTCATCCTGATCAACCCGGCCGCCTTCACCCACACGTCGGTGGCGTTGCGCGATGCGCTGGCCGCCGTCGCGATTCCCTTCATCGAGGTACACGTTTCGAACCCTCACGCGCGCGAGCCGTTCCGCCGCCAGTCGTATTTCTCCGACCTTGCCGTCGGTATCGTTGCCGGTTTCGGCGCCGACAGTTACCGCTATGCGTTGGACGCCGCGATCAAGCGGCTGGCCGACGCCTGACCCCTCATCCGAACACAGCGAGACCGTCATGGATCTCAGAAAAGTCAAAAAGCTGATCGAACTGCTGGAAGAATCCAATCTCTCGGAACTCGAGATCAAGGAAGGCGAAGAAGTCGTCCGCCTGTCGCGCTTCCCCACCGGCGGTGTGGTCGCCCCACAGATGATCGCCGCACCGGCGCCCATGATGGCCGCGCCCATGGCGGCACCGGCTGCGTCCGCGGCCGCCGCCGTCGCTCCGGTACCGACCACGACCGAGCCCGGCCTGCCGCCGGGCACCGTGGTGCGTTCACCGATGGTCGGCACCTTCTACGCCGCGTCCTCGCCGGGCGCCGAAGCGTTCGTGAAGGTCGGCCAGCAGGTCAAGATCGGCGATCCGCTGGGCGTGATCGAAGCGATGAAAATGTTCAACCAGATCGAGGCCGAAGTGGCCGGCACCGTACTCGCGATCGCGGCCGAAAACGGCCAAGCCGTGGAATTCGATGAACCGCTGTTCGTGATCGGCTGATGCCCGTGCTAGACAAAGTCCTCATTGCCAATCGCGGCGAAATCGCGCTGCGCGTGCTGCGCGCCTGCCAAACCATGGGCATCAAGACGGTGGCAGTGCATTCGACCGCGGACCGGAATCTGAAGCACGTCGGCATGGCCGATGAAGCCATCTGCATTGGCCCGGCGCCGTCCGCGCAAAGCTATTTGAACATTCCGGCCATCATCGCCGCGGCCGAAGTCACCGACGCATCCGCGATCCATCCGGGCTACGGCTTCCTGTCCGAGAATGCCGACTTCGCCGAACAGGTCGAGCAGTCGGGATTCGTGTTCGTCGGTCCGCGCGCGGAAACCATCCGTCTGATGGGCGACAAGGTCGAAGCGATCAAGGCCATGAAGACAGCCGGTGTGCCGTGCGTGCCGGGATCGGGTGGCCCGCTCGACGACGACGTCGAACGCAGTCTCAAGATTGCGCGTGAAATCGGCTACCCGGTGCTGATCAAGGCCGCGGGCGGCGGCGGCGGACGCGGCATGCGCGACGTGCATACCGAGGCGCATCTCGGCAACGCCATCGCGACCACGCGCGCGGAAGCGCGTGCCGCATTCGGCAACGACATGGTGTACATGGAGAAGTTCCTGGAAAACCCGCGCCACGTGGAAATCCAGGTACTGGCCGACGGACAAGGCCGCGCGGTGCACCTGTGCGAACGCGATTGTTCGATGCAGCGTCGTCACCAGAAGGTGGTCGAGGAAGCGCCCGCGCCCGGCATCACGCCCGAAATGCGCGCCGAGATCGGCAAGGTGTGCACCGACGCCTGCATCCGCATCGGCTATCGCGGCGCCGGCACGTTCGAGTTCCTGTTCCAGGATGGGTGCTTTTATTTCATCGAGATGAACACCCGCATCCAGGTCGAGCACCCGGTAACCGAGTTGATCACCGGTGTGGACCTGGTGCGCGAACAATTGCTGATCGCGGCGGGCCAGCCGCTGTCGATCAGGCAGGAGGACATCATTCCGCGCGGCCACGCGATCGAATGCCGCATCAATGCCGAAGATCCCGACACCTTCATGCCCAGCCCCGGCATGGTGAAGCGCTTCGAGGCGCCGGGCGGCCCCGGCGTCCGCATCGACACACATCTGTACGACGGCTACAAGATTCCGCCGAACTACGACTCGATGATTGGCAAGCTGATCGTGCACGGCTTCGACCGCAAGACCGCGATCGCGCGCATGCGCACCGCGCTCAGCGAAACCGTGATCGAGGGCGTCAAGACCAACCTGCCACTGCAGCAGCGCATCATGGCCGACTCGGGTTTCAAGCACGGCGGACGCAACATCCATTATTTGGAAAAGCGCATCCGCGAGCAGAAGGAAAAGGGCATCGGGCTGGGGAGCTGAGGTCAGGACTCGGGACCGGAAACTCGGGAAAGCGCAACAACCTTTGTCGTCATTACGGACAAGCCCGCGAGCGGGCGCGATCCGGAACCCAGTGCCTTTTTGCTTCCCGATTACGCCAAACCCAAAGCAAGTCACCGGGTTCCGGGTTCTGCCCGCAAACGACGGGGGCAGCCCCGGAATGACGATTCTTTAGAATCTCTGCGCTTATCGCATTTCCTTCCATCTCCTCATCCCTCTGATGCCCTGGCTCGAACTCCAGCTCACCCTCGACGCTTCCGACCAGCCGCGCGCCGAAGCCGCGCTGGAAGATCTCGGCGCGCTGTCGGTGACATTGATGGACGCCGACGCGGACACCCCCGACGAGGCCGCGATCTTCGAGCCGGGCGTGGGCGAAACGCCGCTGTGGCATTCGTTGACGCTGCTCGCATTGTTCGAAGCCGATCGCGACCGGCGCGGCATCGTGCACGTGCTGCAGGATGCGTTGCCTGAACTCGCGCCCGACGCCCTCGCGTTCCGCGAAGTCGCCGACCAGGATTGGGAACGCGCGTGGATGGACCGCTATCGGCCGATGCAATTCGGACGCCGGTTGTGGATCTACCCATGGAACATCGAGCCACCGGATGATCGCGACGCTTCCAAAATCATTCGCCTCGATCCCGGCCTCGCCTTCGGCACTGGTACGCATCCGACCACCGCGCTCTGCCTCGAATGGCTGGACGACATCGATCTCGCGGGCAAAACCCTCATCGACTACGGCTGCGGCTCGGGCGTCCTCGCGATTGCGGCCCTGAAACTCGGCGCCGCGCACGCGATCGGCGTGGACAACGATTCGCAGGCGCTCAACGCCACGCGCGACAACGCCACGCGCAATGAAGTCGGGGACCGCCTGCATGTGTGCTTGCCGGACGAACTGCCAGCAGACGCGCACACCGACGTGTTCGTCGCCAACATCCTTGCCGGGCCGCTCGCCGAACTGGCGCCGCGCTTCGCGGCAGTGTGCAAGCCCGCCGCGCCCTTCGCGCTGTCGGGCATTCTGGCCGGGCAGGAAGGCGAACTGCTGGATCGCTATCGCGCCTGCGGGTTCGTCGAGCTGCGCGCCGTCCACCGCGAGGATTGGGTTCGCATCGAAGGCATCCGTGAATAACGCCTCACGGCGGCTACCCTGACCTACAATCCCGGCATGTACACCCAGTGCCCGGAATGTCTGACGGTTTACGCGATCGATGAAGACGCGTTGCAGGCTTCGCTCGGCATCGTGCGCTGCGGTCACTGCGACAAACGCTTCGACGCGCTGCGCACGCTGTCGGACACATTGCCGATCGAACCCTTGACGCCGCTGCCCGAGCAGGAACCGTCCGAACGCGCTCCCACGTTGACCGAGGCAGTGCCACCTGCCGCATTCGAATCGGCGACCAGGAAGGCGCGCCAGAAGAAAACCGGTCCGTCACCGAAAGTGGAATCCGCATCCCCGGCTTCGGCTTCCGATGCACCCTCGGGCGGCGCCGACGATTGGTTCTCCGATCTCGAATCTGAGCTGACGACGACATCCGAACCGGCGGACGACGATGCGTCGTCGCCCACGGATGCGGACATCGAAAACTGGACCATCGAATTTCCGTCCGAAAGCGACCTGCCCCATGCGCGCGCGGAAAGCGCCGGCAGCGCGGAGTCCGATGAAGCAGCGGCCACGTTCACGGACCAATCCGACGCGCCGGAATTCGAAGTCGAAGCGCCGGAGCCATTCGACGCACCGCATGCCTCGGCAATCCTGGAAGCAGAGTCATTCGAAGAACAGGAAACCGCGCAGCCGATCGAATCGCCCGATGATGCGGAAGCGACCGCCGGTGACGAATCGGCCCTCGATGTTTCCGCAGAAATTCCGGCCGACAATGGCGACATCGAAGCGGAGGCCATGCCCGCGCCGGTCTACGTGCGACCGCAGCGCCGCGTCTCGCGCGCCAGCGTGGCGTGGGCGCTGGGTTGCGTGCTGCTCGCACTGCTGCTGGCCACGCAATTGGCGTGGGCCGACCGGATCGAGTTGTTCCGGAACCCGACGACGCAGCCATGGATCGCGCGTATCTGCCGTGCCGTTCCCTGCAACCTGCCGCCGATCAAGGACACGACGAAGCTCGAATTGCTGTCGCGCGACGTCCGCCCGGACCCCAACGCCGCGGGCGCATTGACCATCACGGCCACCGTGCGCAACAACGCCGGATTCAGCCAGTCGTGGCCGGTGGTGGTCGTGGAGCTCAACGATCTCGACAACAAGCCGGTCGCGATGCGGCGCTTCCGCCCGTCCGAATACATGACCGACCGGGCGCGGCGCGATGCCGGTATCGCGCCGGGCGCGACCGCGGTGGTGGCGTTCGAAGTGGCGGACCCGGGCAGGCGCGCGGTCGCGTTCCAGTTCGGTTTCGAATGAGCGCACGTCCTGCGCTGCATGGGCCTCCGCTGCTAGACTCCCCGGTTCGCAGGCGCGCGCATCTTGCGCGCACAGGGTCGAAACGCAGACGCTTCATGGGCAACCTTCCGCCGAACGCACCGCAGCCGCCCGCCGACGCCTCGGGTTCCGCGCGCGGGACCATGCCCACGCTGGGCGACTGCATGGCGCTGAACGCGCGTCGCTACCTCGCCGACCTCAACGGCACGCCCTGCCGCGACGGTTTGTATGCGCGGATGTTGCGCGAAATCGAACCGCCGTTGCTGCGCGAAGTACTGGCCTGGAGCGGTGGCAATCAGAGCCGCGCTGCCGAAATCCTGGGCATCCATCGCGCCACGCTGCGAAAAAAATTGCGCGACCTCGGCCTCGACTGACCACACAGGACCACCCACACCCATGACCGGATCGGGCATCGTCACCACGCGCCGCGCGCTGCTGAGCGTTTCGGACAAGACCGGATTGGCCGATGTGGGCCGCGCGCTGCACGCGTTGGGCGTGGAGTTGATTTCCACCGGCGGCAGCGCGGCAGCCCTGCGCGAAGCCGGCATACCGGTGCGCGACGTGAGCCAGGTGACCGGCTTCCCCGAGATCATGGACGGCCGCGTCAAGACATTGCATCCCGCGGTGCACGGCGGCCTGCTGGGCCGGCGCGGCGCAGACGATGCCGTGATGCGCGAACACGCGATCCTGCCCATCGATCTGCTGGTGGTGAACCTGTATCCGTTCGCGCGCACCGTCGCGCACGCCGGCACCACATACGAAGAAGCCATCGAGCAGATCGACATCGGCGGTCCCGCGATGTTGCGTGCAGGCGCCAAGAACCATGAACGCGTCACGGTGGTGTGCGATCCGTCCGATTATCCGGAACTTGTCGAAACGCTGCGTCGCGACGGCGGCACCTCGTTCGAGCAGCGGCGCCGCTTCGCGGCCAAGGTATTCGCACACACTGCGCGCTACGACGGCATGATCGCCGACTGGCTTTCCGCGCGCACCGACGGCGAGCCGCGCGAAGCTTATCCGCCCACGCTGCATCTGGCGCTGCGCCGCGTGCAGGAAATGCGCTATGGCGAAAATCCGCATCAAGCCGCCGCGCTGTACCTCGACGGTCGCGCCACCGCCGGCACCGTCGCGGGCGCCACGGTGCTGGCCGGCAAGGAAATGTCGTACAACAACATCGTCGATGCCGACACCGCGCTGGAATGCGTGAAGGCTTTCGACAAGACGCCAGCATGCGTGATCGTCAAGCACGCCAATCCCTGCGGCGTCGCGCTGGCCGCCAATCCGGTGGAAGCTTACGAACGCGCCTTTGCCTGCGACGCGACTTCGGCGTTCGGCGGCATCATCGCCTTCAACCGGCCGATCGATGGCGCGCTGGCGCAGGCGATCCTTTCGAGACAATTCGTCGAAGTGCTGGTGGCGCCCTCCTTCGACGAGGAGGCGCTGGTCGCGCTGCGCAAGAAACCCAACGTGCGCGCGCTCGCGACCGGTGAGTGGCCTGCGGAACCCGATGTCGCCCCGCGCCAGTTGCGCAGCATTGCAGGCGGCGTGCTGGTGCAGGACGCCGACGTCGACACGCTGATGCTGTCCGACCTCAAAGTGGTTTCCCGCCGCGTGCCGGACGCCGAACAATTGCGCGACCTGTTGTTCGCGTGGCACGTCGCGATGTTCGTGAAGTCGAACGCGATCGTGTACGCGAAGAACGGCGCCACCGTCGGCATCGGCGCCGGCCAGATGAGTCGCGTGATCAGCGTGAAGATCGCCGCGATGAAGGCGGCCGACGCGAAGCTTTCCACCGACGGCAGCGTGCTGGCGTCGGATGCGTTTTTCCCGTTCCGCGACAATATCGATCTCGCGGCCGGCGCCGGCGTGCGCGCGATCATCCAGCCCGGCGGCTCGATGCGCGATCAGGACGTCATCAACGCCGCGGACGAGCACGACATGGCGATGGTGTTTACGGGAACGCGGCATTTTCGTCACTGACGCGACGAAAACATTTCTTTGCCACCCTTGGCGGCTCGGTCCCGGCCAATCCATCGCCGGAATGGCGCTCGATATATCCATGCGCCCGACATGCGGGAATCTGGGCCGCGCCCCCCACATGCTCGTGGCGCGGGGCCGGTTCATATGACCCGCGCTACGCTGTTCGACCGTGAAATACGAACTGTATTATTGGCCGACGATCCAGGGGCGCGGCGAATTCGTGCGGCTCGCGCTTGAAGATGCTGGCGCCGACTACGTTGATGTCGCCCGCTTGCCCGAAGGCTCGGGCGGCGGTACGAAGGCGTTGCTGCAATGGATGGACGCACCGGCCGTCGGCCATCCGCCGTTCGCGCCGCCGTTCCTGAAAGCCGGCCGGCGCGTGATCGCACAGACCGCGAACATCCTGCTGTTCCTCGGTCCGCGCTTGTTGCTGGCGCCGCGCGACGAGTCCGGCCGCCTGTGGACGCATCAACTGCAACTGACCATCACGGATCTGGTGGCTGAAATCCACGACTGCCACCACCCGATCTCGAGCGGCCTCTACTACGAGGACCAGCGCGACGAAGCGGCGCGCCGCGCGGAACATCTGCGACGCGAGCGCCTGCCGAAATTCCTGGGTTACTTCGAACGCGTGCTGGCGGACAACGCGCGCGGCCGGCATCGTTGCCTTGTAGGCAGCGCAGCCAGCTACGCCGATCTTTCACTGTTCCAGATCATCGAAGGGCTGCGCTTCGCGTTTCCGCACACGATGCGCCGTCGGGAAAAAACGTTGCCGCTTTGCGTCGCGCTCCGCGAACACATTGCCGCGCGCCCCGCGCTTGCCGCCTATCTCGACTCGCCGCGCCGCATCCCGTTCAACAACGACGGCATCTTCCGGCACTACCCGGAACTGGATGGGTGACACGCGATGGTGACGGCGCGCGCGCGCATGCCGCAGGCAGTCCGAAGATCATTCGCCACTGGTTGACCCTTCGGCAGGCGCGCTGCCGGCCGGCTTCTTCGCGCCGCCCCACTTGTAGATGTCGTAGTACACCGGCGAGACCGGGCCCATTTTCGGGTCGTGCATCAGGTTGCCGTTGGCATTGTTGTTGACCCTGTAGGTCTGGGTGACGCCATTCTTGGGCGTGACGCGCACCATGTACATACTGCCGTTGCGCCGGTACTCCTCGACGGTGTCGCCGTTGGCATCGGTGCGGACGCTGACATTGGTGCTGTCGCCATTGCCGTCCTTCTGCCGCGCGGCGGGCGCGACCGACGGCGGGATGCCGCTGCTGGGAAGCGGAATCGATTGCGGTTTCGCGCCGGGATCGTTGATGCCGGGCGGCGGCAACGCCGAACCCGGTGGCGGCGCCGTCGACGAAGCCGCGAGTACCTGCTGCGCCTGCGCGGCGGGCACGCCAAGCAGCAATGCACACGCGGAAAACCATACGAGCGCTTTCACGGTCCGTCTCCCGGAGCGACAGTCTGGATCAGCATACACGGAGTGCGTGAGCGCAGCGTGCATGTGACAACGCATGCGACAATCCGCGCATGGCCAAGCTCACGCTCATCGACGGTTCCAGCTACCTGTACCGCGCGTTTCACGCGTTGCCGCCGCTGACCAACGCCGCGGGCGAACCGACCGGCGCACTGTTCGGCGTGGTCAACATGCTGCGCGCGACGCTGAACGAAAAACCCGATTACGCCGCCTTCGTGGTCGACGCGCCGGGCCGGACCTTTCGCGACGATCTGTATCCCGAATACAAGGCCAATCGCGCGCCGATGCCGGACGACCTGCGTGCCCAGGTCGAACCGATGATGAAAATTGTCGAGGCACTCGGGTTCCCGATCCTGCGCGTCGCCGGCGTGGAAGCCGATGACGTGATCGGCACGCTGGCGACGCGCGCGGCGATGGACAGCATCGAAGTGGAGGTTTCCACCGGCGACAAGGACTTCGCGCAACTGGTGCGGCCGGGCGTGACGCTGGTCAACACCATGAGCCGCTCGCGATTGGACCGCGACGGCGTGATCGAAAAATTCGGGGTCCCGCCCGAACGCATCATCGACTACCTTGCGCTGATGGGCGATTCGATCGACAACATCCCCGGCGTCGTGAAGTGCGGCCCCAAGACAGCCGCGAAGTGGCTAGGCGAATACGGCGCGCTGGACGGTGTGATCGCCAGCGCCGACAAGATCGGCGGCAAGATCGGCGAGAACCTGCGCGCGGCACTCACGCAATTGCCGCTGTCGCGCCAGCTCGCCACCATCAAGACCGACGTGGTGCTGGATCAAGGCCCCGGCGACCTGCTGCTGCGCGAACGCGACATCGAAGCACTGCGCGAGCTGTATGCACGGTACGAGTTTCGGCAGGCGTTGAAGGAACTGGATGAGGCGGGGCGGGAAGAAAAAGGGTCAGGTTCAATTGCGGCGACGGGTGCTGCAAAGCCGAAGGAGGAACAATCGAAACTGGACCTGGCCCCTGCTTCGGAGTCCCGGATCCCGAGCCCCGAACCCAAGTACGAGCTCGTCACCACTCGCGAACAACTCGACCCATGGCTCGCCAAGCTGCGCCGCGCGGAACTCATCGCCTTCGATACCGAAACAACTTCGCTCGATCCGATGCGGGCGCACCTGGTCGGACTTTCGTTTTCGGTCGAAGCCGGCGAGGCCTGTTACATCCCGGTCGGGCACGACTATCCCGATGCGCCCCAACAGCTTGACCTCGATGAGACGCTGGCGGCGTTGAAGCCGGTTCTGGAAGACGCCGGGCAGCCCAAGGTCGGCCAGCACGCCAAGTACGACTGCAACGTGCTGTCGAACTACGGCGTCACGGTGCGCGGCATCGCCTTCGACACGATGCTGGAATCGTATGTGCTGAACGCGACCGCGAACCGCCACGACATGGACACGCTGGCCAAGCGCTGGCTCGACCACGACACGATCCACTACGAAGACGTCGCCGGCAAGGGCGCCAAGCAGATTCCGTTCTCGCAGGTCGATCTCGACGCCGCCCGCGATTACGCGGCCGAGGACGCCGACGTGACGCTGCGCCTGCATCACGCGTTGTGGCCGCAACTCGAGGCGCAACCCGCGCAGCGAAAATTGTTCAGCGAAATAGAAATGCCGCTGGTGCCGGTGCTGGCGCGGATGGAACAGCGCGGCGTGTTGATCGACGTGGGCGCGCTGCGCCTGCAAAGCCAGGAACTCGGCAAGCGCATGCTCGCACTGCAAGCGGGCATGCAGAAGATCGTCGGGCGCGAGTTCAACGTCGATTCGCCCAAGCAGTTGCAGGCGCTGTTGTTCGACGAACTCGGCCTGCCGGCGAAACTGAAGACGCCGACCGGCCAGCCGTCGACGAATGAGGAAGCGCTGGAAGCGATCGCCGACCAGCATGAATTGCCGCGGATGATCCTCGATTACCGGCAACTGGCGAAGCTGCGTTCGACTTATACCGACAAGCTGCCGGAAATGGTCAACCCGCGCACCGGCCGCGTGCACACCTGCTACAACCAGGCGGCGGTCGCGACGGGCCGGCTTTCGTCCACCGATCCCAACCTCCAGAACATCCCGGTGCGCAACGAGGAGGGCCGGCGGATCCGCGAGGCGTTCATCGCCCCGGAAGGTTGGCGGGTGCTGGCGGCGGACTACTCGCAGATCGAACTCAGGATCATGGCGCACATGTCGGGCGACCCCGGGCTCACCCGTGCCTTCCAGCATGACCAGGACGTGCACCGCGCCACCGCGGCCGAGGTGTTCGGGGTGGCGGTGGACGAGGTGGCGGCCGAGCACAGACGTGTCGCAAAGATGATCAATTTCGGGCTGATGTATGGCATGAGTGCGCACGGCCTCGCGCAACGGCTCGGGATTCCACGCGGCGAAGCGGCCGAATACGTGCAGCGTTATTTCGAGCGTTATCCCGGCGTGAAGGCGTTCATGGATTCGACCCGTGAACAGGCCCGCCGCGATGGATATGTGGAAACCCTGTTCGGACGGCGGCTTTATCTCGACGCCCTGCGTTCGCGCAATGCCGCGCAACGTGCCGGCGCCGAACGCGCTGCGATCAACGCGCCGATGCAGGGCACCGCCGCCGACATCATCAAGCGGGCAATGGTGTCGATCGACGATTGGTTAGGAAAACGTGACGACGACGCCCACATGCTGATGCAAGTACACGACGAACTGGTGTTCGAAGTGCGCGTGGATGCCGTCGATGCGGTGCGCGAAGGCGTGCGCATACGTATGCAGGGCGCCGCGGAACTCAGCGTACCGCTGCTGGTCGATATCGGAACGGGGACCAACTGGAACGAAGCGCATTAATTTTGCGTTCGCCCATGAAGGCTGCTTCGTCCAACGTTCGCCGCAGCCGCAACAACTCGTGACCCATGCATCAGAACGGCCGTCCATGGCCTGACTTTCCGCAACAGGTACCCCGACCAAGCTTCTCGGTTTGGCCGTCCAAACGTAGGCCGGAAGTCATGCTTTTCCCGGCGAATGAACGAAGTCTAAATTCGCCGAAAAAAAGAATTTGAACTTCCCCGCGGGAGCCCCATCTAAGTTTCGGACGCACGCAACGGCGTCCCGGTTCACTCACCTCCCTGAGCGAACCCCCGGTGTCAAACCCCTCCCCAGGTTTGGCATCGCCCGCCCCGAGAGCTCCCCCCTGGCTCTCGGGGCATTTTATTTTAGAACCGGACTTTCCAGGTCCAGCCACGAGAACGCACTTGGGTTGGCGCGCCCGAGAGCTCCCGCATGCACTCTCGGGGCATTTTATTTTCGGCTCCATTCAATACCGCTGTCGCGCGCAGCGCGACGCCTACTCCCCTCTCCCGTCGGGAGAGGGCACGGGGTGAGGGCTCGAGAAGTGTCAGCGTTTTCGCTAACCCGAACCCTCACCCGGCGCTGCGCGTCGCGCTGCGCGCGCGTTCGCTTCGCTCCGCCTCTCCCGAGGGAGAGGGAATCAACCTCAGGCGGAAATCGCCAGCCGCTCGCTGCGGTACACAAACGCAGTGCCGACGCCGATCACGAACGCCAGCGCGAACCCGCACACCAGCGCGATGCCGATGTCGCCCGACGACACGGGATTGCCGCGCAGCAGGTCGCTGATGCCGATCTGCTGGCCCAGCAAGGGCACCGCATACATCCAGTGCGCGGGCTTCACCGGCAGGAAGCCCATCATCATCGACGGAATGATCGGAATGATCATCAGCAGGCCGAGATAGGTCTGGGCCTCGCGATAGCTCTTGGCGAAGGCGGCGACCAGGGTTTCCAGTACCGCGAAGAAGGCGATCAGCGGCAGTTCCAGCAGGATCGCGTCGATGATGAAGCCGGGCCCGAGGTCGAACACCATCCCCAGTTTTTCGGCGGGCATCAAATGTCCTGCAACGGAAAAACCGATCGCCGTCAGCACCAGGCTGGCCAGCGAGAACGAGCAGATCGCCCCGAGCTTGCCCGCCAGGATCCGCCAACGCGCCACCGGATTGGCGAACAGCGGCTCCAGTGATTGCCGTTCGCGCTCGCCCGCGGTCAGGTCGATCGCCAGATACATGCCGCCGATGTACACCGCGATCACGAAGAAGTACGGCAGGAAACTCAAGGCCATGCCCGCGCGCGATTGCGGTGTGGATTGATCGCGCTCGCTGACGACGATCGGCGCGGCGATGCTGGGCGACAGTCCGCGCGCCAGCAGCCGCAACGTGCCCTGTTCGCTGCTGTAGCGCTTCAGCATGCGCTCCAGTCGCTTGGTCGGCGTGCCGCTGTTCTGCTGCGAGGCATCGAAAATCACCTCGACCTGCGCGGGCTCGCCTTTCGACCACGCCTTGGCGTAACCGGCCGGAATGCGCATCACCACGTCGGCATCGCGATCGCGCACCGCCTTGTCGGGATCGGCCACCGGCGGCAGCGGCTCCAGTCCCCACTGCTTCAAGGCGCCGATCAGGTTGGGCGCGTGCTCGGCGCCGATCACGGGAACCTTGAGCGGCCCCTCGGCCTTTTTCATCTCGTGACCGACGATCGCATTCATGATCACCACGAACATGACCGGACCGAGCAGCGGCCCGTAAATGAGTGCGCTGAACACCGTGCGCTTGTCGCGCAGGTTTTCGCGAACTTCCTTCCACCACACCGTCAGGGTCGGTTTCATGCCGCGAGTCCTTCTTCGCTGCCGATCAGTTTCACGAACGCATCCTCGAGATTGGCTTCGCCCGTCTGCGCGCGCAGCGCGTCGGGCGATTCGTCGGCGACCACGCGGCCGGCCGCGATCACCACGATGCGGTCACACAGCATCGCGACCTCCTGCATGATGTGGCTGGAGAACAGCACGCAACGGCCCTCAGCCTTGAGGTTGCGCATGAAGGCGCGCAAGCCGCGCGTCGCCATCACGTCGAGGCCATTGGTGGGCTCGTCCAGGATCACGTTCCCCGGATCGTGCACCAGCGCGCGCGCGATCGCGGTTTTCACCCGCTGGCCCTGCGAAAAGCCTTCGGTCCGCCGATCGAGGATGTCGCGCATTTCCAAGGCATCGACCAGCTTCTCGCGACGCCGATGCATCGTCTGCGTCTCGATGCCGTGCAGGCGCGCGAAATATTCGATGTTCTCGCGCGCGGTCAGGCGCTTGTACAGGCCGCGCGCATCGGGCAGCACGCCCAGTCGGCGGCGCACCGCGATCGGATCCACCGCTGCATCGATGCCGTCCACCAGCACCTGCCCGGAATCGGGTTTCATCAGCGTGTACAGCATCCGCAACGTGGTGGTTTTGCCGGCGCCGTTCGGGCCCAGCAAGCCGGTGATCTCGCCGTCGCGGGCGGTGAAGGTGACGCCATCCACGGCTTTCACCTTGCCGAACGCCTTGTGCAGGTCTTTCACTTCGATCATGGCGCCGCTCCGTTGAAATTGACGAATGCCGGAATCGGCCCGATCTTGTCGAGGCAGCGCGCGTCCAGCTTCTTCGGTTGCAACCCGGTGATGAACTGTTCCATCAGGTCCGGCATGCAGCCGGCATACATCGGCTCGCCGTGGCCGAGTCCCTTCACCACCAGCGAACGGGCATCCGACAAGCCCTGCAGCGCCTCGTCGGCATACGCGGGCGGGGTGACCGGATCGCGTTCGCCCGAGATCAGCAGGGTCGGAATGGAGGACTTGAACGGCGCGTGGAAGTCCTTCGGCATTGGGCCGTGCGGCCAGACCTTGCACTCGGCGAGCAGGCCGTCGACCAGGCTGGTGCCGAGCAACAGGTCCGCGTCCTGCGGGCGCGGCTTCATCAATGGCGCGTCTTCGGTGCAGATCACCGACAACTGCATCCCGCCCTGCATCGATTCGGAAATACTGCTGCTCAGCAGTTTCGATTGGCCCATCAGCGGCGCGTAGTTGCCATGCGCGGCCTCGTCGACCGCCAACGGCAGCAAGGCCGCCGTCAGGGTGCTGTAGGAAAACATCCGCACCACGCCCACCAGATTGTCGGCGGTGAGGGTTTTCGTGACGGGCTTGTAGCTGTACGGGTCTTCGAACGTGACCTGCCGCGGCGCCTCGTTCTTCAGCTTGGCGTGCAACTGTTGCAGGGTGGCATACCAGTCGCCGAACGCCTGCTTGCATGCCGGCGTCTTGCTGCATGCCACTGCCTGCAGTTTCAGCGAACGTTCCAGCGCCTCGGCAAAAGTTTCGCCGACGACCATCTGATTGGGCACCACGCCGTCCAGCACGATGCTGCGCACCGCATCGGGATACGCAGCTGCGTAGTGCTGGGCCATCCGCGTGCCATACGACACGCCGATCAAATCCAGCTTCGGCGCACCCAGCGCGTTGCGCACGGCTTCGAGGTCGGCGACAGCATCGGTGGTGGTGTAATAGCGCGGATCGGATTTTTTCTGGACTTCGGTCGCGCACTCGCCCACGCGCTCGGCGCGCTGGGCCGGCGTCAGGTCGGCCTCGCCGAGTTGCTTCATCTGCTTCGCGACAATCGGGCAATCGAGCGGATTGGAGTCGCCCGTGCCGCGCTGGTCCAGCAGCAGCACGTCATGGTGCTTTCGCAACGGCGCGAACGCGCCGGCGAGTTGCGGATAGGTCTGGATCGCGGATTCGCCCGGACCGCCGGCGAGATACACCACCAGGTCTTTCTCCGGCACCGCGGAGTCGCTCTTCAGGATCGCGAGCTTCAGGTCGATCTTGCGCGACCCGGGATCGGCGCGATTCTCCGGCACCGGAAACGTCGCGCAGAACGCGGGCGTGGTTGCGGCGGAGTTGAGTTGCTTCAACTCGCAGGCCGTCAACGTGAGCGTGCCCACCTCGATGGTGGCGGGCGGCACCGGTTTCACCGGTTTGGCGGGCGCAACCGTGGAAGCCGCGACGGCGGGCGCGCTGGAAATCGCGGGGACAGCATCCTCCCGCGCCCGCTGCTTGCCCCACCAGCTCCAGCCGAACACGGCGAGTGCGATCACCACGACCGCAATGCGCAGAAGCATGCGCGAATTCATCTTCATTCAGCGTTCCTCATCCGGGTCGAACATCGATTCGATGCGTTGCTTGAACAGCCGCGCCAGCTTGAATGCCAGCGGCAAGCTGGGGTCGTACTTGCCGGTTTCGATGGCGTTGATGGTCTGGCGCGAAACGTCGAGGTGCTCCGCCAGCGCGCCCTGCGACCAGCCCTGCGCCTCGCGCAACTCGCGTACGCGGTTTTTCATCGCCCACGCCAGCGCCATTTGCTCCAGGCGCATACCGATCCGTAGACGATGCACAACGCGGGGAAGATCAACAGCAGCACCAGCGCGCCGTTCACCGCGATCAACTTGGTGGCAGTCAGCAGGCCGAGCGCGAAGCTGACCAGGCTGACCACGGCCGCGGCGATGCCGACAGCTTCCAGTTGCAGGCGACGTTCCAATTCGTCGCAATGCGCCATGTACCGCATCATCGCCCACACCACGACGGCCAGCGGCAGCAACGGCAGCAGTACCACGATGATCTTCAGCCACGCCACGTCGATGCGGGAATACATCGGCCAGACGTACAGCATCAGCACCATGTAGACCACGAACGTCGGCAGCACCACGCGCACCTGCCAGCGATCCACCTTGCGCATGCGCTCGTTGAGCACGGCCTTGGATGAATACGTGAGCAGCACCAACCCGCCGCACAACACCAGCAGTGCGAGGGCCCGCACCACGAAACTTTCGAAACTCAGCAGTACGACGAAACTGCCGAGGTACAGCACCCAACTCGACAGCCAGACACTCCAGCGCTGCCACTTGGGCCACTCGTTCATCTTGTCCATTGGCATCCTTCCCCCCGACTCGCTGCGGACATGTGGGTCGTGTCAAGTTGACTTGACACGCGAGACTAGGGGGCGATTTCTCCGTTGTCAAGCGTACTTGACAACATCGCCATGCGATCCGATGGCCGGCGTGTCTCCTAAGCGCCGCCTAAGTGTGGGCTGGCACCTTGCCGGCATGCCCGATATCGAGGTGCATCTGCTGCGCCCGCTCCTGCCGATCGCCTTCGCCGCGCTGGCCGGCTGCGCCATGTTTCATCCGCTGCCGCTGGCGAGCGGGCGTGGACCGCAGCGGGTGGAGGACATCACCGTGCCAGCACAGTCGATGCCGACGCCGGCACTGCGCACATATCCGTTCGATCCTTCGAATGGCCTCGATGTCACCGAGATCGCGATGCTCGCGGTCGCCAATGATCCGGACCTGAAAATCCAGCGCGACGCGGCCGGCGTGGCCCATGCGCAGGCATATGCGGCGGGCCTCCTGCCGGACCCGCAGTTGAACTACGAGCATGATCGTCCGACCGGCGATTATCCGCCGGGTACCACCGATGCCTACACGGCCGGGCTGACGTTCGATCTCGGCAACCTGATCACGCGTTCGGCGCGGGTGAAATCGGCGCGGGCCGGCGCGCACCAAGTGGATCTCGACCTGCTGTGGAGCGAATGGCAGGCGATCGCCGAAGCGCGCACCTTGTTCGATCGCGTGTACTACCAGCGCAAACTGGTCGGGCGGCTCGAACGCGAGCAGTCCGCGCTGGCGCCGATGCAGGCCGCGATCGAGCGCGCCTTGCAGTCGGGCGACCTCACATACAACACCGCGAGCAGCGGCTTGAATGCGGCATCCGATGTCGCCAACCAACTCGGCGATGCAAGGCGTCAGATCAACATGTCCGAGCACGATCTCCACGGCCTGCTGGGGCTCGACGCATCGGTGCCGTTGAACCTGGCCGGCGACCCGTTCGCGATCGACCCCGACGCCGGAGAAGTGCAGCGCGCGCTCGGCGACATGCCGGCGCGACGCCCCGACCTGCTGGCGTTGCAGGCCGGCTATCGCGCGCAGAACGAAAAACTGCGCGCGGCGATCCTCGCGCAATTCCCGGCGATCACCGTCGGGTTCGTGAAGGCACGCGACAACGGCAACATCTCCAGCCAGGGTTTCTCCGTCTCGCTGTCGCTGCCGCTGTTCGACGGCAACCGCGGCAATATCGCGATCGAGCGCGCCACGCGCCAGCAACTGCACGACGAATATGCCGCGCGGCTGTTGACCGATCGCAACGACGTGCAACGCCTGATGGCGGACCTGCGGAGCGATCACACGCAACGCGCGGCGCTGGCTGCGCACGCCGCGCAACTGGCGCAGGCGCGCAAGAACGCCCGCGTCAATTACGCGGCCGGCCGTCTCGACTGGCCGACCTACCTCGCGCTGCGCGCGCAATCGCTGGCAGCCGACACGGCCTTGCTGGCGCTGGAGCAGAACACCCACGAAACCGCAATTGCGCTGGACGCGCTGGTGGGCGACTGGCCGGATGCATCGCGCACGCTTCGAAACCGGCAGCTCGCGAACGAACGCCCATGAACGGAAAACGAACCCTCTCCCAGCCGCCGTACGCCTTGGCGATCATCGGACTGCTTTGCCTGCTGACGGCGTGTTCTTCCGGTACTCCGGATGCCGAAACGCAACCCACGATCGCGGTAGGCACCGCGATGCCGAAAATGGAAGTTTTCCATGGGAACATCGCCGCATTCGGCCAGCTCAGCGCAGGAACACGCAATGCCCTGACGTTGACGCTGCCGCAGGCCGGACAGATCACCGCGATCGAGACAATCGCCGGGCAGCGGGTCAAACGCGGCGCACCATTGCTGGAACTCGAAACCGATCCGACGGCGCGCAGCGCCTACCTCCAGGCGCAAAGCGCATTGAGGATCGCGCGCAACGAACTCGTCCGCACCGAACACCTGCGTTCGGAAAAACTCGCCACCAACGCACAGCTCGATGCCGCGCGCAAGGCACTGGCCGATGCGCAGGCCACGCTGGACGCGCAGGCAAAGCTCGGCGGCGCACAATCGACGACCACCTTGCGTGCGCCGGCCGCTGGCGTCGTCACCACGCTGGCGGTGCAGCGCGGCGAGCGGGTGGCCGCGGGCGCCGCGCTGCTGCAGCTCGCGCCAACCTCGGCGATGGAGGCGCAGCTCGGTGTCGATCCGGGCGCACTCGCCGACATCCACGCCGGCATGTCGGTCATGCTCACGCCGGTTTACGCCGACCACGACTCACCACCGTTGCACGGCACCGTCGCGATGGTGGGCGATGCGGTGGACCCGCAATCGCACATGGTGGACGTGATCGCGACCATCGATGCGCCCGTGTCGTTCCCGGCCGGCACCGCATTGTCCGGAAGCATCGTCGCCAGGCCCTTCAAGGCCTGGGCCGTACCGCGCAACGCCCTGCAGAGCGACGAGCAAGGCGACTTCGTCTATCAAATCGAACAGGGCAAGGCCAAACGCGTCGACGTGAAGGTGCTCGCCCCGAATGGCAGCCCGGTCGGCGTGCAAGGCGCGCTGGACGCACGGGCGCCGGTGATCACGCTGGGCAGCCATGAAATTTCCGACGGCGATCCGGTGCGTCCGTCGGCGCCGACGGGCGGTGCGCCGCAGGGAACCGCGGCACGATGAACATCGCCACGTGGTTCCAGGCGCACCGTCGTTCGCTGCTGTTCCTGGTCCTGGTGCTCGCGTTGGGCGGGCTGGCATCGGTGTTCAACCTGCCCGTCGCACTGTTTCCGGACGTTTCATTTCCGCGCGTCCGCGTGGACATCGATGCAGGCGACCGCCCCGCCACCCAGATGGTGGTCGCGGTGACGACACCGGTCGAGGAAGCGATCCGGCACGTGCGCGGCGTTCGCGACGTGCGATCCACCACCAGCCGCGGCAGCGCCGAAATCAACGTCACCTTCGATTGGGGCGCGGACATGGGCCGTGCCTTTCTGGATGTGAACGCCGCAATGAGCCAGGTCCTTCCCGACTTGCCCGCGGACACCCGCATCAGCGCGCGGCGCATGGACCCGACCACCTTTCCGGTCCTGGCCTACAGCCTGCGCAGCACGACCCTGACGCCCACCCAGTTGTACGACCTGGCGCAATACCAGTTGCGCCCGCTGCTGAGTGGCGTGCAAGGGGTGTCACAGGTGGGCGTGCAGGGCGGCGCGATCGGGGAACTCCACGTCGATGTCGACCTTCGCAAGCTGCGCGCACGGGATCTTTCGGTTGCCGACATAGTGCGCGCGGTCTCCGGTGCCGCGGACATCTCCGCACTCGGGCGCCTGGCCGATCACTACAAATTGTTTCTGCTGCTGGCCGACAACCAGCCCGGCAGCGCGCAGGCCTTGCGCGACGTGGTGGTGCGCGCAGGCCCGGATGGCGTGGTGCGGGTGGGCGATGTCGCTGCGGTAACGCGGGGCACCACCCCACAGTGGATCCGGGTGACGGCGGACGGCAAGCCGGCGGTGCTGCTGCAGGTGTTCCAGCAACCCGCCGCCAACAGCATCCAGATGGTCGCCGCAGTGAAGGCGCGCCTCGCCGCGTACACACCGCAGATGCCGAAAGGCGTGAAGCTCGCCATCTGGTACGACCAGACCCAACTGGTCAGGGGCGCGGCGGGCAGCGTGCGCGACGCGATCCTGGTCGGCATCGTGCTTGCGGGACTGGTGCTGTTCGTGTTCCTGCGCAACACCCGGGTGATCCTAATCGCATTGTTGGTGGTGCCGGCGACACTCGCGATCACCGTGCTGCTGCTGAAGCTGCTGGGCATGAGCTTCAACATGATGACGCTGGGCGGCATGGCGGCCGCGGTGGGCTTGTTGATCGACGACGTGGTGGTGATGCTGGAGCACATCATGCGTCGCTTGCGCGGCGCCAGCGGCGACGGCGCGCCCGCCAAGGTCGGCCAGCGCATCGCACAGGCCGCGCGCCAATTCGCGCGCCCGCAAACCGGCTCGTCGCTCGCCACCATCGTGGTTTTCCTGCCGCTGGCGTTCCTGACCGGCGTGACCGGCGCGTTCTTCAAGGCGCTCTCGCTGACGATGGCGAGCGCACTGGTGATTTCCTACCTGCTCACCTTCATCGTGGTGCCGCTGCTGGCGGAGCGACTCATCGATGAGCGCCACGCGGCGGAACGCCCACCCACACGCTGGTGGCAGCGCTTGATAAGCGGTTATGAAACCGTCCTGTTGCGCGTGCTGGAGTGGCCGGCGCTGCTGTTGATCGGGCTGATCCCGCTGGTGCTGCTTGGCGTACTCGCATACAGATCGGTCGGCACCGGCTTCATGCCGAAGCTGGACGAGGGCGGCTTCACCCTGGATTACATCGCCGAGCCGGGCACCTCGCTGAACGAAACCAACCGCCTCCTCGAACAGGTCGGCGCCATCCTGCGCGCCGATCCGTACGTCGATACCTGGTCGCGCCGCACCGGGCTGCAACTCGGCGGTGGCCTTACCGAAGCCAACACCGGCGATTTCTTCGTGCGTTTGAAGAACGGTTCGCGGCCGTCGACTTCGGTGGTGATGGAACGCGTCCGCGAACAGATCGAGCGCAAGGTACCGGGGCTCGACGTGGACGTTTCGCAATTGACGGAAGACCTGATCGGCGATCTCACCGAAGTGCCGCAACCGATCGAGGTGAAGCTGTTCTCCGATGATGTCGCGCAACTCGATGCGGCGGCGAAGAAAGTCGCCGCGCAACTGGCGAAAATCCCGGGCGTGGTCGGCGTGCTGGACGGCATCAACCCTGCCGGCGACGCATTGGAGGTGCAGGTCGATCCGGTCAAGGCCGCGCTGCTGGGACTCGATCCGAAAAGCGTCGCCGATCAGGTCTCGGCCGCGGTCGCCGGCACCGTCGCCGCCGAATTCCCGCAGGGGCCGAAGATGGTGGACGTGCGCGTCTGGGTACCGCCCCACGAACGCGCCGAGATCGAACAGCTCGCTGCCCTTCCGATCAGCGACGGCCACGGCCACGTGTTTCCACTGTCGCGCGTTGCGACGCTGAGCCAGCAGCGCGGCCAGCCGGAGATCGGCCACGAAAACCTGAAACGCATGCTGGCGGTGACCGCGCGCATCAGCGGACGCGATCTCGGATCCACGATGCGGGACGTGAAAAAGGCGCTCGACGTGCGCGGGGAATTGCCGTCCGGCATGTACTACGAACTGGGCGGCCTGTACCTGCAACAGCAGATCGCCTTCCACGACCTGACGATCGTGTTGCTGACGGCGATCGCGCTGGTTTTCACGTTGCTGCTGTTCCTGTACGAGAGCTTCCGCGCCGCGATCGTGGTGATGATCCAGCCGCTCCTGGCCATCTGCGCCGTCTTCATCGGACTCTGGATCACCGGCACCGAACTCAACATTTCGGCAATGATGGGCATGACGATGATCGTCGGCATCGTCACCGAACTCGCGATATTCTATTTTTCCGAACTTGCGGACATCCGGGCCCATGCGGGGAGCGACGAAAATCCTCCGCTCCGCGAAATGTTGATTGACGCCGGCAAGCGGCGCACCCGCGCGATCCTGATGTCCGCCATTGCCGCAATTCTCACCTTGTCGCCGCTGGCACTGGCGATCGGACGCGGTTCGCGGATGCAGCAACCGCTGGCGATCGCGATCATCTTCGGGATGGCCGCCGCCGTGCCATTGGTACTGGTGGTAATGCCCACCCTGTATTCGCTGCTGATGCGACGCACGCGGCAGCAACAAGGCCCATGACGCTCCGTCCCCGCTTGCGGGGAAGGTTGGGTCGGGGCAATTCCGCGGCTACCCCCCATCCGCCGATCGGGCGTCTTCCTCCGCATCCGGGGGAAGGAATTTGTTTTGCCAGTGCAATGTCGCGTGCAACGCGCCGTCTTTCAGTTGGTAGGCCAGCGTCATCTTCAGCGCACGCGCGGCGGCAGCGGCCAGTGCCAGACCGAGTCCCGCATGTCCCGCGCCCTGCGCGTCCTTGCGCCAGAAGCGCTGGCCGAAGTTGGCCAGATCATCCGTGTGCAACACGGGCGCCGCGTTGCACACTTCGATGCTGTCCCGCCTCGCCCGCAGGTTGACGACACCCCCGGCCGGGACGTAAGCCACCGCGTTGCCGAGCAGGTTGTCGAGCACGATTTCGAGCAGCGCCGAATCGGTGTCGATTGCCAAACCCGAATCGTTCAACTCCGCGATTTCGATGCGCACCTCGCGTGCACGCGCAGCCTCGTGATGTCGCTCGCTCACCCGCGCGAGCTGCGGCCCCAGCGGCACGTGCTCGGGATGCGGTTGCTCCAGTCCCGATTGGATGCGCGTCAGTTGCAAGAGGGCGGTGACGGTCGCTTCCAGTTCCGCGCCGATGCTGCCGACTTCCCCGAGCAGACCGTGCGCGTCGCGTCCGCTCGGGTAGCGGCGTTCCACGTCCACCAGCGCGCGCAATTCGGCGAGCCGCGTGCGAAATTCGTGCGCAAGGCCCGAGGCGAACTGCCGTTCGCGGGCCAGCCCTTCGTCCATCCGCGCCAGCACCTCGTTGAAACGCGCGACCAGCGGGGCCAGTTCGGTGGTATTGGTCGCCGGCAGGCGACCGCCCGGGGTATCCGGGCCGATGCCGGCCATCGCGCGATCCAGCACCGAGAGTGGACGCAAGCCGCGCCGCACCAGCCAGGGCGTCAGCAGCAACACCAGCGCGCAGGCGCCCAGCAGGCAACCCAACAGGATGATGTCGAGCGTATCCAGAAGATCGTCCAGCGGGCCGCTCTCGAGTGCATACGTGAGCGCGCAGCCCGGTGCGACGGATGCGGAGGCGCGGCCGGCGTGCGCGGGCGTGAACCGGAATGCGACCACGCGCAGCGCGCGGCCATCGCGCGCGAGCGCGTCGGCGAACACGGGTTCGACTTCGGCGGCGACAGCAGGCGGCGCTTCCGCACTGCGCGCGATCACCGCGCCCCCGCAGCGCAAATCGTACCAACTGGATTCCGCATTGCCGGGAAACACGGTGGCCGCCGCGTTGTCGGCGTCCACGGCGATGCGACCATTTTCGATCTGCGTCAGCGCCGC
Source organism: Rhodanobacteraceae bacterium (assembly GCA_035281745.1). GTDB lineage: Bacteria > Pseudomonadota > Gammaproteobacteria > Xanthomonadales > Rhodanobacteraceae > 66-474. The sequence goes on from DATEDI010000021.1 coordinate 136,180, forward strand.
CAGCGATTGCGCACGCGACAGCAACGAAGCATCGAAGCGCTGCTGCATCTCGGCATCGGCGCGCCAATCCACGATTTTTGCCGCCGCGCCGAACACCACCAGCACGGCCAGCGCCAGCAGCAGCGTCAGGCGCGCGCGCAACGAGAAGGTTTTGACGCGCGTTTTCACGGAATCAGGTATCCGGCGCCGCGCCGGTTTACGATCAGGCCATCGCACCCAGCGTCCGCAAGCTTGCGCCGCAAACCGAACACGACAACTTCGATGCTCCGGTCCGACGCTTCGCTTTCACTGCCGGCGATGCGCTCCAGGATGTCGGCGCGCGCAAACACCCGGCCCCGGTGACGCAACAGCAATTCGAGCAGCCCGAACTCACGCGGCGTGAGTTGCAGCACGCTGCCGTTCGCGCTGGCGCGGCGCGCCTGCGGATCGAGCCGCACGCCCGCGTGTTCCAGCACGTCCACTTGGGTCTCGGCGGGACGTCGCGCCAGCGCGTGCAAGCGCGCGACCAGTTCCTCGAACGCGAACGGTTTCATCAGGTAATCATCGGCCCCGGCATTCAGCGCGTCCACGCGATCCGCGACCTGGTCACGCGCCGACAGCACCAGCACGCGCGGCCGTTCGCCGCCCGCGGGCAGCGCGCGCAGCACGCCGAACCCATCCAGTCGCGGAAGCCCGAGGTCCAGCACCACGAAATCGTAGCCGTAGCTCGCAAGATAACCGGCCGCTTCGACGCCATCGGCCGCGACATCCGCCGTGAATCCCGCGGCGTGCAACCCGCGCGCGAGCGTCGCGCGCAAACGTTCGGAGTCTTCGACCAGCAGCAGCTTCATGCGCGTTGCCCGCGTGACGGTGGACTAAAAGCTATCACCGTGAACGCAAGCCCACCACCAGGCGACGATCAGGGTTCGGCAAAGTGATGGCTAAGGCTGCGGGTTCAATCTGGATGCTCACCACAAATGGAGTGCCCATGATGAAACGAAGCGCCACAATTCCGCTCGCGACCGCCGTGACGCTGGCGCTGGTCCTGCCGGCCTTCGCCGGCAGTATCGCCCACGAAGACCGGATGGAAATGACCGCGGTGACGCGGGCCCCGATTACACCGAGCCATGCCATCAAAATCGCCGAGGACGGCGGCGGCACCGCCTACGGCTACGGCATGGAGTCAACCCGGAACGGCCGGAACTGGTACGTCGTGAATGTGCTGCGCGGGGGCGCGAAGCTGGCCGTGCGCATCGATCCCTCCACCGGCAAGGTACTCGGCAGCAGCGCCGCCAAAGGCGAGGGCGCCGAAGGCTCGAACGCGCTGGAAGGCAGCAAGCTGACCTTCAGCGAAGCCATCGCCCAAGCCGAACGGGTCGGACATGGCCCCGCACTGGAAGCCAACGCTGCCGGCCACGGCAGCAATGCCTATGTCGACGTGGACGTGATCAAGGGCAAGAGCATCGCGCATTACCGCGTGTCCGCGCGGGGAAGCCAGATCAAGACCGCATTGACCGGAACGGATAGCTGAATCCGCTATCGCGGGCATCGGCCGCGGGTGACCTCCCGCTCGCGGCTGCCTTGCAAGGTTCCCGAAAGCTACGAAGAAGCGGCCGCTAAGCGTGCGGCGGCAAAGTGGCACGCATCGCAAACCGAAGATTCCCGGTATGCAACCAGGCACCCTTCTACGACGCTTCGCGATGTGGCTGCTGATCGGCATTGCCGCAGCGGCCCCGATGGGTAAGGCCTTTGCCGCGAGCGGTCCGTTCGGCATCGATCACCGCATCGCCTACGACAACAGTGGCATCTGGACGCGCAGCAACCAGAAGACGCTGATGGGCGCCACCATCCTGACCGTGGTTGGCGGCTCGCTGGCGCTCGGCGACCAGGACAAGCTGGGTGACACGTTCTGGCGCTCACTCGACTCGATGGCGGTGTCGTCGGTGATCGCGCAGGGTGCGAAATTGACGTTCCAGCGTGAACGCCCGTCGCAAACCAGCAACCCGAACAAGTTTTTCCAGGGTTTCAAATACGAAAGTTTTCCGAGCGGTGAAGTCACCGCGATCGCCGGAGCGGTAACTCCATTCGTGGTGGCTTATGGCCGCGACCACCCCGCCGTGTATGCGCTGGAACTGTTGCCGCTTTACGACGCCGTCGCCCGGGTCAAGACCCGCGGTCACTGGCAAAGCGACGTGCTGGCCGGCTGGGCCATCGGCACCGCTGTCGGCATCTGGGCCGCGCATCGCGATTCGCCATTGATCCTGGGCTGGTTGCCGGGTGGATTCCAGGTGGGCTTCATCCACCGTTTCTGATGCCGTCGCGAATCGAGGCCGCGCAACGCGCAACACTGCGCCCTATCGATGGCGCAGGTTCACGGCAGCTTCTCGAGGAGATCCTCGATCGCGATCCAGTTCTCCCGGTTGATCGCACATCACGCAATGACGCGACGGCGCGATCGATACGAACTGCGCGTCGGGCGCGCCGGCGAGCTGACGCTCGAGTAGGCGCCGCCAAAGCCGCCGCGCGTGCCGCACGGGAATACCTCAACCGGTGTTCTGCAGGCCCTGCGATACCCCGTTGACGCAGGCGACCAGCGCACGCAGCAATGCGTCGTCCGCACCCCCGCTCGCGCGCCAGCGCCGCAGCAAGTCCACCTGCAGCAGGCTCATCGGATCGACGTAGGGATTGCGCAAATGGATCGACATCGCCAGACGCGGATCGCCACGCAGCAGCGTGTCGCTGTCTTTCAACTTGAGCAGCCCGTCGCGGGTGCGCGCGAATTCCGCTTCGACCAAACCGAAGAATTCGGCGTGCAGGGGACCTGCCAGCTTCGAGAACGCTTCGGCGATGCCTAGATCGCACTTCGCCAGCAACATCTCCACGTCATCGAGCACGTTGGCGAAGAACGGCCACTCGCGCGCCATCTCCGCCAGTTCCGCTTCGCCGAACGCCTGCGCGCCGCGTTCGAGCGCGCTGCCGAGGCCGTACCAGCCGGTCACGATGGAACGACACTGCGTCCACGAGAACACCCACGGGATCGCGCGCAGGTCCTCGACGCCGTGCATGCTGCGCCGGCTGGCCGGGCGCGAACTCATGGTCATGCGCTCGATCACGTCGATCGGGGTGGCGGCGCGGAAGTAGTCGACGAAACCCGGGCGCTCGACCAGCGCCCGATAGGCCTCGCGGCTGTGTTGCGCCAGCACGCCCATGCGTTCGCGCCATAAGTCTTCGCGCGGCTCCGCCTCGCGCGGACGGAGGCTGGCGCGCAATACCGCGCCGGCGGTTTGTTCCAGGTTGCGCAAGGCGAGCGCACGGATGCCGTACTTGCGATGGATCACCTCGCCCTGCTCGGTGACGCGCAGGCGACCGGCCACCGCGCCGCGCGGCGACGCCATCAATGCCGGCGTCACCTTGCCACCGCCGCGGCTGGCCGAACCACCGCGACCATGGAAGAAGGTCAGGCCAATGCCCGTTTCGCGCGCGACTTCCAGCAACTCCACCTGCGCGCGTTGCAGCGCCCAGCGGGCGGCGAGGATGCCGCCGTCCTTGGCGCTGTCGGAATAGCCGAGCATGATCAATTGGCGATCGCCACGGCGCGACAGGTGTTCGCGATAGACCGGATCTTCCAGCAGTGCGCGCAGCGTGGCGGCGCCATGTTTGAGGTCATCGACCGTTTCGAACAGCGGCGCGATGTCGAGCGGCACGCCGTCGTCTTCGACCAGGCCACCGTTACGCGCCAGCGCCAGCACGGCCAGGACGTCGGCGGCCGAGCGCGCCATCGAGATGATGTAGGGGCCGGTGGCGTCGGGACCGTAATCACGACGCGCCCCGGTGAGCGTCGCGAACACCGCCTTCAGGCGCGCCGCGGCCGGATCGTCGTGCGCCGCGAAGGTGTCTTGTCCTGCCGCCAATCCGCGCAGGCACATCGCGCGCTCGTCCGCAGGTCGGCCGGCCCATTCGGGATCATCCAGCAATATCGCCAGCACGTCGTCGTGCACGCGAGCATCCTGTCGCACGTCCAGCCGCGCCAGATGGAATCCGAAGGTGCGCACGCGCCGCAGCAACCGGCGCACACCGAACAAACCGGCGTGCTCGCCCTTGTGCGCGGCGAGGCTTCCGGCGATCAGTGTCACGTCGGCCTGGAATTCCGCGGCATTGGCGTAGCGTTCCGCAGCCTCGCTGCCGGTGGCGGCCAGTCGCGCACGCATCAGGGTGAGCAGGCAGCGGTACGGCATGTTCGCGTGGCGCGGACGGATCGCGGCGGCGGCTTTCGGAAGACGCGCCCGATAATCGTCCAGCCGCCGGCGCAAGGCATCGGAAACCCGCGCGCGATCGTCGGTCTGGCTGAGCAGCCGCTCCAGATGCGCGCATTCGGACTGGTAGCGCGCCAGCACCATCGCCCGCTGCGCGCGCAAGGTTTCGCCAATGGTATCCGCGCCCACGTTGGGATTGCCGTCCATGTCACCGCCCACCCACGAGCCGAAACGCAGCAGCCGCGGCAATTCAGGGCAGACTCCGTATACCCGCTCGAGTTCATGTTCCAGCGACTCGTAGAACACCGGCAGCACCCGATACAAGGGGCCCGCGAGATAGAAGCTCACGTGTTCGAATTCATCCTGCACGCTGGGCCGAACCGCCGAGGCTTCGGCGGTTTGCCAGCTCGCGGTGAGCGCGGTCAGCAGGCGCTGGTGATCAACGGCGCGTTCCTGCGGCGTGCGCGAGGCGTCGAAGCCTTCCACCAGCGCCTGCACGATGGCCTGTTCCTTCTCCAGCAGCGAGCGGCGCACGGCCTCGGTTGGATGCGCGGTAAACACCGGCTCGATGTCCACACGTTCGAGCCACTCCAGCAATTCTTCGGCCCCCACGCCGCGCGTCTTCAGCGATGCCAGTACGTCGGCCAGCGATTCCGGCTGCGGCGCGGCGCCAGCAAGCTGGTAATCGCGACGGCGGCGGATGCGGTGCACGCGTTCGGCGGTGTTGACGGCCTGGAACCAGGCCGAAAACGCGCGCGCCAATGCTTCCGCATCGGCGGCGTCCAGCCCTGCCAGCGATTCGGCAAGGCCATCCACCGCCCGCCCCTCACGACGACGCCGGATCGCCGTGGTGCGAACGTCGTCCACCCGCTGATAGAACGCTTCGCCTTCCTGCTCGGCCAGCATTCGGCCCACCAACATGCCGAGCCGATGCACGTCTTCGCGCAAAGGCCCGTCGTGCGGCAGGAAATCGGGAATGCTGTCGGCGGATTCGGGCATGCGATCCTCGCATCGGCGCTGAAGCCTTCGAGCTTACCAAGACACCGATTCCGGTTCGCGGCCAAACCGCATAAGCTCATGCATTCCGCGCCGACATCGCGCCTGCGCCGGAACTGTGGCCGTCGTTCACGGTCAGTGACAGGTCATGCCGCTCCGTTGCGGCCCAATCCATGGCACGAGGATTCTGCATGCGGCCAAGTCGTCGCGACGTCTTTGCAAACGTGATCCGGCGTGCACGATGGCTGCACGCCGGGCTGGTCGTCGTGGTCGCGGCGACCCTTGCGCCGTCGCCGGCACTGGCGCAGACCTCGGCCACCGTCGGCTCCACAGCGGTCGCGTCGGCGCAGCCCGCATCGGCTTCGTCGATCGTCACCTTGCAGGCGATCAACGTGACTGGCGTGGTGCCCGGGCCGGGCCTGTGGAAGGTGACGCGCGGCGATCATGTGCTGTGGATCCTCGGCGTGGTGCCCACGCTGCCGGCCGGCATCGAATGGCGCTCGAACCAGGTCGCGCAAACGATCGCTGCTTCGCAAACGGTGCTCGAACCGCCCGGCGTCAAGCTGAAAGTGGACACCAACTGGTTCGGCAAGCTGTTCCTGCTGCCTTCCATTTATCGCGCGCAGCGCAATCCCGACGGCAAGACCCTGCATGATGTCTTGCCGCCCGATGTCTACGCGCGCTGGTATTACGCGCGGGAACGCTACTTCGGCGACGACTATTCGATCGAGCGCTACCGGCCACTCCTCGCGGCCGGCAAGTTGATGAAGAAGGCGCTGAAGGCCAACGGCCTGCACGGCGACGGCGAAGTAACCGACATTGTTGCAAAGTTGGCCAAACAGCATGGCGTCAAGACCGCCAAGCCGGACACCACGCTGGAAATCAAGGAGCCGCGACAGGCGGTGAAGGCGTTCGCGGCCGCCGGTCCGGATGGCATCACCTGCCTTCGCGTGGTGCTGGACGCGGTCGAACACGAGTTGCCGAACTTCCGCGCCCGCGCCAACGCGTGGGCCACCGGCGACATCGAAACCCTGCGAACGGTGCCCGAAAGCGCTTGGCGCGGGACCTGTCAGTCTGCGATTACCGGCGCGGGTTTCGCCAAATCACTGGGCATCGACAACCTGCCACGCCGGATCCAAGAGACGTGGCTCGCCGCGGCCGATGGGGCGTTGGCGGCAAACATGCAGACCTTCGCGGTGCTGCCGATGCACGACCTGCTGGACCCCGACGGTTATCTCGCCGCACTGCAGGCGCGCGGCTATGTGATCACCGCCCCGGACGCAGGGCTTGCGGAGGACCCGGTATCGGCGAATAGTGTCGCGCCAGCGGCCACTTCATCCCTGCCGGCGGGTGCCGCAACGGTCCACTGACGTATCGCGGAGGATGGGCATGCTCATCCTGTTCAACAAACCGTTCGATGTGTTGTGCCAGTTCACCGACCGCAGTGCGCAACCGCGCCGCACGCTGGCCGACTTCGACCTGCCGCCCAACGTGTATCCGGCCGGACGGCTGGACCGCGATTCGGAAGGTCTGTTGTTGCTGACCGACGACGGTGCGTTCGCGCATCACATCACCGATCCGCGCCACAAGCAGCCGAAAACATATCTGGTGCAGGTGGAAGGCACGCCCGATGAAACCGCGCTGCAACAACTGCGCCGAGGGGTGGCTCTGAACGACGGCCTTACGCGCCCTGCCGACGCGCGCGTGTTGCCGCATCCGCCGGAAGGCTTGTGGCCGCGCGACCCGCCCGTGCGCTTCCGCAAAACCGTGCCGGATGCATGGCTGCAACTCACGATCCGCGAGGGCCGCAACCGTCAGGTGCGGCGCATGACCGCGGCGGTGGGCTTGCCGACACTGCGCCTGATCCGCACGCGCACCGGCGAATACGCGCTGGGCGATCTCACGCCCGGCGGCCATCGCGTCGTCGAACAGCGGACCGCAGCAAGGAGAACATCCGGATGACCTTCAAGGATCTGTTTTCGGACCATTCCGATTTGTACCTGCGCGCGCGCCCCCACTATCCCGCTGCGCTGTTCGACTGGATCGCGGCCGAGGCGCCAGCGCGAAGCTGCGTGTGGGACGCCGGCTGCGGCAACGGGCAGGCCAGCGTTGCGCTCGCCGCGCGCTTCGATCACGTGGTCGCCACCGATCCCAGCCAGAAACAACTCGGCAATGCGGTCGCGAATCCGCGCATCGAGTACCGCAACGAGGCCGCCGAACACACCACGATTCCGGATCGTTCCGTCGCTGCCGTCACCGTCGCGCAGGCACTGCACTGGTTCGATCTCCCCGCATTCGTCGTGGAAGTGCAACGTGTCGCCGTTCCGGGCGCACTGTTCGCGGCGTGGTGTTATGCCCACTGCAGCGTGACGCCGGCGGTCGACGCGGTGATCGCGCATCTGTACGAAGACATTCTTGGCGCGTACTGGTCGCCGGAGCGGAAACTCGTGGACGAGGGCTACGCTTCGCTGGCATTGCCGTTCGCGTCGGTCGAAATGCCTGACTTCGAAATGCGCGTCGAGTGGAATCTGCAGCAACTGCTGGCGTACCTGACGTCATGGTCGGCCGCGCAGAAATACCTGAAGGCTACCGGCGAGGACGCCGTCGCATCGGTCGCGGAAGAACTGGCGTCGGCGTGGCGCGAACCCGAGCACGTACGGCCAGTGAAGTGGACGCTCGGCCTCCGCGCCGGCCGCGTGTAGGCACGGCAACCCGCCTTCGCGAATCCGGTGGCGAATTCGCAACGCCCGTCCCGCCCTACTGCTCGAGGCCAAAAAACGCGCGGGCGTTCGCGGTGGTCTGTTCGGCGGTGGCTTCCGGTTTCTCGCCACGTTCGTGCGCCACGGTTTGGCAGATGTGCGCCAGGTACATCGGCTCGTTGCGGCGATCCGACGGCGGCGGCCGGATGTCGCGCGGCAGCAGATACGGCGCGTCGGTCTCCAGCATCAGCCGATTCGCGGGGATCGACCGCACCAACTCGCGCAGATGCTTGCCGCGGCGCTCGTCGCAGATCCAGCCGGTGATGCCGATGTGGCAGTCGAGGTCGAGGTAATCGAACAACGCGCGACGGTCGTCGGTGAAGCAATGCACCACCGCCGCCGGCACGCTGTCGCGCGCGGACTTCAGCAGTGCGAGGAAATCATCGTGCGCATCGCGCTGGTGCAGGAATAGCGGCATGCCGAGCTCCATCGCGATCGCGAGTTGCTTCTCGAACGCCGCGCGCTGCGCGGGCCGCGGTGACAGATCGCGAAAATAATCCAGACCCGTTTCGCCGACCGCGACCACTTCCGGCTCGCGCGCGAGCGTGCGCAACAGCGCATCGGTTTCCGCGCCGTAATCACCGGCGTGATGGGGATGCACGCCGGCGGTCGCGTGCAATATCTCCGGATGTTCGCGCGCCAGCGCCAGCGCGTGTTCGCTGTCGTCACGCGACGCGCCGGTGACGACCATCCGTTCCACGCCGGCCTTGCGCGCGCGGTCGAGTACGGCGTCGAGGTCCCGCTGGAAGGATTCGTGGGTGAGGTTGGCGCCGATATCGATCAGGTGCATGGCTGTTTCGGGGTTCGGGGCGCGGGATCCGGAGAAGCGTAACAAATCGCGTCATCCTTCCGAGATCGCGCGCAGTGCGGGACCCGGAATCCGGCTTGTGACCGCTGCACGGCCGACGCCTACAATCCCCCGATGCCTGTCAAAGCCAGCGATTTTCCCATCGCGCCGCTACTCCCCGCGATCCGCGACAGCCTGCGTGCACACCCGCGGCTGGTGCTGGAAGCACCGCCCGGCGCGGGCAAGACCACGCAAGTGCCACCGGCTTTGCTCGACGAGCCATGGCTGGCCGGCAGAAAAATCGTGTTGCTTGAACCGCGCCGGATCGCGGCGCGCGCGGCGGCGGAATTCATGGCCGCGCAGCGCAGTGAAGCGACCGGGCAGACGATCGGTTATCGCATCCGTTTCGAGTCGCGCGTCTCCGATGCAACCCGCATCGAAGTCGTCACCGAGGGCATCCTGACCCGCATGCTACAGGACGACCCGGAACTGCCGGAAGTCGGCGCGATCATGTTCGACGAATTCCACGAGCGCCACCTGCCAGGCGACCTCGGCGCGGCGCTGGCATTGGACGTCCAGGCTGGCTTGCGGCCGGACCTTCGCATCGTGGTGATGTCGGCGACGCTGGAAGGTTCGCGCATCGCCGCATGGCTGGACGCCCCGGTCCTTCGCAGCGAGGGCCGCGCCTTCCCCGTGCGCATCGAATATCCAGCGTTGCGGCGCGGCGAGGATGAAGCCGCACACCTCCGGCGCGCCGTGCAAACGGCGCTCGCGGAAAGCGACGGCGACGTGTTGGCGTTCCTTCCGGGCCGGCGCGAAATCGCACAGGCGCAGCGGATGCTCGGCGCTTTTCTCCCCTCTCCCCCCGGGAGAGGGGCTGGGGGTGAGGGTTCGGGATCCCGCGCGCGATTCGTACCCTCATCCGGCGCTACGCGCCCCCTTCTCCCGGAGGGAGAAGGGAACAAGCATTCGCATATCGAGGTGATTCCGCTGCACGGCGAACTGGCGCTGGCCGATCAGCAGGCAGCGCTTGCGCCCGCCGAGGCCGGCACGCGCCGGGTGATCCTCGCCACCAACGTGGCCGAATCCTCGATCACGGTGCCGGGCGTGCGTGCCGTGATCGACGCCGGCCTGGCCCGTGAACCGCGCTTCGATCCGAACTCGGGTTTCACCCGCCTTGCGACGGTCAACATTTCCCAGGCATCCGCCGACCAGCGCGCGGGGCGTGCCGGGCGCGTCGCGCCGGGCATCGCCTACCGGCTGTGGCCGGAGAGCCGCCGCCTCGAGGCTTCGCGCACACCGGAAATCGCGCAGGCCGAGTTGTCCGGACTGGCATTGGAGATCGCGGCCTGGGGCATCGGCGCCGATGCGACGACACTGCGCTGGCTGGATGCACCGCCCGTGGGCGCGCTCGCAGCCGCGCGCGAATTGCTGCAGCGGCTCGGCGCCATCGACGCCAACCTGCGCATCACACCACTCGGCCGCGACATGCTGCAACTCGGCGCGAATCCGCGCATGGCGGCGGCCGCGCTGCGGGCACCCGACGCGCTGCGCGCGCTGGTCGCCGACCTGCTGGCGCTGCTGGACGCGCGCTCGCCCTTGCGTGGCGCCTTCAATGACGATCTGCGCGCGCGCGTCGACGCCCTGCATCGCTGGCGCGACGGCGGCGCGCGCGTGGTGCGCGATGCCGGCGCGGGGGCCTTGTCGACCATCGAGCAGGCCGCGCGCGGCTGGCGCAAGCGTCTCGGCGTGCGCCATGGCGCCAGCGGCACGCCGGACGCGCTGGCCATCGGCAATCTGCTGTTGCACGCGTTTCCGGATCGCGTCGCAAGACAGGACGAGAAGGATCGGCGCCGCTACCGGCTCGCCAACGGCCGCGGCGCGCAGCTGCATGAAGCGTCCGTGCTGTTCGGCGAACCCTGGCTCATCGTCACCGAAGCGCGTTTCGACGTGCGTGACAGTTTGATCCTGACCGCCGCCCCGTTCGATGCTGCACTACTGGAGCGGGATTACCCGCAGCGCTTCCAGCGCGAACACGTGGTGCGGATGAACGCGAACGATGTGGTCGAGGCTTTCGAGGAACGCCGTTTCGATGCCATCGTGCTGGAACGGCACGCGGTGCCGGCCGGCGTGGATGACGCGCTGCCTGCCTTGCTGGCCGGCATCCGCGCACGCGGTATCGCCGCGCTGCCGTGGAGCGATGCCGCGATCCGATTGCGCGCACGCATCGGGTGGCTGTCTCTTGCCATACCCGAAGCCGGTCTGCCGGACGTCACCGATGCGACACTGCTCGACTCACTCGAAGCTTGGCTGGCCCCCGCATTGGCCGGCAAACGCAAGCTGGATGCACTGTCGACGGACGCGTTGTCGGACGCATTCGCGAGTCTGCTCGAATGGCCGCAACGCAAGTTGCTGGACGACGCCGCGCCCGACGCGATCACCGTGCCGAGTGGCATGACGCGCAGGCTCGATTATGCGGTAGCCACGCACGGCGATGGCGAAATCGCATCCCCGGTGCTTGCCGTGAAACTGCAGGAGTTGTTCGGCCTCGCGGAGACTCCGCGCATCGCGAACGGCCGCGTGCCGGTGATGCTGCACCTGCTCTCACCCGCCGGCCGGCCGATCCAGGTCACGCAGGATCTGCGCGGGTTCTGGGACCGCACGTATCCGGAAGTGAAGAAGGAATTGAAGGGACGCTATCCGAAGCATCCTTGGCCCGACGATCCGTGGTCGGCGACACCCACGCATCGCGCCAAGCCACGCCGCTGACTCGCGCGCGCGTGTCTCGTCGCGGGACCATCAATCCACCAGCGCGTAATCGAGCGTCGCGACCACCCGCACGGTTTTCTCGATCTGCTTGTCCTGCTGCAGCATCGGGGCCTTGTCGCGCGGCAGGATCTCGAACACGCCCTGGTTGGCGCGGACGATCCCGCCCAGCCTGCTGCCGGAGTCGCGCGCGAATTGCTCGGCGGCCGTGCGTGCATTCCGGGTGGCTTCCGCAATCATCGAGGGCTTCAGGGCGTTGATGCCGTCGAACAAATAGTTCGGACCTTCATTGAAGCCGCCATCCGGGTTGCCCAGCACCACGCCCTGTGCGATGAGCGTGCCGGTATCCTGCGCCGCCGCCGCGACGGCATCCACGTCCTTGGTGCGCACCATGATGGTGCCGGTGACAACGAAACGCGTCTTGTATTGATCGTTGCCGTAGTTGCGTGCTGCGCGATCCGTCACCTGCACGCTGTGGAACGCGATCGCACCCGTAGCGAGTTTGTGCTGCCGCAGGAAGCCGGTGATGGCCACATCGTCGCGCTGGATGGCGGCCTGCACCCCGGCCAAGTCGTTGCCGGTTTCCGCAAACTGGATTTGCCACAGCGCGATGTCGGCCTTGACGTTGCGTTCGGCGAGTCCCTTGACCGTCACCGACCGGTTCGGGTGCCGGTGCGCGAAACCATTGCCGATGAACCAGCCTCCCAGCGCCACGCCGATGGCCACGAGCACGGCGGCGACGATGCGCATCATGGATGACCGTCCGACTTCGTGTCGCGTCGCCAGGACGGCTGGCCGACCGCATCGCCACCGAACCGTCCGAAGCTGGGATACAGCGCGTCGACGGGCTTGCCATCGGGGCCGAGCTTCGGCGACCGCGCGAAGCTGCCGGCAAAGCCCGGAAACTCCACCGGACTTTCCCAGCCATCCTTGCTGACCGCCGACACTCCGAAGAACCAGTCATCCAGGATGATGTCCTTCAGCACCACCGAATCGGCATCGCCTGCCTTCTGCACGTGTTGCCATTGCGGCGCGGTGGTTTCGCGCCACCAAGCGTTGTAACTCACCGCACCCGGCGATGGTTGCCACGACAACGTGGTGTCGTACGCAACAGCGCCCTTCACCGCGAGATTGGCCGGCGGCGACGGTGCCGTCGCCAGCGACGCCATCGTGATCGCATCCAGACGGGTGACGTTCGCGAGGTAATCGAAGTCCACGCCGGACACCACGTCACCGTAGTGCACGCCGTTTTCGACCCGCACGTTCTGGTGCTGATGGTCGTAGTTCTCGTTCGATTCCGACAATCGCACCGCCGGAAAGCCTTGGTCGAGGAACGGCACCTGGTCGCCCGAGCGCCCCCAGCGATCGGTGCGGTAAACCATGCGCACGTGGAAGTCGTCGAGGTATTGCTCGGCCAGCGCAGCCATGTAGCGCGCGATGTTGCGCGAGGGCGAATCCACGCCGCCGCCGTGGTAACGGCGGTACGCCGCCTGCTCCAGCGTCTCGTTGGACTTGGTGCCTTCGGAGAACACGCGGATGGTGTGCGGGTCGTGGGCGCCGTTGCCGCCGTGCGAGTTGCCGACCATATCGTTGTTGAGGTTGGCCTCGATCTTCCAGCCATGATCGACCGCGTACTGCGCAATGATCTTGCCGCCGTAAAGGCCCTGTTCCTCGCCCGAATCAGCCGAGTACACCAGCGTCGCGGGGAACTTGTATTTCGAAAGCACGCGCGCGGTTTCAATCAACGCGGCGACGCCAGCCGCATCGTCATTGGCGCCCGGCGAATCGCCGGTCGCGTCCATCACGTCGCTGCGGCGCGAGTCGAGGTGTGCGGTCATTACGATCACGCGGTCCGGGTCCGAGGTGCCGCGCTGGATCGCGACGACGTCCATCACCTCGGCGCCCGCCTTGGGCATGCGCTTGCCGGTGAACAGCTGCGAAGGCGTGACGATCTCGAGGCAGCCGTCGCAGCCTTTCGAGATCGTTTCAAACTGCGCCGCCACCCAGCGCCGCGCCGCGCCGATGCCGCGGGTTTTCGACGTGGTGGTCGAAAGGGTGTGGCGGGTGCCGAAGCCGACCAGTGCAACGTCGGTGGCATGCAGGTTGGACGCCTTCACCGCGCCTGCGATGGCATGCAGTTCCGGATGGTTGTTGGCGGGCGGCGGCGCCGCGAACGCCGTGATGGCGACGAGCGTCCCGGCAACCAGGGCGGACAGCAAACGAATGCGCGGCATGGCAATCCCTCCTCGAAGGCAGCCGGACGAGGGTAGTCCGTTGCCTGCGTGATTGCATGTGGCGAAGGTCAGTGCGCGCTGCCGTCCAACACTTGCGACGCGCGCCAAGCCGCGATGCGACGATCACCCGACAAAAAATACGGCCAAGTCCTGAAGGGAGTAGCCGTCTTCAGCTCGTCATGGCCTTCCGTGGTCAACAGGATGCCGTTGGGGTGCGCACGGCACCAGGCCCGAATCTCGCCACGGGGAATCCATGGGACCGGTTGATGCAGACGCCCGGTGTAGCCCAGCAAACCATTGTTCCATTCGACGGTGGCGATCGGTACATGCGCACGCAGCGCCTGCTTCACGAACGCGGCTTCCGGTTCGACGTCGAGCGACGGCAACAGTGCCAGCGCACCCGCCAGCATCACGGCCGCAACCAGCGCGGTGGCGGACAGCGCCACCCCGCGCGCATTATGTCCCCACACGCGCCAGACACCGACCGCGATGACCAATCCCACCAGCGCGAACGCCGCGATCGCCGGTTGCGGTGGATAACCGAAGAGCTTCGCCGCATGCCATGGCGCCACCGCGATCAAGGCGGCGGCAAGCAGTGCCAGCAGGCCGAACAGCAATGGACGCAGGCGGGATCCCGACTGCTGCAACAACCACGCACCCGCCAGTGCCCACGCCGGCAGCAATGGCAACAGGTAATGGACCTGCTTGCCACTGATCGCGCAGAACGCGACAAAGGGCAGGACCCACCAGCACCACAGGAAACGCCCGAAGCGGCCGCGCCACAACTGTTTCCACGCCGCTGCCGGCGCGCGCAGGGTCAACAGCCACGGCAACAGCAGCACCGGCACCAGCGGCAGGTACCACCAGAACGGCCGCCGATGGGCAAAACTCTTTGCGATCCGTCCGGTGACCTTGTCCACCAACGGCTGCCAGTAGGTCGGCCCGGCGTACCATGCGGCCGGCAGCAGCCACGCGAGCATGATCGCCACGCCGATCAGCAAACCGGCAAGCAACGCGAAGTACCAGCGCGCCTTGTATTTGCGCGCGGTATCGCTCCACCACGGCGCCAGCACCGCGACCGCGACGACGTGCAACAGCATCACCGGGCCCTTGGCCAGGATGCCGAACCCGATCGTCAAACCCAGTGCAACGATACCGCGCTTCCATCGGCCGGCATCGAGATCGAGCAGCGCGTGCAGCGCGCCAAGGACGCACAGCGACAACAGCAGGTCGAACATGATCGCGGTGCTGAACACCGTGAAACCGAGGCAGCCGGCAAGCATCCACATGGCGTCAGCGGCGCCGCGCCGATCCATGCCGAGACGCTCGGCGAGCCGCCGCAGCGTCAGCAACATGCACAGGGCAACGATCAACGCTTCGACGCGAGCCACCCACGTGTGCACGCCAAGGATTTTCCAGCCGCCCGCGATCAGCCAGAACAGCAGCGGCGACTTGTCCGAATACCACGCGCCGTTGACGGTCGGCACCAGCCACTGCCCGGAGTTGAACATCTCCCACGCGGCGGTGAGATAGCGCGTCTCGTCGATCGGAATCGGAGGAAACAGGACGGCCAGCGGCAGCAGCAGCACGAACCACAGCGCCAGCCAGCGCCATGGCGAATCAGAAGGCATTCGAGTGTTCATGCGCGGCGCAGCATAACGGACGGCGCTGCATTCGTGTCGCCCTTCCGGGATCCACGCAGCTTGGCAAGACCGCAGGTGAACGACCGTGCCGCGACATTTTCCAGCCTGTCGAACGGCAACGTGCGTCCGCTTTCGTTCAGCCGCCCTTCGCCGGTCGCACCTTGGCGGGTTCGCCCTTGTGACCGAGCTGTTCGAGCAGCGTGCTCATGTCTTCGGCGTGTTCTTCTTCCACCGCGAGGATTTCTTCCATCATCCGGCGGGTGGTCGGGTCGTCACTGCCGAGATAGCGCACCATCTCGCTGTAGGTTTCGATCGCGATGCGCTCGGCAACCAGGTTCTCCTTGATCATGTCCACCAGATCGTCGCCTTCGACGTACTCCGAGTGACTGCGCGTCTGCAGGCCGTCGGGCGACAGGTTGGGCGTACCCTCCAGCTGGGTGATGCGCTCGGCGATCTGGTCCGCGTGGCCCTGCTCTTCGTTCGCATGTTCGAGGAATTCAGCCGCGACGCTTTGCGCGTTGATGCCCGAAGCCATGAAGTAGTGGTACTTGTAGCGCAACACGCACACGATCTCGGTGGCCAGCGCCTCGTTCAACAGCTTGATTACTTCTTTGCGGTCGGCCTTGTAGCCATCGGTGATCGCCCCCTTGTGGATCTGTTCGCGCGCGCGTTTCTGGATCGCCTTGATGTCGCTGAGGAACGGTTTCTTGGTGGCCATCGCATCACTCCTTCGCGTGTCATATCGTGGTGGACGGCCAGTGTAGTCCCGCGTCCGTGAAGGACGCCAACACATGGTATCGATGGCATCCATTGACGGCGGCTATCACGCCTTGCGATACACCCCGCCACCCTGCTCGCGGAACTCGGCGGCTTTTTCGGCCATGCCTTCATCCAGCGCCGTGATTGCTTCGACGCCGTGTTCGCGCGCGTAGTCGCGCACGTCCTGGGTGATCTTCATCGAGCAGAACTTCGGGCCGCACATCGAGCAGAAGTGCGCGGTCTTGGCGGCATCCTTGGGCAGGGTTTCGTCGTGGAACTCCTTGGCCTTGTCGGGATCGAGGCCGAGGTTGAACTGGTCTTCCCAGCGAAATTCGAAGCGCGCCTTCGACAGCGCGTTGTCGCGCGCCTGCGCGCCGGGATGGCCCTTGCCCAGATCCGCGGCGTGCGCGGCGATCTTGTAGGCGACGATGCCTTCACGCACGTCGTTCTTGTCGGGCAGACCCAAATGTTCCTTGGGCGTGACGTAGCAAAGCATCGCGGTGCCGTACCAGCCGATCATCGCGGCGCCGATCGCCGAGGTGATGTGGTCGTAGCCCGGCGCAATATCGGTGGTGAGCGGCCCGAGGGTATAGAACGGCGCCTCGTGGCACTTGTCGAGCTGCCGATCCATGTTTTCCTTGATCAGATGCATCGGCACGTGGCCGGGACCCTCGATCATTACCTGCACGTCGTGCTTCCACGCGATATCGGTCAATTCACCGAGCGTATCGAGTTCGGCGAACTGGGCTTCGTCGTTGGCGTCGGCGATGCAGCCCGGGCGCAGGCCGTCGCCGAGCGAGAAGGCGACGTCGTACGCCTTCATGATTTCGCACATCTCTTCGAAATGCGTGTACAGGAACGATTCCTTGTGGTGGGCGAGGCACCACTTGGCCATGATCGAGCCGCCGCGCGAGACGATGCCGGTGACGCGCTTGGCGGTCAGCGGCACGAAACGCAGCAGCACGCCCGCATGGATCGTGAAGTAATCGACGCCTTGTTCCGCCTGCTCGACCAAGGTGTCGCGGAACAGTTCCCAGGTGAGTTCCTCGGCATCGCCGCCGACCTTTTCCAGCGCCTGATAGATCGGCACGGTGCCGATTGGCACCGGCGCATTGCGCATGATCCATTCGCGCGTCTCATGGATGTACTTGCCGGTGGACAGGTCCATCACGGTGTCGCCGCCCCAGCGGATCGACCACACCATTTTTTCGACTTCTTCGGCGATGGAGGACGTGACGGCGGACGTGCCGATGTTGGCGTTGATCTTGGTAAGGAAATTGCGGCCGATGATCATCGGCTCGGTTTCGGGATGGTTGATGTTGCAGGGAATGATCGCGCGCCCGCGGGCGACTTCGTCGCGCACGAACTCGGCAGTGATTGCTTTCGGAATCGATGCGCCGAAGGATTGGCCCGGATGTTGCTGGGCCAGTGCGCTGCCGCGCAGCACTTCCAGTTTCTGATTCTCCCGGATCGCGATGAATTCCATTTCCGGTGTCACGACGCCTTGCCGCGCGTAATGCATCTGGGTGACGTTCGCGCCCGATTTTGCGCGGCGCGGTTTCGGGAGGTTCGGAAAACGCACGTCCGCCAGCAACGCGGCTTCGGCATGGCGCCGGCCGAATTCGGAGGTGCGATTCGGCAACTCTTCGGTGTCGCCGCGCTCGGCGATCCATGCCGCGCGCAGTTTCGGCAGCCCGGCCACGAGATCCGCCGTGAACGCGGTGTCGGTGTAAGGGCCCGAGGTGTCGTACACGGTGAACGGCGCATTGGTTTCCACACCGAACATCGCCGGCGTGTCGGTCAACACGATCTCGCGCATCGGTACGCGCAGGTCGTCGCGGCTGCCGCGCACGTACGTCTTGCGCGAACCGCGAATCGGCGAGGTGACGGTTTCGGAGAGGGTCTGCGCCTGGCGCAGCAATTCGGAGGGTTGGGCATTCATCGGCGTCGATCCGCTGCATGGAAGAACCGCGCGTTTGCGCGGGACATGAGCGGTGGCGCCAGGCGCACGAACAGCGACGGTCGTGCGGCGAAGCTCCCTACACCGGTGCGAACCGGATCAGGTTCCAAGGGTATGTCTCAGCCGACGCGATCCTTCGCCTGCGGCACCCCCGCTTCAATGTGCCATTGAAGCATGTTTGCAGGCCGCTGGCGAACGCCCGTGACACTCGCGGCGACGCGCCCATGACATTCATTCGGAGCGGCTGTTGTGGAAAGTCAGGCCATGGATGGCCGTCCTGGATCAGCCCAAAGCCGGGAAACTCCGCCTGCGAGCGAGACCAACCGAAGCCGCGATCAGGGACGATCGCAAGAATATGCCCTGAGGAACATGTCCACCGTCGCTTCCAGGTGCGCTTCGACCTCCTGGGTGGTCGGCTGTCCGCAGCCGAACAGCATGCGGGCGTGATGTTCGCCCTTCAGCAACGAAAAGAACTGGCTGGCGGCGCGACGCGTGTCGGCGATGTCGAGCTGACGCGCATCGACCTCCTCCTGCAGCATCTCGGCGAGCGCGGCCTGCACCTGCATCGGGCCGGCTTCCCAGAACAGCTTGGCAAGCTTGGGCGATTGCTGCGAGCTCGCGACCAGGGTGCGATGCATGCCCAGCGCGCCATCGCTCATCATCATTGCAAAAAACGCGCGGGCGACGCCGAGCAACTGGCCGCGCACCGGCGCCTCGACATTCACCTCGAACAGCGAACACGGCATCAGGCCGTCGCACTTGCAGCGGATGGTTTCGATGAACAGCGCTTCCTTGCCACCGAAATGGCTGTACACCGTCAGCTTGGAAACGCCGGCCTCGGCCGCGACCGCGTCCATGCTGGTGCCCTCGAAGCCGTGCTGCGGGAACAGACGCTTGGCCGCCTCCAGAATCGCGGCGCGTTTTTCGAGATCCTTGGGCCGTCCGGGGCCGCTGCAACGTTCGGGTAAGGCGTTCATGGGCGTCGCAAGGCAGGTTCTGCAGTCAATGACAATGGGGTTAGTATACGCTCCAGTACATATTTGTCCGATTGACCCGGATCACAATCCCTGTCCGGGGCTGTCCGCGGGTCGTCCGCGGACAGGTTTCACGCCCGATGCGCGATCCCATCTGGCTGATTTCGAAGTCAAAATGGCACATCGAGGCTTGGCCCGGAACGTGCTTTTACCCCACCGCTTGCGCAAATGACCGCTGTCACCAAAGCCCGGTGACTTCCGGCACTTCGTGGGCAACCATGCCACCGGCACGCTGCACGCATTGCCCGGCTTGCGCTGCGCGCCGTATGCTTGGGCGATTTTGACCATCGCAGGAAGTTGTGATCGACATGAACATGAATGTCCAGCTCGAGACGGCCCGCCGCAACATGGTGGAAAACCAGGTCCGGCCATGGGAAGTGCTGGATGCACGCGTCCTGGGCGTGCTGTCGGCGCTGCCGCGCGATGCCTTCGTGCAGCCTGCCTACAAGGCGGTGGCGTATGCCGATGTGGCGTTGCCGCTCGGGCACGGCGAGATGATGTGGAAGCCCGTGCTGGAAGGCCGCGCGCTGCAGGCGCTGCTGCCGCTGCCCGGCGAGCGCGTGCTGGAAATCGGCACGGGCAGCGGCTATTTCGCGGCCTGCCTGGCCAAGTTCGGCGCGCAGGTCACCAGCATCGACCGCCGCGCCGAATTCGTCGATGCGGCGCGCGCACGCCTGCGGGCGCTTGCCATTGCGAACGTCGAATGTCTGCAGGCGGACGCCTTCGCAGGTTTCCGGCCGGCGCAGCCTTTCGACGCCATCGCGGTCACCGGTGCGGTGGCGGAGCTGCCTCCCCTTTTTGGCGACTGGCTGAAACCCGCCGGCCGCATGTTCGTGATCCGTGGCGCCGAACCGGCGATGCGGGCGCTGCTGCTGCAGCGCGCCGCCGACGGCGGCTGGATCGAGGATCGCCTGTTCGAAACCGACGTGCCCTACCTCGCGGGTGCGGAACCCAAACCAGCTTTTTACTTGTAACCCGACCGACGTGATCCGCGCCGATGCTTCGGCCGCACGCAGCCTCAAGGATTCCTTTCGCATGAATTCAAGTTCCGCCTCCCGTCGTCCCTTCGCTCTGCGCGCCTGCGCCGTCGCCATCGTCGCGACGCTGGGTCTTGCCGGCGCGGCTTCGGCGCACGCCGAGGATCTGATGGACGCTTATCGCCAGGCGCT
Source organism: Rhodanobacteraceae bacterium (assembly GCA_035281745.1). Classification (GTDB taxonomy): domain Bacteria; phylum Pseudomonadota; class Gammaproteobacteria; order Xanthomonadales; family Rhodanobacteraceae; genus 66-474. The sequence continues at coordinate 156,519 of DATEDI010000021.1, forward strand.
GCAATCCGATCCGGTGTTGATGCAGGCGGAGGCGCAAAGCCGGATCGGCCATGAAGGCATGGTGCAGTCGCGCGCGGTGCTGCTGCCGCAGCTCAACGGCAGCGTCTCGTTCAACGACAGCCATGGCACCCAGTCCGGCCCGCAAACGGTGCTGGATCCAACCACCGGCAGGCCCACGCTGATCGACACGTCCAGTCACACGGGTGGGCGCTCGCGTTCCGAACAGGTCGGCCTGCAACAGGTGTTGTTCGATCTCGGCAAGTTTTCGCAACTGCGCTCCAGCAAGGCCAACGCCGCGTCGGCCGAGGCGCAATACATCGCCGCCGAGCAGAACTTGATCGTGCGCGTGGCCACCGCGTACTTCACGGTGCTGAACGATCAGGACCAGTTGCGCTACGCCGAGGCCAACCAGAAGGCCCTGCAGAAGCAACTGGACGCGGCGCAGGCGAAATACAGCGTCGGCCTGTCAGCCATCACCGATGCCGATTCCGCGCGGGCCCAGGAAGCCGCGGCTGCGGCCGCGGTGATCCAGGCGCGCACCACGCTGTACAACGATCGCGAAGCGCTGGCGCAGATCACCGGAAAACAGCCGGTGGACCTGCGGGTGTTGCGCGACAAGCTGCCTTTGAATCCGCCGCAGCCCGACGATCCCGAAGCTTGGGTGAAAACCGCACTGGCCAGCAATCCCACGCTGCAGGCGCAGCGCGACCAGGTCACCGCGGCCCAGCATGGCATCACCACTGCCCGCGCGGGACATCTTCCGACCCTGAACGCCTCGGTCACCTATTCCCGCAACCCGTCCTGGGGTGGCCTTGATTTCGCCGGCCAGACCCGCATGGACAGCCGCAGTGCCGGCACGACCGTGGGGCTGATCCTGGATGTTCCGCTGTTCGCCGGCGGCGGCACCCAGTCGCGGGTGCGCCAGGCGATCGCCCAGCGCGATCAGGCCGGCGACATTCTGGAACAGGATCGCCGCCAGATCGTCGCCAATACCCGCAACGCGTTCAATTCGATCCGCGCCGGCATCAGTCAGGTGCAGGCGCAGAAGGAAGCCGTGGTCTCCGCGCAGAAGGCGCTGCAGTCCACCCAGGCCGGCTACGAAGTCGGCAGCCAGACGATCATCGACGTGCTGTTCGCGCAGCAGACGCTGTTCCAGGCGGAAAGCAACTTCTCGCAGGCGCGGCACGCCTACGTAATCAACCAGCTCAACCTGGAATACGCGGCGGGCACGCTGTCGGTGAAGGATCTGGAAGCCGTCAACGCGTTGCTGCAGTAGGAAGCAACCGGGCGTTCTCGGGTCAAGTCTGGCTCCGCCGCAGCTTCCCGGAAACCGTATCGCTTTGCGCGTATCGGGCTCGCGCAAAAATCCTGCCGAGCAGCACCATCGTGCGCCGCGCGGCGCCGCGTTCGCGCGCGCATACCATGCGCGCCGCCGCGCCCATCCGCGCAAGTTCAGCCGGGTTGCGCAGCAATTCGAGTACCGCTGCCCCCAGATCTTCCGCCGACGCCACCCGGCGGGCACCGCCGGCGTCGATCATGGTGCGGGTGATTTCCTCGAAATTGAAGGTATATGGCCCGACCACCACCGGCTTGGACAGCGCCGCGGGTTCCAGCACATTGTGGCCGCCGACCGGCACCAGCGACCCTGCGACGAACGCCAGGTTGCAAGCCGCGAAGTAGCGCATCATCACGCCCATCGCATCGATCACGAGGCACTGCGTTTCGGCGTTCGCATCGGCAGCGCTGTGCGTGGCCACCGCGAAACCGAGATTGCGCGCGGCGTGCTCGATCGAGCGGAAGCGCTCCGGATGCCGCGCGGCGATCAACAGCAGTGCATCCGGCATCCTTGCCAATACCTTGAGGTGTGCCTCGAACACCGCCAGGTCTTCGCCTTCGTGGGTGCTGGCCGCCATCCACACCGGCCGGGTCGGACCCCACTGCGCCTGCAGATCGTCGGCGCGCTGCCGCGCACCTTGCGGCAGCGGCATGTCGTATTTCAGGTTGCCGGAAACCTGCACGCGTGCCGCGGGCGCCCCGAGCGCGCGATAACGGCGCGCATCCGCATGCGACTGCGCAGCCACCAGGGCCACGTGCCTGAGCGCCTGCTCGACCAGCGGGCGGATCGGGCGATAACTGCGCAACGAACGTTCCGACAAGCGCGCGTTCACGATCGCCAGCGGAATTCCGCGTCGACCGCAGTGGTGGTACAGGTTCGGCCAGATCTCGGTTTCCATCACCACCGCCAGCGCGGGGCGAATGCGATCGAGGAACCGCCTCACCGCACGTGGAAGGTCGTACGGCAGGTAGACATGGAACACCTCGTCGCCAAACAACTTGCGCACGCGCTCGGAACCGGTCGGCGTGACCGTGGTGACGACCATGGGATGCGGCGCATAGCGCCGCCGCAACGCCTCGATCAACGGCAACGCGGCATTGACTTCGCCCACCGAAACCGCGTGGACCCAGATGCAATCGTGGAGACCGGGATCGGGGAAACGCCCGAAGCGCTCGCGCCAGCGGCGGAAATAGCCGCGATAACGAAAGCCGCGCCACGTCAGTCGCCACACGATCACCGGCGTGGCGAGATACATCGCGACGGTATAGAGAAATCGCAGCATGACGCGAAACCGGGCCGGCAACGCGCGAGTATAACTTTCACCGCCGCCGGTTCACGCCCGGGGCTCGGCTGGTACTGATGCGAATGGCCAACTGCACACTCGCCGGTGCCTCATTCTGCCCCGAACCGGCAGGCTCCGAAGATCAGCCAAGCGCCTTCAGTGCCGCCGCATAGTCCGGTTCGTGGGTGATCTCGTCGACCATTTGCGCGTGGATCACCTTGTCGTGCTCGTCCAGCACCAGCACCGCGCGTGCGGCCAGTCCGGCCAGCGGACCGTCGGTCATCGCCACGCCATAGTTCTTCAGGAATTCGCGGCCGCGCATCATCGACAGCATGGTGACGTTCTGGATTCCTTCGGCGCCGCAGAAGCGGCTCTGCGCGAACGGCAGGTCGGCCGAAATGCACAGCACCACCGCGTTCTTCAAACCCGCCGCGTCCTGGTTGAAATGCCGCACCGAAGCCGCACACACGCCGGTATCGACGCTCGGGAAAATATTGAGCACCTTGCGCTTGCCGGCGAAATCGGAGAGTGATTTTTCCGAAAGATCACCCGCGATCAGCTTGAACGCGGGCGCCTTGCCACCGACCTTCGGAAACTGGCCGTCGACGTGGACGGGATTGCCCTTGAAATGGGTGCTGGACATGGCGTGACTCCTTGCTTGTTTTTGTACACGAAATGTCGCGACAAGTCGCCGCGGCCGGCTTTCCAGTCTAGCTCACGGGGAATTCGTCGGTGCCGGTATGGACGCCGCGGCCTCGTGCACGTGACCATCACCGCGATCGAGCAACGGCAGTTTGTCGGGCATGCCGTCCCACAGGTCGGCGCCTTCCATCGCCGGAATCTTGCTGGCGATCACCGGCCATTCCCGTGCGAGTTCCGCGTTGATCGCGAGAAAGCCTTCCTGCCCGGCCGGCACATCCATCTCCGGAAAAATCGCGTTCACCGGACACTCCGCCACGCACAAGGTGCAATCGATGCATTCGTCGGGATCGATCACCAGGAAGTTCGGGCCTTCGTGGAAGCAGTCGACCGGACACACCTCGACGCAATCGGTGTACTTGCAGTTGATGCAATTGTCGGTGACGACGTGGGTCATGGCGATTCGGCGGAGTGTATGGAACGACACTTTGCAGCAATGCGCCGCGCCACGCATTGATGCGTGTCATTGATGCAGGTCATGGCCGCCGCCGCGGCAAGGCACGACGCTGGGCGCGTGCCGCAATCCATTCCCGACCATCTTGATGAAAGCCGGCTGTCGACGCTGGTCGATCGCTTCTACGACAAGGTGCGCGCCGATCCTTTGCTCGGGCCGGTGTTCGATCCGCTGGTCGACGACTGGGATGCGCACAAGGTGTTGATGACGTCGTTCTGGTCGACCGTGGCGTTGCGCACCGGACATTACCGCGGCAATCCGCTGGCCAGGCACCAGCCGCTGCCGATCGGCGTGGCGCACTTCCAGCGCTGGCTGGCGTTGTGGCACGAAACCGCGGGCGAAGTGCTGGATGAAGAAGCGGCAGCGCTGATGATCGGCTACGCCGAGCGCATCGGCTACGGCATGCGGGTGGGGATGGGATTGAGCGGGCATCTGCGCGGACGCGAATCCGGCATTCCCATCCGTGCGCGGCGGACCGCCATCACGACCCGCTGAACTTCAGTATTCCTTCATCGCTGCAACTCGCTCTGCGGGCGGCGCCGCGTCAGATCGCAACGACCGATCTAATCGCCGACCGGTGCCCCCGCCTGCCGCAACAGGTGATCCACTTCCTGCGCGACCACGACCTGGTCGCGACCGCGCGCCTTGGCCGCGTACATCGCATCGTCGGCGGCACGCAACCAACTGCCGACATCGTGGCAACGCATGCCGTCGAACAGCGCCATGCCGATGCTGATGGTGACTTCCAGATCATCCGGCGCGTTCGGGAATTCCAGCCCGGCTATCGCGGCACGCATGTCCCCGGCAAGCTGCAACGCCGCGGCGCCACCGATGCGCGGACACAACACGATGAATTCTTCGCCGCCGAGGCGCGCGAGCCGACCGCGTTTGCCGACCGCTTCACGCAGGCGCTGCAACGAAACATTCAGCACGATGTCGCCGAACGGATGTCCGCAGCGATCGTTGATGCGCTTGAAGTAGTCGAAATCGAACAACAGCAGCGCGTGCAGCGGCGGCGTGTCGGCATCGCGCCTGCCGAGCAGCTTTTCGGCGCGCCGGAAAAATCCGCGCCGGTTGTCCACCCCGGTCAGAGGATCCTCCAGCGCCTGGCGCCGCAGTTCCTGTGTATGGCGTCGCTGCGAGCGCAACAACAGCAGCAGCGACACCACACCCACCACCAAGCCCAGGGTCGCGGCCAGCGCGGCAACGAGCGTGGTGCGCTGGCGGCGCATCTGCATCACATTGCGTTCGGCGTCGGCCTCGGCGGCTTTCAATTTCAGGTTCTTGATCTGGTTGTTGCGCTCCAGCTCGCGGATGCGGATTTCCCTTTCGCGCGCCGCATAGCAGGCCGCGAGTTCCGCCTGCTGCGAACGCAGGCTGCTGGTCCAGTGGGTGCGTGCCACGGTCGCGGATTCGCGCGCGGCGGCCAGCGCAAGTTTCAGCTTGCCGTTGCGCTCGGCCATCCGCGATTGTTCCTGCAACAGGTCCGGCAACAGGCCGTCGAGATGCGCCTTGCGCGCCTCGTCCACAGTCGAGGCGATCAGGTCCATCGCGTCGCGATGCTGGCCCGTTGCTTCCATCGCGCGCGCGATATCGTGCTGCGAAATCAATGCGTCGGACTCGCGGCCCGCGGCGCGCTCGTCCGCCAGCGAAGCCCGAGACAATGCCATCGCCTGCTTCGGCTTGCCCTGCTTCAGCAGCACCTGGGCAAGATTGTCGCCCACCATCAATGCCTGTGAACGATCGCCGGCCTTTTCGTACAGGGCACGTGCCTGCTCGTAGAAAGTACCGGCGGCCGCGTACTGACTCATGCCGTAGGCGTTGTTGCCTTCGTCATTCTTCGCCTGCGCCTGATCCCAATCGTCGTGGAGCGCACCGAAGTCCGCATCGGCTTGCTTGCACAACGGCTGCGAATGGTGATGCTGGCCGGCCATGCTGTAGACGTCGCACAATTGGAACTTGGCCAGCGCGCGATGCGCGGGATCGGGGTTGTCCAGTTGCAGGGCGGCCGCCTGCAGCGCGTCGCCCACGCCGCCGCCATCGCCGTGCGCGATGCGCAGGTCGGCGTTCAGGAAACCGGCATACGATTCGGCCAGCGTATCGTGGCCGACGCTGCCGAGGCTCTTGAGGCGCGCCACCGCTTCGGTGACCGCGGCGTCGTCGGAAACATTGATCCCGGCGCGACCCATCCACCACAACGCCTCGCGTTCGCCCGCGGGGTTGCCGGCGTAAACCCCGGCATCGAGCGCAGCGCGCAGCTTGACGATCAAACCCTGCGGATCACTGGCGGAAAGGGTGCGCATCGCCACGGGCGGCAGCGCAGTCGCGGCCCACGCCGCCGACAGCGTCCCCCACAGCAGCAACCCCGCAAGCAACTTCCGCATCAGCCTCTCCGCGAAGCCATGATCGGACCCTCATCCATCGGTGCAAGGATTGGGCCAGCGGGCCGGTAAACTTGCCAGATGCAGATCGGCGCGCTTCGCATCGACCCGCCGGTGGCGCTCGCGCCCATGGCGGGCGTCACCGACAAACCGTTCCGCCAGCTTTGCAAGCGGCTGGGGGCGGGCCTGGCCGTGTCGGAAATGACCACGTCCGACCCGCGCCTGTGGCAAACCCGCAAGTCGCTGCACCGGATGGACCACGCGGGCGAGCCCGACCCGGTGTCGGTCCAGATCGCCGGGTCCGATCCCGCGCGCCTGGCCGAAGCTGCACGCTACAACGTCGCGCATGGCGCGCAAGTGATCGACATCAACATGGGCTGCCCCGCCAAGAAAGTTTGCAATGCCTGGGCGGGTTCGGCGCTGCTGGCCGACGAGCCGCTGGTGGCACGCATCTGCAAGGCCGTGGTCGAAGCCGTCGAGGTGCCGGTGACGCTGAAGATCCGCACCGGCCAGACGCCGGATCACCGGAACGCACTGGCCATCGCGCGCATCGCCGAAGACTGCGGCATCGCGGCGCTGGCCGTGCACGGCCGCACCCGTTCGCAGAAATACGAAGGCTTCGCCGAGTACCACACCATCGCGGCGGTGAAGGCACAAGTGTCGATTCCGGTATTCGCCAACGGCGACATCGACGCGCCCACCAAGGCGCGCGAGGTGCTGGACTACACCCGCGCCGACGCGCTGATGATCGGCCGCGCCGCCCAAGGCCGGCCGTGGATCTTCCGCGAGGTCGCGCATTTCCTCGCCACCGGCGAAGCATTGCCAGAACCCGGCGTCGGCGAAGTGCGCGACATCCTGCTCGGCCATCTCGATGACCTGTACGCGTTCTACGGCGAAACGGCGGGCGTGCGGATTGCCCGCAAGCATCTCGGCTGGTATGCGAAGGACCGACCCGAGAATGTGGTCTTTCGCGCCGTGGTGAATGCCGCCGAGAGCGCACACGAACAACGGCGCCTGACCGGCGACTATTTCGATGCACTGGCCGCCGGCGTGCCGGGCGAATTCGCCGCCGCGGCATGACCGATCCGTGGCTGAACGCGGTACCCTCGGCGATGCACCGCGAGCCCAGTCCTTGTATCATGGCGGACTTGCTTCATCCTTCCATCCGTATCAAAGGATATAACCCACGATGAGCCGTTACCTGTTCACCTCCGAATCGGTCTCCGAAGGCCACCCGGACAAGGTCGCCGACCAGATTTCCGACGCCGTGCTGGACGCGATCCTGGCGCAGGACAAGCGCGCCCACGTGGCGTGCGAAACCATGGTCAAGACCGGCGTCGCGATCGTGTCGGGCGAAGTGACCACCGACGCGTGGGTCGACATCGAGGCGCTGGCGCGCAAGGTTATCCTGGGCATCGGTTACGACTCGTCCGTGGTTGGCTTCGACGGCGCGACCTGCGGCGTCTTGAACCTGATCGGCAAGCAGTCGCCCGACATCAACCAGGGTGTGGCGCGCAAGAAGCCCGAGGAACAAGGCGCCGGCGACCAGGGCCTGATGTTCGGCTACGCCTGCAACGAGGCGCCGGAATTCATGCCCGCGCCGATCTATTACTCGCACCGGCTGGTCGAGCAGCAGGCCAAGATGCGCAAGGCCGGCAAGTTGAAATGGCTGCGCCCGGACGCGAAGTCGCAGGTGACGCTGTTGTACAACGACGACCACACGGTCGCGGGCCTTGATGCCGTGGTGCTCTCCACCCAGCACGATCCGGAAGTGAAGTACGCCGACCTCGTGGACGGCGTGCGCGAGAACATTTTGAAGCCCGTGCTGCCGAAGAAGTGGCTGGACGCGCTGCCCAGGAACAAGGTGCACATCAACCCGACCGGCAAGTTCGTGATCGGTGGTCCGGTGGGCGACTGCGGCCTGACCGGGCGCAAGATCATCGTCGACACCTACGGCGGCATGGCCCGCCACGGCGGCGGCGCATTCTCGGGCAAGGACCCGTCCAAGGTCGATCGTTCGGCGACGTACGCCGCGCGCTACGTCGCCAAGAACATCGTTGCCGCCGGCATTGCCGACAAGTGCGAGGTGCAGATTTCCTACGCGATCGGCGTGGCGGAACCGACTTCCATTTCGGTGACCACCTTCGGCACCGGCAAGATTTCCGACGACAAGATCGAAAAGCTGGTGCGCAGGCATTTTGATCTGCGCCCATACGGCATCATCAAGATGCTGGACCTGATCCACCCCATCTACCAGTCCACGGCGGCCTACGGCCACTTCGGGCGCAAACCGTTCCAGATGACTTACAAGTGGGAAGAGCGCGACGGCAACAAGCTGGTGAAGAAGTCCGAAACCGCGACCGCCTTCTCGTGGGAACAGACCGACCGCGCCGACGAGCTGCGCAAGGCCGCGAAGATCAAGTGATGCACCCATCCTCCTTCGCTTGCGAAGGAGGATGAATCCGCCGAGGGGCGTTGCAGCTCGTGTCGTGGAAACGGCCGGGCGAGGCTCGGCACCCTTTTCAACAACGCCCATCCATCGGAGAAATTCCATGAACGCCGTAGCCAAAGAAACCGCTTCGCACGATTACAAGGTGCGCGATATCTCCCAGGCCGAGCTCGGCCGCAAGCGCATCACCATGGCCGAGCAGGAAATGCCGGGCCTGATGCAGATCCGCGCCCGCTACGCACCCGAGAAACCGCTGAAGGGCGTGCGCGTCACCGGCTCGCTGCACATGACCAAGGAAACCGCGGTGCTGATCGAGACGCTGGCCGCGCTCGGCGCCTCGGTGCGCTGGGCGTCGTGCAACATCTTCTCGACCCAGGACGATTGCGCCGCCGCGATCGCCGCCAGCGGCGTGCCGGTGTTCGCATGGAAGGGCGAGACGCTGGAGGAATACTGGCAGTGCACGCTGGATGCGTTGACGCACCCGGGCATGGCGGGTCCCGAACTGATCGTTGACGACGGCGGCGACGCGACGCTGCTGATCCACAAGGGTGTCGAGATGGAAGACGGTTCCAGGTGGGTGGAAGAAAAAGGCGCCAACCACGAGGAACAAGTCATCAAGGATCTTCTGAAAAAGACCCGCAGCGAACGCCCCGGTTTCTGGAAGAAGGTCGCGTCGGAATGGCGCGGTGTCTCCGAGGAAACCACCACCGGCGTGCATCGCCTGTACCAGCTCGCCGAAGCCGGCAAGTTGCTGGTTCCCGCGATCAACGTCAACGACTCGGTGACGAAGAGCAAGTTCGACAACCTGTACGGCTGCCGCGAATCGCTGGCCGACGGCATCAAGCGCGCCACCGACCTGATGGTCGCGGGCAAGGTCGCGGTGGTGTGCGGCTACGGGGACGTCGGCAAGGGCTGCGCGCATTCGCTGAAAGGTTTCGGCGCACGCGTGATCGTCACCGAAATCGACCCGATCTGCGCGCTGCAGGCGGCGATGGAAGGCTTCCAGGTCGCGACCGTCGAAGACACGCTGGGCCAAGCCGACATCTACGTCACCACCACCGGCAACCGCGACGTGATCACGCTGGAGCACATGCAGCGCATGAAGAACCACGCGCTGGTGTGCAACATCGGCCACTTCGACAACGAGATCCAGGTCGATCGCCTGCAGAAGACCGCCAAGCACCTCAACATCAAACCGCAGGTCGACCTGTACACGTTCGACAGCGGCAACTCGATCTACCTGCTGGCCGAAGGCCGCCTCGTGAACCTCGGCTGCGCGCACGGCCATCCGTCGTTCGTGATGTCCAATTCGTTCTCCAACCAGACGCTCGCGCAAATCGACCTGTGGACGCACAAGGATGAGTACGAAAAGACCGTCTATCGCCTGCCCAAGAAGCTGGACGAGGAAGTTGCGCGCCTGCATCTGGAGCAAATCGGCGTGAAGCTCACCAAGCTCTCGAAAGACCAGGCCGACTACCTCGGCGTACCGATGGAAGGGCCGTACAAGGCCGATCATTACCGCTACTGAGGCTGGTTCCAGGACAGATGCAACAAAGGACGCGACGCAAGTCGCGTCCTTTGTTTTTTCAGTGCCGATCAGCGAACTTTTCCAGTTCAGGTATGTGCGGCACGTAGTAGCGCCAGCGTCCCACCGAGGTCTTGTAAACAGGCTGGCGGGCCTGCCACACGCTCGCCGATTGCACCGGCGCACCACCGTCCGGTCCATCCAATTCACGCGCAGGCGCATCGATGAAATCGCGAAGATTCACAAGTACGGCCTCGGTGTCGGTTACCAGGCGTTCGTAATCAAGTTCGTAAATCGGGATGCGCAACGACCGCTTCCAATGTTGCATCAGCGCGTCGTGGCCCTCCATGAAAGCGGCCATATCTGCAAAGTCGTACGCAAACGCCATATCGGGATGCGCAAAATCCTGGCTCCACAGTGACAACGCCGTATCGCGACGATCACGACGCACATGGATCACTCGCGCCTGCGGAAACATTGCTGCGGCAATGTGCAAATACCGGAAGTTCAGCGGATCCTGGTCGAGATAATGCGCGGCGGGCGCATCATCCTGTACCGCGAGTGCGCGGTAAAGGCCTGCGGCCTCCGTTATCGCCGCAGCGTTTCCCAGATGCCCGCCTGAAATGAGTTGATCGGCGACGAAGCGCAGCGCACGAAACTCGCCGCGATCGCGTGCATCGCTAGCGCGTGCCAGCAGCGTCGCGGTCAAGGTCGTCCCGCTGCGCGGCAGTCCCACGATGAACACCGGAATGAAATCACGGTCCGGCACCCCGTTGATGGATGTCGTGGCCTCGTGTCGACGCGCGGCAACGAATCCTCGCCACGCCGCTGCGTTCCATGGCGATGCCTTTCGCACCCTCGCATTCGCCTGTTGCAGCGTCGCCGATGCCGAGGCGTAATCGGCCAAGTCGTTTTGCGCCTTCGCCAGGGCGAAGCCCGCCGAAGCGCGCGACCGCGGTGAATACCGCGTATCGGCAAAGTGTTTCGTGAATCGCGCGATATCGGCGTCTTTCGCATCGACATAGCGTCGGGTGTTGGCCAGCGCCCCCAGCACGTGATACCTGTCCAGATCGATGCCCGCGTCCAGCGCAGAGGTGTAGCGCGCGCGCGCGGTGTCGAAATCACCCGATTCCCGCGCTACGTGCCCAGCCAGCACCAGCATCCCGGGTGGCACCGCGCCGCGATCCAGTGCGCCTTGGCAGATTTGCGCCGCGATGGCATGGCGATCGCATTGCTGGGCGAAAGCCGCCGCGCGCAAGCACAATGACGGCTCGAAGCCATTGGCCTTGCACACGTCGAGCATGACCTGCGAAGCAGCCGACAAACGGCCTTGGCTGCGCAACACTTCCGCCAACAGGACCGCCGCGTCCTGACGGGCGGGTTCGCGCGCATGCAATTCGCGCAGCATCGCTTCGGCCTGTGCCACGTCATTGCGTTGCCACGACGCGCGAGCGGCAACGATTTGTGCCTCGGAAGTACTTGCGGGAACGGCCGGCATGTCGGCATCCACGGCGGTACGTTCCCTTATGATAGCCAGTCAGCGCCTAACAACCTGCCTGCATGAACCTCATCCGCACTCACTCCATCGGCATCCATACCGGCCGCCGCCGGTTGGTACTGGCATGACCGTCCCTCGCCTCGAAGGCTTGGACAATGAAGCCGCACAGCGCGTGGTCGCGACTGCCCAGGCACTCTCCTTGGGACGCGCCGACCAAGCCGCGGCACAACTCCAACCCATACTCGCCGCGTACCCGAACCATCCCGAAGTATTGCGCCTGCAGGCGGGAATCCTCAACTTGCGAGGAGACCAGCCTGCCGCTCGCAGAGCGATAGAACAGGCCCTGGCGTTGCGCCCAATGGACGCGCTCTATCGCAACACGCTGGGCACCGTGCTGGGCGCCAGCGGCGATTTCGACGGCGCGATCCGGGCACTGCGCCGCGCCTGCGAGCTTGAACCGGAGCTGGCGACCGCCTGGTACAACCTCGGTGTCATGCTCACCCGTTGCGTGCGCAACGATGAAGCCACCGAAGCGCTGAAACACGCCGTGGGTCTCGCCCCCGACAACATGGACGCGCGTGCGCTGCTGGGCGATCTGCTGCGCATGCAGGGGGAAACGGAGCAATCCACCGCCGAGTACCGCAAGGTGCTTTCGGAAAGACCATGGGCCGGGATGGCGTGGTGGGGACTAGCCGACCTGCGCAGCAACGCGTTGAGCGCCGACGACATCAACCACATGCGGTCGGCCTTGAACGACAAGCGCGCCAGTGACGACGACCGCATTGCAATCGGTTTTGCGCTGGCCAAGGGGTTGGACGAACAGGGCCGCTACGACGATTCGATGGATGCGTTGAAGCGCGCCAATGCCATCGCACGCCTGCGCCAGCGCTGGAACGCTGCGGGATTTTCAGCGGCGATCGACGCGCTTAACCGCGCGTTCACGCCCCCGCCCGCTGGTGCGCCCGATCCGGAGCTCGGTCGCGAAGCCATCTTCATCGTCGGCCTGCCGCGTTCGGGCACCACATTGGTCGAGCAAATCCTGGCCTCGCATTCGCAAGTCGAGGGCGCGGGCGAACTCCCCGACCTGTCGCTGGTGCTGGCCGAGGAGTCGCGGCGGCGGGGCAAACCCTTTCCGACCTGGGTGGCGGACGCGCAACCCGCGGAATGGCAGCGTCTCGGCGAACGCTACCTGGGGCGCACCGCGCACTGGCGCCGACGCAAGCCGATGTTCACCGACAAGCTACCCGGCAACTGGATGTACATCGGGGCCATCCGGGCCATGCTGCCCGGGGCGCACGTCGTGGCCTGCCGACGCGACGCGCTGGAAACCTGCTTTTCCTGCTATCGCCAGCGCCTCTACAACAACGAATACACCCGCACCCCGGAAGACCTGGCCGCGTACTGGCGCGATTACGACCACGGTGTGCAGCATTGGGCGTCGCTGCACCCCGCCCACGTGCACCAGCATGATTACGAAGCGCTGGTCAGCGATGCCGAACCCGCGATCCGCAAATTGCTGGATTTCTGCGGCCTGTCATTCGAGGAAGCCTGCCTGCGCTTCCACGAAACGCGCCGTGAGGTTCGTTCGCCCAGCGCGACGCAGGTTCGGCAACCATTGCACCCGGGAACGGGGCGCGCGCAGCGCTATGGAAACCTGCTGGACCCATTGCGCATTGCGCTGGGCCTGCCCTTGTCCGAGGCCTGATTTTGAGCGCCACGCGCACCGAACAGGTGTGGTTGGATGAAATCCGTGCACTCATCATGCGTGGCCAGTTGCCCCCGGCCCAGGCCTTGCTCACCAAGGCACTCGCCGAATATCCGTCATCGAGGGAACTGCGCCGCGCGCAGGCGGGAGCGTTGCAGCAGGCAGGCCGCGGCGGTGACGCCGAACCGGTGCTGCGTACGCTGCTCGAAACGGATGCCGGTGACGCGTCCGCTGCGTTCGCGCTGGCGCGCAGCCTGAGAGATCAGGGACGCACCTCCGCGGCCGCAGCCGTGATGCGCAGGTGCTTTGCCTGCGAAGCGAACCTTCGTGATGCGGAGCTCGTGATTGCGGCCATCGAACTCCTGGATGACAGCGACCGCAAGCGCGACGCTGCCGACATCGCCGAAGCCGCGATCGCACTGAACCCGGATGATGCGCGCCTGCACGCCTATGCCGGCATGTTGCGGGTCCAGTTGGGCGAATTCGAACAGGCGCGCCGGCACTACCTTTCAGCGCTGCACCGCGACGGACGTGCATGGGAGTGGCACGTCCCGATCGGATTGTCCTCGGCGCAACGCTATCGCGACGACACGCACGCGGACTTCGCGCTGTTCCACCAAGGACTGCATCGTGAAGGGCTGTCCGACAAGGCACGCGCCGAACTGCATTTCGCGCTGGGCAAGGCGCACGACGACATCGATGATTACGACGAGGCCACGCGACATTTCCGGGAAGGCAACGCGATCGCGCACCGGCTGACGAAATGGTCGCGCAAGGCTTGGAGGCGGACGGTGGAAGCACGGCTGGCGTCCACGCCGTCCACCGGCTCCGCCGAACCAACCGAAGACTTCATCCCCATTTTCATCGTCGGCGTGCCGCGATCGGGCACGACCCTGCTCGCGGAACTATTGTCACGCCGGCCGAACGTGTGTAATCGCGGCGAACTCCCTTGGCTCGCGAAACTGGCCGGGGAAGCGGCGTTGGCGGGTGACCCGGATCGAGTTGAACTGCAACGCGCGGCTTCCCGTTATGTCGCCCAAGCGCGTCGCGACGATGCCGGCGCTGCGCGCTGGTTCATCGACAAGCAGCCGCTGAATTGCCGGTATGTGGATCTTGCACTGGCCATGTTTCCCGATGCGAAAATCGTGCACTGCCAACGCAGTCCGCGCGCGAACGCCTTTTCGCTGTGGATGCAGTGCTTCCTGGAAGACGTGCAGGGATACGCTTATGACTTCAGTGATATCGCGCTGGTGATGCGCGATTGCGAACGGCTGATGGCGCATTGGCACCGGCGCTTCCCCACGTCGATCCGCGACGTCCGTTACGAAGAATTGGTGTCCGACCCCCACGCCGTCATTGAAGGACTGGCCGGGTGGTTGGGATTGCCTGAAGCGGGTGCCGAGACTGCCCCCCGCTCGGCCTCGGCCTCGGCCATCAGCACCGCCAGCCTGTGGCAGGCACGGCAACCAGTGAACACCCGATCGGTCGATCGCTGGCAGCAGTACTTGCCCTATGTACCCGAACTCATGAACCTGCCGGCATCCTGAGTGCGAGGATTCGGTAGACGCGCACCAGGCGATCCCTAGGCAGGATTTGCGCCACCTGCGTTCGGCTCCAACTTGAATGCCAGGGTAAATCGGGGCGCATAGCAGATCCGGTTCGGCGGCCGTCCCACGTGCGGAATCCTGCCATCGAAGATCACCAACCGCCCGGGCCTCGGTGATACCACCACTTCCGCATCCATCTGCGCGTTGTAGAACAACGTCTCGCCACCCCATTCCACGTCCCATTCGGGGGCGATGTACCACAATGCGGTCAGGTCTTTTTCTTCCGGCCTGCAGTCGGTGTGCGTGAACAGCATGTCCCCGTAAGCGGCGTAGTTGCAGTAGCTTCGATAAATGCGATACCGCACCAGTGGGTCGAAGTCACGCGCGGCATCCATCGTCGCTTGGTGGACGGGAATTTGTTCGATGGTGTTCAGGGAAATTTCCGCGACCCAGTGCCGGTAGTTGCCGGTCTCGGGGCGGGCGACCTCGGTACGGGCAAAGCCAGCCTTCCTGAAAACGGCCGTCAGTTCCTGCATGACGGGCATTGCCACCAGGTCATCGTAAACCCGAACGTGGCGTCCTTCGATTGATTGATGGCGCGTCAATGGCACAACGAAACTCCTGGCATGTGGTGCAGTGCTGAAAACGGAAACACGCGCCCGCTAACGGTCGGTGGAAGCGTCGCGCACCCCATTCGCCGGCGTCAAGTTCAACGCAAGCCGCAAAGGGTCGAGCATGGCGCCATAGCGCGAGGCCTTGGCCGTATTTTTCTGGAGGGGCTGGCGGACCTGTCCGGCGCTGGCCGTGCGGACGCTCCGGCTCGATTTGTGGAATTCCAGGCACGCCTCCTCGAATGGCAGCCCACAGAATGCCAGCAGCTTTCGGATCTCCGTCCCGGGATTCTGCAGCAATGCCTCGTAGCCCTGTTCACGGATGTGCCCGGCATCGCGCTGCATCCAACCCGACACGTTGCGGTCGAAATCCCGCCAGTACGCCGCGATGTCATCCAGGCTGAAGGAGAAGTCCCATCCGCCGTAAAAGTATTGCTTGTAGCAGGACCAGCAATTCTCGAGCGGATCGCGGCGGCACACGACGATTCTCGCGCCCGGCAACATGGCCCGGATTGCCCCCAGGAAGAGCCAGTTGCTTGGCATCTTGTCGGTGAAGACCGGGCGCCGCCTGCGCCAGCGACTGGTCGCATCGAGATAGCGCTGGCCCAGCCGGCGCCAATCATCGGGAGTGGCCCCGGCGATCCAGTCGGGATAGGGCTGCCGCAATCGCTCGGATTCTTCGGTCAGAATCCGGCCCAAGTCTGGCAGCTCATTGGCCCCCTCGACCCGTGAATGCGAGGCCACGATCTGTTCCGTCAGCGTGGTTCCGGAACGCGGAAGACCGACAATGAAGATCACCTCGCTGCCGAACTCCGGGTCGTCGACTCCATTCGGCGGCGTCGCGAAAACCCGTTCCGCATGCCTGACCTGCTGGCTGAATTGCGCGGCAGACCAGCTGACTTGGCTTCGCTTCCGTCCATTGGCATCTGCAAAAAGGGAGAACGCCTCCGGATACGACCCCGCATCCTCGCACGCTTTCGCAAGCGCGTACTCGATCAGCAGGCGATCCGGATCCTCGACCCTGCCGTTCTGCAGCATCCGTCGCATTTCCTCGATTTCCGAAGCCCCGAACGGCAGTGTCTTGATGTTGGCGAGGCTGAACCAGGCGGCGCCAAAATCAGGATGCCGTGCCAGCACTTGTCGATACGCCACCGCGCCCTCTTCGATACGACCGACATACACCAGCGCGCTGCCCAGCTTGAGGAGTGCCGGCACATAACCGGGCGCGAGTCTGACGGCTTGCTCGAGCGCCGCCACGGCTTGCTTCATATCTTCGTAAACGAAGCAATGTTCGCCGAGGTCGAACCACGCCAATGCCGAACCCGGCAACTTTTCGACCGCAAGCTTGCGCAACTTGAATGCTTCTTCGATCACGCCCGACTTCGCCAGTACATCGGCGTATTGCCGGTACAGCAGGGCACTGGCGTTGCCGCATTGCATGGCTTGCTCGAAATGCCTGCAGGCCGTCGCATAGTCGCGCTCTTCGGAGTACACGAGGCCCGCCATTCGCAGCACGTCGGGCTCACCCGGCGCTTGCGCCAACGCCACCACGATGGCCATGCGTGCGAGGTCCGGGCGATTGTGTATCAGCGCGTCGCTGGCCCGCTGGATAAGCGCACCGATTTGCGCCGGAAGCTTCGACAGGCGTTCTATGGTTGTTGCCGCATCGATATCCGGCAGATCAAAAACGCGGTCGTCCAAGGTTTTGCGGTATCCCGAAAGCGTGGGCTGATCCGAGGATCAAGCATTGCGGCCGATCTCCCGGAGACCCGCCTGGTGGCGCACGGCGTGGCGCCATGCTCAATCCACAGTGTAGTTCCAGTGCTCGAGCATGGGGCGAAGTGTCGGAAGGATCGGCTCGAAATATTCCCGATAACGGTGCCAACGGTTCATGCCCTTGCGGTTGATGGGCTCGATGACCTGCGTATAGCTGGGCGTGGCGATATAACCCTTTTCCCGTGCTCGCGTGTCGAAATGCAGCATGGATTCGGGATCATCGAGTTCAAGGAACTCTGCAATGCGCCGCGTCTGTGCAGGCGTATCCGCCACCAGGTCCTCATAGCGCGACACGAACACGTCGGGCTTGATCAAGTCGACGTGATACAGCCAGCAATCCATGGCAGCTACATAAGCCTGCGCGAGGCGCTCGAGCGATGCGCTGGCCGCCGCCAGCACCGCGGACCGGAAGTTCTGCATGTAACAACTCAGGATCACATCGCAGGGATGTCGCAGCGCGAGGATGAACTTCGCTTCCGGGAACAGCCGGTGGATCATTGGCACCCACAGCATGTTCAATGGATTCTTGTCGACCAGTTGCGCGTCCCAGCGGCGCGGCACCTTCGAGCACGCAAGAATCAGGTACCCCTTGCGCAACTCGTCGCAATCGCTCTGATCCAGCCGCCCAAGATCCTGGGGTACGCGAATGTTGAAATTGTCCAGTTGGCTGGACAGGATGTTGAAGAATGGCCGCTCGTCCATGGACTGCAGGCGCGGATGCGAGTCCAACATCTGTTCCAGCAGCGTGGTGCCCGAGCGTGGCAACCCGACGATGAATATCGGGGATTGCGTCTGGTTCGGCGCCTTGAGTTGCGGCCAGTTGCGCAATTGGTCCGGGGTGACCCGACCAACCGCCGCGGGCAACACCGGCGCGCCAGCCTCGACCCGATGCGGCGCCACGACCTTCAGTTCCTCGATCTGCCGCGCATGTGCGATGCGCAGCGCAGCCATTGCGGCGGCAGTGTCTCCCATCTTGTCGCAGGCAACGGCAAGCGAACGGAAATGCACGTAATCGATATCGGTGCGCGGCTCGGTTTGCTCCAGAAGGGATCGAGCCTGCGCAAAATCGCCCCTGCGGAAGGCAAGTTGCGCGCGCTGGTGCGAAATTTCGCGCCAGGCATCGGCATCGAGATCCGTGCCGCTGGCAATGATGTCGTCCAGCAACGCCTCGGCATCTTCCATGCGATTGACACGCTCATAAACGTTTGCCAGAAGCAACCGGGCAGGCAAATCGGCTGCTTCGCGCCCGAGCAGGTCCTCGAGCAACTCCAGCGCTGCCGGGGCATCACCCGACTGGATCTTCAGGTCGGCCAATTCGTATTGCAGCGTCGATTCCAGCGGAATCCAGTCCCGCCATGGCCGCGTCAAGTCATCAGAACGATAGTCGCGACATTCCACGCAGGCTCGCGCAGCATGGATGCGTATTTCCGGCGAGGTCGGGGCCTTCCCGAACGCCCTCAACAGCGTGTCGCGCGCACCGACAGGATTGCGGCCCCGCAACTGGATCACTCCAAGCTTGTCCAACAACTCCGGATCGTCCGGCGCGACACGCAATGCCTCCCTGCACGCCTGTTCGGCGGCCGTCAAATCCGCACTCTTGCCCAAGACGCTGATGTAATTGTTCCAGTGCAGGCTGCTGTCGGGGTTCAGGTGAGTCAGCTGCGCGTAAATCACGACGGCCTCGTCGTGGCGGCCTTGCTGCTGCAGGGCGAGCGCGAGCAGCTGCAGAACATCGGCGCGATCAGGGAAACGTTCCAGATTCTCGCGACACAGGCGCTCAGCCTCGACGGGATTTCCGCCATGCAAGGCGGCGATAATCGATTGGATCACGGCTTCCGACATCGCGTTCGTCAGAAAGAGAGGGTCGCACGAGCAAGCTCGTGCGACCCTTGAAAGTACAGCTAGATGAATCCGTCAGGCCGATCAGAACTTGACTGTCAAGCGACCCCAATAGTAGCGGCCGATCGTGTCGAAATCGTTCGGATCGGTGTTGGCGTTCTGGCTGCGGGCCGCGGAAATGAACGGCGGCGCCTTGTCGAACACGTTGTCGACGCCGATTTCAACCCGCGTATTGATTGGCTCGATGTTGTAGCCCACCGACACGTTGTTGTAAACGCTGGCGCCGTAGTGCTGCACGTACGGTTCCGCGAAACCCGCGATGTAGCTGTAGTCCTCGGCGCGGTTCTCGGTACCCATCTGCCACGGACCGATGTACTGCATGCGCCATGAGGCATCCCACGGACCCAGCTGCCAGTTCAACACGCCCTGACCACGCACACGCGGGAAGAAGCACATGGCACCGGCCGCGAACGGGCAGGATGCCGCCATGCCGGAGCCGACGCCGCCCATCTGGCCGACGGCATGATAGGTGATGTTGGAAGCCAAGCCCGGCGCGGTCTGGATATCGTACTTGCTCATGTACGTACCCTGCACCGCGATCGAGAACTGACCGAACGAGAACTGCGGCAACTTGTAGGTAGCCGACACGTCCACGCCGCTGGCATCGAGCCGACCCAGGTTGCCAGTAGGCTGCAGGATTTGTGCGATCTGCCCCGGCTGGCTGGAGGTGGAGGGGAAGCGGGTGATCAGCGGGCAGAACTTCTGGATGCCGCCGAAGCACAGGTTCAGACTCGTCTGCGCGCCGATACTGGTGATCACGTTGTTGAGGTAAATCCGCCACAAGTCGGCGCTCAACGACAGGCCGGGTACGAAATGCGGCGAATACACGGCGCCGAAGTCGAACGACTTGCCGTCTTCCGGCCCAAGTGGGAAGTTGGCGTAGGCAGAACCCGAGTTGATGGCCTTGATCTGCTGACCGAGCGCCACGTCCTGATCAATGAATGGACCGGTTGCCGGAACTCCCACGCAGGCCGGATTGCCGGCATTCGGGTTTGCGCCCGTACCCGCATAATCGCAGGGATCGGCGGACAGCGACGGGGCACTGCTGCCCGGTGCGCCGAACACGTCACCGATGGTCGGTGCGCGGAATACCGTGGACACCGTGCCGCGCAACATCAGGTCATCGATCGGGCGATACTCCACGCCCACCTTCCAGTTGTTGGTGCTGCCGAAGGTGCTGTACTTGGAATAACGATCGCCCAAGGTCACATTGAGCGCGCGAGCGAACGGCAGATCCTTCAGGACCGGAACGTACAACTCGGCATAAGCTTCCTTGACGGTGTAGCCACCCTGCAGCGGTGACGAGCACTGGCTGCCCAAGGTGCAGGTACCGGTCGCGGGATCGAGGATCAAAACCGGGTCGACGAAGGAATGCGTGTATTCCTTGCGGTAGTCGATGCCCGCGGCCAACTGCATGGTGCCGCCCGGAAGGTCGAACAAGCCGCCGCTGATGTCGGCGTGCATGGTGCGCTCGATGGCGTACGAGTTGTTGATGCCGGGTGATGCCACGCTGGCCAGGATCGCCTGCGACTGCGGGGTGAACAGGTTGAACGGGTCGAACGGCGTGCAGCCGTTGATGGCCGTGGTGGCGTCGCCGGCCGTACCCACGCAGGTGGGCACCCCGTTGACCATCATGGACGGCCCCATCATCTGGTTCAACTTGTCGACATTCGGCAAGCCGAGCAGGATGTTGACCGTGGAAATGTGGCCATAGTTGTAGCCCACGTCCCACGTCCAGTTGCGGTCCATGATGTTCGCGTTGCCGCGCACCCCGAAGATGAGCTGGTCGGTGGTGTTGTTGTTGCGGGCAGCACGGTTGCCGGCCGGGACCAAACGGGCACGGTAGTCGTAACCGGTGGTCTGGTTGAAGTTGACACCGAACGGGTTGTACATGTTGTCGGCGGAAATCTTCGCGCCGTACACGGAACCAAGCAGCGCTGGCGCCAACTGGAAGCCGGAACTGGTCTTGTTGTGATACACCGTCATGTATGCGTCGACATTGTCGGTCAGATGGTACACACCCTTGAAGAACGCATTGGTGCGCTCATTGGGCGTCATCAGGTAGTTGACCGATGCGTAGTTGTACTTGTCCTTGGTGCTGTCGAAGCAGTGATAGTCGGCCAAGGTCGGATCAGTGCTGCTGTCCGGAATATTACCGGTGCCGTTCAATGCGACGTGCGAACAACCGGCAAACGCGCCGGTCTGCAGGGCTGTCGGCAACGCAATACGGGTGCGCGGCGGGAAGCTCGAACCACCCACGTACCCGTACGGCGGGGTGTTGGTGCTGCCGGTAATGGTGATCGAATTTTCGGAGAACTTGCGGGCCGACTGCAGGATGGAGTCGAACTTGTTGTAATCGACGCCGGCCAGGATGCTGCCCTTGTCGGACGTCTGCCCGAACACGAAGCTGGCGCCCTTGCGTGCGCCATCGTCATGATCGGAGATGCCGTAATTGAGCTGGAACTGGGCACCCTGGTAATTGGACTTCAGGATGATGTTGATGACGCCGCCGATCGCGTCCGAGCCATACACCGAGGACGCGCCGTCGGTCAGGACTTCGATGCGCTCCACGGCAGCCGCCGGAATCGAGTTCAAGTCCTTGTTGATGATGCGTTGACCGTCGACCAGGACCAGGGTGCGGCTGGCACCGAGGCCACGCAGGCCGACCAAGGTCGAACCGCTGCCACCGCCGTTGTTGACGCGCGGGTTTTGGACACCACCGGTGATCACCGGCAGATCCTGCACGACATCGCCCAGCGTCAGTTTGCCGGTCTGCTGGATCTGTTGTGCGGTAACGGCCACCACGGGGTTGGACGTTTCCAAATCCACGCGGCGAATGTGCGAACCCGTGACCACGATGGTCTGAAGGGTTTGCGGTTGGTTCTGGTCGTTCTGCGTGGTGGCGTTCTGCGCGAAGGCAGTTCCGGCAACCCCCACGGCAGCGACGGCACCCATCGAAAGGGCCGTTTGCACGGCCTTGGACAGCTCACTGCGGTCGAGTCTCATTGCACTCTCCAAACGTTTGTAGATGTGTGAAACAGTTTCGGGAAAGGTCCCCGTCAGGAACGCCGACGAGGCCTCACTGGAACCCTCGGCTGGCCGCATGCTAACAACTTTGTAACCCGTTTGGAATCCCCACCTCACACGGGCAAGCCGCAGCATGCGCCCCTGGTCGTGATCCCGGACTGGAAGTTTTCGCCCGGGCAACCCTGAAAATCTGCCCTCCTCGGTCCGTCGGCACCCTCGCATCGGGAGACGCTGACATGCCGATCCTACCCCATTTCGTAAAAACAGTGTTAATACTCGTCTCGACGCTCAGTTGGCATTCAGGGCAGTGGCTCCACGTCGAACGCAATGGTCAGGCGACGGTCTTCGGGCGTGCCGGAGAAAGGCACCGTGCCGTGCCACATGTATGACGGGAACAGGACGAGCAGCCCTAGGCTCGGCTTCACGAAATATTCCGGTTCAAGGAGCGGGTTCGTCGGAAAGGCCGGCTCACCGAATTTCAGCCACCCTTCTCCACCGCGGTCGACGGCATGCGGCAGATGCAGGTAACAGGCGGACGAGATCCAGCCCTCCGGGTGATAGTGGCTGACGTGAAACCCATGGGGACGCAGCCGCACCGACCACATGCCACTGATGCCGTATCGGCCTGTATTGCGATTGCGCATTGGATCATCGCCGACGCCGACGGCCTGCATGTAGCGTCGGATCGGGCCGTCGATGGCTTGCGGCAATGCGCGAATCGACGCAGACGGCGAATTTTGCGGCGCGAGATGTATCTGGCTTCCCTCGCGCAAGGAGTTTCCGATCGGGTGCGCGCGCAAGGTCTGCGCGCGCTCCAGGTCCGCAACCAGTTCGGCAAGATACGCCTCGAGGCCGCTCCAGCCGGCCGGCACATCGATCGGCTCGGCACGGACGAGATGCTGGTAATCCAGCAACTCGCGGTAGCGCGGATCACCCAGCATGCGCAGCGCATCGGCCTTCATTGCCAGTGCCCGGCCGTCGGTGGGATCGGCCTTGTGGAGCGCCTCCGCGATCTCCAGGGCCTCTTGGGCATGGCCCGTGGCCAATGATGCGTTGCCTACGGCGACTTGCGTGGCGCGATCGTGTGGAGCGATCGCGTGCAGCCGCTTTGCGTAATCCAGCGCGCGAGTTCCGTCCAAATCGAGCGCGATCGTGGCCGCTGCCGTCAGCAGGGCCGGCGCCGATGGCGCCAACTGGAGCCCGATGTCGATCGCGGCGAGCGCTTCGCGCGGCAGCCTTGCGGATGTCAGCAATCGAGCCTTGGTGATGCGAAGGCCCTGCGAATCGGCGTGGACATGCAAGACTTTGTCGATTTCGCGACTCGCTTCGTGCACGTCCCCGGTGCGCATCCACACGAGTTCCATCAGATTCCCGTGCGCTATCTGATGCTCCGGCCGAGCCTGTACCACTTTCCTGAACTGGGTTTCGGCTTCGTCGAAGCGGGCCTGTTCGAGCAACGCGCGCCCGAGGACGAACGCCACATCGGCGTCCTCCCTGCCGCGGGCGATACTTCGTATGACGGCTTCGGCCTCAATTGCCTTGCCGTTGTCTGAAAGCACCGCCGCGAGCCTCAATGTTGCATCGCGATTGCCGGGGTCCTTGGCGAGCCAGCGCCGCAAAACGGCCTCGGCGTCATCCTTCCGGCCCACCGCCATCAGCGCGTACCCGTAAAGCATCAGCAGCGTGCCGTCGGCATGCGCGGATTCGGCAAGTGGCGCAAGCGTGTCCAGGGCGAGACGGACTTGCCCCAACGTCAACCACGTCCGCGCCAAGGTCGAAAGGCGCGCCACCGCTCGTCTCACCGCCGGGCTTGCTGGCGCAAGGTCCATTGCGCGTCGCAGTGCCGCGGCCGCTTCCGGATGCTGACCTGCCTGCAACAGGTCGGCTGCCTTCTGCAGGATTTCAGGTGGATTGGTGAGCGGGGACGAATTCACGCGTGTGCAGCCTGCCTGATCGGCGTGGAACGCTCAACTCGCTGGTCGTTTAGGGCAACCGGGAAGCGGGGCTGCCCACATCTGGCGCGGCCGCAACGAGTCCCTACAGATCGAGGTCCCTACAGATCCTGATGGTATTGCACGTAAGGCACGCGGCCCTGATCGGGGGCGGCGGCGCCGGGGCCGAACAGCAGTGGCGAGCGACCGGAACTCCACACGTTCTGCGCGCCGAAATTCAATTCCCCGCGCCACGGCAGGCGCACGCTGATGCCAAGATCGATGCCGCTCCAGCGCTGGTTCTGGTCCAGCGCGGCGCCGGGCAGATTGGGTTCCAGGACATGGCCGACGATGGACCCGCGCACCGCGCCATGACGAATGCCGAGGCTGAGCGTGGTCTGGTCGACCGTGTCGTCGGCGGCCAGGCCCGATCCGGGGAGGAATCTCACGTGACCGACACTGGCGCCGAGATCCAGGCTGGTGTTCGGCGCCACATCGAGCTGGCCTTTCGCGCTGATGCTGGTGGCCGTGCTATTGCGGAACCACAACGGTGCCGCGACCTCCGCGCCGCCCTCGGCTGGCAGCACCCGCGGCAGAGCCGCACGACGATCCAGCGCAGGCGAAGTCGCGGACGCGCTGTGCGATTGCCCCACGGAAACATCGAATTTGCCGCCGGGACCGGCAAACCCGGCTCCCACCTCGCCGCGTTGCACGCCATCGGTCAGCGGACTGACGCACACGGGACTCAACGGCGCACTGGACAGCGTTGCCGCGCACACCGGCGCCAGTGGCGCCCAGCGGATTTCACGGACATTGGCGTGGGCCGTGATGCCCGGCTTGGTGGAGAGATGTACCCCTGCGCCGGCGGAATGGGATTGGCCGTCCAGCGGCGTCGCGGTGGGTATGGTGGGTGCAGCGTGGCCGCCGGCCGTCACCGAAAGCGTGTTGCCGTCACGCTGCCAGACCGGCGCCGTCGCGGTGTCCTTCGCCACGGTGTTCTTCTTGGCGTGCGCAGGCTGTTGCACCGCCGGAATCACCGGCATGGTCGTCGTCTGGCCGAACGCCCACACCGGCAGGGCCATGCCCAAGCCGGCAAGCATTACGTTGGCCAAGCATCGACGCATCTGAAAGGTCCGGATCAGTGAATGCCCAAGGCGTCACCCGGCACGGCCAAACCGTACCGACTTTGGGTGTGATTGTACGCCACCAAATTACATTTTGCTAACAATTGCTGGACTGGTCGGTGCGGCATTCCTTGCCTTCAATGCGAGCGTGGCCGCGGCACCATTTTCGCCGTTTGCGGCCGCGGAATCCGTTACGGGACGAGCATTTCTGATCTCGCACACGCGCTTCCCCGTGCGACTGACGTTACACTCACACCAATGCAGGGGGTTGGACCATTCATGGCAGGCAACGTTCACCATCTGGCCACTCCGGCTAGTCCGTCGCCCGTCGCGGCTGCCTCGTTGCGGGCCAGCGGGGCGCTCTGGACGGCGGGAAGCCTGGACCAGGTGGTTGCGGCCGCGCGCGCTTTGCTCGCCGATCTTGTACCGGGCGCGGCCGTACAGCGCTGCGCTGGCAGCGACGGTGATGGACTCGGGGCAGCGCCCGATCATCGGGTGCAGGTGCCGCTTTCCGATCACGAAACACTGGTCCTGACCGCCAACGGCTCCCCGGAGGCCGGCGCCGTACTGCAAGCCGCAGCCGACCTGATCGGCGCGCGGGTCGGCGCACTCGGCCGACAGACCGCGATGGCGGAATCGGTCGAACAACTCGGCCGTGCCGAGAAGTTGCAGCGCGCACTGTACGCCATCGCCGATCAGGCCAGCGCGGCCGGTACCGACATCACAACGATGTTCGGGGCGCTGCACCAGATCGTCGGCACCTTGATGTACGCGCAGAATTTCTTCGTGACGTTGTACGACGCTTCCCGCGACAGCGTGCGATTCCCCTACTACGCGGACGTGGCGGATCCGACCATTCCGGACCCGCACAACGACATGTCGATGGGAGAGATCGAACGCGGACCCACCTGGTACGTGATCCGCGACGGCAAGCCGCTGATGGGCTCGCTGGAAACACTGAAGCTTCAGGTGAGCGGACCGTTCCACAGTTCCGGTACCGATTGCGTGGACTGGCTCGGAGTGCCGTTGCTGCGCGGAAGCGAAGTGGTCGGCTGCGTGGTCGTGCAGAGCTACGACGACGCACACCACTACGACGAGCAGGACAAGGCCCTGCTGATCTACGTGGCGCAGCACATCCAGACCGCGCTGGAACGCCGCCTCGCGCACGCCGAACTGGAACACCGCGTGGGCGAACGTACCGAAGCGCTGCGCGACGCCAACCGCGTGCTGCAGCAACAGGTGCTGGAACGCCAGCGCGGCGAGCGCTTGCAGGCCGCACTGTTCCGGATCGCGGAACTGGCCACCACCACCGACAGTATCGACAACTTCTATGCCGCGGTGCATCGCGTGGTCGGCGGTCTGCTGTACGCGCGCAATTTCTATATCGCGCTGCTGTCCGAGGACAGCGCCGAACTCACCTTTCCCTACTCGGTGGACGAACGCGACCAGAGACGCCTGCCGCGCAAACTCGCGAACGGCCTGACCGAATACGTGCTGCGGCACAGCACCGCGCTGCTCGCGAACGCCCCCGAAATCGAACGCTTGCGCATCAGTGGGGAAGTGGCGCAACACGGCACCGATTCGGTGTGCTGGCTGGGCGTGCCGCTGGTGTGCGCCGAACACACCGTGGGCGTGCTGGTGGTGCAAAGTTACACGCCGGAACACCACTACAGCCTGCGTGACCAGGAACTGCTCACGTTCGTGTCCTACCACATCGCGAACGCGCTGGAACGCGTGCGCGCCGCCGAAACGCTGCGGCGCGCCTATTCCAACCTCGAACACCGTGTCGGCGAACGCACGCGCGCGCTGGCGCTGGCCAATCGCGATCTGCGCGCGCAGATCGCCGAGCGCGAACGCATCGAGGCGCGCCTGAAATACGAAACCCTGCACGACTCGCTGACCGGTCTGCCCAACCGCAGCCTGCTGATGCAGCGGCTGGAGCACGCGCTGGAACGTTTCCATTCCGAGCCGGGCAAGGGTTTCGCGGTGCTGTTCATGGACCTCGACCGATTCAAGGTCATCAACGATTCGGTCGGGCATCTGATCGGCGACGACCTGCTGTTCCAGGCCGGCGGCCGCATCCGCGCCTGCCTCAAATCCGAAGACGTGGTGGCGCGCCTCGGCGGCGATGAATTCGGCGTGCTGCTGGAAGGGATCATCGACGCGGACAAGGCCTGCCGCATCGCCAAGCGGATCATCGATGATTTGAACGCGCCGTTCCGCCTCGCGGCGAAAGAGCTGTTCACGTCAACCTCGATCGGTATCGCGCTGGCAGCCGAGCATTACAAGCATCCCGAGGAGCTGCTGCGCGACGCGGATTCGGCGATGTATCGCGCCAAGGCCGATGGCCGCCATCGCTATGCCGTGTTCGACGAAGGTCTGCGCCGCGAAGCGGTCTCGCTGCTGGAAGTGGAAAACGATTTGCGCCGCGGCCTCACGCGCGATGAGTTCGTGGCTTACTACCAGCCAGTGGTGAATCTCGCGGACGGCAGCGTCGCGGGTTACGAAGCGTTGATGCGCTGGCGTCATCCGCAGCGTGGCCTGTTGCTGCCCGGCGAATTCCTGAGTGTCGCCGAAGACACGGGCGCTTCGGAAACCATGGACTGGCAGATCTTCGAGCAAGTGTGCCGCGGCGCCGCGTCCCTCATCGGAGGCCGCGATCTTTTCGTGGGCATCAACCTGTCGGCCCGCCATTTCCGCAACCCCGATCTCGATCGCCGCCTGCTGCGGTTGCTGGCCGACCACGACATGTCGCCCTCCAACCTGCGGGTCGAGGTCACCGAACGCGCGATGCTGGAGAATCCGCCCGAAGCCAAGCGCATACTGCAGACACTGCGCGGCGCCGGTATCGGGATCGCGCTGGACGATTTCGGCACCGGCTATTCATCGCTGTCCTACCTGCATCAGTACCCGGTGCAGGCGCTGAAGATCGACCGTTCGTTCATCACCAGCCTGACCGCGGAAGGCGAAGGCAGCAGCGACGCGGTGATCCGCACCATCATCGCGATGTCGCGCCTGCTGTCGATGCAGGTGATCGCCGAGGGCGTGGAAACGGTGGAGCAGCGCGACCTGCTGCTGAAAATGGGCTGTCGCTACGCGCAGGGCTTTCTGTACGCGCCGGCGCAACCCCTGGAAGTCTGGGCCGGCAGCACGGTGCCCCCTCCTTTGACGGAATGACGCCGGCATGACCGGTTCCGCCGCCGGCGTCCGCGGTGCGCGGCGCCCGTTCGTGCGTCGATGGCTGCAACGGCTGTTGTGGCTGGTCGTGACATTCGTCGTGGCGACGTGGCTGCCGGTGCTGATCCTGCGCTTCGTGCCGCCCGTCACCAGCGCCTACATGCTGGAACGACGGATTTCGCGAATGTGGCAGGGCAACCATCGTTTTATCCTGCACTACGAATGGGTGCCGTGGAAACAGATCGCGCCGGTCGCGCCGCTGGCGATGGTGGCCGGCGAAGACCAGACTTTCCCGTTCAACCACGGCTTCGACATCCCGTCGATCCGTTCGGCCATCGACGAAGCGGAGGCCGGGGGCCGGCTGCGTGGCGCCAGCACGATCACCCAACAAACCGCGCGCAACCTGTTCCTGTGGAGCGGCGGCGGCTTCTTCCGCAAGGGCCTGGAAGCGTGGTTCACGGTGCTGATCGACATCACCTGGCCCAAGCACCGGGTGCTTGAGGTATACGCCAACATCGCCGAACTCGGCGACGGGATTTACGGGGTCGAAGCCGCCTCGCGAGCCTTCTTCCACCAACCGGCGTCGCGCCTGACCGCTCATCAGGCCGCGTTGCTCGCGGCGGTGCTGCCCGATCCGCGCGACTGGCACGCCGACCGGCCGTCGCCGTACATCCAGCGCCGCGCAGCATGGATCCAGCAGCAGATGCGGCAATTGGGCGGGGTGTCCTACGTTCTCGACCCGCACCCGAAACGGCCGCGGGTTGCGCCGACACGCGACCGGCGATGATGTGTCGAATCGCGGAATCTTGACCCCGATCAAATTTCCGCTGCGAACCTGTAACCAAAGATCACAAAAAAAGGGCGCAACTTGGCGCGGTTTGTGCCGATATCGATCAGGAGCACCATCCAGTCTTCGAAAGGGGTCGGCCATGGCCGCGAATGTTCATCTTCTGCCCAGAAGCATCCCGGCAGGCCAAACGGCGCCCCCCGCCACCGCGCTGTTGCAGGCCAGTGGCAACCTGTGGGCCGCGCCGGACCTTGACTCGGTGGTGGCGACCGCGAGTGCGTTGCTGACAGCCCTGATTCCGGGTGTCTTGATCGAACGCCGGGATCGACGCGACGTGCGGCCCTCGGCGCACACCGACAGTGGCCCGCTCCAGATTACGCTATCCCGGCGCGAAGTTCTGGTCGTCACCCCGCCCCCGGGGCACGGCGATCCGGCCTTGCTTGATGCAGCCGCCGAACTGATCGCCGCACGCGTCGACGCCCTCGACCAGCGCACCGCGCTCGCGGAATCGGTCGAACAACTCGGCAAATCCGAACGCCTGCAACGCGCGCTATATGCGATCGCCGACCAGGCCAGCGCCGCCGGCACCGATCTCACCTCGATGTTCCGGGCCTTGCACGAGATCGTCGCGTCGCTGATGTACGCCGAGAACTTCTACATCGTCCTGTATGACGCGAAGCGGGATACCGTGCGGTTTCCTTACTATGCGGATACGGTCGACCCGGAGCTCCCGTTTCCGGACAGCGATCTCCCGATGACGGACATCAGCCATGGCCCGACCTGGTACGTGATCCGCGAGGGCAAGCCGCTGATGGGTTCGCCGGATGCGATGCCCCGACAGGTCAACGGGCCGTTCCACATCGTCGGCGCCGCGTTCGAAGACTGGCTGGGCGCGCCCCTGCTGCACGGCAACGAAGTGGCCGGTTGCGTGGTGGTGCAAAGTTACGACAAGACCCACCATTACGATGAGCAGGACAAAGCCCTGCTCATCTACGTGGCCCAGCACATCCAGACCGCGCTGGAGCGCCGCCTGGCGCACGTCGATCTGGAACGACGGGTCGAGGAGCGCACCCTCGCGCTCAGCGCGGCCAATGACGTGCTGCAGCAGGAAGTGCTGGAACGGCAGCGCGGCGAGCGCCTGCAGGCGGCGCTGTTCCGGATCGCCGAGCTGGCCAGCAGCACCGATCAGCTCGAAGAGTTCTATGCATCCATCCACCGCATCGTGGATGACCTGATCAACGCACGCAACTTCTGCATAGCGCTCGTTTCCGAGGATGGCGCGGAACTCGGGTTTCCGTACTCGGTGGACGAGTGCGATCGCGAAAACCCGGCCCGCAAGCTGGCGAATGGACTCACCGAATATGTCTTGCTGCACGGTGCGCCCCTGCTGGCGGACAAATCCGAGATCATGCGATTGCGTGCCGCGGGCGCGGTGGGGAACTACGGTTCGATGGCGGAGTGCTGGCTGGGCGTCCCGCTGATCTGCGCCGAACACGCCGTCGGTGTCCTGGTGGTGCAAAGCTATTCACCCGAATACCACTACAGCCTGCGCGACCAGGAATTGCTGACCTTCGTTTCCTACCACATCGCCAATGCGCTGGAGCGCATACGCGCCAAGGATTCACTGCGGCGTGCATACGCGCAGCTCGAAAACCGCGTCGACGAGCGCACACGCGCACTGGCGCTGGCCAATCGCGACCTGCGCTCGCAGATCACTGAACGCGAACGCGTGGAAGCGCGGCTGAAATACGAGACGCTGCACGACTCGCTGACCGGCCTGCCCAACCGCACCTTGCTGACGCAACGGCTGGAACATGCGCTGGCGCGTTATCACGCCGATGCGGATCGAAGTTTCGCGGTGTTGTTCATGGACCTCGACCGCTTCAAGGTGATCAACGATTCGGTCGGCCACCTGGTCGGCGACGATCTGCTGATGCAGGTCGGCAGCCGCATCCGCGATTGCCTGAAATCCGAGGATGTGGTGGCGCGACTGGGCGGCGACGAATTCGCGGTACTGCTGGAAGGCGTCCACGACGCCACGCGCGCCTGCCAGATCGCCGAACGGATCATCAACGATCTCAATGCGCCGTTCCGGCTGGCCGCCAAGGAGCTCTTCACGTCCACCTCGGTGGGCATCGCGCTGGCAGCGCCGCACTACCAGAACCCCGACGAATTGCTGCGCGACGCGGATTCGGCGATGTACCGCGCCAAGGCCGCCGGCCGCCACCGCTTCGCGGTGTTCGACGATGACCTCCGCAAGGAAGCGGTGTCGCTGCTGGAAGTGGAAAACGACCTGCGGCGCGGGCTGACGCGCAACGAGTTCGTGCCGTATTACCAGCCCGTGGTCGACGTCGAGAACGGCGACGTGGTCGGCTACGAGGCATTGATGCGCTGGCGGCATCCGCAGCGCGGCGTGCTGCTGCCGGGCGCCTTCCTCAACGTGGCCGAAGACACCGGCACGTCGGAAACCATCGACTGGCAGATCTTCACCCAGGTCTGCCGCGACGCCAATGCGCTGGCCGGACGCAACGACGCCTTCGTCGCGATCAATCTTTCCGCACGCCATTTCAGCAATCCGCGCTTCGACCAGCGCCTGCTGGGATTGCTGGCCGAATACAACGTGCCGGCCGCGCGCCTGCGGGTCGAGGTGACCGAGCGCGCGCTGCTGGAAAACACGCCCGCGGTGAAACGCATCCTGCAAGTTTTCCGCGACGCCGGCATCAGCATCTCGCTGGACGATTTCGGCACCGGTTATTCATCGCTGTCGTATCTGCACCAATATCCGCTGCAGACGCTCAAGATCGACCGTTCGTTTGTCGCCAACCTCAGCGCGGGCGAGGAAGGCAGCAGCGACGCCGTGATCCGCGCGATCCTCGCGATGGCGGAAACGCTCTCGATCGAGGTGATCGCCGAGGGCGTCGAAACTCCGCTGCAGCGTGACATGCTGCGCCGGCTCGGCTGCCGGCACGTGCAGGGCTTCCTGTACGCGAAGGCGCAGCCGGTCGACACCTGGATCGGCGACGCCGCACCCCATTTCTCCGCGTGACGTCCGCACCCCAGCGTGCCTGACGGTGCCATGAAGGTCGGGATCCGCGTTCCGCCGGGGCGCGTCGCAAGCGCTAGAATCGAAAGACCTTCCGCAATCCGGAGAACACGGCCATGCGACAGGTCAGGCATTTACTGGAAGAAAAGGGCGGCGAGGTTTACACCATCACCCCGGAAGCGCCGGTGCTGGATGCAATCCGGTTGATGGCGGAGCGCCGCGTTGGCGCGCTGCCGGTGATGCGGGGCGAGGCGCTCGCCGGCATCGTCACCGAACGCGACTATGCGCGGAAGGTAATCCTGAAAGGCCGCTCTTCGCGGGAAACGCCGGTGTCGGAAATCATGACGCCCGCACCCACCACGGTTTCGCTTGGCACCACGGTGGATGAATGCATGCGCCTGTGCACGGAGCTGCGGGTTCGCCATTTGCCGGCGGTCGAAGGCAACCGGCTGATCGGGATCGTGTCGATCGGCGATCTGGTGAAGGCGGTGATCGATGACCAGGCGGCGGAAATCGACCACCTGCAGCGCTACATCGCGGGTTGACTGGCCCGAGGCGAGCATGCGTCCCTGAAGCTATCGCCGCCGATCATCCATGACCGGCCGAAATACCGCGCGCGCGATGCCACCGGCATCGCGCGCAAACGCGTGTCATTTCACCTGCGACACCATCCACTTCACCGTGGCTTCCACCTGCGCGTCGGAGAGCACCGGATTGCCGCCCTTGGCCGGCATGTGGTTGCCATCGGGACCGGTGTAGCCATCGATCGCATGCTTGACCAGCGTGTCGATGCCTTCCTTGATGCGCGGCGCCCACGCGGCCTTGTCGCTGACCTTCGGGGCGCCCGCGGCGCCGGTCGAATGACAGGTGGTGCACAGATGATCGAAGATCGCCTTGCCGTCGGTGGTACCACCGTAGGCGACCTGTGAGGCGGCAGCTTGGGTCGCGGCGGCCTTGGCGGCTTCCATCGCGGCGCGTCCGGTGTTGCCCGCGTAGACCGCACTGACCGGACTGATGCGCTCGCCCGCTTGCTGCACTTCCCGCTGATTGCTCTCTCTCGGCAAGGTGGTCCACACGATCGCGCCGATGATGATCAACACCACCGCCGTGCTCGCGAGCATGGCGATCATGATCGCGAAATGCTTCATGAAGGTACGATCGGAAGGGGTGAGATGCGTGCTCACTTGCGAACTCCGGTTGGAAGGCGAACGGCGTCCCCGGGCCCCCGTGGCCGCCGCATATCCGCGCAAGTATAGCGTCCCGGCGATGCGTCACCAAATGCGCCCGCGTTGACCTGGACTAAACGCCGCGTCGTGTACAACACGAGCCTTTCGTCGCACCACCGGACAAGGGATGGCCAACAACCACTTCGACTTGATCGTGATCGGCTCGGGTCCGGGTGGTGCGGCGCTGGCGCAACGGCTGGCGCCATCGGGCAGGAAGATCCTGATGCTGGAACGCGGTGACTGGCTCAAGCGTTCGCCCGACAACTGGAGCCCGAAGTCGGTCTTCATCGACAACATTTACCAGGCCGACGAAACCTGGTACGACAAACACGGCACGGCTTTTCATCCCGGCCTGCACTATTTCGTGGGCGGCAATTCCAAGATGTACGGCGCGGCCCTGTTCCGCCTGCGCGAACGCGATTTCGGGGAAATCCGACACGCCGACGGCCTCTCGCCCGCATGGCCACTGAAGTACGACGTGTTCGCGCCGTATTACGACGAAGCGGAAAAGCTGTTCCATGTGCACGGCGCGTCCGGCGAGGACCCGACCGAGCCGAGCCGCGACACGCCGTATCCGTTCCCGCCGGTCGCGCACGAACCGCGGATGCAGCAACTGTCAGACGCCTTCGCGCGCCAGGGCCTGCATCCGTTCCACATGCCACTCGGCATCCTGCTGGATGAAACCGATGGCGTGGTCGCGCGTTCCAGCCCGTGCGTGCGCTGCGGCGCGTTCGACGGGTATCCGTGTCCGACCAATGGCAAGGCCGACGCCGAAATCATCTGCGTCAATCCGACGCTGGCCGTGCACCCGAACGTGACGCTGTTGACCGGCGCATATGTTTCGCGGCTGGACACCGATGCATCGGGCCGCGTCGTCAATGCCGTGCAGGTGGAACGCGACGGCGCGAAGGAAACGTATTCCGCCGACATCGTGGTGGTCGCGTGCGGCGCGCTGTCCTCCGCCTTGTTGCTGCTGCGCTCGGCCAACGACAAGCATTCCGACGGACTGGCCAACGGCTCCGACCAGGTCGGCCGCAATTACATCCGCCACAACCAGTCGGTGCTGATGGCGATCACGCGCGAACCGAACGACACGATTTTCCAGAAGACGGTGGGCGTCAGTGACTTCTATTTCGGCGCAGAGGATTGGCCGTTCCCGCTCGGCCTGATCCAGATGACGGGCAAGTCGCACGCCGACACGATCCGCGGCGAGGCGCTGCCGGACTGGCTCGAATGGTTGCCCGAGAAGCCGTTCGAATACATCGCCCGCCACTCGCTGGATTTCTGGCTGTCCAGCGAAGACCTGCCACGCCTTGAGAACCGCATCCGCTACGACGGCGACCGCGTGGTAGTCGAGCAGACCGACAACAACATGGAAGCGCACCGCCGGCTCAAGGCGAAACTGGAATCGCTGCTGGAACCGATCGGCGCGCATCCGCACACGCTGCGGCGCACGCAATATCTCGGCCAGGACATTCCGATCGGCGGCACCGCGCACCAGGCCGGCACCGCGCGCTTCGGCAGCGATCCGGACACCTCGGTGCTCGACCTCGATTGCAAGGCACACGAACTCGACAATCTTTATGTCGCCGACGCGAGTTTCTTTCCGTCGATCGGCGCGGTGAACCCGACCCTCACGATCGTCGCGAACGCACTGCGCGTGGCGGATCGGATCGCGGAGCGGATGCGGTGAGGAGCGCCCCATGTGGCTGAATCTCTACTTCATTCCGATCGCTATCCGAGTGTGTCTGGTGGTGCTGTTTCCGTTCAGCGCACTGGACAAGATCGTGTTCTGGAAAGACGCGATCGCACAGGCGGATTCTTCCTTTCTGCCGAGCTGGAGTGGTCCGCCATTGCTGATCGCTGCAATCGTCGTGGAAGGCGTGACACCTTTCTGCATCGTGTTCGGCTGGCACGATCGCCTCGCCGCGTTCCTGCTGGCGCTGTTCTGCATCGTCACCGCAATCCTGTATCACCCGTTCTGGAAGTTCCGCGATTTCTGGAAGTCGGGCAACAGTGTGGCGCGCAGTCACTTCTGGGATTTTCTGAAGAACTTCGGATTGGTCGGTGGCTTGCTGCTGGTCGTGTTCGCGACCCAGCTCGCGCCCGCGGGCGCCGTCGCGCGCCGGCCCTTGTCATCGACCACCGTGTACACGCCGGCCGGCGTCGCGCCGCCATCTGCAGTTTCCGGATGGTCGAGCCCACGCTCCGAGGGGCACTGACCGCATGAGCACCGACGCGCCCACGCTCGCTTATTGGCATGTATGGACCGACGCACACGGCGTCAGCCACCAGCAACGTCGCACGCTGCACGACTTCGAGCGGCAGAGCATGGGCGGCGCGGCGCCGCAATGGAACCACGTGCTGGAACAAAAACCGGCGCGTGCGATGTTCAGCGTGCTGCCCGCCGGCTGGATCGGCGACTGGCACGAGAACCCCGCACCGCAATGGATCGTGCCGCTATCGGGCCGCTGGTTCGTGGAAACGATGGATGGCACGCGGGTGGAAATGGGCGCGGGCGAGGTCTCGTTCGGCGGCGACCAGGATTGCGTGGCCGACGCGAACGGGCACAAGGGTCATCGTTCCGGAACGGTGGGCGACGAGGCCGCGGTTTTGATGATCGTGCAGATGGACGGCGGCGATGAGTGATTACGAAATCCTCGATCCGCGCTTCCGCTCGATGGTGCTGCCGAACGCACCGCTGGAAAAACTGGCGGACGGGTTCCGCTGGCTGGAAGGGCCGGCGTGGTTCGCCGACATGCAGTGCCTGTTGTTCAGCGACATCCCGAACGACCGCATCATGCGCTGGACGGCGTCGGGGGGCGTAACGGTGTTCCGGCAACCGTCGCGCTTCGCCAATGGCCATACGCGCGATCGCGAGGGACGATTGATCGGCTGCCTGCACGGCGGCCGCGCCCTCGTGCGCACCGAGCTCGACGGCAGCGTCACCACGCTGGTCGAACGCTTCGATGGCAAACCCCTCAACTCGCCCAACGACGTGGTGGTGAAATCCGACGGCACGATCTGGTTTTCCGATCCGCCCTACGGCATCCAGACCGATTACGAAGGCGGCAAGCGCGAATCCGAA
Organism: Rhodanobacteraceae bacterium; assembly: GCA_035281745.1. GTDB lineage: Bacteria > Pseudomonadota > Gammaproteobacteria > Xanthomonadales > Rhodanobacteraceae > 66-474. Next base: position 193,084 of record DATEDI010000021.1, read on the forward strand.
TCGCCGGCCAACCTTTACCGCTTCGATCCGCGCGACGACACGCTGAATGTGGTGATCGGCGACATCGCGGGTCCGAACGGCCTGTGTTTTTCGCCCGACGAAAAACGCCTGTACGTCACCGACACCGGCGTGCAATTCGAGCCCGATTCGAAACGCTGCATCCGCGTGTACGACGTCGGCGATGACAGCAAATCGTTGCGCCACGGCCGCGATTTCCATACCGCCGCGACGGGACACGCCGATGGCATCCGCTGCGACGAAGACGGCAACGTCTGGGCAGCCGTCGGCGACGGCGTACATTGCATCGCGCCCGACGGCACCCTGCTCGGCCGCATCGAAGTGCCGTGCACGGTATCCAATCTGTGCTTCGGCGACCGTCATCGCAGCCGGTTATTCCTGTGCGCCTCGCAGACGTTGTATGCGATCTGGATCAACCGCCGTGGTGCGCAACGGCCGTGAGCCACGGCATCCACAAACTGCTGCGCATCGAGCGCAACACCGCGAACCTCGTACGCGCGATCACGTTTTATCGCGACGCACTCGGCTTCCGCGTGGAGGATGCGAACGCCACGCCGCCCGTATGGACATTGTTGCCGGGGCTGTGCGATACCGCGCCACGTTGCGCACTGCTTTCGCTGGGTGGACAAACGCTGCTGCTGACGGAGTTTCCGAACATCACGCCGTATCCGGCCAACAGCACATCGAATGATTTGTGGTTCCAGCATTGCGCGATCGTGACCGATGACATGCAGGCCATCCACGACCGCGCAATGCGCCACGGCGCCACGCCCATCACGCGCGGGGGTCCGCAAACACTGCCGCCCTCGACCGGTTCGGTCGGCGCGTGCAAGTTCCGCGATCCGGATGGCCATCCGCTGGAACTGATCGCATTCCCCGAAGGCACGGGCGATCCGGCCTGGCAATCGAGGCACGCCGATGGTTCGACACTCGGCATCGACCACAGCGCGATCAGCGTGGCCGAGGTCGAACGCAGCGTGCTGTTTTACGAATTGCTCGGCCTGCAGGTTGCCGACCGAAGCGTGAACCGGGGCATCGAGCAACAGCGCCTCGATAACCTGGCCGACGTCGAGGTCGAGGTGATCGCGATGCAGCCCGCCGCGCGCACGCCGCATCTGGAACTGCTGGGTTATCGTCAGCCGCGCGGGCGCGCTGACGCATCGGAACGTCTTACCGCCATCGCGGCCGACCGCCTCGTCTGGCAGGCCGACAAGGTGGACATGTTGCTGGAAGCGCTGACCGATGGCGATTTCACCGATGCGATCGTCGTCAGCGGATTCGTCCAGGGCGCCACCGTGGCGCTGCTGCACGATCCCGATGGGCATCTGAACGTGCTGGACGAGTCCCCGGCTTGACGCCAACTGCGTCGCGACCGGCGGCCGATACATCGCGGCAACGGCCGTTTCGTTAACATCGAAGGTTCCACAGGACGGAGTGATTCCTCGAGGTGCCGCGCAAACATCGCCCGCAAGCATGGTTTCGCAGATTCAGGATCCGGCGCGCCGCGCGCCGGATCGCGCATGTGCACACGACTCCGCGCGAGATCCCCGAAGTCGCCGTGGCGATTTCGGCGGCGGCACTTGCGCGTGACCACAACCGGCTCAGCGACGCGCCACCCTTCGATCTTTCGCGCGCGCTGACCACGCACGACCAGACGCTGGCGCACGCCTACGCGGTCGCGCGTACCGCCGCCATCGAGAACCGTCGCATCGAGCCGGCCGCCGAATGGCTGATCGACAATGTCTACCTGATCCGCAACCAGATTCGCGAAGTGCGCGAAACGCTGTCGCCGAAGGTATGGCGACGGTTGCCGCGCCACAAGGCGGCCGACGGCACGATGGTGCCGCGCATTCTGCGGGTGATGCGCGCCTGCATCGCCTCGCTCGACGGCAATCTGGAAGCGGACGCGATCGAGCGCTACCTCGACGATTACCAGCGGCACGGCTCGCTGGACATGGTCGAACTGTGGACGCTGCCGGTGCTGATCCGCGTCACGCTGATCGAAGGCCTGGCCGCCTGCGCCGTCGCGATCGCGCGACGGCTCGAAGCCTATTCGCGCGCGGAGTTCTGGGCCGAACATCTGGGCGAGGTGGCGGCGAACACGCCCGCCGAGATGCTGGTCAGCGTCGCCGAAATGGCGCGCACCGAATCGTTCATCTCGCCCGCATTCGCGGCCGAGTTCTACCGCCTGCTGGAAGGCAAGCATCCGTCGCTGAAACTTGCGCTCAGCTTCGCCGAGGGGCAACTGGAACAGCGCGGCACCAGCGTGGGCAGGGTGATCGATGGCGAGGCACGCGAACAGGCAGCCGACCAGGTCTCCATCGCCAACCGTATCAACAGCCTGCGCCGCGTCAACGAGATCAACTGGTCGGAACTGATCGAACGGGTCGGCGTGGTCGACCGCATTCTCGGGGAAGATCCGGCGGGCGCCTACGCGGACATGGATTTCGGCACCCGCGGCCGCTATCGCCATGCGATCGAGTCGCTGGCCCAGCGCAGCAAGCGCAGCGAACCCGACATCGCGCGGTGCGCGATCGATCTGGCGGCGGCCGATCACGACCCCGCCGGCGACCCGCGCGTGCACCACGTCGGCTATTTCCTGATCGGCCCCGGCCGCGCCACCCTGGAACGCGAACTGGGCGCGCGTGCGCCGGCCGACCACCGCATCTCGGCGCGTCTCAAGCGCTGGCCTTCCGCCACCTATCTCGGCGGCATTTTCATTGCGAGCCTCGTGATCACCGCGCTGGTCTGGTCGGGCCACCGCTGGTACGTGGCACCGATGCCGCTGGCGATCGACATGGTGTTGATGGTCGCCGTCTTCGTGGCCGCCAGCCAGCCGGCGGTCACCCTGGTGAACTGGCTGCTGGGGATGCTGGTGCCCGCGCAACTGCTGCCGAAGATGTCCTTCTCCGGCGGCATTCCCGACGAATGCCGCACGCTGGTGGTGGTGCCGTGGTTGCTCGGCGGCCCCGAGGGGCTGACCGAACAACTCGATGCGCTGGAAATACGCTACCTCGGCAATCGCGATCCGAACCTGCGCTACGCGCTGCTCACGGATTTCCCCGACGCGCCCGAGCGCGACATGCCAAGCGACGCCGCGCTGCTGCAATTGGCCACGGCCGGCGTCGACCGGCTCAATGCGAAATATCCGCTCAGCGGCAGCACGCGCTTTTACCTGTTCCACCGTCCGCGCGAATGGAACGCGCGGCAATCGGTGTGGATGGGCTTCGAGCGCAAACGCGGCAAGCTGGGCGACCTGAACCGCGTGATGCGGGGCGCGCATCCGGATCGCGCCTTCAGCGTGGCGGTCGGCGACCTCGATGCGCTGCAGACCGCGCGTTACGTGATCACGCTGGATGCGGACACCCTGCTGCCGCCGGAAGCCGCGCGCAAGCTGATCGAAACCATGGCGCATCCGTTGAACCGACCATGGTTCAGCAAGGGCTCGCGCCGGGTGGTCGCCGGTTACGGGCTTTTGCAGCCGCGCATTTCGGTGACGTGGAGCGCCGATCGCCCCAGCCGCTTCGCGCGCCTGTACAGCGATTCCACGGGTCTGGATCCGTACACCCGCGCGGTGTCGGACGTGTACCAGGATTTGTTCAGCGAGGCGTCGTTCGTCGGCAAGGGCATCTACGACGTGGATGCATTCAATCGCTCGGTCGGCTCGCGTTTTCCGAACGATTTGATCCTGTCGCACGACTTGCTGGAAGGCTCGTACGCGCGCGCCGGACTGGTCAGCGACATCGAGCTGATCGAACACCAGCCCAACAGCTTCAGCGTGGACGTGCGCCGTCGCCATCGCTGGACGCGCGGCGACTGGCAGATCGTGCAATGGCTGCTGCCGATCGTGCCCGGCCCGCGCCGGCGCGGCCTGCGCAACACGCTGAAGGCGCACCATCGCTGGAAGATCATGGACAACCTGCGTCGCGGGCTGGTGCCGCTGGCGATGCTGGCGCTGCTGCTGCGCGGCTGGTCGCACGGGCCGTTCGCGGTGTACTGGACGCTGATCGTGGTGGCGTTGCTGCTGGGTGCGCCGCTGCTGATCGCGCTGGTGCAGGTGGCGCGCAACCTCAAGCAGCGCGTGCCACGCCGGCGCTGGCGCAGCACCTGGCGTGGCATCCGCGACGAATTGCTGCGCGACGTGTTTTCGATCGCAACCCTGCCGTTTGAAACCTGGGTGAACCTCGACGCGATCGCCCGCAGTGCCGGGCGGCTGCTGTTCACGCGCCGGCACCTGCTGGAATGGACGCCGATGACCGACGCGATGCGCGGCGCGGCAGCCACGCTCGCGCAGTACGTGCGGCTGATGTGGGTGGCGCCGGCAACGGCGCTGGTGGCAGGCCTCGCGCTCGGCTGGCAGGTGCCCGCGGCACTGCCGGCAGCGCTGGCGTTCCTGTTGCTGTGGTTCATGGCGCCGGCGCTGGCCTGGTCGATCAGCCGCACCCCGGAACGCCCGCCGCTGCCGCTGGATGCTGCCCAGCAGATCTTCCTGCGCAGCGTCGCGCGACGCATCTGGCACTGGTTCGACACCTTCGTGAACGCCCGCGAGAACTGGCTGCCGCCGGACAACTGCCAGGCGTTTCCGGTCGAACAGATCGCGCACCGTACGTCGCCGACCAACATCGGCATGGCGCTGCTGGCCAACCTCACCGCGCACGATTTCGGTTACATCACCCGCGCCACGCTGCTGCGCCGCACCGCCGCGACGCTGGAAACGCTGGGGCGCCTGCCGCGGCATCGCGGACACTTCTACAACTGGTACGACACGCTCGACCTCGAACCCTTGACGCCACGCTACGTGTCCAGCGTGGACTCGGGCAACCTGATGGCGTGCCTGCTGGTGCTGGCCAGTGCACTGGAACACACCGGGGAAGACGCGCTGGTGTCGGTGAACCTCGCGCACGGGCTGCGCGACACCGCGCGCGTGCTGGGCGACCAACTGCCCGGCGTGGACGCCGCCGATCCGCACGCCAACCTTGCGCTGGCCGCAACGCTGACGGAACTCGACGGGCTGGTCGCCGACGCGGTCGGCAACGCCGACAACCTGCCGGTGCTGCACGGCCTGCTGGCGCGCATCGAGGCCGAGTCGGGCAAGCTGGCGCAACTTGCATCCGACAACGCAGTCACCAGCGAATTCGGCGAATGGGTGCGCGTGTTCGCGCGGCAGGCGACGGCCGCCTACGAGGAACTGGATGAACTGGCGCCGTGGCTCGGCCTCGGTGACTGTGGCAGCGACGACGAAATCGCGCGTGCGCGGCTGGCGGAACTGGAACGCAATCCTTCACGCGCCCATGCGCAGGTGCTGGCGGGCGACGCGATCCTGCGTCTTGCCGACGAAGGCGCCACCGACGTGTGCGCCGCGCTCGACGAGTTGCGCGCGACCCTCAATCGCCAGCACGACGATGCGCTGGCGCTGGCCGCGCAATGCCGCGCGTTCGCGACGGTGGATCTGGAATTCCTGTTCGACGAACGGCGCGAACAATTCGTGATCGGCTACGACGTCGAGCGCGACAAGCGCGATGCCAGCCACTACGACCTGCTGGCGTCGGAAGCACGCATCCTGAGTTACGTCGCGATCGCACAGGGCCAGGTGCCGCCGACCCACTGGTTCAAGCTGGGACGCCTGTTCACCATCGCGGTCGGGCGGCCCACGCTGGTGTCGTGGAGCGGCTCGATGTTCGAGTACCTGATGCCGCACCTGCTGATGCCGGCCTATCGCAACACGCTGCTGTTCGACACCTGCAGCGCCGCGGTGGGGCGGCAGATCCAGTACGGCGCGCAGCAGCAGGTGCCGTGGGGCGTTTCGGAGTCCGCGTACAACATCACCGACATCAATCTGACCTACCAATACCGCGCGTTCGGCGTGCCGGGGCTGGGCCTGAAACGCGGGCTGGGCGAGGATTTGGTGATCGCGCCGTACGCCAGCGCGATGGCATTGATGTTCGATCCCGCCGCGGCCTGCGACAACCTCGAACATCTGGCCGGCATCGGCGCGCTGACCCGTTACGGCTTCTACGAGGCACTCGACTTCACCGCGGGACGCGTCAGCGAGAACGAAGACTTTGCGCTGGTGAAAAGCTGGATGGCGCACCACCACGGCATGAGCTTCCTCGCGCTGTCCTCGCTGTTGAACGGCCAGCCGCTGCAACAACGTTTCATGCGCGACCCGATGTTCCGCGCGCACGAACTGCTGTTGCGCGAAAAGATTCCCGAGGCGCGGCCGCGGCACCCGGCCGCGCTGGACGTGGAGCAGCCGCGCCGGACCCGCGCGGGCAGCGGCGTGCAGACACGCGACATCACCCGCATGGACACCCCGCTGCCGGAAGTGCACCTGCTGTCCAACGGCAATTACCACGTGATGCTGACCCAGACCGGCGCGGGCTACAGCCGTTGGCGCGATCTCGCGCTCACCCGCTGGCGCGGCGATGCGGTGCGCGATGACGAAGGCACGTTCGTATTCGTGCGCGATGTCGAATCGGGCAAATTGTGGTCGGCCACGCAGCAGCCGATGGGCGACGCCGGCGGCAGTTGCAGCGCGACCTTCTCGCAGGCGCGCGCGGAATTCCATCGCACCGACCATGGCATCGCCACCGAAGTGCTGGTCGCGGTGTCGGCCGAGGACGACATCGAACTCCGGCGCGTGCGCCTGACCAACCGCACCCTGAAAACCCGTACGCTGGAGATCACCAGCTACGCGGAAATCGTGCTGGCGCCACCGGACGCCGACGCCTCGCATCCGGTGTTCAGCAAACTGTTTCTTGAAACCGAGTCGGCGCCGGAACTGGACGCGCTGCTGGCGACGCGCCGGCCGCGCAGCCCGGACGAACACAATCCGTGGCTGGTGCACCAGATGACCACCCGCGGCGGCACGCTGGGAAGCGGCGGCTGCGAAACCGATCGCGAGGCGTTTCTCGGCCGGCTGCGCGATCCGGCCCATGCGCGCACGTTCACCGACGACACGGTGCTTCCCGGACACACCGGCGCGGTGCTCGATCCGATCGTGTCGATCCGCCGCCGCATCCAGATCCGGCCCGGCCACACCGCCGGCCTCGACATCCTCACCGGCGTCGCGCGCGATCGCGAAGCCGCGCTGGAACTGGCGCGGAAGTATCGCGAACGGCATTTGCACCAGCGCGTGTTCCAGTTGGCGTGGACGCACGATCAGGTGGCGCTGCAGCAGCTCAACATGAGCGCGGTCGAGGCGCAACGCTACGAACGTGTCGCCAGCGTGCTGCTGTACGGCCCGATCGCCGCGCGCCGCGACGCCGAGGGCAATCTGCCTACCCAATCGGCGTTGTGGAAGCACGGCATTTCCGGCGACCTGCCGATCGTGCTGGCACGGATCGCCAACGCCAGCCAGATCGACCTGGTGCGCCACCTGATCCAGGCGCACGGCTATTGGCAATTGCGCGGCCTGCACGCGGATCTCCTGATCTGGAACGAGGAGCTTTCCGGCTACCGGCAGGAATTGCAGGAACACATTTTGTACCTGATCGAATCCGGCGCCGAGGCGCGCGGCGGCCAGGGGCGCGGCAAGATGTTCGCGTGGCGCATCGAACACCTGGCCGCGCCCGATCGTGCGCTGATGCTGTCGGTCGCGCGCTGCGTGTTCTCCGGCGACGAAGGCCGCCTGCGCGACCAGATCGCGCGGATGATGCCGGATGCCGATGTCGCGCCGCCGGCCAAATTGGCCCTGCGCAAACCGCTGCCCGCGACTTATGCGCTGCAGCCGCCTTCCGAAGACCTGCGGCTGCCGAACATCCTCGGCGGTTTCCGCAACGACGGCAGCGAATACACAATCTGGTTGAAACCCGGCGCGCCGACCCCCGCGCCATGGAGCAACGTGCTCGCCAACGAATCGTTCGGCTCGGTAGTCAGCGAATCCGGCGGCGCCTACACGTTCGCCGAGAACGCTCACGAATTCCGGCTGACGCCCTGGTACAACGATCCGCTGCGCGATAGCAGCGGCGAAGCGATGTGGCTGCGCGACGAAGCCACCGGCGAATTCTGGTCGGTGATGCCGCAGCCCTCGCCGAGCGGCGACGCATATCGCACCTGCCACGGCTTCGGCTACAGCCGCTTCGAACACGCGCACGCCGATCTCTACAGCGAAGCCACCGTATTCGTGGTGCGCGAAGCGCCAGTGAAACTGACGCTGCTCAAACTCGTCAACAAGAGCGATCGCCCGCGCACCGTTTCGCTGACCAGCTACCTCGAATGGGTGCTGGGCGAACGCCGCGATCGCAGCGGCCGGCATGTCGCCACCCGCATCGACGCCGAATGCGGCGCACTGTTCGCCCACAACCCGTTCAACGATACGTTTTCGTCGCGCATCGCGTTCCATGCGGTTGGCGCGGCGCGCCCCGCATTCACCGCCGACCGGCTCGGTTTCATCGGCCGCAATCGCGGACTGGATGTGCCGATCGGCATGCGTACCGAAACCCTCGACGGCGCGGTGGGTGCGGGACTCGATCCCTGCTCCGCGCAGCGCCTGACGTACGAGCTGTTGCCGGGCGAGGAAATCGAGACGGTGATCGTGCTCGGCGCGGCGGACGGCGAGGAGGCGGCGCGCGCGCTGGTGCGCAACTTCGGTGACGCGACGCTTGCACGCGACGAATTCGAACGCGTGCGTGCGCATTGGCACACCATGCTTTCGCAATTGCACGTACGCACACCCGACGCCGCCACCGACCTGCTGGCCAACGGCTGGCTGCTGTACCAGGTGCTGGCTTCGCGGCTGATGGCGCGCAGCGGCTATTACCAGTCCGGCGGCGCCTGGGGTTTTCGCGACCAGCTGCAGGATTCGATGGCAGTGTTGAATGTCCGCCCCGATCTCACGCGCGCGCAACTGCTGCGCTGCGCGGCGCACCAGTTCCGCGAAGGCGACGTGCAGCACTGGTGGCATCCGCCCACCGGCAAGGGCGTGCGCACCCGCATTTCCGACGACCTGCTGTGGCTGCCGTGGTGTACCGCCGATTATGTGCGCGTCACCGGCGATGCCGGCGTGCTGGACGAGACCGCGCCATTCCTCGAAGGCCGCGCGCTCGCCGCCGACGAGGAATCGGTCTACGAGGACGCGCGCTCCGCCGGCGAATCGGCCAGCCTGTACGAACACTGCCTGCGCGCGATCCGGCACAGCCAGCGTTTCGGCGAACACGGCCTGCCGCTGATCGGCGGCGGCGACTGGAACGACGGCATGAATAGGCTGGGCCTCGCCGGGCGCGGCGAAAGCGTGTGGCTCGGCATGTTCCTGCACGACGTGCTGAAGCGTTTCGCGCCACTGGCGAGCGCGCGCGAAGGCGAAGCGGTCGCCGCCGAACTCGTGGCCACCGCCGCCGAACTCGAACGCATGCTGGAGCGCCACGCCTGGGACGGCCATTGGTACCTGCGCGCATGGAACGACGACGGCGTCGCGATCGGCTCCGCGCAAAGCGAGGAATGCCGCATCGATTCGCTGCCGCAAAGCTGGTCGGCACTGGCCGGCGTCGGCGACGCCGCGCGCAGCGATCGCGCGATGGATGCGGTGCTCGAACACCTCGCCGACGACGATGCGCGCCTGGTGAAACTGTTCACGCCGCCATTCGACAAGTCATCGCTCGATCCGGGTTACATCAAGGGTTACGTGCCGGGCGTGCGCGAGAACGGCGGCCAGTACACCCACGCCGCCGTGTGGGTGGCGATGGCGCTCGCCAAGCGCGGCCGCGCGGACGACGCGTGGCGCATCGCGCGCATGCTGAATCCGCTGTCGCACACCGGCGATGCCGATGCGCTGCAACGCTATCGGCTCGAACCGTACGTGATCGCGGCCGACGTCTATTCCGCGGAGGGCCACCGCGGGCGCGGCGGCTGGAGCTGGTACACCGGTTCGGCAGGCTGGATGTACCGGCTGCTGGTCGAATCGCTGCTGGGCATGCACCGCGAAGGCGACCGCCTTTCGTTCGCGCCGTGCGTGCCGGACGATTGGGAACGCTGGTCGGCGAACTGGCGCCATGGCAGCTCGCGTTACCATGTCGAATTCGTGCGCAAGCCCGGCGACACCGGCGTCGCCGATGTCAGCGTCGATGGCAAGCTGCAGCCGGCGTGTGCAATCGAACTGGTCGACGACGGCCACGTCCACGAGGTGCTGGTGCGCTTCGGCCATCCCGAAAATTCACGTCGCCACGACAACGTCGCCGCGACACAGGAGGAAAATCCGTCCAGCCGTCCTTGACGCCGTCGCAATCCGGGGAGGATTTCACAGCAAGGCACTCGTCCATGTCCACCACGTTCGCCTGCAAGCTCGACGCCCCCGGCAGCGAGCTTGCGCATGTCTGGAGTCACACCATAGGCAGCGGTCGCGCGCTGCTGGCACTGCGCGCCGACTGGCAGGTGCAGATGCGCAAGACGCACGCCGAACTCGGCGTACGCCACGTCCGCTTCCACGGCCTGCTCAATGACGAGATGTGTACCTACCTCATCGAGTGCGACAAGGACGTGTACTCGTTCTTCAACGCCGACCAGATCTTCGATTTCCTGGTTTCGATCGGGATGAAACCGTTCGTGGAATTGTCGTTCATGCCGACCGCGCTGCAGAGCGGCGGCGACATCGTGTTCTTCTACAAGGCCAACGTGACGCCGCCGCGCGACTACGCGAAGTGGGCCGACCTGATCACGCGGCTGGTGAAGCACTGGGTGGCGCGCTACGGCGCCGAGGAGGTGCGCTCGTGGTATTTCGAGGTGTGGAACGAACCCGACCTCGATGCGTTCTGGAAAGGCAGCAAGGCCGATTACTTCAAGCTGTACCAGTACACCGCAAATGCAATCAAGGAGGTCGATGCGCGGCTTCGCGTTGGCGGTCCCGCCACCGCCAACGAAGAATGGATTCCGGATTTCCTGGAATTCTGCGCGGCCAACAAGCTGCCCGCGGATTTCATTTCCACCCACCACTACCCCACCGATGCCCTCGGCAAGCCCGGCGACGACACCGAAACGCAGCTTTCCGACGCGCCGCGCGACGTCCTGGTCCAGCGCGTGCGCGCGATGCGCAAGACCGTCGGCGATCGCACGCTCTGCTACACCGAATGGAATTCATCGTCCAACCCGTTCTTCGAATTCCACGACCAGCCTTACGCCGCCGCCTTCCTGTTCAAGAACATGCTGGATGTCGCTGACCTCGTGCATTGCTACAGCTGGTGGACCTTCAGCGACATCTTCGAAGAAAACTATTTTTCGTCGATTCCGTTCCACGGCAGCTTCGGCCTGCAGACCATCCACGGGATCGCCAAACCGAGCTACCGCGCGATGCAGTTGCTGCATGGCCTCGGCCATTCGCGTCTGCCTGTCGAAGGCTCTCATGCGACGGTGGATGCATGGGCGGTGCGCGCCGACGACACTCACGTCGATCTGCTGCTCACCAACCACGCATTCCCGCGCCACGCCGTCGCGACCGAATCGGTGACCTGGCACGTGCAAGGTTCGCGCACGCCCAAGGCCGCGAGCGTGCAACGCGTGGACGATGCCCACTGCAACAGCCGGCAGGCATGGGAGGACATGGGTTCGCCCGGTTATCTCGACGCCAGGCAAATCGCGGCGCTCGATCAGGCATCGCAGCTGAAATCCGAACCTGCCGCCGTCGCGGCGCGGGACGACGGTTTCGACATCCGGCTCGACCTGCCCCCGCACGGCATCGCGGCGGTGCGCGTGGAACTGACAGCATGAGGCGTACGCGATGTCCGCCAACGTGACTTCCCCGCCCACGACACCGACTTCCGGCGGACGCAACATCGATCGCAGCAGCCACACCGACGAGGCGGTGCTGGACGACCTGCAATGCAAGGCGTTCCGCTTCTTCGAGCGGCACGTCAATCCCGAGACCGGGCTGGTGCTCGATTCCACCCGCCCGACCCAGCCGGCCAGCATCGCCGCGGTCGGCTTCGCGCTGTCGTGCTATCCGATCGGGGTCGAGCGCGGCTGGATGCCGTATCGCGATGCACTCGCATACACACTCGCCGCGCTGCGCTTCTTCGATGCGGCGGACCAGAGCGGCGCAAAGGACGGCGTCGGCTACAAGGGGTTCTTCTATCACTTCCTCGATCCGAAAAGCGCCACGCGCACGTGGAGATGCGAGTTGTCCACCATCGACACCGCGCTGCTGCTGGCAGGGATGCTGGTGGCCGCGCGCTATTTTTCCGGCGACGGCGCCGACGAGCGCGAAGTACGCGAACGCGCGCATTCGATCTACGCACGGATAGACTGGCGCTGGGCGCAGAACGGCAGCGACGCGATCGCGCTGGGCTGGAAACCGGAATCGGGCTTCCTCAAGTGCCGCTGGTTCGGCTACAGCGAGGCGCTGATCCTGTACGTGCTGGCGCTGGCCGCGCCCGAATTTTCGGTGACGCCGGCTGCGTATGACGCGTGGACGTCCACCTTCAAATGGCGACGCCTGTACGGCCACGACGTGCTCTACGCCGGACCGCTGTTCATCCACCAGTTCTCGCACATCTGGATCGACACGCGCGGCATCCGCGACCGATTCATGGCAGCCAAACACACCGACTATTTCGAGAACAGCCGCGCCGCCACCGAAATCCAGCGCGAATACGCGCGCCGCAACCCGCGCCGGTTCGTCGGTTACGAAAAAAATTGCTGGGGCTTTTCGGCCACCGACGGTCCCGGCGACGTCAAGGCCACGTATCGCGGACGCGTGCGCCAGTTCTTCGACTACACCGCGCGTGGCGCGCCGTTCGGTCCCGACGACGGCACCATTTCGCCGTGGTCGGCGATCGCCTCGTTGCCGTTCGCGCCGAAGATCGTGCTGGAAGAAATCCGTCACCTCGAAGAAGTGATCGGGCACAGTCCCGCGGGCTACGGCTTCCACGCCTCGTTCAACATGTCGTATCCCGAGCCCAACTACGGCGGTCCGGACGGCATGACCGCGTGGGTTTCGCGGTGGCACTTCGCGCTGCACCAGGGACCGATCGTGCTGATGATCGAGAACCATCGCAGCCGGATGATCTGGGACCTGATGTGCGGCTGCCTCCCGATTCGCACGGGCCTGCAGCGCGCGGGCTTCGCCGGCGGCTGGCTGGACAGCGCACCCCAATCCAACACGGAGGAATCGCCATGAATGCACAACCCCCGCCCCGCTCCCTGGCCGGGCAGAACGCGCTGGTCACCGGCGCGAATTCCGGCATCGGCGAAGGCATCGCGCGTGAACTCGCCGTGCGCGGCGCCAACGTCGCGGTCAACTACGTGGTGCATCCGGAGGTCGCGCAGAAGATCTGCGACGAGATCAATGCGGGCGGCGCGGGCAAGGCCATCGCGGTGCAGGCGGATGTCAGCAAGGAAGACCAGGTGCAGGCGATGTTCGCCGAAGCCGTGAAACAGTTCGGCACGCTCGACATCGTGTGTTCCAACGCGGGCATCCAGCGCGACGCGCGGCTGGTGGACATGACGCTGGAGCAATGGGATCAGGTGATCGGCGTGAATCTCACCGGCGCCTTCCTCGTCGCACGTGAAGCCGCGCGTGAATTCGCCCGGCGCGGCATGCGCGATGTTTCGAAAGCGCTCGGCAAGATCATCTTCACCAGCTCCGTGCACCAGGAAATCCCGTGGGCCGGGCATTGCAACTACGCCACCACCAAGGGCGGCATCATGCAATTGATGGAATCGATCGCGCAGGAACTGGCGCCGCAGAAGATCCGCGTCAATTCGATTTGCCCCGGCGCCATCGAAACCGCGATCAACACCAAGGCATGGAGCACGCCGCAGGCCGCGACGGCACTGGAAAGGCTGATCCCATACGGGCGCATCGGCATCCCTGCCGACATCGCCAAGGTCGCCGCATGGCTCGCCTCCGACGAAGCCGACTACATCTGCGGCGCGTCGATCTACGTCGACGGCGGCATGACGCTGTATCCGGGGTTTGCCACCGGCGGGTAATACAGACTGCGATCGGCGCCGAGCTTTGACCGCAGCTATACTTCCGGTTGCACGGGAGGCCCGACTCTGAACAAGCCCAGCGCCCAGGATATTCGACAGATGCCGCTCTACACCGCGGCCGAAGCCGCAAGGTTTTTGCACCTTCCGGCGTCCACCGTACGCGCGTGGGCGTTTGGCCAAGGCTACAAGGTGAACGGCCAACAGCGCCGTTTTCAGCCGGTCGTCAGCACTTCCGATCCGAAGGGACGGCGGCTGTCTTTCGTCAATCTCGTGGAACTGCTCGTTCTGGCAGCCATTCGCAAAGAACATCACGTCGAACTGAAGCAGGTACGCAACGCCGTCGAGTTCCTGCGCAAAAGGTATCCAAGCGAGCATCCGCTGGCCCATCATCAGTTCCAGACCGATGGCATCGATCTGTTCGTCGAGAAATACGGCAAGCTGCTGAACATTTCGAAAGACGGTCAGCTTGCGATGAAGGCGCTGATCCAGCGTTACCTGAAACTGGTGGAACGCGACGCGTCGGGCGTGCCGTTCAAGCTGCATTTGCCGCGACGCGCCGACACGTCGGAACCGCTGGCTGCCGTGGTCATCGATCCGGAACGCGGTTACGGGCGGCCGGTCCTCGACGGTCGCGGAATCCGCACCGAGGTGATTGTCGAGCGGTTCCAGGCCGGCGAGTCCATCGCTTCGCTGGCCAACGACTACGGAGTAAACAGCGCGGTCGTGGAAGACATCTTGCGGAGCCAGCAACCGCTTGCCGCGTAGGCTGAACGCAATCGCTACCGAATCCACCTGCGGTTGACGGGACCGTGAATCATCCCCACAATGGGCTTGCGAGCAACGCAGAGTTTGTCGGAACCGCTGTGAGCGGCCATCCAAACCCGCGAATCAATGCCTCGGGCCTCCAAACCGAAATGCTCAAAATCGCCGCAGCCGGTTTCTGATGCGCCGAACATCAGCAGGCGGGAGATGACGCCATGCTAAAGAACCGCGATCGGGAAAAGTTCATCCAGGCGATCCTGTACTTCGCCCACAACACGCGCGCGCTTGGCAAAGTAAAGCTTTTCAAGCTGCTCTACCTGCTGGATTTCGAGCACTTCCGTCAGACGGGACGCAGCGTGACCGGGCTGGACTACCGCGCTTGGAAGATGGGCCCGGTGCCAGCGGCCCTCGTCCAGCAATGGGACGAGCTGGATGATGACCTCGCAATGGCCATCCGGATTGAGCCGCGCCCGGTCATCGACTATGTACGCGAAAACGTTGTCGCTCTCCAGCCGTTCAACGACGAACACTTCTCGAAACGCGAATTGCGCCTGCTCCAGGAAATCGCGGAGCGGTTCCGGGACACCCTCTCGGAGAAGATGATCGATGTGACGCACGCCGAAAACGGCGCTTGGGCCAAAACCTGGGACGGCGGCAACGGCAACGACAACACCATTCCCTACACGCTCGCCATCGCCGACGACGACCCGAACCGCGAGGCAATGCTGGAGGCGGCGTCAGAATACGAGGCCATCGCCGCGGCGCAATACCGATAAGCGGATGGCTCCCGTTCTGCCGAAAGGATTACGGCCGGGAACCATTCTCCATCACCCGTATTTCTACGCAGACGCAAACGGCGAACTGAAACCGAAATATCTCGTGGTCTTGGCGCCGGCCCGAAGCGGTGACGTGATCTGGCGGCTGCTGACCAGCCAGCACGCGGACATGCGCCCTGAAAAGCCGCCCTGCCATCACGGTGATCCTTATCCCGGCTTCTATCTCGGCGTGATCGACACCTCGGCGGGGCTGGGCAAGAAAAGCTGGCTCGATCTGCGCCCGCTGGACGACGGCGACAGCATCGACATCGCCTATCTGTTGAAGCGAGGGGTGCTGACTATCGAAACCTCGATCAACAGCAATTCGTTGCGCGCGGCGCTGGAATGCGCTGCGGCCGCCAATGACACGACGCAAGCGCAGGAACGTGCGATCCGGGATCAACTGGCCGCGCTGTAGGCCTCATGCTGCAAATGCACGATGCAGCAAGGTATCGAAGGCGGCTTGCGCGGTGACGAGCGCGGCGGTTTGTCGTGCGGCGATGCTGCGCGCGGCTTCGGCTTTGGCGGCGAATTGGCGTTGCAGGTCAATGGGCGGAATAACCACTGGCAACGTTTTTAACTTTGCCTGCGAAATGTTTTTCATCGAGCCGCCAGTACCTGAAGCAAGCTGGCTGAGCAGTTTCCGCATCGCCGGCTGCTGCAATAATTGCAGCATGAAAGCAGACGCTACTTCGACGCCGTTACGCCACACGAATCGCCACAACTTGTCAGGTAGCAACGTTTGGCCATCGGTGGCCTCCACCAAAGCCGTAGCGCCCACCAGCGCTTCCGTATTCGCGCGCGAGAACAGCAGATCGCCGGGTCGCACAAAGTACGAGGGCTGCGGCGCGAAATCCGCAGGCAGGGGCTTTGATTCGCTTTCGATGTAATGGCCTGACGTCACCGCGCTGATTTTGAGGACGCGCAAGTTCGATGCACCCTCATCGCCTGCTTGAATGTTTTTGCCGCCCTCGAAGCGTTCGATCAAATCGCCAAGCGGAATTACGCGCCAGCGCCTGCGGTTTATAGCGGGGTCGCCGAACATGTCGAGGAAGATGGCCGGGATCAGTTCGGCGGCTTTGCGCTGCGCTTCGCGGCGCAGGCGCACGATGCCTTCGGCGCGTCTGAGAAGATCGACGATGCGGCGTTGTTCGGCAAGCGATGGGAAAGCAATTTCAAATTTGCGCAGCGCCCCGCGCGCAATTTCCTTGAAAGTGGTGCCGCCGGCGTGCTGGAGCATTTTTTCGCGCTGCGTGCGCAGCCAGTACGCCAAAAATTCTGGCTGCAAGTCCGCGCCGCAAACAAAATTGACGAAACCCTGATTGGTACAAATTGGAACCGTGGAAACGGCCGTGAAGCCGATAGTTGCACGGCTAGTCAGCAGGACTGCTCCTGCGGGAAGCAGCTTCGTTGAACTATTTTTCAGGCCAGTTTCGGTGACGGTTTCCTTTGTCCCGGAAATATAAAACCCATTGAGCGACGTCACGTCTGTGGGCGTTGCCCACGCAATGTTTCCGCCGAAGTAACTGGCGTCAGTTCGCGATGGCGTGCCCCCGCCAAACACCTCCGCGACCTCTTCAAGACGCGCTGTACGCCAATCCCTCATGCTGCGTCAGGCCCCACTGCCGTTATCCCGGCGAAAGCCGGGATCCATTTTGATTCTTTTACGAAGCGGAAAAGATCATAGATTCCCGCTTGCGCGGGAATGACGAGCAAGAGCAAAGGCGATCCTTTAAGCATCACGGGACGCCTTCCGCCAACGCCAAACGCAACGCTTCCACTTCGCTCGCGATTTCCGCTTCGATCCCGGCCAGTTCGTCCAGAAGTTCGCGCGGGTCGCGGTATTCGACGGCTTGCGCGTTGACGGGGCGGTAGCGGCTGGCGCTGAGGTTGTAGTCGTTGGCGCGGAGTTGTTCGGCGGTGGCGAACCACCAGTTGTGGGTCCAGGCACCACTGGTAGCGGGGGCAGGATTTGAACCTGCGGTTTTGCCCTTCGACTCCGCGCCTGCGGCGCTACGCTCCGGGCGAACGGCATCTGGATTCCGGCCTTCGCCGGAATGACGAGTCCATTCCTTCCAGCGTGCGTCGCGGGTCTTGAACACTTCGATCAGGCCGGGCAGGTCGTCGGCGTCGATGGGCTGGTCGTGGTTGGCGTCGAGTTTGTAGCCGTCGTTTTCCGCATTGAGGAACAGCACGCGCTGGATTCCGCGCCCTTCGACTCCGCGCGACTCCGTCGCGCTACGCTCAGGGCGAACGGAATTTTGGGTGCCCTTGCGGAAGAACAGCACGGAAGTCTTGACGCCGGAATACGGCTGGAACACACCGGCCGGCAGCGACAGCACGGCTTCGACGGTGTTGTGTTCGACCAGCATGCGGCGCAGTGTCTTGTGCGCGCCGGTGGAGCCGAACAGCACGCCTTCGGGCACGATCACGCCGCAGCGGCCATCGGGTTTCAGCGAATCCAGCATGTATTTCAGGAACAGGATTTCCGTCGCGGTGCTGGTGCCGACGCGCACGTCCTCGACGATGCGGTCCTTGTCGATGCGGCCGGAGAACGGCGGATTGGCCAGCACCACGTCGTATGCATCCGGCAGGTGCAGGTCGGCGCGCTGCTGTGCATCGAGCGTGCTGGTGAGCACGTTGCGGCGCAGGATGCGCACGTTGGGCAGGCCGCGCAGGGTCAGATTCATGGTCGCCAGCCGCACCATCTTCGGATCGACGTCGTTGCCGTAGAAGGTGCGGTTGGCAAGCTGGCTCTGCCGTTTTTGGGTGAGCTTGTCGCCGAGCCCACGCGTCTGAGGCTTGCCGTCGACTTCTTCCACGTGGGTGCCGGCCGGCGAGGAATGTGCGAGGCGGATATGGTTGTACGCCGCGACCAAAAATCCTGCCGTCCCTGCGGCCGGGTCGTACACGGTTTCGCCGATCTTCGGATCGATGATATCCACGATCGCGCGGATTACGTGGCGCGGCGTGCGGAACTGGCCGAGTTCGCCGGCCTGCTTGATCTGGCGCAGCACGTGCTCGAACAGGTCGCCCTTGGTGTCGGCATCGGCCTGGTCCAGGCGAAGCGCATCCACATCGCTGACCAGCTTGGTCAGCACCGCGGGCTCGTCGATGCCGAGACGCGCGCCATCCATGAAGTTGACCGCGCTGCGCGTGGCCATGTCGGCATAGAACGGAAATACCTCGTCACGAACGAATCGCACCAGGTTGTCGGCGGACAGGCTGCGCGCCCACGACGACCAGCGCAGGCGTTCGGCCGGAATTTCCATTTCGCCTTTTTTCGTGGCGTTGAGCGGATTGCGCAGTGTCCACGTGCCCGCGAACAGGCTTTCCCACGGCTGCTTCATCACCCGCGCACGCGCGGCGTTCTGCGCATCGAGGCTTTCGATCAGGTAGAAGAAGAACAGGAACGCCAGTTGTTCGGCATTGGAAACGGGGTCGGGATAGCCGCCGCCGAACAGGTCGTCACGAATCTGATCGACCTTGCGGCGGAGGTCCGGTGTCATTGGCATGGTGCAAAAACGTCCTTCAATGCGTGCGGCTGGCGGCGGGTTGTGGAATGTGCGGCGCATCCGCCCCGCTGCCGGAGAATACGGCGAGGTTGATGTCGGTCAAGAGTTCGTCGAGCGCCTGCGCGCCGCCGAACAACGCCGTCGCGCGTGCCTGGCCGCCCAAGGCGGTGAATGCGGAATAGAAATCGAAATGATCGAGCGTAAAGGCGTCGAGGGATTCGGCATTGGCACGCAAGGTTGAACCCAGCAGTGCCAGCCAGCGGCGTTGCTCGGCGTTGTACGGGTCTTCGTGCTGCAACAGCCACGCCTCGAAACGCGCACCCAAGGCCTGCGCGCGCTGCTCGACCTCGGCCGGCACGACAAGATGGCCTTCGGCGTCCAGCGTCAGCCAGCCGCGCGTGCTGGGATCGATGTGGTCGTCGATATCCAGCGCCAGCAATCGCCGGGGTTTTGGCGGACGACGATGCGGCCGTTCGGAAACGGGGCCACCCAGCACTATGTCATCCTGTCCTTCGAATTCATCGGTGACGCCGACGAAGTCGAACATCGTGAACATGCCCTTGCCCGGTGCCCGGCGCGAGCCGCGGCCGCGCATCTGGCGATACAGGATTTCCGAGCGGGTGTAGCGCGCGAGCACCAGGTTCAGCAATTCGGGAAAGTCGAAACCGGTGTCGAGCATGTTCACCGACACCATGATCTGCGGGAACGGCTGCTTCTTGAACTGGCGGATTCGGGTGAGGGCGTCCACGCTGTCTTCGCCGGGCCTGCCGGTGTCGGACACCACGTAGTCGGCGTAGCGCACGGCCGGATTTGGCTTGAGGTCGGCGTACGCCTCGTCGAACATCCGCGCCAGCGTTTCGGCGTGGCGCTTGGTGACGGCGAACACGACGGTCTTGCCGGGCACAGGTTTGCGCAATATGCCCTGCGCATCGCGATAGCCCTCGTCCATCACCTTGCGATATTCGCGGACGATGGCGCGATTGCGCTCGGGAATCGTGAAGCGGCGTTCCAGCGCCGACGGATCGACGACGAGCGTGTCGGATTCGCCGAAGGCCTGGGCGAGTTCTGTACGCGTTTCCGCGTCCATCGCGGTCCAGTCGAGTTCCGACTTCTTCACTTCGATACCGTCGTGCTTGACCGTCTGGACGGTCTTGGCCTTGTAAATCTGGTACGGCACCAGCCAGCCATCACTGATGGCCTGCCGGATGCCGTAGCTGAAAGTGGGCCTGTCCACTTCAAAGAAGCGCAGCGTGTCGCGCACGAACTTGCGATCCTCATCGTCGCCGCCGCTTTCCTCGCCTGCATAACACGGGGTGGCGGTGAGCCCGATCTGGACACCATCGAAGTGCTTGAGCACGCCGCTCCACTGGCCATAGATCGAGCGATGGCATTCATCGGTGATCACCAGATCGAAATAACCCGACGAATAGTCTCGATAGATGTTGACCATGCTCTGCAACGTGGCGATGGTGATGCGCTTGGCGTCATCGAAGCGCCTTCCTGCGCGCAGCACGTAGCACGGCAGCTCAGGCAAGTATTCGGTGAAAGCGTCTTCGGCTTGCCCTGCCAGCGTGATGCGATCGACCAGAAACAGAACGCGCGTGATCGTGTTGGCTTCGAACAGTCGCTTGATCAGCGCCGCGGCCGTGCGCGTCTTGCCGGTACCGGTGGCCATCTCGACCAGCAGCTTGCGCCGACCGCGCGCCATTTCTTCGCACAGCGTATCGATGCACCAAAATTGATAGTCGCGCTCCACGATACGACGGTCGATCGGCACGTCCATCACATTCCGACGCACCTGCAAAACGGCGACTCGGCGCTCCAGATCGGCCTGCGAATAGAACGTCGCGACCTGGCGTGGATGCGCATCGCGCCGGTAGTCCCAGAACCAAACTTCTTGGCCATTGGCCAGGCACACGAAAGGAACGTCCGCCAATTCGGCGTAATGCCTCGCCTGCGCCGCTGCTGTAGGCACATGAATGCTGCCGCGCTTGGCCTCGACCACCGCGAGACCGCGCCCATCCCGATCACACAACAGATAATCGGCCCGTGACCTGTCGGGCAAAGGGTGCTCGAAACGCACGCTCACGCCGTCGCGGGTTTTCCAACCCGCGTCTTCGAGTTGCGCGTCGATCAGCGCTCGGGAAAACGCTTCGGTTTGAGCCGCCAATTGCCTGCCCCGCCCTGAACGATCGAAGCATAGCCGATCGGCTTGGGCCGGGCCGCCACGCGCTACGCGCTGGCCTGCATGAATTCGCGGCACAGCGCTTCCATTCCCGCGCGATCGTCGTCGTCGAAGCGCGCGAGGTGCGGACTGTCGACATCCCACACGCCAAGCAGCGAGCCGTCGGCGCGGACCAACGGCACCACGATTTCCGAAAGCGACGCGCCGTCGCAGAAGATGTGGTCGGGGAACGCGTTGACGTCGGGCACGACCTGGGTCTGGCGCGACACCGCGGCGGCACCGCACACCCCGCGGCCGCGGGCGATGCGCACGCAGGCGGGCTTGCCTTGGAACGGCCCCACTACCAGCCCGTCGCCGTCTGGAAAGTAGAACCCGCACCAGTTGATGTCGGGCAGCGCGTGATAGACCAGCGCAGCAAAGTTGGCGGCATTGGCGACGAGGTTGGTTTCGCCGTGCAGCAGGCCGCGCGCTTGCTGCGCGAGTTCGGCGTACAAGATCGGTTTGTCGGTGGCAGTAATGGTTGCGGCTTCGAACACTTTGAGTGTCCTCGCGTTGGAAGGAGTGAGTTAAGCGGCGCGCAGCTTGCGCGCGTCCGCTTGAACGAAAAGCATGGCCGGACGCTATTATCGCGCAATGTCCGAATCCGTTACGCCCACGGAACTGGAAAGGCGACACGAGCGCAGCGAAAGCGCGCGTCTCGACAATTTCGTGGACGGCGCGTTCGCGTTCGCGATCACGTTGCTGGTGATCAGCGGCGCCGGGCTGCCGCGAAGCCTGCAGGCGCTCGAACACGCGCTGCGCGGCGTGCCGGCGTTCGCCGCCTGTTTCGCGCAACTGGCATGGTTCTGGTACGGCCACGTGCGCTGGCGCGACAGTGCGTGCCTGACCGATCGCCGCAGCCTGCTGCTGTCGCTGCTGCTGGTGTTCTTCGCGCTGATCTTCGTGTTTCCGCTGCACCTCGTGTACGCCGGCCTGTTCAACGGCATCAGCGGCGCCGCGCTGTCGCCCGACTTGGCGTCCTTCACCGGCGACGGCAGCGTCGCGCCGCTTTTCGTGTGCTATGGCCTCTCCTATGCCTGCATGGCGGGGACGCTGGCTGCGCTGTATCGGCATGGCGCGCGCAACGGCGCCTGCATCGGTCGTGCGGAAACCGTTTCGATCCGCGTGTGGAGCGTAATCTGGGCCTACGTCGCGGCGGTCGGGTTGCTTTCGGTGCTGCTGGCGCTCACGCTGCCCGCAACCACGCGCTGGATACGCGGCGTGCCCGGTTTCAGCTATTTCCTGCTCGGATTCATCGGCCCGATCGCGCATTACTACAGCAAACATCTGAAGGCCAACCTGCCGCCATGAAAACCAAGGGCGTGTTCATCGCCGGCACCGACACCGGCATCGGCAAAACCTTCGCGGCGTGTTCGCTGCTGCACGCGCTGCGGGCCGCGAATCTGCTCGCGACCGGCATGAAGCCGGTAGCCAGTGGATGCGAGGAAACCCCGGAAGGCTTGCGCAACGAGGACGCGCTGGCGCTGATCGCGGCCAGCGATCCAAAACCAGAACGTTATGAACACTGCAATCCGTTCGCCTTCAAGTTGCCGGTTTCGCCGCACATCGCGGCGGCGGAGATGGATGAAGAAGTGACGATGCCGCCGATCGAGGACGCCTACGACTCGCTCGCAATCATGCACGGCAACGCAATCGTGGTGGAGGGCGTGGGCGGCTGGCTGGCGCCGCTTTCGGATTCCCTGCGCGCGAATGCGATTCCGCTGCACCTGCAACTGCCGGTGATCCTGGTGGTGGGTCTGAAACTCGGTTGCCTCAATCACGCGCAGCTCACTGCGCGCGCGATCCGCGCCGATGGCTGCGAGCTGCTGGGCTGGATCGGCAACCGCATCGACCCCGACATGCTGAACCCCAAGGAAAACCTGGTGATGTTGAATCGCTCGCTGGCGGCGCCGTGCCTCGGCGTGTTGCCGCACGGCATCGCGCCGATGTCCGCAGCGGCGCATCTGCGCGATGGTGCGGACGCCGTGCGCGAATTGAAATGACCGCGTGCAAGCTGTGCGGCGGCGCCACCGCATCGTTCGGTGAACTCACGATCCTTGGCCGTCATCGTGCGTACTACCGGCGTTGCGCGAAGTGCGGTTACGTCGCCGTCGAGAACCCCCACTGGCTGGATGAAGCCTACGCCGACCATGCAATCGCCGCGCTCGACACCGGCATCGTGATGCGCAACCTGTGGCTGGCCGATGCGGTGGATGCGTTGCTGCGCTGGCGCTTCCGCGACGTGCGCATGGCGCTCGATCACGGCGGCGGCACCGGCCTGTTCGTGCGGCTGATGCGCGATCGCGGCCACGATTTTCGCTGGAGCGATCCGCACTGCGAGAACCTGTTCGCACTGGGCTTCGAGGCCGATGCGAATGCGACGTTCGACCTCGTCACGTGTTTCGAAGTCGCCGAACACCTGACCGATCCGCTGCCGGTTTTCCGGGAACTCACGGAACGCGCGCCGATCCTGATCTTCTCCACCGAACTGCTGCCGGAGCAAAACAACCGCCCCGGCGAATGGCATTACTACGCGCCCGAAACCGGCCAGCACGTCGGCTTTTTCACGACAGCCAGCCTGCAGGTACTCGCGAAAAAACTTGGGTGCCATTTCGCCAGCGACGGGCGAATGCTGCACGCGTTCACCCGCGAACCGTTGAATTCGCGCTGGCTGCGTTACGTGTCGAAACAGCGCCGGGCGCGCCGATTGCTGCGGCTTTCCGGCAAGCGTGCGCCGCTGACCTGGCGTGACGCCGAAGCATTGACCTGGCAATTGCGAACGCACCAAGCCGGGAAGCCGCATCAGCCATGACTTGCGGCATGGATGGCACCCCGCGCCCGATCCCGGCATCATGGATGGTCCATCCCTCCCGCCTTCGTGCGTTCCCCCGGAGCCTGAACTTGACCCAAGCCCAACGGTTCTTCATCACGATCGCCAATCTCGCGCGCGCGCGCGGCCCCGATCCGGACCTGGCGTTCCAGGGATCGTCACCGCAGAGTTTTGCCGGCGCGCTGCAGGAAGCCCTGCGTCAGCCCATCCTGTTCCAGCGCTGGAAAGCCAAGCAGCCCGATCCCGACGAGGTCGATCAGTCGCTGGCGCCGGTGGATCCCGCCGCAACCGTCACCGCCGAACTCAACGATCTGCATACCGAAGTGCAGGTGGTGACCAACCTCACCCATTTCGTGTTGCGGCACCGACTGTTCATCCTGATCGGCCCGAACTGGCAGTTGCACGACGTCGCAGCCGCCTGATCCCGAACCCGTTTGTCGTGCAAGGAGTTTGCCCATGCCATCGTTTCGTCATCGCACCCTCGCCCTCGCCTGCTGCACGCTGCTCGCCGGAACCGTGGGCGTGACCGCGCACGCCGCGCCCGCGGCGGCCGCCGCACAGGCGGCCGGCGCCATCACCGCCAATCCGTTCTACAAGGCTTCGACGCTGCCGTTCGAGGCGCCCGATTTCAGCAAGATCAAGAATGGTGATTTCCAGCCCGCGATCGACGAGGGCATGAAGCAGCAGATGGCCGAGGTCGAGAAGATCGCGAACAATCCGGCGGCCCCGACCTTCGAAAACACTATCGCCGCGATGGAAAAAACCGGCGCGATGCTGAATCGCGTGATGCAGGTGTTCGGCCTGCTGGCCGGCGCCGACACCAACCCGACGCTGCAGAAGGTGCAGGAAACCGAAGCGCCGAAGCTGGCCGCGCACCAGGACGCGATCTTCCTGAACCCGAAACTGTTCGATCGCATCCAGAAGCTCTACGACCGGCGCGACACGCTGAAGCTCGATCCGGAATCGAAGCGGGTGCTGGAGTACGACTACCAGCAGTTCGTGCACAACGGCGCCAAGCTGTCGGCCGCCGACAAGGCCAAGCTGAAGCACTACAACGAACAGCTCTCGACGCTCTCGGCGCAGTTCCAGAACAAGCTGCTGGCCGCGGACAAGGCCGGCGCGCTGGTGGCGACCGACAAGGCCAAGCTCGATGGTTTGTCGCCGGGTGAAATCGACGCCGCCGCGCAAGCCGCCAAGACACGCAAGCTAAATGGCAAGTGGGTGATCCCGCTGCAGAACACCACCCAGCAGCCGGCATTGGGTTCGCTGGACAACCGCGACGTCCGGCATGAACTGTTCGAGCATGCCTGGACCCGCACCGAAAAGGGCGACGCCAACGACACCCGCGCCACCATCGAGCAGATGGCGTATTTGCGCGCGCAGAAGGCCAAGCTGCTCGGCTTCGACACCTACGCCGCCTGGAAGCTGGAAGACCAGATGGCCAAGACGCCGTCGGCAGTGATGAACTTCCTCAATCAACTTGCGCCGCCCGCGGTCGCCCGCGCCGAGGCCGAGGGCAAGGATCGCCAGGACATGATCGACCAGGACCAGAAGAAGGCCGGCAAGGCCGACTTCAAGCTGGCCGCATGGGATTGGGACTACTACGGCGAGCAGGTGCGCAAGGCCAAGTACGACTTCGACGCCTCGCAGGTAAAGCCGTACTTCGAGTTGAACAACGTGCTTGAAAATGGCGTGTTCTACGCCGCCAACCAGCTCTACGGCCTGACCTTCAAGGAACGCAAGGATCTGCCGGTGTGGGAACCGACGGTGCGGGTGTTCGAGGTGTCCGATGCGAACGGCAAGCCATTGGCGCTGTTCTATTGCGATTACTTCAAGCGCGACAACAAGGGCGGCGGCGCGTGGATGAGCAACCTCGTCACGCAATCGAAACTGCTCGGCGAGAAGCCGGTGATCTACAACGTCGCCAACTTCACCAAGCCCGCGCCGGGCCAGCCGGCGCTGCTGTCGTTCGACGACGTGATCACGATGTTCCACGAGTTCGGTCACGCCCTCAACGGCATGTTCGCCGACCAGGAATACCCGAGCCTGTCGGGCACCGTGCCGCAGCGCGACTTCGTCGAGTTCCCCTCGCAGTTCAATGAACACTGGGCGCTGTACCCGACCGTGTTCGCGCACTACGCGAAGAACTACAAGACCGGCGCGCCGATGCCGAAGGAACTGGTCGACAAGCTCAAGAATTCGCAGCTCTTCAACAAGGGCTACGACATGACCGAGCTGATCTCCGCCGCACTGCTCGACATGTCCTGGCACACGATTTCGCCGAGCGCACCGAAGGTGAGCGACGTCGACGCGTTCGAGGCCAAGGCACTCAAGGACAACCACGTCGACTTGAGCTACGTGCCGCCGCGCTACCGTTCCAGCTACTTCTCGCACATCTGGGGCAGCGGCTATTCCGCCGGGTATTACGCGTATCTGTGGACCCAGATGCTGGCCGACGATGCCTACGGCTGGTTCGAGGAACACGGCGGCCTGACCCGCGCCAATGGCGACCGCTTCCGCAACATGGTGCTGTCGCGCGGCAACACCGAAGACCTCGCCAAGATGTACGCCGACTGGCGCGGCCGCGCGCCCAACATCGACGCGATGAAGAAGGATCGCGGGTTGGAGCCGCCGAAGAAGTAAAAGCGATCCGGCGAGCCGCGCGCGCTGTTATCCGCGACTGGCTTCGCCGGGTGATCCAAAGAAAAGCCCGCTTCGGCGGGCTCTTCTTGTTCGGGGCATCGGTCGCTCGGCGGCTCTCGGCCGATTCTGCAATCCTCGTTCAACATCGGCGTGGTGGTCAGCTATTGCTGAAACGGATGGTCGCGCCTCACGGGAGCAATTTTCGCGGCATCTGGCGTGGGGCTTGTGCATCCTTTCCCTAGTTTAGGTTGGTGGTCGCATGCGCCATCAATCGAGGAGTGCAGCCTCGAACACCAACCCGGGGCCGAAACCCAATGCCACGATCGGTCCGGAAGCATTCCGCGAGCGCATACGTTGCAGGATGAACAGGACGGTCGGTGACGACATGTTGCCGTGTTCGGCGAGAATTGCGCGCGAGGCGTATCCGGCTTCGGCCCCGATTCCCAGCGCATCGGTGGCGGCCCGGACAATTTCGGGGCCGCCCGGATGGATCGCCCAATGTGCGATGTCGCCAATTCGCAAGTTGCGGGAAGCCAGCCAAGGCTCCAGCCATTCGCGCAGCGAAGCGCGGATGCGCCGTGGCACCTCCAGCGTCAAGCCCATTTCGAAGCCGTGATTGCCGATCCGCCAGGTCATCGCGTCGGCCGAATCGCGGGTCAACAGGCTCGCAGTGTCCTGCAGATGCAGCGCTGATTTGCCGGCCGGCGACAGGATTACGGTAGCGGCGCCATCGGCAAACAGTGCGTTGGCGACCACCCGCTGCCGATTGAAACCGTAGGCAAAATGCAGGCTGCAAAGCTCGACGCAGCAGAGCAGCACCCGGGCATCCGGCGCGCTGTGCGCCAGCGCGGCTGCCACACGCAGACCGTTGAACGCGCCGTGGCACCCCATGAAGCCGATATTCACGCGACCGACATCGCGTGCCAATCCAAGGCGCTCGATCAGTTCGGCATCGAGCCCCGGCGAGAATAATCCGGTACACGACACGATGACCACATGCGTGATGCGCGACGGGTGGATGCCGGCATCCGCGAGCGCGGCCGCACTCGCGCGCATCGCCAGTTCTCCGGACTCGCGCGTGTACCGGGCGAGCCGAACGGCCGTGGTCGGGCCGGCATCATGTTCGGAGAGGCGTGGCGGGTAGAACGACTCAATGGATGCAGCATCATCGTCGTGCGCGAGCAGTGCGCTGCCGCGCCGTTGCACGCCGCAGCCGCGATAGATGCGTTGCAGCCACGCACGCTCGATCCCGTTCGAACAGCAACGCGCCATGGCTAATGGGATCGCCACTTCCTGCCCGAAGGTTGCCGCTGGAACTGCCGTGCCGATGCCGGCGAGGGTGGTGGGCGTCATGCGGCCGCCATGGCGCTGGCCTCGAGATCGCGATTCAGCCACGCCGTCAGCGGCGCCACCATGGCAGGCGCACGGTCGAGCAACGGAAGCGCCGCGGCCAGCAACGATGGATGGCGCAGCAATCCTGAAATGCCGCGGCACACTCGCTGCCGTGTACGCAGCATCCGCCGGTGGCGCGCACTCCACCGGCTGGCGACGTCATCCGTCCAGCACTCGACGGCTTCGCGCACGAAAGGCAGCATGGCAGCAGCATCCGCCATTGCCCATGCCATGCCTTCACCCGTGAAAGGTTCGACATAGCCGGCCGCGTCCCCCAGGACCAGCACGCGCCGTTCGGCACCGAGGCGACGGCGCGTGCGGGTGAGCCGAGGAGTACCGCGCCAATCCAGGCAATGCAGATCTTGGATGACCGGAAGATCCTCCGCGCGGAGAATCTCCGCGACGGCCGCGGCCGGTCCGCCGACTTCGTGGCACCGCGTCGGGTCCAGCGCCGCGGCAATATTGGCTGTGCCATTTTCGGCACGTACCAGTCCGACGTAGCCTTGCGTTGCACAGGCCATGTGGATGACGCCCGGGCCATACCCGGCAGGTGCGTCGGGGAGCGTGGCGGCCACGCCGATGCGCGCACGCGGCGCGATGCGCCAGTCCGGATCGGGCAGCAGGCGGGTCGCGAGTCCACCGCAATCTAGGACCACGCGCGCGTCGACGGTGTGGCGCGTCGAAGGGTTTCGCAACGCCACGCGGCGGCCGTGTTGTGTGTATCCTTCAAGCGCGGCACGCGTCGCCGGTAGGAAAGATACCCCGGCATCGATCGCATGCCGGACGAGTATCGCATCCAGCCGCATCCGTGAAATCGCCATGCCCGGTGGCAACGGAAGATGGGCTGTGCGCCCACGGCAATACAACCGCATGCCAGTGCATTCACTGCCATCGCGCAATTCAATACCGGAATTGGCAAGCGCCCTCAGGGCGGCCGCATTCAAACAGCCGCCACAGGCCTTGGCGCGGGGCCACGCGGACTTCTCCACCAGCAGCACGCGCAGCCGGGCGCGCGCGAGGTGCAGCGCACTCATGGCTCCGACGATACCGGCGCCCACAACCACCACATCCCACTGGCGCGGTGTGTCATCCGGATCCATGCGGTGCCTCGTGCCTGCGTGACCATGTCATCAGGAACCGCTGCGGCCAGTGCCGCTCGAAATGCACATCGTGGAGTCCGGCTCCATTCGC
>DATEDI010000022.1:0-258267 GCA_035281745.1 Rhodanobacteraceae bacterium
CGCGACTTGACCGGTAAGGACACGCTGCTGTTCGTGGACAACATCTTCCGCTTCTCGCAAGCCGGTTCAGAAGTGTCCGCGCTCCTCGGCCGCATGCCGTCCGCGGTGGGTTACCAGCCGACGCTCGCAGACGAAATGGGCCGCCTGCAGGAGCGCATCACCTCCACCAAGACCGGTTCGATCACGTCGATCCAGGCCGTGTACGTGCCGGCCGACGACTACACCGATCCGTCACCGGCGACCACTTTCGCGCACCTGGATTCGACCGTAGCGTTGTCACGCGACATCGCGTCGCTCGGCATTTATCCGGCGGTCGATCCGCTGGCCTCCACCTCGCGCCAGCTCGACCCGCTGGTGATCGGCCAGGAACACTACGACGTCGCGCGCAAGGTGCAGGGCACGCTGCAGCGTTACAAGGAATTGAAGGACATCATCGCGATCCTCGGCATGGACGAGCTATCCGAAGAGGACAAGCAGGCCGTGTACCGCGCGCGCAAGTGCGAACGTTTCTTCTCGCAGCCTTTCCATGTGGCGGAAGTGTTCACCGGTTCACCCGGCAAGTATGTGGCGCTCAAGGAAACCATCCACGCGTTCAAGATGATCGTCGAAGGCGAAGTCGACCACCTGCCCGAGCAGGCGTTCTACATGGTTGGCGGCATCGAAGACGCGATCAAGAAAGGTGAGGAGATGAACGCCAAGGACGCCGAGAAGAAGGCGGCATAAATTCTGTCGTGATTCCGGGGCCGCGCACAGCGCGGAACCCGGAATCCATTTTGATCTTGCTCCGCGATCGACAAGCAAAAGGGATTCCCGCTTTGGCGGGAATGACGGCAGGCAGAACAGCTTCCGGCTTTGCCGGAAGACGGCAATCACCCGAGAAACCAATGACCACCATTCGTTGTGACATCGTCAGCGCCGAAGCCAACATTTTCCATGGCGATGTGACCATGGTCATCGCCAGCGGCGAAGCCGGCGAACTCGGTATCGCGCCGCGTCACGAACCGCTGCTGACGCGCCTCAAGCCGGGTCAGGTCGAAGTGGTCGGCGAGGATGGCAAGCGCCAGTCGTACTACGTGTCAGGCGGCATCCTCGAGGTGCAGCCGAACGTGGTCACCGTACTTGCCGACGCCGCGTTGCGCGCCGACGAGATCGACGAGGCGTCGGCGCGGCGCGCCAAGGAAGAGGCCGAGCGCGTACTCGCCAACCGCGGCGAAGCCAAGACCGTCGAGCAAGCGCAGGAACAACTCACCCAGGCCGTCGCGCAGTTGCAGGCGCTGGAACGCCTGCGCCGCAGCCTGCAACACTGATCGGATTCCCGAGTGAAACGCCGGCCCATGGCCGGCGTTTTTGTCTGGCGGCGCGAAGCGTCAAAGTCCCGCGTCGCGGCGCATCATGTCGATCCGCCACCGAGGCTCGCCAGGTTCGACGGCTGTTCGCAATCAAGGGCTGCAGCAGCATGGGGCCGCGGCCATCGACAATGTCCGTCCGACGCTGGGCCGATGATGCGCTGGTCGCCGCGGAAGGTGCCGATCACCAGCCGTCCATTTCCTCTCCTCGTGCAATGGGATCGTGCGCGTGGATCTGCTTGTAGCGACCGGAAAAGAAAATCAGCGGTTGCGCCTCGGGGCCATGCGCCAGGTGCTCGATTTCCGCGATGAACAACAAGTGATCGCCTGCGGGATGTATGTCGATCACGCGTGCCACCACCTGCGCGAGGCTGTCCCCGAGCAACGGTGTGCCTTGGTGGTCATCGAAACGCGCCTCGACGTCCTTCTCCGGGCGATTGGCGAAATGCGGTCCCAGCTTGCGCTGCTGTTCCGAAAGGATGTTGATGCCGCAGCGGCCGCCCACCCGCATGTGCTTGACGAAAACCGACGCACGACGCACCGAGATCAGGACCAGGGGCGGATCCAGCGACACGGACATGAACGAGTTGACGGTCATCCCGGCGGGTTGCCCGCTGTGCATGAAGCTCACCACCGTCACGCCCGTGGCAAACCGCCCCATGACGCGGCGGAACAGGATCGGGTCGATCGGGCGCCCTTGTTCGATGCTGTGGACCATGGAATTTCAGCCAGCTCGTGAGGCAGGCAGTGACTTTCGATGCAGGTCCCCAACCTGAACGGGCTCCCCCGGGACCCCGGCGCAGTCGCGGCGGGGTCCCCTGCATTGTGCCAGCGTTCCTCGGCAATTTCAGGCATGTTTCGTGCAGGGAATTACCGATCCATCAGCTTCGGAGCTCCCGGAAATTTGAACTGCGTCACATTTGTAGTATAAGAGCGCTTCACTCCGCCAGCCTTTTTGGCGAACCGCGAGGACCGGCCAGGAGAGGTAGGCCAGCACGTGGAGTCCACGATTATCGACAGGGAACGTTGAGATGGCGGGTCACGCGATTGCGATTCCCGCGCCACCGGGCGCCGTTTTGCCTTCGTCGCGTCACGACGAAGCGTTGACGGTCGGTGACCTAGCATGAGCGGCCGTGCCTCGACGCCCAGATGCATGATTCCGGTCAGTACAGTCGACCGGGGGCGGCTTGCGCGACGTGAAGAACGTGCGCGGCAGACGTTTTCGCGGGTTGGTGGACCATGATGTTTTTGGGCGATGCTGAAACCGGGAGGACAAACAAGTGAAGTCGATACTCAGGAACACCCTCGTATGGATTGCGATCGCGTCGATGTCGGCGCTGCTCGGCGCGTGCGCCAGCGTCCCCGCCCCTACGACGTCCGCGACGTCGGCGCCATCGGCCGAGCGCTACATCATCGGGCCGGGAGACGCGCTTGAAATCTACGTACGCGACAATCCGACGCTGACCACCACCGTCCCGGTGCGGCCGGATGGACGCATCTCGATTCCGTTGGTGCAATCGATCATGGCGGCCGGCAAAACGCCGGATCAGTTGGCCGATGACCTGCAGCAAGAGCTTGGTCGCTACATCCGCTCGCCGCTGGTCACGGTCATCGTCAAAAGCTTCGTCGGCGCCTACAGCCAGCAGGTGCGGGTGGTCGGTCAGGCGGTGACGCCCAAGTCGGTGCCCTACCGGAACGGCATGACCGTGTTGGATCTGATGATCGATGTCGGCGGCCTTACCAAGTTCGCCGCAGGCAACAGCGCCAAGATCGTGCGGCATCTGCCCGATGGCAAGGAAGAGACCATTCCGGTGCGGCTCGGCTCGCTGATGAACGGTGAAGTCAAATACAACGTCGCCATGCGGCCCGGCGACATCCTGATCATCCCCCAATCGCTGTTTTGATGCTGCAGAGAAAGGGGGCGCGGCGACACTCGGACAGTTATCGGACAGGCGATGCAGAATTCATCCTTCGATTTGCATGAATTGTTCCAGCAGGTGATGCTGGAGATGCGTGCGGCGTGGCGCTATCGCTGGCATGCGCTGGTGCTCGCATGGAGCGTGATGATCGTGGGCGCGATGCTGGTGTTCAGCCTGCCCAACCAGTACGTATCCAGCGCGCAGGTATTTGCGGATACCAATTCCTTGAACAATCCGCTGCTGCGCGGCATCGCCGTGCAACCCGACCTCCGGGGGCGGCTGGATGTGATTACCCGCACGCTGCTCTCGCGTCCCAATCTCGAAACGGTGGCCGACAAGACCGGCCTGTCGCTGCGGGGCACCACCCCGGCCGACAAGGACGCGTTGCTGGTGAAACTGGGCGCTGCCGTCCAGATCAAGGGTGCCGGAGCGACGAATCTCTACAACATCAGCTATTCCGATACCGATCCGGCGATGGCGCAGAAAGTCGTGCAGGCGTTCGTGGAAATCCTCATGAACAATACGCTCGGCGAGAACACGGCGTCCAACGCCTCGGCTCAGACCTTCCTGCAACAGCAGGTCGACGATTACAACAAGCGGCTCAACGACGCCGAGCAGAATCTGGCGAATTTCAAGAAGGCCAATCTCGGCAATCTTCCGAGCCAGGGTGGTGCGGATTATGCCACGCGGTTGCAGACCGCCGAGGCCAGGTTGCAGGATCTGGAGGGCCAGTATGCCGCTGCAGCGGCCGGGCGACCGGTGGTGGGGCGCGCGGCATCGAGCACCAGCGACCTCGACAAGCAGATCGCCGCGTACAAGCAGAAGCTGGAAGATCTGTTGCTGAAATACACCGACGAATATCCGGATGTGGTTTCCACCCGCCGCATGATCAAGCAGCTGGAGGCTCGACGGGACACGCTGCGGCGAAACCCGGGCAGCACGGCGGTCGCCAAAGCATCGCCCGGCGCCGGCCAGGCCTCGGGAACAAACAGCTTCAGCGCGCGCAGCCTGGCTGCACAGGTCGCCGCACAGAAGCGCGAGATCGCCGATCTCAAGAGCAACGCCGACAAGATCACGGATGCGCAGGTGAAGTTGCAGCAGCTCACGCGCAATTACGACGTCACCCGCAAACAATACGACGAATTGATGTCGCGCTTGAATACCGCGCAACTTTCGCAGGACGCGACGCAAAGCGGCAACAACCTGAAATTCCGGGTCATCAGCCCGCCGATCGTGCCGCTGCTTCCCGATGGACCCAAGCGCGGACTGATGTTGCTGGCCGTGTTCGTGCTGGCGCTGGGCATCGGCGGTGCATTCGGGTTTTTCCTGCACAAGATCAAGCCCGTTTTCCTCAGCCTCAAGAGCCTGCGCGAGTTTGGTGATTACCCCGTGATCGGTACCTTCAGCTTGATCACCTCCTCCGGGCGCCTGGAACAGCGACACCGGGAAGTCGTCGGATTCTGCGCCGGAGTGGCTTTGCTTGCGGTGGTGCTGGCGCTGGGCCTCGCCTTCAAGGCGCCTCTTGCCAGCATGATGCAGCACGTGTTCGTCCTGGGGGCCACATGAGCATTGTCGAGAAGGCAGCCGAAAAGCTCCGGACACAGCGGCCCGCCGAACAGCCGGTATCGCCGCAGGTCGAAGAAGTCGCCGAAGCGCACACCGCGCCGACCGTCGAACGCTTGCAGGAGCAGCGCCACGCTGTTCGCCGCGAAGCGGCTGACGGGGAGGTGGTGCACATCGACCTGGACGCCTTGACGCGCGCGGGGCTGTTGCCGACCGAAGACGAAGCGTCCGGGCGCCTGTCCAATGAGGTGCGGCGCGCCAAGCTGCCGTTGCTGAACAATGCAACCGGCAAGAGCGTCAAGGTTCCCGAGTTCGCCGACCGCATCGTGGTGACCAGCGCGGTACCCGGTGAAGGCAAGACCTTCACGGCGATCAACCTGGCCTTGAGCCTTGCGCGTGAGCCTGATTTCGAAGTGTTGCTGCTGGATGCCGACATCCCGAAATCCGACGTGACCCGTACGTTCGGGCTGGAGGGGTACCCGGGTCTCATGGACATCCTGGTGGATGAAACGCGCCGGCCCGCAGACGTGATCCTGCATACCGACGTTCCGAATCTTTTCCTGGTACCGGCTGGCCACCGCAATCCACTGGCGGCCGAGCTGTTCGGCGGGCGCCGCATGGGCCAGGTGCTGGAGGAACTCGGCGCCAGCAGCAAGCAACGTCTGCTCGTGTTCGATTCCTCCCCGCTGCTCGCGACCCCCGAGGCCCGGGTGCTCGCTTCGCAGATGGGGCAGGTCGTGGTGGTGGTGGGTGCCGGGCACACCCGCCGGTATGAGCTGAAATCGGCGCTGGAGGGTTTGGGCGGCTCGCAATATATCGGTTTGATCCTCAACAAGAGCCGCCTGCCGGCGATCGAAAATCCCTACTACGGGTACTACGGACAATACGGAAACACTCAGCCGACCAATCGCGACCGGCTTCTGGGCCGATGACGGAGGGGCGCATGCGCAGACCATCGGCCAGGGTGGCCCTGTCAATGATTGTCCTGACCGGCTGGATGACCGCCGCCGGCGCGCAGGATGTCGGCACCCAGCCGCCCTCTCCGACCCCGACGCAGGACGACACAAACGCGATGCAAGAGCAGCCGCTTGGGGTCATTCCGCAGCCGACGCCCGAATCGCCCGGTCTGGTAACCGGCGTGACGCTGGGCGAGCTGTACACGGACAATTTGCGGCTGGCGGGCCCCGGCAAGAACAAGCAATCGAGCTGGATCACCGAGATCCAGCCATTCGTGAAAGCCGCCACCGGTAGTCCGCGCTTCAGCGGCACGGTAGATTATTCGATCACCGGTTACTTGTACACGGGCGGCGCGCACACGCATCAGGTCGCGCAGGACCTGAAAGCCCAAGGCGTACTCACCGTGCTCCCCGACCACTTCTTCGTTGCCGGGAATGCGAGCTACGGCCGCGCCGTGATCAACAATGCGATGCCCTCGGGAGCAGGCACGTTTTTCCTGGACAACAATCGCGCCAACGTTGCAACGGCCAGCCTCAGTCCCTACTGGATCCAGCAAGTCGGCGATGTCGGGACCGCGATGGTGCGTTATACGCACGGGCGGGTCATGTACAACACCCGCGGGATTACCGGTGAGAGCCAAAACGCGCCGGTCGGACCGATCAACCTGGACCATCCCGGAGAGAGCCGGACGGCGCTGGCGGGGATTTCCAACGTCAACAGTGATGCAATCCAAGCCAACTTCACCAGTCCGGAGGGGCGGCGGTTCGGTTGGAACATCGCCTACTCGGAGCAACGCCTCGATTATGGCTCCGGACGGCCTGCTTCGCGATTTGCGATTGCCAAGGGCGGCGTCTACTGGCAATTGAACGTCGACACCCGTTTGCTGGCCGATGCCGGCAAGGAAAACAAATATCTCCCCGACGGCACGATCGAGACGCTAGCCGCGCCCTTCTGGGACGCGGGATTCCAGTGGTCTTCCAGCCGCGACAGCGTGAAGGTGCTGGTGGGCCATCGGTTCTTCGGGCGTAGCGGTGAATTTTCCTGGAGCCACACCGCGGCGCTGTTGACCACGACCGTCAGCTACACCGAGCAACCGACCGACCTGAACCAGCAGTTGCTCGGACAGAATCCGGGCAGCGTTGTGCTGCCGCCCATCAATGCCGGGCAAATTCCCTCACTGGCCGAGCGGCGGGTTTATCTCATGAAGCGGGCCATGGCGTCGGCCTCCTACGAGATGCCCCGTGGCAGGCTGAGCTTGACGCTTTATGACGAGTCCCGTCGCTACATCACGCTCGACAATGCGCGCGAAAAAGTCGCGAATGCCGATCTTTCCTGGCTTTTCCAGATCGGCCCTTACACCACCTTCACGCCGACCTGGGGCTGGCAGCGCTACCGTTTCCTGAATGGTCAGGTCAACTACACCCAGTTCGCCCAACTGGCGCTGGTGCACCAGATCAATCCGAAAAATTTCGGCAGCCTGCGCTACCGCAACGATTCGCGGAACGCCTATTTCGGCACGCCCGGCACGCACGGGTATCGGGTCAACGTGCTTTTCCTAGAGTGGACCCACCTGTTCTGAGGACGGTATGTACGAGGCGTTTTACAAATTCCAGGGAAAGCCGTTCCGGTTGACGCCGGATCCGTCCATGCTGTTTCCGAGCAAGGGCCACAAGCGCGCCATGTCGTACCTGATGTACGGGTTCGAACAGGGCGAGGGATTCGTGATGGTCACCGGCGCCGTCGGCACCGGCAAAACGCTGCTTATCCAGAAGTTGTTCGAGGATCTGGCGCACCGCAACGTCTCGGTCGCCAACATCGCCTCCGCCAATCTCGACAGCGAGGACGTCCTGCCGGCGGTCGCGTCCGAGTTGAATCTGCCGTTCGAGGGCCGCAGCAAGGAAGCCTTGCTGCACGACCTCAAGCAACACCTGGTCGCACGTAGCGCCCGCCATTCGCGCACCTTGCTGGTAGTGGACGAGGCACAGACGCTCACCCCGGCGGCACTCGAGATGCTGCGCATCCTCACCAATCTCGAACAGCGCGGACGCGCGCTGCTGCAGGTTTTTCTGGTTGGCCAGAGCGATCTGCGGGAGATCATCGTCGCGAACCGGATGGAGCAATTGCGTCAGCGCATCATCGCGACGTTCCGGCTGGAACCCATGGAACCCGAGGAAAGCCGGGAATACATCCTGCACCGGTTGCATGCGGTCGGCTGGAAGAACGATCCGCAATTCGATCCCACGATCTTTGCCGGCGTCCACCACGCAAGTCGCGGCATTCCGCGCAAGATCAACCTGATCATGGACAGGCTGCTGCTGTTCGGCTACCTGGAAGACCGGCACGAGCTGGATCACGCCGCGCTCACGACCGTCCTCAACGAACTGCGCGAGGAGATGCCCGACGTGCCGCAGACGCTGGAGCCGACGGTGCCATTGCGTGGCGTCGCATCGGGCTCTTCGACGTCGGCCGTGGAACACGAAAACGAGTTGCTGGAACTGGAACTCAAGCGCAACAACATCCTGAAACAGTTGCTGCATGAAGAGGATCGGCTGAAAAAGATCCTGCAGGGCGGGCCTGGCGCGCGCGAAGACGCTGCCGGTACGGCCGACCTGCGACCGGTGGGTCTGGGCCGCGGGAGCAAATGAGCGTGTCCGCGCAAGCCGAGCCGATCACCAATGCCATGACCGTCGACGTCGAAGATTATTTCCAGGTCGCAGCGTTCGACGGTTGCATTCGACGGGAAGACTGGTCGCGTTGGCCCGCCCGCGTGGAGGCCAACACGCGACGCATCCTCGAACTGTTCGGTGAAAGCGGGGTGCACGCGACCTTCTTCACGCTCGGCTGGGTGGCCGAACGCTGGCCCGCGCTGGTGCGCGACATCGCAGCCTCCGGTCACGAGGTCGCGAGCCACGGGTTCGGACACGAGCGATTGACTGCGCTGGATCGCGGCGCTTTTCGCGACGGTGTCGTGCGTACCAAGCATTTGCTGGAAGACATCAGTGGCACGCAGGTAAGCGGCTACCGTGCGCCGAGTTGGTCGATCGGGCCCACCACCTTGTGGGCACACCAGGAACTTCGCGATGCGGGCTACCGGTACAGCTCCAGTATCGTTCCGATCCGGCACGACCTGTACGGAATGCCGGCGGCGCCCCGGTTTGCGTTCGTCGCGGGGCCGTCGGGACTCTTGGAAGTGCCGGCCACGACGGTGCGATTCTGGGGTCGCAACTGGCCCTGTGGCGGCGGCGGCTTTTTCCGCCTGCTGCCCTACCCGCTTTTCAGCCGCGGCCTGAAGCGCGTCAATGGCAAGGAGCGGCGACCCACGGTTTTCTATTTCCATCCGTGGGAGATCGATCCCGGCCAGCCGCGGGTGCCGGGCGTCTCGCTGAAAAACCGCACCCGCCATTACTTGAATCTCAAGCAGATGGCGCCGCGGGTGGGGCGATTGCTGCGCGATTTTCGGTTCGACCGCATGGACCGGGTGTTTCCAACGGGCACCGGTGCGGAGTATCCGGTCGTGGCACTTGCGGCAGCCGGAACCGGCCCGCAATGAGGGGGATGTTTCATGCTGGACCATGTCAACGAGAAGCGCCCGCCCGGCGCCTGTGCCATCAAGCGCTACACCCGTGACGATGCCGATCGCTGGGACGCGTTTGTCGGCGCGGCGCACGGCGCGACGTTTTTCCATCACGCGGCGTGGCGCGACATCATCGCGCACGAGCTCGGTCACCGTACCCATTATCTGTATGCGGAGCGCGACGGTTCGATCAGCGGCATCCTTCCACTGGTCGAGATTCGCAGCAGGCTGTTCGGCCATGCGCTGATTTCGACGCCGTTCTGCGTTTATGGTGGAGTGGTTGCGACGGACGCGGACAGCGAAGCGAGCCTGACTAAATCTGCCGCGACGCTTGCCGAAAAGCTGCGGGTCGACTATCTGGAATTGCGCAATCGCGAGCCGGGCTCGACGGATTGGCCTGTCAAGGATTTGTACGTCGGCTTCCGGAAACCGATCTCGCAAGACCACGACGCGAACCTCAAGGCCATCCCGCGCAAGCAGCGGGCCATGGTCCGCAAGGGCATCGCCGCGGGACTCGAGGCGCATTGCGGGAATGACATCGACGCGTTCTACCGGGTGTACGCCGAAAGCGTGCGCAACCTCGGTACGCCGGTACTGCCGCGCCGTTGGTATGCGCGACTGCAGCAAACCTTCGGCGAGGACTGCGAGGTCACGGTAGTTACCCATAACGGCAAACCGATGGCCGCGGTGATGAGTTTTTATTTCCGCGACGAAGTGCATCCCTATTACGGGGGCAGCGTGCGGCAGGGACGGGATGTCGCCGCCAACGATTTCATGTACTGGTCGGTAATGCAGCGCGCCGCCGACCGCGGCGCGCGTCTGTTCGACTTTGGCCGGAGCAAGCAGGACACTGGCTCCTACCACTTCAAGAAACATTGGGGCTTTGAGCCCGAGCCGCTGCCGTACGCCTACCATCTGGTGCGGGCCAAGAACATTCCGAATGTCAGCCCGACCAATCGCAAGTACAGCCTGTTCATCAAGGGATGGCAGCGGCTGCCCTTGCCAATCGCTACCGCGCTGGGCCCATGGCTCGCGCGCGATCTCGGTTAGTCCCATGCAGTCGGCGCTGTTCCTCTGCCACCGCCTCCCCTGGCCTCCCGACAAGGGCGACAAGATTCGCTCTTACCATGTCTTGCAGCGGCTGGCGCAGCACTACAAAGTGTATCTGGCGGCGTTCGTGGACGATCCGGCGGACTATCGCCATCTCGCCGCCGTGGAAGCCGTCTGTGCGGGGACGTGCATTCGGCCGCTGCCGCCGTGGCGGGCACGCTGGCGAGCGTTGACGTCGCTGGTGCGCGGTGAGCCGTTGACGGTGGGTTGCTACCGCGACGGAACCATGCGCCGATGGGTGGACAAGGTTCTCGCCGAACAGCAGCCGGCCGTCGTGCTGTGCTTTTCTTCCGGCGTGGCGCCGTTGGTGATGCGGGACAGCGGCGCGCGCCGCGTGATGGATTTCGTGGACGCCGATTCCGACAAGTGGCATCAATATGCCGAAGCGCACCGCGGCTTGGCACGCATGATTTACCGACGTGAGGCTCGCACGCTGGCGCGTTTCGAGCGCGCGGTCGCCACCCGTTTCGATGCCAGCCTGTTCGTCTCCGAGGCGGAAGCGGCCTTCTTCCGCGGCGCCAACCCGGACGTGGCCGAGCGAGTCCATGGGGTGCCCAACGGCGTCGATGCGGCCTACTGGAATCCCGCGGACGCGCATGTCAGTCCGTATCGAGCCGACGAACGCGTGGTGGTTTTTGCGGGCGCCATGGATTACCGCGCCAACGTGGACGCCGTGACTTG
The DNA here is from genome assembly GCA_035281745.1 of Rhodanobacteraceae bacterium. Classification (GTDB taxonomy): domain Bacteria; phylum Pseudomonadota; class Gammaproteobacteria; order Xanthomonadales; family Rhodanobacteraceae; genus 66-474. Next base: position 11,151 of record DATEDI010000022.1, read on the forward strand.
GTTCGCGCAAACGGTCTGGCCGCGGGTGGCGGCCGGATGCGCGCAGGCGCGCTTCTACATCGTGGGTTCCAAGCCGACTCGCGAGGTCCAGGCACTGGGTGCACTCGCGGGCGTCACGGTGACCGGACGCGTGGAGGATGTGCGACCGTACGTCGCGCATGCCCACGTGGTTGCTGCGCCGCTGCGCATCGCGCGCGGCATCCAGAACAAGGTGCTGGAAGCACTCGCGATGGAAAAGGTGGTTTTGGCGACGCCCGAAGCTTGGGAAGGCATCGAGGATTTCGCCGGTCGGCAAGGCTGCATCAGCGACTCACCCGAGGCCATGGCTGAAGCCGCATTGCTATGGCTCGCTGCGCCCCAACCCGCGCGCGTGCTTGCCGCACGCGCGATGGTGCAGGCGCGTTTCGACTGGACGCGCAACCTCGACGCCTACGAACGCGTGCTGCGCGGTTCGCAGCGCACGGCGTTCGCTGGAGCCCTGCCTGCCTCGGCGCGTGCAGGAGCCTGTTCATGAATACGCTGCTGGGCACCGGGGACGGATTATCCACACGTGTCTCCGGCTGGAAACTCGCTACTGGAGCCTTCGCGGTCGCGGTGATCGTGCTGCTCGCGTGTTACTGGCGAACCGTGCAGTCGCTGGTCGGCATATGGGCCCACGACGGCACGTATCAGTACGCATTCCTGATCTTTCCGTTGAGCGCGTGGGCGGCGTTCGATCTGCGCGATCGGCTGCGGGCAAGTGCACCGGTGCCGAGCATGTGGGGATTGCCCGCCGTCGCCGTGCTGGTGGCGATCTGGTATGCGGGACGCATGCTTGCCATAAATCTGCCCCAGCATTTTGCCTTGGTGGCAATGTTTCCCGCGCTGGTGCTGGCGTGCTGGGGTTGGCGTGCGCTGTGGGTGTTGAAGTTTCCGCTCGCTTATCTCGTGGTTTTTGCCGTGCCGTGGGGCGATGCGATGGTGGGCCCGCTGCAGGACATCACCGCGCATTTCGCCGTGCACGCCTTGAACCTGACCGGCGTACCGGTATTGATGAACGGACGCGAGCTGGTCACGCCCTCCGCGACATGGATGGTGGAACAAGCCTGCAGCGGCGTGAAGTTCTTCATCGCCTGCGCCGCGCTGGGTTGCATCTTCGCATGGCTGATGTTTTCGCGCTGGTGGAAGCGCGTGGGCTTCGTGCTGCTGGCCATCATCGCGCCGGTGATCGCCAATGGCCTGCGGGTGTATTTCACGATCCTGATCGGCGAAACCTGGGGCGTCCAGTACGCGAGCGGCACCGATCACATGATCTTCGGCTGGCAGTTCTTCGGCACCGTGCTGGTGCTGTTGCTGCTGGTGGGCTGGTTCTTTCGTGATCGGCTGGTTCCAGGCGACAAGCGCGTGCCGAGTAACGCGCCGGTTGCGGGGTCTCGCACGCTGCTGTGGCCCGCCGCGTTGGCGTTGCTGGTGGTCGGGCCCCTTGCCGCCGCGCGCGTCGAGCGGGTGCCGGCTCCCGAAGCGGTGCAGCTCTCATCGCCCTCGCTTGCCGGATGGAGCGCTCCCGAGGCACTGCAAAGTGGTTGGCAGCCAACCTTCCAGGGTGCGGCGGGGCAGTTCCGTCTCAGCTACCGGTCACTTGCGAATGGCGCGATCGTCGAAGTATTCCACGCCGTCTATACCGGCAAGCCGCGCCGCGGCCACAACCTCATTACCTACGGCAACAATGTGTACGACCCGGAACAGTCGCAGATCCTTGCTGGCGCCAAGCGCCGCGTGGAACTCGCCGGGGGAGCCGCCATCGCGGCACGCGAACTGCGCCTGACCGGGGTCGATACCAGCCCGCGTCTCGTATGGTATTGGTATTGTGTGGATGCACGGTGCACGGCTTCGTCCGTGTTGACGAAAATGAGTCAGGCATGGGATGTCCTGCGCGGACGTTCACCGCGCTCATCGGTGTGGGCCTTGTCATCGCCCATCGATCACGGCGACGTGGCGAAAGCGCGCACGCATCTCGATGCGTTCGCACGCGGCTTGTCGCTGTCCGGCATGGAAAGAACGACGCCGTGAACGAGAAGCCGCTGATCGCACACGTGCTTTATCGCCTCGATACCGGGGGGATGGAGCGCATGCTTATAACGCTCATCAAAAACACCCCGCTGCACTACCGTCATTCGGTTATTTGCCTGGAAGGCTATGGGGCATTGCGTGCCAGCCTTGCATCAGCCGATGTGCAGTGCATCGCTTTGCACAAGAGGCCCGGCAAGGATTGGCGCTGTTATGTAAGGCTTTGGCGCGCTCTGCGCCATTTGAAGCCGGACATCGTCCACACGTACAACTTCGGCGCACTGGATATGGCGCCGGTGGCCAAACTGGCAGGTGTGCGCCGGGTAATCCACGCAGAACGCGGCAGAGATGCGGCCGATCCAAATGGCGAAAGCCGGAAATATCGGCGCATGCGTCGATGGCTGTTGCCGTTCATTGATCGCTATGTGACCGTGTCGGCCGATCTGCAAAGATGGTTGATAAAGGACGTGCGCATACCCCGTGCTCGGGTGGCGTGTATACCCAATGGGATTGATGTTGCACCGTTTGTCGAAGCGGGATCAGTTCGCTCGAACCCATGCTTGTTACCCACATTTGCTCAGGTGGGAAGCGTATTGATCGGCACGGTCGGACGGCTTGACCCGGTCAAGGACCAACTCGGACTCATCGAAGCTTTTTATCGGTTATGCCAGCAGTCGCCGGAATGGCACGAGCGTTTGCGCCTTGTGCTGGTAGGTGAGGGTCCGCAGCGCAAGGTTTTGGAGGCGAAAATCGCGAGTGCTGGTCTCGCCGCGCAGGTCCAGCTTCTTGGAAACCGGACGGATGTTGCCGCACTACTCGGCGAGTTCGACATATTTGTGCTTTCCTCCATCGCTGAGGGCATGCCGGGAGCCATCCTTGAAGCCATGGCTTCTGGTTTGCCCGTCGTGGCCACTCGCGTTGGAGGCGTGGACGAAGTGGTGGTCGATGGCGTAACGGGCACGCTCGTCGAGCCGAGCAATCCTGTTGCACTGGCGCAGGCGCTGCGCTGCTATGTGGAAGACGAGTCACTCCGCCGTCAACATGGTGAAGCAGGACGCAAGCGTGTCGAGCAGCATTTCAGCTTGCACGCGATGTTGGCGGGCTACACGTCGTTGTACGACGAGGTGCTGGCTGGGCGCGACCAAGCGTCGTCGTCAACGACATCCATCCGCCTCGCCGAAAAAAGGGAACGCTGACATGTGCGGTGTGACGGGCATCGTCAAAGCCCATCTCGACGAGACGCCGAATGAAAAGGTGTTGCTGGCGATGCGTGATGCCATGCATCACCGCGGGCCGGACGAGGCCGGGCTGCATCTTGCCAAAGGCATCGGCTTGGGCCACCGCCGCTTGTCCATCATCGATCTCAGCCATGGCCAGCAACCCATGGTGGACGAGGCCGCGGGCCTCGCGCTGGTCTACAACGGCGAGCTGTACAACTTCGAGCAGATCCGGGCCGAACTCGAATCCACGGGTGTCGCATTCACGAGCCACAGCGATACCGAAGTGCTGTTGAGGGCATGGCAGCAGTGGGGCGAAGGCTGCCTTGATCGCCTGCGCGGCATGTTCGCGTTCGCGGTGTGGGACATGCGTGCCTCGCGCATCTTTCTTGTCCGCGATCATCTTGGTATCAAGCCGCTCTATTACGCTTTCACGCGGGCCGGCGACCTGGTGTTTGCTTCCGAGCTCAAGGGCCTGCTGGCGCACCCGGATGTCGAACGCACACTGGATCCGCAGGCGCTGGAGGATTACCTCGCCCTGGGTTACGTGCCCGATCCGAAGTGCATCTATCGCGGCATTTTCAAGTTGCCGCCGGGCCATTGGCTGAGCTGGCGCGCGGGCGAACCTGCGCCCGCGGCGCGCCGGTACTGGGACGTGCCGTTTGCCACCGCCAGGACGGACGAGAGCACCGCGGTGCTGCAGCTTCGTTCGCTGCTGAATGAATCGGTCGCCAGCCAGATGGTGGCGGACGTACCGCTTGGCGCATTCCTGTCCGGTGGGGTCGATTCCAGTGCCGTGGTCGCCAGCATGTGCCGTGCGGGGCGCGGCGCGGTCAACACCTGTGCGATCGGTTTCGATCACGCGGGCTTCGACGAAACCGCTTATGCGCGCCAGGTCGCGCAGCATCTTGGCACGACCCATTTCGAGGAACGCGTCGACTCCGATGATCACGACCTGCTCGACACGCTGGCCGGAATCTATGACGAACCGTTTGCCGACAGCTCCGCCTTGCCGACCTACCGCGTGTGCGAATTGGCGCGCCGGCACGTCACGGTAGCGCTCTCGGGCGACGGCGGCGACGAGAATTTCGCGGGTTACCGGCGCTACAGATTGCATGCATGGGAAAGTGGTCTGCGCGCCGGTCTTCCCATGGCCGTCAGGGCGCCGGTATTCGGCTTGCTGGGCAGCCTTTATCCCAAAGCCGATTGGGCACCGCGACCTTTGCGCGCGAAGACCACGTTCCAGGCTCTCGCCCGCGACGACGTCGCGGCCTATTACCACAGCGTCAGCACGACACCGGCAGCGTTGCGTGCGGAGCTTTACAGCCCGGCATTCAAACGTGAGCTGCAGGGCTACTCCGCCCTGTCCGTCTTTCGCGATCACGCTTCCGCGGCCCCGACGGAGCATCCCTTGCTGCTGGCGCAATACCTCGATTTCAAGACGTGGTTGCCGGGCGACATCCTGACCAAGGTGGATCGCGCCAGCATGGCGCACAGTCTGGAGGTGCGGGTGCCGGTGCTCGACCACAAATTGGTGGAGTGGGCATCGAGCCTGCCGCCTGATCTCAAATTGCGCTACGGCGAAGGCAAATATATCTTCAAGAAGGCGCTGGAGCCGGATCTTCCGCCCGAGGTGCTGTACCGGACCAAGATGGGATTTCGCGTGCCGCTGGCAACGTGGTTCCGCGGTCCATTGCGCGGGCGCCTGCAGGGCGCGTTGGGTACCGGTGCCTTGGCCGAGTCGGGCTGGTTCGCAACAGACGTGCTCGATCGCCTGGTGCGCCAGCACGTCTCCGGCCGATCGGACCACAGTGCCACCTTGTGGAAGTTGATGATGCTGGATGCGTTCTTGCGACGCACAGCGAATCCAATGATCGCGACAGAAACGCGTCGCACCGAACCGGAAGCACTCGCCGTCGGCGGTGTGCACTCATGAAACCTTGCATCCTGATATTCGGGCTGCCGCGTTCAGGCACCACATGGATAGGCAAGCTGTTCGACAGTCACCCAGACACGCTTTACCGGCATGAACCGGACAGCGTGCGAAAGTTGAAGATGCCGTTGTTCCCCGAGAAGGAAGACGTGGCGCGCTACCGCGAAGAGCTGGAGCATTTCGTCGACGCGCTGCCAAAAATGCGTTCTCCTGAAGTTGTCGGCAAGCAGCCGCTATTCCCAAAAAGCTTCCAGTCAGCCGCGGGGTTGGTCGTGTATCGCGCCAGCGTGCTCGTTGCAAAGGCCGGGAGCCGTGCCCATCGCCATTTCCCTACTGTCTTTCGACCGACGGGAGGCGATTGCGCGCGCATGCGGCTCGTTTGGAAATCCATTGAATCGCAAGGACGCCTGGGGGCATGTATCGAGGCGTTGCCTCAAGCACATGCCATTCACTTGATTCGGCATCCTTGCGGTTACGTGGCCTCGGTGCTCCGCGGCCAAGCAGCCAGGCGCTTCAGCGATGCAACACCGGCGGCTGAAGGGCTTTGGGTGTTGAAGTTGCTGTTGGCGACGTCTAGCGGCAAAAAACATGGAATTACCCTCGACGAGCTTGCACGCCTCACGCCCGAGGAGAGGCTGGCATGGCGTTGGGTCTTGGTGCAGGAGAAAACCCTCGCTGACATCGCTGATTGCGAACGCGTGCTCACGGTGAATTACGAGGATGTATGCGCAGATCCCAGCGGCATGACCCGAGGCATGTTTGCGTTTGCCGGCTTGGACTTCCATCCGCAGACAGAGCGTTTCGTACAGGCGAGTACGGGTGCGACGCACAAGGCCTACTACAGTGTCTTCAAGAATCCACGGGCAGCGGCGGACCACTGGCGTTCGGAATTGTCGCAGCCCATGATTGACCGCATCTTGGCGGTCGTTCGCGCGAGTGCATTGCGCAATCACTACGAAGACGCAAGTGCATCCAACGCGATAACGGCAGTATTGGCATGATCGCCGCGATCGACATCCGTGTTATCGGTGAAAATTCCGACTTGGGGGCGAGCGTGACGCGCGTCTTGCCGGGAGCACGCAAAACGCCACTCCGGACTGATGCGTTTGGAGAACAACAACCGATTCGCTTGCTGGTCTTCACCAGCCTATACCCCAATGCCGTCATGCCGCGCCATGGCGTGTTCGTCGAAGAGCGCCTGCGCCATCTGGTGGGTTCCGGCCGCGTGTCGGCCATGGTCGTGGCGCCCGTGCCGTGGTTTCCGTTCGGGCACTCGCGTTTCGGGGTCTACGCAGCATTCGCGAACGTCCCCATGCGCGAGCAACGCTATGGCATCGATATCCTGCATCCGCGTTACCCGGTCATTCCCAAGATCGGAATGAGCATCGCGCCTTCGCTGATGTGCCGGGCGCTGCTGCCGGCGCTGCGAAAGCTGGTCGCCGGCGAAGATTTCGACTTGATCGATGCGCATTACTTTTATCCCGATGGCGTGGCTGCGGAGAAGCTCGGTGCAGCGCTTGGCAAGCCTGTCGTGATCACGGCCCGCGGCAGCGATTTGAACGTCATACCGCGGCATCGCTTGCCTCGACGGCAGATCAAGACGACCGCCGCACGAGTAGCCGCAGTCGTTACGGTCTCGGAAGCATTGAAACGAAAGGCCGAAGCTCTGGGCATCGAGAGTGGCAGGATCAGCGTGCTGCGCAACGGTGTCGATCTTGAGCGCTTTCGGCCACTCGATCGCCCGACAATCCGCGGGCGCCTAAGTCTGGCCGGTCCGGTGTGGTTGGCTGTCGGGAACCTCGTCGAACTCAAAGGCGTGCATGTCACGCTGGGCGCACTCGCAAAAGCTCCCGACGCCGTCTTGCTGATTGCCGGCGAAGGCCCGGAGGCGGCGCGCCTCCGGCAGCTTGCGTCCGAATTGGGAGTCGAAGCACGGGTGCGCTTCCTGGGCAATGTTGCGCACGCTCAGCTTCCCGAGTACTACAACGCGGCCGATGTCCTGATGCTGGCATCCAGCCGCGAAGGCATGCCCAACGTGGTATTGGAATCGCTTGCCTGCGGCACGCCGGTGGTGGTCGCGCCGTTTGCCGGCGCCGCCGAATTGATCAGCGCGCCAGAAGCCGGGGAGATTGCGGACGCGCGTACCGCAGAAGGCATGCTGGCGGCCTGGCATGAATTGTGGAACAGAGGACCGGATCGCGCCGCCACGCGGCGCTTTGCGGAAAACCTCGGTTGGGGCCCGGTGGTGGAGGCGCAATGCGCGCTTTATGCGAAAGTGCTTGCCGCCCACGAATCAGCCAGGCGCATCAGGAAAGCAACATGAGTGACGCGTTGGCCACTGTTGCGCGGGAAAGTGACGCGCGGTCCGCCGGGGATGCCACGCAACTGCTGCGCATCCTGCATGTGCTGGATCATTCCCTGCCGTTGCACAGCGGCTACACCTTCCGCACGCTCTCGATTCTCGCCCATCAGCGTCAGTTGGGATGGGAAACCTTTCAGTTGACCAGCCCCAAACAAGGAAGCGGCAGCGAGCGCGAACAGCAGATCGGCGAATGGCTGTTTTATCGCACGCCTCCGGCAGAAGGTTTGGCAGCGAAGCTGCCGCTGGTCCAGCATCGCGCATTGATGGATGTGGTGCGGACGCGACTCGCTGAAGTCGTGGACGCGGTGCGGCCCGACATCCTGCATGCCCACTCGCCGGTGTTGAACGCGTTGCCCGCGCTGGAAGTCGGCAAGGCGCGCAGCATACCTGTGGTGTACGAGGTGCGCGCGTTCTGGGAAGACGCGGCGGCCGATCTGGGCACCGCGCGTGAATGGGGCCCTCGTTATCGATTGACGCGCGCCATGGAAACGCGCGCGTTGCGACGGGCAGATGCAGTGACCACGATTTGCGAAGGTCTGCGCGGCGACATGCTGAAGCGAGGGATTCCCGCCGACAAGATCACCGTCATTCCCAATGCCGTGGATGTGACGAAATTTCATTTCAAGGCGCCCGCCGATACCGAGCTTGTCGAAAAGTATCGACTCGCTCCACGGGCGACGTTGGGATTTGCGGGTTCGTTCTATGCCTACGAAGGCCTGGATATCCTGCTGCAGGCGATGCCGCAGGTGTTGCGCGCCGCACCGCAGGCGCGCCTCCTTTTGCTGGGCGGGGGGCCGCGGGAAGCCCCGCTGAAGGCGCTGGCCGCACGTCTCGGCCTTGAAGGCAGCGTGCATTTCGTCGGTCGCGTACCGCATGACGAAGTGAGCCGCTACTACAGCGCCATGGACGTGATGGTCTACCCGCGCATTTCGCGCCGCCTGACGGAACTGGTCACGCCGCTGAAGCCGCTGGAAGCGATGGCGATGGGCAAGCTGGTTGCGGCTTCCGACGTGGGCGGACATCGGGAGTTGATCCGCGATGGCTACAACGGACACCTCTTCGCGGCCGGTTCGGCGGTTGCCCTCGCCGAGCGCTTGATCGACCTGTTGCGGCACCCGGCGGGCTGGGATGCGGTGATCGCCAACGGCCGGCAGTTCGTGGAACGCGAACGTACCTGGCGAGGAAGCGTCGATCGTTATCGTGCCGTCTACGATGGCATACTCGCGCGCTCGCGGCGCGTGGGGGGAGCCAATCGTGGCGTTTGATACACCGGCGGTGGTCTTGGGAGCAGGCATTAACGGATTGGGCGTGGCGCGCAGCCTCGCACGGGCGGGCGTTTCCGCTTGGTTGCTTGATGCCGACGGGCATCGATTCGAAATGCGCACCCGCGCGGCCCGATCGCTGACCCTAACCGATATGCACGGACCCGCACTGATCGATGAACTGGTGCGCCTCGGTACGACCCGGTTTGCCGGTGTTCGCCCGGTGTTGCTGTTGACTCAAGAGGAAAGCGTCAAGCTGGTTTCGCGCGAGCGTGAAAGACTTTCGCCGCTCTATCGCTTCAACTTGCCGCCCAAGGCGCTGCTGGAAGCACTGCTGCACAAGCATGGATTCCAGCGCCTCGCGGAACAGTTCAGTTGCCCCATTCCCGCGCTCGTTCGCGTTGGCACGGCGGCGGAATTGCCCACGCTGGAACGCTTGCGTTATCCGGTGGTGGTGAAGCCGGGTGAACGTCACGACGGCTACGGGCGGCAGTTCAAGAAAGCCTATCGCGTGGAGACGGCAGCGGATGCGATGGAACTTGTTGGCCGCATCCTGCCGGTCATGGCCGATGTGGTGGTGCAGGAATGGACCGAAGGACCGGATTCCAGCATCTACTTCTGCCTGCAATACATCGATGCGCAAGGTGAAGTTACGGCGTCCTTCACGGGCCACAAGGTTCGTTCATGGCCGCCGCAGGTCGGCGGCACCGCCAGTTGCGCGCCGGCACCCGAAGCGCACGCCGAGTTGTCGGCGCTGACGACGAAGTTTTTCCGCGATGCAGGCGTGACGGGCATGGCGGCGATGGAATACAAGCGCGATGCGCGTACCGGCGCGTTCCGCATGGTCGAACCCACCGTGGGCCGTACCGATTATCAGGCGGAGGTTGCGACGTTGAACGGCGTCAACCTGCCGCACGCGGCTTATTGCGGTGCGCTGGGCTTGAGCTTTCCTGTGCCGCGCCTTCCGTCAAGATCCATTGCATGGCGGGTACGTTCGGAGGACGTGCAATCTGCACGCGCCCAACGGCAGCGGGCGAACAGCGGGTTTGAAGCGATGGATAAAATCGTGGATGCCATCTGGCGCTGGTCCGACCCCATGCCCGGCCTGGTCAATATTTCTCGTCGTGCAAAACAAACCTTGCGCGCTCGCGCGGCAAGAATATTGCCATCGACCGAACCCTTGGGAAGCAAACCATGAGTGTGTTGGCCAAACTGTTGTCCAAGCGTCGGGCGGTTGCCAATCTCGATCCGGAATTGGCGCTGCGTGCAGCCGCCGAGTGGCTGTGCCGCGCGCAAGATGCCACCGACTCCGGTGGCGTCAGTGCCCATTACGACGTTGCGAAACGCAAATGGGTGGGAGCTTACCCGGAAACCACCGGCTACATCATTCCGACATTCTTCCGTTATGCGGAATTCTGCGGCGAGACGGCTTATCGTGAACGTGCCATCCGGATGGCCGAGTGGGAATCCGACATCCAGCTTCCCGAGGGCGGCGTGCGTGCGGGCACCATGGATGCCGTGCAGGTCGTACCCACGATCTTCAACACGGGACAGGTGTTGTTCGGCTGGTCGGCCGCGTGGCAGCAGACGCAGGATGGGCGTTTTCGCGATTCGCTGATCCGCGCGGCTGACTGGCTGGTGGCGGCGCAGGACGAAGACGGCGCGTGGCGGCGCTTCGCGTCCCCGTTCGCAGCGCACGCGCTGAACACTTACAACACCCGCGTGGCATTCGGGCTTGCCCAGGCGGGCAACGTGCTGGGCGAGCAGAAGTACATCGATACTGCCGTGCGCAATGTCGAATGGGCGCTTACGCAGATGCGGCCGAACGGCTGGCTCGAAAACAATGATCTGGAGGACAACAGCCGTCCCCTGACACACACGATTGCCTATGCCACCCGCGGCATCCTGGAAGTAGGCCTCATCGCGTCCAAAAGCGTGTTTGTCGATGCGGCCGTTCGTATTGCGCGTGCTGTCGCACAACCGCAGCGTGATGACGGCGCGTTACCCGGTCGCATCGATGCCGATTGGAAACCCGCGGCTCGTTGGAGTTGCGTGACGGGCAACGCCCAGATGGCCATCGTGTGGCAGCGAATTGCCCAAGAAGCGGGCGACCGCTCACTGCTGCCCGCCGCAGAGAAAGCCAATCGCTTCAACATGTCGGTGCAGGATCTTGCCACGCCAGATCCAGGCATCCGCGGCGGCATACCCGGTTCGCACCCGCGCGGCGGTGGCTACATGACACACCGTTATCCCAATTGGGCCGCCAAGTTCTTCATGGATGCGCTGATGTTGCAGTTGCAGGCGGCCTGAAAACATGCGCGATATTGCACTCGCCCTGTTCATCTTCGGGACGATTCCCTTCATCCTGTCGCGCCCGTACATCGGGCTGCTGGTGTGGTCGTGGCTCGGCTACATGAATCCGCATCGGCTGTGCTTTGGCTTTGCGTACGGCTTCCCGTGGGTCATGCTGATAGCAGTGGTCACGTTGGTGAGCTTCGCAGTCAGCCGCGAGGACAAAAGAATCCCGGTATCGAACGTGAGCGTTCTGCTATTCATATTTCTTTTATGGACCGGGTTCACAACCATATTCGCGATCGAGGGAGCCGCCGCTTGGGCGGCATATCAGCAATTCGCAAAGATCCTGATCATGGTGTTTGTCACTTTGGCCTTGGTGAAGGATCGACAGCGGATGCACTGGATGATTTGGGTTATCGTGATTTCACTCGGATTTTTTGGCCTGCGGGGCGGAGTGTTCACGCTACTCACAGGCGGCAATTATCACGTGTATGGACCTGCCCAGAGTTTCATCGCTGACAACAACGATCTTGCCCAAGCGCTTTGCATGTGTTTGCCACTCATGCGCTACCTTCAGTTGCAGATGGCAGCAAAGTGGCAAAGGCTTGCGCTCGGCGCATTGATGTTGTTCACGGGCATTGCAATCCTGGGCACGTACTCTCGCGGCGGCATGATTGCGCTGGTAGTCGTGGGTGGAGCATTGCTGCTCAAAAGCCGACGGCAGCTCGCGGTCGCGAGCTTCTTTATCGTGCTGGCGTTGATTGCCTACCACTTCATGCCCGATCAGTGGCTTGCACGAATGGATACGATCCAGCACGCGGAGCAGGTGAATTCCGCACAGACGCGTATCCAATCATGGGAATTTGCGACCAAGGTTGCAGTCCATCGCCCCTTGGTGGGTGGGGGCTTCGAAATCTACAGAAGCGCTTCGATGTGGGAGCAATTCGGCCCAGAGGGTGCCAGACAGCGCGCGATCCACAGCATTTATTTCCGCATTTTGGGTGAGCAGGGATTCTTGGGACTCCTGATATTTCTTTCTCTGTTGGCGACCAGTTGGCGAAGCTGCACCAAAGTCCGAAAAAGGATGAAGGGCGTGGCAGAAGGCAAGTGGGCCTTCGATCTTGCCTCGATGTTGCAGGTAAGCCTTCTCGCATTCGTGGTCGCAGGCTTGGCAACCACTTCCAGCTATTTCGATCTTACCTACCAGCTGATGGCCTTATGCCTGCTCTTGAGATTGATCGTTGAACGCAGCAGCGAATTTCCCGTCACCGCACGCGACAGGCAGGCGATGCAAGACTCTGCAGGGAGCCCTCCAACCACGGTACCGGTATCAAAATGGGCGGGGTGACGGCGGGCGAAGGCCACAAGGACGTCCTCATGGTCGGCTTTCATTTCCCGCCGTCCACGCTTAGCAGCGGCCACTTGCGGCTGCTGGCATTCGCAAAATATCTGCCCTCGTTCGGCTGGAACCCGGTCGTTTTGACGGCCCGTGGCAATATCTACGAGCATTCGGATCCTGCCAGCATCAGCACGATCCCGCCGGACGTCCGGATGCATCGGGCTTTTGCGCTGGATGCCCGTCGTCACATGGGTATTGGCGGAAAGTACCCTTCATGGCTGGCGCGACCGGATCGGTGGGTAAGTTGGTGGCCCGCCGCGGTCCTGTCCGGCCTCTACCTGATCAAGCGCCATCGTATTCAGGCGATCTGGTCAACCTACCCAATCATGACCGCCCATTGTGTCGCTCATACCTTGAGTCGGATAAGCGGCCTACCCTGGATTGCGGATTTCCGCGATCCCGTGGCAAGCTCGGTTTCGGGCAAGGACAGGGCGACAGTGGCAAGCCAGATGCGCTGGGAACAGCGGGTCATGTCTCGCGCCACCTGCACCGTCTTCACCACGCCGGGGGCCGTGCGGGTCGGTTCGAGCCTCTATTCTTCCGCGCTCGGTGAAGGGCGCATTCAATGTATCCCCAACGGCTTCGATGAGGATGACTTCGCCGGGATTGAGATCGGCCGACCATCCAGCGAGGGTGGCCCATTGCATTTCGTCCACGGTGGTGTGCTGTATCCCGAAGGACGCAATCCGGCGCGGTTTTTTGAAGCGTTAGCGGAGCTGAAGCGCACTGGTGCTCTGAAGGCGAGCGATATTCGCGTGACTTTGCGTGCCAGCGGATCCGAAGATGTCTATGCAGAACAGCTCAGGCAGCTCGGGCTCACCGACATCGTCACTTTGGCGCCGTATTTGCCCTACAAGGATGCATTGGCGGAGCAGGCGGAGGCCGACGGGCTGCTGTTGTTCCAGGGCGAGCGATACGATCATCAAATTCCGGCCAAGGTCTACGAGTATTTGCGGCTTGGCAGGCCGATCCTCGGGCTGGTGGGCGAGAACGGTGACACCGCTGCGCTGCTGCGAAAGGCGCGCGGAGCCGTCACTGCTCCGCTGAATTCGGCATCCGCCATTGCGGCGAAAGTCCTGGAGTTCATCGATTTGGTGAAACAGTCCCGTAATGGAATGACGTCATCAGCGGATGTGCAACGCTACTCACGCCGGCACGCGACGCAATTGCTGGCCGGACTGCTTGATCGTGTCTGCGTTTACGAAAAATGAAGGCAGCTGAACGCGCAACCGTCGCCGCTGTCGATTTCCAAAAAAGGCGAGCCCCATTTCATGTAGGTACGCAATGATCCCTGCACGCACGTTCCTTGGCCTGCCCTCTACGCGGATAACCCCGGAGATGGAAGAGGTTTTTTTTACGTCCATCATGGCCAGAAATGGCACTTACAAGACCACGTATGGGTCTCGGTTTTCCGAGATCAACCAGCAATTGTTGCGTCTCATCTCCGCCGGCTCGATAAGCGCACGAAGCGTCCTAGACGTTGGAATTTCTTCTGGAGTAAACACGCTCGAGCTGACCGAGGCTCTGGGTGCGGATGGCTACGAGGCAAGCATCGTGGGAACCGACATTCTTATCGATGCATATCTGGTCAGGGTGCTGCCGGGCTGTGACGCGCTGGTGGACGCTTCGGGGTTCCCGCTTCGCTTCGATCTGTTCGGAAAGAGCATGAAACCCTGGGTTGTCCAAAGCGATTATCGAAGTGGGTTCTTTTTGGTGCGCAAAGGCATCAATGTATTGTTCCGATCCTTGGCGGCGCGTGCTCGCAAAGGTCGCCAGAGCTCCAAAACCACGCACGTGCAATTGGTGGCGCCCCGCTTGCTGGAGGACAAAAACATAGTGGTCTGCGACGATGACATAACCCGGTTCAACCCGGAGTTTGCGGGGCGATTCGACTTTGTGAGAGCCGCCAATGTATTGAACAAGGGCTATTTCGATGATGATGCGCTACGCGGGATAATCGGGAACATTCGAAAGTACCTGAAACCTTCGGTGGGCAGCCTGCTGGTCTTGCGCACGCACGAAAGCGAGGAAAACCACGGCACACTTTTCAAGCTGGACGGTGACAACCGGTTCGTGCTCCTGGAGCGCTTCGGAACAGGGTCCGAGATCGAGCACTTGGTACTGGAAGCCTGAACCTCCATTCTGCGGGTGAGGTGGAGCTCCGAAACGGGTGCAGGTTCACGCCTTGCACCGGTCCCCGTACCGCTCCAAAGCTTGGTCCAGCATGCCCTCGTGCAGCCATTGCCACGCCTTCCAGTGGAATAGCAGCTTCCACGCCAGGTAGTCTCCGGTTTCCGGCGTTTTCAGCCTCTCGCGGGCGGAGGGATTGAGCCACCTGTCGCCGTCCTCGAAGAGGTGCTCTCCGAGAAAGGTGGAGCGTTTGAGTTGGGCGTCGCTCTTTCCGCCGAACAACCTTGGATAGCGGGAGCGATACCTGTTTTGTTCAGCCCGCAGGCGTTCGCGATAATACGAAGGACTGAAGCGGTTGCCCGGCAGCAGTTCACCACCACTGACGAAGGAGACCGAAAGCGCCCGCTTGTCCAGACGAGCAAACAGGTTGCGATAGAACCGTCCGTGCTGCTTCTCCCGGAACGGGATGGTGGCTGCGTGCGCCATGAAATCCTTCGACAAGCCGGGGGTGAAGGCGCGCACTCGATTCGGATACACCTTCAGCGGGTTCATGGCGGGACGGTTTCGGCTGCGGTTTTCGATAACGAAACGCGCCAACCCATGCATGTCGTGAGGCAGGCGGGACAGTTCGCTGTCGAGATCTTTTGCGAATCCTTCCCGCATTGCGGCCACGACTTCGGGTTTGAACAAGATCTCCGCTGCGCGCCAGATGGCGCTATCCGCTCCGCGAATCTCCTGTTTCAGATAGGCATCGAATCCGCCTTCGGGCTGATGCAGCGGCATGAACACGAACCCCGGTACAAGGCCGTCCCATACAGCTTCGGCGTCGATTTGCGAGGCGACCTTGGCAATGAACAAATCGAGGCTCGGAAAGCCCGCGTCGCTCGCAGCCAAATAGTCGAGGTACGCGCCCGACGAAAAAAAGTCGCGGGAAGGATTCGCTCTTCGCAATGACACACCGGCTCGTTCGGCGATGGCCTGTGCCAGCCGCCCGTCGGCATCATCATGTTCGTCCTCGTGCGCGATGGATAAGGCATCGACGGGAATGCCGGCCCGTTTGAGCAGGAACAACAGCAGCCGTGAATCGAATCCACCACTCAGCAGCAGGGTGCCCGAATCGTCGTACGCGGCACAAGCGCGGATGTCGCGCTCCAGCGCAGCCAGGAAATCGTAGCTCCGCCAAGCATCCGACGGTTTCGGCCAATGCCAATAAGAACTAATGTCGAGTCGATGTCGCGTAAGGTCGTAGGTCAGAATGCTGCCTGCAGGCACACGGACCAAGCCTTGCATCAGGCTTCGTTCCCCAATGGGGTGCCCGATTGAAATGAAAGCGCCCCACGCGGATAGATCCGCTTCACCCCGCATTGCCTTGGTTTCTGACGCCAAGATCAGATCGCCGTCGGAGTGCTGCATGTACAGCGGTTGCATGCCGAGGCAATCGGTCGCAATGACCAGAACGCGCCGTGCTTCATCCAGGAATATGCCGGTGAAAGCCCCGTCATAACGCGGGAAAAACTGCACGGCAGCGTCCGCATCAACAATCTCCTTGGCATCAGGTCCATTGATCGGCGAACCCGTGAAGAAGCAAAGGTTGCCGTCGGGAGGCAGCTCGCTGCCTAAACATCCGATGGCGCCTTCGGGAAAGTCACGTCGCCCGGCAATCAACCGTGTCAGGTTCTGGCGCTCCAACATGGCGTCTACTCGGCGGCCGGCATCTCTCCCGATGCACATGGCAAGCTTGATTGCGCAATGTTTGGGGGACTGTAGTCTCATCTTGTCAGCGTCAACGGCAGATGATCAGGGGAGTGTCGAAACAGCAGGTGGAATTCCGTGAGCCATCCATCCGCTCACCTGCAACGTGCATTGATGCGGTCCATTGGGCAGCAATTACCTGTCTCGCTGGTAGCAGGCAGGTCAGCTTGGGAGTCGGTGAAGTGGCATCACTCGAATGCGCCGAGGTGCATGGCGGGATTGCGCTCAATTGCGATAAACCGTACTCCGTCGATCGCGACTCTGACCTCGTTGCGTGTCCACTGTCTGCTCCTGCCGCGCATGAGCGAGCTCCTACGGCGACGTAACGAAAGACCGCGATCGGATGGTGCAAACAGCCCATCGATCCTATGCCCTTAAACCTCCCCGCCAAAGCTGTCTTGAGGTATCAGCTTGCCGCTCGGCGCATCAAAAATTTTTCGGTACGCCACGCGGCCCAGCGTCTGAGGGAAGGAGGCATATGCAACGACGACCATCTTGCAGTGCGCGCTAAAAAAATGAACATGCGCAAACGTATGCCGCGCAAGTGCGGCATACGGGCGAGCAGCCGGAGGTCGGAAGCAACCTCGTGCATATGTGTCCCATGCGATCCTTTGAGCAAAATCACATCTCCTGCTCTGAGGTCGCTCACGAGCGGATAAAGAACGCCGCTTGAGTTTCTATGAAAAGATGCCCGCGTGCGAGGCGGCAGTTCCTTCCACAGCGATCGCATCGCCCTGCCAGCGAGGTAGACCCTTTCTATCCCTGCGTCGAGGAGCGGCTGGGCGAGATCTCGATGATACGCAATGGAGTTGTCGCCGAGTTCGAGCATGTCGGACAGTACGGCGATTCTTCGTCCGGTTCCGATCGGCGTAGTCGTGCTGAGGGTCGCGAATGCGGCTCGCATGGCCGCCGGACTAGCGTTATACGCATCGTCGACCACGGAAATGCGGACGCCGCGAACAACCAACTGCTCGAGAGCCCCGCGCCCCGCTACGTTGTGCGCATTCGCAAGACAGGGTATCAAAGACTTCCACTGCAGCCCCAACGCCTGCGCGGCAGCAAGTGCTCCCAAGCTGTTAATCGCCATGTGCCTTCCACGCATGCCCAGCGTGTACTCCGCGGGCTCGCCTTGGATGCATGCTCGAACGCGCTGCTCGCTTGCTTCGTACCCTACGAGTCGGAAGTCGGCGTCGGGATGTTCGCCGAAGGTGACTACGGTCGCCGCAGCCATTTGTGCGATTTCGAGAGCGCGATCAAAACAGGAAATATCCCTATTGATGACGGCAGTGCCACCCGATGACAAATCGCTGAAAAGGCTGGCCTTCATCTCCGTCAACTTAAGGAGTCCACCGGACTCCTCCATGTGGGCCGGTGAGACCTGCGTCAGCACTGCCACATGGGGCTTCAAAATTGCTGTGGCCTCGCCCAAACCCTGAAGTGAAGCTTCAGTCACAAGATAGTCCACCTGGTCCAGATTCCCCATCTCGCAGACAATCCCGTCGGGATAATTGAATTGGCCATTGGAGGTTACGCGCCCCTGAGGCGCGAGCAGGTGGCGGAGCAGGTGGCATGAACTAGTCTTGCCGACGCTGCCGGTGACGGCGACGATGGGGGTCCCGGTAGTGGAGCGAAGGTGCCGCGCAAGTCGACGGACCGCATCGGGGAGTGAATCCACCTGCAAGGTTGGTAGGCCACCCAGCGCTCGGGGATTTGCAGATGTGATGACACCGCCCTCGCACATCTTTGGCTTGAGTGAAGAGGGATCTACGCCATACCGAAAGCCTTTGCCCTTGGCGACGACGATTCGCCCTGGCGCATATGCGTCCCAGTGCCAACAGAGCCCTTGGTAGCGCCAGCTTGGCTTCGGCCTGACAGCCCAACGGCCTCCGGTTATTTCCTCGAAATATTCGGCATCGATTTCACGGGTGCCCGACGCACTGGACAAACTCGACCTCGTTGATGTCGCAATCACCAGGACACCTCTCGACTACGGCGGGCAGGGAACGGCTGGGAGTCCCAGACGGACCGCTGCGAATTGTAGTCGGATCACCTTTGCTGTCGGTGAGCGCCGTCGATCGGGACTTCTCGAGGAATATAGGAACAGTAGTCGGATGCAGCCCAGCGGCCGAACGCGAGTGCGACAGACGAGTCAAACCAGAGCCGGATCAAGAGGTTTTCCTGAAAACGAAAACCGTGTTGTAGCCCGTGCTGTGCAGCCTCGCCAAATAATGCACGTTGAACCGTTCCACCGCGAGCGTGACCGGCCACGGCAACACGAACGAGCGAAAGTCGGTTTGCGGCCAGATGCCGAGTGAATAACGTGCCTGGCAAGTAAAGCCGCGTTCGACAAACAGACGCTTGAGATCGGCATTGGGGGTGCCGTAGCTGCCGTCACGGTTCCCCATCGCGCGCATTGCCATGTAGGACGTCGACCAAAAACTGCGGTGGTTGTTGACGACGACGTGGCCGCCCGGTTTCGTAAGCCCCGCAATCTGGTCGGCCGCATCCTCTCGCAATATCGGATCGGCATTGGGGAAAAAGCGGAACGCGGAAACTGCGTCGAACGCGTTCTCACCGAACCGAGCCAAGGCTTGTCGTCCATCCATTTCGTGGAATGCCACGTTTTTGCATTTGGTGCGGGCGAGCGCAAGCATGTCGGAGGAAATATCGATGGCGTGCAGCTCGCAATTTGGCAGGGTCGCTTCAAGCTCGGCCGCGATCCGACCCGTACCGGTCGCGAAGTCGAGCGTGCGCTTTGGGGCGAGACGCGCGAAAATGCCGCGGATCAGCGGCTGTTCCAGCGTCCACATTGCGGCACGGCCGGGTCGTTCATGGAAGCGTGCTTGATAAGCCTGACCCGCACGCAGATGGCTGCTCGAGTACTGGGGGAATTGTCGTAAGGGTGTGCGCCTGAACAAGTCTCTCATGCGTGCAGGGTCCTCAAATGGTCACCTGCTGGTGCTACGTACCCCTTGGGGGCACCAAGCGTGGCGACGAAATCGGCGAAAATCGCATCCTCGGGGCGCATCGAGCCGTCTACCCACTCCAGCTTGCCGGACTCCGGATCTCCATCGAGGATCCAGTGGCCAGGACAGTCGCGAACGCACCAACTTGCGTAGGCAAGACCCAATTCGATGATGACTGGATCCGATCCTCGACGCAGGATGTCGACGGTAAGCGTCTGCGAACCGAGTTCGCGTGCGACGCGATAACCTAACCGAACCGCGTCTTCGCCCACCTGCTTGGGATCCCAGTCGAAACGACCACTGCCGCTGGCGCGAAAATCGCCCGGTCGGTTGAACCGGCGGAACACGAATGCGCGATTCCCGGTGATTGTCACGCGCGTATCGAAGTCGTTGTCCGGGAGCAATTCTTGCGCGAAGAAGTACCCGTACTGCAGGTCTGCTTCGGGCGTGGGGCCGTACGGGTTATGGCCGGCCATGACTTCGCGTGCCGCGCGGAGTCGGCGTAGCAGTTGGCGCGCGCGCGACGCGGGTCGGTACCCCAAGGAAATGGCTCCGTGGGTAAACAGTTGATCGACATAGAAGAGGGCCTCGTCCCGGGTCCGTACCAATTGCACGTTCGACGATTGATAGCCGGTCGCGAGCTTCAGCACGAATGGATATTGAGCGGCGTTGCAAAACCTTACCGCTCGCTCTCGAGTCCAAGAAACATGGGTCACCGGCGTTGGAATTCCTGCAGCTCGCAGAAAATAGTATTGACCGACTTTGTCTTCGAAATGCCAACGGCTCTTCAGGGACGGGTAGACCGGCATCCCGAGTCCATCCTCGATGGCATATAGAAGTCGGGCGGCGTATAGCCGCGGAAGCGCCGGGGGGTCATAGCGCCACATGAATGCGTCACAAGCGGCGATGCGCTCGAGGACGTCGTCAGCATAAACATCGACGGGAACCGTTTCGATACCCCGTTCGCGTGCAAGTTCGATCCAGCGTTCGGAATAAGACTGCCGCTCACCATTTCGGTGGACGACCTGGTCTGGTTGGATGGCAATCTTGAAGCTCATCGCGTAGTGTCCTCCAAGGCTGGCTCGGCGGGCCGCCGTAGGTGCGAATAGTGGTTGGATTGCCGTACTTCCGTCAAAAAATCATCAAAGGTCGCATCGGCAGCCCGAACCGTACCTTCCATCCACTTGAGGTTGCCTGATTCGGGCTCGCCGTCGAGCACCCAATGCCCGGGGCATGCGCGGACGACCCAACTCGCATAATTGAACGTCAGCTCGATGACCATGGGCTCGTTGGACCGCCGCAGAATGTCAATCGCCACCGACTGCGCCCCCAATTTCCGGGCGGTATAGAAGGCAAGGCGAACGGCGTCTTCGCCGATGGATTCCGGGCTCCAGTCCATGCCACCGGAACTGCCGCGTGTGCGGAAATCACCGGGTTGAGTGAACCGGCGGACCGCGAAAGCGCGGTTGCCCACGATGATGATCGAAACCTCGAACTCGTTGCCGGGCAGAAATTCCTGCGCGTAAAAGTAGCCGTAGTGCAGTTCCGCGTCGGTACCCGGAACGTATGGATTTCGTCCTTCAAGTGTTTGGGCTGCCGCCCGCAACCGGCGTAGAAGCAGACGTAGCCGCGAAGCCGGTCGGTAACCCAGGGACGCGACGCCGTGGCCGAACATTTCCTCGACATAGAACTTCGCCTCTGGGTGGTTCCGCACCAGCCGGACATTCGCCGACTGATGGCCGCCGGCCAGCTTCAAGACGAAGGGATAGGTAGCGCGTTCACAGAACTGTTCCGCGGTTTCCCGGGTCCAAAAAATATCTGTCTTTGCGCAGGGAATATCGGCGGCGTTGAAGAAATAGCGCTGGGCGAGCTTGTCCTCGAAATACCATGAGCTCTTCAGCGAGGGAAATACGGGGATGCCAGACCCCGCCTCGAGCGCATAGAGGAAACGTTTCGCATAGGCGCGGATGTGTGGTGAAGACGGACAGCGCCACATGAACGCGTCGCACTCGGATATGCGCGCCATGGCATCCTCGGAAAATACATCGACGAGGACCACCTCGATGTTTCTCGCATGCGCCAACTCAGTCCAACGCGTAGAAAACGATTGCCGTTTTCCGTTGGGGTGAAGCACCTTGTCCGGCTGGATCGCAATCTTGAGGTTCATCGCTGGCTGCCTTGCCGAACCGATGCTTAGCAGGGCAACGTAGCGCGATTTCGGGAGTCCCCGGTCGCCGCGAGCGCCCCTCCGCCCGGATGCAGGACAGACGCGACCCGGGGCGTGATTATCCGGCTAGACCAAGTGACGACGACGTGAAGAATGCGAACCGGGCAAAAACTACCAAAGCGCGATCAACGCGACCGCGCCCGCAACCCAGATAACGGCCATGACAGCAAAGATTTTACGGAAAGGTGCAGGGGTCAGCCGCCAGACGATGTCGCCCGCCAGCAGGCACAAGACGGAATACACCAGTACGCCGAAGAAGGGCCAACCGAGATGCCCTTGCGACCAGAAAAAGGATGTCATGTCGTTGTGCCAGCCGTAACCAACGTTTCCCCTGCCGACACGCGTTGGCCCGTCTCCACGCAAATCGGGAACCGTTCCGGCATTTCGAGCACCACCGTGCTGCCGAGCAATATGCGGCCAAGGCGCTGGCCGCGTGCAATCGTGTCACCTTCGCCGGGCCAGACCTCGATTCGTCGCGCCGCCACGCTCGTGATCAAGCGCACCGCGAGGCGTCCATGTGACGCAGTGTCGATCACGACACGTGTTTGTACCGGGCAATGCTTTTCGCGCAGGAAGGAAAAGTTCCGGCCTTCGCCGTCCATGTATTCATCCCCGCTAGGCTCGATCGCGATAACTCGTCCTTCTGCCGGACTGCGTTGCACGTGCATATCCCAGAAACTCAAGGCGATGACGAGATAGCGGGTGCCGTCGCGCACTTCTGCACTGGTGACCAACCCGTCTGCCGGCGCCAGCAGGCCGGGATCGGAAGGCGGGTCGCGCTCGGGGTCGCGATTGAAGAACTTCAGAAACCCGCGATGAAAACGTCCATTCCCCAGCCAGTCACGAATTTCGCGCTCCGGCCACCGCTTTCGCACGGGAAGGAATGCGCGTAGCCAGAACGCCGGGTAGGGGAATCGCAATGCCCAGACGCCTACGAGCAGGGCAAGCAGAACCAGCACAAGCACCTGGACCAAAAGCGTTGTCATGCGTCATGTTCCCTGTTCGCACCGTGCAGCAGATGCCGCTCAAACGGACACGCTGTGATGCACATCCCTCATGGATTCGAGCTGATCGAGATAGATGATAAAGGGTGAGACCCACGGCCGGATGCGCCCCCCTGACAAGAACCCCGCCAGCATTTTTGCGCGTGGGCGCAGGTTCTTCATCAGGCGTGAAGGCCTTTTTGGAAGAAACCGGCGTGCACTTTCGACCAGAAAGCGCGCCCGCTCCGCAGCATCGTCAGGCGTGGGCGCCGCGGGGTCGACGTACGGTATGTTTGCGAACGCAGGATACGCGCGCACAATCGTGTCGTCATGAAAGCGATGGTCCATGACCATGCTCGACGGCAACGTGCTCAGGAAGTCGAACAGCTCGTGATCGAGGAATGGCGCGTAGACATTGGGAACACCCGTGAGCATCCCATAAGGTGCGAGCGCAATTTCGCGTCGTGTTCGGTTCCAGAAGATGAAAGAGCCGACTGGGTTGGGCGCATCCAAGTGTCGGGTCAGCTCACGTGACAACCGGGCCTTGGCGACGTGGGGATCCAGGCACGCTTTCAATTCGCCCTTCAACAAATCGCGCACACCCGAGTAGCTGGACGCCTGCCGTGAGAGCAGTGCGCTGCAGGCTGTGTCCACGTTCCCCGAACGAAACGCGGCATCGAGCTCAGCGCTCAGGAACTTGCTTTGGGAGAGCACGTCGCCCGCAATGCCATCGTAAGTGCAAGGCGTGCGATGGTTCAAAAAATCCGCCAATGCGAGATACCAGCCGTGTGCCGACGCGCAGAAATGCGTTTCCACGTTCTTGCGAAGCTGTGCAGCGAAGATCGACAATTGCTGGTCAACGACGACATGCCTGAACCCAAGCGCCTCGCAAAGAATCGCCGCGACTCGCGGGTCCTCGTTGGGATCCGGCGGATTGTCCATTGCGGTGACGCATGCACGCGGGTTGAATCCCATTCGATGCAGCTCGAGCAGGATGTGCCGTGAATCGCGCCCCCCGCTTACCGGAATGGCAAAATCGTTCGACGCGGGCGCGCGCTTGGCCATCGCCTTGGCGAACAGGTCGATGTAACGGTCGATGGCTTCATCGCGCGAAACATCCAATGGTCTGGCCGGTGCCGGATATCTGCCGCGGCACTCAAGTATTCCATCCTGCCACTCGAACACCGCGTCGGGAGGCACGACCTTGATTGCCGCAAAAGGCGTGTCGTCGCCGAGGAAGAAGCCGAGCCGAAAAAACACCGCCAAGGCCTCCACGTCCAGCTCGGTCGAGGCCCCTTGCTTGATCAGCGTCACCAGCGATGGAGAAATGCAGACACCGCCGCTTGGTGTGCGGGACCAGAACATCGGGAAAAATCCGTACCGATCGTTGTCGACGACGAGTCGCGCGCCATCCCAGTGCCACCGCGCGAAAATACCGTCAGGCCGCCCGTGAATGCTGGACGGCAGTTGATGACCATATTTCGCGGTCGTTTGGCCCGTGGTTTCGACACCGCTGGAGTTCACGTGCACCTGGAAAAAATTGGAAGTAACGGCGTCGCTGGGCGGCGCCGCTCTCTTTGAGATTTCGCAATCTGCCATCAGTCCCTTCTCCTCACCAGTTGGAGGACTTCTTTGCAGTCCTTTCTGCGCAGCAGCCACATGAATGCGAAATAGGTCAGCACGCCGATACTTACCAGCAGCACCAAGCCCAAACGTGGTCCCAGCAGCGGTCGGGCTATCGTCGTGCGAACCAGCATGACCGCGAGGTACATGAAAGCACCACCCATGGCAGGGCCTGCCATAGCGGCGAAATAATCCCGTCTGGTCAGTCCCATGGGCCGCATTGAAATACCCAGCCGCAATAGAACCACCAGCGGATATGCGATGACCCAAGCCAGCGATACGCCGTACAAGCCGCCGTAGTAAGCACCAACCACGAATGCAGGTGGCATGATCAGCAGCGCGATGAAGTGGTTGAGCGTACCAATTTGCGGTTTCCCTATGGCGGCCAAGGGCGACCCGCTGTGGGAGACCATGCGTAATGGCATGATCAGGCTGAGCAATTGCAACGGAAGGATCGCCGGGCTCCATCGTTGACCGAGCACGACATTCACCAATTCCGGGGAGACGCTTGAAATGCCCCAGAAGATGGGGAATGCCACAAAGCTCAACAACCGGATCACCTTCAGATAATGCGATCGGATGACAGCCATGTCGTTCTGTATCGAGGAATAGGCAGCCAACCCGACCTGGTTCAAAATCTCGCCTACCTTCTGGATTGGCAACGACGCCAATTGCATCGCAATCGAATAAAAACCAAGAATCTCCTTGCCGAGAATCTTGCCGATGACGAAGACATCCGAGCGGGAATACACGTACCAGAGGAAGCCACTGGCCGTGACGAAGCCTCCGTAATGCAGCATTTCGGCCATGCCCTCACGTGAGAACCTCGGCCGACACCAGTGCTGTGCGGCTAGGCTCAGCGCCATGGGACGTATCAGAGATCCTGCGAGGCTGCCGGCAACGAGTGCCCACACGCCCGCTCCCGACAGAGCAAATCCCAAAGTAGTAAAACCGTTACCCAGCACGATCACTACGTTCGCGATGGATTTGCGTTTGAACCGCATGCTGCGACTCAGCATCGCGTCTTGGACCACTCCCACTGATGCCAGCGGAAACTGGATGCCGAGCACACGTACGATCGTGGTGAGCCTTGGATCGCCGAAGAACTGCGCCAGGAAGGGCGCGAGCGCAAATACCAGCAGATAGATGCCCGTGTTGGCGATGATGAGAAGGCCGAACGCCTGTTCAATCTGGCGCTCTGTCAGATCGCGCTTCTGCACCATCGCCGAATACAGCCCCAGCTCCTGGAACAGTGCCGCAAACCCGATCATCACTTCAGCAATGGCCATCAAGCCGTAGTCGGCCGGCTTGAGAATGCGGATCACCACGATGGTGATCGCCCATGCGACGAGTTGGCCAGCCAGACGCGCGCCGGCCAGCCACTTCAGCGAGTGAAGGACGTCATTGCGAAGACTCATTCAGGCACGTCCAGGCATATTCGGGCGCACGCAAGAGTACCTGCGCCTGCGAAATCAAAGAGCGCTTGCAAGCGGCGTGCCGGATTGGTCGGAGAGGTGAGGCGGCGACCGATGCGTTAACGCTGCAGGGAGCGTGGCAGCAGCGCGAAATTGGGGTAGTTGTTGTATGCGTGCGGGGCTTTGGGCTTCACGCTGCGCGAGTCGAACAGCTCCCATGCGTCGTGTGCCTTCGGCAAACCGCTGTCTGTTGCTGCTGCAAGCCCAATCTGGAAATTGGCGGGAAATCCGGTAGCAGAATCGGGAAAGCCGGACATCTCGCCGGCTTGTGTGGGTCTTTTTCGTAACTTGCCAAGTTCGGCAATCATGGCCGGCGAGTTGCACGCGAGGCCCACGAGCTCGGGCCAGTTTGTCGCATAGACTTCGGTGTAAGACGGCAGCCAATTTCCCGAAGCATCTTTCACCTGGATGCTGTACGCGGACGCTGCCAACCAGCAGTAACCGTGCGCCGCGTCGCTCTGCCAATCCGTCATCAAGCCAATTTCGAATTTCGCCAACCAATTGCGAAATTCCTTCGCGCCAGCGAAACCCAATTCCGCAGCGTGCCCTGCCGACCACGTGAGAAAGTTGTGTTGCCATGGCGCGAGTCCGTTGCGTTTTCCGCCATGGACGTTGTACACCGTCCCGCCATTCATCACGTGCAGCGGGTTGGCTTGAGGATTGTTGGTGTACCTGTCGTTCCACTGCTTGAGGGAATTTTCCACGGAAGCTTTGAATTCCGCTTTCATGGGATAGCTGTCGGGAAGCAGCCATGCGGCGTTGACCATCTCACGCAACACCCAGGCTTTGCCGCGTACTTGGCCGTGGGAAGAATCGATCAATCCCTTTGAGAACCCGCGATACGCTTCGTTCGGCCAAATTTCATTGTGCGAAGCACCGAAGGCAAGCTCCGACATGTAGTAGTAGTCGCCCGTCACCATATAGGGAACATACGATTCGGCCGGCTGGTGCGCATTGTCCCATCTGTTCGGGTTGCCAGTGCCGTACCAGTCCGTGCTGCACTTTTTCACCACAGCGTTGTTGGTGCAATTGGGTAGCAGGTCGGCTTTGTATGCGGCCCCTTTTTCATTGTTCTGTCCTGCCGCTTTGATGGCTGCAGCCCAGTTGATCAGCGTGGCATTGGGGTGCTTCTGGATGCTGACCGGCCATCCAGTCGCTGCATCGCGGTAGTGGATGCTGTAGGCGCCGAGTGCGTCAGTGTTGGCAAGCATCCAGTTGTAAGCCCTTACATCGGGATCGAGGATATAGACGCTGGTCCAGCGCGGCAGCGGACCGATTGATGCTTGTGCGCCGGTGGTGCCCATTGCCTTGGTCTGGTCGCAATTGTCCAAAGGCGCGCAGGTCTGACGGCGGCCCGCCAGGAACTTCTCATCCGGCGTCAACGGCATGTAGCGCGACACCGCCTTGCTGGCCTGAATGTATTGGGTGTCCTGCCGCAGATACACCTGCGGCGAATTGTTGTTCCACCACAGCACTTTGTGCCAGCGGGTGTAGGCGTACTGGGTCAGCGCCGGGCTGGTGTAGCTGGCGCTTCCCGAGGTCAGGGTCGCGGTGTATTGCGGCTGCGTCTGCGGCGCGAAGGCGTCGGAGTTTTCGATGATGATGTCGGTGCGAACGCGACCGATCGTGCCGGGCGTGCCGTTGGAATACGCGCGCACCGCGAAATACACGCGCAGGTTCGGGCTGGTGCCGTTGGATGCGGTGACGGGTCCATTCACCACCCACTCGCTGACAAGCGGTCCGGCAAGCCACACGTTGCAGATCTTGCCCCAAGCCTTGCACGCGTGCGTGGCACTGGCGGCTTCCAGCAGTTTGCGAGCGCTGGCGGTGTACGCCGCACCGCCGAGGTTCAGCGAAATCTTGGCGTCGTAGCCGGTGGCGAGCAGTTCCGACAGCGCGATGGGTTCGGCTTTGATCGGAGCGGCAGGCTGCGACGAGAGCGCGATTGGCAACGTTGCTCGGCCCGGCAGCGACGGTAATACCGCGGTCAACACGGCGTGTCGCAAGCTGCCGTCCGGGTTGGTGGCCTTGGGATCGACCTGCAAGGTTATCGGTCGTCCATCGAGGGTTGCGGTCAGTGTGGCGCCGCGGAGCACGTCGCCATCCTTGAAGACTTGGCCGAACGTGACCGGGACGCCTGATTGCGCGCGCGAGGATTCGTTGATGACGTGGTCCGTGACCACCGCGGCTTGTGCTTGTGTGAGTCCAAGCCACAACATCGCGCTCACACACACCGCGCCGACCCCGTGCAGCAATCGCCGGCTGCCGTTCGATGGATATCGAATATTGTCCATGCTGGTTTTCGGACCTCCCGTTGCCAGTGAACCGGGATGCGAAACCCGCGAAGCGGAGTCGTCGAGCCCGGCGGACCCGCCGGCGTTCCCTGGTGCCCACACGCTCAATGATACGCGACCATAAAAAAACCGTGCCGGAGGTCCTTCCGACACGGTTTGCGTGGACTGAGCGGGTTCAGCGATGTCGCCGATCGTGTTCTGTTTGCCGCCTTGTTGCGTCGCCCCGCGACGTTTGCATCAACGACGCAGGGTGCGCCCGCTGGCATCTTGCGCGGGTGCATGCGTGACAGCAGAAACTGTGGGCGTAAGCCTTGGCGCCACTGGTGAAGCTGCCGCCGGATATTGCGTCCGAGCAGGTGCCCCTGCGGCGGCTTGGGGGCGCGTGCTTCCCGGCGCCGGGACATACAGCCGTTGCGGAAGGTAACGGGAACACCAAGTGTCGAAACGGGCGCAAATCACGCGCACCAGCATGCGCGCCGGTCCCGTAGACATCTGCGTCACGCTGGTGTGGGCGGTACCGGAAACCGGGCTGTTCGCGGTGGGCTGCGATGCCGGTGTCGACGCGGTAGAGCGTACCGGCTCGGCCTTGCTGACACTGGGCTGGGTCGTGCCAGCGCATGCCGCATCCGCGCATTTGCGTGCGGGAAGCTCCTTCGGCACTGGCGGTGGTGTAGTGGTGACCAGCGGTGGATTGGATGTCGTCGGCGGTGGATTCAAAGTGGGTGGCATCGTGGGTGGCGGTTGCACCCCAGCTAGAGACGAGCGCGGGATTACCGCGAAGTTCGGGTAGTTGTTGTAGGAGGTAGAGCCACTGGGCTTGACGCTGCGCGAGTCGAAGATGGCCCACGCTGTCAGGGCGCTGGGCAAGCCACTATCTGCGGCGCTGGCAAGACCGATCTGGAAATTGGCGGGGTAGCCCGTACTCGAGTAGGGGTATCCGGTCATTTCGCCTTCTTGTCTCCCGGTGATTGCCGACATCGCCGGCGAGTTGCACGCCAGACCGACGAGGGTGGGGAAGGTTGCCGCGTATACCGCGGTATACGACGGCAGCCAATTCCCCGCCGAGTCCTTGACTTGCACGTTGTAGGCGGCAGCCTGCACCCAGCAAAAGCCGTGCGTGGGGTCGCTTTGCCAGTCGGTCATCAGGCCGATCTCGAACTTTGCTAGCCAGTTGCGGAAGTCGATCGCACCTGCAAAGCCCAGCTCCGCGGCATGACCCGCCGACCAGGTGAGGAAGTTGTGCTGCCACGGGGCCATGCCATTCCTGGTACCGCCGTTCATGCTGTAAACGGCTCCGCCAGTCATCAGGTGCAGCGGATTGGCATCAGGGTTGTTGGTGTACTTCGCATTCCAGTCAGCAAGCGAGTTCTCCACGTCTGCCTTGAATTCGGCCTTCAGCGGGTAGCTATCCGGGAGCAGCCATGCGGCATTGGCCATCTCACGCAAAACCCAAGCTTTGCCGCGTACTTGCCCGTGGGAACCATCGATCAGCCCTTGCGAATACCCTCTGTATGCCTCATTGGGCCACATATTATTGTTGGAGGCGCCGAACGCGAGTTCTGACATGTAGTAATAGTCGCCTGTCACCATGTACGGGACATACGACTCGGCCGGCTGATGCGCGTTGTCCCATACGTTTGGGTTGCCGGTGCCGTACCAAGACGTGCTGCAATTCGTTAGGATTGAATTGTTTACGCAATTGGGCAGCAGATCGGCCCTGTAGTTGGCGCCTTTCGCGGTGTTCTGCTGTGCAACGGTGTTGGCGTAGACCCAATT
This sequence comes from Rhodanobacteraceae bacterium, assembly GCA_035281745.1. Lineage (GTDB taxonomy): Bacteria > Pseudomonadota > Gammaproteobacteria > Xanthomonadales > Rhodanobacteraceae > 66-474. Next base: position 40,891 of record DATEDI010000022.1, read on the forward strand.
CACGATGCTTACATAGGGATGCTTCTGAATGCTGACCGGCCATCCGGTGGCCGCATCGCGGTAATGGATGCCGTAGGCGCCAAGCGCATCGGTATTGGCCAGCATCCAGTTGTAGGCGCGCACATCGGGATCGAGGATATAGACGCTGGCCCAGCGCGGCAGCGGACCGATCGACTCCTGTGCACCCGTTTGGCCCATGGCCTTGGTCTGGTCGCAGTTGTCCAGCGGGGCGCACGATTGGCGCAGGCCCGCGAGGAAACTTTCGTCGGGCGTCAGCGGCATGTAACGCGACACCGCCTTGCTGTCCTGGATGTATTGGGTGTCTTGCTGCAGGTAGACCTGCGGCTCGTCGTTGTTCCACCACAGCACCTTGTGCCAGCGGGTGGCGGTGTATTGGGTGAGCGCCGGACTGGTGTAGCTGGCGCTGCCCGAGGTCAGGGTGGCGGTGTATTGCGGCTGTGTCTGCGGCGCGAAGGCGTCGGAGTTTTCGACGATGATGTCGGTGCGAACCCGGCCAACCGTGCCGGGCGTGCCGTTGGAATAGGCGCGCACCGCGAAATACACGCGCAGGTTCGGGCTGGTGCCGTTGGAAGCAGTGATCAGGCCATTCACCACCCACTCGCTGGCGAGCGGGCCGGAAAGCCATACGTTGCACTGCGGATCCCAGGCGGCGCAAGCGCCTGCCAGATTGGCGGCCTGCAGCAGCGAACGCGCGCTGGCCGTGTACAACGTGCCGCCGATGTTCAACGAGATCTTGGCGTCGTAACCGGTGGCGAGCAATTGCGACAACCCGATGGTCGGCCCGGTCAGCGCCGCGCCGGTGTACAGGGTCAGCGGCAGCTTGGCCCCGGCCGGCAATGACGGCACCATCGCCGTCAACACGGCATGGCGCAGGCTGCCATCGGGATTGGTGGCCTTCGGGTTCACCTGTAGCGTGACGGGCTGGCCGTTGAGCGTTGCCGCCAATGTGGCGCCGCGCGGAACATCCCCGTCCTTGAAAACCTGGCCGAAGGTGACGGCCACGTCTTGCTGCCCCTGGGTGGATCGGCTGAACACCGAATCGGTCACAACGGTGCCCGCCATGGCTTGGGCGGTGCCCAGCAGCAGCGCGCCGGCGACGCACCCATAAAGTGCAGTCCGGAATTTCTGGCGAAACCCGGACCCTGACGCCGGAGCGCCAAAAACAGCTTTGATGATGCCCATGCAAATGTCCCGTGATGCGCGTGGGCTTCCCTGCCAATGAGCGGCCTCTTTATGCAGGCCGCAAGCCCGTGGCCTGCAATAAACGCGGCGCGCGGGGGACGGGTCAACGAGCAAACTGCAGGACTGTGGACTGGCGCACCACCAAAGTTAAAAACTGTGAACCAGTGGCAAATCAGGTGCGTGCCGAGGTCTGCTCGACAGCGACTGACGAGTCGGCGGGCATTGGGCGGTGCACACGTGTTGCGCGCCGAGGAACCATCCGGCGGCAAGGGCCGATGAGGGTCTCTCGCAGAAGGACGATGCTTCTTTCGCAAAGGGGGTCGAAATTACGGTTCCCGCGAGTGAAGCGTCACGGATCACCGTCATGGCTGGAAGTGGTTGGTTTCCGTCCGGTCCTTCGTTTTTTGGTGGCCCTTTCCTCCAGCGATCAGGCGCGGTTTCCGCCTCGCGGCGGGATGCTGGATCGCGGCCCGATTGTCTTCACGAGGCGTCGACAAAGCTTACAACTCATCGGCTTTTTGGCCATTTTAATCCGATAAATATATTTCAAATCAAAGGTTTAGTTCGTTGGCACAGCACGTGCTTTATACCGGCACCTGACCGGAAGCGCTGCAACCCACAACAGGAGCACGTATGAACACCATCAAGTACCTGGGTTTTGCCGGACTGGCCGCTGTCGGCCTGTTCGCGACTCAGGCTTTTGCAACCACTTGCCCGACCGCGCCGGGAACCGGCACCCAAACCCAGGGCGCCCCGGTTTGCATCGCGCCGGTAGGCACCGACGGTGCCGGCACCGGACTGCAAGCATTGCTGGACGGCATCACCCAGTCAGGTACGCCGAACATCGACGTGTACCACGGTCAGACGAGCCCCAGCGCTTACTGGTCGACTTCCGCCTCGGGTCTCGGCGAAAACCGGATCATGTTCGAGATCGCGGGCTATGCGAACACGAACTCCTTCGGCATTTTCGATCCGACCGACTCCACCAAGCGCTTGCAGTTGTTCGGCGGCCCCGCAGGCCACAATGCCGCCACCACGTTGATGTGGAACGGCGATGGCAGCTTCACCGCGACCTACTTGAACGGCAACGGCCAAAGTCTGGGCACGGCGGATGCCACCTTTGGCGCAACCAACCTGTTCGGTTACTACCTCGACAACGGCCACGGCCAGATTTTCTACTCCGTCCTGGGCCTGAACAGCGATGGCACGCCACACATGGTCGCCTACCAAGGCAACGGCCAGACCAGGCTCGACAACGTCAAGATCGGTCAATACGCCACATTCGGGAGCAGCGACTACATCCTGGCTTGGGAAGATCTGCCTTTCAGCGGGTCCGACCTCGACTACAACGACTTCGTAGTGATGGTCGAATCCGTGCATCCGGTGCCGGAACCCGCCACGCTCGGCATGTTCGGCTTCGGTGTGTTGCTGATCGGCGCCGCGGTGGGCTTGAATCGTCGCCGCCGCTTCAACATCGGCTGATCTGCGCTGCGACGCGCTTCAAACGCAGCACCCATGGCCCGCCTCCCGGCGGGCCATTTTTTTGGCGCCCGCCAACCCGCGGATTCGCGGGAGAACCAGCGCGACCCGCCTCGAAAAGCGCGCGACGGCAAAGCGCGCATCGCCCCTGCTGGTACACTCCTTGCATCTGTTAACGGCGTCACAGAATGGAAGGTGCCGGATTGGAAATGCAGCCACTTGGGATCGACCTGATCGCCGCCGCGCGGCCCAATTTCATGAAAGTGGCGCCGCTGTACCACGCGCTGCATGACCAGCCGTGGTGCCGCCTGCGGCTGGTGCACACCGGCCAGCACTACGACGCGAATATGTCGGATGCTTTTTTCCGCGATCTCGGCCTGCCGCGACCCGATTTGCATCTTGGCGTGGGCAGCGGCAGCCACGCCGAACAAACCGCCCACGTAATGATTGCCTACGAGGGAGCGTGCGTCGCGGGACGACCGGACCTCTGCATCGTGGTTGGCGACGTCAATTCCACGGTGGCCTGCGCGCTGGTCGCGTCCAAGCTGTGGATACCGGTGGCGCACCTCGAAGCGGGCCTGCGCAGCGGCGATCGCAGCATGCCGGAGGAAATCAACCGCCTGGTTACCGACACCCTGGCCGACATCCTGTGGACCCCGTCGCCGGACGGCGACGCGCACCTGGCGGCCGAAGGCGTGGCGCCGGAGAAAATCACGCGCGTCGGCAACATCATGATCGACTCCTACGAATTGATGAAGGACCGCATCCACGCCAGCGGCGAGCGGCAACGCTTGGGGCTGGGCGACACCGATTACGGCGTGGTGACCTTGCACCGCCCGTCCAACGTGGACACCCGCGCGCCGCTGGAGGCGCTGGTCACACAGTTGACCCGCATCGCGGCCAAGCTGCCGCTGGTGTTTCCGGTGCACCCGCGCACCCGCAAGAACCTCGAAACGTTCGGTTTGTGGAACGAACTTGCGGACGCACCCGGCATCCGGATCGCGGAGCCGTTGGGCTACGTGGATTTCATGAACCTCGTGTGCGGCGCCCGGCTGGTCATCACCGATTCCGGCGGCGTGCAGGAGGAGACCACCTACCTCGGCATTCCATGCCTGACGCTGCGCCCGAATACCGAACGGCCGATCACGATCACCGAGGGCAGCAATCGGCTGGTGACCGCGGCCAATCTCGCCTCGACGGTGGACGACATCCTGGCGGGCCACGGCGCGCACGGCCGCAAGCCCGAGTTGTGGGACGGCCACACCGCGCAGCGTGTGGTGGCCGACATCCGCAGGCGGTTGCTCGATGCCGCGCCGGCGGGAGCACAAGATGACTCGCCGGTGGCGAATGCAGGGAAGCGGCAGGCCGCGAATGCCTGACGGGAGGAGCGGCAGGCGCTGATCCACTCCGCTCGCGCCCGACTCGCGGGCGCAGCAACGGAAACGAAGTCGAAGATTGCCTTGTTGCCCGGCGCCAGCCCTGCTGCGCTCAGGCCGACCGGCTGAGAACCGGGCTTTCCCGCAGCGAATCATCCAACATGCACGTCATCATCCTTGCCAGCTACATCGCCGCCGCCGCCGCTTTCCTTGCGGCGACGGGTGTGCTGGTGGCCGGCTGGCGGGGTCAGCGTACGGGTGCGCTGCTGATCGTCGCCACTGCGGTGTCGATGCTGTGGGGCGTGTTGCTGGCGTGGGCGGAATGGAAGCACGCGCTGCCGATCTATTGGCTGTTGACCGCCGAAGTCCTGCGCTACGGCGCGTGGCTCACGTTTCTCGGTGCGTTGCTCGGCGGTTTCTCGATGTCCGGGGCGCTGCGTGGGGCGCGCATTGGCACGCATGCGCTATGGATCGCGCTGGCGCTGTATTGCCTGTTGCCAGCCATCGGCCCTCTGCCGTTCTTGCCGCTGCCCTTCAACGCGGCGTTTGCAATGGTCGGCGTGCTGGTGCTGGCGTTGGTCGGCGTGGTGTTCCTGGAGCAGATCTTCCGGAACGTCGACCCAGAACAACGCTGGGCGGTCAAGTTTCTGGTGATCGCGTTGGGCGTGATGTTCGCCTACGACATCTTCCTGTATTCGTATGCCGTGCTGTACCGCGACTTCAACGTGAGCGCGTGGGCAGCACGCGGTTTCGTCGACGCGCTGCTGGCGCCCCTGCTGGTAGCCGCGGCGGCGCGCAACAGCGGTTGGACGCCTGAAGTAGGCGTATCGCGGCGCGCGGTGTTCTACTCGACCAGCCTGCTGGTGATTGCGCTGTATTTCATCGGCACGGCCGTGGGCGGTTACTACGTGCGCCTGTATGGGGGCGACTGGGGCCGGGTAGCGGAAATCACGCTGATTTTCTTCGCGCTGCTCGCGGTGCTGCTGGTCGCAGGTTCGGGGCAGATTCGTTCGCGTCTGCGCATATTCCTGCACAAGAACTTTTTCAGTTTCCGGCACGACTATCGCGAGGAATGGTTGCGCCTCACCGCCACGCTGTCGGCCAGCGAGAGCGACACGGGCTTGCCGCTTCGTGCACTGCGTGCGATGCAGCAGATCATGGACAGCCCTGCCGGCGCCCTGTGGGTGTGCGACGACGCCGGCACGCTGGTGGCGGAGGCGCAATCCAACATGCCGGTGTCGGCAGGCGTGAAGATCGCGGCGAATCAGCCGCTGTTCGATTTCATGTGCAAGCGTCGCTGGATCTATGATCTTGGCGAGCCGCCGCCACTGGGCGACGCGCACCTGCAGGCGCCGCCCGAATTGGCCGCATTGCCACGCGCGTGGCTGCTGGTGCCGCTGGTGCTTGAAAATCGCCTGGTCGGCATCGTGGTGCTGGCCGAAGCGCGGGCGCGGCGTGCGCTCGATTGGGAAGACATCGACCTGCTCAGAACCGCGGGCAGCCAGGTCGCCGGAACCTTGGCGCAGGCCGCGAATGCGCGGCGACTGGCGGAGGCGCGCCAGTTCGAGGGTTTCAATCGGCTCACGGCGTTCCTGATGCACGACCTCAAGAACGTCGCGGCCCAGCAGTCGCTGCTGCTGCAGAATGCGGTACGCCATCGAAGCAATCCGGCGTTCGTGGATGACATGCTGGCGACGGTGGAAAACTCGGTGCAGCGGATCACACGGTTGCTGGAGCAGTTGCGGGGCGAAGCAGCACCGGTGGCGCGTGCGCGGGTGAAGCTGGGGGATGTCATCGAGCGCGCACTGGCCGAATGCAGCGCGCAGGCGCCGCGGCCGGGCTGGACGTCACCGCCAGAATCGTTGTGGGTCCGCGCGGATGCCGGGCAATTGGCGACGGTGTTGGGACACCTGATCCGCAATGCGCAGGACGCGGCGACATCGCAGGGACATGTTTCGGTGAGGCTGGGATTGGACGAGGGGCGGGCCATGATCGAAATCGAGGACGACGGGATGGGTATGGATGACGATTTCATCCGCAACCGGTTGTTCAAGCCGTTTTTCACCACCAAGGCGAGCAAGGGGATGGGAATTGGCGCCTATCAGGCGCGCGAGTACGTGCGTGCGCTGGGTGGCGCCTTGGTCGTGGCGAGCACGCCGGGACGCGGCAGCGTGTTCGCGGTGAGCCTGCCGTTGGCCGAGCCGGCGGATGACGCGGCCTCGGCGCGTGCAGTGGGGGCCGCGTCATGAACACGGCCGCACGCACGTTGTTGATCGTCGAGGATGACGCCGGACTCCAGACGCAATTGCGCTGGAGCTTCGACGAATACGCGGTGATCGTGGCCGGCGACCGCGAATCCGCGCTGGCCGAAGTTCGCAACCATCAGCCTGCGGTGGTGTTGCAGGACCTGGGTTTGCCGCCCGATCCGGCCGGCACCACCGAGGGCTTCGCGACCATCGTTTCGATCCTGGAGGAAGCGCCTTACACCAAGATCATCGTCGCCACCGGCAACGGCGATCGCGACAACGCGGTCAAGGCGATCGGTGCGGGTGCCTATGATTTCTGCTCCAAGCCGCTGGACGTCGAGGTGCTGCGGCTGATCGTGGACCGCGCGTTTCGAGTGCATGAACTCGAGGCCGAGAACCGCACGCTGAAAAGCGAATCGGGTGCGGCGATGGACGGCATCATCGGCACCAGTGAAGCAATGACCCGGGCGTTCCGGCTGGTGGAGAAGGTCGGGCCGACCAATGCCAGCGTGTTGCTGCTGGGCGAAACCGGCACCGGCAAGGAGCTGGTCGCGCGTGCGGTGCATCGCCTGAGCGCACGGCGCGCCGGACCGTTCGTCGCCATCAATTGCGCGGCCATTCCGGAGAATCTGCTGGAAGCCGAACTATTCGGCTACGAAAAGGGCGCCTACACCGGTGCGCACAAGCAGACCAAAGGCAAGTTCGAACTGGCGCACAACGGCACGCTGCTGCTGGATGAAATCGGCGACATGCCGGTGGCATTGCAGGCCAAGTTGCTGCGGTTCCTGCAGGAGCGCGTGGTCGAGCGCATCGGCGGGCGCGAACCGATTGCGGTGGACGTGCGCATCATTTGCGCGACCCATCGCGATCTGCGTTCGCTCATCCAGGAGACGCGTTTTCGCGAGGATCTGTTCTATCGCATTTCGGAAGTCACCATCCAGTTGCCGCCATTGCGCGATCGCTCCGGCGACGCCGTGCTGCTGGCGCGGCACTTCCTGGAGCAGGCCTCCAGTCGCCACGGCCGATCGCTGCGCGGTTTCACTGCCAAGGCGTTGAAGGCGATCGAAGCGTACCCGTGGCGCGGCAACGTGCGCGAACTGGAGAACGCCATCAACAGCGCGGTGATCATGGCCGAGGGCAAGCAGATCGGACCGGAGGCATTGCGGCTCGAAGCGGGCGGCGCCGATGAAGCGTTGGACTTGCGCGAAGTGCGTGCACAGGCGGAAAAGCGTGCCATAAGGCGCGCGCTTACCCGCGAAGGTGGCAACCTGTCGAAGGTCGCCCATTTGCTGGGCGTCAGCCGGCCAACGCTGTATGACCTGCTCGAAAAGTATGATCTCAAGAAACCCAACGATGCCGACTGATGCGGCGCCCGCTCAACCGACAGGGGTGAGGATTACCATGAAAATCTCGAATGGCTTGGCTCTGCGCCGTGGGCTGGTGATGCTCGCGATGGGATTGCTGCTTGCCGCTTGCGGCAGCGGCAAGGGCAGTGTCGCGACCGGGCTCAAGTATCAGGACAGCGGCAAGTATCGGGCCGCCTACATCGAGGCCAAGAAAGTCCTGCAGCGCGACGACAAGAACGGTGACGCGTGGCTGCTGCTCGGCCAATCGTCGCTGATGCTTGGCAATCCCGAGGACGCGCTGAACGAGTTGGACAAGGCCAAGGCGCACGGCGTGCCCAAGTCGCGTTGGGTCGTGCCGACTTCCGAGGCCCTGCTTGCCGCCCACGACTTCGACAAGGTGGTGGCAACCGCGGCTCCGGATGACAGCCTCGATGCCAAGCTGCAGGCGCAACTCGCGGTGTTGCGCGGCAACGCCCAGCGCGGCTTGAAGCAGCCGGACCAGGCCAAGCAATCCTATGAAGCTGCGTTGCAAAAGGAGCCCGGCAATACGCTGGCGCTGGTGGGACTGGGTCGGCTCGCGGCCGACGCAGGCGATACCGCGGCGGCAAGCCGCTATGTCGACCAGGCGCTGGCATCGGCGCCCGACAGCGCGCAGGCGTTGGTGGCCAAGGCCGATCTGAGCGCGGCTGCCGACGATTTCGCGGCGGCCGAAACCTCGTACCAGAAGGCGCTGGATATCAAGCATCCCGGCTGGTTGCCGCAGGACGCCTTCTATGCGCGCTTGCGGCTGGTCGAAGCGCAAACCCGGCAGAAACATTACGAGCAGGCGCTTGCCAACCTGCAGACACTGGAGAAGATGGCGCCCGGGCAGCCGGGGCCGCATTACCTGCACGCAGCGGTGCTCTATCAACAGGGGCGCCTCGATGAGGCGACCGCGCAATTGCAGCAGGTGCTGAAGGTCGCGCCGGACAGCGCGCCCGCACAGATGCTGATGGGCGCCGTCAATTACGCGCAAGGCAATTACGGACAGGCGGAGATGTACCTCAGCAATGTCATGGGCCTGGACAAGAACAACGAAGGGGCTCGCAAGCTGCTGGCGCTGACGTATTACCGGGAAGGCCGTTCCACCCAGGCGCTGAGCATGTTGCGGCCGGCGGTTCCGGCCCAGGCGACCGATGCCGAACTGCTGGCGCAGTTGCAGCGCGCTGCCGCGGAAGGCGCCGGCATGCCGCCAAAGCCCGGGCAGGCAGCTGCGGCCTCGGTCGCAGCTGCGGTGGCGAAAGCGGCCAGCGCCGGTAGCCCGTCGAGCAAGACGTTTGCGGCGGCCGAAAAGGCGCTGGCCGGCAACGATTCAGCCGAAGCCATTCGCCTGCTGAAGGCGATGTCCGCGGGCGATGCGGGGGTGGAGGCGCAACGCGTCACGATGCTCACGATCGCCTATGTACACGACCACCATCCGGAAGAAGCGGTCAAGACCGCCGCCGACTACGCGGCCAAGCATCCCAAGGAAAGTTCGGCGCACCTGTTGTACGGCACCGCGTTGGTCGCGGCCGGCAAGCACAAGGAAGCGCGCGCGCAGTACCACGAAGCCGTCCGCATCGATCCGAAGAACACGGCGGCGCTGATGAGCCTCGGCAGCCTGGATTCGGTGGAAGGTCAATACAAGGACGCCGAAAATCATTATGGCGCGGTGCTGAAGCAGGATCCCCACAATGCCGCGGCAATGGTGGCGCTCGGCAAGGTGGCCGCGATCCAGGGCAACAAGGCGGAAGCAATCAAGCGGTTCAAAGAGGCCATCGCCGCCCAGCCCAAGTCGGCTGCCGCGTATGTCGAACTGGTGCTGGTGTACAGCCAGAACGGTCAGTTCGACGATGCGGCCACGGTCGCGAAACAACTGGCGGATGCGCTGCCGGACAACCCGGCCGCACTGAATGCATTCGGTGCCGCCGAACTCAACGCCGGGCGTCACGCCCAGGCGCTGCAGCCGCTCGAGAAGGCCGTGAAGCTTGCGCCCGAATCGACGCTGTTCCGGATCAATCTTGCGCGCGCACAGATCCTCAACAAGGACGCCAAGGCCGCTGCGGCGAATCTCCAGACCGTGATCAAGGCTGATCCTGCGCAAACGCAGGCCGTCGCACTGCTGGCCTTCATGAAGCTGCAGGACCACGACACGGTCGGCGCCATTGCGCTTGCGCAAACCCTGCAAAAGCAGCCAGCGGCCCGCGCCGCCGGATTCGGCCTGGAAGGCGACCTGTACATGGCCACCAAGGATTATGCCAAGGCCGCCGCCGCATACCAGCAGGGTTTGAAGGTGACGTACAACCGTCCGCTGGTCATGAAGAACTTCGCGGCGCTGGAGCACAGCGACCCGAAGGCATCGGAAAGCCTTTTGCGCGACTGGCTGGCCAAGCATCCCGATGACGCGGCGATGCGCCTGATGCTGGCGCAGTACTACCTCGATCATGACCGCAACGCGGACGCCGCGGGCCAGTACGAACACGTGCTGAAGGCGTTCCCGTCCAACGTGGGTGCGCTCAACAATCTGGCCTGGATCTACACCGAGCAGAAGAATCCCAAAGCGCTCGCACTCGCCGAGCGCGCGCACAAGCTCGCCCCCACTTCGGCCAGCGTCAAGGATACTTACGGTTGGGCCTTGGTCGCGGCCGGACAAGCCAAGACGGCATTGCCGATCCTGGCCCAGGCCGCGAAAGCCGAGCCGAAGGTGCCAGACATCCAATACCATCTGGCGGTTGCACAGGCGCGCAGTGGCGATCGCACCGGCGCGCGCAGCACGCTCGAGGCGCTGCGGAAATCCGGCGCCAGCTTCCCTGCCAAGCCGGCTGCCGACAAGCTGTATCACGAACTCGGCAGCGCCACCAGCGCCGACAGGTAAACCATCGAGGCCGTGCGCCACGTCGTGGCGCCGCGGCACATCGCAAGGACGATCCATGACTCAAGCGGGGAAAAGCGGCCAGCGAGCCATTCTGGTCACGGGCGGCGCCGGCTACATCGGCAGCCACGTGGTGCTGCAACTCACCGAAGCCGGCGAGCGCGTGGTGGTGGTGGATGACCTTTCCACCGGCTTCCGCGAATCCGTGATCGGCGCCGAATTGATTGTCGGCAACGTCGGCGACCGGGTGCTGATGGCGAACGTTTTGCGCGAACACGACGTCGACACCGTGATGCATTTCGCCGCGCGCACGATCGTGCCGGAATCGGTGGCCGACCCGTTGCGCTACTACGGCAACAACACCTGCGCCACGCGCAACCTGCTGGAATGCTGCCGCGATGCCGCGGTCAGCCGGATCGTGTTCTCCTCGACCGCCGCGGTGTACGGGATTCCCGAAGGTGGCAAGGCGGCCGAAGACACGCCGACCGCGCCGATCAATCCCTACGGTTCGTCCAAACTGATGAGCGAGTGGATGTTGCGTGACCTGGCGGCGGCGGGCGGCCCGCGCTACGTCGCGCTGCGCTACTTCAATGTCGCCGGTTGCGATCCGGCCGGTCGCATCGGGCAATCGACGCGCCACGCGACATTGCTGTTCAAGGTCGCCTGCGAAGCCGCATTGGGCAAGCGCGAGCGGCTGTCGATCTTCGGCACCGACTATGCGACCGTGGATGGCACCGGCGTGCGCGATTACATCCACGTCGCCGATCTGGCCCGCGCGCACCTCGATGCGCTGGCATACCTGCGCGGCGGCGGCGATTCGACCGTCCTCAACTGCGGTTACGGACACGGCTATTCGGTGCGCGAGGTGCTGGAGGCGGTCGGACGCGCGCACGGCTCGCCGGTGCCGTGCATCGAGCAACCGCGGCGCGCGGGCGACCCACCTTCGCTGATCGCGGTGTCGGATCGGATTCGCGAAACGCTCGGCTGGCAACCGCGCCACGACGATCTCGATTTCATTGCACGCACGTCGCTGGCGTGGGAGCGCAAACTCGCGTCTTCCGCAACGTGAGCGGCTTTGCTTCCGCGGCGACGCATGGCTCATTCGGAAACCCGTCCGCATGAGCTTTCCGATCTACGCCACTTCACCGCTCAGTTGGGCACTGGTGCTGCTGGTGCTGTTGGCGCTGGGCTGGCACGCGCTGCCGGGCGCGGTGCGCTGGGTGGGCATTGCGATCGAGGTCTTGTTGATTGCATTGATGACGCCGTTGGGTGCCGCCGGCCTCGTGCACGTGGTGGTCGCGCGGGTGCCGTCGGTGCAGTCCTGCCCTGCGCCGACACCGACCACGATCGTGGTGCTGGGCGGCGGCTTCAGTTACCCGCCACGCGCTGCGGACGATTACGGATCGCTGAGCACCGAGGCACTGCAGCGGGTGTTCGCGGGGGTGGCGTTGTGGCAGAAAGTTCCCGACGCGCAGCTGGTGATCGCCGGAGGTGGCGGTGGCCGCATTCGCGAAGCCATGCCGATGGCGAATCTCGCGATGCGGATGGGCGTTCCGGCAACGGCGGTCGAAATCGAGGACCAGTCGCGCAATACCTGGCAAAACGCGCGCAACGTCGCAGCATTGTCGCCGCCGATATCGAAGCGCATCTGGCTGGTGAGTTCGCCCATGCATTTGCCGCGCGCGCTGGATGCGTTCCGGGCGTGGGGGTTCAAGCCGTGCGCTTGGCCGAGCGGCGCGGAGAAAGACGGGTTTGATTTATGGTTGGGTGCGCTCGTGCCCCAAGGCGGGGCGATCCGCAGGTCGGCGATCGCCTTCCACGAACTGGCCGGGAGCGTGGAATACAAGTTCCTGGCGCGGCGACAGGCGCGTCGCGCGCCCGCTCACACGCCGTAGTAGCCGCGGTACCACTCCACGAAACGCTTGACGCCTTCTTCCACCGACGTGTCCGGGCGATAGCCGGTGTCGGTCATCAGTTCGCTGACTTCGGCGCTGGTATCGGGAACATCGCCCGGCTGCAGCGGCAGCAGGTTCTTCTCGGCCTTGCGGCCGAGGCAATCCTCGAGTACTTCGATGTAGTGCGAAAGCTGCACGGGATGGCTGTTGCCGATGTTGTAGAGGCGATACGGCGCCGACGAGGAAGCTGCGCTCGGATGCAATGGATCGTAAGCCGGGTCGGGCTCGGGCACGCGATCCAACGTACGGATCACGCCTTCCACGATGTCGTCGACGTACGTGAAATCGCGGGTGTGGTGGCCGTGGTTGAACACGTCGATCGGTTCGCCCGCCAGGATCTTGCGGGTGAACAGGAACAACGCCATGTCCGGCCGGCCCCACGGCCCGTACACGGTGAAAAAGCGCAGGCCGGTCGTGGGCAATCCATAGAGATGGCTGTAGGTGTGCGCCATCAATTCGTTGGCTTTCTTGGTGGCGGCGTACAGGCTGACCGGGTGGTCGACCGAATCCTGCACCGAGAACGGCAGCTTGCGGTTGGCGCCGTAGACCGAACTGGATGACGCATACACCAGATGTTCGACCTTGCCGTGCCGGCAGGCTTCAAGAATGTTGATGAAGCCAACCAGGTTGGCTTCGACGTACGCGTACGGATTCTCGAGTGAATAGCGCACGCCGGCCTGCGCCGCCAGGTTCACCACGCGTTGCGGCCGGAAACCGTGGAAGGTTTTTTCCAGCGCGGGACGGTCCTCGATGCTCACCTTCGCGAACTTGAAATTCGGATGCGGCGTCAGCCGATCCAGCCGCGCCTGCTTCAGGGTGACGTCGTAATAGTCATTGAGGTTGTCGACGCCCAGCACCTCGTCACCACGCGCCAGCAGCCGCAGGCTGAGTGCAGACCCGATGAAGCCGGCGGCGCCGGTGACCAGAATTCGCACGAAATCCTCCTTGTGGACTTCCCTTCTCCCTTCGGGAGAGGGTGCCCCGTCAGGGGCGGATGAGGGTACGAACTCGCGAAAACTCGTCCAGCTTCGGCGCGCGATCCCGGACCCTCATCCGGCGCTGCGCGCCACCTTCTCCCAAGGGGAGAAGGAAACAGCGGAGGCTACAGTCGGTCGTCCACCGCTTCCCGCGGCAGCACGTTCTTCACATCGAACAGGACGCAATCGGGTTTGCCCAGCGCGCGCAGGGCGACTGCACCGAGGTCCGTGAACTGGTGGTGCGCCACCGCCAGCACGATCGCATCGTAGGTGCCGGGACGCAGGTCGGGCGCGAGGTCGATCGCGTATTCGTGACGCGCCTCGGCGGCATCGCACCATGGATCGTAGACGTCGATGTCGGCGTGGCAGGCACGGAACTCGTCGATGATGTCGGTGACGCGGGTATTGCGAAGGTCCGGGCAGTTTTCCTTGAACGTCAGGCCCAGCACCAGCACCTTGGCGCCCGCCACGTGGATGCGTTTTTCCAGCATCAGGCGCATTACCCGTTCGGCCACGTGCCGGCCCATGCCATCGTTGATGCGGCGGCCGGACAGGATCACCTCGGGGTGGTAGCCGATTTCCTGCGCCTTGTGGGTCAGGTAATACGGGTCGACGCCGATGCAGTGGCCGCCTACCAAGCCCGGTCGGAACGGCAGGAAGTTCCATTTGGTGCCGGCCGCTTCCAGCACGCTCAGGGTGTCGATGCCCATGCGGTGGAAGATCAACGCCAGTTCGTTGATCAGCGCGATGTTGAGGTCGCGCTGGGTATTCTCGATCACTTTCGCGGCCTCGGCCACCTTGATGCTGGAGGCTTTGTGGGTGCCGGCGCTCACGACCTTCCGGTACAGCGCATCCACGAAATCCGCGGTTTCCGGCGTGGAACCCGAGGTGACCTTCTTGATGGTGTCGAGCCGGTGTTCCTTGTCGCCCGGATTGATACGCTCGGGGCTGTAGCCGGCGAAGAAATCGACGTTGAACTTGAGTCCCGATTCACGCTCGATGATCGGTACGCACACTTCCTCGGTCGCGCCGGGGTAAACCGTGGATTCGAAGATCACCACGCCGCCGCGCCCGATGACTTTGCCGACTGTGCGGCTGGCCGATTCAAGCGGCGAAAGATCCGGACGCTTGGCACGATCGATCGGGGTCGGCACGGTCACGATGAAGACGTTGCAGGCCTTCAGATCCTGGATGTCCTGGCTGAAGCCGAGCTGGGTGGTCGAGGCCAATTCTTCGGGCGACACTTCCAGTGTGTGGTCGCGATGCTGCTTCAGCTCCTCGATACGCGCCGTGTTGACGTCGAAACCCAGGGTAGGCAGCTTGCGTCCGAAACCGACGGCCAGGGGCAGACCGACGTAACCGAGGCCGATTACGGCAAGGCGTATGGCTTCGGGGCGGGGCAACGACGCCTGATTCATGACGCATCCTTGAGTTTGCACGAGGGAGACCGCGGAGCATGCGCGATACGTGCCAACAGCGGCCGCGGAAGACGCCTATGCTCGCATGCGCCGCACGAAATTCAAAACAAACAGGGCCACGCCGATCAGCGCGATCCCGATCCATTCAGGCGCGGAAGGCCGTTCTTGCAGCAGGGCCCACGCGAACAACACGCCGGCCACGGGCACCGCCAGGCTGGTCAGGCCGGCCACGTTGGCGGGCAATTTTTGCACTACCAGCGCCCACAAAACCCAGCACACGCCGGACGACAGCAGACCGTTGTAGAGCAGCGCCGCGATGTAGAAACCGGTCCACGCCACCGCGCGTTCGTGGCTGAGCAGCGTCAGCGCCACCAGCCCGAGCGTCCCGATCAGCATCTGCCATGCGGTAAGGCGCAGCGGGGTCACCTCAGGATGGTGCTGGAACAACCGCTTGGACAACACGGTCGCAATCGCCCACGCAAGGCCGGCCAGAAGCGCCAGCATGATGCTGTGCGGTTCGCCCAGCGGACGCCACGGCTCGACCACGCAGATGAAACCCGCCGCGGCGATCGTGATGCAGAACCAGCGCCGAGGGCCGGGCTTGTCGTTCAACCACCACCACGCCAGCGGCACCACCCAGAAGGGCATCGTGTACGCCAGTAATGCGGTCTTGCCCGCGCCGCCGGACACCAGCGCCCATTGCGCCAGCGCCTGGAACGCCGCGGTCTGGGTGAGGCCGATCACGATGGTCGGCAGCCATGGCGTGGGCTTCAACCCATCGCGCCGCACGGCCAGCAACGCGAACAACACCGCGGTGCCGATCACGTAACGCATGGCGCTGAAGGTGAACGGTCCGCTATCGCGCATCGCCACCTTCATGACCGACCAGTTGAGGCTCCAGACGATGGTGAGGATCAGCAGTCCGATCCACGCCGCGCGCGTGCTTGCGGGTCGATTCATGGGTTGTCGCTGGAAGCAGGGGAAAGGCCGCCATGCGGATCCATGGCGGCGAGCAAACCACGTATGCTACCCGTGCTTGCGTAGCGGGCAACGCGATCCGGATTTGACACCCACACTGACGCGCGGAGGCTTGCATGAAGACTACGATGCACGTTGCGATGTTGGCTGGCGGCGTCGGCCTGGCGCTGATGCTCAGCGGTGTGGCCCGCGCGGGCGACGGCAGCCTGATGGAAGTCACCACCACCATCAAGCAGTCGGTGTCGGGCATGCCGGCGATGCCTTCGCGCACGATGACCCGCAAGGTGTGCTCGGCCCCGGGTTCGTTCGATCCGCATGCGCTGAACAAACTGAACTCACAGCGCCAGTGCAAGATCGCCAACTTCAGGAAGCAGGGCGATACCGTCACCTTCGACCAGGTCTGCACCGCGCCAATGGCGATGACCATGCATGGCACCTTCCGCACCACCGGCGGCGCCAATTTCACCGGCAGCATGCACGCGTCGTTTGACGCGGGTGGCGGCCATCCGATGACCCTGGATACCGAGTACACCGGCAAGCAGATCGGGACGTGCAACTACACGCCGCCCCAAACGTCGGATTGACGCGCCGATAGACGTTCTTTCGTCATTCCGGCGAAGGCAGGAATCCAGTCGTTGCCCCCGCTGTGGTGCAAAAAAGACACTGGGTCCCGGATATCGCTTCGCGATTCCGGGATGACGAGACAAAGGGTTCCGGGCGTCAACGCTGCACGTGTTCCGTAACGCGCTTCATCCCGCGATCAGCCATGCACCCGTCCAATGGAGTGCATGGCTGGCATTCGCATCGGCATTTCGGGATGGCGTTACCCGCCGTGGCGCGGGGTGTTTTACCCGGAAGGTTTGGTCCAGCGTGACGAGTTGCATTACACGTCCCGGTATTTTCCCACCATCGAATTGAACGGCTCGTTCTATTCGCTGCAGCGGCCGGAAAGCTACGCGCGCTGGCGCGAGCAGACGCCACACGGCTTCGTGTTCGCGATCAAGGGTCCGCGCTTCATCACCCACGTGCTGCGGCTGCGCGATATCGAGGTGCCGCTGGCGAATTTCTTCGCATCCGGCGTGTTCGAGCTGCACGAAAAATTCGGGCCGATGCTTTGGCAGTTTCCGGCCAACTTCAAATATGACCATGACGTGTTCGCGCGGTTCTTCGACCTCCTTCCGCGCGATACCGAAGCCGCGCTGAAACTGGCGCGCCGACGCGACTTCCATGTGAAAGGTCGCGCACGGCTCGCGATCGATCGCAATCGCCGCTTGCGCCACGCCATCGAGGTACGGCATCCGGGCTTCCTGGATGCGTCATTCATCGCGCTGTTGCGCAAACGCGATATCGCGCTGGTGGTGGCAGACACCGCCGGCAAGTGGCCGTACGTGGAGGAGGTCACCGCCAGCTTCATGTACCTGCGGCTGCACGGCGACAAGGAGTTGTACGCCAGTGGCTACACCAAGGCGGCGCTGGATCGCTGGGCCTCACGTGTCCGCGCCTGGCATGCCGGTTCGCAACCGCGGGATGCGGTGCGCGTCGACGGAGCACCACCACCGCCAAGTCGCAAGTCGCGCGACGTCTACTGCTATTTCGACAACGACGCCAAGGTGCACGCGCCGTTCGACGCGATCACGCTGGCAAAAAATCTCGCGTCGCGCAACGCGCGCTGATGGCGGACAACGCAAGGCGCACGCGGAATCACGTTTTGCGCAACAGTTCGTGCGGCAAAGCCGCGCCGCCGCGGCTGCCGGGCCGACGCCGTGGTATGAACGCGGCGGCGCCCCACGCGTGCAGTTCGACCACTTCCCATGTCGCGGAAATCTTGCCGTCGTGCCGCGTTTGCTCGTAGGCCTGCAGCATGCGCGCGAAGCGTGCCTTGCCCGTAAGGCCTTTCACGCGTTGTGCGTCGGCGTTGGTGACGCCGAGCCCTTTCAATTCGTGCAACAGATCGCGCGGTGCGTCGTAGCGGGTGAGGATGCGGTCGACGTCCAGCACCGGTTCGCGCAGCCCCGCGGCGAATGCCGCGTCGCCCAGATCGTGGATGTCGAGGAATGCGCTGACGTGGGGGTGCGCGTCGTCGGCTTGGGCCCACGCCGCGCGCAGTTCCTTCAGCGTATCCGGCCCGAGGCTGGAGGCGGCGAGAAAACCGCCGGGCTTCAGCACGCGCGCGAATTCCTCGAACAACGGTTGCGGCGGTCCGCACCATTGCACGCACAGGTTGGCGTGCAGCACATCGACGCTCTGGTCCGGCAGCGGCAACGCGCGCGCGTCGGCGCACACGCGCGCGAACGGATTGAGCAATCCCGCATGGCGCCGCGCGGCGCGCAGCATCGGCAGCGCGATGTCCATTGCGACTACGCGTGCCTTCCGCCAGCGTTTGCGCAACGCCGCGGTACCGCGGCCCGTGCCGCTGCCGACGTCGACTACCAGTTCCGGGGTGCCTTGGTAGTAGTCCAGCCGCTCCAGAAGCCGCGCCTGCACCTCGCGTTGCAGCGCGTCGTGGCGCTCATAGCCGCGCGCGGCGCGGCCGAAGGCGTGCCGCACTTGCAGCGGATCGAGTTCGAATGTATTCATGCGCGGATGGTTTCCAGCAGCGGCCGTAATGCCGCCACGACCTCGTCGGTATGTCCGATGAAAGGTGCATGACCGCCGCCGGTGACGCAGGTGAATGCCCCGGCGCATTGCGCCGCGCTCCACTGCATCGCCTGCCACGGGATCAGGCGGTCGCGGCGCCCGGCGATCCATGCGCTCGGTCGCGCAAGTTCCTGAAGGCGCGCGCGCAGATCGGCATGCTCCAGCACATCCAGGCCTTCCACCAATGCCCGCACGTCGGGGCGGTGTTCGCTGAAGGTGTCGGCGCGCAGCTTGCGCAAGTCCGCTTGCGCACAATCGCTGCCCAAGGCTTCCAGTGCGAGAAAACGTTCCAGCGTGCCTTCGTAGTCGGTGCCGAGGTCGTGGCCGAAGTTCTGCAGGATTTCCGGCGACACCGCGTACTGCCAGTCGCCCCCTCGCACGAAACGTGGCGAAGCACACAGCATCGCGAGCCCCTGCACCTGTTGCGGAAAATCCAGCGCAGCCTGCAGCGCATACAGGCCGCCCAGGGACCAGCCGAGCCAGAGTGCGGGCGGTACGCGTGCGGCGATGGCCTTCGCGCAAGCGGCAGGCTGCAGGGAAACCGTGCAGTCGCTGGAACGACCATGCCCCGGCAGATCGACCACATGCATCGTGCAGCGATCGCGCAGTGCTTCGACCAGCGGCGCGAACACGCCGCCGTGCATCGCCCAGCCATGCAGCAGCACGATATGCGTGTCGCCACGGCCTTCGGCATGTATGAAAAGTTCGGACATCGCGTAGCAGGAAGAGAGTGAAAAAAGACGGTCGTCATTCCGGGGCCATCGCCGGATTCATCGGCGATCGAACCCGACTGCGTTGGCAGGATAGCCAACGCGAACGCCAATGGCGGCCCCGGCGGGCGAGCGCCAGGGATGGCGCGAGTCAACCCAGCGACTTTTCCTTGGTCGCTTCAAGCGCCAGTGCATCCAGCAACCGATCGACATCCGCTTCCGAATGCGCCGCCGAAAGCGTCACCCGCAATCGCGCCTTGCCTTGCGGCACCGTGGGTGGGCGGATCGCGGTGACCAGGCAGCCAGCCTGCTCCAGCGCCCGTGATGCTTGCAGCGCGCGCCCGGCATCGCCCAGTACGATCGGTTGGATCGCCGTGGAAGATTTCATCAACGGCAACCCGAGCTGCGCGGCGCCTTGGCGAAAACGGGCGATCCGCGCGTGCAGTTGCTGCCGCCGCCCATCTTCCTCGCTTGCGATCCGCACCGCTTCGCAGGCGGCACTGGCCAGCGCGGGCGGCATCGCGGTGGTGTAGACGAAGGTGCGCGCGAATTGGGTGAGGCCTTCGATCAGCGCGCGGCTGCCGGCCACGAACGCGCCCGTGCAGCCGAGCGCCTTGCCCAGCGTCGCCATCAACACCGGAACATCTTGTGGCGACAGTCCGGCGTCGTCGACACTGCCGGCGCCGTGTGAGCCGAGCACGCCGAGGCCATGCGCGTCATCCACCATCAGTGTGGCCCCTTCGAGCTTGCACAACGTCGCGAGTTCGTGCAGTGGCGCCACGTCGCCGTCCATGCTGAATACGCCATCGGTGGCGAGCAGCGCAGGTGATTCCGGTGTGCCGGAAAGTTGCCGAGCCGCAGCTCCGGCGTCGTTGTGCGGATAGCGTTTCAGAGCGGCGCCCGCGAGCTGCGCGGCGTCCAGCAGGCTTGCGTGATTCAGCTTGTCCTGTACGCAAACACTGTCGCGATCGAGTAACGCCTGCATCGCACCCAGGTTGGCCAGCCAGCCGGAAGAAAACAGCATGGCCGCTTCACGGCCCGTCCACGCGCACAAGGCTTCTTCGAGCTGCGCGTGCTCGCGACGGTGGCCGCAGACCAAATGCGCGGAGGTGCTGCCGACGCCGCACTCGTTGGCCGCATTCTGGAGCGCGCGAACGATGCGTGGGTCCTGCGCAAGCCCGAGGTAATCGTTGCTGCAGAAATTCAGCAGCTCGCGGCCATCGATAATGATGCGCACGCCATGTGCGGCATCCAGCGTGCGTGCACGGCGCAGCAAATCCGCACGTTCGCGTTCCGCCACGCGCGTGGCCAGCGATTGCAGCAGATCGAGGCGCACGGCTCAGGCCGCGTACGGGCACGCGTCGAGGATGTCCGCGTGCACGGTGCCCGGCTCACCCATTCCGGCATCGACGTGCATCGCGTGCAGGTCGAGGCGACGGAACAACGCGTGATCGTGCTCGACGTCCGGATTGCCGGTCGTCAGCAGTTTCTCGCCCATGAAGATCGAACCCGCGCCGGCGAAGAAACACAGCGCCTGCGTTTCATCGCTCATCTGCTGGCGGCCGGCCGACAGGCGCACGATGGACTTCGGCATCACGATCCGCGCGACGGCAATCGTGCGCACGAATTCGAATGGATCGATCCTGTCGGCGTCGGCCAACGGGGTGCCCGGCACCGGCACCAACTGGTTGATCGGCACCGACTGCGGATGCTCGGGCAGGTTCGCCAAGGCGTGCAGCAATCCCGCGCGTTGCGTGCGCGTTTCGCCCATGCCGACGATGCCGCCGCAGCAGGTTTTCAGACCCGCCGCACGAATGTCCTGCAGCGTGTCGAGGCGATCTTCGAATTCGCGGGTGTGGATGATTTCGCCGTAGTAGTCGGGCGAGGTGTCGATGTTGTGGTTGTAGTAGTCGAGGCCGGCATTTTTCAATTGTTGCGCGTGACCTTCGCCCAGCAGCCCCAGGGTCGCGCAGGTTTCCATGCCCAGCGCCTTCACCTCGCGGATCATTTCGGCGACCTTGGGGATGTCGCGATCCTTCGGGCCGCGCCACGCCGCACCCATGCAGAAGCGCGAAGCGCCGGCAGCCTTGGCCGCGCGCGCGCGTTCGAGCACCGCATCGATCTCCATCAATTTCTGCGCTTCGATGCCGGTGTGGTAGCGCTGCGCCTGTGGGCAATACGCGCAATCTTCAGGGCAGCCGCCGGTCTTGATCGACAGCAGCGTGGAAACCTGCACCGCATTCGGGTCGTGGTTGGCGGCGTGCACGGCGTGCGCGCGCGCCAGCAGATCCATGAATGGAAGATCGAACAAGGCTTCGATCTCGGCCAGTTTCCAGTCGTACCTGACCGGCGTATCGGGATTCATTCCGTCCATTGGGGCAACTCCGCGTTACAGTGAATGGGAAGTTTCATGGGCGGGGGAGATGCCTGTCAACTTGAAAGCCGGCCGTCTGGTTGACGGCGCCGTGGGTGCACTGTTGCCCTCGCACTGCCTGCTGTGTGGCGCCGGCGGGCAAGGCGCGCTGAGTCTGTGTGCCGAATGCGCGGCGGACATGCCTCGCAACACGACGTGCTGCGAGCGCTGCGCGCTGCCGCTGGAAACGCCCGCGCCGTTGTGCGGACGCTGCATCAAGCGCGCGCCGCCTTGGGACGCGGCATGGGTGCCCTTTCGCTACGAATGGCCGTTGGCGCAACTGGAATCACGCTTCAAGTTCGGCGGCGATCTTGCGGCCGGCCGGACGCTTGCGTTGCTTTGGCTGGCGTCGCAGCCGCCGCCGGCGGCAATACCCGAGGCACTCGTGCCGGTGCCGTTGCATCGTTCCCGTTTGCGCAGGCGCGGTTACAACCAGGCGCTTGAACTGGCCAAGCCACTGGCGAAACATTTCGCCGTGCCGTTGCTACACGATGCGCTGCGCAGGACGCGCGCCACCGACGCACAAACCGAACTCGCAGCGGTGCAGCGTCGTCGCAACGTGCTTGGCGCATTTGAAGCGGTCTTCAACGGAACGCTGCCGGAACACATCGTGTTACTGGATGACGTATTCACCACCGGCGCGACCTTGGCCGAGTGCGCACGCGTGCTGAAACAAGCCGGCGCGGCGCGGGTGGACGTGTGGGCGCTGGCGCGCGCGCCAGCGCGCTGATCAGTGCATCACTTCATCGCCAATGCCACCACCAGCCCCAGCCAAACTGTGCCGCCGACCCAATTGTTGTTGCGAAATGCCGCGAAGCACGCGTCGCGCTGGCGCCAGCGCATGTTCCAGAGTTGCCACGCGAACAGCAGCAACGCCGCGGCCAGTCCAACCAGGAACGGCCATTCGAGTTGTGCGCGTTGTCCGACCAGCAGCAGCGTGAACAACAGCGTCGCCATCAGGATGCCGAGGATCGGCAGATCCGCCTCGCCGAACAGGATCGCCGTGGACTTGGCGCCGGCGCGGAGATCATCGTCGCGATCCACCATCGCGTACTCGGTGTCATAGATCGTCGAGAACAACACGTTGCCGAAGAACAGCAGCCAGGCGACCGGCGGCAGGCCGTTGGTGATGGCCGCGAAAGCCATCGGAATGCCCCAGCCGAACGCCGCGCCCAGCACCACTTGCGGCAGGTGCGTGTAGCGCTTGGAGAACGGATACAACGCGGCAAGCGCGGCGCCGGCGAACGACAGGTAAATCGTCAACCGGTTGGTGAACGCCAGCACCAGCGCGAAACCGATCAGCGCCAGCACCACGAACGTCAGTACGGCTTCCCGCGGTTTCACCCGTCCCGCGGCGATGGGCCGCCCAGCCGTGCGCGCGACCTGCGGGTCGAGGTTGCGGTCGGCGAAATCGTTCATCGCGCAGCCTGCGGCGCGCATCACGAACACGCCCACCGTGAACACGACGAGGTATTTCCACGGCGGAAACCCGTCGGCCGCCAGCCACAGCGCCCACCACGTCGGCCACAGCAACAGCAGCGCGCCGATCGGACGATCCATCCGCACCAGCACCAGCAGATCGCGCGTCTTGTTGCGCCAGCCATCCGGCAACGCGCGCAACAGGAATTCGATCGTGCGCGTCGAACGCACCGAGGCATCCGCCGGCCTCGACGTATCCGGGGGCGGCGCCTCCGGCAGATCGGCCGCGCGCAAATCGAGCAACGGCAGCTCTTCCTGCGTCACTTGCGTCGAACGGCGCCGGGATTTGGACGAACGGCGTTTGCGGGGCATGCGTCGGCGGGTGCGTCGCGGGGATCGAGACCCGATTGTCGCGCAGCAGACGAGCGCGGCCAACCGGGGACCTTCGGCACAGCCACGCGCGGGCCTGTGCCGCTATCCTCGGGCGTTCCTTGGGTCAACGGAAACAGGCGATGAGCTTTTTCAAGAAGATCACCCGCCACAAATCGGTCGAACAACTGCAATCGGACGCAGGCCGGTCGCAGGATTTCCGCCGCACGATGGGGGTGTGGCAGCTCACCGCAATCGGCATCGGCGCCATCGTCGGCGTCGGGGTGTTCGTGCTGGCGCCGCACGAGGCGGCGCTGCACGCCGGTCCCGCGATCGTGCTCAGTTTTCTGATTGCCGGTATCGGCAGCGCGTGCGCCGCGCTCTCCTACGCCGAATTCGCGGGCATGATCCCGGTCACCGGCAGCGCTTATACCTACGGCTACGCGGTGTTGGGCGAACTGCCCGCGTGGGTCATCGGCTGGGATCTCCTGATCGAATATGCGTTGATCGTGGCGGTGGTAGCCGCCGGCACGTCCAATTACCTGCAATCGCTGATCCAGCAAATCACCGGCTGGCAACTGCCGGTGTTCCTGCAGGGCGCCTACGGCGAAGGCGACGGCATGCTGTTCAACCTCTGGGCCGCCGTGGTGGCGCTGCTGATCGCGGGGCTGCAGATTTTCCGCACCGAAATCGGCGCGCGCTTCAACACCGTGGTGGTGGCGCTGAAGGTGCTCGGCGTGGCGATCGTGATCGTGGTCGGCGCGTTCTACGTCGATACCAGCCGCTGGCATCCGTTCATCCCGAAAGTCGTCGAACACGCGGACGGCACGCTGCAGTACGGCTGGGCCGGCGTGATGGCGGCGGCCAGCATCGTGTTCTTCGCGTGCTTCGGTTACGACACGCTGACCACCGCCGCCGAGGAATCGAAGAACCCGCAGCGCGACCTGCCGTGGGCCGTGGTGCTTTCGCTGGTCGTCGCGATGGCGATGTATTTCGGCGTGTCGCTGGTGCTGACCGGCATGGTGCATTACACCGACCTCAATGTGCCGGCGCCCGTCAGTGCGGCCTTTCAGGAGCGCGGGCTGCACTGGATCAGCGGCGTAATCAACGTCGCCGCGGTGGCTGGCATCGCCAGCGTGGTATTCGCGTTCATGCTGGGCGCGGCGCGCATCTGGTACGCGCTGGCGCGCGATGGGTTGCTGCCGCGCTGGTTCGCGAAATCGCACCCGAAGTACGGCACGCCGTATCGCACCACCGCGATCCTTGGTGTGGTAACGGCGGTGACGGCCGGGTTCGTTCCGTTGACCGAACTGGCCAAACTGGTCAACATCGGCACGCTGTCGGCCTTCATCCTGATCTGCACCTCGGTGTTGATCCTGCGCGTCCGTCGGCCCGATCTGGAGCGTCGCTTCCGCATGCCGGCGTTGTGGCTGGTGGCGCCGGTCGGCGTCATCTTCTCGCTGTTCCTGATCATCGGCTGGCCGTGGGTCAGCAACGGCGAGTTCCACCTGATCGGCGGACTGGACCGCGACACCTACATTCGTTTCATCGTGTGGATGCTGGTCGGCTTCGCGATCTATTTCGGTTACGGGATTCGCCACAGCGCGCTGAATCGCGACGGATAGGTCCGCGGCGTCGGACTTGTGGTGGCTCTCGCGCGGCACCATCTGGAACGTGTCGCGCGAGATGTGCCTGCACCTTGCGCCAACCCGAACCGTTGTCGCGAGGTATTCCCGATGATCGACCTTTATTACTGGCCCACGCCCAACGGCCACAAGATCACGCTGTTCCTCGAAGAGGCCGGGCTGCCGTATGCCATCAAGCCGGTGGATATCGGCAAGGGCGACCAGTTCAAACCGGCTTACCTTGCCATCTCGCCCAACAACAAGATGCCGGCGATCGTCGACCATCATCCGGTCGGCGGCGGCGCGCCGCTCAGCGTGTTCGAGTCTGGCGCGATCCTCGTTTACCTCGCGGGCAAGACCGGCAAGTGCATCCCGGCCGACGCACGTGGCAAGGTCGAGTGCCTGGAATGGCTGTTCTGGCAAGTCGGCGGGCTCGGGCCCATGACCGGCCAGCACGGTCACTTCAGCGTGTATGCACCCGAAAAAATCCCCTATGCGATCGAGCGCTACCGCAACGAATCGGAACGCCTGCTCGACGTGCTGAATCGTCGCCTCGCCGGACGCGCTTTCATCACCGGCGACGATTACACCATCGCCGACATGGCGTGCTACCCGTGGGTCGATCCATATTCGAAGGCGCCGCTCGATCTCGAACCGTTCGCCGAAGTGCGGCGCTGGCGCGACGCGATCGCGGTGCGTCCGGCGACCCAGCGCGCCTACGCACGTGGCCCGGAAGCCAATCCGAAAACCGGCACGCCGATGAGCGACGAGGAAAAGAAGATCCTGTTCGGGCAGGGCGCGCGCAAGGGCTGAACGCGGCTGGCGCCGTTTCGAACGACGCGATCGGGCACGCTGGTGCTGGATCTGTGCCATCCGGCCTATGCGCGGCGGCGCGCGCGGTGCTACGTTCGACGGGTTGCCAACCCTCGCGGAGCCCTCGCATGTCCTTCTTGCGCCGTCGTTCGCCGCCGCATGCCCTTTTGTTTGCGCTGCTCGTCTTCGGCCTGATCGGTCTTGCCTTCAGCGGCAGCGCATTGGCAGACGCCGCCGACGCGCATATCGCGCCGCCGCAAGACACGCCGTATCCCGGCACCCTGCAGATCCACGTGGATGCCAGCGATACGCGCCAAGGCATTTTCCGCGTGCACGAAACCATTCCGGTGCAGGCCGGCGAACTGACGTTGCTGTATCCGGAATGGTTGCCGGGTGATCATTCGCCCAGTGGGCCGATCGCGATGCTGGCGGGCTTGAAGATCACCGCCAACGGCCAGCCGCTGAAGTGGAAGCGCGACAAATACGACGTGTACGCCTTCAAGGTGGACGTGCCGCAGGGCGTGTCGGAAATCGGCGTGGACTTCCAGTTCCTGTCCGGACGCGACTCGCACGCTTTCATCCAGATGACCGACAAGATGCTGTCGCTGGAATGGAACACGGTGTCGCTGTATCCCGCAGGCCATTACTCGCGGCAGATCAAGATCGAGCCGAGCGTCACTTTCCCGAGGGGCTGGCAGTTCGGCACCGCGCTGGAAGTCGCTCATCAGAATCGGCAATCGCAGTCGGGTGATACCGTCACTTTCAAGACCACCACGTTCAACACGCTGGTCGATTCACCGATCTATGCAGGCAAGTATTTCAAGCGCGTCGACTTGAATCCGGGTGCGAAGGCGCCGGTCTACCTGGATGTATTTGCGGATGCGCCGAAGGATCTCGAGATGACGCCGGCGCAGGTGCAGGCGCACAAGAACCTGGTCACCCAGGCCGTCAAACTGTTCGATTCGCACCATTACGATCACTACAACTTCCTGTTCTCGCTGTCCGACCAGTTGAGCGGCAACGGCCTGGAACACCACCAGTCCAGCGAGGACGGCGCCGATCCCGATTACTTCACCAATTGGGATGACGGCGCGCCCAACCGCGACCTGCTGGCGCACGAATACACGCATTCGTGGAACGGCAAGTTCCGCCGCCCCGCGGATTTGTGGACGCCGAACTTCAACGTGCCGATGGGCGATTCGCTGCTGTGGGTGTACGAAGGCCAGACGCAATACTGGGGGTTCGTGCTGACCGCGCGCGCAGGGCTATGGACGCCGGAACAGTTCCGCGACGCGCTGGCGATGGTCGCCGCCAATTACGACCGCAACCGCGTCGGTTTCGAGTGGCGCACGCTGGAAGACACCACCAATGATCCGACCGCCGCGCGTCGCGCCGGGCTGCCGTATCGCAGCTGGCAGATGAGCGAGGAGTATTACTCCGGCGGTCAGATGATGTGGCTGGCGGTGGATGCCAAGATCCGCGCACTCAGCCACGACAAGCAATCGCTGGACACCTTCGCCAAGGATTTCTTCGGGGTCGATGACGGCAGCTTCGTCACCAACACCTACACCTTCGATGATGTCGTGAACGCGTTGAACGGCGTGGTGAAGTACGACTGGAAAGGCTTCCTCGATCGCTACATCGATGAACTGGGGCAGCCATTCACCAAGGGCCTGGAATCGACCGGCTGGAAGCTCGTTTACACCGACAAGGAAAGCCCGTACGAAAAACAGTACGAAAGCCAATCCGAATCGCCGCGGCACATCTTCAACTTCACCTGGTCGATCGGCCTGACGCTGACCAAGGACGGCGGCATCAACGACGTGCGCTGGAATGGCCCGGCGTTCAAGGCCGGCATCGGCTCCGGTGGCGAAGTGGTGGCGGTGAACGGCCAGGATTACAAGGCCAGCGTGTTGAAGCAGGCGATCACCGCCGCCAAGGATTCGAAGCGGCCGATCGAATTGCTGATCAAGTACCAGGGCGACTACACGACCGTGCCGGTGGACTACCACGGCGGCTTGCAGTATCCGCATCTGGAACGGATCAAGGGCACGCCCGATTACCTCAGCCAGATCATCGCTCCACGCAAGTGAACCCTCGCGGTCGTCGGTCATGCGCGGACCTGCGACCCAACCCTTGGAGGCGCCACATGAAAACCGTCGCACTCTTTTCCGCTTTGCTTGTCGCTGCATTCGGCGTCGCGCCGTTCGCGATCGCCCAGCAGACGCCCTTTCCCCTGACCGGCAGCAACCAGCCGCCGCCGCAGGACGTCGAGTATCCCGGCACGCTGAAAATCCACGTCGATGCGACCGACATCGGCCGCCGCATCTTCAACGTGCACGAAACCATTCCGGTCAAATCCGGCGCATCCATCTATCTGCTGTATCCGGCATGGATTCCGGGCAACCATTCGCCGTCCGGTCCGATCGACAAGGTTGCAGGCCTCATCATCAAGGCCAATGGCCAGACGATCCCGTGGCAGCGCGACAAGTACAACGTGTATGCCTTCCACGTGGAGGTGCCCGCAGGGGCCGACAGCCTTGATGTGCAGTTCCAGTTCCTGTCGTCGCAGGACCGCGATCAGGGGCCCATCATCATGACCCCGGAAATGCTGGATCTTTCCTGGAACAAGGTGTCGCTGTACCCGGCAGGCTACGACGCCAATCGGATCAAGACCATTCCCAGCGTGACGCTGCCCAGCGGCTGGAAGTTCGGCAGCGCGCTGGAGGTGGCGAGCACCGAGGGTGACACCACGACCTTCAAGCCGATCGACTACATGAACCTGGTCGATTCGCCGATCTACGCCGGCAAGTATTTCAAGCGGCTCGACCTCACCAGCAAAAACTCGCCGCCAGTGCACATGGACATCGTGGCCGACGAACCGAAGGACCTCGAAGCCTCCGGCGAAGCGGTGCAGGCGCTGAAGAACATCGTGGTGCAGATGGACCGCCTGTACGGCGCGTTCCATTTCAACCACTACGATTTCCTGTTCTCGCTGTCGGACAAGCTGAGCGGCAAGGGCCTGGAACACCACCGTTCCAGCGAGGATGGCGTGGGCCCGGACTTCTTCACCGGGTGGAACCTGACCACGCCGCACGACCTGCTCACCCACGAGTTCAACCATTCGTGGGATGGCAAGTACCGGCGCCCGGCGGACCTTTCCACGCCCGACTTCAACGTGCCGATGGGCGACAGCCTGTTGTGGGTGTATGAAGGCCAGACCCAGTTCTGGGGCAACGTGGTGGCCGTGCGCGCGGGCCTCGAGAACAAGGACACCGGCCTCGCGCTGCTGGCGCGGGTGGCTGCGACCTACGACATGAATCGCCCCGGCTTCCGAACCTGGCGCAACATCCAGGACACCACCAACGACCCGACCATCGCACAGCGCGCCCCGCTGCCGTGGCGCAATTACCAGGGCAGCGAAGACTACTATTCCGCCGGCCAACTGATCTGGCTGGCGGTGGACGGCAAGATGCGCGAGCTTAGCCACAACAAGCACTCGCTGGATGATTTCGCGCGCGCCTTCTTCGGCATCAATCCGGGCGCGTGGGACATCGACACCTACACCTTCAAAGACGTGGTCGCCGGTCTCGACAAGATCGTGCCGTACGACTGGGCCAGCTTCCTGCGCGAGCGTCTCGACGGTCACGGCAACCTTGCCGAGGCGCTGAAGCTCGAGGGCTGGCAACTGGTCTACAAGGACGAGGAATCCAAGGCCGCCAAGGCCGTGATGGCGAGCTTCCGCAAGCGTTTCCCGAAATACGCGGACAGCGCCGACTTCACATATTCGGTGGGTTTTTCAGGGTCCGGCAAGGGCGAACTGCGCGACGTGCGCTGGGACAGCCCGGCCTACAAGGCGGGCCTGTCGCCCGGCATGACGATCGTGGCGGTGAATGGCACCGAGTTCAGTGCGGACGGGATGAAGCAGGCCATCAAGGATGCCAAGGGCAGCGACCAACCGATCAAGCTGCTGGTCAAGAATTTCAACGAGTACAAAACCCTCGACATCGACTACCACGACGGGCTGAAGTATCCGGACATCGAACGCATCAAGGGCACGCCGGATTACCTGTCGCAGTTGTACGCGCCGAAGAAGTAGATCACCGAACGCCTCATTTGAACGGCTGTCGTGAAAAGTCAGGCCATGGATGGCACGTTCCGTGCTGTCTGGCTGGCGATGGGCGTCCGGATTTTACGAAGTAACCCGGGCGAAGCGGCGATCAGGGACGATCGCGCGAATACATGCGCGCGCCATGCGCTCGTCCTCCGGCGTCAGTGTTTGCAGCAACGTGACTTCGGCTGCGACAAGCGTCGCGACGGGCAGACCGTCGCGGTACACGATGCGCGAGCCCGCCACGGAGGGCACCTTCGCGCCGGGCAGAACGCCGCCGACGAGATTCAATGGATCGGCGCCGCTGATCGCGATGAATGCGCCGTCATGTTCGCGCTTGCGCGCGCGACGCAGGGCCTCGACGGCTTCGGGCAACGCGAATTGTTCGCCTACCACGCCCTCGACGAAGCGGCCACCGCGGATTTCACCCCGCGCTTCCAGCCGTTGGTACACGCGACGCAATTCGCGCCACGGCGGCAACCACCCGGCTTCGCGTTCCAGCAGCTTCCAGAACACCACGCCCCAGCGGCGCAGCAGCACGCGGGCGATGTGTTCGACATGTTCCCCTCTCCCTTCGGGAGAGGCGGCGCGTAGCGCTGCAATCGCGCCGACGCTTCGCGTGGCCGAAATCCCACCCGTGCTTCGGGCACCCTCTCCCGGAGGGAGAGGGGAAAATCCGGAGCGCCGGACCAGGCTCCAGCGTCCCGCATCCTCGATGCCGTTCAACAGGTGGCGCGCGAGGCGCCGCTGGCGCGGGTGCTTGCGCTTCGAGGCAGGCTGCAGTAGCGCGCGCAAACCCACGAAACTGTCCGCGCCGACCATGCCCGCGCCGACCAGTTCGCCCAACGCGTCTTCCAGTTCCACTTTCAGCAAGCGCACGCCGTCGGCGATTTCCCCAAAGAACGACGCGCCATGTTGCGTGAGGAATTCGATGACGGCTTGCGCGCGCGATGACAGCGATGGCGGTTCGGGGTTGGCCTGCGCGCCGATCGCGTTCCATATCGGCAATTGCTTGCGTGGCAGCAGCACGATCGGTGAAGCGCGCACCGGTGAAGCGTGCGTCCCGCCCGCGGACGCGCGCAGCCGCGTCCAGGCAATCCGCCCGGATCCGCACAAGGCATCCAGCCAGGCAATGTCGTAACCCGCCACGCGCGCGGGCAGCAATTGCGATTCCCAGACACCGGCTGGTGCCTCGAAACCTTCCAGTTGCGCCAGCACCGCGGCCAGCGCGTCGGGTCCCCGCAGCTTTGTGTCGGGCGCAACGTGCTGCCAGTCGGCGAGGAAACGCAGGAAGTCGCGCGGCGCGACCGGTTCGATCTCGCGTCGCAGGCGCTGCAGGGTGCGGCGGTGGATGCGCGCCAGCAAATGGCGATCGCACCATTCCTCATCTTTTACCGACGCATCGGGCATCCTGCCGCGAGCGTCGGGCAAGCGGTCGCGGCCAAGCCGCGCCACGCTTGCCGAATCGGCGGGTGAAGCCGCCGATTCACCGGCACGTCCATGTGCCGAATTTTGTATCGACGCAGCGGGCGTGAAGCGGCCGCGCATCGCGATGCCTTCGCGTTCCAGCGCGGCCAGTGCAATTGCGACATCGCTGTCGTCGACGTCGAATGTGCATGCCAATTCGCCTGCAAGGATCGGCCCTGTACAACCCAAGCGCGCACGCAGAATCTCGACCAGCGCGTCTTCGCGCGTCCACGGCTTCGCGGCGAACTCGGCCGGAGCTTCGGTCGCGGGATGCAAAATGGCATCCGGATGAATTGCCTGCCACATCGGCAGCGATTCGGCAGCGACCCACAAAGGTGGCAAACCCGGATTTTCCCTTCCCCCGCTTGCGGGGGAAGGTGCCGAAGGCGGAGGGGGGGAATTCTCGCCGGACTCCCCCCACCCAGCGCTACGCGCTCGGCGGTTCGCGCCGCCTCCCCCGTGAACGGGGGAGGCGCTCAGTTCGGTCGCACGTCCAGCGTTGGCGAGTTCTTGAAGCAGGCCTTGCCAAGCCGGATTGCGTTGAATATCCCGCTCGGCAACAGCACCCAACGCCAGCAGCGCCTCGTGCATTTCGTCGGCATCGCGCGGCGCGGGCCACGCTTCCTCGCGCACCGCGGCGATCGCATCCGCATCCAGCTTGCCGAGATCTTCCGCGCTTTGCGCATCGACGAATCCGCGCGACGACACGGCCTGCGTGCGACGTTCCTCCAGCGGTGCGCCGTCGAGGAACGCATACGGCCGCGCACCAAGGATTTCGGCGGCGAGTTGCGAAGGTGCGGTCAGGTCGCGTGCGACGATTCTGACCTCGCCGCTTTCGAGTCGTTTCAGCAACCCGGTCAGGCCTTCCAGGTCCATCGCGTCGTACAGGCAATCCTGCAGTGTCTGTGCGACCAGCGGATGATCGGGGATCTTGCGCTCGCCCACGATGTTTTCGAGGCAGGCGACCTGGTCGGGAAATACCGTGGCAAGCAGGTCTTCCGACTTCATGCGCTGGATCTGTGGCGGCACCTTGGCGCCGCCCGCAAACCGCGGCAGCGCCAACGCGGCACCGGCATTCCAGCGAAAGCGCAACGCGAACATCGGCGCGTCAAGCAGCGCCTGGGTCAGCACGTCGTGCACCGAGTTGGAATGGAGATAGCGTGCCACTTCCTCCAGCGGAAAACTGTGGCTGGTCGAAAGCGACAGCACGATCGCATCTTCGGTGGCCGCGGCCTGCAATTCGAAGTTGAAGCTGCGACAGAAGCGCTTGCGCAAGCTGAGCCCCCACGCGCGATTCAGGCGACTGCCGAACGGCGAATGGATGATCAACTGCATGCCGCCGGATTCGTCGAAGAAGCGTTCCATCGCCAATGTCGATTGCGTCGGCAGCAGGCCGAGTTCGATGTGCGCGGCGGCGAGGTAGTCGATCAGTTGGCGCGCGGCGGCGTCGCCGAGGCCGACTTCGTCTATCAACCACGCAATGGCTTTTCCTTCTCCCTCCGGGAGAAGGGGCGTGAAAACGCCGCCTTTTCTTTCGCGCGGAGCGCCGGATGGGGGTTCGGCGGCCGCCGAAGATTCGATCGAATCCGAACCCTCACCCCTGCCCCTCTCCCGGGGGGAGAGGGGTTCAAGCCGCGCCGCGATCTCTTCGCGCAACCTCGACACCGCCACCGACAACTCGTCGCTGCGTCCGGGCGCTTCGCCCAGCCAGAACGGAATCGATGGTGGCGCGCCTTGTGCATCTTCCACGCGCACGCGACCGCGTTCCACTTTCAGGATGCGATAGGACTGGTTGCCGAGCTGGAAGATGTCGCCGGCGATCGATTCGACCGCGAAGTCCTCGTTGACGCTGCCGACGCGCAAGGATTGCGGTTCCAGCACCACGTCGTAATCGGCGGTGTCGGGAATCGCGCCGCCCGAGGTCAACGAAGTCATCCGTGCGCCGCGCCGCGCGCGCAGCTTGCCGTTGACGGCGTCGCGGTGCAGGTACGCGGCACGGGTGCCGCGGCGCGTGCTGTAGCCTTCGGCCAGCATCCGCAACACTTCGTTGAATTTCTCGCGCGCGAGGTCGCGATAGGGATGTGCGCCGCGGAACATGTCGAACAGTTCGGCTTCGCCGCGTTCGCCGCAGGCGACTTCCGCCACGACCTGTTGCGCCAGCACGTCCAGCGGCGCGGGTGGCATGCGCAGCGTGTCGAGTTCGCCGCGGCGCACCGCATCCAGCAACGCGGCGCATTCGACCAGATCATCACGCGAGGTCGGAAACAGCCGCGCCTTGGAAATTCCGTCCACCGCGTGGCCCGCGCGTCCGGCGCGTTGCAGGAACGCAGCGATCGAGCGCGGCGAGGAAAGCTGGCAGACCAGATCGACTTCGCCGATGTCGATGCCGAGTTCCAGCGACGCGGTCGCGACCAGCGCGCGCAGTTGTCCCGACTTCAAGCGGCGCTCGGCGTCGAAGCGTTTTTCTTTCGACAGGCTGCCGTGGTGCGCGGCGACCGCGTCCTTGCCCAGCCGTTCGGCAAGATGCCGCGTCGCGCGTTCGACCGTGCGCCGGGTGTTGGCGAAGATCAGCGTGGTGCGGTGTTGCCCGATCAGTTCGGCGAGCCGGTCGTACACCAGTCCCCAGGCATCGTTGCTCATCACCGGCTGCAGCGGCACGTTGGTCAGTTCGATCGCAAGGTCGCGCGCGCGCCGGTGGCCAGCGTCGATGACGGTGCATGCTGTTGCGCCCCTCTCCCCCCGGGAGAGGCGGCGCGCAGCGCCGAGCGCGCAGCGCTGGGGTGAGGGTTCGGCACTTGCGGATGTCTCGTGCGAGTGCGGACCCTCATCCGTCCCGCAGCTTGCATCCGCAAACTGCGAGCCACCTTCATTCGGGCCATCCATGGCCCTCACCCTACGGGCGCCTGACGGCGTGCAAATCGGCAGTCCTGCCGATTTGTCTCCCGAAGGGAGAAGGGACGAAGGTGCGCCGACCAGAAAGTCGGCGACACGTTCGATGGGCTTCTGCGTGGCGGACAGCCCGATGCGCGTGCAGCGGCGTCCGCACAGCGCATCCAACCGTTCCAGCGTGAGCGCGAGATGGCTGCCGCGCTTGCTTTGCACCAGCGCATGGATTTCATCGACGATCAGCGTGCGCGTGGTCTGCAGCATCCGCCGCCCGGACTCCGAACCCAGCAAGATGTACAGCGACTCGGGCGTCGTCACCACGATGTGTGGCGGGCGCTTGCGCATCGCGTTGCGTTCGGCTTGCGGAGTGTCGCCGGTGCGCACGGCAGTGCGGATTTCGACGTCGGGCAAACCCGTGCGTCCGAGCTGCGCACGGATGCCTTCGATCGGCACTTCCAGGTTGATCCGCACGTCGTTGGACAGCGCCTTCAATGGCGACACATACACGACCGAGGTTTCATCGGCGAGCGTTCCCGCCAAACCTTCCTGCACCAGTTCGTCGATCGCGGCCAGGAACGCGGCCAGCGTCTTGCCCGAACCGGTCGGCGCGGCGATCAGCACGTTCTCGCCGCGCCGGATCGCCGGCCATGCCTCGCGCTGCGCGGGCGTCGCGGCGGGAAACGCCGACTGGAACCAGGCGGCGACGGCGGGATGGAAGGAACGCATGGACATGAGATTGGGACCGCGCAGCCGCGCTCAAGTGCCCGCCGCTTCGCGCAGGCGGTCGGCCAGGCCGGTCATGCGCAGCGTGGGCCGCGCGATCCCGGCGCGCAAGGTTTCGGCGTCCGCGTAGAGAGTCAGGCCGGATCGCGCGCGGGTCACGCCGGTATACAGCAATTCGCGCGTCAGCACCGCGGAGTCGGGACCCGTGGCCAGCAGGATCCGTTCGAATTCCGAGCCCTGCGCCTTGTGCACGGTCAACGCGAACGCGCCTTCGTGCGGCGGCAGCGCGGCCGGCGGAATCGCGCGCGGCACGCCGTCGGCGCCTTCGAACCATACCTGTGGCTGACCGTCGGCGTCGTGCCAGACGATGCCGGTATCGCCGTTGAAGATGCCGAGTTCCGGACGATTGGCGACCACCAGCACCAGCCGGCCTTGCCACCATTCACCGTCCGCGCGCTGTGCGTGCATGCGCTTCAGCCGCGCCTCGATCGCGCGATTGATCGCAAGGCAACCCCATGGGCCGTGACGCAAGGCGGTCAGCACCCTGAAACCACGCGCCGCCGCCAGCGCGGCAGCGGGATCGCCCGCCGCCAGCAGTGGCGCAAAGGCGTCGCACGCGTGCTCGACCAGCGTGCCCTGCGTGTTGTCGTCGACCCACTGCACCTCCGGGCCGGCCACGGCCGGAACCGCCAGTGCCGCGTCGGCGTTGTCCGTGGCGATCGCACGCGCGAGCGCGCCGATTTCAGACCGGGCGCCGAAACGGTGGCTGCCGGACAGCGCCACATGGCAGGCAGCGAACGGATCGTCGCGACAGGCATCGACCAGCGCCGCCAGCACGTTGCCGGCTTCAACGGCCGCGAGCTGGTTGGGGTCGCCGAGCAGGATCAGGCGCGCGTGCGGCGCCAGCGCGTCGACCAGTCGCGCCATCAGCGGCAGGTCGACCATCGAGGCTTCGTCGACCACCACCACGTCGAACGGCAGCGGTGCACCGG
Organism: Rhodanobacteraceae bacterium; assembly: GCA_035281745.1. GTDB lineage: Bacteria > Pseudomonadota > Gammaproteobacteria > Xanthomonadales > Rhodanobacteraceae > 66-474. Next base: position 76,924 of record DATEDI010000022.1, read on the forward strand.
CATGGTGACGCGGCTGCGCACGCCACGACGAGATGCCCAACAGGCGGTGCAGGGTGGCCGGTTCGCGCGGCAGACTTGCCGCGAGCGGCGCGGGCAAAGCCATCCGTGCCAGCTGGGCGCGCAGCGATTCCGCGAGTCGCGCGGCCGCCTTGCCGGTCGGCGCGGCCAGCGCGATCCGCGGGGGCGTGGCGCCGGCGGCCTCGGCGAGTGCCGCGAGTACGTAGGCAACGATGAAGGTCTTGCCGCTGCCGGGACCGCCGGTGATCAGCGTGAAACCGCGCGTCAACGCGACGTCGATGGCGCGCTGTTGTTCCCGATCGAGCGTGCCGTGGCCAGCAACCGCTTGCGCCTCGCGGGCGGCCGCTCCCTCCGCAAGCGCATGCGCGGTCAGTGCCACCGCGACGCGCTGCTCCGCGTCGAAGTAGCGCGACAGGTAAACGCGCCCCTGCGGGTCGAGTGTCAACGGAGCAACCGCGGTGCTTCCGTCGCTGCGACAGGCGCCCGCAGCGGCACGCAGCGATATCTGCCAGCTTTCGGTATCGGGCAACTCGGGCGGCTTGCCCTGGCCACCGAGCCGCGCGAGCCACTCGCGCGCGCGCGCGAGTTCCAGCGCGCTGTGGCCATCGCCCACCGCGCGCGCGGCCAGCGCGGCGGCCAGCGCGACCTCGGGTGCGGCTTCAGGGAAGGCCCGTGCAACCCAGGCAGCCAGCGCGGCGTCAGCGCGACGCAGCCAATCGTTGCGCACCCATGGCTCCAGTCGCGCGCTCACGCCGCCACCTTGTCGCGCGTACCGAACAACGCATCCATCGCCTCGATCAAGGCCCGCGGCGGCCGATCGGCGCGCACGCCACCGCCGCCTTGCATCCCGCGCACGAACAGATAGAACACGCCACCGAAATCGCGCGCATAGTCGTAATCCGGCAGGGTGGCGCCGAGCCAGCGGTGCAGCGCCAGCGTGTAGATGAGCCATTGCAGATCGTAGTCGTGGCGGGCGATCTCCACGCCTAGCGCCACCGCGTCGTAGGGTGCGCAGCGGTTGGTCTTCCAGTCGACGATCCAGTAGCGGTCGTCATGCCGGAAGGTGAGGTCGATCTTGCCGGTCAGGAGTCCGGCGAGGTTTGCCGCGGCGACGCCGTTGCGGTTGAGCTGGTAGTCGTGCGCGTGCAGCAGGTCGTAGAGCTCCGCGGACGCGGACGGCGCCAGCGAAAGATGGAATTCGATTTCGGCGCGGCGCGCTTCCGGCGGTACGTCAGCCAGTCGGGTCCCGCACGGCAAGGGCGCGTTCAGTGCATCGTGCAGCATCGCCCCCACGCTGGCGACGGCGCGCGGCCACGCCGCGCCTTCGGCCACGCCGTGGTCGGCCAGCGCGTGTTCGATCAATGGCAGTTGCGCGGGTGGAATGCCGGACGCGTCACGCCAGGCCGCGAAGTCGGTGCGTTCGAACACCGCATGCACCGCGCTGCCGAAGCGGGCACCGCCGAATTCGGCATCGTCGTCGCCGCTGCCTGGCAGGATGTCGACCGCTGCCGCATGGTTGCCGCGCACCAGCCGCGAGAACGACCAGATCGTCCAGTCGCGTTCAAGTCCGACGCGCGTGAATCCCGCGGCTGCCAGTGCGGGCGTGGGCGCGTCGCGCGACATCCAGCGCGGGGCTGTCTGCACGTCCTCCCAAGCGACGACGTCGATTGCCCCATCCGCGCTCGCCGCCAGAGCATGCAACGCGTCACGGCAGCCGGCATCGGAATGGTCCTCCCCATTCCGGTGCAGAAGGTAATGCAATGCGGTGTGCTGGCCATCGTTGATCCAGCCCCACGGGATCACGCACAACGCGCGCGCGCGGGTGATCGCGACATACAGCTTGCGTACTTCTTCGGCCAGGATTTCCCGGCGCGCCTGCGCGTCGGCTTCGACGGGTGCGCGGCCCAGCGCGAGATGCTGCTGGCGGTGCCCGTCATGGAACCACGCCATCCGCACGCCATCGCCGTTCCTGCCGGGATCGCGGCCGGCGCAGGCATACGGCAGGAACACCACGTCGTATTCCAAACCCTTGGCGGCGTGCACGGTGGACACCGTGACCGCATCCGCGTCTGTTTCCAGGCGCAGCCGCGCGGCATCGTCATCGGCGGTGCCGGGGCCCCCGGCATTGGCGCGGGCACGCGCGAAATCCGCCGCCAGGGCGGCGACGTCGGCATCACCGGCGCGACCACCTTCCAGCAGTTCCGCCAGTTGCAGGTAGTTGGCGACGCGCCGCGCGCCACCGGGCTCGCGCAACAGGCGCGGCGCGGCATCCACCAGCATCCAGTGCAGCCACGCCAGCACACCGCGCCGTCGTACGTCGTGGGCCCAACGTGCGGCGTCGATCTGGGGACCGCCTTCGTCGGCCAGCGACGCGGCAACCTCGGTCGCCGATTTGCCGGCCAGTCGGCTGGCCCAGGCCGCGCGTGCACGCTCGCCATCGGCGGGATCGGCCATTGCCTCCAGCAGCAGCGCAAGGTCGGCGGCTTCTTCGCTGGCGTACACGCTTTCCTGCAGGTTGCTGGCGGCGGGAATGCCTGCGCGCGCCAGTGCCGCCTGGATCGAGGCGGCTTCCGCGTTGCTGCCCACCAGCACCGCGATGTGCTTGGGTTGCAATGCTTCCAGCGTCCCGTCGCGCCCGCGCAATTGCGCGCGGCCGAGCAACCACGCGATGTACTGCACGGTGCGGGCCTCGATCCGGTCCTTGACCGCGCCCTTGCCGGGCGCCCGGCGTTTCGCCTTGCCATCCGATTCGTCGGCGGCGAGGCACCAGAAGCGCAGGCCCGGCAGGGCGACACCGTCGTGCAGCACGGCGCGGTCGCGCGAGCGCCCGGAGGCGGCGACGTCCACGTAGTCGATCGCCGTATCGACGAACGCTCGATCGACGCCAAACAACGCGTTGACCGCGTTGCACAGCGCGTCACCCGACCGGTAACTGGTGGCGAGCTGCAACGCCTCGCCTTCACATTGTTCGAACGCGTCGAGCCAAGCGAATACGTCGCCGCCGCGAAAGCCGTAGATCGCCTGCTTGGGATCGCCCACGATCACCAGCCGCGATTCGCCGAACAGCGCGTGGACGATCGCCCATTGCGCGCGGTCGGTGTCCTGGAACTCGTCCACCAAGGCGGCCCGCCAGCGCTTGCGCGCGCCGGCGATCAGCGTCTCGCGGCGCGGGCCTTGCAGTGCCGCGCGCAACGCGTGCACGGCCTGGGCGTGGCTCGCGAGGTCGCGTGCCGCGAGCCGTTCGGCACGTTCGGTCACCAACATCGTACGGGCATCGCACAGCAAGTTGGCGGCGTGGGCTGCGGTTTCGCGCGTGGCCCGCTGTTCGATCGCGAACCATGCATCCCGGAGCGCGGCGAGATGGTCGAAGGCCTCGCCGGTGGGGCGTATGCCCTTGGGTGTCAATGATGCGATGCCATCGGCGTGAATACTGGCCGCGGCCTTGGCATCGAAAATGTCCAGTGCGCGGTCGCCCTCGGCTACCTGCGCCCAGGCGTGCAGGTCATCGCGCACCTGGATGCGTTGGGTGCGGGTCCGAGCGGTGCTCACGCAGCGTTCGATCTCAGCCACGAACGCCTCGCGGTCGCTGTCATCCCATGCCGCAATGCGTCGCCGCGCGGCGACGAATGCCGCTGCGAGCATGGCCGGATCTGGCGCCGAGACGCGCGCATCGAACCCTTCCGGCAGGTTTTCCCAGCGTGCATTGCCGGCCTGACCCGCCAGCTTTTCGGGTGTACCCCAGGTGTCGGCCAGCAGCCGCGCGGTGGCCTCGTCGGCGCTGGCACGACGCCAGAAATCGCGGATGATTTCCAGATCCAGCGCGCGCAGGTCGTCGATGGGTTCGCGCGTGCGCAGCGACTGCCCAGCCTCGAAACCGAACTCGGCCAGCACCCGGAAGCAGAAGCCGTGCAGGGTGGAAATCTGTGCGGTATCGAGCGCGAGACGCGCGTCGTCGATGCGCTTGCGCAGCGTGTCCCGTGGTGCGGCTGCTCCGGCGTCGCCGAGCGTTTGCAGGCCCTGCGCGATCACCCGGCGCAGCACTGCGCGCTCGCCGTCTTCGCCCTCGCGTGGGCTTGCGGGATCCGGCTCGCGCAACAGCTCGTCGGTCAGCGCCAGCCACGCGCGCAAACGTTCGGCGAGTTCCGCGGTCGCCGCGCGCGTGAACGTGGCCACCACGATTTCGGCGGGCATCAAGCCATGCGACAGGATCAGGCGCAGGTACAGCGTCGCGATCGTGAAGGTCTTGCCGGTGCCGGCGTTGGCCTCCACGGCCCGGATGCCATCCAGCGGCAGGTCCAGGGCATCGAGCGGTGCGTTCATGGCGCAGCTCCGCGCCAGTCGCCGATGGCTTCCGCCGGGGGCAGCACGCTTTCGGCCATCGCGTGCCAGGGCTTCAGCAACGTGCGATCCGTCAAGGTGAAACCGCGCCAGGCGATCGCCACCGCATCGTCGTCCAGTTCGCAGCGGCCGCCGAAATCGCCCGACGTCTTGGCTGCGATTCCGGCGAGATTCCAGCCGAACTCCCATTCGTCTGCACGTCCGCTCACGCGTTCGCACTTCAGGCTGTCCCAAGCCAGCCGCGGCAGGAATGGCAGTGGCGCACGCGTGCCGGCGCGCATGTGTTCGACCAGTCGCCTGAGCTGCGTGCGTGCCGCGTCGGGTTCGATCGGCCTGTACCACAAGGTGCCGGTCTCGAGTTCGCCATCCTTGGTCAGGAGCGTCAGCAGCAGGCAACCCGTGTCGGCGTCGCCCGCCGCGGCGGCAAACAGCGTGTCGATCCATGCGCGAAGCGCGCGCCGTCCATCCAGCTTGCCGGGGTCGGCGCGCAACAGGCCGCGTGGATACCTGCCTTCGACGCGGCCGTTGATCTGCCACCCCTCGCCCAAGTCGATGCGGGTTGCAATGGCCTGTGGCGGCGCGCCACCGGTGAATTCTCGCGCTTGGTCCTGCAGCACATCGGTGCGCCCGCGCGCGATTGTGAATGCCGCTTCGCCCAGTGCGCCTGGCGGCAGCTGGCCCTCGGCCCGAAGTTGCGCCTGCTGGCGGTGAGCGGCGGCTTCGCCGCGCAGCAGCATTTCGCGGGTGAGTGTATAGCGCAGGCGCGGCTCGTCCGGCTGCAGCGGCTCGACGTCGGCGTCGATTTCAACCGTGCGCGGCAGGCGCATCCGCAAGCCGCGTTCGAGGAAGCCGCGCGCGGGATTGTCGAAGAAGCGCTTCAGGTCATCCAGCGCCACCTCGCCCGCGGGGGTGGGAGATTCGGGCAACGCCGTTTCGGCGAAGCGTGGTTCGTCCGTCGAGCCCATCCGGATCGCTGCGGCCGGCAGCCACTCGCCGGCGTGGCTGCGCGCGCGCGTGCCGTCGAACAACTGCGCGGCGAACGGATGCAGCGGTTCGCGCACGGGCAACGCGTCCTCGTCGGCGCCGGGCGCGAGATAGTACTCGCGCACTTCGCGCATCAGCCCGTCCACGACCACCGAAGGCGGCAGCGACTTGTTGCTGCGGAGGTCCTGGCCGATCCAGCTGACGTAGAACGCGTCGCGTGCGGCGGCGAGCAGTTGCAGGAACAACAGGCGATCGTCGGCGCGCACATCGCGGTCGCCGGACTCCGCGCGGCCCGAGTTGCGATCGGCGAGCAGCGGATCGAGCCCGCCCGGGTCGCGGCGCGGGAACGCGTCGGCCTGCATGCCCAGCAGGGCGATCACGCGGAACGGCACCACCCGTAGCGGCACCATGCCGCAGAAGGTGACGCCGCCGGTGAACAGGCGCTGCGCGGGATCGGCCGCGCGCAGCGTATCGCGCAGGTGGGCGCGCAGGTCGGCCCACGGCAATTCCAGTCCGGCATCGGTCGCACGGCAATCGTCCGCCAGTTTCGCGAGCGCCGCGCGCACGCGTTCCAGCGCGCGGGTCTCGGCAAGGTCGCGTGCATCCGGCTGGTAGAGGTCGTCGAAAATGACATTCAGCATCGCCTGCCACGCCGCGGCGTTGCGCGGCCGCTGCGATTCGCGGCGCAGGCGGCGCCAGCTTTCGGCAAGCGCCAGCGCGGCGTCAATCTCCGCGAAAGCCTGGCCCTCGACGCCGGCCAGCGGCGCAGTTCCGCCGACCAGTGCGTCCGCGACGTCGCCAACCGCGAAGCCCGCGACGATCCGGTCGATCGCGAACGCCCAACTGAACTCGCGGTAGTCGCCGGCACCGGCGCGCTTGCGCGCGTGTTCGTCTTCGCCCCAGCGCGCACCGGCCGCGCGCAGGCGCGTACGCAGGCGTTCCAGCGCGTCGGCATCCAGGTCGAAGCGCCGCATCACGCCGGGCGTTGCCAGCACGTCGGTGAGTTCGTCCAGTTCCCAGCGCGAGCCGGGGGCGTCCAGCAGCTTCAGGAACAGCGCCGCCGCAGGATGTTGCGCGGCGGCGCCCAGGTCGCCGAGGTTGTACGGAATGAAGCGCGGGTCCTCGCGATCGACGCCACCGAACACGGCGTCGATCGCGGGCTGGTACGCAGCGACATCGGGCATCATCACCGCGACGTCGCGCGGCTGCAGCGGCGGATCGAAGCGTGGGTCGTCCAGCATCGACAGCAGCGCGTCGTGGAACGCCTGCACTTCGCGCAACGGCGTATGGCAAGCGTGGAATTGCAGCGACGCATCGGGCCGTGCCGCGCGATCACCGTCGCGCGGTGCGGCGTGCTTCAGGATGTCGTCGCGCACGCGGCCGAGCAGCGTCGTGCGCGGAATCGAGGTGTCGTAATCGTCGTGCTCGACGTCGGGTTGCACGTGTTCGTAGCCGAACAACAAACCCACGAACCCCGACAGCGCGCTGCCGAGCGACAACACCAGCGGATTTTCGCCATTGCGTTCGCCGAGCCGATCTCGCACGGCCGCGCGCGTGCGCGGCAGATCGCCGAGATATTCCATCGACGGTAGCGGCAGATGGAAATCGACATCGCAATGGCGTCCCGCGACGGCCAGCATCCGCAGCACGTCGGGCGACACGTTGGCGCACGCGAAACAGGCGAGCCGCCCGGGCAGGCCGGGCGGCGAGGGTTTGTTGCCGGAGCCACCGGCGGGATGGTCCGGATCGAACGCGCGCAGCCATTCATCCACCCGCGCCACGCGCGACGTGCCGCCGACGCGCGGCAACAACCGCCGCCACAATTCGGCCTGCCAGTCTCCGGTGTCTGCGCCACGTTCCCACCCCAGCAGCTTTTCGCGGCGGTAACCCTGCATGCGTTCATAGGCGCGCGCCAGTTCCAGGCTCAATGCGAAGCGCCGCAGCGGATCATCGCTGGCCGAGAGATATTCATGCAGCGATGCCAGTGCCGCGCCATCCAGCCGTTCTCCCAGCAGCGCATATATATGCCAGCGCAGCACCTCGACGTCGAACGGCGAGCGTTCCGGCAATTCAGGCCGCGCGGCACGCAACAATTCCCACGTGAACTGCGCGGGCGCCGTGAATTCGACGTTCGCGATCACGCCCATGCGCTCGGCCAGGTACACCTGCAACCAGCGCCGCAAACCGGCCTGCGGCACCAGCACGCGCGCCGGTACCAGCGGGTTGTCACGCGCGGCGCACAGTTGCTCGCCCAGCGCGTCGGCCAGCTTGGTGGCGTCGTTGGAGGTGTGCAGTCGAAACATGCGCGGTCCGCGAACGTGATCGCGCCAGTATGCCTGCCGCGTGCTCACGGGTTGAGATGAAGGGCGTGGTCGGTGGCAATTGGTTGTTGAGAACGATTCGCATTCGTGGGATCATGCGGCACCTTTTACCGAACCCGCCGCATGGCCGCCGTGCACCGCTGGTTGAAATCATTCCGCACGCTGCACCTGTACCTCGGCGTGTTCACCGCGCCGGCGTTGCTGTTTCTGGCGTTCACCGGCGCGCTGCAAAGCGTGAATCTGCACGAAGCCGCGCGCGGCGGCGACTACAAGCCGCCGGCGTGGATCGCGAGCATCGCGCACATGCACAAGAAGCAGAGCTTCGACGTGCCGGTGAAGCGTGGGCCGCCGAACCTTTCCATCGCCCACGCGGACGCCGTGCCGAAGGCCAACGCAGCGGCGCGCGCGAACGACAAGCGATCAACCGTACCGGCCGAACGCAATCTTTGGCCGATGAAGATCTTCTTCGTGCTGGTGTCGCTCAGCCTGATCCTGTCGACGGTCACCGGCATCTACATGGGCTGGCGCTACACGCGCAATCGGCGTCGTTACGGCGCGACCTTGGCCGTGGGCGTGGCGGTTCCGGCGCTGTTGCTGCTGTTCTGATCCACACGGCAAGCGGATGTCTGACGTGGCGCGCGCCGCGATAATGGCGCGATGCACGCACGGCCCGGAACAAACGTCGAACCTGCGGATGCGCGCGGCAGCCCGGCCGCGATCGCCACGGCCGGGCTGATCGCACTGGCGGTGGCGATGGGCATCGGACGCTTCGCTTTCACGCCGGTGATGCCGATGATGGAAGCCGACGCAGGCCTGACCCTGCGCGCCGCCGGCTGGTTGGCGGCGGCCAATTACCTCGGTTATTTCATCGGTGCGGTGTGCGCCGCCCGACTTTCGCTGGCGCAGGCGGTGCGCGGCGGATTGCTCCTGATCGCGGTGGTGACGTTTGCGATGGGCATCACGCATGTGTTCGCCCTGCAGTTGTCGTTGCGCCTGCTCGCGGGCGTCGCCAGCGCGTGGGTGCTGGTGCATGTGTCGGCATGGACGCTGGGCCGCCTGCTTGCGATGCAGCGCGCCGACGCGAACGGGGCCGTCTACGCGGGGGTGGGCTTCGGCGTTGCCGCGGCGGGCTTGGTCTGCATGATCACCATGCAAATGCGCTGGAATTCGGATCGCACCTGGCAAGTGTTCGGCGTGTTGTCGTTGCTCGCGACGCTGGCGCTGTGGCGCAGCTTCCGTGATGCGGTCGCGATGCAAACGTCACCCGGAGCGTCGCCGCGCATCCATTGGAACGCCGACAAGTGGCGGCTGATGGCTTGCTATGGCGCGCTCGGGTTCGGTTACATCATTCCCGCCACCTATCTGCCCGACATGGCGCACCGCTACATCACCGACCCGCTGGTGTTCGGGCTGGCGTGGCCGGTGTTCGGCGCCGCGTCGGCGCTGTCGACGTGGATTGCGGCGCGTTGGCTCGCGCACGTCGACGATCGCAAGCTGTGGTCGGTCTGCTATCTGTTGATGATGGTTGGCGTCGCGCTGCCGGCGCTGTGGCCGACGCTCACCGCAATCCTGATTGCGGCGCTGCTGGTCGGCGGCACCTACATGGTGGTGACGATGCTGGGATTGCGCGAGGCGCGTCGCGCTGCCGGCGCCGAAGCCACGTCGTTCATCGCGGTGATGACCGCGGCGTTCGCGATCGGCCAGATCGTCGGGCCGTTGCTGGTCAGCGCCGTAGCGCACCAGCCGCACGGATTCGCCGCGGCACTCCTGGCCGCCGCGATCGTGTTGTTGCTGGCGGCGATTTCATTGTGGCGATCCGCGCGGCTGGCGTAGGTTGGTGCGGAGCGCGGCGAAGGCCAACGCGTTCGTATGGTTACGTTGGGCTTCCGTCGGATCAAGCCCCGCGGGTCGGCCCACCCTGCACCCCAGGCATCTTCCGGATGTTGCTTTTCGGATCCAGCCAGAACGGATCGTTGACGGAGCGTTTGAACAGGTCGGTGGCAGCAGTGTCCCGCGCTTGGGCGCCGACACCTTCGACACGCCGCGCGATACCGCCTGCCGCTGCTGGTCGGAAATGGTCACCAAGGCGTGAAGGGGTCGGATGTACCCGAATGCCGACGCGGCTTTGCGCCGGCCTGGCGTTCAAGCCAGCAGGTCGGAAAACTCTGGATGCCGGCGGATGAACGCCGCCGCGTACGAACACGCCGGCAGCACTTTCCAGCCTTCGCCTCGCGCGGTGGCGAGCGCGGTGCGCGTCAATTCCGCGGCGATGCCGCGTCCGCCGATCGCCGGCGGCACTTCGGTATGGGTGATGATCATCACGCCATCGCGCAACGTGTAGTCGAGCTCGCCGCGGTAGCCTTCCAGCGCCACCCGGAACTGATGCGCATCGGTGTCGTGCACGATGTCCATGCGTCTTTCACTCCTTCGATGATCCGCCCGCTCAACCATGTTCGCTGCAATCCCGCACTTCCGCGAACGACCGGTCACGCAGCAAATTTCCATTTTCCCAGACCGTTTCCATTGCGTCTTCCCAGCCCGGGCCCAGCGTTGCGGCGTCGCCTTCGACCGCGCCGTCCGGCAGCGCGACGGTCTTGAAGGTGCCGTGTTCGCGATGCCGCGCCAGCGTCAGCCGCCCGCGCTTGGACGCCTTGGCGTGATCGGTCACCGGATCCTTGAACACGTCCATCCACCGGCCATCGATGCGCGCGGCGGAGCACTTCAGCGCGAACTTCTGGGTGTCGCGATCGAGTTTCTGCAGCAGCGCGCCGCCCATGCCGAACGCGATGTTGTCGGCGGAATAGCGCGCGTGGGTGATGCGCTCCAGGATCAAGCGAATCGAATCGGGGTTCACGCCGTCGCCCTGGATCACACGCACGTGGTTCAACACGCGATAGCCCTTCGCGTTCCTCGTGCTGCCGAACGTGGCGTTCAACATACTGAGCGTCCGGTGTACCACCTCGGCGGGGTCGCCGGAGTCGGGGCGGATCACCACGGTGGCGCCGCTCTTGATGACGTCATCGCGCAAAGCGCCGCCCCACATCGCCTCGATCGCGTGGAACAAGTCGTAGCTGTCCGACACGCACGCGACCACCGCGCCCGGCTTGGCGAATTGGCGCAGCATGTTGCGGTACGCGTCGAGCTCGCGGTCTTTGCCCCAGGCGGTGATGGTGCTGTGCTCGGCGGCGGGAATCGAAAAGCCGGCCATTGCCTCGCCGTAGTATTCGCGCGCGGCCAGCACGCCCAGCACCGTGTCGGTGCCCTTGAAGTTGACGAGGTGCGCCATGCCGCCCAGCGCCGCCGATTCCGCGCTGGAGACGCCGCGCGAACCGAAATCGTGCAGCTTGAACGGCACCTGCGCGGCCGCGTCGTCGCTGGTCCTGTCCAGATACTCGCGGATGATTTGCTTCACATGCCAACTGATCGTCGCGACCGTGACCGGATACCACACCCGCATCAGCAATGTCTCGGCGTAGGACGGCAGCCAGAAACAATCGGGGCAGGTGCTCTCGATCGTCATCAGCGCCTGGTGCGTCGGCACCACCGTGCCTTCTGCCACTGCGCGGATGCGCAGTGGCAGTTTTCCATGGTGCTTGTCGACGAGGTGTCGCCAGCCCGCCTCGTTGAAAGGTTCGCCGTGCGCGGCGAAGAATGTTTTCGCTTCGTCGATCATCGCCTCCGTCACCGGCCGCGACAGATATTCCTTCAGGATCGACTGCAGCCCGAAGAACAGCGTGCGTTCGTAATCACCGCCCCGGCTTTCCAGATAGAAGAACGTCGCGTCCACGCCCGGTGGATACTGCAGCCAGTGACTGGCCTTGTAGCTGTCGGTGTTGAGGATGAGGTTGGAGGCGGGGTGCATGCGCGAAGCCGCGGATCCGGCCGAACGACCGAGTCGATCATTCTAACGATCGTCTTTGCGCGGGTGGCTACCCGGCTTCTGCTTCGCACTCGCGCGGCGCGGCGCCGGGTTGCGTGCCGCAGGCGCGGCCTTCGCCCGGCCTGTACCCAATGCCACCGTGCCCGGGATGTGCCGCTTGCCCCAACGCACGAATGCGAGCAGCACGTCGCCCAGATCCTTGCCCTTGGCCGTCAGTGTGTAGGCGTAACGCACCGGGCGCTGCTGGTACGGGGTGCTGCTGACGATGCCGGCGCCTTCGAGGCGCCGCAGGCGATCCGCGAGGATGTTGGTGGGAATGTGCTCCAGTGAGTCCGCAAGTTCCTTGTACGTGTGCTTGCCGTGCAGAAGGTCGCGCACCACCAGCAGCGACCACTTGTCGCCGACGATGTCGAGCGAATTGGCGACCGCGCAGGGCGAGCGCGTGAAGGATCGGGTGGTGTTCATGTCGGGTTCGTGTAACTTGCGAGTTGCAAGTCAGTATGCTACGGTCCGCTACCACTTGCAAAATGCAAGTCACTGGAGCATCGCCATGTCAACGACTGCCATCCCGCCCCGCATCGGTTCCTCAGCATCAAGCGGCATCCGCCTCGCCGTCGGTTTCGTCCTCGCCATCTGGTTCGTGGTGGTCGCGACGCTCGGCACCCAAGGCGCTTTCCTTGGCCGGCCGGGCGCGCCACCCATCGGCATGGCGATAGGCTTCACGGCGCCGCTGCTGCTGTTCTTCGCGTGGTTGCGGCTGTCGTCCGCGTTCCGCGATTTCGTTCTCTCGCTCGATCTGCGCCTGGTCGCCGGCATGCAGGCATGGCGCTTCGCGGGGCTGGGCTTCCTGTTCCTCTACGCATACAAGGTGCTGCCGGGTGCTTTCGCGCTGCCGGCGGGACTGGGCGACATGGCCGTCGGCTTCGCGGCGCCGTGGATGATCCTCGGCCTTACGCGTCACTCGGACTTCGCAGCGAGCAGCGCGTTCGTGCGCTGGAACGGACTCGGCATCCTCGATCTCGTCGTCGCCCTCGGTCTCGGCGCCTCGATGGCGATGGCGGCGCCGGGAACGATCGGTACCGCGTCGATGGCCACGTTGCCGTTGCTGATTGTCCCGGCATTCCTGGTGCCGTTGTTCCTGATGTTGCACGCCGCCGCGTTGATGCAGAGCAGGCGGATCGCTCGCAGCCGCGCCTAAGTCGTTTCAACGGGCAGGCGCGGGCGTGCCATCCGCGCCTTTACACGCATAAAAAGTCGGCTCCAGAGGTGGCGACGACGGCATCGACCAAGAGCAGAAATCGACTCGTGCCGTCGATTCGTCCCAAGGCGGCCCTCCGCCAAGCACCACCTTGGACAGCCCTTGATGAATCCCACCGACCATCAAGCCGACGCCGGCGTGGCGTCTCATACCTCTGCGCGAGGTCAGGGCGTGCGCCGGACTACCATCAAGGTGATATCGTCGAAAGCGGGCACGTCGCCCGCATGCGCACGCAGCGCGGCCTGGATGCGTTGCACCATCGCTTGTGCCGAATCCGCCGGCGCCGTGACCAACTCGCGCAGGCGTGCATCGCCGAACAGCGCGCCAGCGGCGTTGTGGGAATCGGTGACGCCATCGGTAAATGCAACCAATGCTTCGCCGTTGCCGAGCACCACTTTGGTCGCCTGGAAATCCATGTCCGCCAGCATGCCGACTGCCGGACCCGTGGGCGTGAGGCGTGCGCGTACGCCCTGCGTGCCGGTGATGAGGGGCGGCTCGTGGCCGGCATTGACATAGACCAATTCTCCAGTGGCGAGGTCAAGGCTGCCGAAAAACATCGTCGCGAACATGTTGGCACGGTCGTGGGTGCGCGCGATGTAATTGTTGACGTCGCCGATCAACCTGCACGCCTCGCCTCCGGTATCGCCCTCCGGCGTCAACAGGCGCTCGCCCAGCGCGCGCACGAGCGAACGGAACAGCGCCATGAACAAGGCTGCCCCCACGCCCTTGTCGCAGACATCGGCCAGCACCACGGCGAGGCGGCCCCCGGCGAGTTCGTAGGCATCGTAGAAGTCACCGGCGACGCGGCGCGCGGGCTCGAACCAGGCTGCGAGATCCCAACCGTCGCGAATGGGCAACCGGCGGGGCAGGAAGCCCGCCTGGATCTCGCGTGCGATATCCATCTCGCGCTCCAGGCTGCGCGCATACATCTGCTCGCGATCGTGCAGGCGTTTTTTGGCCAGGCTCGCCGTCACCCGGGCGTTGAGAATTTGCCGGTCAAAAGGTTTGGGCAGGTGATCGTCGGCACCCAAGGCAATGCCCCTGGTGACGCTTTCGGCATCGTCCAGTGCCGAGATCAGGATCACCGGCAGGTGCCTGAGTGCGTCATCGGCCTTGAGGTGCTCCAACACTTCATAGCCGTTCATTTCGGGCATCATGATGTCGAGCAGAACCAGGTCGAAGCTGGCCTGCGCGAGCATGTCCAGCGCGATGCGGCCGTTCTCCGCAGTCGCCATCTGGTGTCCCTGACGTTGCAGCCGGCGCACCAGCAGGTCGCGGTTCGCCTCGTTGTCGTCGACCACCAGGATGCGCGCCGGCTCGTCGATGGCCGAACGCATGACCCGTTCACCGAAGCCGTCGTGTGGTTGGCCATCAGCCGTTGGAGACAGCGCAACGGCGCCACGCGTCCTTGCTTGCTCCTGCGCGGTGGGCGGGCGCAGATCAGGCATCGACGGCCGCCAGAACACGTTTCATGTAATCGAGTTGCGCTTCGGCAGCATGCATGCCTCGTTCGATCACGTAGGGAATCTGGTCGGTGTCGAACAGACGGATCGGCCGCTCGAATTCCGGCAGGATCGGGATGATTTCGGCGTGGTGCGCGAGGTTGTGGAACGCGAAATTGGCCCGCAACAGGTTGTTGGTATACACGCTGTTGACCTGGAAGGCGTAACGCGTCGCCGAACGCAGACGGCTCGGATAGGGGCTTTCGAAGCCCATGGCGAGGATCAGGTCGGCGCCTTCGCGCATGGCGATATCGACCGGCAACGGGTCCGACATGCAACCGTCAAGCAGCCAGCGCCCATCGATCTCCCACGCCTTCCACAGGTACGGAATGGCGACGCTGGCGCGCACCGCGTCGCGGATGGAGCCATGGTCGAGGATGACACGCTCGCCATTGTGCAGGTCGGTGGCGGCGATGCGCAGCGGAATTTGCGTGTCGGCGAAGGTTTTGCCGGCAAGCGGCACGTCGAGCGCACGCAGCAGCGGATCGTCGCTGAGCATGCCGAACCGGCCATTGAACCCGAGCAGGCGCGGAAAGAATGCGCTGAAGACCGAGCGCAGGTCACGCTTGCGCGTGATCGCCGGTGTCCACAATTCGCGCGTCATCCGTTCGCAGGTATCGACATCGTGACCCAGCGCCATGAGACCCGCATAGATGCTGCCGCCACTGCAGCCGACCAGCAGATCGAGGGCGATGCCTTCGCGCTTGAGTACCTTCCAGAGGCCGAGGGCCGCGGCACATTTTACGCTGCCGGCGCCGATCACCAGCGCGACGCGTTTGCGGCTGGTGCGCGCAACACCGGCAGCTGCTGCATTCATCGCCACGCCCCCCTTCCGGACAAGATGCAGGCCTAGGAACCAACGGATACCGCATAGCTGGCAACTGCCGCATCGACACTGTCGAACAGTTTCATGATCGTTGTGAAGCCGCTCAGTTCCAGCACCTTGCGGACATTGCCGTTGATGCAGGCCAGGCGCAGGTCGCCGCCGCCGCGACGTGCCTGCTTCACGGTCGCCAGCAGCGCGCGCAGGCCTGCGCTGGAGGTGTACTCGACGGCGGCGAGGTTGGCGACCAGCAGCAGGTTGCCCTCCGCGACGTACCCCTGCAGGCGTTTCATCAAGTCATCGGCTGTCAGGCCGTCCACGCTGCCGCTGATGACAACCACCGACACGTTGCCATGCGTATCGAATTCGACGTTCATGCAATCGGCCTCTTCCCTTCAAGCGTCCATCATGAGCGCGTCTTCACAACCGTCAAGACATTATCGCGCTCGCGCCGCGCATATTTCACTTCATCCATCATCTGCCGCAGCAGGTGACAACCCAGTCCGCCGCTGCGGCGCTGGTCCCAGGGCGCGTCGAGATCGGGCAGCGGTGCGTCAGCCGGGTCGAACGCAGGTGCCTGGTCGACCAGGGTCGCGATGATCCGCCGCGGCGCGACATCGACGTGCACTGTCACCGGTCCCTCACCACCTGCATAGCCATGCTTGTAGATGTTGGTGAAAGCTTCCTCGACCGCCAGCCGGACCGCAAATACCGTGTCCGCCTCGACACCGGCACAGGTCCGGTCGACGAACGCCAGTACCCCGCCGAGTTCACGCATCGATCGGGCGCGGAACTCGGTGGCCACTGGCTGTCCATCGTTCACGTCGCGCCATCCGGAACCAGCGCGGCGATCTTGCCGGTCAGTCGCTCCATGTCGATCGGCTTGGTATCGAAGTCGTCGCAGCCGGCCGCCAGCGCGCGCTCCCGATCGGCGCCCATGGCGTGCGCAGTCAAGGCAATGATCGGGATCGATGCGGTCTGCGGGTCGGCCTTCATGCGCCCGGTGGCTTCCCAGCCATCCATCACCGGCAGGCTCAGGTCCATCAGTACCAATTCGGGCTGCTCCTCGCCGGCGACGCGCAATGCCTCGGCACCATCCACGGCTATCAGCACTTCATGGCCACGCCGCTGCAGGCGGCGGCTGAGCATGTCGCGGTTCATCTCGTTGTCTTCGACCAACAGGATCTTCATGCTTCACCCTGCGTGCGCAGTTTGTGCGAGGCGAGCGCGCTGTGCAGCACCTGTTCGAGCTGATGATGGCTGAAGTGCCCCTTTTCGATCACTTTCTGCACCTGATTCTCCAGCCGCGCGAGTTCGGTTCGCGACAATTCCTTGGCCGACAGCACGATGATCGGCACCGCGGTTTCATCACCGCGTTGTCGCAGCGAATCGAGGAACGTGAAGCCATCCATTTGCGGCATCATCAGGTCCAGCAGGATGGCCGCGGGGCGATGCTTGTCCAGTTGCGCGAGGCCTTCACGGCCATCGGCAGCTTCGATGACCGACCACGCCTCGCGCTCGAGCACGCGGCGCAGCATGTCGCGGGTGGTTTTGTCATCGTCGATGACCAGGACGGAATGTTCCCCTCGATCCCCGATGTGCTTGCGCAGCGTTTGCAGCAGCCTGGCTTGCTCGACCGGCTTGACCAGGTAATCGGCCGCACCAAGCGTCACGCCGAAGCGGCGGTCCGGAGTCACCGAGATCATGACCACCGGGATTTCGGCCAATTGCGCGTCTGCCTTCAGGCGCGCCAGCACCGTCCAGCCGTCGACGTGCGGCATCAGCACATCGAGCAGGATCAGGGCGGGCTTGATCTCGCGCGCCAGGCGCAGCCCGTCTTCGCCATTCGTCGCGGGTACCGCGTGGTAGCCCTCCTTCGCTAGTATGCGGCTCATGACGGCGGCACCGCCACCGTCGTCATCGATGATGAGGATGGTGGGGCCACCCACGGCTTCATCCTCGGCCATCGGCTGCTCTGCCGCCTGCGATGGCTTGGCTGCCGGCCCGGACGCGGGGATGCTGACGGTGAAGGTACTGCCGACGCCCTGGCTGCTCTGCAACGTGATGTCCCCGCCCAGCATGTGCGCGAAACGGCGGCTCAGCGTCAGCCCGAGACCGGTGCCGCCGTACTTGCGCGCGGTCGAGGCGTCGGCCTGAGCGAATGGCTGGAACACGTGCTGCTGTTGCTCCGGCGTCATGCCAATGCCGGTGTCGGCCACTTCGAACGCGAGCCAATCGCCCTCGTCGCCATGATCGCGGCTCGCACGCAAGGTCACTCTTCCGTTTTCGGTAAATTTGGCCGCATTGCCAAGCAGGTTGATCAGTACTTGGCGCAGCCTGGTGACGTCGACGTGCATGCTACCTACGGCTTCGCACTCAACGCTGAACGTGTTGCCTTTTTTGCGCACCAGCGGTTCGACTGTGCTGCGCACGCCATCGATCAACTCCGCGACATCCACCTCCTCGGGAACCAGCTCCATCTTGCCGGCCTCGATCTTGGACAGATCGAGCACCTCGTTGATCAGGCCCAGCAGATGCTTGCCCGCGGTACGGATTTTTTCGATGTCCGGAACCAGTGCGCGGTTGCCGGTGTCTTCGGCTTCCTCGGTCAGCAATTCGCTGTAGCCGATGATGGCGTTCAGCGGCGTGCGCAATTCGTGGCTCATGTTGGCCAGGAACATGCTTTTGGCGCGGTTGGCGGTATCTGCCTCGTCCCGGGCCTGCGCGAGCTGCGCATTCTTGTCCTCGATTTCGGCATTGCGCGCGGCAAGCCCCAGGCGATTGCGCGTCAGCTGCTTGCGGTTCGCATGCATCTGGTAGGCAAACGCCGTGGTGAAGAGCAAATAAGTGCCGATGGTCAACCACGTCGTCAGGAGCGGCGATTGAAACTGCGGGTTGAATCCGATCGCCCATCCGACGCACAGGATGCCGAGGGTGAGTGCCAGGATGCCGCGCAATGCCAGCCGGGTGCCACCGAAGAAGATGTTGCAAACGTGCAAGGCCGCAAACAGCAGGAAGCTTGGCCACAGGCTGTACTGCGTGCTCGCGATCCACACGCCGATGAACAGGCAGTCGGCGGTAAGGTTCCATTGCTCCACGTTTTTCGAATCGCGGCTATTGCGCGCAATGGCATAAGCAAGCGGTGGCCACAACACGCCGTAGGACGCCCCGAAAGCTACCAGCCAGAGTGGCGGCATGCGCCCGTCCCAGAACAGGGAGAACATCGTGAGCGCGGCCAAGGGGCACGTCAGAACGCGCACCATGAAGTCCATGCGCACGGCCGGGTGGATTTTCTTTTTGGTCGTCATGCCCCGATCCGCCGACTGGCGCCGGCCGCCGGCCGGCCAAAACCACATAGCGGCGCGAAGTAAAAGCTGACAGCCCTGGCCGCGGACACGCGCCCAACCCCGGTGACCGCCGCGATCATACCAGCACCGTGCCTCATCCCTGCGTGCGCTCGGTGACTACGGTCAACGCGTTGCTTGCGGCGCTCTTGCCAGCCTTCCGGGAACCGGACGGTCGTCACCAGCAGCAACGGTCGTGAACCACGGAGATTCCCGACCACCAGCCCTTGCGCTTCTGCAGAGCTGGCGTTGAAACAATGGCGATGCTGTCGGGGGCTTATCTCCAGCCGGCCAGCGCTGGCCGCATGCGGCGGCGGACGCCTAGCCGTCCAGTTCAGCCCAGTGTACGTAGGCCGTATCCAGTTCGGCTTGCAGGGCGGCCAGCGATTGGTTGGCTTGCACGATCGCACTGCTGTCTTGCTGGAAAAATGCTGGAGCATTCATTGCCGCCGTCCGAGTGGCTATCTCGCTTTCCAGTTGTTCGATGCGCCCGGGAAGCTGCTCCAGTGTGCGTTGATCCTTGAAGCTGAGCTTGCGTTTTGCTGTCGCCGGCGGGATGGCGATTTTGCCGACGGGCTTGCTGGCACCGGGCGCAGCTAGGTCGGCCGGACGCTGGCGCAGCCAGTCGGTGTAGCCGCCCACGTATTCCCCGATCCGGCCCTGGCCCTCCAGCACCAATGTGCTGGAGACAACGTTGTCGAGGAACGCCCGGTCGTGTGACACCAGCAGCAAGGTGCCCTTGTAATCGAGCAACAACTCTTCCAGCAGTTCCAGCGTTTCGACATCGAGGTCGTTGGTCGGTTCGTCCATCACCAACAGGTTGGACGGTTGCGCGAACAGCTTGGCCAACAGCAGGCGGTTGCGCTCGCCACCGGACAGGCGGGTGATGGGCGCACGCGCGCGTTCCGGCGAAAACAGGAAATCCTGCAAATACCCGATGATGTGCTTGCGCTGGCCGTTGAGCTCAATGAATTCGAGACCGCCAGCGACGTTGTCGATGGCGTTGAGTGAGTTATCCAGTTGCAAACGGTGCTGGTCGAAATACGCGATCTGCGTGCTGGTGCCGAGCTCGACCGTGCCGCGCTGCGGAACCAACTCACCCAGCATGATCTTCAGCAGGGTGCTTTTGCCGGTACCGTTCGGGCCGATGATGCCGATGCGATCGCCGCGCATCACCGTCGTGCTCAGGTCGTCGATCAACACACGGCCGTCGAAGCCGTGAGTGACATGTTTGAGGTCGATGACCTTCTTGCCTGAGGCGTGGGTGTGTCCCAGCGTCATCTTCACGTTGCCGGCAAGGTTGCGTCGTTTCGAGCGCTCGTCGCGCAGCGCGTGCAATGCGCGCACCCGACCCTCGTTGCGCGTGCGCCGCGCCTTGATGCCTTGGCGAATCCATACTTCTTCCAGGGCCAGTTTCTTGTCGAACAATGCGTTGGCTTGGGCTTCCGCGTGCAGGCGTTCCTCGCGGCGACGCAGGTAGTTGTCGTAGTCGCCGGGCCAGTCGGTCAGCGCGCCGCGATCGATTTCCACGATGCGTGTGGCCAGTGCGCGTACAAAACTGCGGTCATGCGTGATGAATACGATGCTGCCCGCAAACTGCTTGAGGAAGGTTTCCAGCCAACCGATGGCCTCGATATCCAGATGGTTGGTGGGTTCGTCCAGCAGCAGGATGTCCGGTTTGCGGACCAGCGCTTGTGCCAGCAACACGCGCCGCTTCATGCCGCCGGACAGCGCTGAAAAATCCATATCGCCGGGCAGTCCAAGCTTGGTCAGGACTTCCTCAACGCGGCGATCCAGATCCCAGCCGTGCTGCGCTTCGATCTTGGTCTGGGCGTCGCCCAGCGCGTCAAGATCGCCGATGGCCAGCGCGTGGTGGTAGTGCGCCAGCAAGCGGCCGAGGTCGCCCAATCCTTCTGCCACCAAGTCGAACACGCTGCCGGCGGTGTCCTGCGGCACCTCTTGCGCAAGCCGCGCGATGACAACGCCGTTTTGCACGCGTACCTCGCCGTCGTCGGCACGCAGCTCGCCGCTGATCAGCTTCAGGAGGGTGGATTTGCCTTCGCCATTGCGCCCGACGATACATACCCGCTCGTTCGCCTCGATGGATAAATCGACACGTTCGAGCAGCAGTGGGCCGCCGATGCTGAAGTCGACGCGTTGCAATTGGACGAGAGACATCCGCGCATTGTAACGGTCGGTCTGCTGCAAGCTGGCCTGTCTGGCGGCAGCAAGTGGCAGCTCAGGCCGTCAACAAGCGATCCTCCATACAAGGTCGGTGCCGGACAAGAGCAAAGGTTCGCACATGGCAACGGATCGTCCGACAGCAGCCATTTCATGCCGTCTCGCGTCGCGCACTATCCCCTCGATGGCCAAGGGCACCCGTTCGCGATGTGGCCGGTTCAAGCATCAATGGCGCGCGCTCGCGTTGGTGGGCGTGTCCGCTGGTCGATGGATCGTGCTGGTGCCGTAACGTCGCGCATCGAGTCGTCCGTGCAAGATGAAGTCGCGCATCATCGCGAAATAACCTTCCGGGTTGCGCGTGTCGACGCGGGTGCCGTCCGGCTTGGTTTCGAATTCGTAGATGCCGTGTTCGGTGTGCGGAAATACCGCGACCGTGATCGGCTTGCCCTCGGCCTGCAACGCGCGCAGGCGCCGTCCGGTTTCTGCGCTCGGCGCATCATGGTCGTCGGCGGCCAATATCCAGAGTTGCGGCGTATCGAGATTGCGCAGCACCGGCATGGGGTCGTAATTCGCCGGGACGCCGGCCAGCAACACGGGGCCCTGTTCGCGAAGCTTGGCTTCAGGCGTTTCGAGCAGGTAGAACGCGATGTCGCCGCGCACGTATTTGAACCACGGTTGCTTGCCGTACTTTGCCTTCACGGCGTCGAGCTGGTCGTAGCCCTTCCGGAAATCGCTGACGATGACGGCCGACACGGCATCGGCTATGTGCATCGCCTTGGCGACCACGTCGGGGCCGTAACCACGGCTGGTCAAATCGAAGGCGGTAGCTTCGCGAACCTCGTCGAGCGGCGAAACCGCCAATCCAAACCCGACAATCACGAAATCCACGGGCGCGATCTTCGCCGCCAGCGGCGCGACCCAGCCGCCTTGGCTGCCACCCTGGTAGCCGATGCGACCGGCACGCGTGCCCGCAAGCCGTTTGGCCTCGTTCATTGCAGCAATCGCATCGTTGGCCAGCAACAGGTAGTTTTGCGTATACACCCCGCCCGATTTGCCGGTGCCGCGTTTGTCATAAACGAACACGCCGACGCCGTCGGCAGGCAGCTGACGTTGCAGCGAATAAAACGTCAGCGCGGAATCATGTTCCGAGCCGTGTACCAGGATCACGATCGGCACGCGTCCGGTGCCTTGCGGCATCACCAGCCGCCCCGCCAGCCGGACGCCCGCCCCCTGAAACATGACGTTCGTGACTTCGAGCGGGATTTGCTTGCCCGGGACGTCGGCGAAACGGGTCGTGCCCTTGTCGCAATCGAATGACACGCGTTTGCCGTCCGGGCGCCCCGTCCAGCCCGGCGTGCTGGTCCATACGCCGTCCTTGCCTCTCGTCAGTAAACCAGTAGTGCCGTCTTGCTTGCGCCAGCGCAGGTGGTCGCCCTCGCTCTGGCCAATGGCGAGCTTGCTGCCGTCGTCCAGCTGATAGACGCCGACAGGACAATCGCCGGTGCGGCTTTGCAGTGATGCCAACGCTGGCACCGCGAGCATGGCCAAAAACACGGCCGCGACTGAGCACGGCGCGCGCAGCGAGGGGAAGATGGCGTGCAACGACTGGAAGCGCATCGGCATATCCCGCGGTTCGGAAAGTATGTAAACTCTTACATAAAATCTTGCGGCGTTCAAGCGCGACAGTTTCGCGCAGGTCCAAGGAGCAAAAAATGCAGACGAGCAGAGAAGATGACATCGACGATGACTTCATCCGCAGGCAAGGACCGGCCTATCTTGCGCACTTGCTCAAGCGGCTCTCGGACGAACTCGTTCGTGGCGCCGACGCCTGGTATCCGGAGGTGGGGGTAACCGCACCGCCGCGCACCACGTCCACGTTGTTGGCACTGGACGAACACGGGCCGCTGGGTGTTACCGAAATCTCCGCGCTGCTGCGTCAATCGCACCCGCTGGTCATCACCTGGATCAAGCAGCTTCAAGCTCAAGGATTCGTCAAGACCCGCGTCGACAAGAGCGATCGGCGGCGAACGGTCGTCGCGCTCAGCGCCAAGGGCGTCCGCGAACTCCGGCGACTGCGGAAGGCGCTGGTGCGCATGAGCGAAGTGTCGCAAGCGTTGATGGACGAAGCCGCTCCACGGCTCTTTGATGCGTTGTGGCGAATGGAGCAGGCTTGCCGGCGCGAGCCGTTCGCGGATCGCCTGCGGCATCCTTCTCGTACGCGGAGCGATTGATCAGCTGTCCAGGCAAGCTGATACGGTGCCCTTTAGGTGGATTTCCAGACCGGACCGTTGTGACGGGTAGCAACGGGTCGCAAGCAGAACGCCCGTCGCCCGGATCGGCACCTGACTGGGCCATTTCACCAGACCAGTCTCGTCACGTGGCCCGCGACCTTGAGATGAAAGATTTCAACAGGGATGTGCGCCGTGCGCGCGATGTCGAAAACCTCGTGGTCGGCTTGCGATCGCCATAGCCGATCACCATCTCGCGCGCGGTGGCGGCGCCAACATAGGTGCCGAAGTTCACGGCGATGCCTTGTTTTTGCAGGTGCGCAAAATACTCGCCGAGCGTTCGCAAGGCAGGCTTCGTGTGCGCGCCTTCTTCCGCGAGGATCTTGTCGTTGAGCGGCGCGGCGGATTCGCCTTCTCCAGTGGTCAGCGTGGTAACGCCCTGGAAGATTTTCGACGGCGCGTGGCCGTCCACCAACAGCGTGTGCCCGGACCGGTCCAGCATGTCGGTGAAACCGGGCGTGACCACCTTCCCGTGGGCGTCGATGATCTGCTTCGCGTCGACATCGCCGAGCCGGCCGCTCGCGGCGATGCGTCCGTCCTTGATCGCGATGTCGGCGGCGTACCAGGGTGAGCCGGTGCCGTCGATCACGTGTCCATTGCGGATCACGATGTCGTACGAAGGGATGGGCGTGGCCTGGGCTCCAAAGCCCAGCAGTGCGAGTGCAGCGGCGAAAACGACGCGGGTGACCGGACGCATGGAAATTCCCCTCGATGCGCCAATGATTGTGTCCGCTTCAGGCCTTCGCCGCCCGCGGTTGCAGCGCACGGATACTCCGCATCTGCGGACTCGCGAGGCAGCACAGCGCGATCGCGGTGAGGGTCAGCCCCGCGATGCCGAACAGCGCGGTCAGCGAGATCACCTTCAGCAGCGCGCCGGCGGCGGCGGCGGAGAGCGGGGCGAGGCCCATGAACGAGAACATCAGGATGCTCATCGTGCGCCCCATCATCGGTTGCGAGACACGCTGCTGGATCCAGGTGAAGATCGCGATCATCACCACGCCGCCGAGGAGTCCGGTGCAGAACAGCAGGGCCGCGCCGAAGTACGTGGTGTGCGCCAGCGTCAGTGCAGCGAGCACCAGGCCCGTCATTCCATCGAAGCACAGCACCATCACGCCGAGGTGTCCACGCGCCACGCGTTGTGCGTAGCCTGAAAGGAAACTGCCGATGAACATGCCGACGCCTTGCGCGGTCATCAGGATGCCGAGCGAGGCCGCGCCGAGATTGAGGCGCGTATCGGCCAAAACGGGCAGGCCCACCTGGATCGGTCCGCCCACGAACACCCCGACGAAGCTTGCATAGATCACGAACGCGCGCAGCGGCACGTCGGCCCACACGTAGCGTACGCCCGCGGCGATGCTGGCGAACACGCCCGTTTTTTTTTCGAACGGGTGGGAATCGCCATGGATGCGGATCATCGCCAGCGAGACCAGCGAGAACACGAAACTCCCCGCATCGATGCCGAAAGCCGTTCCAAGCCCACTCGCATCCGGCAGAGCCTGCGCCGAAACCTGATGATGGGCGCCCAGCGTGATCACGAAGCCGGCCAGCACGGGGCCGCCGATCATGCTGAGCTGGCGCATGCCCATGAAGGCCGCGTTCGCCGGGCGCAACTGCTGCAGCGGCACCAGTTGCGGCAAGATCGCGGAACCTGCCGGATACGCGAACGCCGTGGACAGGCCGATGCCGAGCGCCAGCAGATAGATCATCCACATCTGGATGGCGCCGGCCAGCACCAGCGAGGCGAGAACCACGATGCACGCCGCATTGGCGGCGCGCGCGCCGAGCAGCACGCGCCGCGGCGACATCCGGTCCACCACCGCGCCGCCGATCAGCATGAAGGCCGCGCGCGGGAACGCCATCACCGCCAGCACGAGGCCGAGTGCGGCCGGATTGCCGGTGAGCTTCAACACCAGCCACGGCAACGCCACCAGCGTGAACTGGTCGCCGAATGCGGAAATCGAGCTGCCGCTGAACAGCAGGCTGAAATCGCGATTGGCGAAAAGCGACCGGCGTTCGGGCGGCGGCGCCGCGGGAGAGGCGGTGTTCATGGGATGCCCGATGCAACCAGAGCGGGAGTCTACTGGCTCCGTCGCCGGCCGGCGGCTGCGCGCAACGCGCAGTGGCAGGGTCGTGCCGTCAGGTCGAAGGATTGCGCCAGTGCGTCGCGAAGCCGTAGTTTGCGAGGACCGGTGTCAGTGCGCGCACCCAGACTGCATAACCGGCCGGTGTCATGTGCAGGCCGTCGTCGCGAAACAGCGCGGCGCGCGGCTTGCCGTTCGCGTCCCGCATGTTCGCCGCCACATCGACGAACGTCACGCGTGATTGTGTTTGCGACCAGGCGGCAGTGAGGCGGTTTGCTTCGCGCATGCGTGGCCACATCGACCAGCGTGCGATGCTCGGCTTGATCGAGATGTACGCGATGGCGACCTCGGGCAGGTCGCGGCGGACGCGCGCAACGAACGCCTCGAATGCGTCCAGCACCTGCCGCGGCGTGCAGCCCTCGGCGATGTCGTTGTCGCCGGCATACATCACGATCAGGCGCGGGTGGTAGGGAACGATGATGCGATCGGCGTAGTACGTGGTATCGGCGATCGCGGAGCCACCGAAACCGCGATCGATCACTGGCACGCCGGGAAAATCCGCGGCCAGCGTGGACCACATCCGGATCGAGGAACTGCCCACGAACAGCACGCCATGCCGCGGCGGCGGGTGCGCACTATCATTGGCGACCAACCGGTCGATCTCGTGCTGCCACGACTGCGGAGACGGCGGGCGCGCACACGCGGCATGCGCGATTGCCAGCATCATGCAACCGATCAGCCACGCACGCATCCGCGGGTCGAGTTTCCGCATGTTCCTCCTCCGGCCATGCAAATCGCCAGCCATGTTGGACTTCGGGAGACACAGTGACAACCGCCGACGGTGAAAGGTTAGTGGTGCAGCCGTTCGGCGTGGCGCCCGCCCTGCAGACCTATGACTTGTTTGCGACGCGGATTTGGCAGGCGCGCCTGGCCGTCCTGCGGGGACACCTGGACGCGTGGGTCGCGGAAGTGTTGCGCATGCGCGCCGCCAATCCGCAACCCGCCGGACGCACCAACCGCGGCGGCTGGAACAGCGGCGACATGATGCTGCTGGAGCAACCGATCTTTGCGCCGCTGCGCGAAGCCGTGCGTGCGGCTTGCGCCAACGCGCTGCGTGAAATGGGCGTACCGCCCATTCGTTTCGAACTGCAGTCCTGGGTGAACCTGCACGATCGCGGCGGCTTCAACTTCCTGCATGTGCACGAAGGCTGCCTGTTGTCGGGATCGTTCTATCTGAAGGTGCCGCCCGGTTCCGGACGCTTCGTGTTCCGCGATCCGCGGCCGGGTGTCGTGCACGGTTACGTCAAGGGCGCGGTGCCGAACGGTTATAGCGACATCCAGCTCACGCCGGAAGCCGGGCTGATGGTGTTGTTCCCGTGCTGGATGGAGCATTACGTGGAGCCGCACGACAGCGACGAACCGCGCATCGTGATCGCCTTCAATGCCCTGCCGAAATCGTAGTCGGCAGCGAAACGGACGCAACACGTCCGCAGCAATGGCTCGAAGTGGAGCCACTGCGGTGTTTTCCAGGACATTGGAGGTAGGCATGGCCGTTCGTCGTCACCGTATTGGTTATGCATGCCGGTGGCTGCTGATCGCGTGGATCGGTCTGCCGCTCAGCGCGCTCGCCGCACCGCAAGGCACCACGAAGGTGGTCGCAAGCCATGCGCGTTTCGAATTCCTGACGCCTTCGCTGGTCAGGATGGAGTATTCGCCGTCCGCTCATTTCACGGATGCCGCGACCGCCGTCGTCCTGAAACGCGACTGGCCGCCCGTCGATGTCAGCCAAAAAACGGAGAACGGCTGGCTCATCGTGAGCACCGGCGCAATGGCGCTGCGTTACCGGTTGCAATCTGGCGCGTTTTCCGCGGCCAATCTGCGGGTGCAATGGAAAGCCGACGGCAGTACGCACGCCTGGCATCCCGGCCAGATCGACGACGGCAACCTCGGCGGCCTCACCTATTCGCTGGACAATGTCAGCGCGAAAAACCTGCCCTCCGACGGCAACGATCTGGCCAGCCCCGTCAACGACATCATCCCCGGCATCGACGTGTTGCTGCCGAAAGCCGAACCCGGCCTGCTGAGCCGCAACGGCTTCGCGTTCGTCGACGACAGCACGACACCGCTGTGGAACGCGAAGGCGCAGTGGATCGAACCACGCAAGTTCGACAAGGGGCAGGACTGGTACCTGTTCACCTACGCCCGCGACGATTACGCAAAGGTCCTGGACGAGTACGCCCAATTGTGCGGGCCCGTTCCGATGATCCCGCGCTACGTACTGGGGCCGATGATCACCGACCTCAATTTCGAATACTTCCCCGGCGATCCGGAAGTCCGGACGCCGGCGTTTCAGCGCTACGGGGAACAACACCTCGAGGACGAGGTCACGCGCTTTCGCCAGCACCATATCCCGCTCGACACGCTGGTGCTGGATTTCGCGTGGCACAACTACGGCTGGCAGGGCGGCTATGACTGGAGCCCGCTGATCCCGCACCCGAACCAGTTTCTCGAATGGATGCACGCCCGCGGCATCAAAATCTCCCTGAACGATCACCCCGGTTACGCGAACACGGAGGAAAACATCCTGTCGCAGGACGACAGCCACGCGCCGGCGGTATTGAAGGCACTGGGAGAACCCTTGCCGCCGAAGCCTTCGTTCGATCTGGACTTGTCCGGCGATTGGACGTTCGCGACCGATCCGCACGACGCCGGCATCCGCGAGCACTGGTACGCACCCGATGCCGGCGCGGCCAAGTGGAAACCCATCCGCACCGACGCGCCACCGGCGCAACAGGGCTACGGGAATTACGCAGGCATTGCGTGGTATCGCACGCAGGTACGCCTGCCAAGCCATCTGCCGGCGCACCTCTACCTCTATCTCAGTCGGCAAGCCAGGGATTACCGGCTTTACGTCAACGGGCGCGAAGTCGAACACAGCCACGTGCGCTGGCCGCAGCGGCTGACCTTCGCCGACATCACGCCTTACGCGAAAGCGGGACAGACACTCGAGATCGCGCTGCGCATCGAACCGAACGAGTACGGTCGGGGTTACTTGAGCGGCCTGACCGCGATCCGCGACGTCAAGCCGCCGTCGCGGATTTATTTTGATCTGTCCAACCAGCAACAGGCGGAAGTCTCCATGCGCCATTTGCATGGACCGCTGCTGCAACAAGGCGTGGCGTTCTGGTGGGTGGATGGCGGCAGCGGCGCCGCGGATATGCCCGGACTCGACCCGCAGCTTTGGACCAACCGCGTCTTTTACGACCATGCGCAGAAGGAAACCGGACAACGCGGTTTCATCCTCTCGCGCTACGGCGGTTGGGGCAGCGAACGCTACCCGGCCTACTTCACCGGCGACACCTATTCCGAATGGCCGGTGCTGGCCTATGAAGTCGCCTACAGCGTGCGCGGCGGCAACGTGTTGATCCCTTACATGAGCCACGACATCGGCGGATTCCACGGTGGCAAGATCGACTTCGGTCTGTACGCACGCTGGATCGAGTTTGGCGCATTCAGTCCGCTGCTGCGTCTGCACAGCGCGCACGAGAATCCGCGCGAGGGCAACCTGCGCATGCCGTGGACCTACGGCGAGCGCGGCATGGCGCTGGTCAAAAAATACTTCACGCTGCACACGCAACTGATTCCCTATACCTACACCTACGCCTGGATCGCGCACGAGAAGTCATTGCCGATCATGCGACCCTTGTATCTGCAAGATCCGGACGCTTCGGAGGCGTACAAACATCCGCACGAATACTGGTTCGGCAGCGAAATGCTGGTCGCCCCGGTGCTCGACGCCAGCGGCGAACGCACGACCTGGCTGCCACCCGGCGAATGGATCGGCTTCTTCGACGGCAAGCATTACGGTGGCGGCAAGTCATTCACCGCCCACTACGCCGCGGACCAGACGCCCGTATTCGTACGCGACGGCGCGATCATTCCCGAGCAGCCCGCGGATTTCGCGTGGTCGAACGCGAAACCGCTGGATCACCTGATCATCAACGTGTACGGGTCGGGCAACGGCAAGTTCGACCTGTACGAGGACGACGGCACTTCGCTGGACTGTGACAAATCCCATGCGCTGACGCCGATGCGCTACACCCGTGAACCCGACGGTGCCCACCGCATCGTGATCGGGCCCACGCGCGGCGCGTTCGCCGGCCAGGTACAGCGGCGGTCGTACGCCCTGCAGATCCATGGCATCAACCGCCCGGTTTCGATAGCGGTGGACGGGCAGAACGTCGGAGACTGGAATTGGGACGCCGCGAATGCCACCGCGGCGGTTCCGGTTCCCGCGCACGCGATCCGCGCTCGAATCACGATCGAGTGGCGCGCGCAGGCGAGATGAATCAGGCGGCGCGAGCGGGCACGGCGTCGAACGCTACGGTAAGCCGCGCCCGGTCGCCGGAAAACGGCACCGTCCCGTGCCAGAAATAGGAAGGGAACAGCACCAGCATGCCCGTCTCCGGGAGCACATCGTGCTGCGATGACAACGCAGGCGTGGTGAGGATCCCCGGTTCGGCGAACGCCAGCACGCCTTCGCGGTTGTCTGCCCTGCGCATCGCGTCGGGTAACTCGATGTAACACGCCGAGGAGATCCAGCCGCGCGGATGCACGTGGTTGTGATGAAAGCCGTCGGTGCGCAGTCGGACCGACCAGCTTCCGTTGAAGCGGTATTCGCCGGTGTTCCGCCGACGCAGCGGATCGCCGCCGTTGCCCATGCGCGCGATGTAGTCACGGATCGGCGCATCGAAGGCCCGGAACAGCGCGCGAATGGCGGGCTTCTCGTTGTGCGACAGATCGCCGATGGTTTCGGTGCCATGACGCAGTGACTGGAACAGCAGCGGATGCACGAACGCATCGTGCATCCGATCGAGATCGTGTTTCAGTTCGTCGAGAAAATCCGTCAGGCTCGTCCACGGCGATGGCGCCTCAAGCTTGTATGCGACCACCAGGTTCGGATAGTCGCAAAGCTGCGCGTAACGTTCGTCACCGAGCATCCGCCACGCGGTCGTTTGCAGCGCGATGAGATATTGATCGTCGGGCGACTCGAGCCTCAGCGCCTCGCAGATCTGCAATGCGGCATGCGCATCGCCGACCCCCAACATCGCCGCGACTTGCAGCGTGCGCGCCGCGGGATCGTTCGGCGCCGCGCGCACCGCGCACCCGGCGCAATCGAGCGCGAGGCGCGGATCGAACTCCAGTGCCGCGAGACCGGCGCGTACGTGCAAGGCTGGCGGCGCCTGCGGACGCGCGATGCGTGCGGCGAGGCACGCGTAGGCCGCGCGCACGTCGCCCGACCCCTGCAACACGGCCGCTTTGGCCGCCCATAGCGCATCGTTGTTGGGAAAGGTTTGCAGCGCCTTGTCGATGGCTTCGGTCGCCTGTTCGCCATCGCCGGTGCGCGTCCACACCAGCTTTGCAAGGTCGCCGTGGGCATCGACCTGTTGCGGCTCCAGCCGCAGGCAATCGCGAAGAGCTGCTTCGGCGCGATCGTATTCGCCGAGCGCGATGAGGCTGCGTGCATGCGTGTAACGCAGCGTCGCGCTTCGCGGCCCACGCTCCAATGCATGTCGCGCGACACCCTCGGCTTCGTCGTGCCGGTTCGCCGCCTGCAGCGCGGTCGCCAACGCCTGCCCGGCGGCGGCGTTGTCGGGCGATCGCGCCAACAGGTTCCGGCTCCATGCGACGGCGTCGCCGCTGCGGCCCAGCGCGACCAGCGCGGCGACGTGCTGGACGATCAATTCGGGCGATACATTGTCGAGCGCGCAGAACGGCGCGACGAGCGCGAGCGCCCGTGCCGGCTGCCTCCGGTCGTTGTAGTAGCGCGCCAGCACCTGGGCCGCATGCGGATCGGGTTGCCTGGCGGTGGCGGCCCGCTGCAGGAAGGATTCCGCTTCGGCGTGGCGTCCGCTGCCCAGCAGCAGCTCGCCGAGGGTGGTGAGGGTGGGCGCCCAATCCGGATCCAGCTCGATCGCGTGTCGCAGGATTCGTTCGGCGCCCGCCGCATCGCCCAACATCAGCGTGACGCCACCGAACAACCGCTGCGCCTCGGCATAGTCGGGATGGGTTTCAACGACGCCCTGAAGCTGAGCGTGAGCCGCGCGAAAATCGCCGGCTTGCAGCAAACCGTTGACGCGCTGCATCGCAGCGTGGAGCTGGGCGGGAATCATGTCCTTCGAATGGAGCGCGTGATCAAGGGCAACCTCGAAACTTCAACCGGGGAACGCGCCGCGCCGCCTCGTCCTCATCATTCCTGCATCCACAACGGACGCAAGAATCGGCGCACCGCAGAATGCTAGTGCCCCAGATGCCGGTCGAAGAACTTGACCATCACGGCGTAGGCTTCCTTCGACTCGGGCATTCCGGGATCGGAAAAGAACGAATGCCACATGCCGTCCCACACGTGCAGTTCCGCATCGACACCTGCATCGCTCAGCAAGCGCTGGCTCTGGATTTCAGAACTCATGGTGAAATCGCGGGTGCCGGTGATCAGCAGCGTGGGCGGGAATTTCGCCAGCACCGCCCGGGAATTGGCCGGAAACACCAGCGGATCCTTCGCCCGCACACCCTTGAAGTACGGGAGGTCGGTCAGCTTCAACGGCGCGTTCGACGGCGGGCTGCCATTGAGCACCGGCGCAACGTAGGCCGAGTCGCCGCTCAATTCCACCACCGAACCACAGAAGGTGCCGATTGCGCCAGGCAACGGCAGGTTCTCGTGGATGAACCATGCCACGGCTTCGCCCGTCAGCACACCGCCAGCCGAACAGCCGTAGATGCCGATGTTCTTCGCCGGATATTTTTTCAGCAGTTCACGATAGACCGCTGCAACATCCTCGCTCGCGGCCGGAAACACATGCTCGGGACCCTGGCGGTAATCCACGGTGATCACTTCGATCCTGCCCACGCTTGAGACGGGAATCGATTCGACCAGCCCGCCGGAACCGGCACCCCACAGGAATGTGCCACCGTGCAGATTGATCAGCACGCGCTGCCGCTGATCCGGCGCGACCCCCTGCTTCGGCGTAACCACTTGGGTCGGTACGCCATCGATAACGCGGCGCTCGATCTTTACCGGATACAACCGCTCCATCAAATTGGCCCGCGCGGTGTTGATCTTGTCGTAATAGGCGCGACTCGCGGCGACGGGGCCATTCAGCGGCGGCGCATCCCGACCTTCTTCCAACACGCGCTGGAACATCTTGCGTGCCTCGGGCGAGGCATAACTGGAAAATGGAACGGTGAGCGCGGGAGCGACGACGTTGCCTTGCCCATCCACGCGCGGCGCCGATGCTGCAAAGGCGTGCGATCCCAAAGCCAGTGCAATCCCGGGCGCTGCGAGCCGAAAAAACGTTTTGCCGGAGATGGGATTCATGAGGCTGCTCCTCTCATCGCGACTCGCGTCGCAGTCGCGGCCTGCCGTCCGCGCCGCGGTCGACGGTGATGTCGTAGCGTTTGCCGCGGAAGGTGACGTTCGTGAGCGTGAGCGATTTCCATCCGGATGGCAGCACGGGCGGATAGGCCTGGACCAGACCCGACGGCTCGATGCGCAAACCCGTGAGTCCATAAACCAGGCTTTGCACGAATCCCGCCGAGCCCGTGAGGAAATAACCGGTGTTGTTGTCGGGTGTTTCCGTGCGCACGTTGAAGGGCGCCTTGAGCATATCCCGGGTGATGTTGTCTTCCAGCCAGCGCGTCGCTCCGGCTTGGTTGCCCAGCGCGGCCGCGGCAATCGTGAGCGGCGCGAGCCCCATGCTCGTGAGTGCCTGCGCGGGCTTGTTTTGCAACGGCGCGACATCGTTGCGGTAGTCGTTGCGTCGCACCGTCGGATCCATTTGCAGGTCGAGCGAAGGAAACGCCAGGAACGTGAGGTCGCTGTCGCCCGGGTCGTGCAGCCGCACGCCCGGATCGAGCGCGAGATGGCGCTGCTCGGCGTCCGAGAAGGGCACGTACAGCTTCGCCGCTATCTCCGTCCAGCGCGGATCGGCTTCGGCACCGACCAGCTTCGCCGCCTCGGTGGCGATCCGCAGCGCCTTGGCGGCCGAGACGTTGGTGAACGTGTCGTTGTCGATGTAGGCGTAGGGTTCCATCACCGAGACGAGGTCGCGGATTTCGTAGCGCCGGTTCGCCTTGTCGTAGCTCGCGCGGCTGGTCCAGAACTCGGCGAGATTGCGGATCACCGGCCAGCCGTCCTTGCGCAACCATTCGAGATCGTGCGTCGCCAGCCAGTATTGCCATTGTGCGATCGCAATGTCGGCGTTGACGTGGATCTCGCCGACGCTCAATCGATGCGCGGCGTACAGGACCTGCTCCGTGCCGTCCTCGGGATCGGCTTCCCACGGATACTTGGCGCCCGCGAATCCGGCCGCCTGCGCCCGCTGTTGCGCGGCCGGCAACGTGCGCTCCCGGAACAGCACGATGGAACGCGCGCGTTGCGGATGCTGCAGCAGCAACGCGGGAAATATCCAGGTGTCGTTGTCCCAGAATACGTGGTCAACGTACCCGGTGGTCAATCCGCACGCGCCCGTCCCCCAGGTCACATCTGGCGGTACGTTGGCGAGCAGGTAATAAAGATGGGAATGGACGGCGAGCTGTGCGTGCGGATCGCCATCGATGCGAATGTCCGACTGCCACAATTTCGCCCATGCCGCGCGATGGGCATCGAGCAGCGGCTCGAAGCCGCGTTCGCGTGCGGATTCGGCCAACGCAAGGTCGGCCTTCCCGTCGCCACCCCAGCCTTCGCGCGACACAGCGACATATTTGGTGAAGGCGTAAGTCTTGCCCTTGCTTACCCTGACGCGCATATCGAGCGACAGGCGATTGTCGGTTTGATCCAGCTTCGTTTCGACGGGTCGCAGGCCGCGCGGCAACTCCACCGCGACGGCTTCGCCCATTCGCGCGCCATTCGTCGCCTGTCCGTCCACGCGCAGCGTCAGATTCGACGTGTCGCCTTGGGCGTCCAACACGTGGGTATCGCCGTGATACCAGATCGCCGCACGATCGGGCGTGGCGGGCGGCAACGGGTTCAGGGAAAGGCCATGGGCTTCGAGCGCCTGCCGAAACCGGTCACCGCTCAAGCCGGTGTCGCCCGGCAATTTCGCCAGCGCCAGGCGTGGCTGGGATGGTGCCCACAAGACCAGCGGAAACGAGAGCTCGACCACGCCGTCGAATTGAGGCGTGATCGTGAAGCGGACCGTGGCCAGGTGCGGCGACGCCTCGCTGACAAGGCTGACCACTTCGACGCGCGTCGCCTTGCCCTGGTCGACGTAGCGGTAACTGGTCGTCAGCGTGCCATCGTGCAGGTTCAGGACCTGCTTGTAATCCTGGAATGTCGAAGGCCCCAGCGGCGCCAGATTCAACCATGCGCCGGATGACCCCGTGCGGTAGTCGATGCCCGTCCAGCCGGGAATCGCCGCGGGCCGGGCAATGTCGTCCTTGCCGCGATCCATGAACGCGATGAGATACGACAGGTTGCTCTCGGTGCCGCGCGGCGAAGTGAACGTGGAGACGTAGCCGTTCGCGAGTTCGCCCGGGAAATAGCTTTCGAAGTTTTTCGCGGTCGCGGTGAGGAGGAAGCTCGGATCCGTCGCCGCTCCGGCGATGGGCGCAATGCACATCAGCGCGATCAGGATCAGTCGTCGGAAATTGGAACGCGCAGGTTTCATGAAGTCCCTGGGAAAGAACGACCTCTCGTCATTCGGGAGCCGCGCGAGGCGCGGAACCAGACGCGGGAAGCGGCCACGGATGACCGCACTTTGAAGAGCGAGGAAATCCGCTCCTCGTGCCACACGAAAAAGCAGATTCCGGATCGCCGCTGCGCCGCGTCCGGAATGACGAAATACGGCGGTCCGGACATTGCGCGGCAGAACCAGCCGTCGCCGCACCATGTCACTTCGCCTCACGCGTCAGTTCGACCTTGCCGTCAGCACCCCGCTCGATGCCGATATCGTAGTGCTTGCCGCGGAAGGTGACGTCCTTCAGGGTCACCGACTTCCACCCCGGCGGCAACACCGGCGCGTAGGCCTGATCCAGTCCCTTGTCGTTGATGCGCAGGCCACTCAGGCCGTAGAGGAAGTTCTGCACGAACCCCGCCGAAGTCGCGAGCAGGTAACCGGCGTTGTTGGTGGCGGTTTCGGTGCGGACGTTGAACGGCGGTTGCAGGAAGCCCTCCAGATTGCGGTGGATCCAGTACCCCACGGCCTTGGCGTCGCCGACTTCGGCGGCGCCGACGGTGATCATCACCATCATCATCTCGTTCGGATTGTCGCCGTGGGTCTTGAGCGCCTGCAACTGGAAGTCGAAATCGTTGCGCCGCACTTCGGGCGACATCGGCATGTCGAGGTTGGGGTACATCAGGAAGATCAGCGACGAGCCCCACCACGTCACCTTGTCGTGCGGCACCGACGGATCGAAGTCGTAGTGGCGCTGCGCCTTCTCATCGAACGGGATGTACATCTTGTCCGCGATTTCGGCCCACGCAGGATCCGGCTTCGCGCCGACCAGCGCGGCGGCTTGCGTCGCGATGCGCAAGGCCTTGGCTGCCGCGGCGTTGGTGAAGGTGTCGTTGAGCACGTCGTCGTAAGCCTCGTCGGTCGAGGTGACGTGCGCGATCTCGTAACGGTCCTTCGCCTTGTTCCAGGTCACGCGGCTTTTCCAGAACGTGGCGATGCCTTCGATCACCGGCCAGCCGTATTGCTTCAGCCACGCGCGATCGCCGGTGGCGAGGTAGTACTGCCATTGCGCAATCGCGATGTCGGCGTTGACGTGGACTTCGCGATACACGCCATAGGCGAAATGCGGGGTGACGTCGATGCCCTTCTGCGGATCCGATTCCCACGGATACATCAGGCCTTCCACGCCGTACTGCTTGGCACGTTCGCGCGCACCCTGCATGGTGCGGTGCCGGAACATCACGATCGACTTGGCGCGTTCGGGGTGCAGCAACAACAACGCAGGGAACACCCACGAGTCGGCATCCCAGAATACGTGGCCGGCATAGTTCGGGGTCAGCGCGCAGGCGCCCACCGACCAGGCGGTGCCGACCGTGGTGTTGGACAGGATGTAGTAAAGGTCGGAATGCAGCGCGCGCTGCACCGTTTCATCGTGATCGACCACGATGTCGGCTTTCCACAGGTCGTGCCAGGCGGCGACGTGGCGCGCGAGCAGCTTGTCGAAGCCCATGGTGCGCGCTTGCGTGGCGAGCGCGACGTCGGCCTTCGCATCGCCCCCCCAATCCTGCCGCGAGGCCGCGATATATTTGGTGAACGTGTAGGTTTCGCCCTTGCGCACGTCGGCGACCACCTCCAGCGACAGCACGTCTGAAGTCTTCAGCAGTTTCGCACTCTCGATCTTCAGGCCACGCGGCAATTCGATCGCGGCGGCTTCCGCCGTCTTCAAGCCGTTAACGGCTTGGCCATCCAGCCACAAGGTCCTCTGCTTCGCGTCGCCGCCGTCATCAACGACGCGGGTGGTGCCCGGATACCAGACCGGCGCGCGATCGGGCGTCGGCACGGGCTTGTCGTTCAGGTTCTGACCGCTGGCGATCACCGCATCGATCATCTGGTCGCCGGTCATGCTGGCGATCGGAAAGCGCGGCTGGTGGCCCGACCACAATCGGAAAGGAAACCGCAGTTGCACCTTGCCGTTGAACTGCGGGGTGATCGAAATGCGCGTGGCCGCTAGGTGGTGATCGGCCTGGCTGACGAAGGTTTCCACCCCCACGTCGGTCACCTTGTTGGCGTAGTCGAAGCGGTAGCGCGTGGTCAGCGTGCCGTCGTGCATGTTCAGGGTCTGCGAATAACCCGAGAAGATCTTCGGGTCGAGTCGCGTCGAATTCATCCAGCCTGGGCCGGGGTTGTAGTCGATCTCGCTCCAGCCCGGGATGGCAGCCGGGCGCGAAATGTCCTCGCTGGTGTAATCCATGAACGCGACCATGTAGGCCCGGTCCGGCTCGGTGCCGCGCACCGAGGTCATGGTCGAGAAATAACCGTTGGCGAGATACGACGGAAAGTACGCGCCGAAATCCCTGGCCGTGGCAGTGAGCAAAAAGCTCGGATCGGTTGCAGTCTGCGCGAAGACCGGCGTCGGCGACGCGAGCATCAGCAAGCACGGAAGCAGGAAGGGGCGGAATCTCATCGCAATGCTCCCATCGGTTTGGTGCGCGGCAGCACGCGATCGCAAGCCGCGACACCAGAGCGCGGTCCGCCGTGTGTTGTCTGCCACATCGCTGTCCGGACCCGGATCGCGACAAGCGCGATCCGGGTCACCATGGCGGACTTCAGAAGCGATATTTCGCCTGGAAATACACCTCGCGTCCCGTGAGCGGACGGGCCATCAGCACGCCGCCGATGCCGGCGCTGCTGCCGGTAATGCGCGCATTGCCTTCGGTCAGGCCAATCGCATTGGTCAGGTTGGTGCCCTGCAGGCGGAACTGCCAGTTGGGTCCCACGTCAGCCAACAGACCCGCGCCGAGCGTGTGGAACGTACCCAGCGGCTGCAATCCGGTCTGGTCCTCGTACCGCTGGCCCGCGTGTTCCCAGGTCAGGAATCCCGTGATGTTGCCCCAGCTCGTGGGCAGCGTGTAGCTGGGCATGAACAGGTAGCGAACCTTGGGTTGACGCTGTATCGGGGCGCCATTGAAGCTGACGCAAAAGGTGTTGCCGTTGACGTCGGTGATCGGCGCGCAGGCATTGTGGTGCGTGTAGTGCCCGTCCATGTAATCAGCAATCAGCTTCAGGTGCAGGTTCTCGATCGGCGACCATGTGCCATTGAAATCGAGACCATGGGTATTGGCGCCGTAGCTGGAAATCGTGCCGATCGGCACGCCGCTCGTGGTGGTTTCCTGGTACTGCAATCCAGTAAACAGGCGGTGGTAGATGCTGACGTCCACGAACAGTGTTTGCGAACCATACTTGAAGCCGGCTTCCAGGTTCTTGATCTTCTGCATCGGCGCGAAATTGCCGCCGGCGCCGCGGATGCCGTTGTCGAAATCGTTGAAGTGCCCGCCGGTGTTGGCGCGCACGTATGCGCTCATGTGATCGTTGAACTCGTAGTTCGCGCCGGCGGTGAACGACGGATGGGTCTTGTCGTAATGCTCCATGTCCCAGGTGCCATTGCACACGGGGGTCGCATTGTCGTACAGCGTGTTCGGATTGCCGTCGAGATCGACGGATGAGCGGTTGCAGGTGCGTTGATGGACGTCGGTGTTCTCGAGGCGCCCGCCCGCCTGCAGCAGCCAGGGACCGATCGTCCACGAATCCGACAGGTAGAAAGCCTTGTTGGTGGCGGTGCCTGCTTCGACGATGTTGTAGTTGCCGCCGAAGTCCACGAAACCCTGCGGATTCGCGACTACATATGTCTGGCCGCCCTCGGTGTAGGTCAGTCCGATCGGCTTGGTGTTGGGCTGGTTGAGCATCAGCATCTGGTTGCCCAGCGACCAGTTGTCGTGGTCGGTGTAGCGGGCGAGATAGACGCCGGCCGTCACCGTATTGCCGTCGAAGATTTCCTTGCTGATCCGCAGGTCGTTGTTTAGGCTCTTCAAGCGCTTCTGGATGAACCACCAGCCCTGGTGGATCACGCTCTGGTCCAGCGGCACCACCGTGCCGTCGGGCAAGGTCGCCGTCACGGTGCGGGTGGCCGGATACCCGAGGTTGTCGCTGTCGACCGCAGAACCGTCGGCGTTGCAGTAGCCGGTGGGCTGCGGGACGCTGCAACCGTAGAGATAATAGTTCAGCGGCTTGGGGTTGGGACCGGAGAACAGCGCGTTGGTCGGCAAGTCGCCACCGAAGTACAAGAAGTGATCGGAGATTGTCCAACTGCCCAATGTGGTGTCGAAACTGCCGCCGAAGTAGTTGAGATTGCCACCGCGGCCGTTGGCGAGATCCGCGTTCTCGAGATAGCCCAGTGGGTTCGGCACCTGCACGTGCTGGATCGCCTTGCTGTAGTAAGTGCCGGTCGAGGGATCGAATCCGGGATAGCCGGAGAAGTTGTCGCCCGAACCCTGGATCATAGGGATCGGCGTGATGAACTGGTTCTTGTCGTCGAGTTTGCGCGCCCACAGCATGAACGAGCCGTTGTCCCAATCGTGGGTCAACGTGGCCGTGAGCTGGCCGCCCTTGTCGGCCTTGAACTGCGGATCACGCACGCCATCGGACACGCGATAGAAGCCGCCGATGCTCGCGAACCAACCGTCCGCCAGCTTGAAACCGTAGAAACCGTCGACACGCCACAGGCCCTCGTCGCCGTAGGTAACGCCGACGTCACCGGAGGGTTCGGCCGTGCCCTGGCGCAGGATGAAGTTGGCGGTCGCGCCCATCTGGCCGGGACCGAACACCGCGCCCGGGCCGCCCTGCACGATCTCGACGCGTTCGATGGTGTCGTCCAGCCTGAACAACGAACTCGAATCCATGAACGACAACGACGGCATGCCGTAGATCGGCGAGCCGTTGATCATGTTCGTGAAGAATGGCGCGTCGCCGCCGCCCGGGAAGCCCGCGATCTCGATGTTGGCGCCCGTCTGGCCGCCGGTGGATTCGGGCCAGATACCGGGGGAGATCTTCAGGAGATCGGCGACGCTGACGGGGTTGGACTGGCGGATTTCCTCGCGATTCGCCGACACGATGCTGTAGCTCGCATCCAGTTTCTTGACGCCGGTGGCGCTGGCCGTCACCACCACCGCCTGCAGGGTTTGGGTTTTTTCCTGTTTGGATTTCTGATTGGGCGTCGTGGCTTGCGCGGCGACGTTGCCGGTGGTCTGTGCGGTTGCCGCTCTCGCATCCGGGTTGCCGCCGGGCGATGCCCACGCGACCGGTGACAGCGCCGCAAGGATGGCGCTGGTCAGCGCCAGTCGGATCAACTTGTCGTTCTTCATGATTTACCTCCAGCGATGGGAATGGTTTGGCGGGCGTCTGGTGCGCCCTTTCTTCTGGTGGAACGACAAGCCGCGCGATGGCGGCTTGAGCAAATCATACGAATGCAGGTTCAGCCGGGTCGGTGTCACGGCATGGGGCAGTTCGCGCAGTTCTGGAGTCCCGGGCCGTGCACAAGCCATGCGCACGCGCGCGCCGCTTGCGCGAACGAAAGCGGTTGCTTGCCACTACAGATTTGCCGGCTCCAACGAACGACAGCGGTATCCGCATTCATACCGATCATTCCCCGAGGACGCGGCCGGAGTCTGCGCCCATAAAGACAGCGCTGTCAATTGTGCGGTGCATCACGGCTGGACGGTCGCAGTCGGGCGGCACCGCGCCGGATGTCGCTCGAAAAATGCGTCAATGTGCCGATATGACGCGGATCCTGCGCGTTGTACTGCAGTGCCCGATTCGCGCCAAATCGGGATGGTTGCCAAAATTCGAACCTGTGCCACACTGTGGTTCGGGAGGCAGCGTGACAGCGCTGTCATGGTCGATGACCAGAGATACCAGTCTCGCGAAAAGGATCCGCAGGTGGGCTCCGCAACTCTCGATGACGTTGCCAAGCAGGCGGGCGTTTCCGCGAAAACGGTTTCGCGCGTCGCCAACGGCGAGCGATCGGTGCGCCCGGAAACCCGCGAGCGCGTGCTGCGCGCCATCGAGGCACTCGATTACCGCCCCAACCTGCTGGCGCGCGGCCTGAGCGGCGCGCACGCGTACACGATCGGCCTGGTGTTCGACAATCCCAACGCGTACTACATCATCGCGATGCAGCAGGGTGCGCTCGCGGCGTGCGACGACATGCATTTCGGCCTGCAGATCCGGCCCTGCGATTCCACGGCGTCGACGCTGGCCGAGGACTTGCGCGATTTCGTGCACCGCTCGCGCCTCTCGGGACTGGTACTGACGACGCCGGTGTCCGAACGTACCAGGGCGTTGCGCAAGCTGGCCGGTTACCACGTCCCTTTCGTCCGCATCATTTCTGCGGCACGCGATCCGCGCGACGATATCCCCTGCGTGTACGTGGATGATCGCGACGCCGCCTACGCGATCACCACGCACCTGTTGCAGTTGGGGCACATGCGAATCGGTTTTCTGCAAGGTGGCAAGCGTCATCACGCCAGTGCCGAGCGCCTCAAGGGCTACAAGGACGCGCTGCAGCATTACGGCCTTCCGATCCGCGACGAACTGATGGTCGAAGGCGATTACGTGTTCGACGACGGTTTCCGCGGCGCACGCCGGCTGTTCGATCTGGCCGAGCCGCCCACCGCCATCTTCGGATGCAACGACGAGATCGCCGCGGGCGCATTGGCCGCCGCGCAATCCACCGGGCTCAGCGTGCCCTATGACGTATCGATCGCCGGATTCGAGGACAGTCCGTTTTCGCGCCATTCGTGGCCGCCGCTCACCACGGCGCGACAGCGCGCCGACATCATCGTGGAGCGCGCCACCCGCATGCTGATCGCACGGATCCGGAACGAGCCGGTCGACAACGAAGGGTTCAATCCGGAGCTGGTGGTTCGCGGTTCGACCGCGCCACCGCGGCCGAAATCGCGTCAACGCAAACGCCGGTAGTCTGCACTACGCGATGCATCGCCGAAAGCATCGCGGCAAGGACGCATCGGCCCGTCGGCCGGCACCGATGCACGCACGCACGATCGAGAGGAACCTGCCATGAAAGTCCGTTCGCTTTTCGTCGTCTTCGCCTTCACGCTGTTCGCCACCGCCGTCAGCGCGGCCACGCCCGATCCCGCCAGGACGCGCAGCTACATCGATCACGCCTGGAGCACCCTCACGCGTTCGGTGAACGAGTGCCGGGCGCTGATCGATCCCAAGGTGCCGTCGCATTCGGTCGTGTACCTGCCCGCGGGCGTGACGGCCCCCGCGTCTCTCCAGAAGAGCGCGAAGCGCTGCGGCGTGCGCATCGCAAACCTGCCCGCGCCCATCAAGCAGCTCGGGGATTTCGATCCCACCACGCTGCCTGCGCAGGGCCTGCTTTATGTCCCGCACCCGTACGTCGTGCCAGGCGGCATGTTCAATGAAATGTACGGCTGGGACAGTTACTTCATCGTGCTCGGGCTGGTCGCCGATCACCATCAGAAGCTCGCGCTCGACATGGTCGACAACGCGCTGTACGAAGTGGCGCATTACGGCGCCGTCCTGAACGCCAACCGCACCTATTACCTCACCCGATCGCAGCCGCCGCTGCTGAGCGCGATGATGGTCGCGGTGCTGGACGATCCGGCCAGCTTCGCCGATGCCGCCGCGAAGCGGGCCTGGCTGCAACGCGCCTATCCGCTGGCGGTGCGCAACTACGAAATCTGGACCAGCAAGCAACATCTCGCCGGCGATACCGGGCTGTCGCGGTATTTCGATTTCGGTGACGGTCCGGTCATCGAGGCGCAGAACAGCGACTACTACGTGGGCGTGATCCGCTGGCTGCTGGCGCACCCGTCGCAAAATCCAGGCTATCTCATCAAGGCGCCGCAGCACCCGGACCAGGCGCAACTCGAAACCTTGAAGACGGCCAGTTGCGACGTCACGAAATCGAAGGTCTGCGCGGGCGACTGGCTGGACGGCTATCGCCTCACCGCCGACTATTACCTCGGCGACCGCGCGATGCGCGAATCCGGGTTCGATACCGATTTCCACTTCGGCCCATGGGGTGGTTCCACCCATCACTACGCGGGCGTCGGCCTCAACAGCCTGCTGTACCGCTACGAGCGCGATCTCGAAGCGTTCGCGAAGGAGCTTGGCAATACCGCCGATGCCGAACGCTGGGCGCGCGCCGCCGAAACGCGCCGTGCGGCCATCGACAAGTACCTGTGGCACCCGGACCAGGGTCGCTACATGGATTACGATTTCGTCAAGGGCGCGGCTTCCACCGATCCGTACCTGACGATGTTCTACCCGCTGTGGGCGGGCGCGGCATCGAAACAGCAAGCGGCGGCGCTGACCAAACAACTGAAGCTGTTCGAACACCGCGGCGGGCTGGCGATGAGCACGCGCGATACCGGCGCGCAATGGGATGCGCCGTTCGGCTGGGCGCCCACCAACTGGATCGCGGTGAAGGGGCTGCAGGATTACGGGTTCGATGCCGACGCGCGGCGCATCTCGTGCGCGTTCACCGGCACCGTCGATCGCAGCCTCGCGAAGGACGGCACCATCCGCGAGAAATACAACATGGTGCTGGGCAACGCCGACGTGAAGATCACCGCGGGCTACAAGACCAACGTGATCGGCTTCGGTTGGACCAACGGCGTGTACCTGAAGATGCGCGCCCTCATCGCCGCCGATGGCGGCTGCGCGGCAAGCCCCGCGAAACAGGCCGCGTCGGTGCACTGAGCGACCGGCAAATCACACCAGGCAACTCCATCCCCAAGCGCCCCAACGAGGACACGCCCGATGAACACGCCTTCCCCGACCCTTGCAGATCCATCCCGGCACACCAGTTTGCGCGTGGTGCTGATCGCGGCCGCGGCCGCACTCGGTGGTTTCCTGTTCGGGTTCGACACCGCCGTCATCAATGGCGCGGTGGATTCCCTGCGCGCAGCCTTCGGATTGAGTGCGGCGCTCACCGGATTCGCGGTATCCATCGCCCTGCTCGGCTCGGCGCTGGGCGCCTGGTACGCAGGCCGCCTGGCGGACCGCTTCGGGCGTGTGCGCACGATGCAGGTCGCCGCGATATTGCTGGCTGCCGGCGCGGTCGGCGCCGGCTTGGCCGGTTCGGTGGCGTGGCTGATGGCCTGGCGGGTGATCGCCGGGATCGGCGTCGGCATGGCCTCGGTGGTGGCGCCAGCCTACATCGCCGAGATATCGCCGGCCTCGATACGCGGCCGGCTCGGTTCGATGCAGCAGTTGGCGATCGTGCTCGGCATCTTCGTGGCGCTGCTGAGCGACGCCGCACTGGCCGGTGCCGCGGGAGGCGCCGCCAATACTTTCTGGTTTGGCCTCGGCGCCTGGCGCTGGATGTTCATCGTCGGCGTGATTCCCGCGGTGATCTACGGCGCGCTCGCGTTCAGCGTTCCCGAATCGCCGCGGCACCTGGTCGCGAGCGGCCGCCACGGGGAAGCGCTGGGCGTGTTGCGGCGGGTGCTGTCGCTGGCTTCCGAGGCAGCGCTCCAGAAAAAACTGGGCGACATCCAGCTCAGCCTGAAGCGCGAACACAAGCCGCGCTGGCGCGACCTGATCGGCGGTCGCGCGGGATTCCTGCCGATCGTGTGGGTCGGCATCGTGCTGTCGGTGTTCCAGCAGTTCGTCGGCATCAACGTGATCTTCTATTACTCCACGACCTTGTGGAATTCCGTCGGATTCAGCGAATCCAACTCGTTCATGCTCACGGTCATCACCTCGATCGTGAACGTGCTGGTGACGTTGGTGGCGATCGCGCTG
This sequence comes from Rhodanobacteraceae bacterium, assembly GCA_035281745.1. Lineage (GTDB taxonomy): Bacteria > Pseudomonadota > Gammaproteobacteria > Xanthomonadales > Rhodanobacteraceae > 66-474. The sequence continues at coordinate 121,243 of DATEDI010000022.1, forward strand.
ATCGATCGGATCGGGCGCAAGGCGCTGCTCGTGATCGGCTCGTCGGGCATGCTGGTCACCCTGGCGGTGATGGCGGTGTGCTTCGCCGAGGCGACCGGCAGCGGTACGGCGGTGAGCCTGCCCGGCGTATGGGGTCCGGTGGCACTGGTCGCGGCCAACCTCTACGTGGTCTTCTTCGGGGTGAGTTGGGGACCGGTGGTCTGGGTGCTGCTGGGGGAGATGTTCCCCAACCGGATCCGCGCGATGGCGTTGGCGGTCGCGGCTGCGGCACAGTGGCTGGCCAATTTCGCGATCACCAGCAGCTTCCCGCCGATGGCCCAGTTCAGCCTGCCGTTCTCGTATGGCCTTTATGCGTTCTTCGCGTTGCTCTCGTTGCTGTTCGTGATCCGCTTCGTGCGCGAAACCCGTGGCGTGGAACTGGAGGACATGCCGGGCTGACCGCGCTCGGCAACAAGCTTGTGGCGTGCCGGGCCCTTCCGGCGTCCCGATCCTCGCGCGTTCGGTTGAGCGCAGCATTCAGCGGGGCGTTCATCTGCTTACCTTCGCGTTGGTCCTCGAAACCAGGGGCGTCAGTCTCGAACAGATCGAAAGCAAGCTGATGAACCGGGCGCCGTTGCGGGACATCGGCGCATGACGATCGCGCACGCGGCGGCTGCGCGGGCGCCGTGCAATCAGATGGAGGCACCGACACGGTAAACTGGCCAGATGTCCGGTGCCGCGAACCTCCACCTCGGCCACGCCGGCGAGGCGTACCCCGACGCGTTCTACGTGCGCGTCGGGGAACACCGGTTCGCGTCGACGCTGCATGCGCAGGGCGCCTGGCAACCCGGCGAACAACACCTGGCGCCGGCATCCGGCCTGGTGCTGGCGGAAGTCGAACGCCGCTTGCCGAGCGACAAGCTGGTATCGCGCGCGTCGTTCGACGTGCTCGGCGTGATCCATTCCGGTGAATTCACCGTCGACGTCGAAGTGCTGCGGCCGGGTCGGTCCATCGAACTGATCGAAGCCAGCATGCGGCACGGCGAGCGCACCAGCATCCGCGCACGCATCTGGCGGCTCCTGCCGTCGGATACCACGCAAGTGCAAGGCATCGAATGGGCGATGATGCCGCCGCCCGAAGCCATGCATCCGTTGGCATTTTCGTCGGTCTGGGGCGGCGGCTTCATCGGCTCGCTGGAGGCGCGCCAGGATGCGGACGTCAGGCCGGGCCGCGGTCGCAGCTGGCTGCGCACGCGCTGCCCGCTGGTGGCGGGAGAGACCGATCCGCCGGTCGCGGGTTTCCTGAAACTGGTCGATACCGCGAACGGGCTGGTCGTCCGCGAACACCCCGGCAGCGTGTTCTTCGCCAACGTGGATCTCACTGTCCACCTCTTGCGCCAGCCCGAAGCCGGATGGGTCGGTTTCGATACGCGCGTGAATTTCGGTCCGAGCGGACTTGGCGAAACCTTGTCCATCCTCAGCGACCGTCGCGGACCGGTCGGCACCGCCGTGCAAAGCCTGACGGTGCGCGTCGGTCAGAAATAGTCCGGCGAAGCGCGATCATTTGGTGCTCGGGCGACTGCCGTCGAATCGCCATCCCGGGTTCACCGGACGTGCAGCGTCGTCGATGCCAGAATGTTGGGCAGATCGATCGGGCTTCGACGTGCAAAGAGGAAGCGGGCGATTGCGCTCGCTTGCGACGCATGGTTACCCTCGTCAGACCCTGCCAGGAGCGGCGCCGGATGGACAAGCAGCAGGAGAACCTGCGAAGCCAGGCCCAGGCGGCCGAAGAACCCGCCGCGCGTTCGCTTGAATTCTGGTGGCTCAGTGCGATCGTGCTGATTCTGGCAGCCGGCGCGTACACCGCGTTGCGCTTGCACGCGTTGCCGCACGCGCCGGAGCGGGCACTCGTCTTCCTGGAAAGGTTTTCGCTTGGCGTCGGCGCGGTGACGCTGCTGCTGATCATCTATCGGCTGATCGACCAGCGGTTGTGCAGGATTGCCGACGCCGCGTTGCGTTACAACATTCGTCGGATCGGCAAGCTGATCCTTTTCGGATTGCTGTTGGTGGTCGCGCTGACGGTGCTGTTTGCCAACTGGTATGCCGCACTCACCTCGCTCGGGGTGATCTCGATCGTCCTCGGTTTTTCCCTGCAAACCACACTCGCGAGCTTCATCGGCTGGATCTACATCCTGATCAAGCGGCCGTACTGGGTGGGTGATCGCATCACCATCGACGACGCCAGCGGCGACGTCATCGACGTCACCTACCTCGACACCACGCTGTGGGAAGTCGGCGGCCCGATGATCAACAGCCGGCACCATCCGAGCGGACGCGTGATCAAGTTTCCCAATTCACGGGTGCTGACCACCGCAGTGGTCAATTCCTCGTGGGCACTGTTTCCCTATGTATGGAACGAGATCACGTTCCAGGTCGCCTACGACAGCGACTTGTCGTTTGTCAGCAAGGTCATGCAGGGCGCGGCCGAGGAGGAAGTGGGCGAATCCATGCGCAACGAGATTCGGAAATACCGCGAACTGCTGGCGCGCACCCCGGTCGACGAAGTGGAAGTGCGCGAGCGGCCGTCGGTGCACTTTCGCGTCAACACGAACACTTGGCTGGACGCGACGGTGAGGTACCTCGTCGATCCCAAACAGGCCGGCGGGGTGAAGAGCCGTTTGATCGTGAAGATGCTGGAACGACTGAACGCCACACCGGAGCGCGTGAAATTTCCCAAAGGCGATGCGCGCTGAGGCGGTAATCTGGGCCCACCAGGACTCGAACCTGGAACCAAGGGATTCGCGTGATCCGGGGATTTCTGCCCGGCGCGGACTATCTCTTCGCCCGCAGCTTGCGCTGGGAGGGCGCGGGACGCTCTAGCCTGTGATCAAGGGCGCTGTAGCCCTCAGGTAGTCTCTGCACCTTCCGTCGGTGTACCGACGGCTTGGCTCAGGATTGCCACCGGCCGAACCGCTGAGGTTTCCCTGAATTCGTCCCGATCCCGTCCGCGGCTTTCGCCACGGCGGCACCTTTCGATGAGTCCCCTGCTCTAACCGATTGAGCTATAGGCCCGTCGCGATCATTTAAGCATGTTGCGGTGCGTGGCGCACCGATGCGCGATACGCGGAGTCGCCATCAGGTCGACCGCTGGTCGTTACACCCGCCGCCCCTTATCGTGCCTGATGCGGCCGGCCTGCGAAGAGCTACCGCGACAATGCCGTTTGCATCCCGTTACCCTGCTGACTTCGCACCCGTTCCACCGGGCGCGCGGCGCGTGCCATCCCGGACCCTTCGCATGTTGAGCAGTATCCGCACCACGGCCCCGTTGCTGTCGAGCACCGTGTTCCTGTTGATGGGCGTCGGGTTGCTGCACACCCACATCGCGTTGCAGGGCGAGGTGTTGGGCTTTTCGGTCGCGATGATCGGAATCCTGACTTCGGGGTATTACACCGGCTTCCTGGTCGGCACCTACACGGTGCCGAAACTGACGCACCGTTTCGGCCACATCCGCACGTTCGCCTTCTGCACCGCGCTGCTGGCTGTGGTGGTGTTGGTGCAGGCGCTGACTTCGGTCTATGCAGTCTGGCTGCTCCTCCGGGTCCTGCAGGGGCTGTTGCTGGTCGGCCTGTACGCGATCATCGAAAGCTGGCTCAACGCCGCGGCCGAGCCGAGACACCGCAGTTCGGTATTCGCGATCTACATGATGTTGAACCTCGGCGCCAGCGCGGCGGCGCAGCAACTCCTGCGCCTGCATGGCGCGGGTTTCGTGTTGTTCTGCGTGGTCGCGATCCTCGTCTGCATGGCAAGCCTGCCGGTGGTCGCGACCCCGCAGTCGCAGCCGAGCATCCACTCGGCGCCGGGGGTGCAGGTCGGGCGCATGTTCCGGCTGGTGCCGACGGCGCTGGTCAGCGCGTTGATTTCCGGGCTCGTGCTGGGCGCGTTCTGGGGACTGTTGCCGTTGTATGCGGCTGCCCGAGGCCTCGGTGCCGGCGAGGTCGGTACTTACATGACTGTTGCGATCGCGGGGGGCGTCGCCTTGCAGTGGCCGCTGGGGCGGCTGTCCGACCGTATCGACCGCCGGCTCGCGCTCGCCCTGATCGCCGCGGTCGCGGCATTGGCCGCGCTGGCGAACCTGGCGCTGCCTTCGGCAGGACCCGCCGTCGCGATGCTGCTGGTGTTCGCCTTCGGCGGCATGAGTTTTGCCGTGTACCCGATCGCGGTGGCGCATCTGGTGGATTATCTGCGGCGCGACGAGTTGCTGTCGGGATCGAGCACGGTGCTGTTGGTGAACGGCATCGGTTCGGCGGTGGGACCACTGGCGGCCGGCGCGCTCATGACGCTGTCGCGACCCGAATTCCTGTTCGGTTGGTTCGGGGTGTTGGATGGCGTGCTGGCCGGCTACGCGCTGTACCGCTTCATGCGCCGCAAACGCGAGGTGACTTCCGAGGATCATTTCGTGCCGCTGGTGCAAACCACCGCGGGTGCGCTGGACCTGCATCCGGATACGCCGGACCGGCAGAACAAACCGGCCTGAGCCGGTCGCCGCTGGATCACACCGCGGGGGTCGGCGTTGCCGCGGTCACCGCGCCGCGCAAGGCGCCCCGCAAGGTGCGTTTTTCGGTTTCTTCGAGCTTGCGGCCCAGCAATTCGCTGGCGCGCAGCAGCAATTCGCGATCGAGTTCGTGCGGCAGCGGGGTGCGCTCGGGCAGCGCGAGGATCAATTCGCGCTGGGCGGTGTCGAGTGTCGCCGCGTATTCGGTCGCGAGTTCCTGCATGCGCGCCAAATTGTGCGCAACATCGGCGTCCACCGCCGCAGCTTCGGCCTCGGCCACCAATGTGCCCGCGTATTCGCGACGGAACAGGAACTGCCCGAGCGCGGCGGCGTCGAGTTGACGGCGGGTATCGGCTTCGCGCTGCAGCGCGGCGGACTGGTTGCCGGAAGGATCTTTCGGTTCGACGCCCAGGAGGTGTACGCGGATGCCGTGTTCCTGCGCCTGTTGCACGCCCACCCGCAAGTCTTCGTCGCCGGCCAGCAGCAACGCGTCGGAGATCGCGCGATTGCGCGCGAGGTTGGTGAGGTCGGAGAAGATCAGGCCGTCCACGCCCTTCTGTTCGCCCGACTGGTTGACGAAGCCGAGCCGCAGCTTGACGTTGTCGAGGTAGGCCATCGCAAGATGCGCGGCGGTGGGGCCGGAGTTGGTGCCGTCGTACCAGTAGATGCGCAGCAGCGGACAGCCGCCGATGGTTTCCGCGACCTGCGCGAGGTATTGGGCGAACTCGGCATTGGCGAGGCGCAGTTCGCCGCGTCGCAGCGGAGCGCCGAACAACAGTTCGCTGGCGGAAGCGTAGAAGTAACCGGCGTCAACGAAAACGGCGATGCGGTTCATGGGAAAAATCTCATTGAAGTAATGCCCGCGAACCGGTGCCAGCCGCGGCGCCAAGGCAGCGTCCCGGGCGAACAAGTCGCCGGTTCAATAACCGACAATCGAAACGGGTTCCGGGTTCCATCACCAGCCGGCGATGGAATCCGTAATGACGACGGGCAAGCCGTTTCCGGCCGCGCGTTCCCGCGATTACTCGAAATCGAGGAAGGAGCGAAGTTGTTCCGATCGCGACGGATGCCGCAGTTTGCGCAGTGCCTTGGCCTCGATCTGGCGGATGCGCTCGCGGGTGACGTCGAACTGCTTGCCGACTTCTTCCAGGGTGTGATCGGTGTTCATGTCGATGCCGAAGCGCATGCGCAGTACCTTGGCTTCGCGCGGGGTCAAACCCGCCAGCACGTCACGCACGGTTTCGGTGAGACCGGTGTCGGTCGCCGATTCCACCGGGGAACCGGCGTTCTGGTCTTCGATGAAGTCGCCGAGATGCGAATCCTCGTCGTCGCCGATCGGGGTTTCCATCGAGATCGGTTCCTTGGCGATCTTCAGCACCTTGCGGATCTTGTCCTCGGGCATTTCCATCGCCACGGCCAGTTCTTCCGGCGTCGGTTCGCGGCCGTACAACTGCAACATCTGGCGCGAAATGCGGTTCAACTTGTTGATCGTCTCGATCATGTGCACCGGGATGCGGATGGTGCGCGCCTGGTCGGCAATCGAGCGGGTGATGGCCTGGCGGATCCACCACGTCGCATAGGTCGAGAACTTGTAGCCGCGGCGATATTCGAACTTGTCCACGGCTTTCATCAGGCCGATGTTGCCTTCCTGGATCAGGTCGAGGAATTGCAGGCCGCGGTTGGTGTATTTCTTGGCGATCGAAATCACCAGGCGCAGGTTGGCCTCGACCATTTCCTTCTTGGCGCGGCGTGCTTTCGCTTCGCCGATCGACATCGCGCGGTTGATTTCCTTGATGTCGGTGAGCGGCAGGTACAGCGCGCGTTCGATCTCGGTGAGCTTTTGCTGTTCCAGCAGGATGTCGTCGCGATGCACCTTGATCGCGGGCACCCACTTCTGGCGCTTGCGCGCGAGTTCGCTGGTCCAATCCAGGTTGGTTTCGTTGGACGGGAACAGCTCGATGAATTCGCGGCGTGGCATGTGGCACTGGCGCACGCAGGCGTCCATGATCACGCGCTCGTGTTGGCGGATCGCCGCCACCACTTCGCGAAGCTTGCGCACGAAACCGTCGATCAGCGCGGAGGGAAGCTTGAGCTTCAGGAACTCCTCGCCCATCTTCTCGCGCAGCTTCTGCGACTTCTTGTCGATCACGCCGTACTTGTCGGCGGTCTTCTGGAATTTGCCGTACAGCTCGCGCAGCACGTCCATGCGGCGCTGGACCTCGACGGGATCGGGGCCGCTGGGGCCGGACGATTCCTCCTCGCCGGACGAATCGTCGTCCGAATCGCCGTCGTTGTCGGACTCCTCGTCACTGTCGCTGGACGCGCTGTCCGCCGCGGGTTGCGCCACGCCGAATTCCTCGGCCGGGATTTCCTGATCGGCGAAGCCGGCCAGGATTTCGCTCATGCGGCGCTTGCCGTCGAGGTGCAGGTCATACTCTTCCAGCAGCAGGCCGATCGCCCACGGGAAGCTCGACAGCGCGGTCTGCACCTGCGTCAGGCCTTCCTCGATGCGCTTGGCGATCGCGATTTCGCCTTCGCGGGTCAGCAGTTCCACCGTGCCCATTTCGCGCATGTACATGCGCACGGGATCGGTGGTGCGGCCGACTTCGGCGTCGACGGCCGACAGCAGCGCGACGGCTTCTTCCGTCGCGGTTTCGTCGTCTTCGCCGCCGACCGGACCTTCGGCGCTGATCATGTCGGTATCGGGTGCAATTTCGTGCACCTCGATGCCCATGCCGTTGATCATGCCGATGATGTCTTCGATCTGTTCCGGATCGACGATGTCGTCGGGCAGGTGATCGTTCACCTCGGCGTAAGTCAGGTAACCCTGCTCACGGCCCTTGGTGATCAGCTGCTTGATTTCGGATTGCTGCGAGGGGAGGTTTTCCATAGGGATTTCAGGCACGACAAGACCGCTCAGTATAGCAAAGTGGAGGTAATCCGGCCATGGATCAAGGCCGAAAATGCGTGATGGGTCAATCAGCTAGGGCGATTTCGCCATGCAAGAATCATCCCAACCAGCCGCGCGCGCGGCCTGCAAAGCTCGAACCCGAACGCCCATCGGGCCGCTTTCGTGAAAAGTCAGGCCGTGGAGGGCCGTTTTGGTGTGGTCGCCCCACCCCTGGACCACGCGCTTCAATCGATCGAGCTTCGTTACGCCGCGCTCACGGATGACCGCAAAAGCAAGGTCACGGGGCCATCATTGACCAGCGCCACCTGCATGTGGGTACCGAAGCGGCCGGTTGCAACCCCGGGATGGGCGGCGCGCGCCAGTTCCACCAGCCGGTCGAACCAGCGCCGGCCTTCTGCCGGTGCGGCGGCGGTGGTGAAGCTGGGTCGCATGCCCTTGCGGGTGTCGGCGGCCAGCGTGAACTGCGGCACCAGCAGCAGCCCGCCGCCGATGTCGGCGAGCGAAAGATTCATTTTGCCTTCGGCATCGCCGAATACCCGGTAACCCAGCAACCGCTCGCACAACCGTTGCGCCTGCGGCTCGCCGTCACCGGGCTCGACCGCTACCAGCACCAGCAGACCTGTGTCGATCGCGCCGACGGTTTCCCCCTCGACGGTGACGGATGCGGAGGTGACGCGCTGCAGGAGGGCAATCATGCGTTCGGAAGATCGGGAACGGGGAACGGGGAACAGGGATCGCGCCCAAGCGTAACGGATCGCACACGTTCTTCTCCCGGTTCCCTGTTACCCGTTCCCGCTTCTAGACTTCCGCGATGCGTTGGTACACCAAACTCGCTTATGGGCTGATGTGGTTGGCGGCCCGCCTGCCGATGGGCGCGTTCCGCGCGCTAGGTGCCGGGCTGGGCGGGCTGTTCTGGATTACCAACAGCCGCAAGCGCCGGATCGTCGAAGCCAACCTCGCACTGGTGCGACGCGATCTCGATGCGGATGGGCGAAGTGAATTGGCGCGCGCGTGCGTCCGCCAGGCCGGCATCTCGCTGGTCGAGGTATTCGGTATCTGGACCCGCCCTGACCGCGCGCAGGCGAACGTGCGCGAGGTGCGCGGGCAGGTCTTGTTCGACGCCGCGCTCGCGGCGAACCGCGGACTGATCCTGTGTGCCCCGCATCTCGGCAGTTGGGAAGTCGCCAATTACTGGGTGGGCGCGCGCACGCCATTCGCGACGTTCTACACGCCGCCGCGCTACCCCCAGGCCGAGCTGCTGCTGCGTCGCTTGCGGGAGGGCGGGGCCAGCATCCAGTTTCCGATCGACGACTCCGGCGTGCGGCGGGTGTTCCGGCATCTTCGCGACGGCGGCGTGGTGTCGATCATGCCCGACCATGTGCCGCGCGCCGGCAGCGTGGTCGCGCCGTTCTTCGGCGTGCCGGCGCTTACCATGACGCTGCTGCCGCGCCTCGCGCAACGTACCGGCGCGACCGTGCTGATGCTGTTCGTCGAGCGGCTGCCGGAAGGATTTCGGGTGCATTTTCGCGAACCGCCTCCGGCGTTGCTCGACCCCGACCCGGTGACCGCGTGCACCGCGATGAATGCCGCGGTCGAAGCCTGCGTGCGCGACGCGTTTGCGCAATACCAATGGAACTACAAGCGCTTCAAGGCACGTGCGGGTAGCGGTCTGTCGGACGACGTCTACATTGCAACCGGTGTGCGGACATGAAGTGGTACGTCGCCTTGACCTGGTGGATGTTGCGAGCACTGGGCGTGCTGCCGCTGTCGGTGCTGTATGCGATCGGCAGTGCACTGGGACGACCGTTGTGGTGGCGCAAGCACGCACGCGAGCGCGTGCATGCCGAAGTCAACATGCGCATCGTGCATCCGGAACTGGACGGGGCTGCGCGCGCTGCGCTGGTGCGCGAATGCCTGATCGAAACCGGCCACGCCGTCACCGAAATGGCGGCCGTATGGGGGCGTGGCGCACGTCGCGCGTTGAAGCTGGTGCGCGAAGTCGATGGCCAGGAATATTTCGATTTCGTACTGCAGTCCGGGCGCGGGCTGATCATTGCCGCGCCGCACCTCGGCTGTTGGGAATTGCTGAATTACTGGCTTTGCGCGCGTACGCCGATCGCGATCCTGTACGCCCCGCCACGCAACCGCGCGTGGGAAGCGATGCTGGTGCGCGCGCGCGGGGATCTGCAGCCCGAGCAGGTGCGGGCCGACGGCGCCGGTGTGCGCACGCTGTACCGGCGGCTCGCCGCGGGCGGTGTGGTGGGCATTCTTCCCGACCAGCAACCCAAGCGCGGCGAGGGCCAATTCGCGCCGTTCTTCGGACTGGATGCCAACACGATGGTGCTGTTGCCGCGGATTGCGCAGCGCACCGGCGCGAAGGTGTTGTTCGCGTTCGCCGAACGCTTGACTGCCGGCGCGGGTTTCCGCATCCGTATCCTGCCGGCACCGGATGGCACCGCCGATCCCGATCTGCGCATCGCCTGCACCGCGCTCAACCGTGGTGTCGAGCAGTGCGTCGAACGCGCGTTTTCGCAATACCAGTGGACCTACAAACGCTGGGCGGAACGGCCTGATCCGGACGAGCATGATCCGTATTGGCTGGCGCGCAATGGGAGGATCGGCGAATGGCGTCAATGACGTGCATCGAAGACCTGCGGCAGCTGTACCTGAAACGCGTGCCGCGGATGTTCGTGGATTACTGCGAATCGGGCTCCTGGACGGAAACCACGTTGCGGCGCAACCTCGATGACTTCGCGCGTATCCCGTTGCACCAACGCGTCGCGATCGGCGTCGAAGGCGGCACCACCACCACGACGATGCTTGGCGAGCCCGTGGCGCTGCCCGTCGCACTGGCGCCGGTCGGTTTGTGCGGCATGCAACACGCCGACGGCGAAATGCTGGCCGCGAAAGCGGCGCTGGATTTCGGCGTGCCGTTCACGCTCTCGACCATGAGCGTATGCTCGATCGAGGACGTGGCCGCGTTCGTCAAGCGGCCGTTCTGGTTCCAACTGTACGTGATGCGCGACCATCGCTTCATCGAAAGCCTGATCGATCGCGCCCGGGCGGCTGGTTGTTCCGCGCTGGTGCTGACGCTGGACCTGCAGGTGATGGGCCAGCGCCATCGCGACATCAAGAATGGACTTTCGACGCCGCCCAAGCCGACGCTCAAGAATCTGGCGAACCTCGCGCGCCACCCGCGCTGGTGCCTCGGCATGGCGCGCACGCGGCGCCACCAGTTCGGCAACATCGTGGGCCACGTCGAGGGCGTCAGCGACATGTCGTCGCTGGCCGCGTGGACGTCCGAGCAATTCGACCGCGGGCTCGATTGGGACGACGTCGAGTGGATCAAGAACCGCTGGGGCGGCAAGCTGATCCTGAAGGGGTTGCTCGATCCCGACGACGCACACCGCGCGATGGACTGCGGTGCGGATGCGATCGTGGTGTCCAATCATGGTGGCCGCCAGCTCGACGGCGCGCCATCGTCGATCAGCGTGCTGCCGGAGATCGCGTCGCGCGTCGGCCACGACTGCGAGGTCTGGATGGACGGTGGCGTGCGTTCCGGCCAGGACGTGTTGAAGGCGCTGGCGCTCGGTGCGCGCGCGGTGATGATCGGCCGCGCGTATGTGTACGGACTCGGTGCGCTGGGTGGCGTCGGCGTCACCACCGCGCTGGAACTGATCCGCCGGGAACTGGATCTGACGATGGTGCTGTGTGGTGTCCGCAGCATCGGCGACATCGACCGACGCGTGTTGCACGAAGCCTCGCATTGAGGCCGTCGGCGAACGGTCGGCCGGCCGTTCCCGCCCGCATTCCAGCCAGTGTAGGCACGCCTCGACCGGAGTAAAGTGACCGCCCCGGTCGACGCCGCACATCGTCGTGCGGGCTGGCTACCGGGCGTTCGATCCAATCGTTCCTCGGAGGCAGGTATGAACACTACAGGTTCAATGGGCCGGTACGGTGTCATGGCCCTCGCAATGGCCATGGCGGCCACGACGCAGACGACTGCGGCAAAGACCGGCGCCCCCAGCGATGCGCACTTGATCGCCAGCGCCGAACGCGCCGCGCCGGCGGCCGTGACGAAGGATGCCACCATCGTGGTGATGGGCGCCGACGGCAAGATGCGCACCTTGCGCGAGGGCCACAATGGCTGGACTTGCATGCCCGACGCTCCGGCAACGCCGGGACCCGACCCGATGTGCATGGACAAGAATGCGTTCGAGTGGGCCGGTGCGTGGGTCGGCCACAAGACCCCTGCGAGCGGCAAGGTCGGTTTCATGTACATGCTTCAGGGCGGCACCGACGCCAGCAACACCGATCCGTATGCGACCAAACCCGGTGCCGGGAATCACTGGGTCAAGACCGGTGCGCACGTGATGGTCGTCGGTGCCGACCAGGACTTCTACGACATGTATCCGAAGGGCGCTGATCCCGATACGCGCGCGCCGTACGTGATGTGGACGGGAACGCCGTACCAGCACCTGATGGTGCCTGTGAAGTAACGAGTGGCAGCTGAAGGCAGGGCGGCGATGACCGCCCTGCAGTGCGGAGGGCGCGTCGACGCTCGGCGCTCGGTATCGGGTTCGCAGGACCGCTTTACCCGGCCCGTGAATCACCGCAATACCAGGAAGGCGACCAGCGCCGCGGTGAGCGCGAGGTACGGCACCGACCACGCATGGAAACGCCAGCCGATGCCGCGGCTGCCGTCCAGCCGCAGCGCGATCAGGTTGGCCAGCGAGCCGATCATCAAACCCGAACCGCCGACATTCACGGCCGCCGCAAGCAGCGTCAGTTCCGGCGCATAGTGCTGCAGCGCCACCGCGGCCGGCACGTTGCTGATGGCCTGTGAAAGCACGATGCCGCCGATGTAGGTGACACGCGGGTCGTGCCACGCCAGCGCGCCTACATGCGCCTGCACCACGGGCAGCGCCGAGAGATGTCCGAGGCCCACGAACATCAAGGCGAACGTCACCAGCAGCAGCCAGTCGACGCCTGCCAGCACACCCCGGAAAAACAGTGCGCCGATCGCGATCACGATCAATGCAGCGGGAATCGCAAATCCCCATTGCAGTGCGAACACCATCCCGGCCAGCAGTAATATCGAACCGATCAGCAAGGGGGAATCGCGATGTCGCGCGTGGTCGACGCGGCTTTCCTCAAGCCGCAGCGGCGTCGATGGAAACGCGAGACCGCATGCGATCAACAGTACGGCCAGCAGCACCATGCCGGTGGGCGCCAGCGCCGCAACGTAGCGAAAGAACCCGAGTCCCGAGTGCTGCCACAACAGCAGGTTCTGCGGATTGCCGATCGGGCTGAACGTCGATCCCGCATTCACCGCCAGCGCTTCGAATATCACCAGTCGCTGGCGCGGGATGCGCGCGATGCGGTCGATCGCAAGCGTCAACGGCACGATCAGGAACAGCGCGACGTCGTTGGTCAACACGGTCGCGAGCACAGCGGCGAGCAATACCAGCACGAAAGCGAGCGCACGCACGTCGTGCAACCGTGCGACCAAGTGCAGCGCGAAACGCTGCACGTGGCCACTCGCCTGCACGCCCTGGGTCAGGATCAGCAAGCCGCACAAACCCGCCAAGGTCGGTGGGTCAAGCCAACGCAGGTATTCGGCAGGCGCGCGCGGATCGAGGATCGCGAGCGCGAGCGTCAGCAGCAACAGCGCCTGCAGCAAGTGGTCGCGTCGAAGGCGGTGCAGCAGGGCGGGGTGATCGGACAAGGGCATTCCCGTAGCGACGCGTCATGCTGCACCGGCGGGAGGCCGTCGGTAAAGGGCCGCACGCACCGTTCACGTGCGCTCGCGCATGCTGGAAATCATGTTGTCTCGCGAAAGATGGCGATGGTTGCTGCGCGGCATCCTGGTGCTGATTGCATCGGGTGCGGTGATCGCGTTCTTCCTTTCCGGCGCGGCGCACCATCTGGATTTCGCGACCCTGCAACGCAGTCGCGAGTGGCTGCTGGTCGAACAAGCCACGCATCGCTGGCGGCTGGCATTCGCGTTCTTCGGCTTGCTGGTCGCGATCGTATTGTTGTCGCTGCCGCTGCTTACCGTGATGACACTGGCGGCGGGCGCCATCTTCGGACTGTTCGAGGGCACCGTGCTGATGTCGTTCGGCTCCGCGATCGGCGCCACGCTGGTGATGTTGGCGTCGCGGTTCGTATTCAAGGATGCGATCCGCCACCGCTTCGCGCACCGGCTGCACAAGATCGACGCGGGCATCGAGCGCGATGGCGCGTTCTACCTGCTCAATATCCGGCTGGTGCCGATCTTCCCGTTTTTTCTCGTCAACCTGCTGATGGGGCTCACCCACATGCGGGTGCGAACGTATTACTGGGTGACGCAGATCGGGATGCTGGCCGGCACGGCGGTGTACGTCAATGCGGGCACGCGTATCGCCGCGGCGCGATCGCCGAAAGAACTGGTGTCGCTGCCGATGATCATTTCCCTGGCACTGCTGGCGGTGCTGCCGTTCGCATCGCGTTGGACGATCCGGCACATCCGCCACTGGCGGCATCAGCGTCGTTGGCGGCATTGACTTTGCGATCATCCGTGATCGCGGCTTCGACAAACGTGACCGTTCAACAGAGTCGATCGTCAATCCTGTCCATCCAGAACAGCCTTCCATGGCCTGACTTTTCACCACAGCCGCTTCGGACTCCCGGTTTCAGATGCCTGCGTACCACTGATAGCCCTGGTCTTCCCAGTAGCCGCCGTTGCCGCCCTCGATGGACTTGAAGGAATCGACCAGATCGATGCGGCGCAGATACTTCGCCATCTTGTAGCCGAGCTGGCGTGGCACCCGCAGGCGCAGCGGTGCGCCGTTCGGGATCGGCAGGGTCTTGCCGTTGAGTTCCCACGCAAGGATCGTTTGCGGATGAAACGCGTCGTCGAAGCCCAGCGACTCGTAGTATTCGCCGCCGTCGTCCATCGCGTCGTAGCAGCGAAACACCACGTAGCGCGCCTGCTTCGTTGGCTGCGCCAGTTTCAATACGTGCGACAACTGCACGCCGGTCCATTTGCCGATCACGCTCCAGCCTTCCACGCAGTCGTGGCGGGTGATCTGGGTGCGACTGGGAAGCGCACGCAAAGCATCCAGCGACAACGACAGCGGATGGGCGACCAGTCCACCCACGCCCAGCCGGTAATCTCGAAATCCGCCTGCTGCGAGTTTGCGGTATTCGGCCGATTGCGGATCGGTACTGCCGTTGGCGCGGAACACCGGGGAAATGTCCGCTTCGCTGTATTCGCGCGCCATCGCGTCGCGCGACAGCGCGCGTTGCGCGGCATGGCTCAAGCCCGTCGCACTGTCCAGCACCTTGGGCGCCCAGTCGGTTTCCGACAGTTTGTCGCAGCCGCCGAGTGCCACCGCGCCGGTCAAGGCCAGCGCGTCACGCAGGAAACGGCGGCGCCTATTGATCAGTTTCATCGCGCGCCTCCGTTTCGATGGCATAACGGCCGGTGATGATCGAGCGCAAATTGTTGCCGACGCCGGTCACGATTACTTCGAAGATGTGGATCAGGAAGAATGCGATGAAACCCATCGCCAACAGGAAGTGGATGCTGCGCGCCGATTGCCGGCCGCCGACCGCATCCACCAGCCAGCCGAGCACCGAGTCCATGCGCGGCGACATCGCCAATCCCATCAACACCACGCCGCCGCCGAATCCGAAGATCACCACGAGATAGGCAATCCGCTGCAGCACGTTGTAACGCAGCGCGGCTTCGCCTTTCGGATGCCGCAACAGCGCGTGGTCGATGATCGAACGGCCGATGCCGCGCCAGTCGCGCCGCGTCGGAACCAGGTCGCGCGTCAGGTGCCGCGTCCACAATGCATACGCGACGAAGCAAACGCCGTTGATCGCGAACAGCCACGCAAAGAAGAAATGCCACGCGCGGCCCATCGCCAACCATTGCGGACCGGGAATCGTCGCCCACGATGGAAAGCCGCGCACGGTCGGCTGGCCTTCCATCTTCGACACGCCGAACCAACCCGTGGTGTCGAAACGATGCGCGCCGAGCGTGGTGACACCCTGCAGCTTTCCGTCGTGCGTGCGGATGGCGCCGAGGCTCAGCCACGGATGCTCGAACGTCGAGCGCTGACCCCAATAAAGCGCCGGATGCGCGTTGAAGATCTGCAAGCCGCTGCCCAGCAGGATCAACAGGCAGATCGCGTTGATCCAGTGCATGATCCGCAGCGGCAGCGTGTGGCGATGGACCACGCGCGTGATCGTGTGCGGCAACGGCGCCGCGTCGGGCGGCGTACGGCAAATCGCGTCGTCGGGGATGCTGGCCATGGCACGCTCCGGGCTCGCCAACGCGGCGAGCTTACTCCCGAACCCGACCGGAGGGTGGCGCGGTGCATTTCACCGGCCCCATCGCCGCGCGATATGCTTGCCGTTCGCTGGGATCAAGAGGAAGTCGCCATGTCACTCACGGGCAAACGCATCGCGATCACGGGCGCTTTCGGTTCACTTGGCGCCGCGGTGGTGCAGGCGGCGCTGGCGGGGCGGGCCAGGGTCGGGGCCATCGATCGCGCGGATGCACCGCCAGCCGGCGTCGATCTCGGCACGGCCGGGCGCTTCGGCGGTGTCGATCTGGCCGACGCGGATCAGGCGAAGGCCGCGATCGACAAGGCGGCCACGGCGATGGGCGGGCTCGATGCGCTGGTCAACATCGCCGGCACCTTCCGTTTCGAGACCTTGGCCGACGGCGGCGTCGAAACCTGGGACCTGTTGTATCGCATCAACCTTCGCACCGCGGTTGCGGCCAGCAAGGCCGCGCTGGCGCACCTGCCGGACGGCGGACGCATCGTCAACATCGGCGCGGCGGGTGCATTGAAGGCCGGTGCCGGCATGGGCGCCTATGCGGCTTCCAAATCGGGCGTGATGCGATTGACCGAATCGCTGGCCGAGGAACTGAAGCCGCGCGGCATCACGGTGAACGCGCTGCTGCCTTCGATCATCGACACGCCGCCGAATCGCAAGGATATGCCGAAGGCGGATTTCGACAAGTGGGTGAAGCCCGCGCAACTTGCCGACGTGATCGTGTTCCTGTTGTCCGAGCAGGCGTCCGCAATCACGGGTGCTTTGATTCCAGTGATGGGAAGGGTTTAGCTGTAGGGCGGGTGATATGCCGCCGGTCGCTGTTTCGGGGCACCGATGCGCAGCGTTGGATTGATGGCGGATCCGCCGCTGCGCGGCTTCTCCCGCCCTACGCGCCAAGGTGATACTTCACCGCCGCTTCCACTTCGTTCTTTGATCCCAGAATCACCGGCACGCGCTGGTGCAGGTCGTCCGGCACCACTTCCAGGATCCGCCCGCGCCCGGTGCTGGCCGCGCCGCCAGCCTGCTCGACGATGAAGCTCATCGGGTTGGCTTCATACATCAGGCGAAGCTTGCCGCCCTTGGCCTTGATCTTCGAATCCAGCGGGTAGCTGAAGATGCCGCCGCGGGTGAGGATGCGGTGCACGTCGGCGACCATCGAGGCCACCCAGCGCATGTTGAAGTCGCGCCCGCGCGGACCTTCCTTGCCGGCCAGCAAGTCGCCGATATAGCGCTGCATCGGCGCTTCCCAGAAACGCTGGTTGGACATGTTGATCGCGAATTCCGACGTGTCCTCGGGAATCTGCACATCACGGCGGGTGAGGATGAAGCTGCCGGCTTCGCGGTCGAGCGTGAACACTTGGGTGCCGTGGCCGAGGGTGAGCACCAGCAACGTGCAAGATCCATACACCACGTAGCCGGCGGCAACCTGGTTGGTGCCCGGCTGCAGGAACTCCGAAGTATCGACCGGGCCGCGGTGGCCGCCGGGACGCTTCAGCACCGAAAAGATGGTGCCCACCGAAATGTTGACGTCGATGTTGCTGGAGCCGTCCAGCGGATCGAACAACAGCAGGTAGCCGCCGCGCGGGTAGGCGTCGGGAATCTGCTGCGGATGCTCCATTTCCTCCGACGCGCAGGCGGCGAGGTGGCCGCCCCAGGCGTTGGCGTCCAGCAGGATCTCGTTCGAGATCACGTCCAGTTTCTTCTGCGCCTCACCCTGGATGTTGCCCGTGCCGGCTTCACCCAGCACACCGCCCAACGCACCTTTTCCGGTCGCCACCGCGATGCGCTTGCAGGCGCGCGCCACGATCTCCAGCAATTGGATCAGGTCGGTGTCGCCGTAGCCCGCGCGGCGTTCTTCGGTCAGGTATTGGGTCAGCGAAACGGGTTTCATGGCCTGCATCCAAACGGTGAACGCGCATTGTCCCGGCCCTCGCGCAGCAAAGCCAGTCGCTGCTGACAGCACGCTGTCAGCAGCACGGCCGCATGCTGTGCCGGCAAACCGAAAGGAGCCGCCGATGCATCCCTGGTTTTCGAAGTTGCTCGACGCCTATCGACCGGCCGCACGGCACCGCGCGCGCATCGAAGGTATGCCACTACCCGTTGCGGGCAAGCTACGGCCCGCGCGTACGCCGGTCACGCTGGCCAATCCGGTTGCGTTTTCCGACCGCATTCCATCAGGAGGTTCGTCCATGAACGCGCATTCGCCCGTTGTCTTCTTCCATGCCCCCCACAGCCGTTCCAGCATTGCCCGCGCGCTGCTGGAGGAACTTGGCGCAGCGTACGACCTGGTCGCGTTGAACCTGAAAGCCGGCGAACAACGCACGCCCGAATACCTCGCCATCAATCCGATGGGCAAGGTGCCGGCGATCCGCCACGAGGACGTATTGATCACCGAACAATCGGCGATCCTGATGTACCTGGCCGATCTGTACCCGGAAAAGAACCTCGCGCCGTCCATGGGCGATCCGTTGCGCGGCGCGTACCTGCGCTGGATGGTGTTCTACGGTTCTTGCTTCGAGCCGGCGATGATGGATTTCTCGCAAAAACGCGAACCGGTGCCGCCGATGCAATGCGGTTACGGCGACTACGACAGCGTGATGCAGGTATTGGCCGCGCAACTCAGGCACGGCCCGTGGTTGCTGGGCGAACGCTTCAGCGCCGCCGACGTGTTGTGGGGTGGTGCGCTGAACTACGGATTGATGTTCAAGCTGGTACCGGATTGGCCGGTGTTCCGCGATTACGCCCGCCGCGTGCAGACGCGTCCCGCCATCCGGCGCGCGGTGGAAATGGACGATGCCTTGGCCGCCGCGCAGGCGCGCGAACTGGACGAAGCGCTGGCAGCCTGAAAGAGCATCCGTGTGGTCGAACCTCGACCGGCCGTGCGGGTCACACCATCCATCCCGATTGTCATCAGGAACCTTCCATGAATGCTTCATCCGAATCCGAGCTCGTGCTTTTCCATAATCCGCACAGCCGGGCAGCCATGACGCGCGCGTTGCTCGAAGAGTTGGGCGTCGATTACGAACTGCGCGTGATCGATTTTCGCAACAGCGCGCAGCTCGCACCCGAATACCTCGCCATCAATCCGATGGGCAAGGTGCCGGCCATTCACCACCACGGCACGGTGGTCACCGAAACCGTGGCGATCTACATCTATCTCGCCGATGTGTTCCGGCAGGCCGATCTGGCGCCGGCGCTGGACGACCCGCAGCGCGGCACCTACGTGCGCTGGCTGGTGTTCTACGCCGCCTGCTTCGAACCCGCGGTCGGCGATCGCGCGATGAAGCGCGAACCAGCGCCGCGCGCGCAGTCGCCCTACGCCGATTTCGACACCACGATCAACGCCATCGTCGGCGCGTTGAAACCCGGCCCATGGTTGCTGGGCGAACGCTTCAGCGCCGTCGATGTGCTTTGGGGCAATGCGCTGCGGTGGCTTACCGGCTTCGGCATGGTGGAGGCTACGCCGGTCGTCGCCGATTACGTGGCGCGCGTGATGGTGCGACCGGCGGAGCAACGCGCCATCAAGGCCGATGAAGCACTGGCGGCCGAGATGGGATTGACCGGTTGATCGGTGTGGCGATCGGTACCGCGCTCGGTGCGCGCGCCGTACTGACGTGGGAGTGATCGTCGCAGGTCGTGCGATCGCGGTTGTGATAAAAGCTGCGGATGCGTCGCGCCGATCGTCTGTTCCTCATCATCCACGCCTTGCAGGGCCGTCGCATGGCATTGCCCGCGCGGCGGCTGGCCGAAAGCCTCGGCGTGTCGCTGCGCACCGTCTATCGCGACGTGGCGGACCTGCAAACGTCGGGCGTCGCGATCGAAGGCGAAGCCGGCGTCGGTTATCTGCTGCGCAAGGGTTCGGATATCCCGCCGCTGATGTTCACCGCCGAGGAACTTGAATCGCTGGTGGTCGGCACGCGCTTCGTGCGCGCATTCGCGGGCAAGCGGCTGGCGCATGGCGCGCAATCGGCGATGCTGAAAATCGATGCCGTGCTGCCGGCGGAATTGCGCGGGCGCGCCGAGCGGTCGCGCGTGTTCGTGCCGCAGCGCTGGTACGAGGCGAAGACGGGCATCGTCGATGCGCTGCACGAAGCCATTTCCGCGCGGCGGGTGTTGAAACTGGAGTATCGCGACGCGGACGGCAGCACCAGTACGCGTGAAGTCGAACCGCTTTGTCTGGCGTGCTGGGGCGCAGTCTGGACGCTCGGCGCCTGGTGCCGCTTGCGTCTGGGATTCCGCAACTTCCGTCCCGACCGCATGCAGTTCGTCGCGACGGGGGAAATCTTCGCCGACACGATCGAGCGCGGGCTGGAGGCTTATCTTGCCCACGCCGGCGTGCCGCGTCAGCGGATCGAATAGTTCCGCCGATTTGCGCTTTCTGCCCATATGAAGTAAAGTTTGTTTTAACTTCATGGAGGAACCACCATGAAACAACAGGCCAAACGCATCGAGGACGCACGGCGCATGGGTCGGGCGCAACCGGAATCGGATCTCGGCGGACCGGCGTTGCGTGCATTCTTCAATCTCAGCGAACGCTGGAAACTGCGCGTCGCCGAGCAGCGCAAATTGCTGGGCGACCCGCCGGAATCGACGTTCTACAAGTGGAAGCGCGAGCGCAGCGGAACGCTGTCGCGCGATACGGTGGAGCGCATCAGTTATCTACTCGGCATATTCAAGGCGCTGGCGATCCTGTTTCCGCAGGCGGAGCGCGCCGACGCCTGGCTGCGCAAACCCAACGACGCACTGACCTTCGGCGGCAAGAGCGCGCTGGAACGCATGTTGTCGGGCAACGTCGCCGATCTGTTCATGGTGCGGCAGTACCTCGACGCGCAACGGGGTTGAATCAAGCGCCTTGAATTTTCGTCATTCCGGGGCTGTCCGCGGCTGCATGCGGACAGAACCCGGAATCTGCTCTCCGTGGCGCAACAGCGGATTCCGGGTTCTGCGCTGCGCGCAGCCCGGAATGACGACAAAACATTCGTCGCCCATCCTCGGCGATCTCTTACCGAGAGAAGCGGCGCTCGAATACTTCCGCCATGCCCTCCATCGACCCGCCCCTCCACCGCATCCGCTGGCAACGCGCTTACCGCATCGTGGCCAGCCGCTTCCCGCCGGTCGGAGTATTCGACGCGATCGCGGAGCCGAAGGATCTGGACGCGCTGTACCAGGTCGAAGCGTTGACCAATCCACGCCTGCGCGAGGAGTGGGGCGAATTGTCGAACGTGCCGAAGGAACATCGCGTCAGCGGGCCGGGCACGACGCCGTTGATGGCCGCCTTCACGCATGTCAATCCGGAGGGCAGCCGGTTTTCCGACGGCAGCTACGGCGTGCTGTACCTCGCGCACGAATTCGACACCGCCGTCGAGGAAACCGTGTATCACCGCGAGCAGTTCCTGAAGGCGACGAAGGAGCCGCCGATCGACCTCACGATGCGGTGCTATGTCACCGGTGTGCACGGTTCATTGCACGACATCCGCGGCGGCTGGAAGGCCGAACACGATCCGGATGGCTATGCCGCCTCGCAGAAATTCGGCGCGACATTGCGAGGGCAAGGATCGAACGGCATCGCCTACGACAGCGTCCGTTGCAAGGGCGGCGAATGCGCGGCGTTGTTCTACCCCGATCTCGCCTCGCCCTGCGTGCAGGGCAAGCACCTGATCTATCGCTGGGACGGCGCACGCGTCGCGCAGGTGCTGGAAGTCAGCGCCGTTAAACGTCCGAGGTCCGCGTAGGGCGGGTGACCACCCGCCGTTGCAGGACTGGCGGCGGGATGCGCTTCGCTCCTCCCGCCCTACACGTGGTCGGTCTTGAGCCAACCGTCGCCCGTGCCGCGATGGATCCACGCGATCACTGGTTTGCACGTCGGACGCCGGCAATGCCGGCATTTTCCTTCAGCCGCGCGCAGGGCCGCGTAGGGCGGGTGACAACCCGCCGTGCAGGACTGGCGGCGGGATGCGCTTCGCTCCTCCTGTCCTACACGTCGTCGGTCTTGACCCAGCCTTCGCCCGTCCCGCGGTGGATCACGCGGTCGCTCGCTTGCACTTCGGCCGCCGGCAAAGCGGGCATTTCCTTGAGGTGCGCATAGATCGGAGTGAAATCGGGCTCGGTCGCGTCCATCAACTGCTGGAAGCCGTCGATCACGAAATAGGTTTGCTGGTAGGTGTCGATCTTGTAGCGGGTGCGCATGATGCGCTCCAGGTCGAAACCGATCCGGTTGGGTGAATCCGATTCCAGGCAGTAGATGGACTCGCCCTTGGAGCTGACGATGCCGGAACCGTAGATGCGCACGCCGTCGGGCGTGTCGATCAGCCCGAATTCCACGGTGTACCAGTACAGCCGCGTCAGGTTCAGCAGCGCATCTGCGTCGATGCCATGCGCCTTGACGCCGCCGCGGCCGTAGGCCTGCACGTAGTCGGCGAATACCGGGTTCAGCAGCATCGGCACGTGGCCGAACAGGTCGTGGAACAGGTCGGGTTCGGAAAGATAATCGAGCTGCTCGGGTTTCCGGATCCACCAGGTCACCGGGAAGCGGCGGTTGGCGAGATGATCGAAGAAGGTCAGTTCCGGCAGCAGGCCTTCGACGCCGACGATTTCCCAGCCGGTGCCGGCTTTCAGGATCTTGTTCAAGTCGTCGAACTTCGGAATCGCGTCTGGCGTCATGCCGAAGCGCTCCTGGTTTTCCAGGAACTCGTTGCAGGCGCGGCCCTTCAACACGTCGCGCTGGCGGCGGAACAGCGTCGCCCACACTTCGTGTTCCGTGCGCGTGTAGCTCGCCCACGGCTGCTCGACGGTTTCGGTGGTGTAAACCGGAATATAGCCGCGGTCGGTTTGCTGGTGTTCGACGCGGCGCGGAGTGGTGTTCATGGCGCAATCCTCGTTCGCATGCGCCCAGTGTAAGCCGAAGCCAATCGGGATGCCCGTGACGCCGCACTCACGTTAAAGTAACGCCCTTCCATTTTTGCGGAGGGCGCGGCGGCAACGCGCGCCGGAAAACCCTTGAGCCTGTTGCGTTGCGTGTGGCGCGTGCCGCTGTTGCTGCTGGTGGTGGTGGGTGGCTGCCTGCTCGGCATCTTCCTGTTGCCGCAAGGCCCGAAGCCTGGCACCGCCGGCGTCGCTTTGCTGCGCAACTGGTCGCGCCTGTTCCTGCGCTGCTTCGGCGTGCGCGTGGAACGGCGGGGCGAGCCCTTGCATGACCCGGTGATGTTCGTCGCCAACCACGGTTCGTGGATGGACATCAGCGTGTTGCATGCCGTGCGTCCGGCCGATTTCGTGGCCAAGGCCGAAATCGGACATTGGCCGCTGGTGGGCTGGATGGCGCGCCGCGGCGGCACGATTTTCCATCAGCGCGGCAGCACCGATTCGCTGGCGCAGGTAATGACGGTGATGAGCAATCGCCTGCGTGCCGGCCGCAGCATTGCCGCGTTTCCCGAAGGCGGCACCGCCCCGGCCGGCACGCTGAAGGTGTTCCACGCGCGCATCCTGCAGGCGGCGCTGGACGCGGGGGCGCCGGTGCAGCCGGTCGCGTTGCGCTACTTGCGCAACGGTGCGCCCGCGCCCGACATGTTGTTCACGCGCGGCGAAAGTTTTCTGCACAACGTGGGCCGCGTGCTGGGGACGCGCTCGCTGACCGCCGAAGTGAATTTCCTCGAACCCGTGTCGTTCGAGCCGGAAGGCGGTCGTCGCCGGATGGCCGAAACGGCGCGCGCCGAAATCGCGCAGGTGCTGGGCATCACCGCATGACACCAACGGCAGATGATGATTTCCGGCCGTCGTGGTGGCTGCGCAGTCCGCACGTGCAGTCGATGCTGGCCTCGAGTTCGCTGCGTCGCCGTTTGCGTGGCGCGCGTACACGTCGGCTCGAGCGCGACGCCGAGTGGGTGACGCTGGATTGCGGCGACGGCGTGCGACTCACCGGTTGCCGCACCGTCCAGAACGTTGCCCCGAACGCGCGCGGCCTGGCGGTGCTGTTCCACGGCTGGGAAGGCAGCACGCGTTCCGCTTACTTGCTGCAGACCGGCGCGCGATTGCTGGAGGAAGGCTGGGATGTGTTCCGCCTCAACTTCCGCGACCACGGCGACACCCATGCGCTGAATCCGGGCATCTTCCATTCCTGCCTGATCGACGAAGTGGTCGGTGCGCTGGGTCAGGTGCAGCAGCGGTATCCGACCCGGCGACTGGTGCTGGTGGGCTTTTCGCTGGGCGGCAACTTCGCGTTGCGCGCGGCACTGCGCGCGCCCGGCGCCGGCATCGATCTCGCGCGCGTGATCGCGGTCTGCCCGGTGATCGATCCGCACGCCGGACTGTTTCAGCTGGAACACGCGCCGCGGATGTACCACGATTACTTCATGTGGAAGTGGCGGCGTTCGCTGCGGCTCAAGCAGCGCGCATTCGCCGGCACCGAACTGTTCACGCGTCGCGATTTGCGCGGCACGCTGCGCACGCTGACCGAAGCACTGGTGTTGAAGCACACCGATTTCGGAAGTCTCGACAATTATCTGGATGGCTATTCGGTGGCGGGCGATCGGTTGGCCGAGTTGCGCGTTCCGACTTCGATCCTGGCGACCTGCGATGACCCGGTGTGCCCGGCGAGCGATCTCGCGACGATGACATTGCCGTCGTGCGTCGAGGTGACGCTCACCCGACGCGGCGGTCACTGCGGCTTCATCCGCGACCGCCATCTCGGCAGTTGGTCCGAAGACTACATTTCCGCGCGCTTCGCGCGCTTGTGCGATCGTCCCTGATCGCTGCTTCGCCGAGCGGAGCGGGTCGCCGGAGTTGCTGCGCGGCCGGCAAGACCAGAACGGGCTTCCGTGGCCTGACTTTCCGCCATATTTGCGTGCGATCTTCCGTGATCGCGGCCTCGGCGGGTCCGATGGTTGACTGATCCGTTTCGAACCCGGAAACACCAGAACGGCCTTCCATGGCCTGACTTTCCACCAATAGCCGCTACGGTCCAGCGTCGCATGCGCCGTGCATAATGCGCGTTCGTTTGTCTGGAACGCACCATGCTCGAAGACCTGGTCCAACTGCACCGCGCCGGCCGCCTCGACGAAGCCGAAAGCGGTTATCGCCAATTGCTGGCCGAGAATCCCGACAGCGCGGCCGTGCTGCATCTGCTCGGGATTCTGCGCGGCCAGCGGGGCGACCTGCCGGAGGCGTACAGGCTGGTGCGGCGTGCCACGGAACTCGATCCGGGCAACGCTGCCTGCCAGCACACGCTGGGCGAGATGTACCTCAGCGAAAGCCGCCTCGACGAGGCTCAGCAGGCCTACGACCAGGCGCGTCAGTTGAATCCGAATCTCGCTGCCGCGCACGCCGGCCTCGGTCAGGTCGCGCTGCTGCGCGGCGATGCCGACGGCGCCGAAAGCCATTTCAGGGTGGCGTTGCGCGCGGACGAAAACGACGTGCAGGCGCTGACCGGCCTCGGCAACCTCGCGCAGCTGCGCGGCGACTCGCCGCGTGCATTGCAACTGTTGACGCAGGCCGCGGAACTCGCGCCCGACGATCCCCTGATCCAGACCGGCTACGCGCAGGCGATGCTGGATCAGGACATGCTGGATTTCGCGGCGAAGGCGCTCGACAACGCATTGACGGTGAAACCCGATTACCCGCTGGCGCAGGCGCTGCGTGCCGACGTACATGTGCGCAAAGGCGACATCGCGGCGGCGTTGCCGATTTTCGAATCGCTGCTGGCGCGCGGCGAACAGGTCGCGACGGCGCGGGTGGGTCTGGGCGACGTGGCGCGTGCACAGGGCCGCTTCGACGAAGCCATCGGGCAATACGACGAAGCCCTGCGCATCCAGCCCGGGTTGCATCCTGCGGCAGAGCGCCGTGCCGACCTGCTGGCGCGCACCAAGCGGGTCGAGCAAGCCATCGAGGACCTGCGCTGGCACGTGGCGAGCTACCCCGATGGCGTGCGGGCGCACGCCGCGCTCGCGCGTTTGCTGATGCGCAGCGGCCGCCATGACGAAGCGGTTTCCGTTTGGACGGGCGCCGAGGCGCGCTGGCCCGATGATGCCGATCTCAAGGCGCAGCACGCGCTGGCATTGGACGGCGCCGGGCGCGTGGATGAAGCCATGGCGCTCGCGGAAGTCGCGGCGTCTTCGCCGCGGCCGGCACTGGCGATGTTGCGCGCGCGGGGTGCGTTGCTGGCGGGCGACCCTGCTGCCGCGGTGCAACGCCTGCAACGCGTGGACGAGCGTCAATTCGAGGGCAAGCCGCCCTTGCTGGCGCGCCGCCATCAGCGTCTGCTGGGGCTGGCGTTCGATGCGCTGGAACAATGGCCGGATGCCGCCGAAGCATTCATGCGTGCGCAGCGTGTCACCGGCGGCCGGCTACCGGACCTGCCGTCCGTGGATGAATCGACGTCCACGCAACTGCATCGTCTCGCCGACGAACCCGATTTCGCGGAAGCACGCGACGGGGCGCCGGTATTTCTGTGCGGGCTGCCGGGTTCCGGCGTTGGCCAAGTGGCTGCACTGCTGGCCGACCAGCCGGGCTGGTTCGTCCGCCGCGAGCGCTTCGAGACGGCCCCGGATTTCGTCAATGCGCCGTTCGATCCGCGCCTCGGCCAGCCGCTGGGTCAGGCCGACCTCGCGATGCTCGCGCGCCGTTATCGCCGACCGCTGGAGCGTGCGGGCAATACCGACATGAGCCGCGTGGTCGACTGGATTCCGGTGCTGGATGCGCGGGTGGCGCCGGTGATCAAGCGTGCGCTGCCGGGCGCGCGACTGGTGATCGTGCAGCGCGAGCCGCACGACATGCTGCTCGACTGGCTGGGTTTCGGCTGGTCGGAAGGGTTTTCCATGCCCGATCCGCTGACCGGCGCGCGCTGGTTGCGGCTGGCGGCCACCCATATCGTGCAGGCCGCCGAGATCCTGCCGAGTTTCCGGGTCGATCCCGATGCGCTGCTGGCGGCGGGTGATTCGGACATGCGGATGCGATTGGGCGTATTCCTTGGCGTGGCCGACCTGCAGCCGGGTCCGATGGCGCGCGGTGCCCGCAAGGGCCGCGGCAGCCTGCCGGTCAGTTTCGTGCCCGGACATTCCAGTCATTACCGCGAAGTGTTCTCCGAAGCGTTCGCGACACTCGACGATCCGGAACCGGTGACCGCGCCGTAAAGCCGCGTTGCGATTTTGCGTAAACCGAGCGGACTCTGGTGTCGGAGGGACTCGTGCCGGCGTGTGTCCGGCTTCTCGCGACCGCTGCTCCCGTCCCGAAATTCTCGTTCTGATAACACCCAGGCCGATAGGCTCGATGGTTCATGTCACGGGATGGGTCGTGATGACTGCGTTGCAGCGTTTTCCCTTAGCCCTTGCCGGCGTCGCCTTGGCGGCCGTCTCGTCAGCCGCGCTCGCGGCGCCGCCGCTGCAAAGCCTGAAGGTGCCCGCGGGTTTTCATGTTTCCATCTACAGCGACCAGGTGCCGAACGCGCGCGAAATCGCGCTCGGGACCCGCGACACCGTGTTCGTGGGGTCGGGTGGTGGCAACGTGTACGCGCTGACGGGTATGAAGGACGGCCGCGCCGAGCACGTGCATGTGCTCGCGAAGGGTCTGCAAATGCCCATCGGCGTTGCCTTCCATGATGGCGCGCTGTACGTGTCGGCGGTCAGCAGGATCCTGAAGTACCCCGACATTGAAAAACATCTCGCCGATCCGCCGAAACCCGCGGTCGTCACCGACAAGCTCCCGCCCAAGACCCACCATGGCGGGAAGTTCATCGCGTTCGCCCCCGACGGCAAGCTGTACGTTTCGATCGGCGCACCCTGCAACATCTGCGATCCCGGACCGGACTTCGCCAAGATCATCCGCATGAATCCGGATGGCAGCGACTGGCAAACCGTTGCCACCGGCATCCGCAATTCGGTCGGCTTCGACTGGCAGCCCGGTACGCACACGTTGTGGTTCACCAACAACGGCCGCGACCTGATGGGCGACGACGTGCCCGACGATACCTTGAATCGTGTCAGCAAGCTTGGCGAGAACTTCGGTTACCCCTGGTGCCACGCGGGCAACGTGCTCGATCCGGAATTCGGCAAGGGCCATTCCTGCAGCGAATTCGCGCAGCCGGCGCTGCGTCTCGGGGCGCACGTGGCGTCGCTCGGCATGCGATTCTATGTCGGCCGGATGTTTCCCGCCGCGTACCACGATGCCGTCTTCATCGCCGAACATGGCTCGTGGAATCGTTCACGCAAATCGGGCTACCGTGTGGTGGTGGCGCATGTGGGCAAGGACGGCAAAGTCAGCCGTTCCGAACCGTTCCTGACTGGCTTCCTGGACGGACAGACGCCTCGGGGCCGCCCGGCCGACGTGCAGCCGATGCGGGACGGCAGCCTGCTGGTTTCCGATGACCAAAACGGCGTGATCTACCGGATAACTTTTATGCGCTCCTCTATGAACGCTGCATCGCATGGCGACTCGTCCCGTCACTGAAGTCGCCTCAACTTTTCACCAACAGCCGCTTCGGACGAAGCTCTCACGGATCCTCCCGAAAATGCAAATCCGCAGTGATGGTTTCCAGAACAACGCGCGCATGCCGGCCGAATTCGCGTTCGGCAAGCCCGGTGACAACGGCGAGATGTGCGTGCTGGCCGGCAACCGCAATCCGCAGCTCGCGTGGAGCGATCCGCCAGAGGCCACGAAATCGTTCGCGCTGGCGTGCATCGATACCGATGTGCCCAGCAAGGGTGACGACGTCAACAAGGACGGCCGCAGCGTACCGGCCGACCTGCCGCGCGTGGATTTCGCGCACTGGCTGATGATCGACATTCCCGCCACCTGCACCGCGATCGCGGCCGGCGCGTGCAGCGACGGCATCACGCCACGCGGCAAACGACAGCCTGACGGCCCCGCGGGTTCACGACAGGGACGCAATGGCTACAGCGAATGGTTTGCATCCGATCCCGACATGGCCGGCGAATACCTGGGCTACGACGGACCCTGCCCGCCCTGGAACGATACGTTGTTGCACCACTATCACTTTCGCCTGTACGCGTTGGACGTGGCGCGCCTAGACCTGCCGCATCAATTCGGCTGGCCGGAACTGCAGCAGGCGCTGCGCGGTCATATTCTGGGTCAGGCCGAGTGGGTGGGTACCTACAGCCTGAACCCGGCCGTGGTCGACTGAACGGGTCGGCGGGCGTTTCGCGATTTTCGCCATTCCGTCACGACGCCCGCTGTATGGTCCAATTCCACCGTCCATGTCGAAGGCGGGGCAAAAAATGGTTTTCATCGCGCCGGTGGGCGCGCCATCAAGGAGAGGATCATCATGGCCAACGACATCAGCAATGAGGCAGGACGCAACGGTAACCCGCACGAGCGCATCGAGCGTACCGCGACGCGTGTCAAGGAAGGCACATCCAGCGCGGTCAGCGGCGCGAAGGAGAAGTTCGGCGCCGCCGCCGATCACGTCGAATCGGGCCTGCACCGTGCCACCGACGCCAGCGCGCGCGGCGCCGAACGCGCCGCCGACAAGGCGGGCGAATGGCGCGACCGCGGCGCCGATCTGGCTTCCCGAGCCCGCGACCGCGCGGACGACGCGCTCGGCGACGTGCGCGATTTCGTGCGCGAGAAGCCGGTGCAATCGGTGGCGATCGCGCTGGCGGCCGGTTGGTTGCTCGGGCGGTTGCTGGGTCCGCGTCGCTGACGCGGCCAATAGTTTCCCGGTGGGCGTGCAGGGATGAACGTCGAAACCGAAGAACGCCAGGAGTCGGCTGAATCCAAGGCGGAACGGGTCGCCGCGGAGGCTTCGGCCGGTGCGGTGCTGAGCGCTGGCGCGGCACTGTTCACCTCCCTGCAGCGCACGGCTGCGGCACTGCTGGCGCTGTTGAAGGCCGAGGCGCAGGTATTCGGCGCGAGCATCAGTCTGATCGTCCTTTCCGGCGTCGCATTGGTCGCGTTTGCCGTGGCGCTGTGGGTATGCGTGGTGGCACTGATCGGCTGGGCGCTGGCCGTGGCGACGCACTCGGTGGGTATTGCGCTGGGGATTCTGGTCGTGATGCACCTGCTGCTGGTGGCGGGCATCTGGATGGCCATACGGCGTGCCATTTTCCAGGCGACTTTCCCGCGCACCCGCGCGGAATACTCGGCGCTGCAACACGGCTTGCGGCAAGACTTCGCGCGTTTCCGGCGGGCCTCGTCCGCGCCGGAACAGGACGGGGCGCCATGAAGTACACGCGAGCGCTGGCCAAACGCCGGCAGGCGCTGGCGCGCGTACGTGCCGCGCGCGGCGACCTGCGCGCGTCGTTGAATGACGTCGTCGATGTTTACCAGGCGCATCCGTTGCCGACGCTGGCCGGCGCGGCGGGCATCGGTTTCGTGCTGGCGCAATTGCGGGTCGGCGGCGGGCTGGTCCGGGCCGGCATGCGCGTGGCCAGCGGGCCCGCCTGGCGTCTGGTGCGACAATACCTCAACGTCTGAACCATCCGCATTGATGTGGCGAAGGGGGTCCGCCATGCCGCCATCGAGATTTTCAGGAAGCATCGACGTTCCGGGCCAACGGCCCGGGCCGCCCGGGCGGCTGCAGACGATTCGGCCGCGGCGCCATGTCAGCGCGCTCGGAAGGCGACGGGTGCGGCGGCTGCGTTCGCTGCGCGTTCCGCTGCTGATCCTGATGTTGCTGGCGATCGCCACCACGCTGGTGATGGCGCGCTCGCTGTTCATTCCATTGGTGCTTGCCGGATTCATCGCGCTGGGCCTGAACCCGATCGTGGCGGGGTTGCATCGCATCTACGTGCCTCGCCCGATCGGCAGTTTGCTGGTGATGATTGCGCTGGCCGCCGCGCTGACGGGCAGTGCGATCGCCCTGAGTGCACCGGCCGCGGCCTGGTTGAAGGATGCGCCGACCGCCATGCGCGATGTCGGCTACAAGGTGAAGCGCCTGACGCGGCCCATCACCCGCGTCAGTCATGCCGCGTCGCAATCGCTCGCTGGCATCGGCGTCGGGCCGCAGCCGACAAGCCATGCGCCGCCGCCGGGCGGGTTTTCCGTGGACAAACTGGTGCAATCGGCGCCGAGCATCGCGGTCGCCGTGCTCACTGTCGCATTGCTGGTGTTCTTCTTCCTGAGTTACGGGCGCAACGTGGCCGCACATCTCGTGACCGCGATGCCGGGATTCAGTTACAGGCGGCTCGCGCTGGGCCTGATCCGCGGCATCCAGGAGGAGTTTTCGCGATATCTCCTCACCGTCACCTTGATCAACATCGCGCTGGGCCTCATCACCGCCGCGATCCTGTGGGCGCTGGACATGCCCGACCCGTTGCTGTGGGGCGGACTGGTGACGCTGCTCAACTACATGCCTTACGTGGGTGCGGTCACCAACACGCTGCTGCTGCTGGCGGTGGGAATGCTGAACTTCAACGATCCGTTGCACGCGCTGGCACCCGCGGCGTGTTTCGCAGTTCTGGCGGCGCTGGAGGGCAACGTGATCACGCCCATGATCATGGGCCGGCGCATGCGCCTTTCGCCGCTGGCGATCCTGGTATGGCTGCTGATCTGGGGGTGGATGTGGGGCATTCCCGGCGCGCTGCTGGCGGTGCCGATGCTGACGTGCCTCAAACTGATCACGGAGTGGCTGCCGGGCTGGCAATGGTTTGCGAGGATGGTGGAGCGTTAGGAGAACCTCCGCGGAATCCGCTGCGCTGTTTTGCGCTGGGTCAAGCGCGACTGGCGCGAACGCGGCAAACTACGCGGGATGGATACCCAGGCCATGCAAGTCGACGAAGCGCGCATCAATCAGGCGCGCGCGCATGCGGCGCAACATCGCATCGCCGACGCAGAGGCGCTTTATCGCGACATCCTGAAAACCGCGCCGGATACACCCGAGGCGCTGAACTTCGTGGCGATGTGCGCGTTGTCGCGTGGCGAGTTCGCCTCGGCGGGGCAGGATTTGGAACACGCCGCCCGCATCAATCCCACCGAACCCGAAATCTGGAAGAACCTCGGCATCGTGCAGCTGGCGCAGCACCATGGCGGCGAGGCGCTGGATGCCTTCGACCGTGCGCTGGGACTGGAGCCCATGCACTTTGCAGCACGTCTGCATCGGGGCGCGGCGCTGGAACAACTCGGCCGGATCGACGATGCCACCGCCGCGTACTTCGGTGCGGTTTCGACGGCGCAGAGCCGTGGCAAGTGGCGCAATGACATGACCACGCCGCCGGGATTGCGCCCGGCCGTGAAACATGCGATCGCGTTCATCGACGCACAGCGCAAGCGCCTCTTCATGGATCTGTTGCAACCGTTGCGCGACAAATATGGCGCCACATCGCTGACGCGCATCGAGCAGGGCCTGGAAATCTACCTTGGCGACCGCCCCGCGAACTATCCCGATCCGCGTCAGTACTGCAAATTCTTTTACGTGCCCGGGCTCACCGCGACGCCGTACTACCCGCGCGAACGGTTTCCGTGGCACGCCGAGCTGGAGAAGCACACCGACACGATTCGCGAGGAGTTGCGCGGCGTGCTGGATCAACCCATTGGCGTGGAACCGTTCCTCGGCACCAACGACAACAGGCTGCTGAAGGAACAGAGTCTGCTCGACGGTACCCGCGGCGATGCGCAGTGGAATTCGTTCTTCTTCCATCGCCATGGCGAAGTGTTCGAGCAGAACGCACGGCGCTGCCCGCGCACCACCGAAATCCTGGAATCGCTGCCGCTGGTGCACATCCGCGAGCACGCGCCCGAAGTGTTGTTCTCGATCCTGACCCCCGGTTCGCATATCCTGAAGCACCACGGCATCACCAATTCGCGCCTTGTCACCCACCTGCCGCTGATCATTCCGGAGGATTGCGCGATCAGCGTGGGCGGTGTCGAACACGCGTGGCAGGAAGGCCGCTGCGTCACGTTCGACGACACCTTCGAACACGAAGCCTGGAACCGCAGCGACAAGGTGCGCGCGGTGATGATCCTGGATGCCTGGCACCCCGATCTCACCGAGGCCGAGCGCGCAGCTGTTGCGTTGCTGGTGGGCGGCATCGGAGATTTCAATCAGGCGGCGAAGGTGGCGCCGCCGCCGACGGACTGACACACACCGTCACGCGATGTTCGGCAGCCAGCCGGAATAAATCGCGATCAGCAATGCCGCGCCCAGCGCGATGCGGTAAATCGAAAATGGCGTGAAGCGGTGCGAGCGGATGTAGTGCAGCAACCACTTCACCGCAATGAATGCGACGATCAGCGACACCACGAAGCCGACGATGAGTGCGCTCCAGTCCTCGTGAGCTGCGCCGCCCCCGTGCAATACCTTCAGCAATTCATAGCCGGTCGCCGCGTACATCGTCGGAATGCCGACCAGGAACGCGAACTCGGTCGCCGCTGCACGGTTGGACGTGCCGAACAGCATCGCCGCGAAGATCGTGGCGGCCGAGCGCGAGGTGCCGGGGAACACGCCGGCGATCATCTGCGCGATGCCCACCAGGATCGCCACCGGCCAAGTCACCTCCTTGCGGTCCGGCATGCGCGCGGCGACCTGTTCCGCGCCGATCATCCAGATACCGCCGATGACCAGCGCCCACGCGATCGGCGTCATCGTTTTCGGCAATTCGAAGCCGAGTTTCACCGCGAGCAATCCCAGCACCGCGGTGACCAAAAACGCCACGATCAACTTCACCAGGTAATCGCGCGTTTCCGCTTCGCGCCAGCGCGTCAGCAGTTGCCAGATGCGTCGCCAGTACACCAGCGTGATCGCCAGGATCGCGCCGGCCTGGATACCGACGTTGAACAGATCCGAGCGCCTGCCAAGCCAGTGCTCGGCGATCAGCAGATGTCCGGTCGAGGAAATCGGCAGGAATTCGGTGATGCCCTCGATGATGCCAAGAACGACAACCCGGAAAAAATCGTGCATGGGCGTTGCGCTGCAAGTCAAAGTTGCGCAAGTGTAAGCGGGCGAAGGCGTCGCGGCGCAGGCGTTCGTCGTCGCGATTTCCCCGGCGTTCCGATCGGGTTAACGCGCACGCCGGCATCATGCTTCCATCGTTTGTTGTGCGCTGCCGTCGTCGGCAAGGCGTGTGATCCACGCGACGAAGCGGGCGATGTCGCGATGTCGGCGCGTTTGCGCGTGCCGCCGCTTCCGGAGGAAACCGCTCAAGGATGATCGGCGAATCGGCCGTCAACTGGACCCGCACCCTCTATCGGCCGCTCCGTCGCGCCGGGCGACGTGCGCTGCGCAAGTCCGCTGCGCGCCCGGCGCGGATCGCGCGCCAACCCGAACGTTATCCCGCGCTCGACCACGCGCGTTTCGTGTTGATCGCGCTGGTGGTGATCGGACATCTGCTGGAACAACTGGCCGATTCCGGCCCCGTCGCAGCGGCGCTCTATCGTTGGATCTATCTGTTCCACATGCCGGCGTTCGTGCTGGTTTCCGGCGCGGTCTCGAACACCGACCTGACGCGCCGTCGAGCTTTCGCGCTCGCCACTGGCGTATTGCTGCCCTACGTGGTGTTCCAGACACTCTATCCCGCATGGGACGCATGGCTGTCCGGCACCGGCGACTGGTCGCAAGGCTATCTCACGCCGTACTGGTTGCTGTGGTATCTGCTGAGCCTCGCCTGCTGGCGGCTGTTGTTGCCGCTGTTTGCGCGACTGAAGTTTGCATTGCCGCTGGCCGTGATCATCGCGCTGGCGGCAGGGGTGGCACCCTGGATCGATTATCCGTTCTCGTTGTCGCGCACGCTGGTGTTCTTCCCATTGTTCCTGCTCGGCCACCGCATCGGCGCGCGGCGATTGCAGCAATTGGGCGCGGCGCCGGCGCGCAGGTTCACCGCGGTGCTGATCCTTTTTGCGGCAGCGGTCGGCGCGTGGTTTCTGCGCGGGCTTGATCCGGAGTGGCTGTATGCGTCGATGGGCTATGCGTCCTTGCAGATCGCGCCGCTTGCGGGCGCGGTCACGAGACTTGCACTGCTGAGCGCCTCGGCCCTTTGCGCGCTGTCGGTGCTGACGCTGGTGCCGCGCCGCGCGCGGCATGCCGGCTTCGGGCGGCGCAGCCTCACCGCTTATCTGGTGCACGGCTTCCTGGTGCTTGGCCTCGTTGCGGCCGGTGCCTTTGCATGGCTGGCGCAAGCGCTTCCGGCATGGGCGGCATTGGTGTCGTGCGTGGCGGCCGGTGTCGCGATCGCGGCGTCGCTCTCTACCCGATGGGCCGACAGGATTTTTGCGCCGCTGATCCGTCCGATGCCTTGGGTGTTGGCCGTCGGACAACACCTGGTCGGTAACCATTCCTGGTGGTTGGCGCCGGGCCAGTCATTTCTGTCCGGGCGTGCACCGCCGCGCGATCCGTCCTCGGCAGGTGGCAGTCAAGCCGTCTCACCCATACGCCCGCGGATGGAACAAAACAAACGTCTGTATTAGGCTTGGCGCGTCCGCCGTTTGGCACCCCGGAGATTCCCGCCATGTCCCGTCCGCGTCATCTCGCCTGCGCCGTGGCGCTGGCACTCGCCAGTTCTGCCGCGTTCGCGCAAACCGCACCGCCTGCCGCACAGCCATCCGCGCACGCGGGCTTGTTCGACAACGTCGTGGTGTTCGGCGACAGCCTGAGCGATAACGGAAACCTGGATTTGTCCTGTATCAGTCTGGGTCAGTGCCCGCAGTTGCCGTTCCTGATGCGTTTCACCACCAATCCGGGTGAAGTCGCGATCGAGCACATCGCGGAGGACTTCGGAACGCCGCTCACGCCAGCGTTGCTGCAGGGTACCGACTTCGCCTTCGGCGGTGCCGGCGTCCTCAACAATTCGCCGGGTACGCCATCGAGCGTACCGCTCCTGCCGACCCAGCTCGGCATGTACCTGCAGGCGACCGGCAACAAGGCCGATCCGAACACGTTGTATACGGTGTGGGGCGGCGCCAACGACGTGTTCTACGCCGCGACCTCCGGTGCGGCGGCCGCGACCGCGCAGCAGTTGATCCAGCAGACGATTGCGGCGCAGGTGCAGCAGGCGATCGCCGCCAACGTGATCCCGAATGATCCGGCGGCGATTGCCGCTTTCACGGCGCAGATCACGCCTGTCGTTACGCAACAAGTGGTGGCGCAGGTGACGGCGGGCGCGGGCGTGTCCTCGCTGATGGACCAGACCCAGATCCAGGCTTACCTGCAGCAAGCCGCGGCGACCGAACTCGGCATGATCAAGCAACTCGGCGATGCGGGTGCGCGCTACGTGATGGTGTTCAACCTGCCCAACATCGGCCTGACGCCATCCGGCATTGCGCAAGGCCCGACGGCCGCCGGGCAGCTCACGGGGCTTTCGCTGGTCTACAACAACGCGCTGAATGCGGGACTTGCAAACGCTGGCGTCAACATCATCCCTGTGAATACGTTCGCGCTGCTCGACGAGATCATGGCCGATCCGGCCCGCTACGGATTAACCAACGTCACCCAGCCGGCGTGCACCGGCGGCGATGGCAGTTCATTCGAATGTCTGCCCGCCGGCACGCCGGGGGCCACGGTCACCTATCAGCCGGGCACCGAGAGCACCTATCTCTTTGCCGACGGCGTGCATCCCACCGCCGCCACGCATGCGCTGCTGGCGCAGTACGCGGAATCGATCATCACCGCGCCGGGCGAGATTTCATTGCTGGGCGAGGTACCGCTGCAGATCAACCACAGCCTCAATCGTTCGGTGCAGGGCCAGGCCACCACCAGCCTCGCGAGCGCGCCCGGCAATGGCTTGCGGGTGTGGGCCAACTACGACTACGCACGCCAGCGCCTCGACGCGCAGGTGAATTCGCCCAAGAGCAGCAACGACGTCAACACGCTCAGCGTCGGCGCGGATATCCATCCCTCCGACGCGCTGACCGCGGGCATGGCTTTCACCATCGGCCAGCAGAAGGACGAATTCGCGGGCAACGCCGGCGGCTTCAAGTTGCAGGATCTGCTGGCGACGGGTTACGTGATGTGGAGCTGGCAGGACGCGTACTTCGGCGCGATCGGCAGCTTCGGGCATCTGGGTTACAGCAACGTGCACCGCAACATCCCGATCGGCCCGACCGTGCGCTACGAAGACGGCGACACGTCAGGCTCGCATACGGCGTTCGCGCTGACCGGTGGCTGGTGGCTGGATTTCGGCGCGTGGCGCACGGGGCCCTTCGCCGACATCGCGTGGCAGCACATCCACGTGGATGGCTACAACGAAAACGGCAACGACGCCACGGCGATGACGTTCGGCAGGCAGGATCGTCACGCGCTGATAGGCACGCTGGGTTGGCAGCTCGCCGCGAACCTGCAGGCCGGCGGCGCGACATTGCATCCCTATGCGCGTGTCGCATGGAACCACGACAGCGATGCCGATCCGCGCGACGTCCCGGCGGGTCTGGTCGGCATGCCGGGCACGTTCGCGCTGCCGGGCTTCGTACCCGACAGCAACTGGGGCAGCGCGGGCGTGGGCCTTGCCGCCGACTTCACGCCCAGCTTTTCGGGCTGGATCGGCTACGACGGCCGCTTTTCCGATTCCAGCCAGCGCGTCGGCAGCGTGAACATCGGCGCCAAGTTCCGTTTCTGATTCGCGTCGTTGCGTGAAACAAAAAAGCCGCGCGTCTCGGACGCGCGGCTTTCGTTTGGCTCAGCCGGAAACTCAGTGGTTCTTGGCGAACTTCTTGTATTCGGTTTCCGCCTGCTTGTGCAGCGACTTGGCTTCGTCGTCGGAAACCTTGTCGGTCTTGCCGCCGCTGATCTGCTGATTCAGCACCAGCACGCCGTTGTCGTCCCAACCGACTTTCGCAGTCGACGTCGGCGGCGCATCGGGCTTGGGCATCTGTTCCTGCACCACCACCCACGGCAGGGCGTTGCGATAGGCGTACTGGGTCTTGGTGAAGCCCTTGTCGGCTTGGTTGACCTGCTCGATGATGAATTCGACGCCGTGGACGTCGCTGAATACCTGCCAGCTGTGCGATTCGCCGATCTTGCTGGAAGTGCCGGACTTCACTTTCATGCCGCCGGTCTGGCGCTTGGCGTTCTCGAAATCGGCCAGCATCTTCTCCGCCGGCGTCGGTTCGGCCACCAGCGTCAGGTCGACGTTGGCGGGCTGGCCATGGGTCAGCACCGGCTGCTGCAACTTGGTCGAGTAGGTGCGACCGTTGTCCTGCATGGTTGCCTGCAGGACATACAAGTCGTTGGGGTTGATGGCGGACGACGAAAATGGAATGCGGAATGTCTGCGGAAACGTGGGCGGACTGAAATCCTGCTTGTTGACGGTGACGCTTGGTTGCTGGGTGACGTCCACCAGCGAAAGCTCGAGTCTGGCCTCGGGCGTGATCGCCGACGGTGGGTTTTGCACCGTGACGGTACCGCTCACCGCGGTGGCCGCGGACGCTGGCATTCCGGCAGAGGCCGACGCGGCGGCCGATGAACCGCCGCCTGACTCGCTGGAACCGCCGCAACCTGCCAGCAGCAGGGGGGCAGCCAGCAATGACGCAACAACAAGCTTTCGCATGGGGGGAATTCCTCGTGATGGATCGGCGCGCATCGAGTGCGGTGCGCTGCGGCACACGGCCACGCATGGATGCGGGCCAGAACTTTCATATTACCGCGGGCCACCGCGCGACGAAAGACGTCGTGCAAGTGACGTTTACCCCGGGTGGGGGATGCCGTCGTTGGGCAAGCCGGGTTCCAGCGGCTTCACGGCTAGACGACCCCACCTAAAATTTGACACATTGCCACCTTTCATGATGCTTTCATCAGCGTTGCAACTTCGTAACTTTGCGGCTAATGTGAACTACGCGTTAACACTCGGCTTTGCTTGAACGGGAATCAAGCGTTTCCTGGATACGAAACTTTCGCCCGCCTTTCCTCGACGCGTATGGGAGCGGACGTCAACCAACAGATCACAGCACCACGGGGAGTACTCCTGATGAATCGCAAGCTTTTGGCTTCAGCCATTTGCGCCAGCCTGTTCGTTGCGGGCACGGCGTACGCACAGGACAACACGGCACCGCAGCAGGCGCAGGATCAATCGACCACCGCGCAATCGAATGATTCGAATTCCCAGCAGGATCAGGAAAAAAAGGCAAAAACCCTCAATACCATCACGGTAACGGGTTCGCTGATTCCGCAGTCGCAGATCGAGACCGCCAACCCGGTCATCACGATCAGTTCGCAGGACATGATCAAGAAGGGCTACTCGAACGTATATGAGGCGCTTCGTGCGCAGCCCCTCTCCACTGGCGCGGTCCAGGACAGTCAGTTTTCCCAGGGGTTCACGCCCGGCGCGCAAACCATCAGCCTCCTCGGCTTGTCCCCTGATTTCACCCTGTTCCTGATCGACGGCCGTCCGATGGCGGACTACCCGTTGCTCTATAACGGCTCGGCCAACTTCACCGACCTCTCCAACATTCCAATGTCGATGGTGGACCACATCGATATCCTGCCGGGCAACCAGTCATCCATTTACGGGTCGTCGGCCATCGCGGGCGTGATCAACATTATCCTGAAGAAGCGGATGGAAGGCTACAACCTGAACTATCGCGCGGGTGGCTATTCACAAGGGGGCGGACAGAACCAGCGCCTGGCGTTCTCGGGTGGCGTCAACACCGACAAGCTGCACCTGATGTACGCGATCCAGCTTGACGACCAGCACCCCATTTTCGGCTTCAACCGGGACCTGACCTCGTCCACGCTGAACGCCCCCAACCCCGCCAGCCGCAATCCGTTCACGGTGGGCGTCCACTGGTATTTCGATGCCGGCAACCATTACATCAATCCCAATACCGACGCGCCTGGCGTCGGCTGCTCGGCGATGTCCGGCCTGTTCAACGGCACCACGCAGCTGAGCTATCGCCCCAATCGCGATGATGGCCACTACTGCGGCAGTAACATCGCACCGGGCTATGCCACGCTCCTCAACAAGAAGCGCGATGGATCGGGTTACGTCACCTTCAGCTACGACTTGAGCCCCAACACCGAACTGTACGGGCACATGTTGTACTCCGTGCAGCAGCAGAACTGGTACGCGGGCCCCAACTACAACTGGTGGGCGCCGGATGTAGGCAATTACATCGTCAACGCCAACACCGGCCGTTTCGAATTCTACGAACGAATCTTCGCGCCGGAGGAAATCGGCGGATTGCTGAAAAATTCGAATTACGAACTGTCCCGGATGTACGCCGGCAACATCGGTATCCGCGGCAACCTTGGCCAGTCCAACTGGGCCTACGATGCCTACGTTGCGCGTTCCGACTACAAGTCCTACGACAAGTGGATGCATCCGCTGACGGACAAGGTCGACGCCTTCTTCAAGAACAAGTTCCTCGGCCCGTTGCTCGGCACCTACTACGGCTACAGCATCTATGCACCCGATGATGCAGCATTCTGGCAGCCGTTGACCCCGGACGAGTACCAGGGGTTCTCGGACTACGTCCGCGCGACGTCCCACACCTATACGCAAAATGCCAACCTGCAGATCACCAATTCGGATCTGTTCGAACTGCCGGGCGGCTCGGTAGGTCTCGCTGGCGTTCTCCAGGTCGGCAACCAGTACTGGGACAACCCGATCGATCCTCGGCTGGCGGCGGGCGACTTCTGGGGGTACACCGGCACTTCCGGCAACGGCAAGCGTGACAATTACGCCGCGGCTTTGGAGATGCGTCTGCCGATTTTCAGCATGCTGACCGCGGACATCTCTGGCCGTTACGACCATTACAAGAACCAGAATGCGGGATCGGACAGCAAGGCAACTTACAAGTTGGGTCTGGAGTTCCGGCCGTTCGACACCCTGCTGCTGCGCGCCAACTACGCGACCGCGTTTCGTGCGCCCGACATGGCCTATGTCTTCCAGGGACCGAGCGGGTTCTACAGCAACACGACCGACTATTACAAATGCGAGAAGTACGAGCCCAACACGGCCCTGCCCGACTGCACGTGGTATTCCTATCAATACAAGGGCACCCAGCAGGGCAATCACGACCTGAAGTCGATCACCGCCAAATCGTGGGGGTATGGTCTGGTGTGGTCGCCAACCAACAATCTCACCTTGAAGGCCGACTACTACAACATCCGGATCAACGACGAGGTCAGTCCCCTCAGTGTCGGTGGATTGCTGCAAAACGAGGCGGATTGCCGGCTCGGCCAGCTCGATGCATCGTCGCCGACCTGCGTTGATGCGTTCAACCGTGTGTTGCGCACTGCGCCGAACGCGAATCCGCAGTTTTCCGAAAACATCACGGACATCATCGTCGGACCCATCAACGTGTCGCATGAGCGGGTGTCCGGTGTCGTTGCGTCGGGAGACTGGAAGGTCGATGCAGGCAAATGGGGCGACTTTACTTTCGGTGCCCGCTACAACGTGACGATGAACCACACGTATCAGCAGTATCCGGGCGATCCGGATCACGACCTTCTGCACGAGCCGCGTTGGTCCAGCGAATTCAAGACCATCGCCAATGCCAGTGTCACCTGGGACGTCAACAAGTGGAGCACCACGCTGCAGGCTCAGCGCTATGGTTCCACGCCGAACTACGCCGCACAGGTGTACGGATGGGAGGGTGGTGGCGGACAGTACTCGCAGGCGGGTGTGGTCGGCCCGTGGACCGTCTACAACGGCTCGGTGACGTACAACGTGACGCCGGACATCTCCACCAAGCTGATCGTCCAGAACATCTTCGACAAGATGCCTCCGAAGGATCAGACGTGGGTCGGCTGGCCGTACTACAACCAGTTCAACTACACCCCTTGGGGTCGCGCCATCTGGTTGGACGTCAACATCCACTTCGGTGGCAAGTAATAACGCAAAGCGGGAAAGCTTCAAGGGGCCGGCGCATGCCGGCCCCCTTTTTTCAGGGCGCGGAATGGCTGCGGAAGCCGCGCATGACACCAGCCCGCCTCGGATCGACTGACTGAGGGTCGATCTGACGGCAGGTTCGATACAAGAGCGGCGGCGTTCGCAGCCCTCGGCAGGCGATATCCAGCCAGGCAGCACCTTGTCCCGCGGCGTTCTCGTTGTACTCACCAGGCCGCACGTTTCGGAGCGTCACCCGTTGCCGGCGCTGACGCTGGAAAGCAGTGGCTGCAAGTACGCTTCGTAGCGATGCCATTCGCCCACGGCGCGGCCATGGATGGACTGTCGCACCTGCGGACTGCTGAGCGTGGACACTGGATTGCGGTTGCGGGCGATGTCACTGCAGCCGGACTCGAAGGGCAATCCGCAAAATGCCAGCACTTGCCGGGTGACGGCATCCGGATCCGCGACGAGTCGTGCGTAATCCAGATCGAGGATTGCGTGCGGAATCACCGATCGCCAGTGCGCCATCAAGCGCCGGTAGTTCCGGTGGTGCGCGGCGAGTGAATGCAGATCGTAGCTGTAGGCGTAGGAATCGCCGAACAGTGCCTTCCAGTTTGAAAAGCACACGTCCATCGGATCGCGCCGCATGTGCAGGATTCGTGCTTGCGGCAATGCGCGATGGATGAAGCCGGCCAGCATGAAATTGGGAGGCAGCTTGTCGATGTAGTACGGCTTGCCGTGCGCCCGCCACTGGCTTTGTTGGAGATATCGCTTTCCAAGCAGAGCCCAGTCGACGTTCCTGATCCGCGCCAGCAGGTCTTCATCGATCAATGCCGCGCCATGCCAATCGGCGGCCCAGCGCAACTGTTTGGGGAAATCCGGCAGTTCCCCCGGACTCGCGACCTGCGAATGGTTTCCGAGGATGCGTTCCAGCAACGTGGTCCCCGAGCGCGGCATGCCCACGATGAAGATCGGCCGCGGGCCATCGCGCGGGTGGCCATCGTCGTCGATGCCGTCCTGGACGTTCGCGACGAAAGCCCGGTAGCACAGGTTCATGATCGTGTCGAACTGGCGTTGTTCACGTTCGCTGTCGTGCGGAACACGCGCGCGCATGATCGCATTGCCGCGCGTCAGCGCCTGCCAGGCTTCCTCGCGTCGATCCAGGTCATCCAATTCCTTGAAGCGGGCGAATTCGAGCGCGGCGTGGTGTTCGCTGCCTTGCGCGACGCGGTCGAGTCTGGACGCGATGGCGGCAAGGTGATTGTTTTCGGGGGACTGCCTGCGCATACGCGCCAATGCCAGGAAGGCGCGACCGTATGTCGGGCCCATCCGCAGACAGGATTCGAGCTCGGCTTCCGCCTCGCCCATCCTGCCATGGAATTGCAGCTGCAAGCTCCGGAAATAGCGCACATCCGGATTGTCGACACCCAAGGCGAGGGCACGATCCATGAGCGTGAGCGCGGATTCGTGGGCTCCAAGGATCTGCTGCATGTGCGCCAGCGCCATCAGCATGTTGCCGTCGCGCGAACGGGCAATCGCCGGATGATCGAGGCAGTGTCGCATCGCCGCGGTTTCACCCACCTGGTGGAGGCAGTACGCGACCCGATGGATCGCGGCAAGATCGTCCGGAAGGGACTGCGACGCCAGCACCAATTGCTCGCAGGCGTCACGCAGACGGCCGAGTTCGAGGCAAACACTCGAAAGCAGCAAGCGTGCATGGATGTCGTCCGGTGCACGTGCGAGCAGCCCTTCCAGGCTGGCCCGCGCCGCGGTGAACTGTTCGTCGGCAATGTAGCGCTGCGCGCGCCGCCACTGGCGTTCGTGCGGTCGAAGCGCAGTTGGGTCGAGTTCACTCATGCCACTTCCAGGTCGCGTTGCAGCGGCTCCAGTTGCACCGCATAGCGCCGCCATTCACCGAAGGCGCGCGCGTGCAAAGGCGCGCGTACTTGGGCGGCGCTCAACGTTGCCACCGGTGCCGGATTCGCGCGCATGTCCAGACAACCGGAATGCCACTCCAGTCCACAGTGCGCGAATACCCTGCGCATGACGGTCTCGGGTGCACGTACAAGGTCGGAATACGAAACATCCAGGATCGCTCCCGGCATCACCTGGTGCCAGTGTGTCATGGTTCGCAGGTAGGCCCGATGGTAAGCGGCGAGCCCCGCCATGTCATAACTGTATGCGTAGGTGTCGCCAAAGAACGCGCGCCAGTTGGAAAAGCAA
This sequence comes from Rhodanobacteraceae bacterium, assembly GCA_035281745.1. Classification (GTDB taxonomy): domain Bacteria; phylum Pseudomonadota; class Gammaproteobacteria; order Xanthomonadales; family Rhodanobacteraceae; genus 66-474. Next base: position 164,939 of record DATEDI010000022.1, read on the forward strand.
AGATCCATCGGGTCACGTACCAGGTGCAGCAGCCGCGCCTGCGGTAATGCAGCATGAATCAGTCCCGCCAGCACCCAGTTGGGAGGCTGCTTGTCGATGAAGCGGGATCTGCCCATTGCGCGCCATTGCGTCTGCGCGAGGTAGCGGCGCCCGATTTCCGCAAGATCCAACGCCGGCAGCCGGTCGAGGAAAGTCTGGCTTTGGGTATTGCAGGTATCGGTCGCGTAGTGGAGTTGTTTGTCGAAGTCCACCAGCTCGCCGACGCTGGTGACGTCCGGGTGATTCCCGAGGATCCGCTCGAGGACCGTTGTTCCGGAACGCGCCATACCGATTACGAAGATCGGTTGCGGGCCCTCGTGCGTGACTTCGCGTGGCTGCACGAAGTGCCCGTCGCAGATTTCGGCAAGGCGCTCGAGGTACAGGCGCTCGGCATCGGTATCGCAAGGGTTGCGCCTCCGCATGATCGCATTGCCACGCAGCAGCGCGCTCCATGCGTCTTCGTTGCGTCCCAGATCCTCCAGTTCCTTGTAATTTGCGAATTCGAGGGCGGCGTGGTCGCGCGTACCTTGGGTGACCCGCGCGAGGCCGGAAGCCAGCAGCGCAAGATGATTGTGGTCTTCCGTTTGTTTTCGCAGCCTTGAAAGTGCAAGCGCTGCGCGTCCGCCAGTTGGTTCCTGTCGAACGCTGGCCTCCAACTCGGGCTCGGCTTCGGCGATACGGCCGTTGAAATAAAGCTGCACCCCATGGTGAAAGCGGATCTCCGGGCTGCTTGCACCCGCCGCAATCGCGCGCTCGATCAAAGCCAGCGATTGGGCATTTTCGTCCAGGCGCTGGCGGAAATCCGAAAGCCGCAACAACCAGGATGCCTCGGTTGCCTGGGCGAGTGCCGGCCTCGTGAGGCACTCGCGGGCGGCAGTCACTTCGCCAACGTCCAGGAGCACCTGGACCGCGTCGCACAGCAATCCCGGATCTTCCGGCGCCGTGGCCACTGCATCCAACGCGCACCGCACCGCATAGCGAATCCGGTCCTCCCGCAAGGCGACGTTGGCGGCGGTGAGGTTTGTCCACACTTGTCCGGGGACTTCCGCCAGCAGTGCATCAAGTTGCGCCTTCGCCGGCGCCATCTGGCCCTGCGCCAGGTATTGCCGTGCACGCATCCAACGCTGTTCCGGGGACCGACTCATCGTTCGGCTCCCGACTGCGTGCCTTCCCCAGGAACAGCGCGGCGCCACGAAGGATTGGAAGCGAGGTTGCGGTCTGTCGCGACGGCTGTCATTACAACAATGCGATATCGGCGATGACGTCGAAACGCGCCTTGATCCGCGCCAGCAATGCGACGCGGTTCGCGCGCAGCGCAGGGTCATCGGCCATCACCATCACACCGTCGAAAAATGCGTCGACCGGCGCCTGCAACTGCGCGAGGCGAGAGAGCGCACCGGCGTAGTCGCGCTCCGCCACGACACGTTCGAGGCGTGGTACGTTGTCCGTGCGGGCGGCGTCCAGCGCATGCGCAAGGGCCTGCTCGGCCGGCTCGTGCAACAGCGCTGCATCCAGTTCCCGTTGTGCGGCGGCCACCGCGTCAATGCCTTCCTTGCGGAGGATGTTGGCCACGCGCTTGTTGGCCGCGGCAAGTTTCTCCGCCTCGGGTTGTTGCGCGAAGGACGCGACCGCGCGCAGGCGGCGATCGAAATCGACGAGGCTGGCAGGCTGTACCGCTGCCACGGCTTCGAACTGTTGCGGCGCGAAACCTTGTTCCGTGTAGTAGCCGCGCAGGCGATCGAGGATGAAGCCCCGCAGTTCCATGGACAACGCTGCGCGAAGCGCAGCCGCTTTGTTTCCTTCTCCCCTCGGGAGAGGGTGCCCCGAAGGGGCGGGTGAGGGTCCGGAACTCTTCGCGAGGTTCGGACCCTCACCCCCAACCCCTCTCGCGGCGGGAGAGGCGAGAAGAGCCGCATCGGGGATTTCAGCCAGTGCGTCTTTCAGCAATACGGCGAGATCGAGATCGAGTCCGCCCTCGATGAGGGTGCGTGCCAAACCGAGTGCCGTACGCCGCAACGCGAAAGGATCCCTGTTGCCGGTGGGTTTCATGCCGACCGCGAAAATACTCGCCAGCGTGTCCAGTTTGTCCGCCAGCGACACGCATTGCGCCAACGTGCCTGCGGCAATGCCGTCGCCGGCATTGCGCGGACGATAGAACTCGTCCAGTGCGTTCGCGACTTCGACGGCTTCACCTTGCGCGGCCGCGTAATGGCGGCCCATCACGCCCTGCAGTTCCGGGAACTCGCCGACCATCCGGGTCAACAGATCGCAGCGCGACAAACCGGCGACGTGCGCCGCTTGTGCCGCGTCGACGTCGATGCCTTGCGCGAACAGGCGCTCGGCGATCGCGCTGGCCAGTTCCGCCACGCGTACGGTCTTGTCCCACAGGCTGCCGAGGGCTTTCTGGTATGTGACGTCACGCAGACCTTGCTGGTAGGAAGCCAGCGATGTCTTCAGGTCTTCGTCGAAGAAATACCTGGCATCGGCGAAACGCGGGCGGATCACGCGCTCGTAGCCGTGGCGGATCTGCGCCGGATCCTTCGATTCGATGTTCGCGATGCCGATGAAGTGCTCGGTGAGGTTGCCGTCGGCATCGAACACCGGCACGAATTTCTGGTTTGCGCGCATGGTGGTGATCAGCGCTGCGTGCGGCACCGCCAGAAAATCGCGGTCGAATGTGCAGGCGATCGCAACCGGCCACTCGTTGAGATTGGCCAACTCATCGAGCAGCGCCTCGTCGAGATGCGGTATGCAATCGGCAGGCGCCACTCGCGCGACTTCATCGCGGATCCGCTGACGCCGTTCGTCCGGATCGGCCAGGACATTGGACCCGCGCATGGCGTCGACATAACTGTCGGCATCGGCCAGATGCACTGGCGTCGGATGCATGAAGCGGTGGCCGCGCGATTGCCGGCCGCTTTTCACCCCGAACAGCTCACCCGCGATCACCTGATCGCCGTGCAGCATCACCAGCCAGTGCACCGGGCGCACGAACCCGAAATCATGATCGCCCCAGCGCATCGGTTTGGGAATCGGCAGCGCCGCCGCGGCTTCGCGCACGATTTCCGGCGCGAGTTCGGCGGTGGTGCGCCCCGGCGCAACATTGCGATGCACGAAGCGTTCGCCCTTGACGTCCGTCGCGCGTTCGAGATGCGTCCATTCCACGCCGACCTTGTTGGCGAAACCGAGCAAGGCTTTCGTGGGTTGACCGTCCGCATCCAGCGCGATGTTGGCGTACGGACCGAAACTTTCGTTGCGCTGTTCGGGCTGGGTGAAGGCGACGCCGGGCACCCACACCGCAAGGCGCCGTGGTGTCGCGAATGTCTGTGCGTGTTCGACATCGGCGGCGATGCCGCGCTTCGACAAGCCGTCGCATACGCCTTGCGCGAACGCGCGCGCCAGATCGTCCACCGCGTGGATGGGCAACTCCTCGACGCCAATCTCGACCAGCAGCGAGCGCTCAGCCATGCACGACCTCCGCTTGCGCTTCGCGCGGCGCGGTCCAGGCTTTCGCGACGGCCTGCGCGAGCGCACGCACGCGCAGGATGTAGCGCTGGCGTTCGGTCACCGAGATCGCGCGACGCGCATCCAGAAGATTGAACGCGTGGCTGGCCTTCATCACCTGCTCGTAGGCGGGCAGCGGCAGGTTCAGCGCGACGAGCTTGTTGGCCTCGGCTTCGCAGGCGTCGAAGCGATGGAACAGTTCTTTCGTATCCGCGTGTTCGAAGTTGTAGGCGCTCTGTTCCACTTCGTTGCGATGGAACACGTCGCCGTAGGTGACGACGCCGTGCGGCGCGGTGGTCCACACCAGGTCGAACACGCTGTCGACGTTCTGCAGATACATCGCGAGCCGTTCGAGGCCGTAGGTGATTTCGGCCGTGACGGGTCTGCACTCGAGCCCGCCGGCTTGCTGGAAATAGGTGAACTGGGTGACTTCCATCCCGTTCAACCACACTTCCCAACCGAGGCCCCACGCGCCCAGCGTCGGCGATTCCCAGTTGTCCTCGACCAGCCGCAAGTCGTGCACCAGCGGATCGATGCCGAGTGCGCGCAGCGAGCCGAAGTAGCGTTCCACCACGTCATCGGGATTCGGCTTCAGCACCACTTGATACTGGTAGTACTGCTGCAGGCGGTTGGGATTTTCGCCATAGCGGCCGTCGGTGGGACGACGGCATGGCTGCACGTACGCCGCCGCCCACGGATCGGGACCGAGCGCGCGCAGGAAGGTCGCCGGGTGAAACGTGCCCGCGCCGACTTCCAGATCCAGCGGCTGCAGCAACACGCAACCTTGCTCCGCCCAATAGCGATTCAGGGTCTGGATCACGTCCTGGAAAGTGGGTGCTGCCATCGGTTCGGGGGCGCCGCGCAAAGCGCGTTAGTATAGCTGCGAGGCCGAAATCCCGAGCGCTTCTCGCGGATCGAGGGTCTTTTTGGCAGCGGGGCAGGCGATGGCGGCAAATCCGAATTCGACGTCGGTGATCGGCCGGCATGGACGGCTGGAATTGGCCGAAGTGCTGGCGGCGTTGATCGCCGATGGCCTGCTGGCCGCCGAAGATGCCAAACGCATCCGCACGACCAGCCGCGCGGGACGCGGCGCGGTGGAACTGCACCCGCTGGTCCTGATCGCCAGTGCCAAACCCGAGAACCGCACCGATCCCGGCAAGCCGCTGACGGTGGAGTCGTTGACGGTGTGGCTGGCCGGGAAGGCCGGGCTGCCGTATCTCAAGATCGATCCGATGAAGATCGACGTGGCAGCGGTGACGCAGGCCGTGAGCCAGGCCTACGCGCAGCGCCACCGCATCCTGCCGGTCGCGGTCGAACGCGGTGCGGTCGTCTTCGCCAGTGCCGAGCCGTTCGACACGCACTGGGCCGCGGATCTTTCGCAGATGCTGCGCCGCGAAGTGAAACGCGTGGTCGCCAATCCGCTGGACGTCCACCGTTACCTGATGGAGTTCTACGGCGTGCAGCGCTCGATCGCCAAGGCGCGCGAAGCCAAGCAGGATTCGATGGACGGCTCGGCGATCCTGAATTTCGAGCAGCTGCTGGAACTTGGCAAGTCCGGCGAGATCGGCGCCGACGATCGGCACGTCGTCCACATCGTGGATTGGCTTTTGCAGTATGCGTTCGAGCAGCGCGCCTCGGACATCCACCTCGAACCGCGCCGCGAAGCCGCGCAACTGCGTTTCCGCATCGACGGCATCCTGCACAAGGTATTCGAATTGCCACCCGCGGTGATGACCGCGGTGACCGCGCGCATCAAGATCCTGGCGCGGCTCGACGTCGCGGAAAAACGCCGCCCGCAGGACGGCCGCATCAAGACTCGTTCGGCCGGCGGCCGCGAGGTGGAACTGCGCATCTCCTCGATGCCGACCGCGTTCGGTGAGAAGATCGTGATGCGCATCTTCGATCCTGACATCGTGGTCAAGCAATTCGCGCAGCTCGGATTTTCGTCCGAGGAAGAAAAGACCTGGCGGGAAATGGTGGAACGCCCGCACGGCATCGTGCTGGTCACGGGCCCGACCGGATCGGGCAAGACCACCACGTTGTATTCCACGCTGAAACATCTGGCGCGACCGGAACTCAACGTATGCACCGTCGAAGATCCGATCGAGATGGTGTCGCCGGAATTCAACCAGTCGCAGGTGCAACCCGCGATCGATTTCGATTTCGCGGCCGGCGTGCGCACATTGTTGCGGCAAGACCCCGACATCATCATGGTCGGCGAAATCCGCGATCTCGAAACTGCGCAGATGGCGGTGCAGGCATCGCTGACCGGGCACCTCGTTCTCTCGACGCTGCACACCAACGACGCGCCATCCGCGATCACGCGCCTGCTCGATCTCGGCGTGCCGCATTACCTGATCCAGTCGACGCTCGCGGGGATCGTCGCGCAACGACTGGTGCGTACGCTGTGCCCGCATTGCAAGGCCAAGGCCAAACAGGACCCGCATACCTGGTCGGTGCTGACGCGTGGCTGGGTCATTCCGCCGCCTGCGGAGGTGTACGAGCCAGTCGGTTGCCTCGAATGTCGCAACACCGGTTACCTCGGTCGCACCGGGGTGTACGAGATGATGACGGTGTCGCAGCGCCTGCGCGGCATGATCACCGCCAACCTCGACCTCGCTGCGTTCACCGGCGGCGCGCTGGAAGAGGGCATGCAGCCGCTGCGCATTTCAGCGGCGACGCAGGTGCGACGTGGCCTGACGACCGTCGAGGAAGTGTTGTCGGTGCTGCCGGCCGGCGAGTGAGCCGGATTCGCGGATAGCCGGATGGGTGCGCGATGAAGCATTCCGTGATCGTGATCGGCGGTGGCATTGCGGGCTTGAGCGCCGCCCATCATCTTTCGGTGCGCGGTATCGACGTCACGGTGCTGGAAGCATCGAACCGCGTGGGCGGTCGCATGACCAGTGATCGTCATGCCGGGTTCGTGATCGATCGCGGCGCGCAATTCGTGTCCGACGGCTATACCGTCATCGGCGATCTGATCGATGCGCACGGTTTGTCGGCGCAGCTGCATGGCGTACCGGGCTGGACCGGCATCGTCCGCGGCGGCAAGGTGCGGCGTATCCATCCGCGACGGCCGTGGACGTTGCCGTCCAGCGGTCTGCTGCGCTGGAAGGATGCGGTGCGCACAACCCGTGCCAGCCTGAAACTTGCGCATGACGCGCATGCGTTGCCTTTGAATGACTACGCGGGCTGGCGCCCGCTCGATCATGAGGACGCGGCGCACGCGCTGGTCGAGCGCTTCGGCGGGGATGCGCTGGAATATCTGTTCGAACCGATGCTGGAGGGTTTCTACTTCCAGCCGCCCGAAGGCATGGCGCTGGCGCTGCCCGCGATGGTGTGGAGTTTCGGCGCGCGCGGCAAATCGGTCTCGGCCTTGCGGGGTGGCCTCGGCGTGCTTCCGGAAGCCATCGCAAAACACCTGGACGTACGATTGGCATCGCCCGTGACCGCCATCGAACAAGGTATCGCGGGCATGCAAGTCGCCACGGCAGCGGAAACGTTGCATGCGGATTTCGCAGTGCTCGCGACGACCGCCGGTGTGGCGCGCATGCTGTGGTCGCCTGCGGACGGGGACGCGACGCGGCTTCTGGATACGCGCTACAGCGCCACGCTCGCCATCAGCCTCGGCGTCCCGGAGGGCATTCCTTCGGGCGCCTCGGTCGAAGACATCTACGCCGTGCTGGTGCCGCGACGCGAGCGCAAGGTGATCGCGGCGTTCGCGTTCCAGTCGCGCAAATGCGCGCACCATGTCGAACGTGGCGAACTGCTGAACGTGATGCTGGAGGGCGCCGCGGGTGCGCGTCTCGCCGATGCGTCCGAAACCGACGTGCTTGCCGAGGTAATTCCGGAGTTGGAGCATTATCTGCCCGGCATCGCGTCGCGCATTGCATTCACGCGCATGCACCGCTGGTTCGAAGCCGAACCCTGTTCGCCGCCCGGGCGTGCAACGCATCTGCATGGGTATCGGGAAACATGGCACGCGGACCGTCGCGTGATCCTTGCCGGCGACTACATGGGCATTCCCTGCACGGAAGGTGCAGCAGAAAGCGGGCGATGGGCCGCCGCGCAGATTGCGCACGCCCTCGCCGGCTGATCAACCACGGCTCGTCATCCCGGCGAAAGCCGGGAGCCAGTGACTTTTTTGCAACGCACTGAACCGAATGCCAAGTCGCTGGGTCCCGGATATGGCTTTGCCATTCCGGGATGACGAAGCAAAATCAAATCTGCCGTCAGGAACCCGACGCGGGCGGTGCATTGCCCGAGAATTTCACGGCTTCGGCACCGGTGATTGGGCCGGCCACGTGCGCCTGATCGCTGATGTACAGCTTCACCGGGCGTTCGAACGTCAGCGGACCGTTCACGGTCGCGCCGGCGCCGATCACGATGCGCGGAATGTCGTCGGTGCCGAAGTGGATGCCGAGCACGCCATTGTCGCTCGGCTTCTTCACCTTGATGCCGCCGTCGACCACGGCATTGCCGGTGATGTCGATGTCGCCGTTGACGGTGGTGATGCCCTGTCCGATGTGCGCGCCGTCCACGGTGATGTGGCTGTTGACGTTGGTGAGCTCGCCGTTGACGGCCGAACCGGTGGCCAGATTCAGCGCGCCGTTGACCGCTTCCACGTTGCCCGAGACGGTGGCGTTCTTTTCCAGCGTGACGTGCCCGTTGACGGTGGTGATGCTCCCCGCGGTCGCGTGTTCTCCCAAGGTAACGCTGCCGTTCACCGTATCGGCATTGCCGACCTTAGCGTTCTCGGCGATATGGATGGAGCCGTTGACGGTGGAAGCCTTGTCGGCCTTGGCGTTGGCGCCGATATTCACCGAGCCGTTCACGGTGCTGGCATCGGACGTGCTGGAGCCGGCCGCGACATCGACCGAACCGTTGACGCCGCTCACGCACGCGCCGAGCGCGAACGGCAGGGCCAGCAAGGCGAAGGCGAAGGTGCAAAGACGTGCGGATCGCATGGGAACCTCCTGCGTGGTGCGCGTTGATCGTCTGCCAGTGCCGCATCATGCGGCGAGGTGTTGGCAGCACATGGTGCGATCCTGCCTGACTATTGTGGTGTCGACAATAGGCAGGTCGGCACCCTGACCAATGGCATGCGGTCATCCCTGATCGCAGCCTCGTTGGCATCACTCATAAGCGGTACGTCCCGAAGTCCGCAAAGGCCGGAGCGCCCCTCCATGGGCTGACTTTTCGCAACCGCGGCCGCGGCTGGAGCAATCGTACAATGCATTGAATTCCTGATGAGTGCGATGCCATGCATACCCTCGTGATGATCCGCCACGGCCAGTCGCTGTGGAACAGGGAAAACCGCTTCACCGGATGGGCCGACGTCGACCTTTCCGAGCAGGGTCGCACCGAAGCGCGCGAGGCCGGCGAGCTGCTGAAGCGTGAGGGTTACATGTTCGACGTCGCGCACACTTCCGTGCTCAAGCGCGCCGTGCATACCCTGTGGGGCGTGATGGACGCAATGGACCTGGCGTGGCTGTCCGTGCTCACCGACTGGCGCTTGAACGAACGCCATTACGGCGCGCTGACCGGCTTGAACAAGGCCGAAATCGCGGCGAAGCACGGCGACGAGCAGGTGCACATCTGGCGCCGCAGCTACGACGTGCCGCCGCCGCCGCTGGATCCCGCCGAGAATTTCAGCGCCAACGATCCGCGCTACGCGAAACTCGATCCGGCGCAGATTCCGCTGACCGAGTGCCTGAAGGACACCGTTGCGCGCGTGCTGCCGTACTGGCATGAAGTGCTGGCGCCGGCGATCCTCGCGGGACAGCGCGTGCTGGTTTCCGCGCACGGCAACTCCATGCGCGCATTGGTGAAATATCTGGACGGCATTTCCGATGACGCCATCACGGGCCTCAACATTCCCAACGGCGTGCCGCTGGTGTACGAATTCGACGAAGCGCTGAAACCGGTAAGGCATTTCTATCTCGGCGACGCCGCCGCGATCGCCGCCAAGGAAACCGCGGTGGCCAACCAGGGGCGCGCGAAGTAGGTTGGTGAAGGCGGGGTGAAACCTGTACAGTAAACCGGGGTCAGAGTGCACTTTCGTCGGCTGCTCGACGACACTCGTTGCGCCCGACCCGAAAGTGCACTCTGACCCCGGCTTTACGTGGGCTTCGTCAGGCGGCGGGCGAGGTCTTACTCCTTGGCCCGCTTCCACGGCCACGCGGCCGCGAAACTCGCCACGCCGATCGCGGCAAGCACGATCGGCGGCCAGATGCCGTAGCGATCGCCCAACGCGAACACCAGGCCGGCGCCGACCAGCAATGCACCGCCAAACGCCGCCACTAGGATGCGGCGCTGGATTTCGCGCTGCAGCACACGCAGGTGCTCCAGTTCGCGTTCACCGAATTGCAATGGCCCGTTGCCTTGGGCCAGCGCCTCCAGCGCATCGTGAATCTTCTCCGGAATCAGCGGCGCGATACGCAGCCATTGCGGCAATCGCTTGCGGATCTCGCGCAGTGCATGACGCGCGCTGTAGCGGTCGGCAACGATGCGTTTCAACACCGGTTGCGCCACCGACCAGATGTCGATCTCGGGATCGAGCTGGCGGCCGAGTCCCTCGACGTTGAGCAAAGTCTTTTGCAACAGAATCAGTTGCGGTTGCAGGGTCAGCTCGAACTTGCGCGCGGTGCTGAAGAGTTTCGCCACCACTTCGGCCAGCGAGATTTCCGACAGCGGCCGCGTGAAATACGGTTCGCACACCGTGCGCACCGCCGCTTCCAGTTCGTCCACGCGGATGTGCCGCGGCATCCAGCCCGCTTCCAGATGCAACTCGGCAATGCGCCGGTAGTTGCGCTCGAACATCGCGATGAAATTTTCCGCCAGCCAGTATTGGTCCTCGTCCGGCAGCGAACCCATGATCCCGAAATCCAGGGCGATGAAACGCGGATCGCGTGTCCGCGCGGGATCGACCCAGATGTTGCCGGGATGTGCATCGGCGTGGAAAAAGTTGTCGCGGAATACCTGCTCGTAGAACAGCCGCACGCCTTTTTCCGCAAGCACGCGCCGGTCGATGCCGGCCTTGTCCAGCGCGACGATGTCGTCGGCCGGAATGCCGTGCACGCGCTCCATCGTCAGCACTTTTTCGCCGGTGTGCGACCAGAAGATCTGCGGCACGTACAAGTCGTCGGAATTCTCGAAATTGCGCCGCAACAGGCTGGCGTTGGCGCCCTCGTTCTGCAGGTTCAGTTCGTTGTGCAGCGTCTTGGCGACTTCGTCGAACATGTCGCGCGGACGGATCTTGTCGGCCTGCGGATGCCAGCGTTGCACCAGCCACGCCAGCGCATCCAGAAGCTCGAGGTTGCGACGCACGTTGACGGCAATGTTCGGACGCAACACCTTGACCACCACATCGCGCGCGATCGTGGCGGCAGTGGCAGCGGACCCTTCGACTGCCGTTTCCGCCGCCTGCACGTGGCGTGGAGCGTGCGGAGAGCGGCCGGAAAACGCCGGCAGCAGCAATCGCGCCGCATGCACCTGCGCGATCGACGCCGAGGCCAGCGGTGTTTCATCGAAACTCGCGTACAGCTCGCCGATCGGCCTGCCCAGTGATTCCTCGACGATGGCGCGCGCGATGGCGCCGGGAAACGGCGGCACCTGATCCTGCAGATGCGCGAGTTCGTCGGCGACGTCTTCGGGAATCAGATCGCGGCGCGTGGACAGCACCTGGCCCGCCTTCACCCAGATTGGGCCCAGTTCGGTCAGGGCCAGCCGCAGGCGCACGCCGCGCGGCAACATCGCGATCTTGCGGCGGCGCGGCAGCAGCGCGCGCACCCACCGCAGCGGTCGGATCGCGTGGCCTTCGTCGATCAGGTCGTCGACGCGATAACGCACCAGCACCGCGGCCACGTGCAGCACGCGCGGCAGCAGCCGCAGCGGTGTCATGATCCCAGCCGCTGGATGCGTGCGGCGAGGCGATCGGTGCGCTCGCGCAGCGCATCCACGTCGTCGAGGAACGCGTTCATCTCGGCGTGCGGCACGGTCAGACGCGCTTCGTCACGCAGCCAGTCAATGCTGTCGTCACGGAAATGCCGCGCGCCTTCACCGGCGCGCTTGGCGGCGTCGTGCAGCGCGCGCGCGATCGCGGTGCCGGCGACTTCGCCGAATACGGTCGCGAACGCGGCCTCGAAATCGGGCTTGTAATCGCGCGCCAGTTTCTGCACGCGCCGCGCGAGTTCGGCATCGCCGGCGATGTCCACTTTGCCCGCCGGACGCGCTTCGTCGCCGCGGTCCAGCGCCATCGCCAGCAGCGAGCCGGGCGTGGCGTTGACTTCGAAATCGTTGGCATTGCCGTCGTCGGTCGCATTTGGAGGTGGCTCGATCTGCAACGTGCTGTTGCGCGCGGCGATGGAGAACGCAATTTCGGGGCCGCGCAGGTGCACGCCGATGCGGCGCCCTTCCAGTTTGCCGATGGCCTCGCGGGTGTCGGGGTCGAGTGCGACCAGACGGTTCAGCGCGAGCGTCAGCGCAAGGCCGCCCAACTTGCGGAGCGGGTGGGGAATCCAGGCATTGGGTTCACGATCGGGCATCATCTGATTGTATGCGATCATCCCTGATCGCCGCCCTTTCCGTGCCGTGTTCCCCCGGCAGTCGATCGCGGCTACGCATCGCCCGAACGGGCATCCTGCTCTCTTCTCACGACAGCCGCTGCTGTCATGTCGTCATTCCGGGACACCGCACGACGTCTGCAACATCGATCCGGCATTGCGTGACAACCGTGGTGCAGCTAACCTGCCCGGACTCCGTCGGGGAGTAGCCGCATCCGGCATGTCGCCGGGTGGCTTCGCGTCAACATGCTCGGCCCGCCGGCCGTGGCGCGAGGCGATCTTCAAGGATCGGCGAGACCGACAGTTCACACGCGACGCACCCGGGCCGGGACGCGCGTGCGGATTGTCGCGAGTCCCCGGCCCCGGAGAACTCCTTGGAAGCTTTCCTCGTTTCGCTGGGCGCTGTCGCGCTGGCGGAAATCGGCGACAAGACGCAACTGCTGTCGCTGGTGCTGGCCGCGAAGTTCCGCAAACCGTGGCCGATCTGCCTCGGCATTCTCGTCGCCTCCCTGCTCAGCCACGCGATCGCCGCCGAACTGGGCGCGTGGCTGGCGTTGTGGATGACGCCGGAAGTGCAGCGCTGGTTGATCGGGTTGTCGTTCCTCGCCGTGGCCGCGTGGGCATTGCTGCCGGAAAAGGAAGAACCCGTCGATGCGCCGCCGAAACGCGGGCGCGGCGTGTTCGTGGCGTCGGTAATCGCGTTCTTCCTTGCCGAATTGGGTGATCGCACGCAAATCGCGACCGTGGTGCTGGGTGCGCACTACCAGCCGTTGTGGCAGGTCATCGCGGGCAGCACTGCGGGCATGATGCTTGCCAACGTGCCGGTGGTGTTCCTTGGCGCGCGTTTCGCGGAGCGCCTGCCGTTGCGCGCGACACGACTGGCCGCCGCAGCGCTGTTTGCAGCGATTGGGCTGTGGATCCTGTTGCGTTGAACGGAGCGGCTGTCGTGAAAAGTCAGGGCGAGAACGGGCGCGTACGCGATGCTGGGGGCATCGCGTGCCCGGCCGAGCGACCGGCCAGGGATGGCCGGGCCGGCGCCAGGCACCATGGATGATTTCTGCATGGAATTTGTGGCGCTGCTTGCATGGGCGCAGCGATCACGGCTGATCGCTATCAGATTCCTCCCGGAAAACCGAGTTGCCGCCACGCCTCATACACCGCGACCGCGACCGCGTTGGAAAGATTGAGGCTGCGGTTGTCCGGTTGCATCGGCAGCCGCAGGCGTTGCGATTCGGGAATGGCTGCAAGGACCTCATCGGGCAAGCCGCTGGTTTCGCGGCCGAACAACAGTGCGTCGCCATCCGCAAATCGCGTGTCGGTGTAGCGATGGTCCGCGTGGCTGGTGAATGCGAAAGTGCGGGGACGGTGCAGCCATGCCAGACACGCGTCGAGATCGTCGTGTGCCATCACGTTCACGAACTCGTGGTAGTCGAGCCCGGCACGGCGCAGCTTGGCATGATCCAGTTCGAACCCGAGTGGACGGATCAGGTGCAGCGACGCGCCAGCATTGGCGCACAGCCGGATCACGTTGCCGGTGTTGGGCGGAATTTCGGGCTGGAACAGGATGACGTGCAGCACCGGGACATTATGGTGCGATCGTCCATGATCGCCACGCATGCGGTTTTCGTTCCCGCGAGACGCTCGATGCGATCATGAAACACCAGAACGGGCTTCCTGCCCTGACTTCTCACGAAAGCGACCGCCGCATCATTAGTGCGCGCGCACGGTCATAGCCATCCGGCGCGATGTGCGCCGGATGGTTCCGGGCCGCCGCCTCGCACGCGGCAACGGTTGCGGAATCAGTGCGCGCGAAGCAGCAATGCGCAGATGCCGAACACCACTACCAAGGCCGTCATCGCATAGAGGCCCCGCAGAATGATCAGTTCGCTTTTCATGCTGTTCCCCCTGTTGGCACAGGCGCGGACGCCCGGTCAAGGGATCGAAGCATCGCGTGTGCCACCCGTCGCGGAAACCGGAATCCCGGCTGCCACGATGTGAGCCGCGTCACGATTCTGGCCCGTGCAGTGCGGCGCTATCGGGTTTGATAGCCTCGGGCCGAGGATCGGGTGCGGGTATTTGGGCGCGTCACCAAGGCAGTTCCGCGCCGTCGTAGGCCAGGAATTTCCCGGCATCCGCGGTCTGCGCGTGCTCGATCAGGTTCAGGAGCGCGTGGGCGGAGTCGGCCGGCGCCAGGGTTGCGCTCTTGCCGCCCATGGCGGTCATGACCCAACCAGGATGCGCGGCCAGCACCACGATGCCGCGCGGCGCGAGTTCGGCGGCCAGCCGCTTCACCGCCATGTTGAGCGCGGCCTTGCTCATCGCGTAGCTGATGGTGCGGAAACCGTTGGCCTGCGCGATCGAACCGATCTGGGAGGTGATGCACAGCACACGCGGCTTGTTGCCCAGGGCCAGCAGCGGTGCCAGCGCCTGGGTGATCAACAACGGCGCGGTGGCATTGACCGCGAAACTCTCTGCCAGCGATTCCGCCTTGACGTTGCCGAAGCGTTCGCCCGACACCAGCACCCCCGCGTTGTTGACCAGCAGGTCGATGCGTTGCAGGTGCCGCGCCGCGACTTCCGGCAGTTTGTCGATGGCTTGCGGATCGGCCACGTCGAGCGGATGGATCACCAGCCGCCCGTCGTTCGCCGCCGCCAGCGCATCCAGTACCCCGGCGCTGCCGGGATCGCGGCAGCAGGCCAGCACGCGCGCACCGCGTTCCAGCAATTGCGTGACGAAGGCCAACCCGAGTCCGCGGTTGGCGCCGGTGACGAGGCAGCGCTGCATGCTGATTTCCCTGGCCTCGGGCAGTGTAAACCCGTAGCCGGCGGCGTGCCTTCCGGTCGATTGCTTTCTCCATTCGGCCCGGGTACGGTTCCAAGACGACTCAGTGTCCGGGGAGGACATCATGATGCGCACGCATTGGCTGGCCTGGTTGGCCGCGTTCGGGATTACCTTGTTCGCTGGAGCGGCGCAGGCCGCCAACGCCGGCAACAAGATCGACATTCCCTATACCCGCTTCACCCTGCCCAATGGCCTCACGGTGGTGGTCAGCGAAGACCACAAGGCGCCGATCGTGGCGGTGAGCGTGTGGTACCACGTGGGCTCGGGCTACGAGCCCGAAGGCAAGACGGGCTTCGCGCACCTGTTCGAGCACTTGATGTTCCAGGGTTCGGAGCACCACAAGGGTGAATACTTCCAGCCGTTCGAACTGGTCGGCGCCACCGGCATGAATGGCACGACTTGGCTCGATCGCACCAATTACTTTGAAACCGTGCCGACCACCGCGCTCGACATGGCGCTGTGGATGGAATCCGATCGCATGGGCCATCTGCTCGGCGCGATCGGCCAGCCGGAACTCGACGAGCAGCGCGGCGTGGTCCAGAACGAAAAGCGCCAGGGCGAAAACCAGCCCTACGGCCGCGCGTTCGAGGACATCCAGGCCAACGCGTTCCCTGCGAATCATCCCTACCACCACGACACCATCGGCTCGATGGCGGACCTCAACGCCGCTTCGCTGGACACCGTGAAGCAGTGGTTCAAGGACTACTACGGCGCGGCCAACACCACGCTGGTGCTGGTGGGCGACATCACGCCGGCGCAGGCGCGCCAAAAGGCCATGGAGTATTTCGGCGACATCCCGGCTGGCCCGCGCGTGCCGCGGCCGCAGGCATGGGTCACCGCGCGCGAAGCATCGACTTCCGGCACCATGACCGACAACGTCGCGCAGACCCGCATCTATCGCGAATGGAATACGCCGGGACTCGACGCCTCCGGCAACGATCGCCTCATGCTGGACCTCGCCACGCAGATCCTGGGTGGCAGCAAGACTTCGCGTCTGTACCAGCGACTGGTCTACAAGGACAAGCTGGCCGACGACGTGTCGGTCGGCAACATGACCTTCGAACTCGCCAGCATGACCCTGCTGCAAGTCGACGTAAAGAAGAGCGTCGATCCGAAGAAGGTGGAAGCCGCGATCGCCGACGAGTGGTCCAAATTCCTGAAGGATGGCCCGACCGCGGACGAACTGGCACGCGTCAAGACCACCTATCAGGCTTCGACCATCCGCGGGCTGGAACAGATCGGCGGCTTCTCGGGCAAGGCCGTGACGCTGGCCGAAGGTCAGGTCTATCGCGGTGATCCGGCTGCGTGGAAGAAGGACTACGACATCACCATGGCGGCGACGCCCGCCGCGGTGAAAGCCGCGGCCGACAAGTGGCTGTCGAAGGGCGACTACACCTTGACCGTGGTGCCGGGCAAGGTCGATGCGGCCGACGCGGCGAACATCGCCGGCCGCGCAGCGATCCCGGGCCGCCCTGCCGACCAGCTCTCGCCCGAGGGCGACTACAAGGTCACCAGCAGCGACGTCGATCGCGGCAAGGGCTTCCCGAAAGTCACGGCCTTCCCCGATCTGACCTTCCCGGCCCTGCAGCACGGCAAGCTCGCGAACGGCATCGAAGTGGTGCTGGCCGAGCGCCACACGATTCCGGTGGTGCAGGTCGAGGCGATGTTCGACGCAGGTTACGCCGCCGACCAGGGCCGCAAGCTCGGCACGTCCAGTTTCACGATGGGCATGCTGGACGAAGGCACCGGGGATCTCGACTCGGTCGAGATCGCCAAGCGCAAGCAGCGCCTCGGCGCCGAGATCGCGACCGATTGCGACCTCGATATCTGCACCGCGTGGATGAGCGCGCTCGACGCCAATCTCGCCGACTCGCTGGCGCTGTACGCGGACATCGTGCGCAACCCTGCATTCCGCGACGCCGACCTCGCGCGCCTGCGCGGCCAATGGCTGGCCGGCATCGCGCAGGAAAAGACCCAGCCGACCGCGGTCGCGCTGCGCCTGCTGCCGCCGATCCTTTACGGCAAAGGCAACGCGTATGCGATTCCGTTCACCGGGTCCGGCACCGAGGCGTCGATCAAGGCTTTGAGCGCAGATGACATGCGCGGCTTCGTGCACGATTACATCCGCCCGGACAACATGAAGCTGCTGGTCGCCGGCGATACCACGCTGGACAAGATCATCCCGCAACTGGAAAAGGTGTTCGGCAATTGGAAGGCGCCGGCCACGCCGATTCCGGCCAAGAATCTCGCCAAGGTCGATTATCCGGCGAAGTCCAGCGTGTACCTGGTCAACCGTCCGGGTGCGCAGCAATCGGTGATCATCGCGGGACTGGTCGCGCCGTCCACCAAGGCGCCCAACAACCTCGAGATCGGCACCATGAACAGCGCGTTCGGCGGTACCTTCACCTCGCGCCTGAACATGAACCTGCGCGAGGACAAGCATTGGGCCTACGGCGCCTTCAGCTTCAGCCCCAGCGCGATCGGTCAACGGCCGTTCCTGATGTACGCGCCGGTGCAGACCGACAAGACCGCGCCGTCCGCGGAAGAAGTACTGAAGGAAGCGCGCGCGGTGGTCGGCGACAAGCCGCTCACCGACAAGGAAATCCAGAAGATCAGGGACAACGACATCCGCAAGATGCCGGGCCAGTACGAAACTGCGCAGGCCGTGCTGTCCGCGGTCGCGGGCATCGTCAAGTACGACCGTCCGGATGACTACGTGCAGACCTTGAAGGGCCGGATCGAAGCCCAGAAAGACGCCGAAATCAATGCGGCCGCCAGGGAAGTGATCCATCCGGACCACCTGACCTGGGTGATCGTGGGCGATCTTTCCAAGATCGAGCAGCCCGTGCGTGCGCTGAACCTCGGTGAAGTGCACGTGATCGATGCCGACGGCAACCCGGTGAAGTAAGCCGGCTACTGCCGCTGCCCAACGAAACCCCTCTTCCTGCGAAGAGGGGTTTTTCGTGTCGGCGCTGCCGGCAAGTGCACCGTAGAATGCAGACATGACCGAATCGCGTAGCCCCGGCACCACCACCCACTTCGGCTACCGCGAAGTGCCCGTCGCCGACAAGCAGAAGCTGGTCGGCCAAGTGTTCTCATCCGTCGCCGGCAAGTACGACGTGATGAACGACCTGATGTCGTTCGGCGTGCATCGCCTCTGGAAGCGGTTCTTCGTCGCGACATCGGGGATTCGAAAGGGCGATCGCGTGCTGGACCTCGCGGGCGGCACTGGTGACATCGCCGCGCTGCTGTTGCCGCGCGTGGGCGACAAGGGCGAAGTCGTCGTGGCCGACATCAATGCCGCGATGTTGCACGCCGGTCGCGACCGGCTGCTCGATCGCGGCTTGCTGCAAGGCCTGCGCTGGGCGCAGGTAAACGCCGAGGCATTGCCGTTTCCGGATGAATCGTTCGACGCAGTCACGATCGCATTCGGACTGCGCAACGTCACCGACAAGGCCCGGGCGCTCGCGGAAATGCAGCGCGTGCTGAAAGCCGGCGGCCGCGTGTTGATACTGGAATTCTCGCGCGTCAATCAGGATTGGTTGCGCCCGCTTTACGATTTCCATTCGTTCAAGGTTCTGCCGCGTATCGGCAAGCTCGTTGCGCACGATGAAGGCAGTTATCGCTACCTCGCCGAATCGATTCGCAAGCATCCCGATCAGGCGACGCTCAAGGCGATGATGGGAGCGGCCGGGTTCCGCAACGTCGAGGTGCGCAACCTTTCCGCCGGCATCGTGGCGATCCATCGCGGCTACAAGATCTGATTTTTGCCCCCTCTCCCGCCGGGAGAGGGTGCCCGAAGGGCGGGTGAGGGTTCGGAATCGCGCAGCATTGAATGTATCGCCGGGCCGTACCCTCACCCCAGCCCTCTCCCGGCGGGAGAGGGGAAACGTCCACCGGCCTCTCCATGCGCGAGCTTTACCCCGAAATCGAGCCGTACCGCACCGAACCTCTTCCCGTCGGCGACGGCCATACGCTGTACATCGAGGAATGCGGGAACCCCGATGGCCTGCCGGTGGTGTTCCTGCACGGTGGCCCGGGCGCAGGCTTGTCGCGCTATCACCGCCGCTTCTTCGATCCCGCGCGCTGGCGCGTCGTGCTGTTCGATCAGCGCGGCGCGGGCCAGTCCACGCCGTTCGCCAGCCTCGACGCCAACACCACGCAGCATCTGATCGCCGACATCGAAAAGATCCGCGAGCACCTCGGCCTCGAACGCTGGCTGGTGTTCGGCGGTTCGTGGGGTTCGACGCTCGCGCTTGCCTATGCCGAAGCGCATCCCGCTCGCGTCGCCGGGCTGGTGTTGCGCGGCATCTTCCTCGCACGCGACGAGGAACTGCGCTGGTTCAACGAAATGGATGGCGGCGCGCGCTGCATCTTCCCGGAACGCTGGGCACGCTTCCGCGACTTCATTCCCGAAGTCGAACGCGGCAACATGATCGAAGCCTACTGGCGGCGCCTGGACGGCAACGATGAAGCCTTGCAACTCGCCGCGGCGCGCGCATGGAGTGCGTACGAGGGCGGCAGCACTACGTTGGTCCACGATCCGGATGCCGCCGGTGATTTCGACGGACCCCACAAGGCGGTGAGCCTGGCGCGTCTGGAGGCGCACTATTTTCGCAACGGCATGTTCATCGAACCCGACCAGTTGCTGCGCGGCATCGATCGCATTCGCCACATCCCAGGCGTCATCGTGCACGGCCGCTACGACATCATCTGCCCGGTGAAGACAGCATTCGAACTGCATCAGGCGTGGCCGGAAGCCGAGTTCCATATCGTGCTGGCGGGGCATGCCGCGTCCGATCCCGCAATCGTGGACAGGCTGGTCGAAGCCACCGATCGGTTCGCCGACCGCCTTGCCTGATTGATTCGGGAAAACCGGCAACCGCCACCGAAGAACGCAACAGGTACGAGTAACCCGCAGCACGGCATTGCGTTTTTCGCACTTTCGTACGGACAATCTTTGTCGGCCCTCCAGCACCGCACGAAACGGATGGTCCGGCGTCGGGCTTGCTGGCAATCTGTGCGTTTCCAGTTCCGGAGTACGCCCATGCTGACCTTGTTCGATTACCCGGCTTCGCAGAACGGTTGGAAGATACGCCAGTTGTTGCACCACCTCGGTCGCCCGTACCGCACCGAAATCGTGAGCATCTTCGAAGGCGCGGGGCGTACCGACGCGTACCTCAATGTCAACCCCACGGGCACGGTGCCGGCGATCCGGCTGGACGATGGCCGCACGCTCGCGGAATCGAACGCGATCCTTGCGTACCTCGCCGACGGCACCCCGTACCTGCCGTCGGATCCTTTCGAGCGCGCCAAGGTGCAGCAGTGGCTGCATTTCGAACAGGAACGCGTGGAATCGGTGATCGGCTCGCTGCGCTACTGGACGCTCACCGGGAAACTGGCACAGCGCTCGCCCGCAGTGGTCGAGATGAAGCGCGCGGGCGCGTTGCGCACGCTCGGCATGTTGGAACGCGAATTGTCCGCGCGATCATTCCTTGCCAACGACCGCTACAGCATCGCCGACATGTCGGTGTTCGCCTACGCCAGTCGCGCCGAAGAGGCGGGCATTTCACTGGAACCGTATCCGCACTTCCGCGCATGGATCGCACGGGTGCAGTCGCAACCGGGATTCCTCGCGGCGATGCATCCGTACAGCGAAGATCCGCACAGCGCCAACGAGCTGCCCTGACGCACCTCGTTCAGTCGGCCGCCGCCGCCAACGGCGCGAGTGCGCGAGTGTCCGTGACGTTGCGCTGTTTTATCAGCGCCAGACTGGTGCCCGCCAACCACACGCTCCACGTGAAGAACAGCGAGCGTTGGACAATGCCGTACACGGGGCGCTCGAGGTGCCAGAGCCAGCCACTGAAATCGAGCGCGCTGAGGTTCGCGAGGATGGCACACCAGATGATCACGGCCATCAACCATGAAAAAGTCACAAGCCCCCGTACTTGCTTCGCGCGCCGCCACGTCAACGCGAGCACCCAAGGCGCCTGGTATCCCACGATTTCCGAGAGACCAAAGTCGCCGTGGAGTGGATGCGGGTAGGCAAAGATCCCCACGCCCGCGGACGAGATCGCCATGAAGCCGGTGATGTAGGCGCCCGCGGCTGATGCGCCAAATTTGCGCGCAAAGTCGCGCAAACCCCATGCGAAGAGGAGCAGGCAGGCGGCGAACACGCACAACATGAGGGTGAACGGAATCCGCATCGGCGAACCACGCTGCCCGATCTCGCTGACCGTTTGCCGGACCCAGTCGTAGCCGGGCACCAGCAACGGTAGCAACAGGAATCCGGCCCACAGCACGATCACGGCCACGAAGCCAAACGACAATCTGGAACGAAGCGTCATCGTCATCTCCTGATGCGACAAACTGCAAAGTTGGTGAATGCGCATGCGCACTTCAAGCTGCGCGCAAATCCTCGGTGACCGTGCCCCACTCCGCGACCTCGTTCTCGTGCGCGGCATGGCGCCAGGTTTCCTTGAGGGCGTCACCGTACCAACCGCGCATGGACGGCAGTGCCAGCAGGCGCTGCGCGTAAGCGTTCGCGGCATCATCGAGCGGTGGCGCATAGGTCTGGATGCGGAACGCGACCGGCGCGTAGAACGCATCGGCGGCAGTGAATTTTTCACCCGCAAGGAACGGACCGCCGAAGCGTTGCAGTCCGTCGTTCCACAGCGCATTCAGGCGCGCAAGATCATTCTTCAACGCGTCATCGACGCGATGCAGCTTGACCCGGATGCCGCAATTCATGCCGCATTGCGTGCGCAGCGCCATGAAGCCGGAGTGCATTTCCGCGGCGGCGCAGCGTGCGAACGCGCGTGCGGCCTTGTCGGCAGGCCAGACATCCGGATGCGACTCGGCAAGATATTCCGTGATCGCCAGCGAATCCCAAACGGTGATGTCGCTGTCCACGAGGCATGGCACCTTGCCGCTGGGCGAGAACCCGGTGAACGCGCTGCCGTGGAACGGCATCAATTTTTCCTCGAACGGGATCCCGAGTTCGCGCAGCAGCACCCATGGGCGCAGCGACCATGAAGAATAATTCTTGTTGGCGATGTACAGCGTGGGCATGGCGGACTCCGGCGTGGTCGAAGCGCCGATTTTATGCCCGCACGCGAAATGCCGCGCCGGCACTTTCCGCACGCGCGTGGCCGGCGACGCGCTGGCATACTCCGGATTTCGCTTTCGACAGGAATGCCCATGCGCCTGCTTTCCACCCTCGCCCTCGGCGCTTTCGTGCTGCCCGTCGCCGCGCAGGCCGCCGATCGACATTCCTACGCGCAGCCGAAGGAAGTCGTGGTCAACCACATCGACCTGGACCTGAAGGTCGATTTCCCGCACAAGCAGCTGGACGGCGTCGCCACCCTGACGCTGGACTGGAAAAACCCGTCCGCGCAGAATTTGGTGCTCGACACCGAGAACCTGAAGATCGCCTCGATCGAAGCGGTGGACGGCAAGGGTCAAGCCAGCGCGTTGAAATACGACCTCGCCGCGCCGGTGCCGAACATGGGCTCCAAGCTCACGATCATGGCGCCGAAACATCCGCACGAAGTGCGGATCGCCTACACCACTTCGCCGGACGCCAGCGGCTTGCAATGGCTGACCGCCGCGCAGACCGCCGACAAGAAGCTGCCGTTCCTGTTCTCGCAGTCGGAAGCGACGCACGCGCGCTCGTGGATTCCGCTGCAGGATTCGCCCGCGATCCGCTTCACCTACGCGGCACACGTCACCGCGCCGAAAAACGTGCGCGTGGTGATGAGCGCGCCCAACGATCCGAAACATCCGCTGGACGGTTCATTCGACTTCAGGCAGACACATCCGATTCCCTCATACCTTATGGCGGTCGCGGCGGGTGACCTGGATGTACGCGAGACCGGCCCGCGCAGCGCGGTGTATGCCGAACCGTCGGTGGTCGCTAAAGCCGCGCACGAGTTCGAAGACACCGAGAAGATGATCGAGACCACCGAGAAGCTGTACGGCCCGTACCGCTGGGGCCGTTACGACATCCTGGTGCTGCCGCCGTCGTTCCCGTTCGGCGGCATGGAAAATCCGAACATGACGTTCGCCACGCCGACCGTACTGGTGGGCGACAAATCGCTGGTGTCGCTGGTCGCGCACGAGCTCGCGCATTCGTGGTCGGGCAATCTCGTCACCATGGCCACCTGGCGCGATGGCTGGTTGAACGAGGGCTTCACCACTTACGTGCAGGGTCGCGTTACCGAAGCGCTGTACGGCAAAGAACTGGCGGACGAAGAAAACCTGCTGGCAATCCGCAGCCTCGAGAAGAGCATCGGCCAGATGCCGGAAAACGCGCAGCGTCTAGCGCCGCAGCCACGCGATACGAACGCGGACGACGAGCTTTCCGACGTCGCGTACGACAAGGGTTCGTGGTTCCTGCGCACGCTGGAGCAGAAATTCGGACGCGAGCATTTCGATATCTGGTTGAAAGGCTATTTCAACCACTTCGCGTGGCACAGCATCACCACCGAACAGATGCTGGCGTATCTGAAGCCCAATCTCGTCGACAAGTATCCCGGCAGGATGGGCTGGGACGAAGTGAAGGAATGGGTGTACGGCGCGGGTATCCCGAAGGATGCGCCGATTCCGGATTCGCCGCGTTTCGATGCGATCGACAAGGAGCGTGCAGCGTTTCTCGATGGCTCACTGGCCGCCGACAAACTGGATGCGGGCAAGTCTGATAAAGGCGGCTGGAACACACAGGAGTGGATGTACTTCCTCGATCGCCTGCCGGATCGCCCCGCGCTCGCAAAGATGCAGCAGCTCGATGCCGCCTGGCACCTTACCGGTACGCCCAACGCCGAGATCGGGATGCGCTGGTACGTGCACGCGATCGCGGCCGGCGACAAATCGGTGTGGCCGGCCGCCGCCGAACACGTGACGCGGATCGGCCGCCTGTACCTGACCATGCCGGTGTACAAGGCCTTCGTGCAGACGCCGGAAGGTTTCGCGTACGCCGAAAAGGTTTACGCGAAGGCGAAGGGCGGTTACCACCCGCTGACGCAGATGGCGGTGGAGCGCTTGTTCGCGAAGACACGCGCGGCGCAGGAGCAAACCGGCCCAGAGCCGGGCAAGGGCTGATCGATGCCCGCCAATCCCGCCCGCGAGATCCTGCTCGCGCGACTGGCGCGCCGCCTGAAGATCCTGGGCGGCGTGGTGATCGCGTTGGCGGTGATCGGGCTGGGCGTGTACTTCCTCGCGCCGCAATGGCTGCTGCATGGCGCGATCGCGTGGCAGACCTGGCGCGACGGTCTGCACCGGGAATCGGTGCAGGTCGGCGACACGCGCTGGGTCTACGTCGAGGGAGGCAAGGAAAACGGTCCGCCGCTGGTGCTGGTGCACGGCTTCGGCGGCTCATACGCGGATTGGCTGCTGACGGCGAAATATCTCACCGGCAATTTCCGGGTGATCATTCCCGATCTGGCGGGTTGGGGTGAATCCACGCGCCTGCCGAACGCCGACTATGGCTACGCCGCGCAGGCCACTCGCCTGCACGGTTTCGTCGACGCGCTGCACCTCGGCAAAATCGCGATTGCCGGCCACTCGATGGGCGGCGCGATCGCGGGCCTGTACGCGGCGAATTACCCGAAAGACGTCGCGGCGCTGGTGCTGATCGATTCGTCCGGCGTGCCGTTCAAGGAAAATGGATTCGTGCGCGAACTCGAGGCCGGCAGGAGTCCGTTCGACATCGACAATCGCGCCGAATTCAAGCATCTCGAATCGATGCTGTTCGTCGATCCGCCGTCCGTGCCACCGCGCATCCAGGACGTGTTCGTCGCAAAATCGAGAAACGAGCGCGCGTTCGACGACAAGGTATTGCGCCGGCTCGCGGCACCCGATGCGCGCAATGCGCTGCAGTCGAAACTGCCCGACATCACGGCGCCGACGCTGGCGATCTGGTGCACCAAGGATCAGATCATCGACGTGTCGGCGCTGGAGGCCATCCGCGCGGGGCTCACGCAGGCGCCCAACATCGGCGTCACCGAGTTGAACGGTTGCGGTCACATGTCGATCATGGAAAAGCCGCGCGAAGTCGCGCAGTCGATCACGCACTTCGTGTTGCTGCCCTGACGCGAAATTTTGCTCGACACCCCGGTCTGCTCCCGAATGACGAGATCACGATGATCCGGATGCAAGGAACGGGCGGGGCAATGCGCGATCAAGCGCCGGGCGCGATCAGCCGTTCCATCTCGGCTTTGAGAATGGCGCCATGTTCGCGCAGCCAATCGCGCTGGGCCTGGTAGCCGGGCATCAGTTCGCCGACACGTGCCCAGAAGCGCGCCGAATGGCTGCGCACCTTCAGGTGACACATTTCGTGGACCAGCACGTAGCGCAGCGCGGCGGGCGGGGCGAGCGCGAGTGCGAGGTCGAGGGTGATGCGATCGCGCGCATCGAGGCTGCCCCACAGACTTTTCAGCGACTTGATGCGAAGGCCCGTGGGCGCGGCGTCAAGGCGTTCGGAGGCGTGCGCCATCCAGCGCGACAGGTCGCGGCGCATGTGGGTTTCGAGGAACGCCGCAAGCAGATTGCGCGCCGCCGGCATCGCGGTGGTGAACGGCCGCGGTACGTGCAGGCGCAGTTCGTCACCGAGGTATTCGATGCGCGGATATTCACTTTCGCGCCAGGTGAGTTCGACGCTTTCGCCGCGCAGCGGAATCAGCGTGGGCACGCCAGGCTTGAGCGGCGGTGGACCGCGACGCGGTACGCGCAGTTCGGACAACTTGCGTTCCAGCCAGTCGCTGTTTTCGCGCAGGAAGGCGTATACCTGCGCCGGATGGGTGCCGCGCGGATACGAAATGCGCGCGCCGTGCGAGGTGACCGACAGGCGCAGGCGACGCGCGCGCGGGTGCATGGCCTTCAGCACCTTGATGGTGCCGCCCTTGCCCGTCGCCAGTTCCAGAAAGTCGCCCTGCGGAATCATGCTGCCTTCTTGCTGCCTTCGTCCGGCCGCTCCAGCCCGAACCACTGCTCCAAACCTTCGAGCAACCGCTCCAGCTCCAGCGTCATCAGCGCAAACCGCGCGTCCAGCTCGGCTTCGGCGGAGTCGCGCCCGTCGGCGTCGAGCGAATCCTGCACGATGTCGAGAAATCGCAACTTGCGGACCACCAGATCTTCGCCGAGCACGAAGCTGGCGCGATCGTCGAACTGCAAACCAAGCTGGAACACCTGCTTGCCTTGTTTCAAATGCGCCCGAACCTCGGCGCTTTCAAGCTCCTGTTTGCGGCAGCGGATGATGGCTCCGCCGGCCGGGTCGCGCAGCTCGCATTCGTCGCCCAACGCGAGCCCGCCGGGTAGCTTGCCATGCGCCAGCCACTGCGTCATCAGGGCGCGCGGGGTTTCGGCGGCCGCCAGCGGCTGGGCCGGGAAACTGCCCAGCGCCTCGCGCAAGGCCGTCAGCGCGTTTTCAGCCGCCTTGCGGCTGGCCGTATCCAGCACCAGCCAGCCATTTTTCGAATCCACATAAGCATTTAGCCGCGACGGCCGGACGAAGGCCCGGGGCAGCAGGGTATCGAGCACCTCGGCCTTGATGACCCGGCGCTGGCGCCCGCCCACCGGTCGGCCGCGGCGTTCAGATTCCTTGCGCAGGCGCTTGCCCAGTTCGGCGTTGACCACAGCGGCCGGCAGCAGCTTTTCCTCGCTGCCGAGGGAGACCAGGGTGGCTTTGCCGACCGTGTGGCTCAGGACCTCGGAATCAGGCCCGAACGGCGACACGAAGCCGCGTGTGGCGAGTTCCAATGGGCCGCAGGCACGCAGGGCGTGGTCGGCCAGCGCGGCGTCCAGATCCTTCAGCGATTTGGCGACGGAAGGGGAAAAGCGAAACAGGGTCAGGTTGCGAAAGAACATGGGGGTTTCAGGAAGAGATTGTGATCAGGAATTATGGGTGAAGAGCCCGTATTTTCTTGTCGTCATTCCGGAGCGGCCGCAGACCCGGCGTCCGGGATGACGAGGGGGGAATAATGCATCGTTCAATGGTCGGCATCCGACTCTGCGCTGTCGCCGCCCAGCCATGCATGAGTATCCGGTCGCGATGTCTCACGGCCCGAGCCGAGCGCCGCGAAATCGAACAGTTCGGCATCGGCCAGGTGTGAGGGCGCAACGTGCGACAGTGCGCGGAACATGATCTCGCTGCGGCCGGGGTGTTCGCGTTCCCACGCATCCAGCATCCGTCGCACCTGCTTGCGCTGCAGGGTTTCCTGCGAACCGCACAGGTTGCAGGGAATGATCGGGAATGCGCGCTGTTGCGCGTATTCGGCGATCTCGGCTTCGCGGCAATAGCTGAGCGGCCGGATCAGCACGTGCTTGCCGTCGTCGGACAAAAGTTTCGGCGGCATCGCCTTCAGCGTGCCGCCGTAAAAAAGATTCAGGAAAAACGTGGCGAGGACGTCGTCGCGATGATGACCCAGCGCGATCTTGTTGAAACCCTCGCGTTCGGCGAACGCATACAGCGCGCCGCGCCTCAAGCGAGAGCACAGGCTGCACATCGTCTTGCCCTCGGGCACGACGCGCGTGACCACGCTGTAGGTATCCTGCTCGATCACATGGCACGGCACGCCGCGCTCGCGGCAGTAATCGGGGATCACGTGTTCCGGAAATCCCGGCTGCTTCTGGTCGAGGTTCACCGCAGTCAATTCGAACTTGACGGGCGCCTTCGCCCGCAGCGACAGCAGCAGGTCCAGCAACGTCCATGAATCCTTGCCGCCGGACAGGCACACCATCACCAGGTCGCCGTCCTCGATCAGGTTGTAGTCGGCGATTGCGCGGCCGATGGCGTGGCGCAGGCGCTTGGCAAGACGCGCGGCTTCGTGCGCCTGCTTGCGTTCGTGGGTTCGGGACGGGTGTTCGACGGCGTGCATGAACGGGCCAGTTTAGCGTGCCCGGCGGCGGCGCTACACTGCCGCCATGCAGTCCGACAACGACCCCGCCCTGCTGGTCCGGCGCCTGACCGAATTGCGCGAGGAACACCGCGATCTGGACGCGGCCATCATCAAGCTCGCCGGGGACGCAGCCTGCGACCAGTTGCAGTTGAGTCGCCTGAAAAAGCGCAAATTGAAGCTGAAGGACATGATCGCGTATTTCGAGAACAAGCTGATTCCCGACCTGGATGCTTGAGTCCGTCACGCTGGAAAACGATCACGTCCGGCTGGAGCCGTTGACGCTGGATCACGTGCCGGGCCTGGAAGCCGCTGCCGCCGACGGCGAGCTGTGGAACCTGCGCGTCACCTATGTGCCGCCGCCGGGCGCGATGCGCGCATATGTCGAAAAGGCGTTCGCGATGCAGGCGAACGGAGATTCACTGCCGTTCGCGGTGCGCGACAAGCGCGATGGTGCGATCGCCGGCAGCACGCGCTACTACGATTTCAATCCCGACGTGCCGCGCATATTGATCGGCCACACGTGGTACGGCGCGAGTCGCCAACGCACGCACATCAACACCGCCTGCAAGCTGCTGCTGGCAGACCACGCGTTCGACGGACTCCGGTGTGCGGCGGTGGGATGGGAAACCGACATCCTCAACACCCGTTCGCAGCAGGCCATCGAGCGGCTGGGTGCGCATCGCGACGGCGTATTGCGGCAACACAAGCGCCGGCACGACGGGACGATCCGCGACAGTGTCGAATACTCGATGCTCGCCTCGGAATGGCCGGTGCTTCGCACAAAGCTCGTGGCGAAGTTGCAGCGTTGAAGACTCTCGATATCAGATGACGTTGAGCTTCCGCCGACCCGGCGGAAGCCCAACATCACTGCGGAAAGCGTCAGGCTTCATCGCATGCAGCCCCACCGGCGCAGCGGGTTATTCCGTGGCCTCGGCGGCCACGACGTCGGGCGTGATCTTCAATATCGACTGCCGCACTTCGCGCGCGAGGATCAGGCGCGCGTCGCGGGCGACGTCGTTCAGCACCGCGTCGAATTCGAGCTTGCCGTTTTCATCGGTCCAGATGATGCGGCGTTCGCGCAGTTTGTGGATGAAACCGCGGAACAGGCTCTTGTCGAAAAACTCGGGTGCGCTCTGCTGGTACAGCAGCGAAAGCCGCTGCGCCGCGAGCTGGCACAGGTTTTCCAGTTGTCCCGCCGTCAGCGCATGCGGGCCGTTTTTCACCAGCGCGGCGACCGCGATGTAGTAGCGCTCGAACGCCTGCAGCAGGCAGTGCGCGAGCAGACGCAATTGATACGCGTCGTCCTCGCGACCGGCGGCAAGGTGCAGCAGGCGCCCTTCGCCGCCTGCCAGCAGACCGCGCGCGATCAGGAAATCGATCAGCGCTTCGATGCGTGCGGCGAAGCCGTCCGCATCCCACGGCAAAAACAGTTCGGACTGGATGAACGGATACACCGCGCGACCCAGCCGCACCACCGACTCGCGCGCGATGCGCCGGTTGTTGATGAAGCAGCACGCCACCCACGCGCCGGCCGCGAACAGGTGCAACACGTTGTTGCGGAAATACGAAAGCAGCACCGCCTTCTCGCCCTCGACCGCCAGCACGTCGCCGAGCGGATGCTTGATACGGCGAATCCAGCCCATCTGTTCGGCATACTTCACGATGTCCGCGGGCGCCATCGGGGTCACGGTGGTGCGATCCGAATACGGCAGCTCGATCAGGATCGCCTTCATCAATTCGATCTGCGTCAGCAGGTCGACCTCGGCCAGCGCGTGGCGAGGCGATGCCAGCAGCGCCAGCGCGATCAGGTTGATCGGATTCACGTCGGCGGCACGATTGGTGTTGACGAGGATCTGCTCGCCCAGCCGATCGAGCGCATGATTCAGCCATTCCGGTTTGCTGTCCGGGCTGTCGCCTTGTGAACGCCAATTCGGATTGGCGGCATCCAGCAGCGCGTTCAATTCGATCGGCTCGCCGAAATTCAAGGTGACACGGCCGTAGTGCTGGCGGAGCGCCTTGCGGCCGCCGCGCAACAGCGCGAGCCAGGTTTCCTTTTCCTTCTTCTGCCCGGACAGTTCGCCGATGTAGGCGCGGCCTTCCATCAATTTTTCGTAGCCGATGTACACCGGCTGGAACAGCACCGGCCGCCGCGGCGCCCGCAGGAACGCGCGCACCGTCATCGACAGCAGGCCGAAGCGCGGTGCCAGCAAACGGCCGGTGCGCGAGCGTGTGCCTTCCACGAAGTATTCGATCGGCACGCCGCGCTCGATCAGTTGCGCCATGTACTCCTTGAAGATCACCGAGTACAACGCGTTGCCCTTGAAGCTGCGACGCAGGAAGAACGCGCCGCCGCGGCGCAGGAACGAGCCCAGCACCGGCAGGTTGAGGTTCACGCCGGCCGCGATGTGCGGCACCACCACGCCACTCATGTGCAGCTGGTACGACAGCAGCAGGTAATCGGCATGGCTGCGATGGCTGGGCACGTACACCACCTCGTAGCCCGGCGCGATCGCGCGCAGCGTGTCGAAGTGGTGCATCGCGATGCCGTCGTAGAGCTTGTTCCAGAAATTGGAAAGCAGGAACGACATCGAACGCACGAACGGCGGCGAGTAGTCCGCCGCGATTTCGTCCATCAACTTCTGCGCCTGCCGCCAGGCTTTCGACCGCGGAATGTTTTCGCGCGCCGCGGTGGCGGCGATCGCGGTGCGCACGCTTTCGGCATTCAGCACCGAATCGACCACGGTGCGCCGGTGCGAAAGATCCGGGCCGATCACCGCGGTGCGCACGCGCCGGAAGTGCGCGCGCAGCACGCGCGCCAGCTTGCGTTGCAGGCGTTCGATGCGTTCGTCGGCGGATTCCTGACGCAGGTCCTGCAGCGAAATCGGCGCCGAGAACCGCACGATCGTGTCGCGCCCATTCAACAGCATCGCCAGCAGCCGGCGGAAATGCCCGACCACCGCCCAGTTTTCGGAGAACAGCACGCTGAACCAGCCCGACTGACGGTTGGGCGCCCGGCCTACGTAGATTGCCACCGGCATCAATTGCACGTTGCGGTCGGGCGCGGCTTCCAGTGCGCGCAGCAGTTGCCGGATGTTGTCGTGCGCCGCGTGGTCGCGGTGGCGCCTTTGGAACCAGCCGCCGATGCTGCGCAACGCGAACATCGCGTGCCGGCGTTTCCCGAGGCCCGGCGCCGACGCCAGCGGGCTCGGCAGGCCGGCTTCGCGGCAAGCCCGTTCCAGGATCAGGCTGTCGGAGAAACCATTGCGCTCGATCACGTAGACCACCGGCGTGTCCGGCGCCAGCAGCGTCACCGGCTCCGCAGGATCACGCTTGATCTTGATCCACGGCTTCAGCAGCGCGCCCCACAGTGCGCGCCACCAGCCGGCGTGCACCAGCGCGTCGCGGGACAGGTTTTCGGTCATGACGCGGGCCATGATTCTGGGCTGGGCAGATGCATTGATGCGCACAAGCTTGCATTGTCCCACAGCGCCGACCGTCGCTCTTCGTGCCACGCGGTTGTCGATCGCGAATGGTGGCGCCGCCCGCTCATGGCCCGCATGCGGCCAGAAGTCGGTCAGGAATGCGCGGATGCCGGGGGCGCGGCGGATGGCGTCGCGGCATTGGCGGGGGCGGCCGTGCCGGGTGCTGCCGGCTGATCTGCGCCGGTGGCGGGTGCCGCAGTGCTGGTGGCGGGTGCCGGATGCGCCTTGCGCCACGCAGCGAGCAACGCCGCGTCGTACCAGTGGCCGGCCTCCTTCACCATCGGCCATTCGCCGCTGATGCTCTGGCTGGCGAGGCGCATGTCCAGCTTCACCGTCGCGTGCGTGCCATCGTTCGCAATGGTGTGGATCCCGGCGTCGGTCAGGCTTTTCGAAAGATCGAGGCCGTAGATGTCCAGCAGGCTTTCGAGCCCGTTCCAGAGCGTGCCGTAGTTGTGCATGGTCTGGGCGTAATCCAGCGCGCGCCATTGTTCGAGTGTCTGCACGTGCAATTGCCGTGCGGTCGCGCAAACGAGATCGATTGCCTTCTGCGCCTTTTTCGGGTCGCTGAAGTCGCTGGTCCTCGCCCAGACAATCAACGTGGTCAGCACTTGTGTCGCCAGCTTTTGCTGCGCGGGGCCCAGTTGTGGCGACTCCTCGATCATTTGCTTGCCGGCCGCCTCGATGATGCCGGCGAAGATCGGCGCTGGCGCATTCTTGTCGCCGCGGAAATTCGACAGTTCCGGTTGCAGGCGTTTGGCGAGTTTGGCTTCCGCGCCGGGCCCGGTCAGCATCTGCATGATCGCGGCGAACTGCTTTTGCTGGGCCACCGAGGCCGGCACCGGTTGTGCGTGCGATTGTTCCCATTCCTCGCGCCAGCGCGCGTAATCGGCGGCCGGCAGGCGGTTCTTCATCAAGCCGTCGAAATCGCCCGCGGCAGTGAGGCGCAGGTTGGTCGCGACCGCGTTTTCGGGCGTGGTATTGCTGGGCGGCGGCGGCGCGTGGTGGCAGGCGGCAATCGCGAGCGCGCCCACACCCGCAATGACCAGCGTGAACATGCGAGCGCGGCCAATGCGGCGATGGGTTTCGATGGGCATGCGCCGGAGTGTGGCGAGGCCGCGGCGGGGGCGCAAGTCAGTCGATTGTTTGTGTGATCTGCCGCACGATGGCGTCGGCTGCCGCGCGCGGATCGGGTGCGTGGCGGATGGGCCGGCCGACCACGATGTAATCCGCGCCCTGCGCGAACGCGGTGGGTACGTCGACGGTGCGCTTCTGGTCGTCGCTTGAAGGACCGGCCGGCCGGATGCCGGGGCACACCGTCAACAAATCGCGTCCCAGGGCATCGCGCAGGCGCGGCAGGTCGGCGCCCGAGCAGACCACGCCATCGATGCCGGCAGCTTGCGCGAGCCGTGCGCGCTGGATCACCACGTCGGCGGGTTCACCGGCGACCCCGAGCGCGGCAAGATCGTTCGCGTCGTTGCTGGTCAGTACGGTCACCGCAAGAAGCTGCAGCGAACCTTTCACTTGCGCCGCGGCTTCCAGCATCGCGCGGCTGTCGCAATGGATCGTCGCGAACGTGATCGGCCGCTGCGCCAGCCCGCGCACCGCGCCGGCCACCGTGGCCGGTACGTCGTGGAATTTCAGGTCCGTGAAAATCTTCTTGTCGCGCCTGGCGAGTTCGTCCAGCACCT
Organism: Rhodanobacteraceae bacterium; assembly: GCA_035281745.1. Lineage (GTDB taxonomy): Bacteria > Pseudomonadota > Gammaproteobacteria > Xanthomonadales > Rhodanobacteraceae > 66-474. Next base: position 197,950 of record DATEDI010000022.1, read on the forward strand.
CGAAATACTCGCCGCCGCTCAAGAGTTCCAGTCCGATCTTGTAGAACGACACGCTGTCGCCAAGCCGGTCCATCCATGCGACGGCTTCGGCGCGGCCGGGCACATCCAGCGCAAAGATCAGGCGATCGCGTGCAGGGATTTCGGTGCGTTCGGACATGCGGGTTTCCGGTGACTGGATTGCGCGATTTTAATGGGGGCCGCGAAGCCAGTCTCGAAGCGGCTGTCGTGAAAAGCCAAGACAGGGGTGCCGTTCATTCGGAGTAGCTGTTGGTGGAAAGTCAGGCCATGGATGGCCGTTCTGGAGTTGCCAATGTTTCGAGCAAGAATCTGGCCGGGCGCCAGCCGAAGCAGCGTTCATGGATGAACGCAACAACTTCTGCCAGACTCGCCCCGCATGAACGCCAGCTTGATTCAATCCGCCCACGCTTCGCGTACCACCGCCATCGCGAGTTACATCGCGGCCGCCGTGGCGCTGCTGCTGGTGATGTTCCTGCACCTGTTGCCCGCGTTGATCGCGGGTCTGCTGGTGTACGCCGTGGTCGATGCGCTGGCGCCGTTGCTGGAACGTCGCTGGCCCGGTGGCTGGGCCCGGCAACTGGTGGTCGGCCTGCTGGCCGTCGTGGTCGCGGGCCTGCTGGCCTTGCTGATCTTTGGGGTGGTCGCGTTCTTCCGCGCGGAACTCGGCGATCCCAACACCTTGTTCGACCGGATGATGCCGACCATCGACCGGGCGCGCACGCAATTGCCGGCGTGGATCGTCGCGTACCTGCCGGTGAGCGCCGAGGATTTCCGCTTCACCGCCACGCAGCTCGCGCGCACGCATTCCGAGCAATTGCAGGTGGCCGGCAAGGAAACCGCGCACGTGTTTGGACGGATCCTGGTGGGTCTTGCGCTGGGCGCGCTGGTGGCGCTGACCCACGCGCGGCCGGACGGCAACGAAGGCCCCTTGCGCCGCGATCTCACCGCGCGCTGCGAACGTTTCGCGCAAGCCTTCCACGACATCGTGTTTGCGCAGGCGCGCATTTCCGCATTGAACACTTTGTTCACCGCGATTTTCCTGCTGATCGCATTGCCGCTGGCCGGCGTGCACCTGCCGTTCACCAAGACATTGATCGTGATCACCTTCATCGTCGGCCTGCTGCCGGTGATCGGAAACCTGATTTCCAACACCTTGATCGTGATCGTCGCGCTGTCGGTGTCGCTGTGGGTGGCGCTGGGTGCGCTGATCTTCCTGATCCTGATCCACAAGCTGGAATATTTCCTCAACGCCAACATCGTCGGCAACCGCATCCACGCGCGCGCCTGGGAAATCCTGCTGGCGATGCTGGTGATGGAAGCCGCGTTCGGCCTGCCCGGCATCGTCGCCGCGCCGATCTATTACGCGTATCTCAAGAGCGAGCTCACCGCGGCGCGGTTGATTTAAGCTCGTTGCATGGCCGCGAAATACCACAGTGCAGGTTGGAGCATGCGAAGCCCCATCGTTGGAGTTGGGCAGTTGGGCTTCCCGCTCAAGTCCGGGGTCAGCGCCAACCGGCAAAGGCGCAATGCGCCGTTCAGAAGCGAACGAGCCCGGGCATGGCGCGTACGGCGGGAGTAGCGTACGAATCCCATGGATCGGCGTGCCGAAGGCGGGTTGCCACCCGCCCTACACGAAAGCGAGTCGTGAATGGCGGCTCTCCTCCCGAGGAGAGAGGAATTCAAAGCGCGGTGAGGTTGGCGTACGCGGCGACCAGCCATTTCGGCCCGGCATCGGCGAAATTCACCTGGATGCGGGTGTGCGCGCCGGAGCCCTCGGCGCTGACCACCACGCCTTCGCCGAAGCTGGCGTGGCGCACGCGCTGGCCGAGTTTGATCGGCAGCGTATCATCGAGGTCGGCATGGCCACGCGATGCGCGGGTGGTGTAGACCGGTCGCGAGATCTTCGCGCGCGGGCGTACTTCGGTCAGCAGGTGCGCGGGCAATTCGTCGAGGAACCGCGACGGGCGCGAAAGGGTTTCGCTGCCGTACTGGCGACGGGATTCGGCGTAGCACAGTACCAGCCGCTCGCGCGCGCGCGTGATGCCGACGTAGGCGAGGCGGCGTTCTTCCTCGAGTCGCGAGGCGTCTTCCGTCGAGCGCTGCGACGGGAACAGGCCGTCTTCCATGCCGACCAGGAACACCACCGGAAACTCGAGTCCCTTGGCCGAGTGCAGCGTCATCAGTTGCACGCAATCGGTGCCCGCTTCGCCCTGGCCTTCGCCTGCTTCAAGCGCCGCGTGCGCGAGAAATGAAGCGACTTCGGACAGGCCCGCTTCGATGTCTTCCGGCGTCGGTTCGAAGCGGCTGGCGACGTTGACCAGTTCGTCGAGATTCTCGACGCGCGCTTCGGCGTTGCCGCGGCTGTCGCGCTCGTAGTAGTCGCGCAGGCCGGAATGCGTGATCGCGCGTTCGACCTGTTCGGCCAGCGTGAGCATGCTCCCCTCCCCCTCCGGGGGAGGGGTTGGGGGAGAGGGTTCGGTATTGCGGGACGGTTCGTACAAGTTCGTACCCTCACCCCTGCCCCTCTCCCGGAGGGAGAGGGGTTCAGTTGTATTCCCCAGCCCGTCGACCACCGTCATGAATCCGCGCAGCGCATTCTTCGCACGCGTGTTCAACGCGTCGCCCATGAGTTCCGCGAGCGCGGCATTCCACAGCGACGTGTCGTCGGTGCGGGCGCGGCGGCGCAGCAATTCCACGCTGCGTTCGCCCACGCCGTGCGGCGGGGTGGCCAAGGTGCGTTCGAACGAGGTGTCGTCGCCGCGGTTGGCGGCGAGCCGAAGGTAGGCCAGTGCATCTTTCACTTCCGCGCGCTCGAAGTAACGCTGGCCGCCATATACGCGATACGGAATGTTGTGCTGGTGCAGTTGTTCTTCGAAATTGCGCGACTGCGCGTTGGAGCGATACAGCACCGCGATGTCCGAGGCGTTGCCGCCGCCGTCGAGGTATTCGCGGATGCGCTCGATCACGAAGCGCGCCTCGTCCTGTTCGTTGTAGGCGGCGTACAGCGCGATCGCTTCGCCCTTGTCGCCCGACGTCCACAACTTCTTGCCGAGCCGCGACGGGTTCTGCGCGATCACCGCGTTGGCGGCTTCGAGGATGGTCGCGGTGGAACGATAGTTCTGTTCCAGCCGCAGCGTCCTGGCGTCGGGGAAATCGCGCAGGAACGCGCGCATGTTTTCCACCTTCGCGCCGCGCCAGCCGTAGATCGACTGGTCGTCGTCGCCGACCGCAAACACTTTTCCGGTGTGGCCTGCCAGCAGCCGGATCCACGCGTACTGCAGCGCGTTGGTGTCCTGGAATTCATCGATCAGGAGATGCCGCCAGCGGTCCTGGTAGTGCGCGCGCAGCGCGTCGTTGTCGCGAATCAACTCGTGTGCGCGCAGCAGCAGTTCGGCGAAATCCGCCAACCCCGCGCGCCGACAGGCCTGCTCGTACGCCTGATATACGTTGAGGTACGTGCGCGCGACCGGATGATCACCGGGCTCGATGCCGTCGGGACGTTTGCCTTCGTCCTTCCACGCGTTGATCTGCCACGTCGCCTGCCGCGGTGGATAACGCGCTTCGTCGATGCCAAGGCCGGCGACCACGCGCTTCACCAGCCGTTGCTGGTCATCCGAATCGAGGATCTGGAAGGTCTCCGGCAGTTGCGCTTCGCGCCAGTGCTGGCGCAGCAGGCGATGCGCGATGCCGTGGAAGGTGCCAACGGTGAGCCCGCGCATGCCGTGCGGCAGCAGCTTGCCAAGGCGCGCGCGCATCTCGCCGGCGGCCTTGTTGGTGAAGGTGACCGCCAGGATCGACCACGGCGGTGCGCCGTCGGCTTCGATCAGCCAGCCGACTCGGTGGGTGAGCACGCGGGTCTTGCCTGACCCGGCGCCCGCCAGCACCAGATAATGGCCGGGCGGGGCGGCGACGGCTTCGCGTTGCGCGGTGTTGAGCGGGTCCAGCAGGTACGAAACATCCATCGATGCGATTGTAACGGCTGCCGCGTCGCGCACTTGGTGCTAGCGTCGCGAGGCCGGGGGACGCAGCGACAAGGAGAGAGCCATGTCGTTTCTCGATGGGGTGAAGGGTCTGGCGGAAGGACAGGGCGCAGGCGGCGGCAATCCTGCCTTGGAATTGACCAGTGGATTGATCACGAAGTCGGGCGGCCTCGGCGGCCTGGTGGCAACCCTGCACCAGGGCGGCCTGGGCGCGGTGGTCGATTCATGGGTGGGCAATGGTGCCAACCAGTCCGTGAGCGGCACACAACTCGGGCAGGCGTTGCAGGGCACCGCCGCAGGCCAGCATGTCGAGGAAATGGCGCAGAAGCTGGGCGTCGATCCGTCACGAATGCTCGCGCAACTGGCCCAGCATCTGCCGGACGTCGTCAATCACCTGACGCCGGACGGAGAAGTGCCGGCCGGTGGCGGCAGCGGGTTCAACCTGGGCGAACTGTCGGGACTCGCGAACAAGCTGGGTTTATCGGTGCCGTGACACGACGCGTGGCCTGAAGGCCACGCGCCGCGTCGCCCGATCACTTCTTCTTCAGGGCGCCCACGAGGATCAGCACGCCGCCGATCACGATGCCGGCGTAGCCGATCGGCGCCGGTACCTGCTTCTGTGAAGAAGCTTCGATCTTGACCGGACCCAGTTGCGCCTTGGTACTGCTGTCGTTGTAGTGTGCGTCGCCCAGTGCGACCCAGACGCCCAATCCAAGCAGCACGACGCCTATCAGGATGATCGCGATTCGCATACTCGAGTCTCTCGCCGTCGGAAGTAAGAAAGAGGCTACGCGAATGCGCGCGACGGCGCCAGTCGCCGTCGATGGATGCGATCGCGATAGCGCGCGGCATCTCCGGGGCCGGAAACACCGCGCGGTGTCAGTGCGAACTACCGCCGCTGGCAGGTGCCGGTGCGGTGGACGAAGCCGACGCCGCCACCGAAACCGGCTTGGTGAACGCCTGGTTCGGCAGCACGTCGTGGGCCAGCTTGGATTCCTTCTCCAGCAACGCGACTTCGTCGGCCATGATGTGCGCGGTCTCGTCCAGCTCGATGTCCTTGGCTTCCTTGGCCGCCTTTTCGCGCGCGACGGATTGCTTCACGCTGCGTTCGCCGGCGGTCAGGCCGTCGTCGGGTTCCAGCGTGATCGCCGATACATCGCCCAGCGCTTCACGGCGCTTCTTGAAGGTCGCATCCTGCGCGTCCTGCTGCTTGCGTTCGGCTTCGCGCACGCCATAGTTGAGCGACACCGTCTTCTGGTCGTGCAGCTTGCGCGCGGCGGTCAGTTCATCCAGCAGCAATTGCCAGGCCGGATCGGTCTTTGCACGCGCGTCGTGCTCGGCCGTCAACGGTGTGATCAGCGCCTTCTGGTCGGCCACCGGCGTGTACGCGGCGCCCGGGATATGGGTCCACTTCAGCGCGTTGGGGTAGCTCGATTCGCCGTAATCCTTGTAGCCGATCGAATGCGGGAACTTGATGTCGGGCGTGACGCCGTGCAACTGCGTGGAATCGCCGTCCACGCGGAAGAATTCCGCGATGGTCATCTTGAGTTCGCCGAACGTCGGCTTGGTGTTCATCGCCAACTGGTCGAGGCTGGTGAGGTTCTGCACCGTGCCCTTGCCGAAGGTCTGCTCGCCGATGATCAGGCCGCGGCCGTAATCCTGGATCGCTGCGGTGAAGATTTCGCTGGCCGAGGCGGAGCCGCGATTGACCAGCACCGCCATCGGACCGGTCCACAGCATCTTCTCGTCCGAATCCTTCTGTTCGACCTGGCCGCGGCTGTCGCGTACCTGCACCACCGGGCCCTTGCCGGTGAACAGGCCGGTGAGATTGATGGCTTCCTCCAGCGAACCGCCGCCGTTGTCGCGCAGATCGACCACCACCGCCGAGACCTTCGCGGTCTTCAGTTGCGCCAGCAGCTTGGCGACGTCGCGCGAGGCGCTCTTGTAATCGGGATCGCCGCGCCGGCGCGCATCGAAATCCTCGTAGAAACTCGGCAGGTCGATGATGCCGATCTTGACTGTGCGCCCATCCTGCTTGACGTCGATGATCTTCTTCTTGGCTTCCTGGTCGGCGATGGTGACTTTCTGGCGCACCAGCGTGATGAGATGCGGTTTGGCGTCGGGGCCACCTTCGGCCGGCAGCACTTCCAGCCGCACGGTCGTGCCTTTCTTGCCGCGGATCTTGGCGACCACGTCGTCGATGCGCCAGCCGACCGTGTCGACGATCGCGCCGCACTCGCCCTGGCCCACGCCCACGATCTTGTCGCCGACCTCCAGCTTGCCCGACTTCGCGGCCGGGCCGCCCGGCACCACTTCGCGGATCACGGTGTATTCGTCGTGTTCCTGCAGCACCGCGCCGATGCCTTCCAGCGACAGCTTCATGGTGATGTCGAAGTTCTGGCTGGCGCGCGGGCCGAAATAGTTGGTGTGCGGATCGATTGCCGTCGCGTACGCGTTCATGAAAGTCTGGAACACGTCCTGGCTGTCGAGCTGGTGGACGCGGTCGAGATAATTCTCGTAGCGGCGCGACAGCGTCTTGCGGATCTCGGCGTCGTCCTTGCCGGCCAGCTTCAGGCGGATCCAGTCGTTCTCGACGCGCTGTTTCCACAGCGTGTCGAGCGCGGCATTGTCGGCCGCCCACGGCGTCTTTTCCCGATCGAAGTCGTAGGTGCCGTTGCCGTCGAGCTTCACGCCCTTCTTCAGCAGCTCCAGCGCGTAGGCAGTGCGCTCGCCCGAGCGTTTTTCATACAGGTTGAAGATCGCGAACGGAATCGACATGTCGCCGTTCCAGATCGCGTCATCCAGCTTGCCGCGATCCGGCGCGAACTTGTCGAGGTCCTGTTGCGTGAAGAACAGCCGGCTGCCGTCCAGCGCCTTGAAATAGGCGTCGAAGATCTTCGACGACATCGCGTCGTCGAGCGGCAGCGCCTCGTACTGGAAACGCGTCAGCAATCGCGCGGCCAGGATCGCGGCCTGGCCCTGGGCTGCGGTCGGTTTCAGTTCCGGCGCCGGCGTCGCCTTGTATTTGGCGGCTGGCGCGGCGGGTACGCTGGACGACGATGCCGGACAGTTGGCGGGCGGCGCGGGATTCTGCGCACGCGCGCCCAGCGAGACGACGAGGGCGACCAGGACTACGAGAACACGCTGCAACATGGACATTCCTTGTACGACCGGAGCGGGCGGTCGCGGGCGCTCTTTGCGCGGGCGGGAAGGGAAACGGACGCCAGCCGTTCGCTGGCGCGTTCGGGTGCGGGGTGCGGGCGGGTGAGGCTCGTCGTGGCGCGGCCCGACCCTAAAGTATCGGAAATCGCGGTAACGGGATATGGCCGCAAGTCATGCGGCAGCGCGGGGCAGGGCGGGGTCCGCATCCTGCGGCGACAGTCCGAATTGTCGGCCCAGCTCAACAATCAGCACATCCTCGACATCGGCAAGCCGCGACGGGCCGCCCAAGTCTAGCAGTTGCGTCACCGACAAGCCCGCATAACCACAGGGGTTGATGCGGTGAAAAGGCTCAAGGTCCATCGCGATGTTGAAGGCGAGACCATGGAAGGTGCAGCCGTGGCGCACCCTCAGGCCCAGTGCCGCGACCTTGGCCTCGCCCACGTACACGCCGGGGGCGCCCTCGCGGCGCGCGGCCACGACGTTCCATTCGGCCAGCGTATCGATGATTGATTGCTCGATCCGCCGCACCAGTTCGCGCACCCCGATCTTGAGCCGGCGCAGGTCCAGCAGCGGGTAGGCCACGATCTGGCCGGGGCCGTGGTAGGTCACCTGGCCGCCGCGGTCGACGTGGATCACCGGAATGTCGCCGGGCGCCAGCACGTGTTCCGGCTTGCCGGCTTGGCCCAGCGTGAACACCGGGTCGTGTTGCACCAGCCACAACTCGTCCGGCGTGTCCGGGCCCCGCGCATCGGTGAACGCCTGCATCGCGCGCCACACCGGTTCGTAGGCCTGGCGGCCGAGGTGGCGTACCAGGAGCGGGAACGGGGAACCGGGAACGGGGAACGTTGGCATTAGGATTCAGCGACGCGGGATGGATAAACATGGGACCGTCGGGAGATGCAGGCAACCCGTTCCCGCTCTTTCGTTCCCTGTTCCCGGTTCCCGCTTCACAACGTATACCGGATATCCGGATGCGCGCGCAGCGCGGCGTGGGCTTCCTCGTATTTCTCGCGCGAGGGGCAGTTGAACACCACGCTCACCGAAACGTAGTTGCCTTGGCTGGAAGACCGTTCGCGCACGCTGGCTTCCAGCACCGACAGCCCGATCTCGCGCAGGATCTCCGTCACCCGCTCGCGCAGGTTGGCGCTGGCGTTGCCCATCGCGGTGATTTCGAAGCTGCCGGGAAACTGGAAGCCCTGGCCTTCGTTCTTCTCGATGTCGCCGAGTTCGCGCATCCCGCTATTTTATTGGGTCGCGGCCGGCGCGGCGACACTGGACGCCGACGACACCGATACGGTGGGCGCCGGCGTGGTGGTGGTGCCGTTGCCGTGGTGGAACCACAGCAGGATCGCGTCCCACAGGCGCTTGAAGAAGCCGCCCTGCGGGGCGTCCTTCAATACCACCAGCGGTTCGGTCACTACCGGTTTGCCGTCGAAGGTCACCTTCAGCGTACCGACCTGCTGGCCCTGCTTGAACGGTGCGACCAGCCGCTGCGGAATTTCGAGCGTCGCCTGCAACTTGCCGTACTGGCCGCGCGGGATGGTCACCGACGCGTCCTCGGCGATGCCGAGTTCCAGCGTGTCGGCTTCGCCTTTCCAGAGCCGCGGCGTGGCCAGCACCTGGCCTGCCTTGTAGAGCTCATGGGTGCGATAGAAGTTGAAGCCCCAGTTCAGCAGCGCTTCGTCGCCGGTGGTCGCGGCATTCATGTCGGGGCCGCCCATCGTCACCGCGATCAGGCGCATGCCGTCGCGGAGCGCGGACGCGGCGAGGCAGTAGCCGGCCTCCTTGGTCGAACCGGTCTTGATGCCGTCCACCGTCGGATCGGTCCACAGCAGCGTGTTGCGGTTGTGCTGGGTGATGCCGTTCCACTCGAACGCCTTGATCTTCGAAATCTTGTATTCCTCGGGGAAGTGCTTGATCAGCGCGCGCGAAAGAATCGCGATGTCGTGCGCGGTGCTGTAGTGGTCGGGCGCCGGATAGCCGGAGGCATTGATGAAATGCGTGCCGGTCATGCCGAGGCGCTTGGCGTAGGCGTCCATCATCTGCGCAAAGGCTTGCTCGGAACCCGCGACGTGCTCGGCCAGCGCAATCGCGGCGTCGTTGCCGGACTGGATGATCATCCCATACAGCAGATCTTTCAGCGGCACGTCGGAATTCAATTTCAGGAAGCTGGTCGAACCGTCGGTGCCCGCGCCGCCGGCGCGCCAGGCGTGTTCGCTGATGTGGACCTTGTCGTCCATGTGGATCTTGCCGGCCTTGATCTCGGCGTTGACCACGTACTCGGTCATGATCTTGGTCAGCGAGGCCGGCGCGCGGCGCTGGTCCATGTTGCTGGACGCGAGGATCTGCCCGTTGGCGTAATCCATCAGCACCCACGCTTCCGCGTTCGGCTGCGGCGCCGGCGGAATCGGCGTCTCGGGAATCGTCGGTACCGGCTTGGGCGGCGCCGCGGGTTTCGGCGGCAGCGCAGTCTGCGCAAACAACACGCCGGTGAAGGCGACGAGGGATACCAGCATCAGCGGATGCACAATTTTCATCAGGTTATGAAATCCGGAAAAGTTGAAGCGATGAATGACAGCGGGGGCGACCCCGATGAACCGCTTACTCTACTGCGACGCTTGCGTGTGGCAACCCGAGCGCATCGAGTTTTGCGGTGGTGCGATCGACTGTATCCACGTCGGGCAGCGGCCCGATCTGCACGCGTTGCAAGGTGCGTCCATTCACGCCACCGGCGATCACGCGTACCGGCCCCAGCCTCAAGCCTCGCAACCGCGCCGCCAGCCGCTCGGCATTGGCTGCGTCCGCGAAGGCGCCCACCTGCACGTACAGCAGCGGTTGCCGACCTGTTCGCGGTGTGACCGCGGTGACGGGCGCAGGTTCCGCACCCGGATGCGATGGATCGATGCCCTGCACTTCGACCAGCCCGGTGCCCTTCGGCCAGATGCCGATCCGCACCGCCGCGGCCAACGACAGATCGATCACGCGGTTGGGCATGAACGGCCCGCGATCGTTGACCCGCACGATCACGCTCTTGCCATTCTGCAGATTGGTGACGCGCGCGAAGCTCGGCAGCGGCAGCACCTTGCTGGCTGCCGAGAATTTGTACATGTCGTAGGTTTCGAAATCGGAAGTCTTGTAGCCGTTGAACTTGCTGCCGTAGTACGAAGCGATGCCGCGCTCGCTGTAACCCGCGGCGCTCGGCAGCACGCGATAGGTCTGCCCGTTCACCGTGTACGGCGACTTGTTGCCGTAGCGCGAACGCGGTTCGGCGACCGGCACCGGTTCGGGAATCCTGCTGAAATCGATATCCTTGATGTCTGGCGTGGAATCGTTGCGTTGGTGGTAGCGGTCCGATTGCGCCAGGCTGGTGTCGTCGCGCCACGGCGTGTTGGACGTGCGGCCGGGCTGTGACGATCCGCCGCGCGCAGGATTGGACGAACATGCCGTCAACGTGAGGGCCGCCAACGCCAGCAGCGCAAGCAACAAGGGAAGGCGCAGCGCGCGCTTCATTGCGCGGCGGGCGCCGGGGTGATGCCGTGCGCGATTGCATCGGCCAGTTGCATCACGGCCAGCGCGTACATCGGGCTCTTGTTGTAGCGGGTGATCACGTAGAAATTCTGGAAGGTCAGCCAGTATTCGGGGCCGTTCGCGCCGTCGAGTGTCAGCAGGTTTGCGGGCAGAGACGGGTCTTCGTGCGCCGTGGGCGCGTAGCCGTCGGCGCTGAACTGTTCGAGCGGCGTTTTCGGCATCACGCTCTCGTAGGCCGGCGGCGGCGCCGCGGTGGCGCTGGGGTCGGCCTGCACCGCGACGGGCTGGCCGGTCTGCCAGCCGTGCTCGCGGAAGTAATTGGCGATGCTGGCGAATGCATCCGGTAGCGAGGCCATGAGGTTGATGTGGCCGTCGCCGTCGGCGTCCACCGCAAAATCGCGGATGCTGGACGGCATGAACTGCCCGAGTCCTTCGGCGCCCGCATACGAACCGTAGATGTCGGGAATCGCGCCGGGCAGTTTGTTGGCGGGCAATTCCAGCAGCGTCTTCAGCTCGCCGCGAAAGTATTTGGCGCGGGGCGGATAGTGGAACGCCAGCGTCACCAGCGCGTCCAGCACGCGGTAACTGCCGGTGTTGCTGCCGTAGTTGGTTTCCACGCCGATGATCGCGACGATGTATTGCGGCGGCACGCCGTACCGCTGGCCGATCTGGTCGAGCAGCGCGTGGTGCTGGCGATAGAACACCACGCCTTCATCGATCCGCTCGGGGGTCATGAAGATCGGGCGATATGCGCTCCATGGCTTGGCCTCGGCTGGACGCGTCATCGCGTCGATGATGCTTTGCTTGACCACCGCGCCATCGAGCAACGCGTCCAGCGCGGCCGGATCCTTTCCGGTAGTCGCCGCGACCTCGCGCACCAGTTGCGTCTGATCGGAGTTTGCGGGAACCGTGGACTGTGGCGGGTTTTGCGCAGGAGGGGTTTGTGCGAGGGCTGCGATGGGCAGGAATCCGGCCAGTGCCGCGGCCAGCCAGCCGGTACGGTGCGCTTGGAACATGTGCAGGGGAACTCGGAAAATCGCGGTGACGGACGGCAGCCTAACATGCATGACGCGTGGAGCGGCGCGCCATCCGTGACGTCGGAACGCGGCTGCAGCGGCTGATACACTCCCGCCGTCTGCAACGTGGTGCGGCGCTGCGCGACGACGACTGCTTGAGGCCCGAACGATGACGTCGGCGATGGTTTCCGCAGGGCGAACCGAGGTCGGCAAAGTCCGGCGCCGCAACGAGGATGCGATCCTCGTTCGCGATGACGCCGGTTTGTGGGTGGTGGCGGACGGACTCGGGGGGCATGCGGACGGTGATCGCGCCAGCCGCCTGATCGTCGAACGGTTGGCCAAACTGCCGCGGCGCGGGGACGTACTCGATTTCATCGAGGCCATCGAGGATGTGCTGTTTGAGGTGAATGCTGAACTCCGTCACCAGGCGCGGCTGCGCGCCGTGGATCTCATCGGCTCGACCGTGGTGGTATTGGTGCATGGTGGCGGGTTTTCCCTGTGCGGCTGGGCAGGCGACAGCCGAGGTTATTGCTGGACGAACGGACGTCTGTCGCAGATCACCCGCGATCACCTTTACGGGGTGGCGGCAGCGGATCACTGGTCGGGTGGCCCGGGACAAAGCCAGCCAGGTGGCGGCATGCTGACCCGTGCGGTGGGCGCAGACCATGCGTTGTTCATGGACTGGGCCGTAGCCCGCAATGGTCCCCGTACGCGATTCGTGCTTTGCTCGGATGGCATCAACAAGGAAATGTCCGACCTGGAAATTGCATCGGCGTGCAGCCGACATGGGATGCCCGGGGACATCCTCGACGAGTTGTTCGAGACATCGCTGCAGCGGGGTGCGCGCGACAACCTTTCGGCGGTCGTGGTGAGCCTGCCCGGCGCTGCGACGATCGAAAATCCCGCGGCCGACCTGCGGACGGAGGCGATCAATCGCGCGTTGCAGGCGCTGGACGACTCGCATCGACGGGGAGAACGCGGGCGGGAAGATTACCGCGCCGAGCGCAGGCGCCTGATCGGTGACTTGGATAAAGCCATCGCCGGGTCATCGGGCGATCCGCCGCGGCCGGCCGCATGGAAGCGCTGGTTGGGACGCGACTGAACCGCGCGCCTTCCAGTCCCCGGCTTTTAACCGTACGAAAACACCCGGCGGCGCTACGCTAGGCGCACCAGTGCGCGATGTTCGCCGTCGCGAACATTCTCACCGCCCTGCTGGAGTCCTTCCATGATCATGCGCATCTGGCGAGGTATCACTTCGAAGGAGCGGGCCGATGCCTACCTCGAACACCTGCAGCAGACCGCCCTGGCCGCGTTGAAGGACTTCAAGGGCCAGCACGGCGCGTGGGTGCTGCGGCGGGTGCAGGGCGAGCAGTGCGAGTTCCAGGTGTTGACCTTGTGGGAGTCGATGAAGGCGTTGCACGCCTATGCGGGCAAGAAGCCAGAACGCGCGGTTTACTACGACGAGGACGACAAGTATCTGCTCGACATGGAACCGCTGGTGCGGCTTTATGAAGTGGCCGATACCGTGACGCCGCAACACTGACGACTGGCGCGCCGCCGGGGGAGAGCCATGCCGAAAATCGATCCATCGCACCCCGAAGTCGAGTCCTTCTTCCACAAGGACACCGGCAGTTGGACCCACGTCGTCCACGACGGTGAAGCCGGCGTGATCATCGACCCGGTACTCGATTACGAGGCGGCGTCCGCGCGCACGGCGACGGCCAGTGCCGATGCGGTGCTCGCGTTCGTGCGGCAGCGCGGTTTCCGGATCGCGTGGGTTCTCGAAACCCACGCACATGCCGATCACCTGAGCGCGGCCGGCTACCTGCACGATGCACTCGGTGCGCCCATCGCGATCGGGCGCGGCATCGTCGAAGTGCAGGCGCATTTCAAGCAGGTGTTCGGTCTGGGCGACGACTTCACCGCCGACGGCAGCCAGTTCGATTGCCTGCTCGATGATGGCGAAGCATTGCCGGTCGGCTCCTTCCGCGTGCGCGCGATGGCCACGCCCGGCCATACCCGCGACGGCCTCACGTATGTCGCGGGCGATGCCGCCTTCATCGGCGACACGCTGTTCGCGCCCGACATCGGCACCGCGCGCTGCGATTTTCCGGGCGGCGATGCGACGCAGTTGTACGCTTCGATTCGCCGCATCCTTGCATTGCCGGAAGCCACGCGATTGTTCCTGTGTCACGACTATCCGCCGCCCGCACGCGCGGCCTGGCGCGAAACCACGATCGCCTGCGAGGCGCGGGAGAACGTGCAAATCGGCGGTGACGTCGGTGAAACCGATTTCGTTGCGAAGCGCCACGCGCGCGACGCGACACTGCCGGTGCCGCGTTTGTTGCTGCCCGCGCTGCAGGTCAACATCCGCGGCGGACGCTTGCCGCCCGCGGACACCGATGGACATCGCTATCTGCGCCTGCCGCTGGATTGCATTGGAGCGCACTGATCCGAACCGGCATCGCTTCGGCTCGCGATTGCACGGGGCAGTGACATCACCGACCGCATCAGCGCGGCGAGTAACGCAATCCGATGGCGCAGGCGAGCGAAGCCAGCGTCACCAGCACGATCGCGAATACCCGGTGCGCGTTCACCGGACCCAGCGGCAGCGACAACAAACCGACCCCGATCACCGGCAGCGAATTGGCGCTGTAACAGACCAGCAGGTAACTCGACACGAGTTCCGCGCGCTGCCGTTCCGGCGCGATCTCGTTGACGATCTGCAGGCTGCCGCGATAACCCAGTGCCATCGCCGCGCCGGTGAGGAGCGTGGCCAATATCAGCAGCGTCATCGAATGCAGCGCTTCGGCCAGCGTGAGCGATCCGAGGCCCACCCACAACAGCGCCAATGCCGCGAGCATCGCCTTGCGCCCGCGCAGCGCACGCGTCAGCACCGCGGTGGCGGCACCGCAGGCGAAAAACAGGGCCACGATGCCGCCGACGATTAGCGGTGCACCCTGATGCAGGCTGCGCGTCAACATCTCCGGTGCCAGCGCGGCATAGAAACCGCCCAGGGCGAATGCCGCGAATGCCATTGCCGCGGGCGCCACGAAGGCAAGGCGCAGTTCGCGCGGCACGCCGATGCGCGGGCGCAGTTCGAGTTCGGCTGTTGACCGCACGGGTTGTTGCACGGTTTCCTTCACCGAATACAGTGCTGCGAATATCGCGATCAGCAACAGCAGGAAAGCGAGGTACGGCAGGCGTAGCGGCCAAGGCGCAAACTGCGCAAGGATGCCGGCGAGCAGGGCACCGAATGCCAGCCCGCCCAGATTGGCGGCGCTCGCCACGACCGCGGCGCGCACCCGGTCGCCGCGCGGTTCCAGTTCCGCGATCCATGCGGTCAGCGCGCCCGCGCCCAATCCCGCCGCAAAGCCATTGAGGACGCGGGCGGGAAACAGCCACGCCACACTGTTTGCAAAGAGAAACAGCAGCGCACTGAAGAAGGTGATGCCGGTCGCGATCAGCGTGGCGGGGCGACGGCCGATCTGGTCGGAAAGCCGGCCGAAGAAAAACAGCACGGCGAGGTTGCCGATCACGTACACCGCGTAGACCGCGGTGACGATCAGTTCCGAGAAATGGAATTGCCGTCTATAGAGCGGATACAACGGCGTCAGCAATGTGCTGCCGACATATAGCAGGCCGATACCGGCTGCCGCGATCCACATCGGGCGTTGCGTGCTTCCGTGCATGCGTCGCGTCTTCGTTCCTGCGCGAGATTCGATCAGCGTATCAGCGTCCATGAGACGAAGATGCCGGAACCACCGCTTGCATGCTTCGCCAATGATCAAAGCATGCATGTGCAACCCGCGGCACGTGACGCCGTCCTTGTTGGCTGCAGGCTGCTAGAGTCGGCGGTGTCGTAGGTTTGCGGAGCGCATCATGCCCATTTCCCACGCGTGGCTGTTGGCGCTGGGTTTCGCCA
Organism: Rhodanobacteraceae bacterium; assembly: GCA_035281745.1. Classification (GTDB taxonomy): domain Bacteria; phylum Pseudomonadota; class Gammaproteobacteria; order Xanthomonadales; family Rhodanobacteraceae; genus 66-474. Next base: position 213,579 of record DATEDI010000022.1, read on the forward strand.
CGTTGGGCCTCGTCGCTCATCCCGCTCACGCTGCCGACGCGTTGCGCGTGATGACCTTCAACGTGCGCCTGCCGATGGCGTCCGACGGACCGGAACGTTGGGAGGCCCGCCGCGATCTGTTCGTGGAGACGATCCGCGAGCAGCATCCGGACGTGTTCGGCACGCAGGAGTTGTACAAGCGCCAGGGCGACTACGTCGTCGCCAAGCTGCCGGAGTACGCCTGGTTCGGGATGGGTCGCAAGGGCGGCGACGGCGACGAACACATGGGCGTGTTCTACCGCCGCGACGCATTCCGCGTGCTCGACTCCGGCAACTTCTGGCTATCCGGCACGCCGGACGTGCCGGGCAGCATTTCGTGGGGAACGCTGTTCCCGCGCATGGTCACGTGGGCGCGCTTCCAGCGGAAGGACGACGGCCGCACCTTCATCCTGTTCGACACGCACCTCCCTTATCGTGAATCGGACGATGTGGCGCGCGAAAAAGGTGCCGCGGTGATCCTGAAGCGCATCGCGGAACTGCCGGCCGACGAACCGTTCGTTCTGACCGGTGACTTCAACACCACGCCGGACAGCAAGGTCCACGCGATGCTGACGCAGCATTTGCAGGACGCGTGGCTGGTCGCGCCGCAGCGCAGCGGACCCGACGAGACTTTCCACAACTTCACCGGCAGCCCCACCGAGCGGATCGACTGGATTCTGGTGCGCGGCTTTCGCGTCGAGAACGTCCGCACCGTGACCACGCACGCGGGCAAGCTTTATCCGTCCGACCATTTTCCGGTGCTGGCGGATCTGCAGTGGCCGAATGGCGCGCATCCGAAGGCAGGCAAGCCGTAAAGACCGTTTGGGCTAACGCCGGCAGACCGCAAGACGCGTCCGGCGCGGTGTACTGGCGCGCTGCCGATGCGTGACGTGGCACCGCTCAATGCAGGTGCGCAAACAACATGGCGATGTAAGCGCCCAGCCCGATCACCGCCAGTGGCGCCAGCAACTTGTGGTACCACTCGCGCGCGCTCAACGCACCGATCGCCGAACCGGCTGCGAACGCCAACTGGAAACCCAGGTCCAGCCGCTCCGGCCACGCGTTCGCCAATACCCGCACCTTGACGATGCTGCACGCGAGCAACAGCACCAGCATGGTGAAGAACCAGCGGTGGTGGGCGTAATAGTGCTCGCGCAGATCCACGCCTCGTTCGCTCGTGACGTCCGGCAGCACCAAGCCCGCCAGCAGATACAGCGGCACGGTCTGCAGCAGCACCGTGCCGAAATCCAGGAACGTCCAACGCGCAGCGGGACGCAGGCTCAAATCGAACATCGCCCACCAGACCTGCACGCACAGCAGCAATACCAGCACCGCCCACACCAGCGCCGGCCAGTACACGCGCACCCGCGAACGCGCCAGCATCAGGCCCCGGAATCCCTGCAGCACTTGCGTCACCGCCAGGCCGACGATGATCGAAATCGGGACCGAGAGATAGCTGAAGGCGTCCATGTGCGCGCCGCGTTGAAAACAGGCGCGCAGGATACGCGATCAGGACTGCGATTGCGGTCTTGCGGATTGGGATGAGTACCAGCAGCCCATCTCGCAGCCTTCCATGGTGGTTTGCGGAAAGCGCTCACACGGCGCGAGAGGGTGTTCCGATTGCTACGTGAATCGCTGCAGGCCTGCGCACTTCGCCATGCGGCATCATCAAATCATCGCAAGCGCATTTCCAGTCAACGACGTGACCCGCCTTCATCCGCTTCGGCGTCGGACGGATCTTCTGGCGATACGCCTGCCGCGCCCGCACGCCGGTCGCGTTCCAGCGCGGCGCGTGCCAGCAGCATCAGCGAGATCGGCGTCGTCACGGTCACGCACACGCCGATCAGGATCACGTGCAATGCCGGTCGGCCTTCGCCCACCCAGAAGAACACGATGGTTCCGGCCAGCACCAGGTACATCCCGAGCGTGGTGCCCAGCGTCGGTGCGTGCACGCGACGGTAGAACGTGTTGAGCCGCAGCAGGCCGAACGAACCGATGCATGCCAGCAGCGCGCCGGCGAACACCAGCACGCCGATCACCAGCGCGACCCACGCAGGCATCGCCGCGAGCGTGTTCATTCGATCACCTCACCGCGCAGCAGGAACTTGGCGAACGCGGCGGTGGCCGCGAAACCGAGCAGCGCGATGATCAACCCCGCTTCGATGTACAGGATGCTGCCGGTGCGGATGCCGATGGTCAGCAGCAGCAGCATGCCGTCGATGGTCAGCGCGTCCAGCGCGAGCACGCGGTCCGGCGCGCGCGGGCCGCGCATCATGCGGATGATGGCCATGCCCATGCCCAGCAACAGCAGGAACTGGGCAGCGAGGATGGCGGCGGTCGCGAGGCTGGCGGTCATCGAAAGGGACGTCATCGGAAAATCCGCAGCAACGGCTGCTCGTAGCGGCGCTTGATGTGGGCGATCCAGGTGGCTTCGTCGACCAGGTCGAGCACGTGGATCACCAGCACGCGGTGCAGCGAATCGTGGCTGACCCAGATGGTGCCCGGCGTCGCGGTGATGATGCAGGCCAGCAGCGTCAGCGCGTACGGATGGGTCATCTCCAGCGGGATCGTGACGAACCCGGAGCTGGCGCGCGACCGCGGCGAAACAATGATTCCCGCTACCGCGATGTTCGAGCGAACGATGTCGCCGAACACCCGCGCAAGCAGCATCAGCAAGGTTCCGAGGCTGCGCACGCGTACCCGCGGCAGGTCCAACTTGCCGAGTGCCCAGGACAGCGCGAGTGCCAGCACGATCCCGAGCACGATCGTCGACGCGGCGAGACTTTGCTGCAGCAGCAGCCAAGCCACCAGCAGCCACAGCGCGAACCACGGGTGCGGTAGCCAGCGCGTCATGGCCGGGTCTCCGCAGGCTCGCCCATCACCGCGTGGATGTAATGCCCGGGCGCATGGATTTGTCGCGCGGTGGCCGACAAATAGTTCCACGGCGCGGCGACCACGAAGGTGAGTACGAGGCAGATGCCGAGCAGCGTGACCACGGAAATCGTCTCGCCCGGTTCGACGCGCGGGAATTCCCAGTCGTCGTCGGCCCAGAAGATCTGGATGCCGGCCCGCGCCATCGCGATCACCGTGCACAGGCCCGCCGCAATCGTCAGTGCGAACAACAAGGCGGCGCCGAAGCCGTGCTCCAGCATCGGTGCGAGCAAGGCGAACTTGGCGACGAAACCGGAGAGCGGCGGCAGTCCCGCCAGCAGCAAGCCGCACGCAAGGAAACACGCGGCGAGGATCACGACCGGCGCCGGACTCGTCACCCGCCGTTCGTCCTCGGCTGCGAACAACGCGTCGACGGCGGGATCGTAAGATTCCAGTTGCGCCGTGCCTTCGGGGACTTCGCGCGGGACGACCAGGCCGGCCAGCAGGAAGAACGCGGCGATCCCGAGCACGGAAACCACGAGGTACGCCAGCGCGCCCGCGGTCACCGCCGGACTGTGCAGCGCGACCGCGCCCAGCAGCGTCCCCGAGGACACCAGCACGCAGTACGCCGCGAGCTTGCCCAGCTCGCGCGCGCCCAGCATGCCGATGCTGCCGACCACCAAGGTGATGATGCCGAGCCACAGCAGCCATTCGCTGCCGAAGTGCATCGACGCCGCGCCCGCATCGGCGCCGAACAGCAACAAGCTGAGGCGCAGGATCACGTAGATGCCGAGCTTGGTCATCGCCGCGAACAGCGCCGCGACTGGCGGAATCGCGGCCGCGTACGTGCGCGGCAACCAGAAGCCCACCGGCCAGACCGCGGCCTTGATCAGGAAGGCCAAGCCCAGCAGCGCCGCGCCCGCATGCATCAGTGCGCGCGGCGTGCCGGTGAGGCCGGGAATCAGATGCGCCAGCACCGCCATGTTCAAGGTGCCGGTGACGCCGAAAATCAGGCCGACGCCGATCAGGAACAGCATCGAGGCCGTCAGGTTGATCGCGATGTAGTGCAGGCCGGCGCCGACCCGGCGCGCACCGGAGCCGTGCAGCGCCAAGCCGTAGGACGCGGCCAGCAACACTTCGAAAAACACGAACAGGTTGAACAGGTCGCCGGTCAGGAACGCGCCGTTGTAGCCCACCAGCAACAACTGCACGAGCGGCTGGAAATGCGGGCCCATGCGCTGCCAGCGGCCGAGTGCGTAAGGCAACACCGCGAGTGCCAACACCGCAGTGAGCAACAGCATCAACGCCGACAGGCGGTCGACCACCAGCACGATCGCGAATCGCGCGGGCCAATTGCCGAGGTTGTACACCAGCGTCGTGCCGTCGCCGCTCGACGCCGACATCATCAGCCTGGCGGCGACAGCCACCAGCGCGAGGCACGACAGCAAACTCAGGCTGGTGCGGAGGCGTCGCAAGCGGATGCCTAGCAATACCTGAATCGCCGCGGCGATGAGCGGAATCAGGATCGGTGCGATCGCGAGCGCGTCGTTCATGGCGTGCCGTCCTCGCCGTCGACGTGGTCGTTGCCGGCGAGGCCACGCGACGTCAGCAGCACCACCAGGAACAACGCCGTGGTCGCGAAACCGATCACGATCGCGGTCAGCACCAGCGCCTGCGCCAGCGGATCGGCGTAACGCGACGGATCGATGGCGGCGCCAAGCACCGGATCGGCGCCAACGCGAAGACCGCCGATCGAGAAGATGAAGAGGTTCACCGCGTAGGAAATCAGCGTGAGGCCGATGATTACCTGGAAGGTGCGCGGACGCAGCAGCAGCCACACGCCCGAGCCCGCGAGGGCGCCGATCGCGATCGCGAGTACGGCCTCCATCAGGACTCCGCCTCCCCAGCGTCGCGGGGCGCGTCGGGCGCAGGGATCACACGGCGCAACGGCTGATGCGCGAGCACCACCAGCATCAGCACACTGGCACCGGACACCACGGTGAACACACCAAGGTCGAACAGCAGCGCGCTGTTGAACGGAACGTTGCCGAGCACCGGCACGGTCCAGTATCCGTGGTACGAAGTCAGGAACGGATCGCCCAGCACGACTGCAGCGAGGCCGGTGGCGATCGCCAACAGCAATCCCGCGCCGATCCAGCGTACCGGCGCAACTTTCAGCCGCGCTTCCACCCAACGCGCACCGGCGGCCATGTACAACACGATCAGCGTCATCGTCACGGTGATGCCGGCAACGAATCCGCCGCCCGGCAAGTCATGCCCGCGCAGGAACAGGTGCAGCGCGAACAGCGCGATCAGCGGCGCGACCAGCAGGATGAGCAAGGCCGGGATTGCCCGTTGGTCGGCCAGCGCTTGTCGATGACGCTCGATCTGGGCTTCATCCTGCGCGGGGGCGACATCGTGTTTGCGCGGCGAACCGATGCTCTCGACCGCCGGCCGGAACCGCCACAGCAATGCGAACACCGCCAGCGCCACGATCGCCAGCACGGTGATTTCGCCGAGTGTGTCCAGCGCGCGGAAGTCCACCAGGATCACGTTGACCACGTTGCGTCCGCCGCCACCCGGCAGCGCCTGTTCGAGAAAGAAGCGCGACGCCGAGTCGGCGACCAGGTGATTCATCACCGCGTACGCCAGGCTGGCGAGGCCTACCCCGACGGCGATCGCAACGACCGCATCCCGGATGCGCCGGTAACGCGCGGCGGTGTCCAACGGCGACAGCTCCCGGATGCGCTTGGGCAGCCAGCGCAGCCCCAGCAACAGCAGCACGGTCGTGACCGATTCGACCACCAGCTGCGTGACCGCGAGATCCGGCGCCGACAGCCACACGAAGGTAATGCACACCACCAAGCCAGTCCCGGCAGTGAGGATCAGCGCTGCCATGCGATGGAACTTGGCCTGGGTGGCCGCGCCGATCGCGCAGGCGATGCCGAGCAGCCACAGCAGCGCGAATGCGGGGTCGACGTGCATGCCATTCACTGCGACGGGCGTCGGCAGCGGTTGCACCGCGAGGAAACCGAAGATGCCCGCCAGCACCACCACCAGCAGCAGTTGCACCTGCAACTTGCGGCCCGGAAAGATCTTCGCGAACAGATCGGGCAAGGTAGTGGTGAGGAACGCCAGCAGGCGCTCGAACCAGCGTAGTGCATGGATCCGGTCGATCAGCGGCGTGCTGTCGCGCGCTGCGATGCGCCGCCGCAGTACGACATACAACACGCACCCCACGACGAACGCAATTACGCTCATCAGCATGGGCATCGTCAGCCCGTGCCAGATCGCAAGGTCGTAGGCGGGCAATTGCGGCCCCAACACCGAGCCCGCAGCCGCACGCAGGAGCGAACCCACCGCCCACGCCGGGAAGATCCCGACCGCGAGGCAGGCCAGCGCCAATATCCCGATCGGGAAACGCATCCAGCGCGGCGGCTCGTGCGGCGTGCGGGGAAAGTCGTGCCGCAGCGGACCGAAGAATGCGCCGCCCACCAGCCGCAGCGAATAGGTGACGCCGAGCGCCGCCGCGGCCACCGCGACCAGCACCGTCAGTGCGTCCAGGGCCACGCCATGGTTGGCACCCAACGCCACGGCGAAAAACATTTCCTTGGACAGGAAGCCGTTGAGCAGCGGCACGCCCGCCATCGCCGCGCCGGCAATCACCGCCAGCGTCGCGGTGATCGGCATCACGTGGCGCAAGCCGCCCAGCCGCCGCAAATCGCGCGTGCCGGTTTCGTGGTCCACCGCGCCGGCCGCCATGAACAACGACGCCTTGAAGGTGGCGTGGTTGACGGTGTGGAAGATCGCCGCCACCACGCCCAGCGTGCTGCCGAGTCCCGCCAACATCGTGATCAGGCCGAGATGGCTGATGGTGGAATACGCCAGCACTGCTTTCATGTCGTGCTGGAAGGTTGCGGCCCAGGCGCCCACCAGCATCGTCGTCAGGCCGACGCCGCCCACGATCCAGAACCATGGTTCGGTGCCCGCCAGCACCGGCCAGAACCGCAGCAGCAGGAACACGCCGGCCTTGACCATCGTCGCCGAGTGCAGGTACGCCGAAACCGGCGTGGGCGCCGACATCGCCTGCGGCAGCCAGAAATGGAAAGGCACCTGCGCGCTCTTGGTGAACGCGCCGAGCAGGATCAGCAGCAAGGCCGGCAGGTACAGCGGGCTTTCACGGATGCGATCGCCCGCGGCGAGGATGGCATCGACGTCGTAGCTGCCCGCGATATGCGCCAGCACCAGTACGCCGGCCAGCAGGCACAATCCGCCGGTGACGGTGACGATCAGTGCCGTGCGTGCGGCGTCGCGTGCCGACTTGCCATGGTGCCAGTAGCCGATCAGCAGGAACGAGAACAGGCTGGTCAGTTCCCAGAAGAACACCAGCTGGATCACGTTGCCGGACACCACGATCCCCAGCATCGCGCCCATGAAACCCAGCAGCAGCGAGTAGAACCGCGCCAGCGGATACTCGCGCGGCATGTAATAGGTCGCGTAGATGCCGACCAGCAGCCCGACGCCGTTGACCAGGATCAGGAACAGCCACGTGAGCCCGTCCACGCGCACCGTGAAATCAAGACCGAGCGCCGGCGCCCACGCAAAAGTCTGACGCAGCACTTCGCCGTCTGCGATTGCAGGGAACAACAGCGCCGACAAAATCAGGCACACACCGGCGGTGCCGGTCATCAACCACGTCGTCCGCCTGCGATTGCCGTGGCCGAGCAGCGGCGTGGCCAGCGCCGCCGCGAACGGCAGCAACAGGACGACGGTTGAGATCAAGCCGTACGGCATCGTCGGGAAAGCCCTGATCGGTGGCCCCGCGCCCACGATCAAACCGTGATGGCGTCAGGGCTTCGAGTCTACACGGCAGGTGTGGCCGTCAGCGCCGGTGCGCGAGTTCGCAGATGCGTTTCTCATCGCTCCTGACGCGGGTGATCCGCCCGTCAAGCGGGCGAGGTCCGGAATCCAAGCCGCGCGACAATGGGCAGATTGACAAGCGTTCCCCGGGGAGTTCCGTCTTTTGATCATCATCCCCGAATACTCGCGCCATGCGCCGCCTTCGGCGCTCGCGTTTGCAATCTTGCAAACGCCGTCCGGTATCGTGTCTCCGTTCGAAGACTGGCTGCTCCCGCACTTGCACAGCCGTGCACCTTGGAATCAGTCGGTCAGTACTGTCAGATGCCGCGCAAGTGCTTTCAACACTGCTCATGCGACAACTTGATCAAAGAGGTGAGGCGGCCATGGAAGCCCGCCTCACGGCAGGTCGCGGCCAGAAGGCACCGCGACGATGCGCTCGGGTCAGGGCATCAGTACCTTGTTGATGACCATGATCACGCCATTGGACTGATAGACATTCGGGATTGTGACTTCGGCCGTGTTGCCCTTGTCATCGGTCACGGTCAGCTGGGTGCCGCTCCCCTTCACGGTCAGCCAATCGCCTTCGACGGTCTTCAGCTTGGCCTCTCCGTTCCCGGCCGCGATTTTTGCATCCAGCGCTTTCGTGTCGAGGCGCCCGGACACGACGTGGTAGGTGAGGATCTTGGTCAGCTGCGCCTTGTTGGCGGGCTTGAGCAGGTTTTGGACTGTCCCTGCCGGCAGGGCAGCAAAGGCCTCGTTGGTCGGCGCGAACACCGTGAACGGGCCAGAACCTTCCAGCGTTTTCACCAGCCCCGCAGCCTTGACGGCCTTGACCAGGGTGGTGTGGTCCTTGGAGTGCATGGCGTTTTGGATGATGTTGCGCGACGGATACATCGCGGCGCCCCCGACCATTACGGTGTGCTGATCGTGCATCGAGCCCATGCTGCTGACATTTGCGCGAAGGCGGGAATGGCACTCGCGGCGAGTGCCAGCGACAAACCAATGGTCAAGGCGTGCCTGGAAAAAGGAACCTTCATGTGCGACTCCTGTTGGAATGGGGCTTCGCAATTTGGAAGCCTCTGCAGATACGCGCGAAGCCTCGGCATGGATGCACCTCGCGGCACGCCGTTCAGCTTCAAGTCGCAACGCCATCGACGAGTGTCGTGGCAGCACCTCGCGCAATTTCGCGAAGAGGGCGGCGAAAGTCCACCCGCGCGTTTTCAGTTCGGGATTGAGGTGCCGTGGGTGCGCGCACCAACCACGCCTTCCCGCATCCCGCCAGTCAGAAAGTGCTGGTGTGCGGAGGTGCGCAAGGACCGGCTGCAATGCCGGTCAGGTGCTGCCGATCGTGCGTTCCGAAAGACGCAGCATGGCGACGGGTTTGCCGGTACTTTGCGCGGCGGCGCCGATCGTGCCCTTGGCGATCACTTCGCCGGTGGGCTGGCCGGTTGGCGAGCCGCCGGGCGGCTCGACCGATACTGCGAGCGTCGCCGTCGGCCCCAGCTTCGCGACCAGGGTCGCCCGGAGCGTAATGGTCGTCGCGCCGTTCGCTGCGATCATGCCCACCGCGATGGGTTTCTGGCCCGCCGGGATCAGCCAGAGTTCCGGCGCGCGACCGGCGGGGAGCGTTTGCGGCTGTGCGGCCACCACCACCATCCGCGCTTGCTGCAAGTCCATGGTCGCGGTCCAACCGACTTGGCCGTTGGTCTGACTCAGGGTGGACGCCATGTAGGCCACCGCCGGCGGCGCGGACGACGGCGTGCTCCCACGCGGCAGCGCCACGATGGCGATGATGCAGGCCGCGGCAACGGCGAGGGCCCCGAATGCAAGGCCGCGCCATACCGCAAGATTGTTCCACCAACCGGAGCTCGTGGTCGGGAACGATTCGCGAGGCACCTGCCGAGTTCCGAGCGCGGTCTGGATCCGCGTCCAGATATGGGCAGGTGGCGCGGCGACCGGAATATCTTCGGCCAGCGGCGACAGGTATTTCTGCCAGCGCGCCATTTCCGCCGCCGCACTGGGATCGTTCGCGATCTCGCGCTCGACCGCGGCGCGCTCGTTCGCGTCCAGCACGCCCAACACGTACTCGGCGTAACGCAGGTCTTCGGGCTCGTGGTCGAGGGGCGTGTTCACGGCGTTGCTTCGGTTTCTTCCAGACAGGTACGCAGGCGCATCAGGCTGCGTCGGATCCAGCTCTTCAAGGTCGCGAGCGGTACGCCCAAGCGGTCCGCCAACTGGATGTACGTCGCGCCCGTGAAAAAGGCTGCGCACACGGCTTGTCGCTGCTGTTCGGCGAGGGTGCCGAGGCAACGATCGAGGCGCTGGCGCTGCTGGCTCGCTTCGCTGGACCGGACGGGTCCGGGATCGGGATCGACAATGCGCCCGGCCATAGCGTCATCCAGCGGAGCCTCGCGATGCCGGCGCAGTTGGTCGATGCACTGGTTGCGTGCGAGGCTGAGCAGCCAGGTCATCGCCGTCGCGCGCGCCGGGTCGAAACGAGCCGCGCGATGCCACACCTTGACGTAAAGCTCTTGCAGGGCATCCTCGGCTTCGCCGCGCTCGCGCAGCATTCGCAGGCAGACGCCGAACAGTTTGTCCGACGTACGTCGATACAGCGTCGCGAACGCCCCGCGGTCGCCGCCTGCACAGGCGCGCATCAGGTCGGTGAGTTCAGCGGCATCGTCCTGCGGCGAGGCAAGCATGCATCAAGCATTGCAGCATCGCGGCGGCACCGCAAGGCAAGCCGCGCGCGTCCGCCGCATGGCCCAGGTTGGCCGACCTGGGCCGTCCATGGGATCGCCGCGCTCATGCAATTGGGCGGAACCTCTGTCGTTTGTTGCGTCAGGTATTCGCGAGCAGGTACGGTCCGCCGCGTTCCAGCGCACGCCGGTAGGCGACCCGTGCGTGGATGCGTTCCGGGAACCCCATCAGCCTGGGCCGGCTTGCGTCCAGTCCAGCCCTTTGTGCCGCGGCTTCCAGCGGGAAACTCATCTGGATGTCGGCGGCCGTAAACGTTGCACCCGCGAACCATTCGCTCTTGCCGAGTTCGGCTTCCATGAAGTCCAGTTGGCGCTGCAGATTGGGCATCACGAAGGTACCCAGCACCTTGCGCGAAATGCCGCGTGCAATCGGCTTGGCAAAGAAGGGCATGGGCTTGCGCGGGATCTCGTCGAAGATCAGCTTGAGCAGCAACGGGGGCATCGCCGAACCCTCGGCGAAGTGCAGCCAGTACGTGTAACGCAGGTGTTCCGCGGTGCCGGTCGGCGGCGCCAGACGCCCGTGCCCGTAATGTTCCAGCATGTATTCGATGATGGCGCCGGATTCGGCGATGACCCGACCGCCGTCGGTGATCACGGGCGATTTGCCGAGCGGGTGCACCTCCCGCAGCGATGCAGGTGCCAGCATGGTTTCGGGATCGCGCTGGTACCGCTTGATCTCGTAAGGAAGTCCCAGTTCTTCGAACAGCCACAGCACGCGTTGGGAACGTGAATTGTCAAGGTGATGGACGACGATCATGGCGCTGCCGTGAAGGAGGGTGGCCGAGTTTCCCGAATGTCCGCTTCGTCTTTGCGATGTGTCGCGTGGCGAAGCTCGTGGCGGAAGGCATCAATTGCTGCTCACCGCCACGAGACTTGCGCACACCTGTTCACCTGGCAGCCAACCGCCTTGTTCGACAGGATGCGAGGATCGGGGATCCCTGCATGGCGAACACGCAGCACGCGGCTTTAATGATGATCGTGCATGTCCATCATTTTCTGTGAGCTGAAGAACAGGAAGAAGTTCGAGGGCACCTCGATGGCATCACCCTTTCGCTCGGCGAGCTTCAGGCTCGCGACGGACGTGATCCCGTTGCTGCCATTCTCGGGCGGCCAATCGGCGATGTCGGTGACCAGCACCGGAACCACTTCCCACCAGATTGCCTTGCTGTTCGCCCGCGAATCGGCGATCACGTGGCTATGGTTCGGTGTCGGCAGGAAGACATTCTGCGCAGGCGCTGGCAGCTTTCCAAGCGCGACCAGTACCTTGCCGAGATCCACCGTGGACGCATGCATCGTGCAGGTTCCCGGCGGCGAGCCCGGATTCGGGCAATCCGTAAACACCAGCGGCTTGGCCTTGTAGGCTTCGGGGATGGCACCGAACAACTTGATCAGCGTATTGCCCAGTGCGCGCCCGCAAAGCGTATTCAACCGAACTTCCGGGGGGCAAGGAATCGCATCATCCGGATTCTGGTCGTCGTTCAGCGAGAACATCGGGACGAGGACATAGAGAATCGCCGACTTTCTGGCGTTCTCGCCTGTTGGGTCGATGGTGGGCTGGATGCCCGCCTGGCAAATCGGCGTCTGGAATTCACCTGAATCCGATTGCGCCGCCATGCCGTTGTAGTCGAGGTCGTCGCGCGGTTGATCGACGCAGTCGAAGTTCTGCGTGTAGGTGAACTTGACCAGCTTGCCGTTGGAAAATCCTTGGGTCTGGTTGGGCTGGAGCACTTGGCCATAGGCGCCTCCGAACGCAAGGAACGACGCAAACACCACTGCACCGAGCAGCAGCCTGGAGATGGAACGTTTCGTGGATTTCATGGCGCCCTCCTATCGGGATCCATACCTCTTTGCACGCGCCATACCCCGGCATCATGGATGGCCGGGTTTGTGGCCGTACCTCGCATGTACGAATGTCCGAAGGAAAAAGATGCAGCTCGTCAAGGCCAATCCGCGAAATGGCATGGCCAAATTGACCGTACCGGATTGATCCCAAGGGCGCTGCGGTGGTAAACGAGATCGCTTGGCTGCCTTGGTGCTGCTGACACCGCGAGGCATGGCTCGGATACGTCACGCGGAGCGGTTGCAAGGGCGCCACCGCGTGATCGTCTTGGTACGGTTGAGTCCGCTGGTTTGGTCGAAACCCTTGTGTTGCTTGGCTTGTCCCCGGTGTAACCGTTCGAGGTGAAATATGGACAAAAACAATTTGGTGGCGAGGCGTGTGCGCCGGGCGGGGTTGGCAATTTTGCTCGTGGCATTCGCGCTGCAGGCATGGGCTGCGCCAAGCGGGCAGGCGGGCGACCTGCCGGTACGGCCTCAACCTGACTCGGCTCTAGGCCACCTTCTGGCACGAGCCGAAGCAACGTTCTCGAGCGGCCAAGCCGTTGTGGTGCAGGCCACAGCCGCGGACAACCCTCATGCTCTTCTTGGGCGCTATGAAAAGACCGGAGACGGTTGGCGCAGGATTGGAAATCCCGTACCGGCGGTGCTCGGCGTGAACGGCATCACGCTTGAAAAGCGGGAAGGAGACGGTAAATCCCCTGCCGGTATCTTCCCGTTGGGGAGGGCATTTGGCAGCGAGCAAGCGCCATCGGATTTTCGCATGCCTTATACCCGTACCACCCGCTACGACTACTGGGTGGATGACCCGAAGTCCGCCGACTACAACCGGTGGGTAACAACGTTTCAAGAGCCGCGCCGGTACTGGCAGTCATTCGAAAAACTGAACATCCCGGAGTATAGATACGCGGCCGTCATTGACTACAACACGCAGCCCATCGTACCGGGACGTGGCAGCGCCATCTTCCTTCATATCTGGCCAGGACCAGATGGCCATACGGTTGGCTGCACGGCGATTGCGGAACGACACCTGGTCGTTCTACTAAGTTGGCTGAACCCAGCAGAGCGCCCCGTAATAATTCAAGGCACCACAACACAACTCAATCAGCTTGCCGCCAATGGCAGGTAACCTGCGGCTTTCGCGATCCGCCAAGGATGGAGTGTCTGCGGTTCCATCCAGTTTTCGCGGGCGGTTAGACCAAGGCTTCGAACTTCGGATTTTTGATCAACTCCCTCAGACCCTTGAGGCTGCGAAATACCCATCAAACGCAGCGATGATCGTGTCCACGTCGCCAGCGGAAACATCCAGGTGCGTGACAAGGCGCAGCGGCTTGCCGCTGCCGATCAGGATGCCGTTCGCTTTCAAGTGCACCTGCAAGGGACCCATGTCGCTGTCCGCGACCGTGCAGAACACCATGTTGGTCTGCACGGTCGATGGATCGACCCCCAGCGCCGAAATCCCGGCCAAACCTTCGGCAAGCCGTCGCGCGTTCGCGTGATCGTCCGCCAGCCGTTCCACGTGCTGCTTCAGCGCGATGATTCCTGCAGCGGCGAGGATCCCGGCCTGACGCATGCCGCCGCCGACCATCTTGCGCCAGCGGCGCGCCCGCGTGATGAGGTCACGCTTCCCGCACAGCACCGAACCGACCGGCGCACCCAGCCCTTTGGAGAGGCATAGTGACACCGTGTCGAAGTGGCGACTGATCGCGTCGATCGATACCCCAAGTTTCACGGCGGCATTGAATGCCCGTGCGCCATCGAGGTGCAAACCCAGCTGGTGCGCGTCGGCGAACTCCCGCGCGCGTTTCAGATATTCGAGCGGTAACACCTTGCCGCCCATCGTGTTCTCCAGGCACAGCAGCCGGGTGCGCGCGAAGTGGTTGTCGTCGGGCTTGATGGCAGCGGCCACTTGTCGGAGATCGAGGGTGCCATCCGCGCAGAACTCCAGTGGCTGCGGCTGGATGCTGGCCAATACCGCGCCGCCGCCGCCCTCGTATTTGTAGGTGTGCGCTTGTTGTCCGACGATGTATTCGTCGCCGCGCTGGCAGTGGCTCAGCAGGGCGATGAGATTGCTCTGGGTGCCGCTGCAGACGAACACCGCGGCTTCCATGCCGAGCATTCCAGCAGCAAGCGTTTCGAGTTCGTTGACGGTCGGATCTTCGCCGTAGACATCGTCGCCTACCTCGGCGGCAGCCATGGCGGTCCGCATTGCGTGGGTCGGGCGAGTGACGGTGTCGCTTCTGAGATCAATCATGGCGTTTCCCGCGCAAGAAATTCGGCCAATTTAGCTGATTGACGGAGGCATTGCGTGAGGGCCGAGCAGCATCGGGGGATCGCGCAGTCGAAGACGAGCGCTCATCTTTGCCGTCTCAGGCGTTGAGCACGGGATTGCGACGCTTGGGGCATGAATGCCCCCCTCCCGCTTCCTGCATCGCCGCGCGAACTTTCTCGCAACGGCGCGGCACTCGCCACCTTAGGCGTTCGCGTTTGCAATCCTGTAAACGCAGTCGCGAAGCGATATCCGGCACCCAGTGCCTTTGTTTTCGGACGCGAAGCGTCGATGCGCTGCGCGAAAGTCACTGGGTCCCGGCTTTCGCCGGGATGACGGCAATGATGGGTTGACCAAGGGTTTCCTGGCCTGAAAAGCGTTCATCGCACGTGTAGGGCGGAAACAGCCACGCCGCGGCGAATCCCGTCTTGGGTGGTACGCAAATGGCGGGATTCGCTACGCTTCTCCCGCCCTACGAATTCAATATCGAGTTCCCGAAAGCACTCACCCCAACCTATGTGCTCACATGAGCGGTTGAGCAAAGAGAATTTTTGCGAGATTAAATATTAGAAAACCGAACCCCCAGAGAAGAACGACCACCTTCGACCAAAAGAAAAAAATCGGGACCCAGTTAATTGCGTCGGGGGCATCCCCTATTTCGACCTCAGTCGAGCTGCCGCATCTTTTTTCGCGAACACGTGCAAAGACGCCCCACACGCCAGCACCTGAGACGGCTTGGAGGAAATCAAAAAGCAGCGTCACAGCGAACAATATAAGTGGTATTAGAAAGTTTGGTGCCACGCTAGGATGCGCTTCGGGTCCAACTTTGTAGATCCAAACGACAGCAATGCCGGCAAAGGCAAGCTGCCGTGTCAAGTCGCTAACTTTCCCGGACCTTTCGTAGTAAATGTCACGAGCTTCTTTGAGTTTCATGCGCGATTGGCGGTGACTTGCTGTTAGACGTAAATCATTTGCAAAGCTTAATGCCGAGCTTTGCGCGCCTTCCTGCGCTTGGCCAATTTTTTTTCAGTTTTTTTTGTGGCCACTCGTTTCGCAGCACTTTTCTTAGTGGCTTTTCGCGCTGCGCGCTTCCGCGCCGCCTTTCGCGCATAGCTTTTTTTCACGGCCGTCCTCGGGGACGTTCCCTTCTTTGCCGCTTTCCGTGGTCCCCCAGAACTTGTACTCATATGCGTCCCCGAAAAGCTTATTTACAGATAGTTCGAACTCAACCGCATTTGCTATATCCGCAATTCAGGCACGTCTGGCAGCCATCCAGCAGCACCAGCGCCTGGGTGTTGCACTTGCCGCACATCGCGGCGCCGGGCGGGAAGGCGCCGGCGGATTCATCGGAAGGCGGGCTGGCTTGCGCGGCGGGTACGGTGTATTTGCCGGTGTCTTCACCGACCATCGCGCCGCCCATTTCGCCGGCGGTGCTTACTTCAGAGTTTTTTTTTGCGCTCTTGCGCTCGAAGGCGGCGCGCTTTTCGGCGATCAACGCCTTCTGTGCATCGGAAAGTTCGGCGCCCTTGAGCAAGCCGATCGCGGTCAGGTGGGTCTCGATGATGTTGCCGAGTTCGGCGACGATCGATGGCATGTACACGCCGCCGGCCTTGAAGTAGCCGCCGCGCGGATCGAATACGGCTTTCAATTCCTCGACCAGGAAGGTGACGTCGCCGCCCTTGCGGAAGACCGCGGACATGACGCGGGTCAGCGCCACGATCCACTGGAAGTGATCCATGTTCTTCGAGTTGATGAAGATCTCGAAGGGGCGACGCATTTCGAATTCGGTGCCGGCGTTCAGCACGATGTCGTTGATGGTGACGTACAGCGCGTGCTCGAACAGCGGTGACTTGATCTTGTAGGTGTAGCCCTCGAGCTCTTCCGGACGCTCGAGCTTCTCATGCATCTGGATGACCTTGAACCCGGTCGTGGCGGACGCTTCGGCCTGCGTGATCTCGGGTTGTGTTTCCGGCACGGCCTTGGCCTCGTTGCCGAGAACCTGGTAGCCCTTGATCTTCTTGTTGATGCGTACGGTCATGGTGTGCGTTCCTGCGCCGGGTCCAAAGAAACGTGATTCAAAAACATGATCCAAAAACGACGCCGGCCCAACCGGGCCGGCGTCTGGTGCGGCCTGTTACTTTTTGCGACGGGCGCCTTTCTTGGCGGCCTTCCGCGCGCCGCCCTTCTTGGCAGCCTTCTTCGTGGTTTTCTTGGCCGCTTTCCGGGCGCCGCCTTTCTTCACGGCCTTGCGTGCGCCTTTCTTGGCGGCCTTCCTGGCGCCGCCCTTCTTGGCGGCCTTGCGTGCGCCCTTCTTGGCCGCCTTCCGGGCACCGCCCTTCTTGGCAGCTTTGCGCGCGCCCTTCTTGGCGGCCTTTTTCGCGCCGCCTTTCTTCGCGGCTTTCTTGGTGGCCTTCTTGGCCGGCTTCTTCGCGGCCTTGGCAGCCTTCTTCGCCGCCGGTTTCTTGGCGGCTTTCTTCTTCGCCGGTTTCTTGGCAGCCGGTTTGGCAGCAGCGGCCGGGGCCGGCGCGGCAGGCGCCGCGGGTTCTTCGGTGATGCTCCACGGGAACGTGGTTTCGTTGCTCATCGGATGCTCCTCCGGATGGATCGTTGACAGTGGACCACTGGATGCAACATTGAACGGCGACGCGCGTCGCCGTGGACGCATTCTCACACAATGAAAGCGCGTGCGCGCATTCATTGCGTGACTTGTGCGATCGTCCCTGATCAGAACTTCCCGTAGTAACCCTCTTTGAGCGCATCGAACAGGTTGGCGGCGGTGTGCATCTCGCCGTCGTATTCGATTTCCTCGTTGCCCTTGACCTCGACCACGCTGCCGTCCTCAAGCTCGAAGCGGTAGGTGGTGTTGGCAAGGTCGGCGTCCTTCACCAGCACGCCCTGGAAGGCGGCCGGGTTGAAGCGGAAGGTGGTGCAACCCTTCAGACCCTTCTTGTAGGCGTGGAAGTAGATGTCCTTGAAGTCCTCGTAGGGATAATCCGTCGGCACGTTGGCGGTCTTGGAGATCGAGGAATCCACCCACTTCTGCGCCGCGGCCTGCATGTCCACGTGCTGCATGGGACTGATGTCGTCGGCGGCCGCGAAGTAGTCCGGCAGTTTTTCGCTGGGCTCGTCGGAGCCGGGTTTGGCATCGGCGTTGATCAGCGCGCGGTAGGCAAGGAGTTCGTAGCTCATCACCTCGACCTTTTCCTTGGTCTTGCGGCCCGGCCGGATCACGTTGCGCGAATAGCTGTGCGCGAACGACGGTTCGATGCCGTTGGAAGCGTTGTTGGCCAGCGACAGCGAAATGGTGCCGGTGGGCGCGATCGAGGTGTGATGGGTGAAGCGGGCACCGGTTTCGGCCAGCGCATCGACCAGCTCCGGCGCAACCTCGGCGACCCGCTGCATGTAGCGCGAATATTTCGCGTGCAGCACGCGGCCGGGAATCGAATCACCGGCCTGGTAACCGTCGCGCGCCATCTCCGGACGCTTGCGCAGCATGTCGCCGGTGACGGTGTAGTCCTGCTGCAGCACCGGCGCCGAACCCTTTTCCTTCGCCAGTTCCAGTGCCACTTCCCAGCCGGCCAGCGCCATTTCGCGCGAGACGTCTTCGGTGAACTTCACCGCCTCGTCCGAGCCGTAGCGAAGCTTCAGCATCGCCAGCGTGGAACCCAAGCCCAGGAACCCCATGCCGTGGCGGCGCTTGGACATGATTTCGTTGCGCTGCTGTTCGAGCGGCAAGCCGTTCACTTCGACCACGTTGTCGAGCATGCGGGTGAACACGCGCACGACTTCCTTGTACTCATCCATGTCGAACTGCGCCTTGGGTCCGAACGGATCGCGCACGAAACGCGTCAAGTTCACCGAGCCCAGCAGGCAGGAACCGTAGGGCGGCAAGGGCTGCTCGCCGCATTGTCCGGTCACCAATCCATTGAAAATCACCGCATTGTGGTCGGGTTGGGTGGTGTCGAACACCGCTTGCTCGCCCACGTATTCGATGCTCTCGATCCGCGAGGCGAAGCGCTGATGCCTGCGCAGCAACTTGTCCGCTTTCCAGGCTTGGTAGCGCGCGTTCTTGGTGGGCAGCAGGAACCCGACTTCATCCATGAACTGCTCGCGCGATTCCCCGTCGACGATCAGTTCATATTGGGCCATGCACGGATAGTCGCGGCTGCCGGGGTGTCCATCGGGCAGGCTCGCGGTCCGCGCGTCGCGCCGCTTGCGGATCCGGCAGAACACGCCGAAGTTCGCCAGCAGCATCTGCACGTCCCTGAGCAGGCTCCTTTCACTCGACGCAAGGCGGATCGAGCAACTCTGGCTCGCGCTGGAGACGTTCACCGTGCCGTCGCACTGGAACAGGGCGCGCAGATAGCCCTTGACGCAAGCCTCCGAACCGCGCCAGATCACTTCGGGCACGCGCAACTTGGTCGCGGCCGTGAACCCGTAGTGTTCCAGCAGGCGCGCCAGCAGCACGGAGCGGATGAACACCTGTCGACGCTCGGGGACGGTCACCGGCGAAACCCGGTAGTCGTGCCTGCCGCCAGCGAGAGCCGTGTGTGCGATCAGCGAGTTGACGTACAGGGCGACGCGATCGGCGAGCGCCCGATCTTCGCCCCACAAGGTCACCACGGCCGCCTGCTGTTCCCTGCCACGGTTGGTGAAGTGTCCATCGCCGGTGATCAGGCCCAGCAGCAGACCCAGGTCTTCGCTGCCCTGCGGGCCGAACTGACCCTTGCCGGATTGCACCAGGATGCGGTCACCGACGTTCAGGTCGCGCAGCTTGATTTTGCCCCGCTCGACATAAAAGTCGTGCCATTCGGTGGCCTTGATCTCATAGCCGTCTTCGGTGCGGACCCGGTAGACCGGCGCGCGCGGCGCGGTCATGAAGGCCGGTTTGGCAGAGCGCGTTTCGACACCGCGGCCCTCCAGCTCCAGCGAACGGCGGTCGACCGACACAGACAGCGGTTTGCCCGCGGCATGCAGCTCGCCAATCGGCACCATCCCGTATTGGGTGGCAAGACGCGTATCGGCGGTCACGCAAGGATTGGTCGCGCGAATGTGCTCGCACCACCAGTTGTTGTTCATTTCGTTGACGCGGTCGATCAGGATGAAGCCGGGCTCGGCGTAGTCGTACGTCGAAACCATGATCATGTCCCACAGGTGCCGCGCGCGCAGGTGTCCGTAGATCTTGCAGGCCACCAGGCCGTCGTCGCGCACGATGTAGTTGTCGTGGCTGGGCCATTCGCGCCATATCACTTTGGTTTCGTCCGTGAGATCGATTTCGTCTTTTTCCTTGACGTGCACCGGGAACACCAGCGGCCAGTCGGCGTCGGTTTCCACCGCCTGCATGAAGCCGTCGGTGACGAGCAGCGACAGGTTGAACTGGCGCAGCCGTCCGTCCTCGCGCTTGGCGCGGATGAATTCCTTGACGTCGGGGTGCGCGACGTCGAACGTGCCCATCTGCGCGCCGCGACGGCCACCGGCACTCGACACGGTGAAACACATCTTGTCGTAGATGTCCATGAAGGAGAGCGGCCCGGAGGTGTACGCGCCGGCGCCGGACACGTACGCGTTGCGCGGACGCAGCGTCGAGAATTCATAACCGATGCCGCAGCCGGCCTTGAGCGTCAGGCCGGCCTCGTGGACCTTTTCCAGGATGTCGTCCATCGAGTCGGTGATGGTGCCCGACACGGTGCAGTTGATCGTGGAGGTGGCCGGCTTGTGCTCGCGCGCGCCGGCGTTGGAGGTGATGCGGCCGGCCGGGATCGCGCCGTGGCGCAGCGCCCACAGGAAGCGTTCGTGCCACTGCTCGCGCAATTCCGGCGTGGTCTCGACGTCGGCCAGCGCCCGCGCGACCCGCGACCAGGTGTCGTCCACGGTCGCATCGACCGGTTCGCCCTGCTTGGTCTTGAGGCGATATTTCTTGTCCCAGATGTCCAGGGATGCCGGTTGCAGGGGAACCTCCGTGACCGCCCGCGCTATCTGTTGTGCCCGCGCCGTACCCATCTTGTCATGTGCCTCCGTGTCTTCCGGGTTCTTGTTGGATGCCCGGATGCCGACGAATATCCCCCGTGCGCCACGCCGTTCAGGCGCCGCGCTTCAAGGGTCCGATTTCACCGAGAGGGCCGCGCCGCATCGATCTTCGACGCCTTGGGCTTGCCCCGCTCAACCACCCGATCACCATCTGATTGTCCCCCGACGCGAAGCTGCCTCGAAGCCAAAACCTTGGGCCCTGCGACAGCCCAGGACACAAGATGTTGTGATCACGAGCGGGAGTCAACCCTACGCTGACGGGTCTCGCCTGTAAAGGGGCCAACGCAAAAAAATTTGCGGAGTGGGTGCGAAGCGCACGGTGGCGCGGAAAACCCGAAGGCACCGGGCCTGCCGCTTGTCCGATAATGGACCGATTCGAACTCCAAGGAGCCGCCATGTCGCCCTTTACGCGCACCCGCCGTTCGTCGTCCCTGATCGCCGCCATCGCCCTGGCGCTGGCCTGCGCGCTGCCCGCCGCGGCCGGCACGCTCCCGGTCGCGGTGAACGGGCAGGCGCTGCCGTCACTCGCGCCGATGCTGGCCAAGGTGTCGCCCGCGGTGGTGAACATTTCCTCGAGCAGCCATCGACGGGTCGCGGTGAACCCGTTCTTCAGCGATCCGATCATGCGCCAGTTCTTCGGGCTGCCGGCCGAGCCGCCCTCGCGCGAGCTGGTGCAGCAGTCGCTGGGTTCGGGCGTGATCGTCAACGCGAAGGACGGCTACATCCTCACCAACAACCACGTGATCGCGGGCGCCGACGACATCAAGGTCACGCTCACCGACGGCAAGTCGTACAAGGCCAAGGTGGTCGGCGCCGATGCCACCACCGATCTTGCGGTGATCCGGATCCAGGCGCCGAATCTGGTCGCGCTGCCGATGGCCGACTCCACGAAGTTGCGGGTCGGCGATTTCGTAGTGGCGATCGGCGATCCGTTCGG
Source organism: Rhodanobacteraceae bacterium (assembly GCA_035281745.1). Taxonomy (GTDB): domain Bacteria; phylum Pseudomonadota; class Gammaproteobacteria; order Xanthomonadales; family Rhodanobacteraceae; genus 66-474. The sequence continues at coordinate 235,156 of DATEDI010000022.1, forward strand.
GCTGGGCCAGTCGGCGACTTCGGGGATCGTATCCGGCCTGCAGCGCCAGGACCTGCGCCGCAACGGCGTGCAGAACTATATCCAGACCGACGCCTCGATCAATCCCGGCAATTCCGGCGGCGCGCTGGTGAACCTCGCCGGCGAATTGGTCGGCATCAACTCGATGATCTATTCGCCCTCCGGCGCGAGCGCGGGACTGGGCTTCGCGATTCCCTCCGACCTTGCCGCCGAGGTGATGAAACAACTGATCGCGCACGGCAAGGTGGAGCGCGGCACGCTGGGCGTGGACGCACAGGACTTGTCGCCGCGCGTGGCCGCCGCGCTCGGCATCAAGGCGTCCAGCGGCGCGCTGGTCACCAACGTGTTGCCGGATTCGCCGGCCGCCAAGGCGGGCCTGAAGCCGGGCGATCTCGTCACCCGCGTCAATGGCAAACCCGTCACCGATGCGCAGGATCTGCGCAATGCGCAGGGTCTCGCGACGGTGGGCAGCACGCTTGCGCTCGGGGTCGAACGCAGTGGCAAGCCACTCACGATCGATGCGAAGCTCACCGCGGTCAGCAACCAGGCCGACGGTGCGTCGCTGGATCCGCGGCTCGCCGGCGCCAGCTTCGCCGATGCGCCATCCAGCGACGGCGTGGAAGGCGTCACCGTCGCGAACGTGGCGCCGGGCAGCCGCGCGGCGCGCAACGGGCTGGCCGGCGGCGACGTCGTGGTCGGCGTCAACAACGTGGCGACCCCGGACCTTGCGCAACTGCGCCGGGTGTTTTCGCTGCGCCCGCGCGTGCTGGTGCTGGCGCTGGTGCGCGACGGCCAACTCGTGCAGATCCAGATGTGATGCGGTCGTCCGCGATCGCTGCTTGCCCGCGACGCTCGGCCATCGAGCGATAAACTCCGTGGCCTCAAGTTTCGTGATGGCCGCTCTGCACGGCACGGAGTGGCTGCCGGAAACGTGAGCGGCGTCGTCAAACGCGGCGCGAAAAGCTGAACGGCGTTGTCGCAAGCCCGATCTCTTCCGCCATAATCGTGCGGCCCTTTCCTCGCATTGCCGGATGGTATTTCGTTCATGTCCGTACGTTCGTTGAGCCTGCTCGCCGCTTCGTTCTCGCTGATCTTTGCCGTTGCCGCCACCGCGGCGCCCGCCAAACACAGCCGTCACCACAAGCAATCCGGGCCCGCGCTGGTCGTGCGCGGCGACCAGGTCAGTACCGAAGGTCTGGTCGACGCGGTCGCGAGCGCATTCGCGGATACCGGCGAAGGTCATCTGGAAATTCAGCCGTTCAACACCGTGGACGGCATCGATCAGGCGCTGTCCGGCACGGTCGATATCGCCGCCAGCGCGCGGCCGGGCTACTTCAAGCGCGTGCAGGAAGCAGGGCTAGTGTTCGCGCCGGTGGCGTGGGATGCACTGGTGATGATCACCAACGTGTCGAATCCGGTGAACAACCTCACGCTGAAACAGGTGCATGACATCTACTACGGCAAGATCACCAACTGGTCGCAGGTCGGCGGACGCGACGAGAAGATCGACCTCGATGGCGTGGCCTCGCCGCTGGATGGCGTGCAGTTCAGTTTTCGCCGGCTGATGTTCGGCAACGGCGACAATCCGGTCGCCGTGCCGCGCCTGTTCATCAATATCGATTCGCTGCAACAGGAAGTCTCGCTGGACGGCAAGGCGTTGGCGCTGTCGACGCTGGTGCACGCGCGTCGCGAGAAGGGCATCAAGGTCATCCCGATCGAGGGCGTGGCGCCGACGCTGGCGACGCTGGAAAACGCGACCTATCCGCTGCCGCTGACCATTTACCTGGCCTACAAGGTGGACAGTCCCAAGGCCGACACCATCCAGAAGTTCCTGACGTTTCTTGGCGGCGACAAGGCCGCCGGCATCCTGCGCGGCCATGATTTGCTGCCGTACGCGCAGGCAGTCGTGCTGAATTCCAGGACCGAGAAGGATCGCATCAACCTGCTCGGGGCGCAGATGGTGGCCGAGGGCCTGCCGGCCGAATATGCGCCGGGCGCGGAATTCGAGCGGCTGTCCAGTGCATCCGCCGATCTGGCCCATGCAATGAAGTTGCAGGAAGCCGCGGCCAAGCAGGTTGCCGCGGCCAACCAGGAACGCATCGCCATGGCCACCGCGGCAGGCGTCGACCCGTCACCGCAGGCCGCCGCGGATACGCCCGCCGCATCGTCCACCTACGAGGTCGTCAGCGGCGACACGCTATCCAAGATCGCGCGCGCGCATTCGGTGAGCGTCGAGGATCTTCGCAAGTGGAACGACTTGCATGGCGACATGTTGAAGGTCGGACAGGAACTGAAGCTTTCTTCTTCGCACGCGAGCGCGGGTACCGCGGGCTGCGCGGCGAGTGCCGCGGCGTGCTGATCCGGGTCTCGGCATGATGCGATTCGGCCGCTTGCGCAGGTGCGCCGCGTGCTTGGCCTGAGCGCCGACCGGCGCGGTCGTCGCGCGCTGCCGCTGATACCCGTCACGCGCGCGAACTGGGCGGGTTACGCGAAAACCCTGGGTGCGCGCCAGCGACGCTGGGCGGAAGCCAGCGGGTTCGCCGGACAGTCCGGCGCATCCTGCCTGCTGGCCGACGCGCAAGGCGCTACCGCACGCGTCGTGTGCGGCTTCGATCCTGCCTCACCCCCGCTTGCACTGGGTTCATTGCCCTACCACCTGCCGGCCGGCGACTACCGCCTCGATGGCGATGCGTTGTCCGCGCACGATGCCGCGCTCGGTTGGGCGCTCGGCAGTTACCGCTTCGCGCGCTACCGCGAACCGCATGCCGAACCCGCGCGGCTGCTGCTGCCGCGCGCGGTGCTGGACGAAGTGGCGCCGACCGTGGAAGCCGTCGCGCGCGTGCGCGACCTGATCAACACCCCCGCGCAGGATCTGGGCCCCGCTGAAGTGTGCGCCGCGGTCCGCGAAGTCGCCGAACGTTTCGGTGCGAAGTGCCGCGAATGGAGCGGCGACGGTTTGCTGAAAGCGGGCTTCCCGACCGTGCACGCGGTGGGCCGCGCCAGTCCGCGCGCGCCGCGCGTGATCGAACTGACCTGGGGCGATCCAAAACATCCGTTGCTGGCACTCGTAGGCAAGGGCGTGTGTTTCGACACCGGTGGCTTGAACATCAAGACCGGTGACGGCATGCGCTGGATGAAGAAGGACATGGGCGGCGCCGCGCATGCGCTGTCGCTGGCGCACCTGGTGATGGCATCCAATCTGCCGGTGCGCCTGTTGCTGGTGATCCCGACCGTTGACAACGCGGTCGCGGGCGACGCGATGCGCCCGGGCGACATCATCCGCACCCGCGCCGGCGTCACGGTGGAAGTGGACAACACCGATGCCGAAGGCCGGCTGATCCTGTGCGACGCGTTGGCGCTGGCGGTCGAGAGCAAGCCCGACCTGCTGATCGATTTCGCGACGCTGACCGGCGCCGCGCGGGTGGCGTTGGGGCCCGACTTGCCGGCCGTGTTCGCCAACCGCGACGACGTGGCCGGTTCGCTGCTCGATGCCGCGCGCACGCAACACGATCCGGTGTGGCGGTTGCCGTTGTGGCAACCGTATCGCGCGTTGCTGGTTTCGTCGTTCGCCGATACCTGCAATACCGGCGCCTCGCGCCACGCCGGCGCGATCACCGCCGCGCTGTACCTGCAGAACTTCGTGCCGGGCACCGTGCCGTGGCTGCACGTCGACGTGTACGCATGGAATGATGCCGACCGGCCCGGTCGCCCGCGCGGCGGCGACGCGCAGTCGCTGCGCGCGTTTCATGCGTTCCTGCAGCAGCGTTATCCGTCAGCCTGAAACTGCGCGTGGTCGATGGCCGCGATCGCCTCGATGCGCGCGCGCCGGATCGCCTCGCCGATCGCGGTGCCGGTGAGTCCCTGTTCCACGAATGGCTGTGCGGTGACCGCGCGCGCGGCATCGCGCGCGGCGCGCAGGAAATCGGCCTGCGGGTAAGGGTCGTGCTCGTGCTGCAGCCGTCCACGCTTGTCCGCGGTGCAGGCGATCAGAAACGGCTCCAGGCGTTCGGGACGGCGGAACGCATCGAAGGCTTCCAGCAGCGCCAGCACCGTGGCGGGTTTCAATTCCAGCGCACGGTGCGCGTCCAGGTGATGGCGACAGGTGAGCGCAGCCAGTTGCGCGTATTCAGCGGGCACCTTCAGGCGTTCGCAAAACGTGGCCAGCGGTTTCAGGCCGCGATGCTCGTGCGCGATGTGGCGCGGCAGCACGTCCTGCGGCGTCAATGCCTTGCCGAGGTCGTGGGTGAGTGCGCAGAAGCCCGCGAGGTCGTCGCCCGGCGCGAGCTGCGCGCACTGGTCGAGCACCAGTTCCAGGTGTGCGCCGCAATCGACTTCCGGATGGTGTTGCGGCGGTTGCGGCACGCCGTAGAGCGCGTCGATTTCCGGAAACAATACTTTCAGCGCGCCACATTCGCGCAAAGTACGTACGAAGGCGGCCGGTTCGGGTTCGGCGAGCGCCTTGCGGGTTTCCGCCCACACGCGCTCGGGCACCAGGTGTGCGACCTCGCCGGCATCGACCATCGTGCGCATCAGCGCCATGGTTTCATCGGCGATCCGGAAACCGAGCGGCGCGTAGCGCGCGAGGAACCGCGCGACGCGCAGGATGCGTACCGGATCTTCCGCGAACGCCGGCGCGACGTGCCGCAATGTTTTTTTGCGAAGATCCTCCGCCCCGTGGTACGGATCGACCAGTGCACCGGCCTCGTCGCGCGCCATCGCGTTGATGGTGAGGTCGCGGCGCGCGAGATCCTGTTCCAGCGTCACGTCGGGCGCGGCGTGGAACGCGAAGCCGTGGTAACCCGGACCGGTCTTGCGCTCGGTGCGCGCCAGTGCGTATTCCTCGCCGGTGTCCGGGTGCAGGAACACCGGAAAGTCCTTGCCGACCGGTCGATAGCCCGCGGCCAGCATGTCCTCGGGCGCCGCACCGACCACCACGTAATCGCGATCGGAATGCGCGCGGCCGAGCAGCTCGTCGCGCACCGCCCCGCCGACCAGATACACGCGGTGATCGCGCCCGGGCATCGTGTCAGCCTTGCGTCAGGCGCGCCCGCTCGAAGCGGCGTTCGCGCGAAAATGCGCCCATCGCCACCGGCAGCATCGCCGCGAACCGGCGTGGCGTGATGCCGAGTTCGGCGAAACCGTCGCGGCTGCCCACCGAATCCAGCTTCAGCGAATTGAAGTTGTCGCGCGAAAAGGGCTTTCCCGGAATCAGTTCGGCGACGATCGCCTGCAGCCAGCCGAGCGCGCCCGGCAACGGCAGCACGGCGCGGCGCAGGCCCGCGGTGTCGGCGATCATCCGCACCATCTGCACCAGCTCGAACGTGTCGGGTCCGTACAGTTCGAAGATCTTGCCGGTGCAACCACGGCCGGTCACGCAGCGCTTGATCGCCTGGGCGACGTCGCCTACGTACGCGGGCGCGAACTTCGCATGCGGTTGCGCCAGCGGCAGCAGCGGGCCCAACTGCAGCAGCTTGAGGAACCGGAACACGAAATTGTCGTGATTGCCGTACACGACACTGGGCCGGTAGATCGTCCAGTCCATCCCGGAATTGCGCACCTGCGCCTCGGCTTCGCCGCGCGTCTTCAGGTATTTCGAGGCGCGCTCGCCGGCATTCAGCGAACTCATCTGGTGGATGCGGCGAATGCCGACTTGCCGGCAGGCCGCGATCAGTGTCGCGGTGAGGTCGACGTGCGCATGGGTGAACGTGTCGCGGCCGGATTCGTTGAGAATGCCAACCAGGTTGATGACCGCGTCGTGACCGGCCAACTGTTTCTCCAGCGCCGCGCGATCGTAGACGTCGGTGCTGACGGTGTGTACGTACGGCAGCACGCTGATCGCGCGCCCCTGTTCGCGATTGCGGCTGAGCACCGTGATCTTGCATCCGGTATCGGCCAATGCCGCAAGCAAATGGCGGCCGATGAAGCCGGTGCCGCCGAGGACCGCGTAATGTTTCGGATTCATGGCGAAGCACTCCCAGCGGAGGCGGGGGGAATTGGCGCGGTGGCCGGCGCCGTGGGTGCAGGCGCACGGCATACGACCTGCTTGCGCACCGGGTCCGCCGACGGATCATACGGCGTGCCGATCGCGGGCAGGCGCGAGGAAACCGGCACCGGATCGCCGTCGAGCCGCCAGCCGTAGATCGTCGCGAACGACATCACGCGCGTCACGTAGTCACGCGTTTCGTTGAACGGAATCGTGAGGATGAACACTTCCGGATCGAGGTTGCCGCGCGCATCCACCCAGCGCTGCGCATTGCCCGGCCCGGCGTTGTACGCGGCCGAGGCCAGCCACGGACTGCCATTGAAGCGCATCGCCAGGTTGGCGAGGTATTGCGTGCCCAGCGGGATGTTGATTGCCGGGTCATACAGGCTTTCGCCGCCGTCGTAGGGCAGGCCGCTGCGACGCGCCACCAGTTTCGCGGTGCCCGGCAGCAACTGCATCAGGCCACGCGCATCGGCGCCCGATTGCGCGTCGGGTTGCCAGGCGGTTTCGGCGCGGATGATCGCGAACGCCCAGGCCGGATCAATGCCCGCGCGTTGCGCGGAGGTGACCACGCGATCCTTGTCGGCGAGCGGAAAACGCAACGCGTAATACTGCACGTCGCCCGATTTCCCGAACGCGAACACGGCGCGGTCGTACCAGCCCTTGCGCGATGCAAGCGCCGCGGCCTGCTTCTGCTGGTCGGGGGTCAGGTCGGGAAACACGCGGTTCCACTCGCGGCGCGCCGGCCGCAACATGTCCAACGCGAAGAACTCGAACGCGCGCGCAAGACCCGGCATCGCTTCGAGTTGCCGATCGGCGGCAGGATCGATCGCGATCGTCGCGGGGCAAATCGAATAATCGAGGTTGGCGCGGTCGGCGGCGAGGAATCCGTAGAACGTCGCCTGCTGCGCCAGCGCGGTGTAATCGTCCAGTGCGGCGGCGGATTGCCCGAGCTTCTGCGCGATGCGCGCCCGCCAGTAGCGCCATTCGTCGCGCTGCATTTGCTCCGGCGTCAGCGCCTCGATCGCGACCGCGGCGGCTTTCCAGTCGCCCTGCGCCACCGCCGCGCGCACGCGCCATTCGCGGGTCGCATCGGTTTGCGCGGCGGCCGGCAAGCCCGCAAGCCGCGTGATGGCGTCCGGGCCGGAATCCACCGCGTTGTACAGCGCCAGCGTGCCGAGCAGACGATGGCGTTGATCCTGATCGAAAGCGAAGCGCTTCGACAGTGCACCCCAATACGTTTGCGCCTGCGCGCTGTCGCGGCGCGCCAGCCGCATCAGTGCACGCGCGACGGCTTCGCGATCGTGCTTGGTGTCGGCGAAGGTCGAGGCCTGCTTGAGCACTGTCGCGGGCGAACGCAGCGCGTCGGCGATGCGCATCGCAACTGCATCCTGGTTGTCTGGTAGCCAACTCGCGGATTGGTCGATGGTGGAAGCGTTGCCTGCACCGGCCGCGCGTTCGATCCGGTCCCACACCCGCGTCGGCGTCAGCAAACCCTGCACGGCGGCGGCTTGCAGTACCGGCGTGCAGGCGGATGGCAGATGCGTTTGCTGCCACAGCTGCGCGAGGTCGCGATCGAAATCGAGTCGTTGGCCATCGGCCAAATTCGCCTGCAGCGCGTCACAGGTGAAAGTGTCGCTCAAGTCCGGCTGGTAGAAGTGCCGGAACGTCGCCCAATCCTTCTGTTGCGCGGTCCAGCGCAGTTCGGCGTTGCGCAGGTCGCCGGCGGGAATCATGCCGGGGTAGCGCTTGAGGTAAGCGTCGATCGCGGCCGGCGCCGCGGTCTTGATGTCGTGCTGCAACGCCGCGGCTTCGAGGTACGGGTACAGCGGGTAATCCTGAAGCCCCTTCGCGAGCGGGCGCCAATCCTGTCCGTCCTGCGCGGCGGCGTAGGCGCTGCGGAAGGCATCGCGTTGCTGCTGCAGCGTGGGCGCAGGCGCGGGAGCTTGCGCGGTGGCGACCGCCGCGATCATCGAGAGCGCCGCCACTGCGAGTCGACGCGTCCATGCGCGCCGCGGCGCGTTCTTCAACGAGACCATTTGCATCCGGACGATTCTAGACGAACCGTCCCGACGAATCGTTTGATGAATGTTTCACGCGCGTACGTATGCTGCCGCGCACGTCCACGCGTGACCTTTGTCGTGGGATTTCATTGTGCAGGCGCGAAGCTGGGTCGATGCTGGGACGGTCGACTCACGCCGCCGCTTGCAACGCGGCCACCGGCACCCGTATCTCCGCGGCGAGTGGCAGATGATCGGAAAACGCGGCGGGCAGCGTCCACATTCGATCGACCTCGATGTGCGAAGTCACCAGGATGTGATCGATCGCGCGCTGCGGGCGCCAGCTCGGAAACGTCGGTTGCGGATGGGCCGGCGGCGCCAGCGAGGTGTGCGCGAACAGGCTGCGCAGTTCCGGGCAGTCGGGCGGGCAGTTGAAGTCGCCCATCAGCACCGCGTTGGGGCGGTCGTGCAACAGGTCGGCGATGAAGTCGATCTGGCGCTGCCGCGACTGCACGCCCAGCGACAAATGCGCGACCGCAACCGTCAGGGCTTCGCGGCCCGCGCCATAGCGCGCAAGCAGCACCCCGCGACCACGCAGCCGTCCGGGCAGGGGATAGTCCAGTACTTCGACCGGCTGGCTGCGGCTGATCAGGCCATTGGCGGTATGCGAAAGATTGGAGAGATTGCGGTTGGGCTGGTGGCTCCAGTACGGCAACCCGGATGTTTCCGCGAGGTAGCGCGTCTGGTTGAGAAAGCCCGAGCGCATGCTCCCGGCATCGGCTTCCTGCAGGCCGATCACGTCGAAGTCGGCGATGGAACGCGCGAGGGTATCGAGATTGCCGAGCTTGTATTTGCCGGGCAGCACCGCGCCCCAGCTGCGGGTGAAGTACTCGTGGTAACGCTTCACGCTCGCGCCGGCGAGGATGTTGCAGCTGAGGATGCGCAGGGTGTTGTCGGCCGGCGCTGCGGCGGGCTGGGAATTCATGACCGGATCAGCCTAGCACTTTGTCGGCGTATGCCGCGTGACGGCGCGCGCGTCTCAGCGTTGCCCGACCTGCCGGGCCATCCACAGGCCGACCTGTTGCAATTGCGCGTAGCTCTTGATTTCGGCGCTGCGCATCAATGCGACGAATGACGCGTCCCGCGCGTCGCTGGCACGGCGCCCGACCACCAACGTGGGCGTGGCATCGATGCCCCAGCCGATTTCGGTGTGCTGGTCATCGGTCATCTGCTTGGTGGTTTCCGCGCTGGTGGCCGCGGCCATGAACTTCTGCGGGTCCACGCCGTGGCGGCCGTACCAGGTTGCCATGTCCTGCAGTGAATTGAGCGGGTAGTGTTCCAGCATCGCCTGGAACATCGCGTCGTGGGTCTGCTCCAACGCGCCGAGTTGCTTCGCCGCGTAGAACGCCTGCGCGTAGGGCATCCAGGCGGCGCTGAACACCGCCGGCATGTAACGCACCTTGACGCCCTTCGGCAGCTCGGCGCGCAGCTTGTCCATGTACGGCGCGAATTCCGCGCAATGCGAACAGCCGTAGGAAAACACTTCGACCACTTCCACCGGGCCGGTGGGTTGCGCCTGTCCGGCCGGAAGCTTCAGCGCGACGTATTCCTTGCCTTCGCTGAATTGCGTGGCAGCCGCGGGAACCGGGGTCTCCGGGCTGGCCGCGGCTTGCGCGGAGGCCGCCACCGCACTCGCCGTCGGACTGCCCTCGTTATGCGCGGAACACGCGGCGGTAAGCAGCAAGCCGCATGCGAGCAACACGCCACGGATCATGCGCGCCGTGCTCATCTCACTTGGCCTTCTTCGCGGCCAATTCCTTGTTCGCCAGATATAGCGTCAGGTCCACGGCCTGCTGCGCACCACCCGCCGAAACGGGCGTCAGGCGCCACTTGCCGTCGATCACGATGGTCGGGGTGCTGTCCGCGCCCCACGCCATGATCTGCTGGTCGGCGCGTTTCATTTCCAGGTTCACCGAAAACGAATTGGCGGTCGCGACGAACTCGTCCGGCTTGGCGCCGAATTTGCCATAGAACTTGGCGACGTCCTCGATCTTGGGCAGGCTGGCCTCGGCCTTGGGACGCTGGGTAGCCGGATCGTAGGTGGCGAGCGGGCCATTCGGGCCCCAGATCGCCTTGAACATCGCGTCGTGCGATTGCTGATTGTCCAGTCCCAGCGCCTTGGCGGTGAAATACGTGCGCTGGAATACGGGCCAGTCTTCGTTGGGATGCCAGCTTGCCGGCACGAACTGCAGCACCGTGCCCGCGGGCAGTTCGGCACGCAGCTTGTCGACGTAGGGCTCGAACTGGTTGCAGGCCGGGCAGCCGAACGAGAACACCTCGGTCACCACGACCTTGTCGGGCTGGCCGGTCGGCTGCGGATTCTGGATCGCGAAATACTGCTTGCCTTCGGTCCATTGCTGTGGCGTCTGGGCGAACGCGACAGCGGCGACGGCGGCCAGCAACAAGAACAGAGCGGTGCGTTTGATCATGCTCGGATCCCCACGTTTCGGAACAACGGCCGGCAAGTGTGCCAGCGCCTTCCTGCATTCGACCGCGCGCAGGCGCGACGGGTTCAATCGATGGCGTCGGGCTTGGTCGTGGCCTTGGTTTCCGGCGCGGCGTGCAGGCCTTCGACGTAGCTCGATACGGCGGAAATGTCCTGTTCCGTCAGGTGCTGGGCGATCGCCGGCATGATCTTGGCGTGCGCATCACTGCCCCAGCTCGCGCCGTCGTGCCACGCCTTCAGTTGTGTCTGCACGTAATCGGCGTGCTGGCCGCCGATGTTCGGCACGCGCCAGCCGGGATTGCCGGCGCCGTCGGGGCCGTGGCAGGCCATGCAGGCCGGGATGCCGCGGCTGGCATCGCCATCGCGGTAAAGCTTCTCGCCGTCGCTGGCCAGCTTTTCGTCGGCCACGCCCGGCAGGCGCTTCTGCGCGGCGAAGTAGGCGCCGACGTCGTGCATGTCCTGCGGCGCAAGCGTGGATGCCATGCCCTGCATGATCGCGTTCTGGCGGGTGCCACTCTTGAAGCGCATCAACTGGCTGACGATGTATTGCTCGTTCTGGCCAGCGAGCTTGGGATACTGCGGGTCGGTGGAGTTGCCGTCCATGCCGTGGCAGGCGCCGCATGCGGCGGCCTTGGTCTGGCCCGCCTTGGCGTCGCCGGGCTGGGTCTTCACCGATTGAAGCTGCGCGAGCGCGGTTTCCGCGGCCTTGGACGCGCTTTCCGCGCTGGCCGGTGCGGCGGCGCTGGATGCACTGGCGGGCGCGCTCGTGGCCGACGCGGGCGCCGAGGTGGCCGCGTTCGACTCGGCCTGGGTCTGCGGCGCGGACAATGCCACCGCGACCGGCGCCGAGGCGGCGAGCATGACAATGACAGCTACTGAGCGCCGGAAACCCATAGAATCCTCTCTCCCGTAAGGCATGAGCACCGGCAACAGGGCCGGCGCGAACCGCGGGATTATCGCCGCGAGTACAAACATGCGTCAAACACGTCATCCCGGCCACGTACTGGCCGGGACCCAGGCACAGGGACGTACAAAAGCATCCGATGACCCCTTCCGAGGCGCGGCGTTCGTGCTGGCGGCACATCGTCCCGACCAGTTGCCGCCGGACACGGGTGCCGAAATCGCGTTCGCCGGGCGCTCCAACGCCGGCAAGTCCAGCGCGTTGAATAGGTTGGTTGGACAAACCGCTTTGGCGCGCACCAGCAAGACCCCGGGGCGCACCCAGCAACTGGTGGTGTTCGCGCTGCCGGACGGGCGTCGGCTTGTGGACCTGCCGGGTTACGGTTACGCCAAGGTGCCGCCCAGCTTGCGCGATCACTGGCGGCAGGCGATCGATCACTACCTGCGCAAGCGCCAGTCGCTGCGCGGGCTGGTATTGATCGCGGACATCCGTCACGCCCTCACGCCGTTCGATCGCCAGATGCTCGCCTACTGCGCCGAGATCGAGCTGCCGTGCGTGGTGCTGCTCAGCAAGGCCGACAAGCTGTCGCGCGCACCGGCCCAGACGCGCCAGCGCGAGGTCGATACCGAAATCGCCGGGCAACACTGGCGGGCGCAGACCATCGCGTTCTCGGCGCCGGCCGGAACGGGGCTCGACGAAGCGCGCACCGCGGCGGCGGCGTTGCTGGGCGCGGGATGAGAAACGCAAAGAGCTTTTTGGACACGGATCGCCAAGGATCTTCAAAGCGACTTGCCGGCTTTTGCTCTGCCGTGGTCATCCGCTTTGATCCGTGTCAAAAGCGCTTGCCGTGAAGATCATGCGTCGCCAGCCACTTGCGCTACGCGTGACGCCACCCCATCTTGATCGCCTTGCTCCATTTCAAGGCTTGCGCATGTCCGGTCCCAGCCACGTTGCCGAACAACCGATCGAACGGCGCGCGCAACTCGTGGAATATCTCGCCGCTGGCGGCAGACCGGCGACGCAATGGAAGATCGGCACCGAACACGAGAAGTTCGTGTTCCGCACCGACGACTTGCGGCCGCCGCCGTACCAGGGCGAGCGCGGCATCGGTGCCTTGCTGAAAGGCGTCGCCGGTTGCGGTTGGGATCCGGTGGAGGAAGACGGCAACGTGATCGCGTTGTCACGCGGCAATGCCTCGGTGACATTGGAACCCGCCGGCCAGCTCGAACTTTCCGGCGCGCCGCTGGAAACCATCCACCAGACCTGCTGCGAAGTACAGGACCACCTCGATTGCGTGCATCGCGCGGCCGAACCGCTGAAGCTCGGCATCCTCGGCATGGGCTTCCAGCCGAAGTGGAAACGCGAGGACATGCCGTGGATGCCCAAGGCGCGCTACGCGATCATGCGCCGCTACATGCCGACCGTCGGTTCGCTCGGTCTCGACATGATGACCCGCACCTGCACGGTCCAGGTCAACCTCGACTTCGCCAACGAAGCCGACATGGTGAAGAAGTTTCGGGTGTCGCTGGCGCTGCAGCCAATCGCGACCGCGATGTTCGCCGATTCGCCGTTCACCGAAGGCCGGCAGAACGGCTTCCAGAGCTACCGCTCGCAGATCTGGACCGACACCGACCCCGATCGCACCGGCATGCTTGATTTCGTGTTCGCCGACGGTTTCGGTTTCGAGCGTTACGTCGATTACCTGCTCGATGTGCCGATGTATTTCGTGCATCGCCACGATCACTACATCGATTGCGCCGGGCAATCGTTCCGCGACTTCCTCGAAGGCAAATTGCCCGCACTGCCGGGCGAGAAACCCACGTTGCGCGACTGGTCTGATCACATGACCACCGCGTTTCCGGAGGTGCGCCTGAAGCAATATCTTGAAATGCGCGGCGCCGACGGCGGCCCGTCCAATCGCCTGTGCGCGCTGCCGGCGTTCTGGGTCGGGTTGCTGTACGACACCACCGCGCTGGACGCCGCGTGGGATCTGGTGAAGGATTTTTCGATGGCCGAGCGCAATGCCTTGCGCGATGGCGTCCCGAAGCATGCGTTGAAGCTGCCGTTCCGCGATGGCAGCGTGCGCGACCTCGCCCTGCGCGCGCTGGAGATCGCGGGGCAGGGCCTGAAGCGCCGCGCGAAACTGAATCGCAACGGCGCGGACGAGACGATGTTCCTGCAGCCGCTGATCGAATTCGCCGAAGCCAACCAGACCCCGGCCGAGCGCAAGCTGGAACTGTTCCGCACCGAGTGGAACGGCAGCGTCGACCCGGTCTTCCGCGAATTCGCCTACTGAGTATCCATTTCGGTGGTGTCGTCGCAGGCCCGCCCTGCGGCGATTTTGGCGCGCCTGAGAGCCCGCCCGGACGCCCGGGGAAGTTACCTTTCCGTTAGCCGGAAAGCGAGCCGTGATGCCGTTCACGGCCGAGACCCACTGACGGCTGAATGGTCATCGCGGACCCCGGTTTTGTTCAGTGCGACGCAAGCAGATGTTTGCTTAAGTAGTGCGCAACTTTTGGACCGGGAGTCCACTCGTGTATCTCTGGAAAATCTATCTTCGGGTGCTTGGCCTGCTCGCACCCGAGCGGAAGCTTGCGATTGTTCTCGCACTGGCGAACCTCGCCTTGGCATGCGTGCTGTTCGTCGAACCGATCCTGTTCGGCCGCGTGGTCGACGCGCTCGCCGTGCCCGGCAAGCACAACCTGGCGTTGCTGATCGGCGGCTGGGCGCTGGTCGGATTCGGCGGCGTCGCGACGGGCGTGCTGGTGTCGCTGCACGCCGACCGCATGGCGCACCGTCGGCGGCTCGCCGCGATCCGGATGTTCTTCCGGCACGCGATCTCGCTGCCGCTGTCGTTCCACCGCGACCACCATTCCGGCCGCCTGCAGCGCATCATGCACTCGGGCACCGACAACCTGTTCACGCTGTGGCTCAGCTTCTTCCGTGAACACCTGACCACGCTGCTGTCGATCGTGGTGATGATTCCGGTGGCGCTTTACATCAACTGGCGGCTCGCGTTGCTGATGATCGGCTTGCTCGCCGGATTCACGTTGTTCAATGTGCTGGCGGTGCGGCGCAGCCGCAAGGCGCAGGCCGAGGTGCAGGAACATTTCCACGCGATCTCCACGCGCGCCAGCGACGTGCTGGGCAACGTCGCGGTGGTGCAGAGTTTCACGCGCGCGGACGACGAGGTCCGCAATCTCGAAAAATTGACGGCGCGCGCGCTGGCGGCGCAATACCCGGTGCTGAACGGCTGGGCCGCGCTGTCGGTCGCGACCCGCGCCGCGAGCACGCTCACGGTGGTCGCGATCTTCGCGATGGGCGCGATGCTGCACGCCAAAGGCCAGATCTCGATCGGCGGCATCGTCAGCTTCGTCGGTTTCTCGCTGATGCTGATCGGCCGGCTGGAACAATTCGCGAGCTTCATCTCCAACCTGTTCTTCCAGTCGCAATCGCTGCGCGATTTCTTCGAAGTGATGGACGTGAAGCCTGCAATGGCGTCGACACCCGATGCGGCGCCGCTGCCGCCGGTGCGCGGTGAGGTGGCATTCGAGCACGTCGAATTCAGCTACGACGGCCGGCAATCGTCGGTGCACGACCTGAGCTTCCGGGCCGAACCCGGCAGCCGCATCGCGCTGGTCGGCCCGACCGGCGCCGGCAAGTCCACCACGCTGAGTCTCTTGTATCGCGCCCAGGACCCCGATCACGGCCGCATCACCATCGATGGCCACGACATCCGCGACGTGGACATCGATTCCCTGCGCCGCAACATCGCGGTGGTGTTCCAGGAAGCCGGGCTGTTCCAGCGCAGCATCGCGGAGAACCTCAAGGTGGGCGATCCCGCGGTGAGCGCGGCGGACATCGAGGCCGCGGCGCGCGCCGCCGAAGCACACGACTTCATCAGCGCCAAACCGGATGGTTACGCGACGCAGGTCGCCGAACGCGGCCGCTCGCTTTCGGGTGGCGAGCGCCAGCGCCTCACGATCGCGCGTGCGATGTTGAAGGACGCGCCGATCCTGATCCTCGACGAAGCCACCAGCGCGCTCGACAGCATCACCGAAGCGCGCATCCAGCGCGCGCTGGATCGGCTGAGCCGCGGGCGCACCACGTTCATCATCGCGCACCGGCTCTCCACCGTGCGCAATGCCGATCGCATCCTTGTGCTCGACCAGGGCCGCCTGATCGAACAGGGTCGCTACGACGAGCTGATCCGTCGCGGCGGGATGTTCGCACGGCTGGCCCAGCAGGGCCGCTTCGCGCCGGATGCCGAGCCGGAGCACGCGATTCCGCTCGAGGTTGCGGCGTAGGCCCTCGTCATTCCGGGGCCCGCGTCGGCCTGCCGGCGCGGGCACCCGACTGCGTTTGCAGGACTGCAAACGCGAACGCCGCGGGCGGCGCGCAGCGCGAGCGCCAGGGACGGCGCGAGTCAATCTGCCGTTGTGATGTGACGGCGCTTGCAGCATCGCTCCGGTGTTTCGAAAATGGCGGTGGCGTTCACGCGAATGCCGCCGCCTTTTCATTGGAACGAACATGCACGTCCTTGATCGACCCGTCTGGGAAAGCCTCGCCTCACGCCACGCCGCGTTGTCGGTCGGTGGACCGTTGGCCAGGCGTTATCTGCGCGACGTGAACCTGTTCGCGTCGGCGCGCGACGACAGCGCGGAGGCGCTGGCCGCGCTGGCGGAATTGGTGAAGCCTGGTGAACACGTCTACGTGCTGCAGGCGCCTGAAATCGCGGTGCCGGACGCGCTGCGCGCCAGCAAAACGGCGTTGGGCGTGCAGATGGTCGCGACGCGTTCGATACCGGCGGAACCTGGCAGCGATTCAATCCTGCCGCTCGGCGACGCCGACGCGCCGGAGATGCTGGCACTGGCGCAGCTCACCCAGCCGGGTCCGTTCCTCGCGCGAACCCACGTGATGGGCCACTTCATCGGCATCCGCATCGACGGCCGGCTGGCCGCGATGGCGGGCGAACGCATGCACGTGCCCGGCCACACCGAATTGAGCGGCGTGTGCACACACCCCGATTTCCGCGGACGCGGACTCGCGCGCCGTTTGTCAGCGACGGTTTCCGCCATGATCGAAGCGCGCGGCGAAACCCCGTTCCTGCACGCGTGGAAAGACAACCATTCCGCGATCGCGCTGTACGAAAAGCTCGGCTTCCGATGGCGCACCGACGTCAACGTCGCGATATTGGAGTGTTGAGGAAACCCTGATTTTGCTCGTCGTCCCGGAATACTAGCGCCACCCATGGCGCTCGCGCTTCGCGCCGCCTTCGGCGTTCGCGTTTGCAATCCTGCAAACGCAGTCGCGGAGCGATATCCGGGACCCAGTGACTTTGTGCATCAATGCATTGCGGAAAAGTCACTGGGTTACTCGCCGCATCCTGCGGCTCGCCCTTCGGGCCATCGGCTACGCCGATGTTCGCCACGGCATCCTGCCTGCGCAGTCCGGCTTTCGCCGGAATGACGAGGGGTGTTGAGTCCATGTTGGGGACCGAGCTGTCGCGTGTCAGAAGATTTCGGCGACGCAGCAGCGCAGGCTGCCGCCGGCTTTCTCGATTTCGTCCAGCGGCACGCGGCCGATTGCGAAGCCCCATGCCGCGAGCGAGGCGCACTGCGCGTCGGTCAAGGATGATGCGGCGCGCTCGCTCATCCACACACGGTTCGGCGACAGCGTGATCGCGTTGCCGGCGTAGGCGCGCTTCTGTTCGGGCGTCAGCCAGACGACACGATCCTCGAACGCATGCGCGATGGCGCGCGGCACTTCCGGGTCGGCGAAACCATCCGGTGCCAGGATCGCCGCGCGCCCGGCCAGCGAGGTCATCACCACGTTGGTGTGGTATTCGCCTTGTGCGAGTTCGAAACAGAACATCAGGCGCAAGCCGAAGGCCTCGTGCATCGCGCGCGCGCCGGCCATGTCGCAGCGTTCGCTCAACCCGCAATAGCCGATGCCGCGCGCGTGGTCGATCACCAGCGAACCCGTCAGTTCCGCGATGCCGCGGTCGCCGCGCGACAAATCGATTTCTTCGCAACCCATCACGTCCAGGAAAAATCCGCGGATGTCCGCGCGAGAAGCTTCGCGTTGCCGCACCGCATGGCGCATGCGGCCCACGATGAGTCGGCCCGGCATGGTCGCGAACACGTTGTTGGGAAACATCGCATCCGGCGTGGCCGCATCGCCCGGAAACACGATCGTCGGGACGTCCTCGCGCAGCGCTTGCGCCAGGCCTGCGTGCTGCGCCAGCGCCCGCTGCGCGTCGAACGGCGCTTCCATTTGCATGTAGCGATTGTCGCGTGCTGATTCAGACGCCAGCTCGTTCGCCGCCGGCGCGACCAGGAACGCCGCCCGCGCCGTCGCGCGTGCATTCGGCGCAAGCGGAAGCTCGGCGAGCGCAGAGCGGAATGCAGCGGAGGAGGTAGCGACCACAGGCTGAACTGTATGTATCCGGGCGCCTGATCGCAATGTGCGGTGCATGAGTCCGGCGTGTTCCTACCTTGGCGGCCCGTTACGCCAAGACAGTCTTCGAGCCACGGCCGAAGGTCACCCGCGTACCATGAAGGCCGCTGCCGATTCGTTGTGGACACGCGTTCCCTGCAACCTGGCAAACACACCGCGATCACTCACTTGGGGACCCGGCACATGCAAACAACTCGTACCGTCTTGGGAATCGCGGCCGCTCTGATGCTGGCGATCCCGCCTGTTGCGCCGGCGAGAGCGGCAGGGGAAACGCTGCGTGCCAAGGAGATCGCGGCGGGTTACGAGGCCATCTTTCTCTGCAGCGACACCTTCGTCGGGCATATGTCCGAAGTGGCAATCGATGGCACCGATCTGACGGGGTGGCGGTTCCCGCTGGATTCCCTGCACGCCACCATCGATCGAAAGAGCAAACGTGTAAGCGTCCAGTTCGATCCAGGGATGCCGCCGCGCATCGCGGTCTGGCGCCCGCTGCTTGGCTGTGCGCACCTGCCGATCGGGGCGGGCCCCGACGCGGCGAACGCGGTGCCGAGCCTGCCGCACGATCTGGCGCCGCCTTCCCTCGATCATGCCGACTGGCCGCGCGGCGATGCCAACGCCATCGCGCCATTGCCGGCAGCACGCAAGGCAGCCCTCGACACGCTGGTCGCCAAGGCGTTCGTTGGTTCGATCTACGGCAAGGGCAGCAAAACCTCGGCGGTGCTCGTGCTGCTCGACGGCCGCATCGTCGCCGAACACTACGCGCTCGGCGTGACCATGCACACGCCCCAGCGCACCTGGTCCATGGCGAAAAGCCTGGTGGCGACCCTGATCGGACGCGCGGTCGAGTTGGGACGCATCGAGGTTTCGATGCCTGCCGACATTCCGCAATGGCAACATCCCGGCGATCCGCGTGCCGCCATCACCCTCGACCAACTGCTGCGGATGAACTCCGGACTCTGGACCGACGGCCCCGGCAACCGGACCGACTCGCTCTACTGGGGTGGCTCGACCGTGCCGGAAACCGCGGCGGCGGCACCGCTCGAGGCAGCACCCGGCAGCCGCTTCAACTACGCGAACAACGATTTCCTGCTCGCCACCTACAGCCTGATGACGACGCTCGGGCCCGATGCGCTGGCTTTCCCGTTCAAGCAAGTGCTGTGGCCGCTCGGCATGACCCGCACCACGCCGGAAACCGACTGGCAGGGGCATTACGTGATGTCGAGCCAGGTCTGGATGACGGCGCGCGATTCGGCGCGGCTCGCGTTGCTGTATGCCAACGGCGGGATGGTCAGCGGCGAGCGCCTCCTGCCGAAGGGGTGGGCAGGCTATGTTTCGAGCACCCGCGGTGCCCAGCCGGACGATGCGCGCAGGCCGCGCTACGGCGCTGGCTTCTGGGTTCTGGATTCGCGCCAGGGGCTGCCTTCAGGGACGTTCGCGATGGAGGGCAGCCGCGGCCAATACGCGATCATCGTGCCTTCCGCGAGCGTCATCGTCGTGCGGCGCGGCTTCGATCCCCTGGATGCACGTTTCGACATTGATCGTTTCACGCACGATGCGCTTGGTGTATTGAAGGGGGAGGGTGGCCGCCGGTAAGCGAGCTTCCGTGAAACTTGTTTGCTCGGCACGATAGCGACCGTTGTCCCCGTCACGGCGGCGATAGACCTTCAACGGTCCCGGTTCGACCCGAAGGAGTCATTCGCGACTGTCTGTTTTGGGGACCGATGATCAGCGGCGAGTCTTGACGTCGGCGATGGCACTGCGCCGGATGGTCGCAAAAAGTCCTGCAGGTGCCCGCAGCCGGTTGCCACCGGCTCGCATGAGCTGCTGCGCGAGTACACTCCGCCCCACTGCGGGTCCACGCATCCCAACCCAGGGGCGATCGCTTGAAGGCGGGAGCGTTTTTCAGCGAGCTCAAGCGCCGCAACGTGCTGCGCGCGGGAGTGCTGTACATCGGCGCTTCCTGGGCATTGGCGCAGGGCATCGCGCAGCTGACCCCGGCCATCGGATTGCCGGATGTCACGACGCGCTGGTTCCTGGTCGCGGCGGTCATCGGATTTCCGTTTTGGGCCACGTTCGCGTGGTTCTACGAGTTCACGCCGCAGGGATTGAAGCGCGAGTCTGAAATAGCGCCTGGCGATTCGGTCGCGCATTCCACCGGCCGCAAGCTGGACAAGTGGATCATCGCGGTACTGGCGCTTGCGGTGGTGCTGCTCTTGACCGACACTTTCGTGTGGCGCAAGGGCGCAGGCTTGTCGGGTGACGCGGCCGCGAGCGGTGCGAATATTCCACGGAAATCGGTGGCCGTGCTGCCGCTGGTCAACGAGAGCGGCGACAAGAACCAGCAGTACTTTTCCGACGGACTGTCGGAGGAGATGATTTCCGCGCTGGGGCAGGTGCATGACCTCAAGGTGATCGGCCGCAACTCCTCATTCCAGTTTCGCGGCGACGCGCAGAACGACAGCGCGGGGATCGGTTCCAAACTCGGCGTGGCGACCCTGCTCGAAGGCACTGTGCGCAGACAGGGGGACCAGGTGCGCATCGTGGCATCGCTGATCAAGGCCTCCGATGGCAGCCAGATCTGGTCGCAGACGTACGAGCGGCAACTCAAGGATGTATTTGCGGTACAGAGCGACATCGCCACCTCGGTGGCGAGTGCGCTGAAGGCCGGCGTCTTCGGGCAATCCATCGAGGCGACCGACAAGCCGCCCAGCGGCAACCTGGCTGCGTACGACGCCATGCTGCAAGGGCGCTATTACGCCGAACGCCGCACCCGCCCGGACTACGTCAAGGCGGAACAGTATTACCAGCGCGCCATCCAGCTCGATCCGGATTACGCGCTGGTCTACGCCCGCATGGCGATCGCCGAGCAGTGGTTCAACGACTGGGAGGCAACGGCAGACGAACGCAAGGTCGTCAGCGCCAGTGCCCGCGCCCATGCGCACATGGCCGTCGCACTTGCGCCACGCTCGGCCACCGCGCTGGGGGCGCTCGGCGTCACTCAGGCATGGCTCGACTTCAACTTTGCCGCCGCAGAAACGACTTTGAAGAAAGCAGTTGCGCTCGATCCTTCCAATGCGGAAATGCTCTATCAACTTGCCGATGTCACCGCTGCCCGCGGTCGCGTGGAACAAGCCATCGGCATGATGCGCAAAGCATTGACCATGGAGCCGCTGAACGCCTCCTTCCACTTCTACATCGGCCAGTACCTGAGCGCGGCAGGCCAATATGTCGAGAGCGAGAAGGAATCCCGGCGCGCACTCGAACTGCAGCCTGGCGCCGATGGATTCGGCTCGCAACTGGCCTTTGCTTTGATGGGGCAAGGCAAATTCGATGAAGCCCTGGCGGCGGCAAAATCGGATCCGGACGAAGTGGACGGGCTGCAGGCGCTCGCCCTGATCTGGTATGCGCGCGGTGACAAGGCGCAAGCACGATTGATACTGGACGAGATGATCCGCAAGGACGGCACGTACGGACCGGGCCTGATAGCCGACGTCTACGGCTACGAGGGCAAGCTGGATCAGGCATTCGCGTGGCTGGACCGAGCCATCGCGGCCCGCGATACCTCGGTCACGATTCTTTACGAAGCGCCCATGAACCTGCAACCCCTGATCAGGGATCCACGCATTGCAGCGTTCTGCCGCAAGGTCGGCCTGCCGACGCCCGACGAGGTGAGGCGTTCCATCGCACAAGGGCCGGATCATGAGTGACATTCTTGCGCGACTGAAGCAACGCAATCCGGCCCTGCGGACCGATGCCGTGCAAAGGCTGGAGACAGCTTCCGGTGCTGCGGATTTGCGCCGTGATCCGCTGCTTTATGCAGATTGGCTGGCCCTGCTGGGCGCGCAGGATCGCGCTGTCGCAGCGCGCAAGCGCTTGCCCATCCAACGCAACAGCTCTGAATCCGATGTGATATGGGAGCCCGCTTTCGACCCGATCCGTAGCGATCCGCGCCTGAAGGCGGTGCTGGAGAAGATGGGTTTGCCGTACGCGCCGGCCGGCATCGCCAGCCATGAATGAACTCCTCGCCCACCTGAAGCAACGCAAGCTGGTGCAGTGGACGCTGGCGTATCTCGCCGCCGGTTGGGTCATGCTGCAGGCGCTGGGTCTCGCGGTGGACAGTTACGACTGGCCGCATCAGGTGATGCAGGTTGCATTCGCGGCGATCGCGCTGGGCTTCGTGATCGCGTTGGTGATCGCTTGGTACCACGGCGAGAAGGGCAGGCAACGCGTATCCGGCGCGGAGTTGCTGCTGATCGCGCTGGTGTTGGCAATTGGCGGCGGATTGCTGTGGCGCTACGAACGCGCGACGCCGAACAGGAGCGCCATCGTGGCGGCCCGCAACGCGAGCGCAGCGCAACGAAGTCCGGAAGAGGCCACCACCGCGCAAGCCAGTGTCGCAATCCCCGCCAAATCCGTCGCGGTGCTGCCATTCGTCAACATGAGCGGGGATCCGAAGAACGATTATTTCAGCGACGGCATCACCGAGGAAATTCTCGACGCGCTGACGCAGGTGCCGAACCTGAAAGTCGCCGCGCGCACGTCCGCGTTCGCATTCAAGGGCAAGGCCGAGGACTTGCGCAAGGTGGGCGAAGTGCTGGATGTCGCGACCGTGCTGGAAGGGAGCATCCAGAAATCCGGCGACGAGGTGCGCATCACCGCGCAATTGATAGACACCCGCAGCGGCTATCACCTGTGGTCGGAAAAATACGACCGCAAGCTCACCAGCATCTTCGCGGTCGAGGATGAAATCTCCAAGGCGATTGCGGACAAGCTCAAGGTACAGTTGGCGGGCGGAAGCGGTCAGTCACTCGTCGCACAAAAAGCCGTTGATCCGCGCGCACACGATTTTTATCTGCGCGGATTGACGTTGCTGGCCGTGCGTTCCGTGAGCGAGGCCGTTGACGCATTCCAGCAGGCGGTTGCGGTTGATCCGGATTACGCGCAAGCCTGGGCCGCGCTGGCCGAAGCGCAGGCGTTGCTCTTTTCGTATGCGCCGGTTTCGGAAGAGACCGCCGATACGCACGCGCTGGCTGCCGCTCAGCGGGCGCTCGCGTTGAATTCCGGCATTGCATTGGCCTATGTCGCGCAAGGCATGGTCTACACCAACCAGATGCGCTGGGCGGATGCCGATCGGGCGTTCCGGCGCGCGCTGACCTTGGCGCCGGGCGACGCGGAAGCGATGAATCAATATGCGCAGTTTTTGTTCGCAGCGGGACAGCTCGAACCCGCACTGACGGAGATTGAA
>DATEDI010000023.1:0-10061 GCA_035281745.1 Rhodanobacteraceae bacterium
CAGGTATGGGCCGAACGGTTCGACCGCGAGACGGACGACATCTTCGCGCTGCAGGACGAAATCTCGCACGCGATCGTGAAGGCGCTGCGCCTGCAGTTGCTGCCCGAGGAACGCCGCGCGATCCGCCGCCGCGGCACCGAAAGCGTCGAGGCCCACGACCTGTTCTTGATGGCACGACAGATCTATGCGACGACGCAGGAAGACGAGCGTGGCTCGCAGGCGATCATTCGCGCCTGCCAGCGCGCCACCGAAATCGACCCGCATTACCCACAGGCCTGGGCGCTGCTGGCCTGGGGCCAACGCAGCCAGAACAGTTTCAGCAAACAGCCGGATGATGGCATGGCCGCCGTGGATCAGGCGCTGGCGCTCGATCCAGACCTGGTGGAGGCGCACGCGGTCAAGGCGGACATCCTGCGCACGCGGGGCGAGATGGATGCGGCAATGAGCGAAGCCAATACCGCGCTGAAACTGGACCCGGAATCCTACGAGGCCAATCGGGTGGCAGGCCGGATCGCCTACATGCAGCACCGCTTCAAGGATGCAGTCGCCTACTACGAGAAGACGCTCAACCTGGTGGATTCGGACGTCAACTCGGCGATGATGCTGGTGAGTTCCTACCGTGCGCTGGGCGATGCCGCCGGCCGGCTGCGCGCCGCGGCGGTGGCGGTGCAACGCGCGGACGCGGTGCTGGCGCATGACCAGAACAACGTGGCGGTCATTGCTTTCAGCGCCAATGCCCTCAGCGCGGCGGGTGAGCGCGAGCGAGCCGGCGCACGCATGGACCGCGCGCTGCTGGTCGACCCCGACAACTTCGGGATGCGCTACAACTTCGCGTGTGGATTGTGCGTATACCAGCACGACAAGGATGCCGCGCTGGACATGCTGGAACCCTTGTTTCCAAGGATCACCGGCGAACTTTTGCGTTACCTGCAGGCGGACCCGGACTTCGATTCCCTGCACGACGACCCGCGCTATCAGGCCATGGTCGCCGCGGCCGAGGCGCGCCTCGCGACGGCTGGAAGCACGGTTGAGCCAGCGAATCGAACTGCCTGAGTCAAGGATCGACTACGCTCAGGCCGGGCGTGGCGCTTGCATGCGAAGCAAGCCCGGCCGCATTCACTTCCCCAGCACGTACAACTGCCACAGATCCTTGGTGGTCATCTGCAGGAACGGACGCATGGTTACGCGACCGGCGATGCCGATGCTCTGCTCGAGGTAGCGCAGCTCGTCGAATTTTTCGCGTGTTTCGCGGTCCATCTCCACGTCGAGGCCGTTCTCGCGCGCCAGCAGCAGCCCTTTGGCCCGCAAGGCTAGCTCGGTGTACACGCGCAGGTAGCAGAGCATGTCCGCCACCAGCGTGCCATCCAGCTTGTCGCGCAGGCCGCTCAGGAAGATGCCCGCGGGCGTGCGATCGAATTTGCCCGAATCGATCATCCTCATCAGCTCGGCATCCTCGTCGAAATCCACTTCCAGCCAGTTGTGGGTGCGGCTCTCGCTGATGTGGAGCAGCAGATACAAGAGCGGCGGCAGGATCAGCAGGACGCCCACGGTAGACAACACGGGCGAGACGTAGAAGTGGTTGAAGATGGAATGCACGGCGATGGCCGCCAGCAGGCCCGGCACGCAATGGACGGGACGCACGTCCACGCTGCGCTCGGCCAGCGTCTGCGTGATCACCGCGAAGATCGCCACCACGCCGCCGTGCATCACCGCGGTGCCGAAGCCGCGCACGATCCAGAGCGTCAGCGTGGTGTTGTGGTCGAGGTACAGGTAGTAGAAGTTCTCGACCACCGCGAAGCCCGCGCCCACCGCGAAACCCAGGATCACGGAATCGACCAGGAAACCCACGCGATGGGTGCCGAACAGCCACAGCACCACGCAGGCTTTCAATGTCTCCTCCACGATCGGCGCCACCCAGCGCGAATAGTGGGTGAGGTTCATGCCGAACAGTTCCATCAATTCGCCGTTGAGGAAGTAGCACGCCACCGCCACCACGCCGCCGGCGGCCAGCATCGCGAGCACCAGGCGCATCCGCACCATGCGGTAGGTGTCGAGATAAATCAGCAGCAGCAGAAACATGATGACTGGCAGCAGGCCCACCGGAACAACGGTGAGCATGGCCAGCGCGTGGTGGAGGGTTTTCATCGTCAGAGGATCTTCAGCGAGAGCATCCATTCGTCCCGGCCGCCGCCTGCGCCCCCGAATCCCCGTGCGTAGCCCGCCGACAACGTCATCGGCAAGTGGTTCAGCACGGAAAAGTCGAGGTCGAGCTGCAGGCCGGCGTCACGCGCGGTGCTGCGCAGCGCGGCACGATTCGGATCGGTCACCAGCACGCCCGTGAACAGCGCCGGCCGGATCCACTTCAGGAAGAACCCCGGGCTGCCCACGTTCTCGAAGCGCCACGGCGGCAGATTGAGTTCCAGCGTGGACTTGGCGAAGGTATGGCCCGCAAGCTGGTCGATCTCGTAGCCGGGGAAGCTGTCGAATTCCCGGTAGTGCTTGGGATCCTGGTTATCGACGTAATTGTTCTGGAAACCGCCGAAGTAGAAATTGGCGAGATTGTTGTCGCGGTTGCCGCCGGAAACACCGGCGGAGTTGTACAACCACAGCGACATGTGCGGCACCGGCAGCATGAAGCCGAAGTCGAATCCCGCACGCAGTTGCGGAATGGTACGACCATTGGCGACGTAGGTCGTGGTGTCGACGTTCCAGCCGATGCCCTGCTCGCGGTCCACGGCGCCTCCCGATTGCTTGAGGTCGGCGTACTTCAATCCGGCGCGTGCGACGAAAATGTTGTTGACCTGGGCATTGACGTTCTGGAAGCCGGGGAGGGTGCTGAGCCCGGTGTAGTACGCGCCGCTGGCGCTGAAATCGAGCTTGCGCGGGGTATCCATGATAAGCGTGCGCTTGTAGCCGACCAGCAATGAGTCGCCCTTCAGGCTGGTTCGGACCGGCCCGAACAGGTCGTAGAAATCGGCATGGTTGTGCCAGTAGCGCACTTCCCAGTTCATCGCCTTGTAGTCGACGTCCAGGTGCAAACGCTGGCCATGGTCGGTCGGGCCGCCCACGGACACCGCCGCGTCGATCCCCAACGTGTACAGGCTCAGGGTGTCGCCGAGTTCGGTGTGCCAGCCCAGCGCCCCGCCGCCGCGGTAGCCTTCGACCACCGGGTAATGCGATTGCAGGCGCATCTCGTGTGCCGGCTTGTACACGCCCTTGTGCGTGACCAGTGAATCGAGGTCGATTCGGGATGGCGAACCGACGCCCCAGGTCTTCACGATCGGGTGGCGCTCCGCCACCCGCGTGCCGAGGAAATCGATGGAGCTCAGGTCGTCGAGCGGCACCGGATTGAATTCGACCGGCAGGAATCCCTGTCCGGTGTACTCCAGCGCCGCGAGCTTGCCGTCCGGCAACTGGATCGGGCGGAACAGGCCGGTGTCGATGTTGCTCAGGGCATCCATCTTGCCGTTGGCGATGTCGTAGCGAAAAATGTTGGAGATGCCGGTGTAGTACGAGCTGCCGTACAACTGGCGATCGTCGTTGCTGAAGATGAAGCCCTCCGGCGCGGCCTGGCCGAAGTCGTAGACTGCGAATGGCGCGGTGCCGCCGGCCAGCAATCCCGCCGTTTTGTACAAGTGCAGGAAGTTGGCGCCGTCGACCTTGGCCACCGACAACGAAAGCATGCTGCCGTCGTGCGACACGTCGAGGTCGAACGGCACTTCGCCGTAGGGAAAGGTGTGCACCTGATGCCATTCGTTGTAGGGGTACGGGATGTTCACCAGGGTGACGTAGCCGTTGGCCGTGCGCAGCCCCCACAGCGAACGGTCGGCCCGGTCGAACGCAAGATCGCCGATACGGGCCTTGCGCAGCAGTCGTCGGGCCTTGCCGGTGCTGATGTCGACCTCCATCAGGTCACGGTAATCCAGGTTGTTCTGGGTATAGAAAAACGTTTGTGACGCCGGGTCGTAGGCCGAAGAAGTCACGGTGTATTTCATCGAACCCTTGATGTCCACCACGTGGCGGAGGGTTCCGTCCTTCAGCGACAGCACGCCCACGTACGCGAGCCTGCCGGGGTAGCGAAAGGCACCGATCAGGTTGCCGTGGTCGATGAACGAACGCGAGACCGAACCCAGCGCATGCGGCGCAAGCGGCGCCACCTTGGTGATCGGGTACCGATGCACTTTTTTCAGGTTGGCTTCCTGGAAAGTGTGTTCCCACGCGATCCAGTCGTTCCACGCCTGGTCCAGCGGGATGTGGAACACCTGCTGGAACTGGTCCGCGTAATAGGCCTTGCTGTCCTGGCTGCGGATGAACCAGTCGAGCAGTTGCTGCGGCGAGTAGCGCAGCGACAGATATGTCATGAAGCGCGTGCCGTACAGGTACGCATTGGTCATGGTCTCGAAGCTGACCGACGTGCCCACCGATACCAGCCCCAGCGGACGGTAGAAATGCGCGTGGTCGCGCACCATCGCGCGGAACACCATTTCGTCGTAGGGGCCTTGGGCGCGGCCGATGCCGCCGCCCATCCACGTCTCCATGTAGACCGCGATGCCTTCCTGGAACCAGCGCGGCACGCTCATGCGCGGGGTGGTCAGGTAGTCGTAGAGGATGGTTTCTGGGTGTGCATCGATCGGGCGTACCTTGCCACCGAGGAATCTGCGCCAGCGCGCGTCGCGCACATTCCAGCCGTCCATGGTGGCGGCGTGCACCAGTTCGTGATTGGCGGTCGAGAACAGGCGCTCGCTGCTGGGCGAGGTTCCCATGGCCTTGAGGTCCGGCGCGATGTACAGCGTCACCTCGTTGAATGGCGCCACCGAGGTGCCACCGTTGCCGTAGTCGCTGAAGTCGGTGAGCACCACCGTGGTGCGGTCCCACGGCTTCCAGTGAAAAATCCTTTCCTGGAATTGCAGCGAATTCTCGAAGCTGCGAGCGACGTGCGGGACCAGATAAGCGTTGTCCGGCGTGTACAACACCCGCAGGTCTTTTGTCTCGAGGCTCTGCAGCTGGAACGATTGGGCGGACGCGTGATTCGGCACCACGGTCGCCGCTGCCAGCACGGCTACGGCCAGCAGATATTCCCGCACCGATCGCCCCATGGACTGCCCCCTTCAACCAATGCCCGCCGCTCGCCCTCGGCTCTGCATCTCGCTGGCACACCACCTACCTGCAAGCATGCCACAACCCCACCCGCAATAGCGGGCGGGGTTGTGGCGCATCAGGGTTCCCGCTGAAACATCGGGAACCCTGGTGGCACCCTCGCCTTACTCGGCTGCGCCGCGCTGCAATGCGTTGCGGGCGGCGTCGCTATTCAGTAGCGACTGGCGGAACGCAGCGTTGTTGAGCGCCGCGCGGAACGCCTGGTTCTGCATGGCCTGCCGGAATGCCTGGCTCTGCAACGCGCTGCGGAAAGCATCATTGTTCATCAAGGCGGACCGGAATGCGTCGTTGTTGAGCAGGGCGCCGCGCAGCATCGCAGCGTTTTCCAATTGGGCACGGAACGCGTCGCTGTTCTGCAGCGCGGCGCGGAAGGCGTCGTTGTTCTGCAGGGCATTCCGAAACGCATCGTTGTTGGCGAGCGCGTTGCGGAAGGCGTCGTTGTTCTGCAAGGCATTGCGGAACGCATCGTTGTTGGCGAGCGCGTTGCGGAACGCCGCGTTGTGTTGCAGCGCGTTGCGAAAGGCGTCGTTGTGCTGCAACGCGTTGCGGAACGCATCGTTGCTGGCGAGTGCATTGCGGAAGGCATCGTTGTGTTCCAGCGCGGAGCGGAACGCGTCGCTGTTCTGCAGCGAGGTGCGGAAGGCTTCGTTCCGCTGCAACGCCGACCGGAACGCGTCGTTGTTCTGCAGTGCCGCCCGGAAGGCGTCGTT
Organism: Rhodanobacteraceae bacterium; assembly: GCA_035281745.1. Lineage (GTDB taxonomy): Bacteria > Pseudomonadota > Gammaproteobacteria > Xanthomonadales > Rhodanobacteraceae > 66-474. The sequence continues at coordinate 5,868 of DATEDI010000023.1, forward strand.
GTTCTGCAAGGCGTTGCGGAACGCATCGTTGCTGGCGAGCGCGTTGCGGAAGGCGTCGTTGTGTGCCAGTGCCGAGCGGAACGCATCGCTGTTTTGCAGCGCACTGCGGAACGCGGCGTTGTGCTGCATCGCGCTGAGGAACGCAGCATTGTGCTGCAACGAAGCGCGGAACGCATCGTTGCTGGCGAGCGCATTGCGGAAGGCGTCGTTGTGTTCCAGCGCGGAGCGGAACGCGTCGCTGTTCTGCAGCGAGGCACGGGACACGTCACTGCTTTGCAGCGCCGAGCGCAAGGCGTCGCTGTTGGACAGCGCGGTACGCATTTCGCTGTTCGCGAGCGCGGTGCGGAACGCATCGCTGCGCAGCAATGTCATCATCGCCGGGTCGTTGATGATCTTCTGGTAGGCATCGGTCTGGACGAATTTCGCCGCGTCCTGGTTGCCGAGCTGGAGGTCGCCACTCTTCACCTGGCTCGCTTCGTAGCGATGGGCCGGGGCAATCGTCGCCGCAGCCATTTCGCTGGCGCCGTGCGGAAACATGTCGCCCATGTAGGCGACACCCACCGCCACCGCGACGATCGCGATTGCCACTGCGGTGACCAATGCCTTCTTGTTCGTCGTCATGTTTGCCATTGTGGTGCCCCTTGGTTCGTGTCTGTGGTGGGTTCGTGAAATGCGCCATCCGATGCGCGCCGCACGCCATCCAATACGGCGGGCGACGCGGAAAGTTGGTGATTGCGTGGAATCCGCTTCCCGCACCTCGGGAGGGCTGGCCGCCGCGGCCATTTCCATCAGCCGTGCATGCAGCGACCGGGGAGGTTCCGGCGCTGGTGGCGCCTCCTGCAGTGCCGCGTCCAGCGCCAGCAGCTCCGCGCGGGCGGCGCGCAATTCCGGCGAATGGTCCAGGGCCGCTTGCAGGCGCGCGCGTGTGGTGAAATCCAGATCGTGGTCCAGTTCCGCGTGCAGCCACGCCATTTCGAGAGGGTCGATCATGCCGTCGCTACCCCGCGTGCGAAGAGCTTCCCGTGCAGTTCCTGGCGGGCGCTGTATAACCGCGATTTCACGGTTTTTTCGGGGATGTGCAGGATTTCGGCCATTTGTGCGTAACTGCATTCGGCAAAGTGCCTGAGGACGATGACGACCCGATGGTCGGAGGGCAATTCCATCAAGGCGGTCTGGATCAAGTCGTGCAACTGTGCATCTCCGGCCACCTGCTCGGGTCCCCGCTCGACGCTTGCCAGCGGGAAATCCTCCACATCAATCGCAACCACCTCTGCATGGCGCCGGTGCTTCAACCGGTCGATGGATTCATTCACCGCAATCCGGTAGATCCAACTGAACAGCCGGTATTTCGGGTCGTATCCGGCTATGTTCTCGAACACTTTCAAAAACACTTCCTGGGTGGCATCCGCCGCCTCCGCCGCGCTGCCGAGCATCCGGAAGGCGACATTGAACATCGGACGCTCGTAGCACTCGATCAATTCGCCGAAAGCACCGGCATCACGCATGCGGAGGCGCGCCACCCATGTCGCGTCGGGTTCGTCGCTGATCCGCCCCATATGCGTCATATACGCCTCAGGCCCCGAAAAGTTGGCGGGGGTTGCCAAGTCCGGCCGGGCCACCCGACGTGGTTCAGCCGTGCGTCACGAACTGCAGGTCACCGAGAACAGCTTGTCCATTCCGGAATAGCGGAAAACATCGTGGACGTGCGGGTTGACGTTGATGAGGCGGATCCCCGAACCCGCCGCGGCCAGCCGCTTGTGGGTCTTCAAAAGCACGCCGAGGCCGGCGCTGGAGATGTATTCCAGTCCGCCCGCGTCGATCACGCACGGTGGCGCTACTTCGTCCAGAAACGCCTGCGCCGTGGCCGCCTGCGCCGCATCCAGTCGCCCGACCAGCAGCACGTGGCGGTCTTCCCCGTAACGGATATCAAGCATGGTCCTGCGCCATCCTTTTGGTGAAGGTGACCTTGCTCTCGCGATTGCGGTATTCGTAGTGGATCGCATCCACCATTTTTGAAACCAGATACAGGCCCATGCCACCGGGGCGCCGCGCTGCCAGCGGTGCATCGACATCGATCTCGGGAACGCGCGTCGGATCGTAGGGTTCCACGTCGTAGTCCGTCAGGCTGATCTCGACTGCGTCGCCGATCCAGTCCAGGCGCAACGTGATGTCATGGTCCGTGCCCCGGTTGTACTTGACCATGTTCACGAACAACTCCTCGATCGACAGGTCCACCGGCAGGCGCAACGCAGGGTCGGTATGCCGTTCGGAAAAAAAACGATCGGTCGCGGCGACAATGGCCGGCAATTCGTGGATGGAACGCTTGAACGTCATCTCCACCGTTCCCCATCCTCCCGAGCCCCGACGAACGTCGCAACCCTTGGCGGCACGCCGCCGCCAGGAAGTATCTCGGTCACTATAGCGCCAATTTGCCAGTCCGATTGCTGCGCAATCCGCGGCGGTCCGGGATGGCCGCGCCGGTTCGGCACCGCCTTCGCCCATGCGATGGTCGTGCTTGCATCGTGGCTTCCGCGGTACGAGACTTGCCGTCGTCTGAAGCTCGACTGTCACTGGCGGGAATGGGGGAACGTGAGCGTGGACAGCATCGGGCCAGGCGAGGACGTCAGTCGCAAGAATCTGCTGGAGGCCTTGCTGGCCACCACCCGTGCACTGGGCGGCACGGAAACCGAATCGGCTGCGGCGGAGTTGGCAGAGGCCGCGCGTCTGCACACCGGCGCCCACACTGCGGCGCTGTGGCGCCGCGACACCCGGAACGGCGAACTGACCCTGTTGGTGCCCGCACGCGACCCGCCACCGCGGCTCGCGACCGGGGCCGGGCTGGCCGGGCGCTGCGCCGAGGGCGGCCGCATGCTGCTGGAAGTCGATGCGGGAACGGCCGTGGACATCATGGCAGTAACCACGATCGACCCCGACCGCGCCGCACGCACGGGCGCAGTCCTGAGCCTGCCGCTGGTGGCGGGCGGCATCGTGCTCGGAATCCTGCAACTCCTGTACGAATCGGGTCGCGGCTTCGACCCGAACACGGTATTGCTTGCGCAGGTACTCGCCGCCGAAGGCGCGCTGGCGCTGCGCGACACCGGTCCCGGCGCGACCAACAGCTTGCACAGCGAGGTGGAAGTCGCGCGCGCGATCCAGCGCAGCACGCTGCCCACGCAAATGCCCTTGGTGCCGGGTTATGACCTGTACGGGCATTTCCAGCCTGCGACCTATGCCGGCGGCGACATGTTCGACGCGGTGAAACTTCCGATGGGCGTATTCCTGTTGCTGGGCGACGCCACCGGACACGGCTTCGGCCCCGCGCTGTCGGCAATGGAAATGCAGGGCATGCTGCGCGTCGCATTCCGGCTCGGTGCCAGCCTCGACGATGCCTATCGGCACGTCAACAATCAGTTGGCCGAGGATCTTCCCGAGGACCGCTTCATCACCGCGTTCATGGCGTATCTCGACGCCGAGACACACAGCGTGCGTTACCACTGCGCGGGACAGGGACCGCTGCTGCTCTATCGCGCGGGCGATGACCGCTGCGAATGGATCGAACCGACCACGTTCCCGGTGGGGGTGATGGATCTGGCCGAAGTCCCCCAGGCGGTGACGCTCGAGATGGGCGAGGGCGATATCCTGGCCCTGATTTCCGATGGTCTTTACGAGCGCGTCGATGCCGGCAATGCCGAGTTCGGACAGGAGCGCGTCGCCGAGGCGATCCGCCGCGGACAGCATCTGCCGATGGCGGAATTGTGCCAGCGCTTGCTGGTTGCGGCCGACACCTTCGCCGGCGGGATCGCTGCGGCGGATGACGTCACGTTGATTCTGGTAAAGCGGCTGCCCGCCGCAAACACCGGCGCCTGATGCGCGACCGGGCTCCAGCCACGCAGGGACGGAAATCCAGCGGTGGCCGCGCTATGCTTGGGAACCGGAGCAGTGTGGCATCCTGACCCATTAGCCGGGGCTGACACGCATGGCTGACGTTTTCGTTTCCTACGCCCGCGCCGACAAGGCGCGCGTCGCGCCGCTGGTTGCCGCGATCGAGGCGAAGGGCTGGTCGGTGTGGTGGGATCCGGAAATCAGCCCGGGCCGGGAGTTCGACGACGAGATCGACGTCGAGTTGCAGGCGGCCAAGTCGGTACTGGTGGTGTGGACGCCGACTTCGGTGGTATCGCGCTGGGTACGCGGCGA
>DATEDI010000024.1:0-55250 GCA_035281745.1 Rhodanobacteraceae bacterium
CGAGATCGACGTCGAGTTGCAGGCGGCCAAGTCGGTACTGGTGGTGTGGACGCCGACTTCGGTGGTATCGCGCTGGGTACGCGGCGAAGCGCGCGACGCCGCCGAGCGCGGCCTCCTGGTGCCGGTTCGCTTCGATCAGGCACGGCTGCCGATCGACGTGCGCGCTATCCATACCACCGATATCGACGATTGGGGCCGGGACGCCTCCCATCCGGTCCTGCAGGAGTGCCTGAACGCGTTGGCGGCGATGATCGCGCGGACCACGGCTGCGCAAGGGGCGAGCCCCGGTGGCGCGTCGACTGCGCGAGCTGCGGCGAAGGAATCCGTGCGCTTCTCGATATGCGTGTTGCCTTTCGTCAACATGAGTGGCGATCCCGAGCAGGAATATTTCAGCGACGGCATCACCGAAGACATCATCACCGACCTCAGCAAAGTGTCGGCACTGGAGGTCGTTTCGCGCAACGGTTCGTTCCTTTACAAGGGCAAGCAGGTCGACGTGCCAAAGGTTGCGCGCGAGCTCAAGGTCTCGCATGTGCTGGAAGGCAGTGTGCGCAGGGCGGGCGGACGGGTACGAATCAGTGCACAGTTGATCGATGGTTCCAGCAACCGACACGTTTGGGCCGAGCGTTACGACCGCGACGCGAGCGACATCTTCGAACTGCAGGACGAGATTTCACACGCGATCGTCAAGGCGCTGAAGCTGCGGCTGTTGCCCGAGGAGAAGAAAGCCATCGAGCGGCGCGGTACCGACAGCGCCGACGCGCACGATCTCTACCTCATGGCACGCCAGCTCTACGTTACTGACCAACTGGGCGAGAGCGCCGCGAAAGCGATAGTGCGCGCGTGTGCGCGTGCTACCGAAATCGACCCGCACTACGCGCAGGCTTGGGCATTGATGGCAGTGGGCTATCGCAACCTGCGCGAGATAGGCGTGGAAACCGACGACGGTATGGCAGCTGCGGAAAAGGCGCTGGCATTGGATCCAGACTTGGCGGAGGCGCATGCCGTCAAGGCCTACATTGTGCAAATGAAAGGCGCGATGGACGAAGCGTTGGCAGAAGTCGAGACAGCGCTGGAACTCGATCCGGAATCGTATGAAGCCAACCGCACTGCCGGACGCCTGAATTACCAGTTGCACCGGTTTGAAGATGCGGCCAGGTTCTTTGAAAAAGCTTTGGGTCTGATGGAATCGGACGTCAACACGGCGATGACACTGGTCAGCACGTACAGAGTGATCGGCGACAAGGTCGGGATGCGTCGTGCTGCCGAAATGGCCTCCAGGCGCGCAGACGCAGTTCTGGCTCTCGATCGGAACAACGCCACTGTAATGGCATATAGCGCCAATGCGCTCGGGGCATTGGGCGAGGCAGAAAGGGCCAAGGCGCGCATGAACCGCGCGTTGCTGATTGACCCCGACAACTTGGACATGCGCTACAACTTTGCATGCGCTCTGAACGCGTACTTGAATGACAAGCAAGCGGCATTGGACATGCTCGAGCCGCTGTTCGCCGGGATTACGGCCTACTTGTTGCGCTACCTCCGAGCCGATCCCGATTTCGAATCCCTGCATGATGATCCGCGCTACCAGGCCATGATTGCCGCAGCCGAAGCGCGGCTTGCAGCGGCGAAGCCGGCCGCGACATCCGAGAGCAAACAGCCCGCGTAGGAGCGCGCCCTGCGCGCGACACCCCGTTACATCTTCCCCGCTTCCAATGGTCTCTGGCGGTGCATCACCGCCCACTCGACGTGCTCGGCCAGCGAAGCTTCGCCCAGCGCCCGCAGGATTTCGCGTTGCTCGTCGGCGTCTTCGGCCCGGTCGAGTGCGGAGCGCGCGTTGCCGAACACGCGTTCCATGAAGCGGTATTGCCGGATCAATTCGCGATCGGCCTTGCGGAACGAGTACGCTTCGCGCACCGCCGCGAAGATCGAGAAAAACGCCATCACCACGATCAGGTTGTTCTTGGTATCCACCGACAGCCGGTGCACAAGTACTGCCAGCACCACGCTGATGGAGATGCCCGCCAGCAGACACATGGCGCCGATCGCCTCGTTGATGCGATGACTGCGTTCGCGCTGTTCGGTGCGGACCCGGTAGTAACCGAGTTCGCCGTGGGTGGCGTCGCCGACCCATTCGTCGATCACGCCGTGCAACGCCGCTTCGTCCCGCAGCGCCGGCCAGGCATGCCCGAAGAGCCCCGCGCTGCGCATCACGTTGCGCGCCCAGCCCAGTTCGATGTCCTGCTTCTGCATCAGGCTGTCGTGCGCGAATTCGGGATCGCCGGTCAGCGAAATACCGGCGCGCCGCCAGTAGCACTGCACGCGCAGCCCCTCGGCCAGCGCGCGGTAATCCAGGTATTTGCGGTGCCAGCCACGCCGTTTCGCGATGGCGCTCACCACCACGCCGGTCGCGAACAGGAACATGAACACGAACAGCATGTTGTCATGATCGGGAAGGTTGTCGTACATCGTGAAGGCCACGCCCATCACGAACGCAACCAGGTAGATCACGCGCATTGCCAGCAGCACGCGTTTCTGGAAATGGATCGCCAGCCAATCGGCCGTGCGGAACAGCGCGGTGGGCGACGACTGTGTCGGCATGCTTTCGCCCGCGGCGGAGGGTGCATCTTCGATGCCGGCGCCGCCCGCCTCGATTTCCTCGCGATACTTCGCGGCATCGACATTGAACCCATCGGTATGCGCGAACACCATGCGGAACGCCTGCGGCATCGGTGCGTCGGGTTCCGAAGCGTCGTCGAGGTTGCGCCAGATCACCTGGCCCGGCTGCAGTGGTGCGCGGGGCGCGCCATCCGGCACATCGCGCGAACACACCAGGTGGCACAACAACCGCTCGTCGCCGCCACCGTACAGGCGCGGTCGCCGGTCGCGCCGACGCTCGAAGTCGCCCGGCGGCGTTCCCGTCAGGAAATATTCCACGATCTGCGCGGTGCCGCCCAGGCGGTGCGACGGTTTGCCGTCCCAGATCCCCAGCAACAAATGGCAATGCCGAGCCACGAACATCCCGGCGTGCGCGTACTGGCGATTGCGCTCGTCGCCCGGCTCGGAAACCGCGGCGTGCGTATGGCCGGCGAGCAGCGGCAATTCGATCACCCGCGCCTGCGCACACAACGACTCGAAGCGCGCACGTGCCGCGGCGTCGGTGAAGTCCTGCGCATACAACTCGCGCGCGAACGGCAGCGGCGCGACGAGTTGCGCGCCAAGCGTCAGGCCTTCCTCGGCCACCAGTTGATCGCCGCCCTCGGCCAGCGGCGACAGGATGGTCAGAGGGGCGTGCGGAAATTCGTTTTGCAATTGCGCCAGCAACGCCCGTACGCGGGTGCGGATCGATTCGACCTCGCGTGCGAGGATGTTGCGATGGCTGGTGACGCCGATCACCAGCGGCGCACGCGCGGCATTCGCCGCCGAGGTGTTCGTCTGCTCCGAATCGACCATGTCCATCGCGACGGTCCGTTCGTGGTTGCCGGTCACTTCAGTTGCGCGCCATCCGTTGCGTGATTGCAGAAACCGTTTTCCGTTTCCGGCATTCTGCCGCAATTCCCGACTCGCCATGTTCCCATGGCCGAAAAAGGGAGCGGCCAATCTTCCGGCGACAACCGCGCTATTTCATGATCGGATTGTTGCGGATTGTCGGATCGATGACGCCCAGCTTTCCATCCGACCGCTGGATCACCAGGTCGAATTTGAATTCGGCTGGCTCGGGAGTGGCATCGAACAGCGAAAGCTGCAGGGTGCTACCGCGGGAAGCGAAGGTGCGCCTCGGGAATGCCGCGTGCCCAAGCGGGTCGCGACCGCCGCCGCGGCGGCGCGACACCTCGTTGAAGCTGATCCCGATCGGACTGTAGGTGAGTCGATCACCCTCGCGGGCGGATACGGAAAACTCCAGATGCACCTCGGCGGTGACGACGATCGGATCGTTGATCCTGCCCTGGCTGACCGCGCCGTGGCCTGTGTCGGTCAGCTCGATATCCGCGCCGGTGGAGCCGCGGCCGATCTCGAGGAAGTCCGTCACGGTGATGGAAATCCTCGCCGTTGAGCATGCTGCGTGGTCAGTGGACATGCTGGTCTCCTTCAGTGAGTGGGGATGGCTGACCGGTAGTCGGCCAGGGTTGCAGCGGCACGTAACCGCTCGCGTTCAGGCGATCGAACGCAATGCGCGCATGCTTCGCATCCCCGGTCAGTTGGCACAGTCGCAGCCAGGGGTCGAGCAGGCGCCAGTAGTACGAGTTCGGAGCGCGCGTCGCGAGCAATCCATGCGCATGGGTCCAGGCCGCCGGCAGCGTGCCCGGTGATTGCGTCCGTTGCAGCGCGCCCAGCGCCAGCAATGCCTGGGCGCGGTCGGCCAGGCTGCTGTCGTCGACCGCGTCCTTCGTCGTTTCGTTCTTGGCTTCGGCGAGCGATCGATTGGCAGCTTCCATCGCCGATCGCACGTCACCGCCGTGCCAGGCAATGCGGGCGCGCAGCAGCCAGCCGCGGCTGAGCACGCGATGGATCTGGGGATTGCCCTGCGATATTTTGGATATCCCGAGTTCGCGGGTATGTGCCATCGCCACGGACAATAACTTTTCGGCCTGATCAGGGCGATCGGCCGCGAAGGCGTATGCCGCGCGAGTGACTTGCACGTTCGCCAAATTCACTCGCCAGGGAACGTTTTCCGGGTCGTGCTTCGTCAAGGCCACATAGGTGTCAGACACTTCGGCCAACGCGCGCCGGCTCTCCTCGTTCCGCCCGGTGGTGGCCAACGATGTAGCCAGCAGTTCCTGTGCGCTGGCCCATTCCGACAACCGTCGGAAGTCGCCCGGATGCAAGGTACGCAGGTTCGCAAGCTGGCGCGCCTGTTCCCCGAACAGGCGCTGGGCGCCCGCGAGGTCGCCGCGTTGTTCGGCCACGTTGCCGAGCCACGAGACGGTGTCGGCAACTTTTGAAGCCAAGTCGGCATCGTCGGGTCGACGCAGCGCGAGTGTTTCCATTTTCGCCAGCTCCGCCTCGAACCCGTGCTGCGCCGCGTTCAAGTCGCCGCGGTCCAATGCCAGTACCGCCAGGTTGTGCTCGCCGTAGGTGGCTTCGAGTTGCCAGTCCTGGTTATCGGGATCGATCTTCGCCAGCGCGAGTGTCGAATCGCGGTACCGGGTCAACCACTTATTGGCGTCGGCCAGCTTGCGCTGTTGCCAATGGACGTAGCCGATCCAGTATTCGGCCTGCGCACGGTCGTACAGGAAACGGCCGTCGCGCGGATGGCGTGCGACCAGTTCCGCGCTGCGCTGTTCGGCGCGCTGGAACGAATCCATGGCAGCGCCGTAGCGCGCTTCCTTCAAGCGGATTTCGCCGATCTGCACCAGCGCACGGGATTGCTGGGTGAGTTCGATGTCGGACAGCGAACCGGGGCTGCTGGCGGCAAACAGCGACATGGCCTTGTCGGTCACCGCGGCCATCAAGTCCAGCCGGCCCATGCCGTCGAGCTTGTCGTGCAGGTCGCCGAGCATGAAGTTCAGCGCGTCCTCGGTTTGCGCCTGCCGCTGTCGGGCTTCGTTGCGTGCGATGTATGCGGTGATGGCCAGGCCGGCAGCGATCGCCATGCCGACCAACGACGCCGCGGTGACGGCCAGCAAGCGATGGCGGCGACGCTGCGCTTCGCGGTGGACCAGCGCGTCGAAACCGACGCCGAGCATGCCCGCGATGAGTTTCAGCTTGGCGCCGTGCTTGCCGTCCTGGCCGGGACGCACGTCGGCGGCGATCGGTTCCGTCCTTCCGGTCGTCGGCCGACCATCGGCATCCGGCACGCAACGCAGCGCGGGACAGAAGCATTCCCCGGCTTGCCGGCCGGGCATATCGGTGGCATCGGGTTCGCCATCCACGATCAGGCAGAAGATCCGTTCGCCGCGGCCCATCCGCTTCCAGGCCAGCACTTCCTCGTTGACCCAACGCGACACGGCCGAGCTGGGCGAACACAGCACGATCAGGTTTTCCGATTGCGCGAGCGCCTCATTGACCTCGCGGCCAAGATCGGTGGCACTGGCGAGTTCCTCGCGATCGCGGAAGATCGGATTCAACCGGCGCGGGATTTCCCCGTGCGCGGTCTTCGTTCCGACCAGCCGCGACGGCACGCGATAGGTTTCCAGCGCCTTGTGCAGCCAGTTTGCCCACGCCTTGTCGCGGTGGCTGTAGCTGATGAAAGCGCGATAGGTGAAACGGGAAACCGGCGACGCGGCCATGGCCGCCTCCGCATCACGCAAGCTCGGATCATCCCTGACGGATGCGACCCTCGCGAAGCGCTCGGGAATCGCTTTCGTCCGGTGAAGCGACTGTGGCAGATTCGCGGTGGAATGTGAAGTGCGTCACATTTGAGGGCCGGGGAAGTCGAGGTGCGGTCGGTTTCACGCCTTCGTTGTTCCAGGCCGCCCACCGATATGGCGGCGGGCGGCCTGGAAAGAACAGTACGGTCCAGAAGAGTTGTTTCTAGTTGTTTTTGATGCCCGGCGCTTCATCACCGCCACCGTCCGTATGGACTGTACCTGGCGCGCTCTCGGCGGCAAGGCGGGCGAACGAATTGCCACTGACGCAGGCCATGATCTATTGCTCCGCTTCGGTAAACCATGAACCCCGCGACGAGGTAGTTGCAGCGCTTGCCGCGTCTGCGCTACCTGCCAGCGCGAGCGAGATCAGCAGGACGCAGGGGCATTTCAGGATGCTCTCCTTCGGTGTTTGCGGTGGGATGCCGCAGTGAAACGTCGATGAGTGCATGGGTAGGCAGGACTTCGCAAATATCTCAATTGTTCTTGATGCAGGGGATAGGGTCGGCCCGCGATCCCAGCGTGCTGTACGTATCGCCATTTGCATCCGAGATCACGTAGACCGTATACCCGTAGACTCCGGAACCCGTATCGTTGTCCTGTACTGTGATTTCGTTGCTCGTCACGTTCAGTGACGAGAACGGCGGATCCGGCAATCCTGTCAGTGCTTTGCCGGGAGGAAGAGGGAAGGCAAATTTTTGGCTGCCTCCAGTTTTCCATTTGATTTGCTGATTGCCACGGTTCGCGGGAAAGTCTGGCGGGTCGCAAGTGACAGGGGGATCACTGTTGATGTCCAGTTTTACGGTGATGTCGGTCATGCTGCACTCCTTACTCGTCTGGTTGAAATCGAAATTTCTGCTTCACCCGTGCCCGGATTGGCTTTGTGCGATCTGGACGCAGCAGTCACGGTTGCGGCGTGGGATTGCGTGTTGGGGTGACGACCGGCTTCGGTTCGCTCGCGCTGGCTGCATTCAGGACGTTGTCAATCCGCTGCGTGAAAGTCTTGTTGACGGGATACGCGATGTGTTTGCGCTGAAGCAGCGCGACAAACCCGAGATCGCGATAACCTTCGCTCCAAAGCTGCTTGACCAGCGCTTGTGCATCGACATCTCGATTCAGCGCCAGCAGTGCCTCGACTTCGAGTGCCCGCAGGCGGGGATCGTTGTGATCGACTTTGACTTCCTGCATGGTCCGCAAGGCTGCTTCGCGCAATGTTTGCGCGGATCGTTCATCACGAGCCGCCGACGCCAGCAGCAACTTCACGGCCATCGTCGACAACAACGTCGCGCGCTCGTCCGGATGCTTGCTCAGCATCGGCGACAAGATGGCCAATGCCTTTTCTGCCGATTCACCCGCCGCTTCGGGATTTCGGTCGGCCATGAGTTCCTCGGCCTGCTCAGTCAACGCTTCTGCGTAGCCGCTCTGCCAGCCTTGGTTGCTCGGATCCTGCTTCGTCAGGGACTCCAGGATCGTGATGGCTCTTGAGTTCGAGTGAGTTGCCGCCGAGGCGTCGCTGCTCAGGCGCTGCAGGCGCGCCAGCTGGGATGAATACAAGGCGAGGTGATTCTGGACGCCAGTGTTGCGTGGCTCATCTCCGATCAACTGCCCAGCCATGTCGACCGACTGTTGCAAGTCCTTGATGGCGTCTTCGGTGTTTCCGGTCAGAGCCAGAGTGCGACCGAGGATTGCACGTACGCGAAGCATGTCGTCGCGTTGAAGGTTGTTACGTGGATCCTGCTCCGACAACCTCGTCTCGATTGCGTCATCAGCGCGGTATTGGGTGATTGCCGTCGCCAAATCACCGCGTTGAAGCGCGACTTTGCCCAGGTTGTTGTGCGCGGTGCCGACGGACTGTTGATCGAAAACGTCGCCGGGCTTCGCCAATGCGGCTGCTCGTGCCTCATCAAGCATGCGTCGATACGCGACCGATGCGGCCGAAGATTGCCCGCGTGCTTCCAGCACGTGACCTATGTCGTCGTCGAGGAACGCCAACTGGACCTGCAACGCGGGGTCCACAGCGGCATGTGACGATGAAGATTGCAGGACTTGCCGGCCAGCTTCGAAGTCGTGCTGGGCCACGCTCATGGCCCCCTGCCGCCAGTGGGTCATTCCGATGAAGGCCAGAGTTTGCGAATAGGCGAGTTGGCGCCTGGCATCCGCGGGTGCTGCAGCGGCCAATTTGGACGAGATGGAGGCGGAGGCGTGAAACGATGCCAATGCACCTTTCAGGCTTCCCTGGTCAAGACGAACGGAACCTATTTTTTCCAGAGCCTTGGCGCGTTGCGCCAGTGCAGTATCGTTGACGTCCGTGCTGGGCAATGACTCAAAATACGCCATGGCCTTGTCGTCCACCGTCTGCATGATATCGAGGCGATTCACCTGTGCCAGCTTGTCGTTGAGGTCGCCCAGCATGAAACCGACCAACCCCTCGGCCTGCTTCTGGCGGCGCTGCGCGGCTTGCTTCGCGGTCACGGCCTCGTGCTGCGCGATCACCGCGCGGTGACGCGAAACCAGCGCGAAGATCGCCAGCACGATGGTGACGGCCATCACGCAGACGGCGACCGCGGTGATCGCCGCCATGCGCCGCATCCGCCGATGCTGCTCGCGTTGTTTCAATGCGTCGAAGCCGACGTCCAGCATGCCTGCGATCAGTTTCAGCTTGGCGTTGGGCTTGCCGTCCTTGCCGGTGCGTGCGTCGGCGGCGATCGGTTCGGTGCGTTCGGGCTTGGGCTGACCGTTCACGTCGACCTGGAATCGCAACGCGGGACAGAAACATTCTTCCGATGCGCGGCCGGGCAGGTCCGTGGCATTGGGTTCGCCGTCCACGATCAGGCAGAAGATGCGTCCGGCGCGGCCCATGCGCTTGTACGCCAGCACTTCTTCGTTGACCCAGCGCGAAGCAGCCGACGCGGGCGAGCAGATCACGATCAGGTTCTCGGACTGCGCGAGGGCTTGGTTGATCTTGGTGCCGAGTTCGGGCGAGCTGGACAGTTCTTCGCGGTCGCGGAAGATCGGATTCAGGCGGCGCGGGATTTCCCCGTGCGCGGTCTTCGTTCCCGCCAGCCGCGAGGGCACGCGCCAAGTCTCCAGCGCCTTGTGCAGCCAGTCCGCCCACGCCTTGTCGCGGTGGCTGTAGCTGATGAAGGCGCGATAGGTGAAACGCGCAACGAAAGGATCCGGCATGGCGACCCCACGTCAGTACGTCGAACCATCCCTGGCAGGACGCGATCGTCGGGCGCGGAGCGCTGGCGGGTCGCCGCGATCCGGCTGCAATGGATCGCGCTGCGAACGCTAGCACAAAATGCGAACTGCGTCCGGTTTTTTGAAATATTGCACTAACCTTTCAATGGCTTGGCCATCCTGACCAAGTCAGTCGTGAAGCCGGCGCGTTCATACAGGTCGCGCGCCCGGGTGTTGGCAGGGAATACGCTGAGCGTCAGGCCTTTGCAGCGGTTCCTGCGCGCCCAGGTTTCGGCATGCGCGAGCAACGCGCGGCCGATCCCGCGGCCATCCTGACCGGCCGCCACCGCAAGATCGGAAATGTGGCAGGTGCGCGCGCCGGAAAAGAAATCGCGTTGCACCTGAAGGTGCAGGAAGCCGACGCGTTCCCGTCCCGCACCGGTTTCTTCCGCCACGAAAAAATGATCCGCAGGCGGCGCATCGCGCAATGCGCGTTCGATGTCGGCGTGGATGCCGGCCAACGTTTCGCGCTTGCGCCGGCCTTTCGGCAGCGCGAAGCCGACGAAACGCGGCGCCAGCGAAAGGATGAAACTGGTATCGGTCGGCGTGGCGCGGCGGATTTCGAAGGATGGTCTGTGTGATTTCGGCACAGCGCGCACTCCTTTCGATGCGTCATTCCGGGCCATGCCGGTTTCATCGGCGAGTGTATCCGCCCATTTTTCGCATTCGAGGTGTCAAACCGATTCCGGACCGCCGCGGCGCGGCGTCCGGAATGACGACAAAAGAATACTCTTCAGGTGAACGCCGCCCGCCTACCCGAACAATGCATCCGGCATCGCGAAGATGCTGTCCGCGCTTGCCTGCATCGCGGCCAGGTGGGTGCGGGTGCGCGGCAGGATGCGATCGAAGTAGAAACGCGCGGTGAGGCGCTTGGCTTGCTTGAAGTCCTCGGGTTGCGAGGACGTTTCCGCGGCGGCGACGCTGCGCGCCCATGCGTAGGCCAGCGCGACATAGCCCGAATAGAGCAGGTAATCGACCGCCGCCGCGCCGATCTCGTCCGCATTGCCCACCGCGCGCTTGCCGATTGCCTGGGTGGCGTCGGCCCATTCCTTGGCAATGCCTGCCAGCGGCGCGACGAATTCCTTCAGCGCGTTGTCGTTCGCGTGTTGCGTGCAGAACGCGGCAATCTGTTCCAGGAACAGCTTCAGGCCGGCGCCCTGCTGTTGCATGACCTTGCGACCGAGCAGATCCAGCGCCTGGATTTGCGTGGTGCCCTCGTAGATCGTCGTGATGCGCGCATCGCGCGCGTATTGTTCCATGCCGTGTTCGGCGATGTAGCCATGGCCGCCGTAGATCTGCAGCGCGAGGCTGGTGCACTCGTTGGCGTTCTCGGTGAGCAGCGCCTTGACGATGGGCGTCAGGAACGACATCAGCACTTCCGCGCGCTTCACTTCATTTTCGTCGGTCGAACGGTGCTGGATGTCCACCAGCGTTGCAGCGTACAGTCCCAATGCGCGCCCGCCTTCGATCAGCGCTTTCTGCGTCAGCAGCATCCGGCGGATGTCGCCATGCACGATCAGCGGATCGGCGGGTTTGTCGGGAAACTTCGCGCCCGAGAGCGAGCGCATCTGCAGGCGTTCGCGCGCGTAGGACAGCGCGTTCTGGTAGGCGCGTTCGGACAATGCCAACCCTTGCAAGCCGACCGCGAGGCGCGCGGTGTTCATCATGGTGAACATCGCGTTCAAGCCCTTGTGGGGCTCGCCGATCAACCAGCCCTGCGCGCCGTCGAAGTTCAGCACGCAGGTCGCGGAACCCTTCAAGCCCATCTTGTGCTCGATGGAACCGCAGCGCACGCCGTTGCGCTCGCCCTTCGCGCCGTCCTTGCCGACCTTGAACTTCGGCACGATGAAAAGCGAAATGCCTTTCACGCCCTTCGGCGCGTCGGGCAACCGCGCCAGCACCAGGTGCACGATGTTGTCGGTAAAGTCGTGTTCGCCTGCGGTGATGAAAATCTTGGTGCCGCTGATCGCGTAGCTGCCGTCGTCGCCCGGTTCGGCGCGCGTTTTCAAAAGGCCGAGGTCGGAACCGCAATGCGGTTCGGTCAGGCACATCGTGCCGGTCCATTCGCCGGAAACGATGCGCTTGAGGAACGCGTCCTTCTGCCAGTCTTCGCCGTGCACGCGCAGCGCCTCGGTGGCGCCGTGCGAGAGCAGCGGATAGGTGCCCCACGCCAGGTTGGCCGAATCGATCATTTCCTTGACCGGCGCGCCGATCGTCTCGGGCAGCCCCTGGCCGCCATAGGCTTCGGGCGCGGTGAGGCCGGCCCAGCCGCCTTCGACGTATTGCCGGTAGGCCTGCTTGAAACCTTGCGGCGCCTTCACTTCTGCGGTGGCCTTGTCGAAGCTGCAACCCTGCTGATCGCCGATTTCGTTGAGCGGCGCCAGTACGGCTTGCGAAAACTTTGCGGCCTCGTCCAGCACCGCGTCGATCAGTTCGCGATTGAGGCCGTCGCAGCCGGGCAATTTGGCGAACAGTTTTTCGACCTCCAGCAAATCGTAAAGATCGAAGCGGATATCGGCGAGTGGAGCGGTGTAATGGGTGGTCATGCCCATCCTTCATGAATGGATGAACCCCTCTCCCACCGGGAGAGGCGGAGCGGAGCGAACGCGCGCGTAGCGCGAGGGGTGAGGGTACGGATTCGAGAACGTTGCCGCGCATCCGAACCCTCACCTGCCCCTTCGGGGCACCCTCTCCCGGAGGGAAAGGGAAGAAATCTATCGCCAAATATTGGACACCCCAGGCACCGGTGACATGTAGCCCTTGCCGTCCAGCTTGAACGGTTGCGCGGCACCGGTCGTGCCCTTGCCCACCGAAAGCGAGCCCTTCAATTCGTATTGCACCGCGTTGTGTTTTGCTGCGGCGAGCGCGGTGGCGCCGGCGGCATCGGGTTTGAAGGTGACGGTGGCGATGTCGGCGTCCATCGCGGGAATGTCCAGCGCGGGCGAGAGCGCGATGTGGCCTGCGGACTTGTGGTCGAGCGTGAGAGTCGCGTCGATCGAATACACGTGCATGCCGGTGTCGTAGCTGTAATTCTGGAAACGCACGATCGCAGCCCAGGTGCCGTCGGAATTCACGGTGAGTTGCTGAATGCTGGCGGTGGGCGGTTGCAGCTTGGTGCCGAGGCCCGTGCAGCCGGCGAGCAACAGGGCGGCGCATGCCAGGATGGACACCCGTGCACGCAGCGCGGATCGGGACGAACGGCGGGTCATCGTCGGGTTCCTCTTCGGCCAATCATTTCGTTGCTACTTTAACCCGTCGCACGCGTGTTGGCCGCAACCGCAACACCCGATGCGGCGGTGGACGACTTGAATGCCGCGACGCCCTGGAGTGCAGCCAACCGGCCGTCTTCGATCAGCGCCACGCTGTCGGCCAGCGCGGCCACTTCATCGGGTTGGTGGCTGACCAGGATCGTGCTGAGCGCGAATCCGTGTTTGAGGCCGCGCAGGTATTCCAGTACTTCCGCGCGCGCTTCGCGATGCAGGTTGGCCAGCGGTTCGTCCAGCAATAACGCCTGCGGCTGGCGCAGCAAGGCGCGGCCGATCGCGACGCGGCGGACCTGTCCGCCGGAAAGTTGCCCGGGTTTGCGTTTCAGGAATGCGGACAATTCCAGCAGGTGCACCACGTCGTCGAAGTTTTGTCCGGCTGCAGCGCGTGGCATGCCGTAGCGCAGGTTGTCGCGGACCCTCAAGTGCGGAAACAACCGCGCGTCCTGGAACACCACGCCCAGGTTGCGCTGCGCGGGTGGCAGGTCGATATTCGCGTCGGCATCGAACAATGCATGACCGTCGATCGCGATGCGTCCGCGCCGCGGGCGCAGCAGTCCCGCGATCGCAAGCAGCGTGGAAGTCTTGCCGCAGCCGGACGGACCGAACAGCGCCAGCGCGCGCGCGGGCGAACGCAGCGCAAGCTCCAGCGAAAATTCGCCGCGTTGCAACGCGAGATCGAGTTCAATCATGCTTCGGCCTCGCGCGCGCGGCCCCTGAGCAGCATCAGTGCGGCGATCAGCGATGCGATGATCGCGACCACCACGGCAACCAGCGCAAGCCGCAGCGCGCCGCTTTCCCCGCCCGGCGTCGAGATCAATTCGTACAACGCGATCGGCAGCGTGCGCGTCTGCCCCGGGATCGACGACACGAAAGTGATGGTCGCGCCGAACTCGCCGAATGCGCGCGCGAACGCCAGCGCGAGGCCGGCGACCAGACCGCGCGCCGACAGCGGCAGGGTGATGCCGAAAAAGATCCGCCACGGCCCGGCACCCAGTGTCGCCGCCGCGTTTTCGAGTTTGCGGTCCACCGACTCGAACGCGTTGCGAAGCGCCACCACCAGCAACGGGAATGCCATCACCGCGGCGGCCAGCGCGGCGCCGGTCCAGCGAAACGCAATGGAAAGTCCCGCGGCATCGAGCCAGCGTCCGATCGCGCCGTGGTGGCCGAACACGATCAGCAGGACGTAACCCGTCACCACCGGCGGCAGGATCAAGGGCAGCAACAGCACGCCTTCGAAAACGGGTTTCCCGAAGAATCGCGTGCGCGCCAGCAGCCACGCGCAGCCGACCGCCAGCGGCAGCGAACACGCGACGCCAACCAGCGACACCTTGAAACTCAAGGCCAGCGCGACGGTCTCGGCGTGGGTGAGCAGCATCGTCACCGCGCCAGCACGTCGAAACCCCAACGGCGGAACACCTCGCGCGCCTGCTCGGCTTGCAACGCCGCAAGCAACGCACGCGTGGCGGCATCATCGTGCCCTTTGACGACCGCGACCGGATACACGATGTGCCCGTGGCTTGCGGCGGGAAACGTGGCCAGCACTTTCACGCGCGGTTCGGACACGGCATCCGAACGGTACACGATGCCGAGCGGACATTGCCTGAGTACCACGAGGTTCAGCGCCGCGCGAACATCGCGCGTCATCGCCATGCGGGGTTGCAGCGCGTTCCACGTCCCGAGTTTCGTCAGGGACTGTTTCGCGTAAATGCCGGCGGGCACCGAGTCGGGCAGGGCGATCGCGAGGCGGCCGTCGCGGCCCAATGCCTCCAGCATTGATGCTGCGCCTTGCGCAAGCTCGACCCTTGCCGTCGAATCGGAAGGCGCGATCAGCACCAGCGCGTTGCCGAGCAGATCGGTTCGCGTGGACGGCACGATCGCGCCGTGCCGGGCGGCATCGTCCATCCAGCGTTCATCGGCGGAAATGAAAAGGTCGGCCGGCGCGCCGTTTTCGATCTGTCGGGCCAGCGCCGACGACGCGGCGTAGACCAGGCGCGGCGCGGGCGAACCCAATACGCCGTCATGCGCCATCTGGTCGAGTGCGGATTCGAGGCTTGCGGCGGCGAAGATCGTCGGCGGTGCCGCGGCCGCCACCACTGACGCCAGTGCACTTGCGGAGACGACGATCACGCACGCGGCCAGCCGCTGGATTCGTCGCATCCTCGTCGCATCCGCAGGGTGAATGCGATGATTCTAGCCCGGGCTGCGACCCTGGCCGCACGACGCGTGGATCAACGACTCCAGACGACGGTCAAGGTTGCCTTCGCGAGCGTGTGCTTCTCGATGCCCGCCAGCGCATCCTTGAGGCTGAAGTGCGCGCCAAGCCCCAGTTCGGGCACGTCCAGCGCGTATACGGTGATCACGTAGTGGTGCGGTTTGCCGGCCGGCGGGCAGGGGCCGGAATAGCCGTGGTCGCCGAAATCATTGAGCGTTTGCGCGGCATCGCCCGGCGCATTGCCACTGCGCGGCGCGCCGGCATCCGCGTTGAGGCCGTGGGCGCCGATCGGAATCTCGAAGATGACCCAGTGCCAGAAGCCGCCGTGGGCATCCGGGTCGTACATCGTGACGGCGAAACTCTTCGCGGCAGCGGGCGGGTGATGCCATTCCAGCGCGGGCGAAACGTTGCCGCCGCCGCAATGCGTGTACACGTTCGCGATCGGCATGCGCGCGCCGTCGGACAACGTGGGGCTGTCGAGCGTGAACCCTTGTGCGAAGGCCATCGCGGGCGCGAGCGACAGGCACAGCCAGAAGAGCAGGCGCTGCATCACGCCCGGGCCGTCGCGCGTTTGCGTGCGCGCGGTGCGTGCTCGTGCAGGTATTCGGCCAGCACGGTCGCATTGCAGTGCTCGGCGTCGTGCGCCATGAACAACAGGGTCGCGGTCGGGTGTTCCTTCAACAGTCCCTGGAGTTCCGCCACCGCGTCGGGGTTCGCGTCCAGTTCCGCGCGATAGCGATTGCGGAATTCCTCCCACTTGTCCGACTCGTGTCCGAACCACTTGCGCAGTTCGGTGCTCGGGGCGATGTCCTTCACCCACGCGGTGAGCTGCAATTTCTCCTTGGACTGGCCGCGCGGCCACAGGCGATCGATGAGGATGCGTGCGCCGTCGGCCTTGCTGGCGGGCTCGTTGGCGTGCTTGATCGTGAATGCCATGGCAACCTCCGTTGTGTGATGGCTGCACATCAAGGCATCATACGCGTTTGTCCTGAAGGGTTCACGATGACACGTCGCCTGATCGTCCGCCGCTCGCCCATCCACGGCAACGGTGTGTATGCCGCCGTCGATATTCCCGCGCACAGCGTGCTGATCCAGTACAAGGGCCGGCTGATCACCCACGCGCAGGCCGATCGCCTGTACGTCGACGGCGCCGACACCGGCCACACTTTCCTTTTCACGTTGAACGACAAGTACATCGTGGATGCCAACATCGGCGGCAACAGCGCGCGCTGGATCAATCATTCCTGTGCCCCGAACTGTCATGCGTACATCGAGGAAGTCGATGGCGCGCGCAAGGACAAGGTGATCATCGAGACCAAGCGCGCGATCAAGGCGGGCGAGGAACTCACCTACAACTACGGCATCGTGCTGGACGTGCCGCACACGCCGAAGATGAAGAAACTCTGGGCCTGCCGCTGCGGCGCGAAACGCTGCACGGGGACGATTCTGCAGCCCAAGGGCAGCGCTCGATAGCCGCGGACGTTGCGTGGCGTGGGCCGCGTCGCGCGCGGTGGCTGTCGATCGACTGAACGGTGCGCCGGATTTGCGGGACACTTCGCTCGCCCACACACGGGATTAACGGCACGCTGCTTATGCTGCGCGTTCCCATGATGGCAACGGGTTCAGGAGCAACAGCATGAGCAAGGACAAGCTGAAGGGCTGCAAGGTCGCGATTCTGGCCACGGATGGATTCGAGCAATCCGAATTGATGAAACCGAAGCAGCTTCTGGAGGAAGCCGGCGCCACCACGGCGGTGATCTCACCCGGCGACGCGCAGCAGATCAAGGGCTGGAACCACGGCGAGTGGGGCCAGCAGGTGAAGGTCGACGTGCCGTTGGCGAAAGCGCGCGCCGCCGATTACGACGCGCTGGTGCTGCCCGGCGGCGTGATCAATCCCGACAAGCTGCGCCTGCACGAGAAGGCCATCGATTTCGTGCGCGAATTCGGTCGCACCGGTCGCCCCGTGGCCGCTATCTGCCACGGTCCGTGGACGCTGATCAATGCGGGCTTGGTCAGGGAAAAGCACCTGACCTCGTGGCCTTCGCTGCGCGCCGATCTTGAAAATGCCGGTGCACATTGGGAAGACAGCGAAGTGGTCGAAAGCGGCAACCTGATCACCAGCCGCAAGCCCGATGACATTCCGGCATTCACCAGCACGTTGATCCGGGCGCTGGAAGAACATCAGGCCGAAGCGGCCTGATCGCGGCAGATAGGTGCTTAGCCGGGCTTCATCCGGCGAAGCCCAACCTTGCTGCGCGACAAGCGATGTTGGGTTTGCGCCGACAACGCCCGCAGTCCAACCTGCATCTGCGTGTCCGCGTAGGCCAATCAACCAAAACGCCCGGCGTTGCGCCGGGCGTCGGGATGATCGTCGATCCGGAGAGGATCAGGCACCCTTGAGGCAGGTGCTCATGAACGCCCTGCGGTCGGCGCCCTTCAGGCCCTTGGTTTTCGCGTCGGCATTGCAGGTCTTCATCTTCTCCTGCTGCGAGGTTTTGGCAGGCGCCGCGGCCATGGTTTTTCCGTGCAGGCAGTCGCTCATGAACTTCTTGTGGGCTTCGCCCTTCATGCCCTTGGACTGATGGCTGCACGCAGCCATCTTGCTTTGCTGCGCCGTCATCGGCTTTTGCGCGGTGGCGCCGGCAGCGAAGGCCGGTGCGGCAGTCATTGCGCCGAGGGTCAGGCCCAGTGCCAACATCGAGGTACGGATCCGCATGATCGCTCTCCTGGTGTGCCGGCATGCTGCCGGCGCCGCGGAGCATAAACCTGCCCATTTCCGGAAAGCTGACCGGGAGGCAACGAGCCTTCATACCTTTCGGCCCAAGGCGCGGCAAGTCCGTCGGACATTTGCGGACCGGGTTATGGGCCATTCCTGGCGGCAAACGCCAGGCAAGCCGCACTCAACCCAGTGCCATTGCTCAGGCGATGCCGCGGGCGGCGCCGGGTTCCGGATGTCGCTTCGCGATGCCGGGATGACGGCCAGGTCTGAACTCTTCTACGCCGCGGCGCGCTTGGCCTCCACCTGCTGGCGCGGACCTTTTTTCAACGCTTCGCGGACGTGCGACACCAGCAGGTCCACCTCGGCTTCGTTCATCATGAAGTGCGGGGTGAAGCGCAAGGAGTTGGCGCCACCGTGGATCACGTTGATGCCGCGCTCGCGCATGTATTCCTCGATGGAATCTGCGCCGAAGCACTTGAACTGCGGCGCCAATTCGCACGAGAACAACAACCCGGTGCCCTGTACCTTGGTGATCAGGCCGCCCAGTTCGTCCTTGAGCGCGTTCAGCTTCTGCACCGCCTGCACGCCGCGTTCGCGGATGTTGGCGCGCAGTTCCGGCGTGATTTCGGCCAGCACCGTGCAGGCGATGTCGAGCGCGCGCGGGTTGCCGGTCATGGTGTTGCCGTAGATGCCTTTCTTGTAGAGACCCGCGGCGCGTTCGTTCAAAGCCACCACCGACAGCGGGAACTGCCCGCCATTGAGCGCCTTGGAATAGGTTTCCATGTCGGGCGGCGGCAGGTTTTCGAAGCCCGGGTAATCCACGATCGACAACACGCCGTGGGCGCGCAGGCCAGCCTGGATCGAATCGACCAGCAACAGCGAACCGTGCGATTGGGTCAACTCGCGTGCGGCGGCGTAGAACTCTTTGGTCACCGCCCGGCCCGGGTCGCCTTCGCCCATCACGGGTTCCAGGAACATCGCCTCGATGAACCAGCCGTTCTTGTCGGCTTCCTCGAACGCGCGCTGCAGCGCGGCCACGTCGTACGGCGGGATCGCGATGACCGAATGCTCGTCGCGGAAGCTCGCGAGGTTCGCCAGGTACGCCTTGCGCGAGGAATCCGAATACAGCGCGGGACGCTCGGTGCGGCCATGGAACGCGCCCTTCACGACGAGGCGCTTGATCGTGCGGCCGGCGTATTTGGCGCCCGGATCGGTCTGGAGCTTGGCGTTGACGTCGGCGATGCGCGCGGCCAGCGTCACCGATTCCGAACCCGAATTGAGGCACATGAATTTCGCGAACGGATGCTTGCCGCCGCGGTGGCCGATTTCGCGCCGCAGCGCGTCGGCGAACGCGTGCTGCGCCAGCGACGGCGTCATCACGTTGGCCATCACCTGCGGTTTGGCGAGCGCCTTCAGGACGGCCGGCGGATTGTGGCCGAAGCCGAGCATGCCGTAGCCGCCGCAGTCGTACAGCACCGCGCCCTTCAAGGTGACGATCCACGCGCCGCGCGCGGCCAGGGGCACGAACGGGCACACCGCATCGTCCGGGTAGAAGTTGACGAAGCCCGACTGCAGCGCGTGCAGTTGCGCGTCCTCGTCCAGCCCCAGCACCTCGGGGCTTTGCGACTTCAACTGGGTGAACGACGCATGCGCGTCCGCGATCGCGCCCGCGAGATCGGCGTCCTGCCCGGCGAAGCGCTCAATGGTGGCATCGTCCAGTCCGTGGGTGCGGACCTTGCCGCCTTGTTCACGCAGTTCGCGCAGCATGTCGATCGATTTCATGGGAGCCTCCAACGCAGGGGCGGCACCGCAGCGTCGCCCGTAAGTGTTTAACGCAGAAAAGAAAACGTCCAGCAATTCTAGCAGGCGGCCGGTTCCGGCGTAACCCCGTCGCAAGCCGCATGACGGCTGTCAGAAGCGATCAATGACGCCCCGGGGCTGACGGGTTCGAGTGGTTGCGGCATGCTGATGCCAGGTTGGAGCAGAGGGGGGATCGCCATGCCGACGTTGATCGCACACTCGCATTTTCATTTGACCGTTTTGTACGCCGCACTGTTCGTGTGTTTCGCACCGGAGTGGTACGGCAGCCTGTTTCATCGGGTGGAAAGGGGCGCCCACATCCGTGACCGCGGATCGCACCTGGTGCTGCTCGTCACGGTCTCCGCCGGCTTCTTCGCGGCGTTCGGGTTCGTGTTCGGCGCACCGGCCACGGCGATTACGTGGCATCAGCACGTCCTGTTCTGGATCGGCATTGCGGTGATGCTGGCGGGGCTGGTGTTTCGCTGGTACGCGATCCGCAGCCTCGGCAAGTTCTTTACGCGGACCGTGGCGACCCGCGCCGGACAATACGTGGTGGACAGCGGACCGTACCGGTTGATTCGGCATCCGTCCTACACCGGCGGTTTGCTGATGTTCCTTGGCACCGGTATCGCGATGACCAACTGGGCCGCGTTGCTCGCGATCATGGCCGGAGCGGCTATTGGATACGGGTATCGGGTGCGTATCGAGGAACGAGCGTTGTGCGCTGACCTCGGGCAGCCGTATCGCGACTACATGCTTCGCACCAAGCGGTTCATTCCGCATGTGTTGTGACGCCGGTGCGAACGCGTACCATGGGTCCATGAGGTGCCGCCGTTGAAATTGAAGATTGCTCCCGATTCGATTTTTGCCTGTGAGATGGTGGACGCGGGACGCCCAGCTTTCACGCGCTGGCTCCCATTCGTGTGGTTTGTCTGGCTGGTGTGGTTGTTCGGTCCATTGATGTTCGGCGATCGAGGCATGGAACACTGGCTCTGGCCCACCTTGGTCAGCCTGCCGACGTTCGTGGTGCTTTATGGGGTCGCCAAGGTCACGTCGAGGCGCCATGCGTCTTGGTTCGCGCTGGCGATCGGGGCACTGGCGATGCTGGTATCGCCATGGAACGCGTTCGCCATGACCTACCTGATCTACGCCTGCGTGGTGGCTGCAGATTGGGGCGATACGCGTCGGTCGGTCGGCCTGATAGCCGCATTGTTGCTGGCCTATACGGCCGAATGGATCGTGCTCCAGCTTCCCTGGGCGTTTCTCACCATCGTGTGGCTGAACTGCCTCATCGTTGCCGGCATGTCTTTGTATGGCCGCATCCAGCGCGAGCGACGGGCTGAACTGCGCCTGTCGATGGACGAAGTCCGCCGTCTCGCCGCCAGCGCCGAGCGCGAGCGCATCGGCCGCGACCTGCACGATCTGCTCGGCCACACGTTGTCAATGGTGGCATTGAAATCGGAATTGGCCGGCCGCTTGATCCATCGTGATCCGAACGCCGCCCACCGCGAAATGGCCGACGTGGCGCGGGTGTCGCGCGAGGCCTTGTCGCAGGTGCGCAGCGCGGTCAGCGGCATCCGCGCCGCAGCGATGGCGGCGGAACTGGCCTCCGGGCGGCTGCTGCTGGAAGCCGCCGGCGTGCAGATGGAGTACTGGCACGATCCGCACGACCTGCCCGGCGAAGTCGAAACGTGTCTGGCGCTGGTATTGCGCGAGGCCGTCACCAACATCCAGCGGCACGCGCGCGCCAATCGCGTCGAGGTCACCGTGATCGTCGGCGCCGAACGCGTGGTGATGCGCATCCGCGACGACGGCCGCGGCGGCGTCAACGAGCGCGGCAACGGACTCACCGGCATGCGCGAGCGCATCGCTGCGCACGGCGGCGAACTGTGGATCGAATCGCCTCGGGGCAAGGGCACCGGCATCGAGATTCGATTGCCATTGCCGCAGACGTCGGTCGGACGCACGACGACGCAGAAGGTCGTGCCGATCACCGCCGCATCGCTGGCGCAACCCGCGGGCAGCCGGGCATGATGCGGGTGCTGTTGGCGGAAGACCAGGCGATGGTGCGCGGCGCGCTGGCGGCGCTGCTGGCGCTGGAGCCCGACATCGAAGTGATGGGTTCGGCGGCGGACGGCGAAGCCGCATGGCGAGATGTCGAGCGCCTCAAACCCGACATCCTGATTTCCGACATCGAAATGCCGGGACTCACCGGACTCGAACTTGCGCAGCGCATCCAGCGCCACGAATTGCCGGTGAAGGTGGTGATCGTGACGACGTTCGCACGCTCCGGCTATCTGCGACGCGCACTGGATGCGGGCGTGTCGGGTTACCTGTTGAAGGATGCGCCCGCGGAGAAACTCGCCGACAGCTTGCGCCTGGTGCACCGTGGCGGTCGCGCGATCGATCCG
The DNA here is from genome assembly GCA_035281745.1 of Rhodanobacteraceae bacterium. Classification (GTDB taxonomy): domain Bacteria; phylum Pseudomonadota; class Gammaproteobacteria; order Xanthomonadales; family Rhodanobacteraceae; genus 66-474. The sequence goes on from DATEDI010000024.1 coordinate 21,954, forward strand.
GAACTGGCGCTGGAAGCATGGACCGAAGCCGATCCGCTCAATGATCGCGAACGCCAGGTGTTGCGCCTTGCTGGCGAAGGCCAGAGCGCCGGCGAGATCGCGCACAAGCTCAATCTTTCGCACGGCACCGTGCGCAATTATTTGTCCGAGGCGATCGGCAAGCTGGGCGTCGCCAATCGGATCGAGGCGTACCGGTTGGCGCGGCAAAAGGGCTGGCTGTAATTTCGAAGCGGCGGTCTTCTCCCGCTCCCCGAAGGGCGCACTTTGCCATCCCGGGGCTGCGCGAAGCGCAGAGCCCGGGATCGGTTTTCGAGCACTCGGCCCTTCTCCCAAACAGTAAAGCCGTTTGGGCAAGGGCTTGTTGCGCCCGTGCGGACGCGATGTGCGTACCCATGGCGCTTACAATGTCACGTTGCCCACGCTGGCCGCCGCGTCTTGAAGAAATCCGATTTCCATTACGACCTGCCGATCGAGTTGATCGCGCAGCAGCCGCTGCCCGAGCGCAGCGCGAGTCGCCTGCTGATTGTCGATGCGCCGCACCAGAGTCTGGCGGACCGCGCGTTCACCGATCTGCCGACGCTTTTGCGAGCGGGCGACCTGCTGGTGTTCAACGACACACGCGTGTTGCCGGCGCGCCTGTTCGGTCACAAGCCATCAGGCGGTGCGGTCGAAATCATGCTGGAACGCATCACCGGTTCGCACACGGCCGTGGCGATGCTGGGCGTCAGCAAGAAGCCGCGCGAGGGCAGCCTGATCGAACTGGACGACGGCACGCCGGTGCGCGTGCTCGGCCGCGAAGGCCAGTTCTTCGCACTCAAGTTCGAGTGCACGGAGCCTCTCGAGAAGCTGCTGTTGCGGGTCGGCCACATGCCGTTGCCGCCGTATATCGCGCGACCGGACGATCCGCGCGACAGCGAACGCTACCAGACCGTCTACGCACGCCAGCCCGGCGCGGTGGCGGCGCCAACGGCCGGTTTGCATTTCGATGCGGGGCTGCTGGATGCGCTGCGTGCGCGGGGCATCGACTTCGATTACATCACGCTGCACGTGGGCGCCGGCACCTTCCAGCCGGTACGCGCCGAAAGGATCGAAGACCACGAGATGCACCGCGAATGGTTGAACGTGGGTGCGGAACTGGTCGAGAAGATCCATCGCGCGCGCGCGCGTGGCGGGCGCGTGATTGCGGTCGGCACCACCGTGGTGCGTGCACTGGAAGCCGCGCGCGGCGAGCGCGGCGAGGTGGAGCCGTTCGCGGGTGAAACGCGGATCTTCATTTTTCCGGGCTACCGGATCATGTCGGTCGACGGTTTGATCACCAACTTCCATCTGCCCGAATCGACATTGCTGATGCTGGTCTCGGCGTTCGCCGGGCGCGAGTTCGTGCTGTCGGCATACCAGCACGCGGTCGAACAGCGTTACCGGTTTTATTCGTATGGCGATGCGATGCTGGTATGGCCGCGCCGGGACTTGGGACCCGGGACTCGGGACTCGAACACGCGATAATTGTTTTTACCGTCCTTCGGGCCGACTCGTAGAGTCGGAACCCGGAATCCATTTTGGTTTTCTGGATGAAAACCGATTCCGGGTTCTCTCCGCGATGAAGCTGTGGACAGCCCCGGAATGACGATGGCTTGTTACGCTTCGCCGCCTCCGGAATGACGATGGGTTGTTAGGCTTTCCCGAGTCCCGAGTCCCGAGTCCCGAGTCCAGAAAAGAATCGATGCGCTTCGAACTTCTCTCCCATGACGGCGCAGCTCGCCGCGGCCGCATCACGCTATCGCGCGGCGTGATCGACACGCCCGCGTTCATGCCTGTCGGCACGTATGGTTCGGTGAAGGCCATGACGCCGCGTGACCTCGTCGACGTCGATGCGCAGATCATCCTCGGCAACACGTTCCACCTGTGGCTGCGGCCGGGGCTCGACGTGATCGGCACGTTCGGCGGGTTGCATCGTTTCATCGGCTGGAACGGCCCGATCCTCACCGACTCCGGCGGCTTCCAGGTGTTCTCGCTGGCCGAGCGGCGCAAGCTCACCGAAGAGGGCGTGACGTTCGCCTCGCCGGTGGACGGTTCGCGGGTGTTCCTGTCGCCCGAGGAATCCATGCGCATCCAGACGGTGCTGGATTCCGACGTCGTGATGGCGTTCGATGAGTGCACGCCGTACACGGTGGACGGCAAACCCGTGGATGCGGGCGTGGTGCGTGAATCGATGGAACTTTCCCTGCGCTGGGCCGCGCGTTCGCGGCGGGCCTTCGACGAACTCGGCAATCGCAATGCGTTGTTCGGCATCGTGCAGGGCGGGGTGCACGACGATTTGCGCGCGCGTTCCACAGACGGCTTGTTGCAAATCGTCTTCGATGGCTATGCGCTCGGCGGATTGGCGGTGGGCGAGCCCGAAGCCGAACGCAATGCGACGCTGGAATCGACGGTGCCGCAACTGCCAGCCGACAAGCCGCGCTATCTGATGGGCGTCGGCCGTCCGGAAGACATCGTGGAAGCCGTGCGCCGCGGCATCGACATGTTCGATTGCGTGATGCCGACCCGGCACGCCCGCAACGGGTTCCTGTTCACACGCGAGGGCACCTTGCGCATCCGCAACGCGAAATATGCGAGCGACACGCGCCCGATCGAGGAACACTGCGCCTGCTACGCGTGCGCGAATGGCTTCTCGCGCGCCTACCTGCGCCATCTCGATCGCTGTGGTGAAATGCTGGGCTCGCAGCTCGCGACGATCCACAACCTCCACCATTACCTGACGTTGATGCGAGAGCTGCGCGAGGCGATCGATTCGCAGTCACTCATTCGGTACGTGGCCGACTTTTACGCGCGGCGCGAAGTGCCCGGCAACCCATCCCCCTCCCGGCCTCCCCCTTGAAGGGGATGAGCCAAGCCGCGGACGTGCAGCCCTCCCCTTCAAGGGGAGGGTTGGGTGGGGATGGGTTGTTGCGCGTTACTCGCGAAGCAGGGAGCCGTCTGAATAAACATCAATGATGCGATCGAGGCCCTTTGCGCAGAAGCGGCGCAGAGAAATCGCGGAAGCGGGGTCGGTATGTTCGCGTTGCGCCCACGCCGTGTGCCGCGCCAACAACGCGGCCGCAACGCTGCGCGCGCAGGTGTTGGCGAGGCGCAGCGCGCCGGCTTGCAACGTGTCGGCATCGCGGGCATGGTCGCGCAGCCACGTGTCGGCATGGCGGATCGCGCCGTGGATGGCTTCGGCGTCCCGATCGGGCACCGCGCCATCGGCAGCTTCCGTCCACGCATCGACTGCCTCGACGAGCGGATCGATGCCGAGCTTGTCCAGCGCGCGCAGGAAATCCAGCGCCTGCACGTTGCTCGAACCTTCCCAGATCGGGAACACCTGCGCGTCACGCAGCAGCAGCGGGATGCCGCTGTCTTCGAGGTAACCGATGCCACCGAACGCCTCGACCGTTTCCGAGGCGATGTGCACGCCGAGCTTGCAGATCCACGCTTTCGCCAGGGGTGTCAACAAGCGTTGCAGCGCGGCGTCCCGATCGTCGCCCGTACCTGATTCGACGCGCCCCAGCAACAACGCGACTTGCATGGCCAGATGGAACGCGGCCTCGAATTCGGCTTGCCAGCCGGCCAGCGCGTCGGCGAACAGCGGCTGTTCGACAAGGGGTTTGCCGAACGCGGTACGGCGCCGCGCGTAATCGCGTGTCAATGCGAGACAGCGCGCCATCGTCGAGAGTGACCCGAACGCATTCCACAGCCGCGTCACCTGCAGTACCGGTGCGATCGCGCGCACGCCGTTGGTGGGGTCGCCGACCAGTTCCGCGCGCGTATCGTGCAAGTGGATTTCCGCGGTCGGCAGTTCGCGGGTGCCGAGCTTGTCTTTCAAGCGGTCGATGGTGACGCCGTTCCATGAGCCATCGGCGTTGCGGGTTTCGACGCAGAACAGTGCGAGACCGCCGGCGGTAGCGGAGTTGCCTTCCGGACGCGCCAGCGCCAGTGCGACTTCGGCGTTGATGGCGGAAGTGAACCACTTGCGCCCGTTCAACCGCCACGTGCCATCGTTATCGCGGCGCGCGGTGGTCTCGCTGCTGCCGACGTCCGAGCCGCCGGTGTTTTCGGTCATCCACTGCCCGCTGATCCAGAACGTCGCGGGATCACGGCTGAGGAGGTGCGCAAGAGTGCGGTCACGCAACGCCGCATTCGGCGCATCGCGCAATGCCGTGGCGACGCCGTCGGTCATCGCCAGCGGACAGGAATAGAACGCGCTGGCGGCGTGGTACAGGTAAACCTTGGCGAACTGCTGCACGCGCGCGAATTCACCCAGCGCACGATCGTGGCCGTCCGCGACCAGACCGTATTGCGCCGCGATGGCCGGACCTTCCCGCCAGGTTTCGGTCAGCTCGATGCGATCGATGCGGTTGCCCCACACGTCCCAGTTCGTCAACACCGGTTCGACGGGCGTGGTGGCGGTTTGTCGCGAGTAGGCGTGTTGCGCGTATTCGGCCAGCGCCAGGAAATCCGGCTCCGCGGCCCGTCGTTGCGCCTCGGGCAGCACGCGTGACAACCACGATTGCAGCACGCGGTCGTCCCGGTAGGGGTCGGCGAGTCGCGGCGCAGGCTGGACGAAGCTCATGATGAGAGAAGATCCGACCCCCTCTCCCCCTGGGAGAGGGGTTGGGGTGAGGGTTCGGGATCGAAGCATGGCACCATTTCGAGTTATCCGTAGAGCTTTGCGAAACCGTACCCTCACCCGGCGCTACGCGCCACCCTCTCCCGGAGGGAGAGGGGCTATGCCATGGCGCCGCTTCGGCTTGCGCGCGCACGACAGGATCACGATGACCGCCAGCGCGAGTTCGATCACGGCGAACACGCGTTCACCCGGCGCGGACCACGCTTCGGCCACGCCGTGGCAGAAGTAGAACAGGCAGATCATGCCGGCCAGCAGCAACATGCGCGGCGGCGTGCGCCGGTACAGCAGCGGAACCGCCAACGGCGGCAACGCAATCAGCAGTGCCACCGCGACCGGCATGCGTGCGGGCGGCAGCAGCCATGCGTGCCACACGACCTGCAGCAATGCCAAGGCACTCCAGGCTGCGAAGCCGATGCGTTGTTGCACGGTGACGGTCACGCGTTCACCGCCAGACGTTTGGCGATATCGGCGACACGTTGTCCGAGCACCCGCGCAAGCGTGCGTTCGTCGTCGCTGATCGGACGATCACGGTTGATGCCGGCCACGTGGCTGGCGCCGTATGGCGTCCCGCCCGTGGTGGTGGCGTTGAGCGCGGCTTCCGTGAACGGAATGCCGACGATCAACATGCCGTGATGGATCAGCGGCGTCATCATCGACAGCAGGGTCGATTCCTGGCCACCGTGCATGGTGGCGGTGGACGTGAACACCGCGGCCGGTTTGCCGACCAGCGCGCCCGAGGCCCATTCGGCCGGCGTCGAATCGAGAAAATGTTTCATCGGCGCGGCCATGTTGCCGAAGCGGGTCGGGCTGCCCACGATCAGGCCCGCGCATTCGTGCAGATCCCTCAGTTCCACGTAAGGGGCCCCTTCGTCCGGCACCGGCGGATGCGCCGTCTGCGTGATTGGCGCCACCGGCGGCACCTGGCGCAGGCGCGCGCGCATGCCATCGACTTCCTCGACGCCGCGCGCGATCAGGCGCGCGAGCTGGGCGACGCTGCCGTTGCGGCTGTAATAGACGATCAGTATTTCCATGGTCCGGGGATATTTCCTGGCATCGGAGGTTCGGTTTACGGACGCCAACGCCGCGGCGCCTCGACGTTTCCTTTGTCCCGCGGTTGCACTAGCCTTTTCACATGAGACGGCTTTCGGGCTTTCGCCAGGTACTGCGCCGCGACCGGCTGAAGGCGTTCGCGAAGTTTCTGTGGTATCGCTTCCGCGACGACAAGTGTTTCGAAACCGCCGGTGCGCTCTCGTACACGACGTTGTTCGCGGTGGTGCCGCTGCTGACCGCGGTGGTCGCGATTCTTGCCGTGTTCCCGGTGTTCGCCGGGTTGCGCGAGCATGTTTCCGATTTCATCTTCCGCAATTTCGTCCCGGCGTCCGGTGAAACGGTGCAAGGATACCTGCTCCAGTTCGCCGACAACGCCAGCAAGCTGACCGTTGTCGGCATCCTGTTCCTGCTGGCGAGCGCCTTGATGATGCTGGCCAGCATCGAGGATCGCTTCAACCGGATCTGGCGCGTCCCTTCTCCGCGCAAGGGCAGTGCGCGCTTCCTGCTGTACTGGGCGGCACTGACATTCGGGCCCTTGGCGCTGGTGGGAGCAGTGGCCGCAAGTTCCTGGGTATTCGCGCAACCCGTGCTGCACGGCGCGGGCAACGCGGGCGTGCTGGGTTTGCGGCTGGTCGCCGCGCTGCCGTTTGCCGTCACGTGGGTGGGGCTGAGTGTTTTGTATCAACTGGTACCCAATTGCCGCGTGCGCTGGCGGGACGCAATCGCGGGCGCGCTGGCCGGTGCGTTGCTGTTCGAGGCGGCGCGCAACGGCTTCGCCTGGTACGTGCAGGATCTCGCAAACTACCAGGCCGTGTACGGCGCGCTGGCGGCGATTCCTATCCTGCTGATCTGGATTTATCTCTCGTGGGTGATCGTGTTGCTGGGTGCGACGCTGACCGCTGCGCTGGACGCTTTCGAGTACCACGATCCGCACGAGATGCTGCCGCCGGGCTGCGAGTTCGTGGGCTTGATGCGGGTGCTGCAGCATTTTGCGGTCGCGCAACGTTCGGGCGAAGGCTTGCGCGAATCGGAGTTGTCGCAGCGCGAAAGTTTCCTGACCGCGGACCTGTTGCAGCGTTATCTCTTCGACCTCCGGCGGGCCGGGATGATCCATTGTGCTGCCGGTGGCGAGTGGGTGCTGGCGCGAGATTTGGACAGCACGTCGCTGGACGACGTATTCCGCGCGGGTGATTACCGGTTGCCGGATGATGCGTTGTCATTGCAACGCGCCAGCGTCGGTCTGCTACCCGAGGTGCGCGTCGCGTTGCAACGCGCCGAAGCTGCGCTGCGCGGCAATCTGGCGGTACCGTTGCGACACGTATTCGCCGCGGCGGTGCGCGAGCCGCCGGCAAAATCCGAGGAGAAACCTTGATGAATGTATTCCGCTGCGGGGCGTGGGTGTTGATGCTGGCATTGGCGTGTGCGGCCGGGAGCGGACACGCGCAAACCTCGACGGCTCACCCTGCACTCAGCATCCAGACGCTGGATGGCAAGGACTTCGATCTCGCGGCGATGCGCGGCAAATGGGTGATCGTGAATTTCTGGGCGACCTGGTGTTCGCCGTGCATCGCCGAGATGCCGGCACTTTCGAAGTTCGTCCGCACGCACAAGGACGTGGCCGCGGTCGGGCTGGCCTACGATCGTTCGCCGCGCGCCGAGGTGTTGGCATTCGCGAAGAAGCATCCGGTCGACTATCCCCTGGCGCAGCTCGACATGGACGATCTGCCGCGTGGCATCGACATGCCGGCCACGCTGCCGACCACTTACCTGATTGCGCCGGACGGGCGCTTGGCGAAACGCTTCATCGGTCCCGTCGATGCGAAATTGCTGGACGCGGCGATCGCGGCGTCACGGTCGTCGCGATCCGGCACCGGGGTAAAGCTTCCGTGACGTGCGTGCGTTTCATCGTCACGGGAAAAGTTCAGGGCGTGTTCTTCCGGGCCGCCACGCGCGAGCGCGCGTTGCGCCTCGGGCTGACTGGCCACGCGAAAAACCTCGCGAATGGAAACGTGGAGGTGGTCGCGTCGGGCAGCCGCGAGGCCGTCGACGAGCTGGATGCGTGGCTGCATCACGGGCCACCCGCGGCGTCTGTCGAGAACGTCCGGCGCGAGCCGCTGCCGGAACAGTCGTGGCGCGGGTTCAAGACCGCCTGAGCCTCCGACTCAGGCCGGGATGTGTTCCGAATATTGCGGCGCGTCGCCGGGAATGGCATACCACGCTGCCTTGTACGCAGTGAAGATGTGTTGGGACGGTTCGCCTTCGACCGGCGTGTCCAGCGTGCCGAGGCGCAGGCGCAACAAGTCCGGCATCGCATCGCGGCGGCTGTACAACTGCGCGCCGCAACCCGCGCAGAACACGCGGTGCACACCGGGCGAGGATTCGAATTCGGCCAGCGCGTCCTTGCCGCCCAGCAGGCGCAGATCCGCGCGCGCGATCGGCGCTACCGCGCTGAACGCCGAGCCGTTGGCCTTCCGGCATTTGCTGCAGTGGCACACCGTGATCGGGCCGAGTTCGCCGTGTACTTCATAGCGTACGGCACCGCACAGGCAACTGCCAGCATGCATGACGATTCTCCCATGCAAAACGCGATGATACGGGAGCCCCCGATCAACGCTCGCCCAACCTCGGAATCAATCCGACCAGGTTGCACGGCCGCGTGCGGGCGTCGAGTTGTGCGCGCAGGATTTTTTCCCATGCGGTTCGACACGCCGAGGTTGAACCCGGCAGGGCGAACACGAACGTCTGGTTGGACAGTCCCGCGAACGCGCGCGATTGCAACGATGACGTACCGATTTCCTCGAAACTGATCGCGCGGAACAATTCGCCGAAGCCGGGCATTTCCTTGTCCAGAAGTGGCAGCACCGCTTCCGGCGTCGAGTCGCGTCCGGTGAAGCCGGTGCCGCCGGTGATCAGCACGCCGTGCACCGCCGCGTCGGCGATCCACGCCGCCACTTGCGCGCGAATCACGTAGCGGTCATCGCGCAGCAGCTTGCGTTCGTGCAGGCGGTGTCCGGCATCCGTCAGCGCGTCGACGAGAACCTGGCCGGACGTGTCGTTCTCGAGCGTGCGCGAGTCGGAAACCGTCAGCACGGCGAGATTCAACGGAACGAATTGATCTTTCGCGCTCATGCGTCAGCGGTGCCCCAGCGGTTGCGCACCGGTTCCGGCGGTGCGATCGGTTTCGGCGGCAGGCCTTGCCGGTAACGATCGTCCATGTCGCGCAGCAGCGCCGCGAAATCGTGCGCGTAGACTTCCATGTCGAACAGGCCGGAGGTTTCGCGTTGCGTTTCCAGCCGCCGGCGGAGCGCTGCCAGAACCGTGCGCTCGTTGCCGAGGCGTGCGGCGGTTTCGACGAACGCGCCATCGTCGCGCGCGATCAGCTCCGGCGTGCCGAGATAGTGGTTGAGGCTGCCCGCGACCCGCGAGGCGAAGGTGTCGCCAGGACACGTCAGCACCGGACAGCCTGCCCAGATCGCGTCGGACGCGGTGGTGTGCGCGTTGTAGGGGTTGGTGTCGAGGAACAGGTCGGCGAGGCGGTAGCGCGCGAGGTGTTGCAAGTGCGGCAGCGACGGGGAGAACACCAGCCGTTGCGGTTCCACGCCTTGGCGGCGCGCCGCATCACGCAGGCGCGCGTCGGCTTCGCGATCGGTGTTCAGCAGCCACAGCACGCCATCGGGCACCTTCCGCAGTACCGCGCACATGCGCGCGAAGCTCGCGCGGTTGAGCTTCCACGAGTTGTTGAAGCTCGCGAATACCACGGCATCGTCGGGCAATCCGAACGACGAGCGTGGCGGCGCATCGAACAACAACCGGTTGGTGTCGGATGGCTGGTAGCAACGCGGCAACCATGCGACGGCCTCGGAATAAAAGCGGCGCGATGTTTCCGGGATGATGAAACGATCCGCGATCACGTAGTCGATGAATGGCGCCCCCGAGGTGCCGGGGTAGGCGAGCCAGTTGACCTGCACCGGGGCCGGCCTGAGCGCGAACACGCCGGGCGCGCCGCCGGCGCACCAGCCGTCCACGTCGATCAGGATGTCAATGCTCGCCCCGTGCACGAGGCGGGCGATGTCCGCCACCGACAATTCGTCAGCATCGTGGAAGGCATACGCGGCATTGCGCAGCCGCTGTCGGATCGGACTACCCGCATCCGGCGTGGTGGCGATCAGGTGCAATTCGATGTCTTCGAGTTTGCCAAGCTCCTCGAACATCGCGGCGATCAACACGGCCGTCGCGTGCGGCACGCCCATGGGTGCGCCGAAACCGGCGGACACGAACGCCACTTTCAGAGGAGTGCCGGCCGCGCGCGGCGCGTGTTCGAAGTTCAACTTTTCCTTCAACGGCTGCTGTTCGCGCACCGTGCGCGCGGCAAGGGCGCGGGCGCAGGCCAGTTGTTCGACGGGGGTCGAGTCTTCGGCCAGGAACGCGAACGGATCGACGTCGTCTGCGCCCGCCATTACCCGCGCGCGCCTTCTGGCGCCGAGCGGTTCGGCGGCCGTCCAGTCGTACATGCGCCGCAGCGCAAACAACAGCTGGCCTTCGGCCAGGTGCAGGTTCGGGTCGAGTTGCAGGGCGCGCCGGTAAAAGCGCACCGCTTCCGCATAATGATGCTGTTCGTCCGCCATCAGACCGGCCTGATACGGAAACTCCGCAGCGCCGGGCGCGAGCTGCGCAGCCTGCAGGTACACGGCCTGTGCGTCGGCGAACAGGCGGCGACGGTGCAGGATGTTGCCGAGCAGCAGCAGCGCCTGCGGATGCCGCTGACGGGACAACAATGTGCGCAGCCGCTGTTCGGCAATATCCAGCATGCCCAGCGAGACTTCCACCGCCGCGAGGTTGAGCAGCGCACCCGGATGATCAGGCGCGATCTTCAGCGCCGCGAGGTATTCGTCGCGCGCGCGTGCATCGTCGCCGATGGCGCGCAGCGCGTTGGCGAGATTGTTGCGAATGCCGGGATCGTCGGGATGTTGCCGCACGACTTGTTGCAATATCTCGACCGCCGCTTCGGCCTCGCCGCACGCCATCAACGCTGCGGCATAGTTGCAGCGCGCGAGATGATCGTCGGGCGCGAGCCGCACGGCTTCGGCCAATGCTCCGCGCGCGGCCGGTGCGCGATCCAGCATCAGCAGCGCGATCCCTTGCAGGCGCGCAGCCTCGGCGGAGTCGGGAAATGCAACGCACGCCGCTTGCGCGAGCCGCTCGGCGGCGGCGGGGTCGCGCTGGTCGAGCAGCTCCAGGATGCGCGCGAGGTGCTGCTGCAACGCCGGCGAGGTGGTGCGGGTGGTGGATTCGGTTGTGCCTTGCGCGAGCGGCTGGGCAGGCGCGGGCGCCTGCCCGACCTTGCCGAGGATTCGCGTCAGGCGCGTGCCGAGATCGGGACCCGGTTTGCTCATGGCGCATCGCCCAAGGCAGCCAGCGCTTCCGCGTGCGATTCGCGCGCAAGCGTGCCGATCAAGTCGTCGAGATCGCCATCCAGGATTTGCGGCAACTGGTGCAAGGTCAAATTGATGCGGTGGTCGGTGACGCGGCCCTGCGGAAAATTGTACGTGCGGATGCGCTGGCTGCGATCGCCGGAACCCACCTGCAGCTTGCGGGTCGCCGCCTGTTTCGCGGCTTGTTCGGCGCGTTGCGAATCCAGCAGCCGGGCCTTCAGCAGCGACAATGCGCGCGCGCGATTCTTGTGCTGGCTGCGTTCATCCTGGCATTCGACCACGATGCCGGTCGGAAGATGGGTGATGCGGATCGCCGAATCGGTCTTGTTGACGTGCTGGCCGCCGGCGCCGGATGCGCGGAAGGTATCGACCTTCAGATCGGCATCGCGCAATTCGATGTCCTCGATTTCTTCCATTTCCGGCAGGATCGCGACCGTCGCGGCCGAGGTGTGGATGCGGCCCGAGGCTTCGGTGACCGGTACGCGTTGCACGCGATGCGTGCCGGATTCGAACTTCAGCGCCGCATACGCGCCCCGGCCCTCGACGCGCGCCACGGCTTCCTTGTAGCCACCGTGTTCGCCCTCGTGTGCGGACATCAGTTCCGTGTTCCAGCCGCGGCGCTCGGCGTAGCGCAGGTACATGCGCAGCAGGTCGCCCGCGAACAGCGCGGCCTCGTCGCCGCCGGTCCCAGCACGTACTTCCAGGAACAGGTTGGCGTCGTCCAGCGGGTCGCGCGGGATCAAAAGCGTCTGCAGGCGATCTTCCAGTTCGGCGTGGGTGGTTTCCAGTCGCACGATTTCCTCGCGGGCCAAGTCCCGCATGTCGGGATCGGCCAGCATGTCGTGCGCATGCGCCAACTCGCTGCTCGCCTTGCGCGAAGCGGTGAACGTGTCGGCGAGTTCCTGGGTTTGCGCATATTCGCGCGACAACGCGCGGAAGCGCGCGGAATCGTTTGCGGCATCGGGCTCGGCCAGCAGCAGGCCGACCTCATGGTGGCGTTCCAGCAGTTGTTCCAGTCGGCGCTGCAGTTGCGGAGTCACGCATCGTGCCCGTGCGTGCCGAACAGGCGCGTGGCCGCGTCGAGCAAGGCCTGATCGCCGTGTTCCGCGGCTTCGTGCAGGCGCACGCTGGGGGTGTGCAGCAGTTTGCCGGTCAGCGTGTTGGCGAGGAAATCCAGCGCCTCGTCGGGATCGCGGCCGTTGGCCAGCATTTCGCGCGCACGCGCCAGCACTTCGTCGCGTTGGGCTTCGGCGCTGGCGCGGTACACGCGCAGCGGGCGATCGAACTCGGCCGCGCGCTGCCAGGCCAGATAGCGTTCGACCTGCAGGTCGATGATGGCTTCGGCCTCGCGCACCGACGCCTCGCGCGAGCGGCGGCCGCTATCGATGGCCTGCTGCAAGTCATCGATGGTGTACAGGAATACGTCGGGCAGTTCAGCCGCGGCAGGATCGATGTCGCGCGGCACGGCCAGATCGATCAGCAGTATCGGCCGGCGACGGCGTTGTTGCAGCGCGTCCTGCAGCATCGGCACGCCGAGGATCGGCTCACGACTGGCGGTGGCCGAAATCACGATATCGGCTTCGGCGAGATGCTTGGGCAAATCGGCCAGCGCGATCGCGTAGCCACCTACCGGATTCACCAGCGACTGCGCGGTTTCGACAGTGCGGTTGGCGACGATCAGGCGCTTGACGCCGCGTTCGATCAGGTGCCGCACCGCAAGTTCGATGGTGTCGCCCGCGCCGATCAGCAGCACGCAGGATTCGCGCAGGTCTGCAAAGGCCTGTTCCACCAGTCGCACCGCGGTGAACGCGACCGAAACGGGGCCGGTGCCGATGCGCGTTTCGGTGCGCACGCGCTTGGCGACCGCGAAGGCGTTCTGCAGCAGCCGGTCCATCGGTGCCTGCAAGGTGTGGGCCGAACGCGCGGCGCGCCATGCATCCTTCACCTGGCCCAGGATCTGTGGCTCGCCCAGCACCATCGACTCGAGGCCGGTGGCGACGCGAAACACGTGGCGCACGGCCTCGCCGTCGGTGTGGCGATACAGGAACTCGTCCAGCCGCCCCGGGGTCATTTGATTGCGGGCGTGCAGCCACGCCTCGGGCGCGTTTTCCGATCCTTCGCGAACGCTGCAATACAACTCGGTGCGGTTGCAGGTGGAAAGGATCATTGCCTCGTCCACGCCCGGCTGCGCGGCCAGTTCCGCCAGCGCCGGCGGGGTCGCGTCGGCATCGATGGCCACCCGCTCACGCAAGGCGACCGGCGCGGTGAGATGGTTGAGCCCGAGTGCGATCAGCGGCATGGGAACGAATGCGGTGACAGGCTAAGCTGTCGCATGGCAACAAGACAAAGAGGACCGGAATCCCGGTGCGAAGTGTGCGGACCCAACCCGACAAGTTCAATACACGGCGCAGGACGCGCGCACATTTTAGCGCGTTTGCGGCCGCGCTCGCCGTGTTGGCGCTGCTCGGCGGGTGCGCGCAGGTGCCGGTGCATGGCCGTTCCGGCACCGTACCGGAGCAACCGTTGGCGCGGCTCGATCTGCCGGTGGGCAGCGCCAATAGCAGGGCCTCGGCGCTGGTGATCGCGGGCGAATTCGCGCTGCAGAACAACCAAGTGGACAAGGCCGCGGCCAGCTATGCCGAAGCCGCGCAGATTTCGAACGATCCGGCCGTGGCCAAGCGAGCGCTGCAGCTCGCGCTGGCCACACGCGACGCCGCTGGCGCACAGAAGCTGCTGGACCGCTGGCAAGCCTTGGGTGCCGATGCCCACGATCTCGCGGCGGTCCGTGCTCAGCTCGCGATGCTGCGCGGGGATCGCGCCGACGCGGAACACCAGTACGGGCTGCTGCTGGACTCCGGCAAGCCAGACGACTGGAAGACCTTCGCTGCGACGCTCCTGACCGCGCGCGATACCGCGCTGGCCGGGCGCGTGCTGGAAGACCTCGCGACGCCCGAGCGCCTGCCCCCCAGCGAAAGCATCTGGGTGGCGTTGAGCCAATTGGGCGAGCATCTGGGCCGCCACGCCTTCGCACGCAAGCTGGCGGACACGGCCGTGCGGCGGTTCGATGCGCCGGACAGCATCCGCTGGGCCGCCAGCTTGCGGGTGACGACCGGCGATCGCGCCGGCGCCTTGGCGCTTTACGCGAAGGGCGTCGCGGCACACCCGCGCAACATCGAACTGCGGCTGGGTTATGCCGCGTTGCTGGCCGAAGGCGAGAAATACGCCGAAGCGTTGAAGCTCCTGCAGCGCGGCCCGCAAACCGATGCAACGTGGACGGCGCGGGTCGCGTACGCCGCGCGTGCCAAGGACGATGCCGCCTTGCGCAGCTTGTATGCCGATCTGCAACGTGCACCTCAAGCGCAGCGTGCCGACAACGCCTTCCTGCTGGGCCAGCTTGCCGAATTGCTGAAGCACGACCCGCAGGCGCTCGCGTGGTACGGCAAAGTCGATCCGGACAGTCCTCACGCCTTCGACGCCCAGGTGCGCAGCGCGGTGCTGCTGGACAAGTCTGGCCGGTCGGAGCAGGCGCACGCGCTGGCCGCGCAGCTTCAGCAGGATTATTCGGATGACCCGGACAGCCTGCGTACCGCGTACGAACTGGATGCGCAGATGTATTCGCAGCACGGCCAGCACGCCGAGGCGGTTGCCTCTTACGATCGCGCACTGGATGCGATGCCCGGCGATCCGGCGCTCATCTACGACCGCGGCATCGAGTATGCGAACGCCGGCAATACCGATGCGGCGCTTGGCGATTTCCGCAAGGTGCTGGCGCAGAATCCAGACAATGTCGAGGCGATGAATGCGCTGGGCTTCACGCTCGCCGACGCCGATCGCGATTTGCCGGAAGCGACCCGTCTGCTGCGCAAAGCGCTGACCGCCAAACCCGATGCGGCCGCGATCATGGATTCGTGGGGCTGGCTGCAATACCGGCTGGGCCATCTCGATCAGGCCGAAAGCTACCTGAAGCGTGCCTGGGTCCAGCAGCAGGATCCAGACATCGGCGTGCACCTCGGCGAAGTGCTGTGGAAGCTGGGCCAGCACGAGCATGCACGTGAAGTGTTCGGCAAGGTGCGCAAGCTCGATCCACGCAATCCGGCGCTGCTGCAAGCCGAACGGAGATTGAAGCCTTGATCCGATCCTGGCGCCTCGCAATCGTCGCTTCGTCGGCGACGCTGATCCTGGCGGCCTGCGCGCCGGTGCCGGTGCGCATGCCGGGCACCGCGCAGCAACTCGCTGCGCAGGCCGCGCGCGAACAGGCGCTCGGCGCACAGCAGGACTGGAGCCTCGACGGACGTTTCGCCGCGTCGGACGGGCATCATGGCGGCAGCGGCGGCATTGCCTGGCAGCAGGACGGTCAGCATTATGAATTCACGTTGCGCGCACCGGTCACCGGCAAGACCGTCCAGTTGAGTGGCGGGCCGAATGGCGCGGTGCTCACCGGTGCCGGCAGACAACCGCTGGCCGGGCGCGACGCCGGCGAGGTGCTGAACGCCGAGTTCGGCTGGGACGTGCCCGTGGCCGATCTGGCGTGGTGGGTGCGCGGCCTGCGTGCGCCCGGTCGACCGGCCATCCTGACCTTCGGCGCCAATGGCTTGCCGGCCACGCTGGATCAGGACGGCTGGCACGTCGATTACCGGGATTGGTATGCGGAACGCAATCCGCCGTTGCCGCGCAAGGTCTATGCCAGCCGCGATCCCTACACCGTCCGAGTCTCCATCGAGCAGTGGCGTGGCATCGGTTCGACGCTGCCTTGAGGCGCTGAACCCTCGAAAGCTGCGGGTCGACATCCAACCGCCTGAATTGACACGAATTGCGCCGGCCACGACAATAGGCGGCTTTTCAGCGCGCGAGACGGGTGGCCGGCCTCGCGTGCTTGGCTGTTGCAAACGTGGCGCGGCTTCGCCGCGACCGTTTTCCATGCAAGTTGGGCAGGAGCCCGGAGTTGGAATACCGTGGCACATGGATGTGCCGACGCAGAGGCGCCGTGCGCCGATGCGGAACACGTGGCGCGGCTTGGCCGCGGCCGTGTTCATCGTGCCGGGCAGGATGCCCGGTCACGATCAACAGTGGGGCGTCGCCAAGTGGTAAGGCACCGGGTTTTGATCCCGGCATTCGCAGGTTCGAATCCTGCCGCCCCAGCCACATCGGCGTTGCAGGCGAGAGACCGGAATCATGCACAACACATCCAGCCTGATGCTGTTCTCGGGCAATGCCAATCGCAAGCTGGCGGAGGACGTCGCGCACACGCTAGGCGAGCCGCTGGGCAAGGCCGTGGTCGGCAAATTCTCCGACGGGGAAGTCCAGGTGGAGATCGACGAAAACGTCCGCAATCAGGACGTGTTCGTGATGCAATCCACCTGCGCGCCGTCGGCGGAAAATTTGATGGAACTGCTGGTGCTGGTGGATGCGCTGAAGCGCGCCTCGGCGGCCAGCGTGACCGCGGTGATCCCGTACTTCGGCTATGCGCGCCAGGACCGCCGGCTGCGCGCGGCGCGTGTGCCGATCACCGCGAAAGTAGCCGCGCAATTGATCGATGCGGTCGGCACGGACCGGGTGCTGACGGTGGACATCCACGCCGACCAGATCCAGGGCTTCTTCGAGGCACCACTGGACAACGTTTACGCCTCGCCGGTGCTGCTGGCCGACATCTGGCGCAAGCACGGCACCGAGGGCATCACGGTGGTCAGCCCGGACGTCGGCGGCGTGGTGCGCGCGCGTGCGGTCGCGAAGCGGCTGGATGACGCGGATCTCGCGATCATCGACAAGCGCCGTCCGCGCCCCAACGAGGCGACGGTGATGAACATCATTGGCGAAGTGGTCGGCAAGACCTGCGTGCTGGTCGACGACATCGTCGACACCGCCGGCACCTTGTGCGCCGCGTCGAAGGCGCTGAAAGATCGTGGCGCTAAGGAAGTGGTCGCGTACTGCACCCATGCGGTGCTGTCGGGACCGGCGATTGGCAACATCGAAAAATCGCAGATGGACGAACTGGTGGTCACCGATACCATCCCGCTGAGCGCCGAAGGCGCCGCGTGCAAGAAGATTCGCCAGTTGTCCGTGGCGCAATTGCTGGCCGAAACCGTGCGCCGGATGGCCTATGGCGAATCGGTCAGCAGTTTGTACGTGGATTGAGAGAGGATACGAAAATTTTTTTCGTCATTCCGGCGAAAGCCGGAACCCAGTGACTTTCACGTAGCGTCTTGCATCAAAGGCACTGGGTCCCGGATATCGCTGCGCGACTGAGTTTGCAGGATTGCAAACGCGAACGCCGGAGGCGGCGCGTAGCGCGAGCGCCATGGATGGCGCGAGTATTCCGGGATGACGAGCAAAATCAGATGTTCTTGTCGGCTTCCCTGGTCGCGGGGAAGCCATTCCAAGTCACCGCGAGGTGACGTCATGCAACCTGAGGTAACACGAAAATGGCAACCATCCACGAAATCACGGCCGAACTCCGCGCCGACCAGGGCAAAGGTGCGAGCCGCCGCCTGCGTCGCGCCGGCAAGGTCCCGGCCGTCATCTACGGTGCGGGTCAGGCCGCGGAAAACATCCAGTTCGATCATCTGAGGCTCTCGCTGGCCGCGAAGCACGACTGGTTCTCGTCGGCGATTCTCGACCTGCTGGTCGATGGCAACCGCCAGAAGGTGTTGCTGCGCGACGTGCAGAAGCATCCGGTCAAGCCGCAACTTCTGCATCTGGATTTCCTGCGCATCGACGAGTCCAAGCCGGTTCGCGTGTACGTGACGATCCGCTTCCTCAACAAGGAAACATCGCCGGCCGCCAAGACGTCGGGCGTGGTGATCTCCCACAACATCACCGAAGTCCAGGTCTCGTGCCTGCCCAAGGATCTTCCCGAGTACATCGATCTCGATCTCGGCGAGTTGGGACTGGGCGACGTGCTGCATTTGTCCGATCTGAAGCTTCCCGCCGGCGTCGAAATCCCCGAACTGAAACTCGGCAAGGAATACGACCATACCGTCGTATCCGCGCAGGCAGTTCGCGAGGAAGTCGAGGAAGCACCAGTCGAAGCGGCGGGTGCCGAAGGCGCGCCGGCTGCGGGCGCAGCCGCACCTGCGGCGGGTGGCGAGGCGGCCAAGGCCGCGGCGCCGGCGGCGGGCGACAAGAAGCCGGCCGAGAAGAAGTAAGGAGCTCATGCTCCCACTCCCGTCGTCATTCCGGACGCCGCGCGAGCGGCGATCCGGAATCCATCTGGTTTTTGCGTTCGGAAAAATCAAAATGGATAGACTCGCGCCGTCCTTGGCGCTCGCACTTCGGGCCGCCTGCGGTGTTCGCGTTTGCAATCCTGCAAACGCAGCCGGGTTCCGCCTTCGGCGGCCCCGGAATGACGAAGGTTCTTTCATCCGACCTCCGCGTTGATGACTGGCATACGCCTCATAGCCGGTCTGGGCAATCCCGGGCCCGAATACCTGCGCAATCGCCACAACGCCGGCTTCTGGTTCGCCGACGTGCTGGCGTCGGGTGAAGGCGTGCGCTTCGCGCCAGAAAAACGGGTGCATGGCGAGGCCTGTCGTGTCGCGATCGGCGGCGAGCAGGTGCGGGTGATCAAGCCCGATACATTCATGAATGAAAGCGGCCGCGCGGTGATCGCGGCGCTCAACTACTGGAAACTTGCACCCGAAGAATTGCTGGTGGTGCACGACGATCTGGATCTACCGCCCGGCACGGTGCGCCTGAAATTCGATGGCGGCCACGGTGGCCAGAACGGCATCCGCCACATCATGGCGCAGCTCGGGCACGGGCGGTTCCATCGCCTGCGCATCGGCATCGGCCATCCCGGCGATCGCGACCGCGTGACGCCGTGGGTGCTCGGCAATCCTTCCGCGGCGGACGAGGACCTGATGCTGGATGCGATCACGCACGCGCTGCATGTGCTGCCGCTGGCCGTCGCGGGCGATTTCAACGAGGCGATGAAGCGGCTGAATACGCGCGAAGCGCGTGACTGAGTCGCCCGCTTTGCTCGCTGTAAAGTCGCGCCTTCGGCGCTGTAATTGGTGAAATGGAAAAGCACATTCCGCTTGCGCTCGCTTGCCCTTTCACGGCTTCTCGAGGCGGCCGACTTCACTCTTTACCCTTTGCAGGCCGCGCAAGCGGCCGACTTCTTTTTTTACTTTCTTGCTTTTTGCAGGCGGCGCAGCCGCCGACTTCACGGAATAAAGCATGGCCATCCAATGCGGCATCGTCGGTTTGCCCAACGTCGGCAAGTCCACGCTCTTCAACGCGCTGACCAAAGCGGGGATCGCCGCGGCGAACTTTCCGTTCTGCACCATCGATCCGAATGTCGGCGTGGTGCCGGTGCCCGATCCGCGCTTGCAGCAACTCGCGGACATCGTGCATCCGCAGAAGATCATCCCGGCATCCGTGGAATTCGTGGACATCGCGGGACTCGTGGCGGGGGCGTCGCGAGGCGAGGGCCTCGGTAACAAGTTCCTTGCGCACATCCGCGAGGTCGATGCGATCGCGCACGTGGTGCGTTGCTTCGAGCACCCCGACATCGTGCACGTCGCCGGGAAGATCGACCCGCTCGCCGACATCGAAACCATCGACACCGAACTGGCACTGGCCGATCTCGAATCGGTGGACAAGGCTTTGCAGCGCGTGGAAAAGGCCGCCAAGGCCAACGACAAGGAAGCCATGGCCAAGCGCCCCGTACTGGAAAAACTGCGCGCGGCATTGAATGAAGGCAACGCTGCGCGCTCGGTGACGCTGGATGACGAGGAGCGCGGCGTGATCCGCGACCTGTTCCTGCTGACGATGAAGCCGCTGATGTACGTGGCCAACGTGCGCGAGGATGGTTTCGAGAACAACCCGTACCTCGACGCGGTGCGCCAGCGTGCGGAAACCGAAGGCGCGGTGGTGGTGCCGGTTTGTGCGGCAATCGAGGAAGAACTCTCGCAGCTCGACGAAGCCGATCGCGGCGAATTCCTCGCCTCGATGGGATTGAGCGAACCCGGCCTCGACCGCGTGATTCGCGCCGCCTACACGCTGCTCGGATTGCAAACGTATTTCACCGCCGGCCCCAAGGAGGTGCGCGCGTGGACGGTCAAGCGTGACGCCACCGCGCCGCAGGCCGCGGGCGTGATCCACACCGATTTCGAGAAGGGCTTCATCCGCGCCGAAACCGTGTCTTTCCACGACTACATCAAGTACAAGGGCGAATCAGGCGCGCGCGACGTGGGCCGGCTGCGGCTCGAAGGCAAGGAATACCGCGTGCAGGAAGGCGACGTTTTGCACTTCCGCTTCAATGTTTGATTGTTACGATCCTCCATGATCGCCGCGTCGCGGACTGAGTCGCGGATTGCGGCGCTCCGGGTATCGACACGGGAACGGCCGTCCTTGGCCTGGCTTTTCACGGAAGCCGCTCCGCACGGTGCCGATCTGTTCGCTCGCGATGGTCCGACGGTGCCCCGCGTCAGGTGCCGTGTCGATTATTGGCGCTTGCCACCGAGCTTGATGCTCAGGTCCACGAAATACGCGCGACCGACCGCGCTGAACCAGTTGCGCGAATAGTACGGATAGCTGGTCCAAGTGGTGTCGCGCGGTGGCCGTGAGTCGAACAGGTTGTCCACGATCAGCGACACGTTGATGCCGGGCGTCACGCGGTAACCGAATGTCGCGTTGTACAGGAACGTCGGTCCCATGCGCTGGGTGCCGTCGTAGTTCGGGATGCCGCCGAGGCGCGCGCCATACAGCGTGGTGGTGAAATCATGGAAGTTCCACGTCACCGAGGCGTTGGCCTTGGTGCGCGGGATCAGGTAGTAGTAGATGTCGGTCATCTCGTTGTCGACCGGCGAGTCGGGGCTCAGTTGGGTCATGTGCCTGATGACGTAGGTGGCGCCGAGATTGAAGTCGAAGGTACCGAAGCGCTGCGCGTTCCAGCGATAGTGCGCATTGAAGTCGACGCCCGAGGTCTGGTCGATCGCGGCATTGATCGGCAGCACCAGCACCGAGGTGATGCCGTTCGGGTTGTAGGACGCGTTCGGCGCGTTGCGCACGACCTGGCTTTCGACCTGCTGGCAGAACGACGAACCTCCATTCACGGGATTGCCGTTGACATCCCTGCCGAGCCGGCAGTCCGCTTCGCGGCGCAGGATTTCGTCGCTGCTCTGGTACTCCACTTCGTTGTTGAGCTTGATGCGGTAGTAGTCGGCACTGATGTCGAAGTTCGGCGTCGGCGCGAACACGAAACCGTAGGTGAAGGATTTGCTGGTCTCGTCCTTCAGTGCGGTGCTGCCGTGGCTGCGGCCGTTGTAGCTGGCGTCGAAATCGGAATCACCCAGGCAGTCGTAGCTGGGCTCGGGATTGGCGAGTCGGCACTGGTAGTAGTCGGTGCCGCCGGAACTGGATCCGCTCATGCCGGCGTAGAGATACGACAGGTCCGGTGCGCGAAAACCGGTGGACAGCGACCCACGCAGCAGCAGGCTCTGGAACGGACGGTATTCGAGGCCCAGCGCGTACGTGAACTTGCCTGCAGTGGTCTCGCCGTATTCGTAGCGATCGAAGCGGCCGGCGGTGGTGACCGTCAGCTTCGAAAATACCGGAATGCTGAATTCGTAACCGACGGCTTCATGGCTGCGCGAGCCGACCGCATCGGTGTTGTGCAGGCCGTAGTAACTGCCATCCAGCGAGAGCGGGTCGGCCTTGAGGCCGAAATACGAAGTGCCGTATTCGGCGATGCCAGCGAATCCAACCGGACCGGCTGGCAGCTTGAAGAGGTTGGTGTTGGTGACGGTGAGCGACCAGTTTTCCGCGCGGCTCTTGTCGCGGTCGATCGAATCCTGGGTGATGGAACGGAACTGCGCCACGGTCAGCGGCGTGTACAGGCGGCTGAGCGGCGCGTTGTACATCTGGTAACCGCTGTCCGGATCGATGCCCAGCGATGGGCCGAGATACAGCGCCTGCGCCTTGGCGGCGATCAGCGCCGGCCACTTCCCTTCCAGCTTGTTCTGCGAATGTTCGAAATTCGCTTCGTAGTTCCAGTCGCTGTCGCGCCCGAGCGTGCCCCTGATACCGGTGTTGAGCGAAAGGGTGTTGTTGATGTTGCGGATCATCCCGGGCTTGAAGCCGCCGTTTTCCTCGATCGTGAAATAGCGGCGGCCCCATTGTTCGACCTGGCCGGTCGCGGTGTTGTAGAAGGGCGTGTCGGCGCAGTCGCCGTTCAGGGGTTCGCAGTTGTACCACTGCAACGGCGTGTTGTAGCTGTCCTGGTGCGAAGTGCCGGCGAGCACGTCGAGGTACACATCGGTGTAGTCGTTGAAATGGAACGTGGCGGACGCAAACAGGTTGGCCATCTTGCGGCCGTTCTCCAGCGTGCCATAGCCGACGTCGTAGTAACTGCCGCAGTAATTGCCGTAGTTGCGGCGGTGACCGTAGATGATCGTGCCCTGGTCGTAGCCGGCCAGCGCATCGCAGGTGGCCTTGCCGGGGTCGAGATAGTTGTCGTCGATGTCCGAGCGTACCCACACCTGGCTGAGGTAATTGCGCGATGGCGTGATCGGGCTGTCGAGGCGCGAATCGGTATAGCTGCGCTGGAACGCCCACAGCGGATGCTTGTCGACGAGTTCGAGCCCGAACACCGCATCGAACTTGCCCTTGGAAAAGCCGGACGTGATGTCGAGCCGCTGCGAACCGCCGCCGCCGTGCTGGGTGCCGCCGGCGCGGTACTCGACCGTGGTCCCGTCCACCTTCTTTTTCAGGATGAAATTGATGACACCTGACATCGCATCCGAGCCGTACACCGCCGACGCGCTGCCGGACAGGATTTCCACGCGTTCGATCAGCGCGGTCGGAATGTTGGAGATGTCGGTGAAGTTGCTGTTGCCGCCGTAGGATTGAGGGTAGTCGGCGATGCGCCGACCGTTGACCAGCACCAGCGTGTGGTTGGGTCCGAGCCCGCGCAAATCCACCGCCTGCGCGCCGGGCGAGAATCCGTTGGTGTACTGGTTGTTGTCGAGCGCGCCGAGGTTCTGGGTCAGCGACGTCATGAGGTCCGGGACGCTGGCAAATCCGCGCTGCTGGATGTCCTGCGCCGTGATGGCCACCACCGGCGCGGGACCTTCGATCTGCGACCGCGGAATGCGCGAGCCGGTCACCACGACTTCCTGCAGTGTCTTCGGCGGCGGTTCGGAACCTTGCGCCGGCGTGCTCGCCGGCGGGGCGGACGGCTTGGCCGCATCTTTCACGATCACCACCGCGCCGGAATCATCCTGGCGTGCGTGGTAGCCGGTGCCGGCCAGCAGCGCCGTGAGCGCCTGCTGCGCGGACAGGTTGCCGTGCGCGCCGCGGGTGTCGAGCCCCGCCAATTGATCGGCGCTGTAGACGAACTGCACGCCGGTCTGGCGCGCCAGCATATCCAGCGCGGTCACCAGGTTGCCGGCCGGAATGTCGATGGCGGCGGTTTGCTGGGCCACGGCCCATGCGGGCAACGCGCAGGCGAGCGCCAGAAGACTGCGTGCAAACAGTTTGAACATGTCCCCTCCCGGATGGCGCCGCGACGGCGCCTTTCCACTCAAGACGAACCAGTTCGATCGATCCCCCGCACCGGCGGCGGAATTCAGCGGGCGGATTTCGCGGGAGTCTTGCGCGACAGCACGATGCGGTCGCCGTGCTGCGCCGCCTGCACGGGGAAGACTTCCTGCATCAGCCGCACGAACGCAGCACTGTTGTCGAGACGGAAATTGCCGCCCACCCGCAATGCGTCCAGCGACGGATCGGCGATCACGATCTTGCGCGCGTTGTAGCGGTTGAATTCGCCGACGGCTTCGGCCAGTGGCGTGCCATGGAATACCGCGTAACCGTCGCGCCAGCTAAGACGTTCACGCGCTTCATCGAGTGGCACCTGCTGCACCAGCACGTCGGTGTCGTCGATCATCGCGATGCTGCCCGCCGGCAGCATCGTGCCGGCTTGCGCCGGATCGTTCGTGGACTGCAGGCGCACCAGTCCCCGCGTTACCACCACCCGCAGCTTGTCGTCGTGCCCGCGGCGAACGTCGAAACGCGTGCCCACGGCAGTGACGCGATAGCCCTCGACGTGCACCACGAACGGACGCGCCGCATCGTGTGCGACGTCGAAGAACGCTTCGCCACGCGCAAGATCAAGGTCGCGTTCGGAGCGCGAAAAGGCCATGCGCAGACCAGTATCGCTGCCCAGCGTGGCAGTCGAACCGTCGGGAAGCTGCACCACCTGCTGCGCGCCCAGCGCTGTGCGCCACGCGCCGGTCTCGACGCGCGTGTAATGGCTCCAGGCAAGGCCGCCCGCGACCGCGGCGATGGCGAGCAGGCTTGCCGCGATGCCTGCGAAGAGTGGCCAGCGGCGGCGCCCATGTTTGCGCGCGTCACGACCGAATCGGGCGGGAAGGTCGCCGCCGACCGGCGACGCAAAATACGGCGAGTGTGCCCACTCGCCGCGCGCGGGTACACCGGTCGCGCTGCCACCGGCGGCGAACGCTTTCAGTCGTGCGGTTTCTTCCCATGCCGCTTGGAGGCGCAGGAACGCCACGCGATGCGCGACGGATTCCGCCAGCCATGCGTTCAGCGCGGTCTGTTGCCGGTCCGACCAGCCGCCGGCGTCGCGGCGCGCCAGCCATATCGAGGCGGTCCGTTCGATTTGGCGATGATCGGTGCTCATTTCGGTTTGCGAATCCGCGCCTGCTCGCTGTACGCATGGCCGGGCGGCGCACCGGCTTCGGCTCCTCCGTGGAAAAAATCCGCCATCATGCGCGAGGCGCCAGCGCCTCGCGGCCACCCAGCCAGCGCGACGGTTCCAGCTCATCCTGCAAGACGTTCAACTGCTCCAGATCACCCACCGCCGTGATGGAAACGATCCGCTGGCGGCGCACCCGATCGGCCAGAAGATTGCGCGCGGTCGCGAACAGGAAAGACTTCGGGGAATCCGGCGGTTGCCGCATCGCGGCTTCGTAGACGCGTATGTAGATTTCCTGCCGCAGGTCGCCGACCTCGTCGTGGTCGCGCCAGTTGCGGTGCAGGAAACGCATCAAGGCCTGTTCGTGCGCCAGCACTTCGCGCGCGAACCACGTGTCCACCGATTCTCCCATCGGCCGATCATGCCCGCGTGCGCGGCGATTTGTCGAGCGCGTCTGCGGATGGGGGATTGCGGATCGGGTTTCGTCCCGTTGAGGGTCCGCAAGCGTGCGCTTCGGTTCCTCACGGGAGGGTGATGTGTCTGCAATTCGCAGCAAACGTTCATTCGCTTGTTGGCTCGCGGCCTGCCTCGTAGCTTGGGCATGCGCATCGGTGGCCGCGCCGCCGCCGGCGAACGCCACGACCGAACTGTCCGCGTATGAATACTTCACGATCGGTGACATGGCGGCCAAGACGCCGGGCAAGACTTCACCCGGCCTGTTGCTGATGGGCGGCGGCCGCGAAATCGACGAAGCATTCAGATGGTTCGCCGCGCAAGCGGGGCACGGCCACATCGTGATCCTGCGCGCCTCGGGCGACGACGAACTGCAGAACTGGATCTACCACGAGGTTGGTGGCGTCGCGTCGGTGCAGACGTTGATCTTCCACGCGCGCGCGCCGGCCAGCGATCCGCGCGTGCTGGCCATCGTGAAGCACGCCGACGGCATTTTCATTGCGGGTGGCGACCAGGCCAATTACGTGCGCTTCTGGAGAGGCACACCGCTCAATGATCTGATGAACTCGCACGTGCGTGCCGGCAAGCCGCTCGGCGGCACCAGCGCAGGGCTCGCGATCCTCGGCGAATGGGGCTATGGCGCCATGGATGGCGGCAGCATCACCTCGCCTGAAGCATTGCGTGATCCGGCGGGGCCGGCGGTGACGCTGGCCGGTGACTTCATCGACTTGTCGCGGCTTGCGCACACGATCACCGACACGCATTTCGTGCAGCGCGATCGTCTGGGGCGGCTGCTCGCGTTCGTTGCGCGACTGGCAAAGGATCACCACACCGCGGCCGTCACCGGTTTGGGCGTCGATCAGGACAGCGCGTTGCTGGTGGATGCAGACGGCGATGCGCGTTTCCTGAGCTGGCATCCGGATGGCCACGCCTGGATCGTGGTGCCGGAGAAATTACGCAAAATTGAGCGGGCTGATGGCCGCGACGCATTGGACGCTCTTCTGAAGGATCGAGTGACGGCCGGGAGACCCCTGAACCTCGATGGTTTTGTAGTGACCGGCATTGGCATGCGAAGCCAACTCAAGCTGCCGGATTTCGAAGTGACGAATCCCGCATTCGAGAAGCACATCGACGTCGTCGACGGCGAGCAGGTCGAGCGCGCCGGCCATGATTCACGCGCAGGTCTTGCCGGTCAAATTGGTGCACAACCATGATTCAGCACTCCGGCCGTAGGGTGGGTCATCTCGCTCGGAGGAAGCTGTGCCATGCGCCGGATAGTGTTCGTGCTGTTGGCGGTCATCGGAGTCGCGGGTTGTTCGGCGCAACCGGTGCAGAGTACGGCCCAAGTTTCGATGGATAGTTCTGCGGCGACGCCCGACGCAGCGGCGCCCGGCAATCTTCGCGGCACCGATTGGCGCTTCGTCGAAGTCGAAGGATCAGCGGTGCCGAACGACGTCGTCGCCACGCTGCGCCTGAGCGAAAGCCGCGCCTCGGGCAAGGCGGGCTGCAATTCATACGGTGCCTCGTGGCAGACGTCCACCGACGGCGGCACCCGGTTTGGCCAGATCATATCCACCAAGATGGCGTGTCTGGAGCCGGCCGGCGCGATGCAAGTGGAACGCGGCGTGTTCGATGTGCTGCAACACGCGGTACGACTCCGCCGCCACGGCGACAATCTCGTGTTGCTGGATGCTTCGGGCCAGCCGCTGGCGAAGCTGGCGCCCGAAGGCTCGCCGTGAGCCTTATTGATAGGTAATCGTGTAGGTTGCGGTGGCGCTGACGTTGCCGCCGGCCACGGGCGTGCCGGTCTGGTAATAACGGGCATTGAGCGGGATGTTGAAGCTGCCTGCCGTCAGCGTTCCCGCCGGGATCGGCGTGTCGAAAGGTATCGGATTGGCGTTCGTGTCGAGGACTTGCACGCCCACGTTTCGCGCATATCCGCTGCCCGAAGTAGGCGCGATTACGCCGGTCGGACCTGAGGCGGGGCTGTTGGTTGTGAGGGTGATGGCGACGCCTGCTCCCGCGGTGGCCGAAGGGCAGTTCAGCAGAACGTTGAAGGGTTGCGTGCCGGTGGTGGAACCGACGCCTGTGAATGCCGAGGTGTACACCGTCGGCAGCGTCACCACGGTTGGGTCGACAGCGGTCTGGCAGGTCGGCAGGACAAACGTCACGCTCGAAGTAAGGAAGGTGGCGAGTGGATGCATGGCCGCTACCCACCGGGGAGTTGGGCAGTTACCGCCGTTGTTGTACTGATCGCACGTGTCGTAAATCATCTGCCAGACGCCGAGTGGGCCGCTCAGGGTGCCGCCGCTTGCAACGGGGCCACTGACGACCAGCTGCAATGCGTAGCCGGCATCGAGGCTGATGGTCGTTCCGCTGCCATCGCCTATCGTTTCATTCGCATATGGCTGCAGGATGTGCGTCGAATCGGGATACAAAACCTGGTAAGAAAGCCATGGAATTCCCGTGGGGAAAAGCGTTCCGCTCGTGGGCGTAATACCCGCGGAGTTCGCGATCCCGCTGCTGTTCGGTCCGGAGCAGTTCAATACCAGCGGATCGGGCGCGGTGACCGGCGCCGAGGTCCACAAGACAGTACCGACTGCCGTATCCGGGGACACCGTGATGGTGGCGGGCGGCGTGAAGCTGACCGTGGCTGCCGTTCCGCTGCTGTAGTAGCAATCCGCGCGTGCGCGACCCGCGAGGATGAGCATGAGCAAGCCCAGCAGCAGCGCAGACCACGGCACCATGTGCCGTGCGGGCCCGAACCTCATGGACCCCCGTGCGCGCATGGGCTGAAGTGGGTGCTGCGAGACGACAGTGTCTGTGTGCCAGATCATGTTCCACTTCCCTTCGCTGCTTGCGAGGCAAGGGATTCGTCGCTGCAGGTGACGTGGATCTCGGTGTAACCGGCCGTCGCTTTTGCCTTTGCGGGCAGCACGTACGGAAACATGCACGCGTGTTGCGTATCGTGCTGGTCTTGCCGGCGCAGGCTGAGACGCCCCTGCGCGTTGACTCCGCGCAGCAAGGCCATGCCGCCCTGGCCGACTATACCCAACGGATTGTTTTTGGCGTTGACGACTTCGGCGCCGAATGGCGCGGGTTTGCCGTCGAGCATTTGGATGCGAACGATCAACGCACGTCCTTGCTTGCTCTTGAAATCCACCATCACCACCGCACCCGCATAGGGCGCGACCTGTGCGCTCGTCGCATCGAGTTGCACGTTCAGTGGCAAGCCCTTGGGATCGACCTGGATGGTGTCGAGTTGGTACGGCATCAGGTACGGCACCAGCGCATAACCGAAGCGGTCGACGCGCACGCCCGGCGCGTTGGTGATGTGCGCACCGTCGGCGCCGGGCACGTGCACGAGTGCGACGGTGTCGCCGATCGGCTGGCCGAAGGTGACGCCGCCCTTGTGCGCCACGATCGCGCCGCTGGCGCTCACCGACTGTTGCGAATAGCCATCGCCCTTGCCGACGCTGGCATTGAACACCGCGTACGGGCTGCGATAGCCGGCGTTCACGCTCACCGCCGCACCGCTGCCGGCGTCACTGCGGGAAGCGGTGGCACCGTAGGTGAACTGGTTCCATTGTCCCGCCGAACCGTTGAGCATCGCCTGCTCCTGGCTGCCGAGTTCGTCGCTGTGGCTCAGGTTGACCGACACGTTCGGCGCGTGCGCGCCGTCGCCCAGCGGCAGGCTGGCGTTCAAGAAGAACTGGTTGTCGTAGCCGCCGAATACCAGTCGTGAACGGGTCGCGGAAACGCCCCACGACAAGCGGCGGAAGTGATTGTTGTAGCCGATCTGGAATTGGGTGTCGCGACCGTTGCGGTTCCAGTAATCATTGACGGAGGCGTTGGCATACAGCGAACCGCTTTGGCCGAGCCGTTGGCTCAACGTCAGCGTGAAGCGGTTGCGTTGCTGCAGCAGATCGTGCGCGGTGAAAGGGTCGTTCGCGTTGTACACGTTGCCCGCAAGGGCCGCGCGCTGGGCGGGCGTCAGCAGGCTTTCGAGCGGGACGCCATCGATCATCGGCACGTTGCCCGGCACGTATTGCAGCGCATCGAGTCCGCGGCGCGCGTAGTCGCGGGCGGATTCCGCATCCAGCAGGCTCAGGAACCCGCTGGTGGAATAACGATAGGCCGCAACCGTCAGCGAAGTATCGGTATCGGGAAGAATCTTGCTGTAGGTGATGCGGAAACTCTGGCCGTTGTGCGAGCCGTAACGTGGAATGCTGGCGTGCGCCTGCGTGATGTCCAGCGCCACCGCGCCGAGCCGCGTGTTGAACGCGCCGCCGAGCAGCACGGCCGCATAGCCGGCCGAACCCTGCACGCCGGCATAGCCGGTGAACACGTTGTCGAAACCGTGCTGCGCCGCGGCCTGGATCACGCCCGGCCTGTCCTGCAGGATGTCGCTGCGAAGCTGGCCAGCGGCCACATCGAAGCGGGTGACGCCGGGGCGCAGCAATTGCGCCACCGATGCAAAAGGCACCGAGAAGCTGTGCTGGCGACCATCGGCTTCGGTCACCGTCACCACCAGATCACCGCCATAACCGGTGGGGTAAAGATCGCGGATTACGAACGGGCCTGGTGCGACGGTGGCTTCGTAAAGCTGGACGCCGTTCTGGCGAATCGTGACCTTGGCGTTGGTATCGGCGACGCCGCGCACCACCGGTGCGTAGCCGCGCAGCGATTGCGGCAGCATCTGGTCGTCGGTGGCGAACTGCACACCGCGCAACCCGAAGCTGTCGAACACCGTGCCGTCGGTGAAGCTGTCGCCCATGGTTATCTTCGCGCGCATCGAGGGCAGGGCGCGCTGCGCGTAGGCGTCGATGTTGTGCCAATGTCGCTGGCCGGGTTGTCCCGCCACGCCGGAATTCCAGGTAACGGTGCTGTCCTGGCGCAGTTGCCACAAGCCGACGTTGAGCCCCGCGCGCAAGCCGAGATACGTGCTGGTCTGGTCCTCGCCCCCACTGGTGGCGTGATAGGTGTTGAAGTTGTAGTTCAAAAGGAACGCGGGCACGCCGGCATCCCACGACGTCGGATTGACATAGCCGCGCGGCATCTGGCTCATGTAGGCCTGCGGAATGCTGGCATCCAGGCGCAGGTCGGGCAGGTCGAGCGTCAACGCCGCGCCGGGAATCAGCTCGGAAAGCTGCACGCAGGCGCCGGGCAATTTCAGGCGGGCGGTGGCGTCGGCGTCGGGATTCGCAAGCGCAAGCCCCATCCGGTTCAGAAGGTCTTCGGTGACGCACGGCAAGGCGCTGACATTCGGCGCGGGCGCCGCAAAGCGCACGTCCAGCCGACCGATCCAGTTGCGGTTGACATAGACATCGAGGTTGTAGATGCCCGGCAGCACCGGGTTGCCGTGTTCGAATCGGGCGATATCCGCAGTGTTCTTGCCGCCGCCCGGCAGCATGCTGCGATCGAATTCAGCGAAGCCGTTGGCATCGGCGGCGGTACCATCTGCGGCTGCGGCGCTTGCCGATGGGCTCCAGACGGACGCTGCCAGCGCGGCACCACAGGCAACGACCAGCGCGGCGTATTTCAGCGCCGGAGCGGACCCGCCGCTGGCGCGCCGATGCTTCATTGCGAGATGCTGCCCTTGTGCGCGTCGCCCGCGCCGTAGTCGTTGATCGTCGTGAACACGATGGGCGTGCCGGCACCCGGCGCGTGCGCCTCGCCCTTCAGCGACAGGCGTCGATTCCCGAAAGGCGCGACCATGCCTTCGGCCCCGGCGACCGGCTTGGCGTCACTGCCGAGCGAAAGCTTGCTGATGGTGATGTAGTAGGGCGTCGGGTTGTGAACTTCCAGCGCCGCGCTTTCGCCATCGAAAACGGCCTTGAACGTCAGTTGGTCGGGCGCCTTCAGCGGATCGCCAGCCAAGTTGGCCGGGCGATAGAAAAGCTTCAGCCGCGAACGGATCGCGAACTGCAGGGTGTTCTTGTCTGCCGCCGCGCCGGTGGGCTTGGGCGGGATCTCCAGCACGTTCAGCCAGAACAGCGATTCACGATCCGTCGGCAGGGGCATCGCGCCCGCGACGTACAGGATGCGCAGGCTCTGGTCCTTGTTCGCCTCCATCCGGAACAGTGGCGGCGTGATCAGGAATGGCGTGTTCGCGGTATCGGGCGTCGACTGGACGTCGCCGTCATCGATCCAGGCCTCGACCAGCGCCGGGTGAGCCGCGCTATTCGATAGCCGCACCGTGACTTCGCCCTGGCTGGCGGGAAACACCACGCGCGTACCGCCGATCACGACGCTCGCATGGGCGCCGGGGGCGAGCAGGCAAAGTGCAAGCAGCACCGCGCAAGCGGTGGCAAGGAAGTGCCTCATGGACGATGCTCCGTGTGCGACAAGCGACGCGAAGAAATCATTCGCTGTTCCGCCGCGGCGCAAACACCGCGGCGGAACATGGCGGCTTGCGGCTTACTGGTAGATCATCGTGAACTGGACGCTGGTATTCACCGCGCCGGCCGTGGTGGCGGCCGCCGTGGCGTAGTACTGCGCCGAGTAGCTCAGCGTCGCACTGCCGGAGGTGAAGCCGACGGACGACGAGTTCTGCGCCGCTGCAGTGCCCTTGCTGAGATCCATCGCGACGCTGCTGGAGTTCAGCAATTGCACGTCGACATTGGAACCGCTGCCGTTCTTCAGGCGGCCGCCGGAGGCGCTGAGGTTGCTGCCGGCGTTCCAGAGGGTCTGGGCACTGGTGAAGCTGGGGTCGCAGCCGGTGAGGGCAATCGTGAACGGCGTGCTGCCGGTCACGCTGCCGGCGCCCGCGAAATCAGTGGTGTACACGGTCGGCAGGGCTACCGCGCCGGACGCCGCGCCGCCGGCCGCAGAGGCCGAGCCGCCGGTCACGGTGATCACGCAAGAGTTGGCGACCACGCGGCCGTTGAAGTTGATGGTGCCGGAAGGGCTGGTGACCGCGTGCGCGGCCGGGGCAAGGGTCAAGGCGCCGCAAGCGATGGCCAGGGCACTGGCCAGCACGGTGATCTTCAGGTTCATCGGTTGTCTCCCCCAACGTTGTTGAAATGGTTTGATCCCGGTCCCACACCGGGTTCGGTCACCGCCAATGCAAGACACGTGCCATCCAGCACGCCCGCAAATGCGCGCGATCCGTGACGCGCATCCCGCAATCATTGTGACAGAAGGTGAACGAATATGGCGGCGTGGCGCGGTTCTGCTACGTCCTTGCCGCAGTTCGGGTGGGTGCCGCGGCAACCGCCAAACTCGACGATCGGCGAGCGGCGCGCCACGATCTGGGTCAAATGCGGGCAGCGCCGCAGGGAGACGGTTGACTTGCAGCCGCCAAGCCGCAAAAATACGCAGTCTTTGTGATGCAAAAAGCCGAAACCCGGGTGTCGTCGAACATCGCCGGGTTCTTGGTGTCGGTGCTGGTGCTTGGAACGCGACGCGAAGCGGCGCAGTCGAAGGGTGATGGGAAGCATGCCCGAAGTAACCCATCTTCCGGATGGAACTGCAGGCGACGTACGACAACTAAAGAAATTTCGGAGGGATACCCAAGCGGCCAACGGGGGCAGACTGTAAATCTGCTGGCTTACGCCTTCGGTGGTTCGAATCCACCTCCCTCCACCAGCTTCATGAGGTGCAAGCGTTCCTCCTCCACCAGCTTCACGCAACGGAGCGAAGGCTCCGCCAGAGAACACCGCCGATGCGGGAGTAGTTCAATGGTAGAACCTCAGCCTTCCAAGCTGATGGTGCGGGTTCGATTCCCGTCTCCCGCTCCATTGAATGAGTTCCGCACACGGCGACAACTTTGCTCACATAGCTCAGTCGGTAGAGCACTTCCTTGGTAAGGAAGAGGTCACAGGTTCGATTCCTGTTGTGAGCACCACCTGCGGTTCGCCGCTGTCAGATCAATGCAAAGTTCCTGTCGAGGATTGAGTCATGTCCAAAGAGAAATTCGAGCGCAAGAAGCCGCACGTGAACGTGGGGACGATCGGTCACGTGGACCACGGCAAGACGACGCTGACGGCGGCGCTGACGAAGGTGGGCGCGGAGCGTTTTGGTGGGGAGTTCAAGGCGTA
>DATEDI010000025.1:0-4926 GCA_035281745.1 Rhodanobacteraceae bacterium
CCGCGAAAGTCCGATATCGACCATTGTGGTATCGCTCGGTCGGTGGCAATGGCGAGCTGGTGGGCGGCACGGGAATTGCGATTCCCGAAATTCACTTTGATAATCCCCAAGGGAGAAAACATGGACGTTCTCAAGGCACTATCCTTCGCGGCCGGTCGCCACAAGGCGCTTGTTGCCGCAGTCGCAATTACTGCCGCCGGCATGCTACCCGCCGCGTATGCGGCCGAACTCAAGGAAGTCAAATTCGTCGAGGCCGTGCATAACCTCGGCTATATCAACCTCTACGTAGGCCAGCACGCCAAGATTTTTGAAAAGCACGGGTTGAAACTCGACGTGAGCGCCGCCGGTGGCGATACCCAGGCATTTGCTGCCGTGCTGGGCAAGAGCGCCCAGTTCGCGATCGGCGATGCGACGATGGCGCAGATGTCGCGCGAGCAAGGCGGACCCGGGCTGGTGGTCGGCACCGTCGTGCAACGGGCCCATTATTTTGGCGTGTCCAAGAAGCTCTCGCCGATCAAGGATCCGAAGCAGTTCAAGGGACTGACCTTTGTCACCTCTCCTGAACCGAATACCAATTTCAGCGTGACCAAGAAAATTGTCGAGGATAACGGCCTCAAGTTGGGTACGGACGTCAAGATCCTGCAGGTAAATCCGGGAACCGAAATTGCTGCCATGTTGGCTGGCCAGGCGGACATTGCCGTGGCCTACCAGCCGAGCGTTGCCAACGCCATGTCGCAGGGTGCAAAAGTGGTGTTCGATTTCGCCAGCTACATGGGCCCATTCTGCAATACCGGCATCATGGTGTTGCCGGAATATGCGAAGGCGCATCCCGATGTGGTCCAGGCACTGGTCGATTCCTTCGAAGAGGCCTCGCGCCTTGCCTATGCCAAGCCGGAATTTGCCAAAGAGGTGGCGCGCAAGGAATTTCCTGACTTGCCCGCCGCAGTGGTCAACAAGGCGATCGAAATGCAGTTCGAGTTCAAGATTCCCGCGCAGTCCGTCGTGGTCGACCAGAAGCAGTGGGCAAATCTGATTGCGATGCAGAAGTACCTGGGCAATGTGAAGGGGACGATTCCGTTCAACCAGATGATCGACAACAGCTACGCGGAAAAGGCGGTCAAGAAGTTCAAGTAGAAGGAGCACGCGGTCGCCGTTTTCCCATGACAGGTGCCATGTCCGATCATCCGATGGCCAACGTAGCCGCGCAAGGCGAGCTACTGCGGGTGTCGGGCATCGGCAAGACCTATGGCGAAGACGGCGATCGTCCCAACCCGGTCATGAGCGACATTTCCTTTACGCTCGGCCGCGGGGAGACGGTCAGCATCGTCGGGCCTTCGGGTTGTGGGAAAACCACGCTGCTGAACCTGCTCTGCGGGCTGATTCCGCCTTCGTCGGGCAAGGTTCACTGGCGCGGCCAGGCGCTTGCCGGCATGCCCGAGCGAGTTGGCTACATGCTGCAGAAGGATCTGTTGCTGCCGTGGCGCACCGCGCTTGGCAATGTCACGCTCGGGCTCGAACTGCAAGGCATGCGCGCGACGGAACGTGCCGAGCGCGCGCACAAGATGCTGCGGGTGGTTGGGCTGTCCGCCTTCCACGATTACTATCCTTCGGCGCTCTCCGGCGGCATGCGCCAGCGCGTTGCACTCGCGCGCACCCTGGTCATCGACCCGGAAGTGCTGCTGTTCGACGAACCTTTCGCGGCACTGGATTTCCAGACCAAGCTGGTTCTGGAAAGCGACATGGCGCGGCTTGTCCGCAAGGAGGGGCGCTCACTGCTGATGATCACGCACGATGTCGAGGAGGCAGTGTCGCTGTCCGATCGCGTGATCGTGCTTACGCACCGTCCCTCGCGTATCCGTGCCGTGCATAGCATCGATCTGGGCATCGAACGAGGAGACATGATGGCCGCGCGTGAATCGCCGCGTTTTGTCGACTATGTTCGCACGATCTGGAGCGAACTCGAGGTAAAGACGCATGAGCAATGAGAATTCGCCGCGCCCGGGAGGGCGACGGTGAACCCGTCCGACATCGGCACGGCGAGCTCGGAGCGCCGCGGCTGGTCGCGTGCGCGGCTGCGCTGGATCCGGCGTCGCGCCGCGATAGTCGTCTGCCAGGTGGGACTGCTCGTTGCGCTGCTGGTGCTATGGGAAAAGGCCACGGGAAGCGCCGCGCTGAATAGCTTCCTGTTTGGTTCGCCCAGCGCAATCTGGGAACATCTGGTGAGTATGGCCCAGGACGGCACGCTGGTGCGCTACAGCTGGGTCACCGGGCTGGAAACGTTGCTCGGCTTCCTGTTCGGCAATGTCCTGGGCACGGTGCTTGGCCTGGCTTTGTGGTACTCGCGTTTCGTCTCGCGCGTGGTGGAGCCCTTCGTGATTGCAGTCGGATCGATTCCGATCGTTGCGCTGGCCCCGGTCGTCATCATCTGGTTCGGCACCGGCATGAGTTCGAAGGTCGCCATGTCGACTCTCTCGGTCGTGGTGGTGGCGCTGGTGATAGCTTACAAGGGAGCGCTCAGCGTAGACGACGACCAGATCAATCTCATGCGCACGCTGGGAGCGACCAAGCGGCAGATTTTTCAGAAACTGGTCGTGCCTGCCTCGCTGGGCGACATTTTTGCCGGCCTCAAGCTCACCGTCGGCTTTGCGCTCATCGGCGCCATAGTCGGCGAGTTCATGTCCTCTTCGGAAGGACTGGGCCATGCGATCTTCAAGGCCGGCAGCCTGTACATCATTTCCAAGGTCTTCGCCGCGCTGGTGGCTACCATCGTGCTCGCGCTTGCGCTGTCGTATCTGGTCGGCAAGCTGGAGCGCTTCCTGATGGCCTGGCGCAAATATGATTAGAACCTTCGCATGAGGAAACCAATATGAACGCGCCCGACGCAACCCTTCAGATCATCCGCAAAGGCAAGGTGAAATATGCGCTTGCCGCGACCGAATCGTTCATCGCCGAGGTGAAACCCGGTGAAACGTTCGAGGTCGAGACCGAGCTCAACATCGGCGGGCATCTGATCACCCGTCTGGACGAGAAACTTAGCGCGAAGGATGTGACGCTGCCGTTCGTGAATCCGGCGACCGGGCCCGTGCGACTCGCCGGCGCCAAGCCCGGCGACATGGTGGTGGTGGATGTGCTCGACGTCGGCGTTCATGGCCTGGGCTTCACCGCCCTTTGGCCCGGAATCGGCATCTTCCCCGATTGGTGCCGGAAGAAGGAGTTCGGCATCCAGAACCGCAATGTCGTGGTGGAGAACGGCATCGTCCACTGGAGCGATACGCTCAAGCTCGAAGCCAAGCCGATGATCGGCGTGATCGGCGTGGCGCCGGTGGCCGGCGGAATGCTCACGATCGATAATGGTACCCACGGCGGCAACCTCGATATCCAGGAGGTGACCAACGGCAACCGCGTGATGTTTCCCGTCTACCACGAAGGCGCCTATCTTTACTTCGGCGATGTCCATGCGCTGCAAGGCGACGCCGAATGCAACGGCATGGGGGCGATCGAGATCCGTGGACATCTGCGTTTGCGCGTGGACATCAAGCCGGCACCGCAGCGCATGACCTGGCCTCGGATCGAAACACCGACACACATCTGTACGGTCGGTTGCGCCCGTCCGCTCGACGACGCGCTGCGTATCGCCTTCGAGGAGATGGTGTACTGGCTGGAGGAGGGTTACGGCATCCCTGGGCCGGAGGCCTACATGCTGCTCGGCCAGGTGGCCGAGGCCCGCTGCACGCAGATGGTCAACCCCAAATACACTTACATCTGCAAGGTAAACAAGAAACTGCTGCCGCGACGCTAAAGCGCAACGGCACCAAGGCCGTAAAGACTCTGGTCGTGTCAGGCTGTGGTTGCGAAAGCACCATGCCGGTCGGCAAAATCCTCACGATTCTCCTGACGGCAGCGCTGCCGGCCAGCGCCTGCGCGCAGGACTATGCCGTCACGATCTATGGCGGCTATCGGGGTGGCGGCCACTTCAGTGACGCGGACACCGGAAAAAACCTCGGGCTCGAGTCCAACGGGGCAGTATCGCTTGCGCTGGATATTCCGTTCGATGCTTCCCGGCAGTACCAGGTCTTCCTCAGCCATCAACACACGCAACTGGCGCTGAACAGCGCGCCCGTCTCCGGCACTAATCGGCTGCCGATGGACATCACCTACCTGCACGCCGGCGGCACCAGCTTTTTCGACGGTGAAGTGGGCAAGGGCGTCTACGCGGTGGGTGGGCTGGGCGCGACTTTCTTCCACCCGGGCCAGGGCTACAAGAGCGAACTGTATCCGTCGATCAATGTGGGCCTGGGCTACCAGTTGCCGCTGGGCAGTACGCTCGCCGTGCGGCTCGAGGCGCGCGGCTACGGCACCCTGGTCAACAGCCGCGGCGGGGTGTTCTGCTCGGGCGGGTGTGTGGTTTCGATCAAGGGCGACGTGCTCACCCAGGGCGAACTGATGCTGGGGCTGTCGGCGCGGTTCTGAACTGGCGGCCGCGTTGACGCGCCTGCATTGCATCCCGCGCATCGGCAGGCTGTGGCCGACTCCCTACTATCTTCGTGCCGGCAAGGACCCGGGTGTCCCCGGCGTGCCTGTCGGCTTTTCGTCAAGGACTGTCACGCGTTTGTCATGCCTGGCGCGATCGGTCCGACCGAACCCCGGTGTCAGCGCCGCTGGCGCAGTAATCGCCGCTATCACCGCTGGCACGGATTTCGCGACGGCCGCTTACCCGCGGGGCACGAACGGTTCACGAGGAGAATACCGATGAACGATTTCAACAGGGCAAAAGACGGGCCGAACCCCGCTCCCATTGCTGAGCGCGACCTGGACGTTACCGTCCGATGGATGCGCGGGCTCACCGCCACGGAGATGGACGAATTGCGCCGGGCGATGGCGAGCCACGACACCGAGAGCCTGGCGATGTTCGCCATCCGCTTCGCG
>DATEDI010000026.1:0-316928 GCA_035281745.1 Rhodanobacteraceae bacterium
CGACATCCTGCAAAAGCTGGTGAGCGAGGACCCGTGCCTGCGGCTGGAACACGTGGCCGCCACCAACGAGAGCGTCGTGTACGGCCTGGGCGAGCTGCACCTGCGCACCTTGCTCGAACGCCTCAACGAAGTCCATCGCTGCGAAGTCGCGACGCGGCCGCCGCGCATCGCCTATCGCGAGACCATCACTGCACCGGCCGAAGGCCACCATCGCCACAAGAAGCAGACCGGCGGCGCGGGCCAGTTCGGCGAGGTATTCCTGCGCATCGAACCGCTGCCGCGCGGCGCGGGCTTCGAGTTCAGCGACGAGAGCAAGGGCGGCGTGATCCCGAACCAGTTCATCCCCGCGATCGAAAAGGGCGTGCGCAAGGTGCTCGATCACGGCGCGATCGCGGGCTACCCGATGCAGGACGTGCGCGTGGTCGTGTACGACGGCAAGTATCATCCGGTCGATTCCAAGGAAGTCGCGTTCGTGTCGGCGGGCAGAAAGGCCTTCCTCGACGCGATTGAAAAAGCCAGACCCATCGTGCTGGAACCGATCGTCAATCTGGACGTGAACGTGCCCGAGCAATACATGGGCGACGTCACAGGCGCGCTCGCCTCCAAGCGCGCGCGCATCAACGGTACCGACGCACTGCGCGGCGGCGTGCTGGTGATCAGGGCGCAGGCACCGCTGGCCGAAGTGGTGGATTACCAGACCGAGCTTCGTTCACTGACCGGCGGCGAAGGCCGTTTCGCGATGGAACTGTCGCACTACGATGCGGTGCCGTCGCAAATACAAAAGCAACTCACCGAGGCGTACAGACCCAAGCCCGAAGAAGATTGAGTCCGCGTTGTCCCGCAGCACAAACCTGGGAGGAGAGCCGTCATGACACTCGCTTCGCTGTGGTTGCCCATCATTGTTTCCGCCGTGTTCGTGTTCATCGCGAGCGCGCTGATCAACATGCTGCTGAAGTTCTGGCACGCACCCGACTACCGCAAGTTTCCGAACGAGGACGAGGTGCGCGCCGCGATTCGCGCCGGCAATCCGGCGCCGGGACAGTACTCGGTCCCATGGTGCGACCAGGAGGCGATGAAGGATCCCGCGATGCAGGAGAAATTCGTCCAGGGACCGGTCGGCATGGTGAACCTGCGCCGCGCCGGGCCGGTGAACATGGGCGTGTACCTGGCGCAGTGGCTGCTGTTCTGCGTCCTGGTTTCGGTGCTGTGCGCATTGATCGCGCTGGTGCTGCCGGCCGCAGCCGATCCGCATCGGGTCTTCCACACCACCGCGCTGGCCGCCCTGCTGGGCTACGCGCTCGGACTCGTCCAGAATGCCATCTGGTTTGCGTGGCCATGGAAGAACGCGTTCAAGTACATGGCCGACGGCCTCGTGTATGCGATCATCACCGGCCTCACCTTCCTGTGGTTGTGGCCGGCGGCCTGACGAAGCCGGTCACGCAGCGCCGATTGATCATTGCGCACGTTCGCGGAAGCGATCGGTCGCGCTGACAAGTTCGCGCACGTTGCCGGGTTCGAACGCCGAGTGGCCGGCGTCGGGCACGATGCGCAGGTCCGCCTGCGGCCAGGCGCGATGCAAATCCCACGCGCT
Source organism: Rhodanobacteraceae bacterium (assembly GCA_035281745.1). Taxonomy (GTDB): domain Bacteria; phylum Pseudomonadota; class Gammaproteobacteria; order Xanthomonadales; family Rhodanobacteraceae; genus 66-474. The sequence continues at coordinate 1,592 of DATEDI010000026.1, forward strand.
CCGCGCCGGGCACACCACGTCGTAGCGGCCCTGCACGATCACGGCCGGAATGCCATGCAGGCGGTGCGCGTTGCGCAGCAGTTGGTCGTCCTGTTCGAAGAAGCCGCGATTCACGAAGTAGTGGTTCTCGATGCCCGCGAACGCCAGCGCGAACTCGTCGCCCGCGCTGGCGGTGATGTAGCCTTCATTCTGCAGCAGGAAACTGGTCGAGGCCTCCCACACCGACCACGCGCGTGCGGCCGCGATCCTCACCGCAGGATCATCCGACGTGAGCCGGCGGTGGTAAGCCGCGATCAGGTCACCGTGTTCGGAGGCCGGAATCGCGGCAAGGTATTTCTCCCACGCGTCCGGATACAGCATGTCGCAGCCTTTCTGGTAGAACCATGCCAGTTCCGCGCGCCGCAACATGAAGATGCCGCGCAGCACCAGTTCCGTGACGCGCTCGGGATGCGTTTCGGCGTAGGTCAGCGCGAGCGTCGAACCCCAGGACCCGCCGAATACCTGCCAGCGCTCGATGCGCAGATGCTCGCGCAAGCGCTCGATGTCCGCGACCAAATCCCAGGTGGTATTTTCGCGTAATTCGGCGTGCGGCGTCGAACGTCCGCAACCGCGCTGGTCGAACAACACGATGCGATAGACCTTGGGATCGAAAAACCGCCGGCACTTGCCGTTGCAGCCCGCGCCGGGGCCGCCGTGCAGGAACACCACCGGCTTGCCGTGCGGATTGCCGCTCTGCTCGTAGTAGAGCGTGTGGAGCGGCGAAACCTGCAACATTCCGCTGTCGAAGGGTTCGAGTTCCGGATAAAGACTCCGGCGCTGATCAAGCATATCCATTCGCGGCATTTCATCTGCAATCGCAATCCCGCTAGCCTAACATCCCCACCACCCGAACACGACGGCGCGCGCCACGATGAAGACCTCGTTCCCCAAGAAGGACATCAAGATTCTGCTGCTGGAAGGAATCCATCAAAGTGCCATCGAGGTTTTCCGCGCGGCCGGCTATTCGCTGATCGAGCATCACGACAAGGCGCTATCGCGCGCGGACCTGTTCGACGCGATCTCGGACGCGCACATCATTGGCCTGCGTTCGCGCACGCAACTGGATGCTGAAGCGATTTCCCACGCGCGCCGCCTGCTTGCCGTCGGTTGCTTCTGCATCGGCACCAACCAGGTCGACTTGCATCAGGCGCGCGAGCGCGGCGCGCCGGTGTTCAACGCGCCCTATTCCAACACCCGCAGCGTTGCCGAACTGGTGATCGCCGAAGCGATCCTGTTGATGCGGCGCGTGCCGGAACGCAACGCCGAATGCCACCGCGGCGGTTGGGCCAAATCCGCCGAGGGCAGCTTCGAGGTCCGCGGCAAGACGTTCGGCATCGTCGGCTACGGCCATATCGGCACGCAGGTGGGCGTGTTGGCCGAATCGCTCGGCATGCACGTGCTGTTTCACGACATCGAGGCCAAGCTGGCGCTGGGCAACGCCGCCCCCGCGCAAAGCCTGGATGACCTGCTGGCGCGCTCGGACATCGCGACGCTGCACGTGCCGCAGACGCCCGCCACCGCCGGCATGATCGGAGTGGAAGAAATCGCGCGCATGCGCCGCGGCGCCATGCTGATCAACGCCTCGCGCGGCAACGTGGTGGACATCGAGGCGCTGGCTGCGGCGCTGCGCGATGGGCGCCTCGCCGGCGCGGCGGTGGACGTGTTTCCGAAGGAGCCGAAAAGCAAGGACGAGGAATTCGCATCGCCCCTGCGCGAGTTCGACAACGTGCTGCTGACCCCGCACGTCGGCGGCAGCACCCAGGAAGCGCAGCTCAATATCGGCACGGAGGTCGCATCCAAACTGGTGCGCTACAGCGACAACGGTTCAACGCTGTCCGCGGTGAACTTTCCCGAAGTCAGCCTGCCCGAACACGCCGGCAGCCGGCGGTTGCTGCACATCCACCACAACGTGCCGGGCATGCTGTCGCGCATCAACGAAGTATTCTCGCAAGGGGGCATCAACATCAACGGCCAGCACCTGCAGACCGATGGCGAGATCGGCTACGTCGTGATCGACGTGTCAGCATCCGAAGAACAGTCGGAGGGGTTGCGCGAACAGCTCGCGGAAATTCCGGGAACCGTGCGCACGCGATTGTTGTATTGACCCGGACCTCAGTTTGGCTGGCGCATGCAAGTCCAAGCATGCGAAACCATGTTGGGCTTCACTGCGTCCAGCGCACCTACGCGCTGCGTCGGAATGACGAGCAGCCTTTGCAGGTCGGGCTGACCCGGCTTCATCGGGAAAGCCCAACAAGCGCGGTAGGGCGGGAGCAGCGCAGCGGATCCCGCCGAATGACGACCCGGAAGGCGGGTTGCCACCCGCCCTACCAAGACCGTCATGGATGGCCGTTCTGGTCTTGCTGATCGCGAGAAACCAGAAACTCGCCCCTTGCGGCTGGCCAGCGATCATGGATGATCGCAAGAACTTGGTCGGGGCGGCGGGATGACTCGCGCCTTCCCGGCGCTCGCCCTTCGGGCCATCGCGCGCTGAAGCGCGCGATGTTCGCTCCGCCATCCATGGCTCCGCAGTCGAACGGCGCCTTCTTGCGAAGGCGCCAGTTCTCATCCTCACCAAGATCAATGACAAAAACGGGCCACAAGGGCCCGATTTTTGCCATTGGTCGGGGCGGCGGGATTCGAACCCACGACCCCCTGCCCCCCAGGCAGATGCGCTACCAGGCTGCGCTACGCCCCGACCGAATGCGCATGATAACGGAACACGGAGTCCAACCGCACGAACCGCCATCGAAGCGGCTGTTGTGAAAAGTCAGGGCGAGGACGGGCGCTTACGCGATGCCGGTGGCATCGCGTGCCCGGCCAAGGATGGCCGGGCCGGCGCCCGACGCCATGGATGGCTGCTTACCGAACCGCTTGGCACCACAGCACCAGCGATGCAGCGATGATCGCATCAAGGATTCTTGCGCAGCGGATCGCGCAACAATTGCAGCAACTGCTCCAGCTCCAGCCGCATCTGCCGCACGATCTGGTGCGAGATGGATGCTTCCATCCGGCCCTGCTGGCCTTCCAGCCGCGCACGGGCGCCGGTGATGGTGAAACCCTGGTCGTACAGCAGCGCGCGGATCTGCCGGATCATCAGCACGTCGTGGCGCTGGTAGTAACGGCGATTGCCGCGCCGCTTCACCGGGTTCAACGCAGGAAACTCCTGCTCCCAGTAACGCAGCACGTGCGGCTTCACCGCGCACAATTCGCTGACCTCGCCAATCGTGAAATACCGCTTGGCGGGAATCGCGGGAAGTTCGTTATTGTTGCCCTGATCCAGCATGGTTCTCGACTCTCAGTTTCAGCTTCTGTCCGGGGCGAAACGTCACGACACGACGTGCGGAGATCGGAATCTCCTCGCCGGTCTTGGGATTGCGTCCGGGCCGCTGATTCTTGTTGCGCAGGTCGAAGTTGCCAAACCCCGACAACTTCACCGGCTCCCCCCGCTCGAGCGCCTCGCGCAACACCTCGAAAAAGGCATCCACGCATTCCCTGGCTTCACGCTTGTTGAGGCCCACGTCGAGAAACAGGCGCTCGGCCATCTCTGCCTTGGTCAGCGTCATGTTCATCCTCTCAGCCTCGCCCCAAATTCGCTTTCCAGCAGTCTGACCGCATCGGCCACACTCTGGTCGGCGTCCTCGTCCGTAAGCGTGCGCGAATCGTCTTGCAAAATCAAGCCTATAGCAAGACTCTTTCGACCCGCGCTCAACCCCGGACCTCGAAAACAGTCGAACAGTACCACTTCGTTCAAGATTGTTGGCAAGCCTGAACGAAGCGCAGCCGCGACCCGCGCCCACTCGACCGCCTCGTCCATTTCGACCGCGATGTCGCGACGGATCGAGGGAAAGTGCGGCAGCGCCCGCGCCACCGGGATCGAGCGCCGGCGCAATGCCTGCAGTTCGATTTCGAACACGTGGGTTTCCGGGAGGTCCAGTTGCCGCTGCAGGGCCGGATGCAGGGCGCCGATGGCGCCTACCGCGACGCCATCAAGCAGCACCCGTGCGCCGCGGCCGGGATGCAGCCAAGACGGCAGGTCGGTGGCATCAAACGACCATGCTTCCGATGCGCCGGACAGCGCGATCAGCGCTTCGAGATCGCCCTTGATGTCGTGGAAATCCAGCGGACGCTTCGGTGCGCCCCATTGCTCGGCACGCGCGCTGCCGCACGCAACCGCGGCCAGCATTGGGGTTTCATCCGGCGCTTCGCCACCCCTGCCGCGCTTCGCGAATACCACGCCCGACTCGAACAGGCGCACCCGCACCTGCTGGCGATTGCGGTTGCGTTCGAGCGCTTCGGCCAGGCCCGGCAACAACGACGGGCGCATCACCGCCAAGTCCGACGACAATGGATTGGCCAACGGAACCGCGTTCGCGTCGAGTTGCCACGTTTGCAGCAGCTTCGGATCGACGAAGGCGTAATAGATCGCCTCGCGGTAATCGCGCGCGGCAAGACCCGCCGCCAACGCGGAAACAGGCAGGACGGATTCGTCGTCGCGTGGCGCTGGCGGCGTGCCGGCGGGCAGGCGCGCGGGAATCGCGCCGTAGCCATGGATGCGGGCGACTTCTTCGATCAAATCCTCTTCGCGTTCGATATCGAAGCGCCGCGAAGGCGGCGTGACGCGCCAACCCTCGTCCCGCGTTTCAACCGTCATGCCCAAGGCGGTGAGGATCCGCTCGACTTCGGCGGGGTCAATGGCAATGCCGAGCACGCGCGCGATCCGCGCGCGGCGCAGCGTGACCGTGGCCGGTGGCTTGATGTATTTCGGCGTCACCGCCTCGATGACCTCGCCGGGCTGGCCGCCCGCAATCTCGATCAGCAGGGCCGTCGCGCGTTCCATTGCCGCGCGCGGCAGCTCCGGATCGACGCCGCGTTCGAAACGGTGGGCGGCGTCGGTGGTCAGGCCGAGCTTGCGCGCACGGCCCATGATCGCGGCGGGACTGAAATGCGCGGCTTCGAGGAAGACGTCGCGGGTGGCATCGGTGACGCGCGAATCGAAACCGCCCATCACGCCGGCCACGGCCAGCGGCTTTGCGTTGTCGGCGATCAGCAGGAACGACGGATCGAGCGTGGCCTCGCTGCCATCCAGCAACGTCAGGGTTTCACCCTTGCCTGCACGCCGCACGCCGATGCCGCCGACGAGCTTCGCTTCATCGAACGCGTGCATTGGCTGCCCGGTTTCCAGCATCACGTAATTGGTGACGTCCACGACCGCATTGATCGGCTTGACCCCGCCCGCACGCAGGCGCTGCGCCATCCAGAGCGGCGTTCGCGCATTCATGTCGATGCCGCGCACCGCGCGCCCGAGATAACGCGGGCAATCGGCGCCTGCTTCGAGGCAGATTTCGCGCGGGGCCAGGACGATGGATTGCACGGGCGATACCGAGAACGCCTTCGCGCGCGCGCCGAACTCCGCGGCCACTTCATCGGCCAACCCCAACATCCCGAGGCAGTCGCCGCGGTTGGGCGTCAACTCGACTTCGATCGTCGTGTCCGGCAAGCGGAGGTATTGGGCCAGCGGCTTGCCGATCGGCGCATCATCCGGCAATTCCATCAAGCCCGACGCGTCGACATCGATGCCGAGTTCCTTCGCCGAACACAACATGCCCTGCGACTCGACGCCCCGCAGCTTCGCGGTCTTGATCGTGACGCCGTTCGGCAACCTCGCGCCGACGGTCGCCAGCGGGGCGACCAGACCTTCGCGCGCATTGGGTGCGCCGCACACGATCTGTACCTCGCCCGTGCCCGTGTCGACGCGGCACACGCGCAACTTGTCGGCATCGGGATGCGGGGCGCAGCCGACGATGCGGGCGACCACCACGTCGTCCAGCGAATCGCCAATCGGCGCGACCTCGGCCACCTCCAGCCCGCTCATGGTCAGCCGCCGCACAAGCGTGGCGCTGTCGGCGCGAATGTCGACCAATGAACGCAACCAGTTTTCGGAAAATTTCATGGCGAAACCACAATCCAGTCGCACGGGATCATTTCAATCGTCATTCCGGGGCCATCCGCAGTTTCATCGCGGATGGAACTCGGAACCCAGCGACTTTGGCCGCGGCAACGAAGGCATTGGGTTCCGGGTTCACTTTCCCGATCAATCCGGGAAAGTGCCTCGGAATGACGCGCAATATTTTTCTAGCCTGGTCATGCAAACTGTCGCAAAAACCGCACGTCATTCTCGAAGAACGCGCGCAGGTCGGTGACGCCATAGCGCAGCATCGCGAGGCGTTCCACGCCCATCCCGAATGCGAAGCCGGTGTATCGCTCAGGGTCGATGCCGCAATGTTTCAGCACGTTGGGGTGCACCATGCCGCAGCCGAGCACCTCCAGCCAACGAACGCCACCGTCGTCGCGCTGCCAGCGGATGTCCACCTCCGCCGACGGTTCGGTGAACGGAAAATAGCTCGGCCGGAAACGCATCTCCAGCGCCTGCCCGAAGAATGCGGCAACGAAGGCTTCGAGCGTCCCCTTCAAGTCCGCGAAGGTGGCCGATTCATCCACCAGCAAACCTTCCACCTGGTGGAACATCGGCGAATGGGTCTGGTCGGAATCGCTGCGATAAACCTTGCCCGGCGCGATGATCCGGATCGGCGGCTGCTTGCCTTTCATCGCGCGGATCTGCACCGGCGAGGTGTGGGTGCGCAGCAAGCGTCCGTCGCCGAAGTAGAAGGTGTCGTGCATCGCACGCGCCGGATGGTGTGCGGGAAAATTCAGCGCCTCGAAGTTGTGCCAGTCGTCCTCGATCTCGGGGCCTTCGGCGACCGAATAACCGAGCTGCGCGAAGATCGCCTCGATGCGCTCACGCGTGCGGGTGAGCGGATGGATCGTGCCGCGCTCGCCGTCGCGTCCGGGCTGGGTGATGTCGATGCGCTCGGACGACAGGCGGTGTTCGAGCGCAGTCCGCTCCAGCGCTTCCTTGCGCGCAGCAATCGCGACGACAAGTTGTTCCTTCGCCGCGTTGACTTCGGCACCGCGCGCCTTGCGCTCATCGGGCGACAGCTTGCCGAGCGCCTTCAATTCCGCGGTGATCGTGCCGCTCTTGCCCAGCAACGCGACCCGCTGCGCTTCCAGCGCCTCCAGCGTCGCGGCTGCGGCGATCGCGCCCAGCGCTTCATCGGTGCGTTGCCCCAACGTGTCCATCGCAACCCCATGCACAAAAGAAAAACGGAGAGAAGGCTTGGGCCTTCTCCCCGCTCGCTTGCATCATAACGTCCGGCGCGAACGCCGGAACAGGAGCCGCTGGAGAACCGTCGCGAGCGAGGGCAGATTGCGTGACGCCGGAGCGGAGGAAGCGGAGCGTACATATCAGTACGTGAGCATTCCGAGCACCGCCGGCGCGCAAGCTGCCGAGCGCAGCAGGTTATTCAGTGGCTCCTTGCTTCAAGCAGCCAGGCTGGCCTTGGCCTTCTCGGCGATTGCGCCAAACGCCGCGATGTCGTGCACGGCGAGATCCGCCAGCACCTTGCGGTCGATGGTGATGCCGGCCTTGTCGAGGCCCGCGATCAGGCGGCTGTAGGACAGTCCGGACTGGCGCGCGGCCGCGTTGATGCGCACGATCCACAACGCGCGGAACTGGCGCTTCTTCTGCTTGCGGCCGATGTAGGCGTACTGCTGGGCCTTGGTGACTGCCTGCTTGGCGACGCGATAGACCTTGCGGCGGGCGTTGTAATAGCCCTTGGCGGCCTTCAGGGTTTTCTTGTGACGCGCACGCGCGGTGACGCCACGCTTGACTCGTGCCATGGTGGTGTCCTCCGCTTAGACGTACGGGAGCATGCGCGCGACACGCTTGGTGTCGGACTCATGCACGTGGTTGGGGGCGCGCAAGCCGCGTTTGCGCTTGGTCGACTTCTTGGTGAGGATGTGCGACTTGAACGCATGCCCGGCCTTGAACCTGCCGGACGCGGTCTTGCGGAACCGCTTGGCAGCGGCCCGGTTGGTCTTGATCTTTGGCATGTTGCCACTCCGTTTTGGTTTTCGTGACTGGCCCGGGCGGCGACCTTCGCGATCGCACTTTCCATCCATGCCCTTGCCGGCTTGTTGTGCGGCAACCGATATTGCAAGTTGCCGTCTTGACCACCCGCCGATCCGCGGCGGACGGGTTGCCCCGCTACTTCTTCTTGGGGCTGATCATCATCGTCATCTGACGCCCTTCCATGCGCGGAAACTGATCCACCACGCCGGTTTCAGCGATGTCGTTCTGGATGCGCCGCGCCAGTTCGATACCCAGTTCCTGGTGCGACATTTCGCGACCGCGGAAGCGGATGTTGACCTTGACCTTGTCGCCTTCCTCCAGAAACCGCACCATGTTGCGCAGCTTGATGTTGTAGTCACCGATATCCGTGGTCGGGCGGAACTTCAGTTCCTTGATTTCGATCTGCTTGGATTTCTTGCGCTGCGCGGCAGCCTTTTTCTGCTGCTCGAACTTGAACTTGCCGAAATCCATGATCCGGCACACAGGCGGCTCTGCGGTCGGCTGAATCTCGACCAGATCCAGCCCAGCGTCCTCTGCCATGGCCAATGCCTCGTCGCGTTCGAGGATTCCGACCTGCTCGCCATCGGCGCCGATCACCCGCACGCGCGGGACACGGATCTCATGGTTGCGCCGATTGCCTTTATTTTCGGTTGCGATACCGTCTTCTCCTGCCCTAGTTCGCCAGCAATGCCTGGCGTGCATTCCGTCAGCGCGGGCCGGCTTCGGCCTGCAGACGCTCGACGAAGGCTTGCAGCGGCAATTGCCCCAAGTCTTCCCCTGAACGTGTACGCACGGAAATAGTGCCCCTCTCCTTCTCGCGATCGCCGATCACGAGCAGCCAGGGCACCTTTTGCAACGTATGCTCGCGGATTTTATAGCCAATTTTCTCGTTGCGCAAATCGGCCACGGTCCGGAAGCCCGACGCCTTCAGCTGGTCGGCCACTTGTTGCACGTAATCGGCCTGCCCGTCAGTGATGTTCAGCACCGCCACCTGCATCGGCGCCAGCCAGGTCGGGAAGTTGCCGGCGTGGTGTTCGATCAGGATGCCGAGGAACCGCTCCATCGAGCCCACGATGGCCCGGTGCAGCATCACCGGGGTATGGCGCTGCGAATCCTCGCCCACGTATTCGGCGCCCAGCCGCCCCGGCATCGAGAAATCGACCTGCATCGTGCCGAGCTGCCAGTCGCGGCCGATCGCGTCGCGCAGGTGGTATTCGATCTTGGGGCCGTAGAAGGCGCCCTCGCCCGGCAATTCCTTCCATTCGGCGCCGGCCTTGCGCAGCGCCGAGCGCAGGGCTTGCTCGGACTTGTCCCAGGTCGCGTCTTCGCCGATGCGGGCCTCGGGCCGCAGCGCCAGCATCAGTTCCACATCCTTGAAGCCGAAATCGGCGTACACCTTCAGCGCCTCGCGGTGGAAATCCACCACCTCGGATTCAATCTGGTCCTCGGTGCAGAAGACGTGGCCATCGTCCTGGGTGAAGTTGCGCACCCTGAGCAGGCCATGCAGCGCGCCCGATGGTTCGTTGCGGGTGCACGAACCGAATTCGCCGTAGCGGATCGGCAGGTCGCGGTAGCTGTGCAGGCCATCGTTGTAGATCTGCACGTGGCCCGGGCAGTTCATGGGCTTCACCGCGTAGGTGCGCTTCTCCGACTCGGTGAAGAACATGTGGTCCTTGTAGTTGTCCCAATGTCCGGATTTCTTCCACAGGGAAACATCGAGGATAGACGGGCATTTGACTTCCTGATAGCCCGAATCACGGTACACACCGCGCATGTACTGCTCGACCTGCTGCCACAGCGTCCAGCCCTTGGCGTGCCAGAACGCCATGCCGGGCGCCTCTTCCTGCATGTGGAACAGGTCGAGCTGCTTGCCTAGTTTGCGATGGTCGCGTTTTTCGGCCTCCTCGATGCGCGTGAGGTACGCCTTCAGATCCTTGTCGTTCAACCATGCGGTGCCGTAGATGCGGCTCAACATCGCGTTGTCGGAATCGCCGCGCCAATAGGCGCCCGCCGTTTTCATCAGCTTGAATGCTTTCAGCCGCCCCGTGTCCGGCACGTGCGGTCCGCGACATAGGTCGGTGAACTCGCCCTGCGAATACAGCGACAGCTCCTCGTTCGAAGGGATCGATTCGATGATCTCGGCCTTGTAGTTCTCGCCGATGCCACGGAAAAACTTCACCGCGTCATCGCGCGACTTCACGCTGCGCGAAAGCGGCAGGGATTCCTTCGCGATCTTCTGCATCTCGGCTTCGATCGCCGGCAGGTCTTCGGGTTTGAACGGTTCGCCCTTGGGCGCGAAGTCGTAATAGAAGCCGTCCTCGATCACCGGCCCGATCGTTACCTGCGTGCCCGGATACAGCCGCTGCACCGCCTGCGCCAGAAGATGCGCCGTCGAGTGGCGGATGACGTCGAGCGCCTCGGGCGACTTTTCGGTGACGATCTCGATGCGCGCGTCGCGGTCGACAGTGCGCGAAAGATCCACCAGCTTGCCATCGATCTTGCCGGCCAGCGCGGCCTTGGCGAGGCCCGCCCCGATCGACGCGGCGACGTCGCGCACGCTGGGCGGATGGTCGAACGACTTCGTACTATTGTCTGGAAGGGTGATCGTGATCATGGGTCAAAAATCGGGAATCGGGAATCGGGGACCGGGGACCGGGGAGCGGGGAGCGGGGAGCGGGGAGCGGGGAGCGGGGAGCGGAAAGCGTAACAATCCCTTCGTCATTCCGGGGCCGCCGCGGATTCATCGCGGCGGAACCCGAACCCAGTGACTTTCGCCGCAAAAGCCAAAGTCGCCGGGTTGACTCGCGCCATCCATGGCGCTCGCTCTTCGAGCCGCCTTCGGCGTTCTCGTTTGCAATCCTGCAAACGCAGTCGGATCGCTGCTTCGCAGCGTCCGGAATGACGATTCACAAGACTCCCGGCATCCGGAATGACAGGCATAAAAAAGGACGCGCGTGGCGTCCTCGTGGAGCCGCGCACGGATCGGATCAGAAGATCGTAGTTTCCATGTCGCACACTCGGCTGGCAGTCACCCGCAAGCCACCTTTGTCAGCACGATTGCAAACTTAGTGCAGGTGCCGCGCTGCGTCAACGCGTCGAGGCCGATCCGGGGGAGCGCCATCGGCGCTCCCGCGGTCGCCGACTACTTCCCCGGCCCCTTGGCGCGCACCGCCCTCACCTGGTCGGCCGTAACAGGCTTGCCCTGGTTGCCCCACGAGGTGCGCTCGTGGTTGGCGATGTCGGCAACGTCGGCATCGCTCAACATGGATCCGAACCCGGGCATGGCACTCGGATAGGTCGTACCGCCGATGGTTCGCCCGTGGGCACCATGCAGGATCGTGTCGATCTGTTCGGTCGGGTCCGGATTCACGACCACCGGGTCGTCCTTGAGCGGTGGGAACGCTCCCGGCAGACCCATGCCCGTGGCCTGATGACACGCCGCGCAGGTGCTGGCGTACTTCGATGCACCGTTCGCGGGATCGAACTTGTAGGGACCGGCCGGCGCGGATGCAGGCGCGGCGGCCATGGCCGGTGCGGCGGTGGCCGCCGGAGCCTTCGCCGCGGTGATCGGCGGTTTCTCCGCAGCGATCGCGGCGGGGTCGCCCACCTGCAGCACGCCCTGTGCGCCGATGATGGCGTGCGCCATGTCGTGATCGACGAACACGTAGTTGCCGGGCTGGTCCAGCGTGATGTCGAAAATTGCGCCCGCGCCCGGTCCGACGGTGTAGGTGGAAACACCGCTCACGGCTTCCGCCGGATTGCCTCCGGGATAAACCTTGTCGAAAATTCCGCCGATCACGTGGAACGAACTCCACAAGTCCGGTCCCGCATTCACGAAATAGATGCGCACGAGACCGCCCGGTGTGGCCGGCAGCGGATGATCCTTGTACTGGAAGGCGACCCCGTTGAAGACCACTTCGTCGGGGCGCTCCTCCTTCATCTTCTGGAAGTCCGGGCCCATCAGCTTCCCGGAGATTTGCTGCGTGTACCACTCGCTCTGCACGATCACGTAGCTCTCCGCCGCAGGCGGCAGCGGCGTGGCCGGATCCACGATGATCGCGCCGTACATGCCGTTGGCGATGTGCAGCAGCACCGGCGGCGTACCGCAGTGGTACAGGAACGCGCCCGGCACCTTGGCGACGAAGGAATAGGTCATCGACTCGCCGGGCTTCAGTTCCGCGTAATGCAGGTTGGGAGGCGTGATTGCGGAATGGAAATCCAGCGAGTGCTCCATCGTGCCCTTGTTGGTGTAGGTCACGTTGACCGTCTGACCCTGGCGGACGTGGATCACCGGCCCGGGTACGCTGTCGCCGAACGTCCACGCCTGGTACTCGACGCCGTTCGCAATCGCAACGCTGGTGTCGGTCGATTCGATATGCACGTCGACGCTGTTGCCCGGCTGCAGTGGCGGCAAGCGCGCATCCCTGACCTTCTGCACCGGTCCGGTATCGGCCAGTGACAGCGGCGATACCGCGGCGGCGGCGGCGGCGGGCGTCGGCGCTCGCACATGCAGGCTGCTCTGCAACCCCGCCACCAGGAAGAACACCAGCACCGCGATCAGGAACAGGGCCGACCCCTGAACACGCCACGACACGGGATGCACCGTGGCCGGCACCGCATCGGTGCGCCATTCGGCAATCCAGCGCCAGTCCGGCCAGCCTCGCTCGATGTAGTAGTCGAGGCTGTAGGGACTCGGGCCCGAACGGCTGTTGATCACGATCAGCGCGATGAACACCAGCACGTAGATGATCCCGGCGCCCATGTTGGTGGCACCCACCGTGTACGGGCCACCGAACCCTTCGGCGGTACTCCAGATCAAGAGGCTGAACAGCGCGCCCAGTACGTACACGGTCTTGCGCGCGAAGCCGAGGACAAGCGCAAGCGCCAGCAAGGTTTCGATGATGCGGGTCGCCCACACGAACAGGTCGGCGTGCGGCGTGACCAGATTGATCCAGAAGTCGAACCACCATCCCGACCATGCCGGTTGCCCGTGCGCAGCGTTGTGCAGATATCCGACGTAGTGGACCGCAAATTCCGACGTCCACGTGAATGCGGCGTTGGCCACCCAGATCAAGCCGAAGGCGACCCGCAGCGCGGTTCTCGCCATGGCCGGCCACGCTGAAAACGGTTCGCGGGTGTTTTCCTGGGACATGCGGGGATTCTCCTCGATGGATCGTGCGGGGCCGATGCGGATCGCGATGCAACGCCAAAGAATGGATTGTCGAGGTCGTGTCGGATGCACGCCTTCTCCCTGCGCATCGACACGGTGATTCGCGGGCCGCACCGCAAAGCAATGCCAGCACGCCAGCAACCGTATCGTAAGCGAACGGTGTAGGCGATGTCATGCCGCGACGCATTGAGCGCCATCCCGGATCACGCTATAGTGCGCAGCCCCGTCGCCGTCCCGTTGTCGCAACGACGGCACCGATGGGAATGGGGGCAGTTAGCTCAGCGGTAGAGCACTACCTTGACATGGTAGGGGTCACAGGTTCGATCCCTGTACTGCCCACCAATCTGATGTCGAAGGCCGGACGCAATGTCCGGCTTTTTATCTGACGTGACGCCCGATCCGCGCCGATTTCACCTGCAGCTGATCACGAGTCGCGTGCGTCCAGCACCTTCCCGGGATTCATGATGCTGTCCGGGTCCAGCGCAGCCTTGATCTTGCGCATCAGCGCCATTTCGACCGGATCCTTGTAGCGCGGCAGCACGTCGCGCTTGAGTTGGCCGATGCCGTGTTCGGCGCTGATCGATCCGCCCGCTTCGTGGACGCGGTCGTGCACCAGCGCGTACACGTCGTCCTGGCTCGCGAGCAGTTGCGCTTCCGTCCAGCCTTCGCCGCGCGCAATGTTGTAGTGCAGGTTGCCATCACCCAAGTGGCCGAAGATCACGTGGCGGATACCGGGGAACGCCACCTGCAGCGCCGCGTTGGTGCCCTGCACGAACTCCGCCATCCGCGACACCGGAATCGACACGTCGTGCTTGATGCTCTTGCCGGTTTCCTTCTCCGCCATCGGGATGCTTTCGCGCAGGTGCCACAGCGCGTGGCTTTGGGCGAGCGATCCCGCGATCACCGCGTCCTGCACCAGCCCGGCTTCGATCGCTTGGCCCACCACGACTTCGAAGCGTTCGCGCGCGTGTGCTTCGGATTCGCTGTCCGACACTTCCATCAGCACGTACCACGGCAGCGCCGCCGACGGGCCATCGAACGGCAGTCGCTGTTGCGGGAAACATCGCGCGACCAGTTGCAGGCAATCGCCGGCCATCAGTTCGAAACCGGTCAGCGATGCGCCGAGGCCAGCACGCGCGCGATTCAACACGGCCACTGCAGTCTCGATCGATTCGACCGCGATCAACGCCGTGCAGCGCGCCGCGGGCAACGGATACAACTTCAGCGTGGCCGCGGTGATCACGCCCAGCGTGCCTTCGCTGCCGATGTAAAGATCGCGCAGGTCGTAGCCGGTGTTGTCCTTGCGCAGGCCGCGCAAGCCGTGCCAGATGTCGCCCTGCGCGGTCACTACTTCCAGCCCCAGCGTCAGTTCGCGCATGTTGCCGTAGCGCAGCACCTGGGTGCCGCCCGCGTTCGTCGCGAGATTGCCGCCGATCGTGCAACTGCCTTCGGCCGCAAGACTCAATGGAAACAGGCGCCCGGCCTCACGCGCGGCCTGCTGCACCGTCTGCAGGATGCAACCGGCTTCGACTTCAATGGTGTCGTTGTCGGTATCGATGCCGCGGATGCGGTTCATGCGCTGCAGTGACAGGATCACCGCGCGTCCCGAATCCTCCGGCGTCGCGCCGCCGCACAGGCCGGTGTTGCCGCCCTGCGGCACAATCGGAATGTTCGCTTGCGCGCAAAGGCGCACCACCGCCGCGACCTCTTCGGTCGAGCCCGGCCGCACCACGGCCAAGGCGTTGCCACGGTAGCGTTCGCGCCAATCCGTCTCGAATGCTTGCGCGTCCGCGCCGGTCAGTACCTGCGCCGCACCGACTGTCGCGCGCAAGGCTTCCACATGATCCATGACGCCCTTTTCTGCCGGGAACCGTGGCCCAGTGTAAACGAGGCGGACGCGTGGCTTTCGGCGCCAACGCGATCAGCCCACGCGGGGCAACGTCATCCGCCGCACGCGCCGCAACACACCGACGGCATCTGTTCGAGCTGCTTCCAGTCGACCGGATAACCGGCTCGCGTGAGCAGCGCGAGCAATTCGGGCGAGCTCAGTTCAGCTGCCACGCGCAAGCTTGCATCGAGGGGATCGATGTCGGCCATCGCCGACGGATCGATCCCGGTGAGCGCGTCGTTGATGGCGTCGAGGTCGGGACTGACGCCGCGGGTCTTGATGTGGAATTCCATGGTGTTTGCTGCATCGTCGGTGGCGCCCGGATATTGTCCGGCGAAGCGGCCGACCGAGGTGTTGATTTCCGTCAACACATGCGCGCGAGCGCCACCGCGACAAGCCTTCCGCACCGAATGGGGCGCTCTTACACTCGCCGCAGCGCAGGTCCCGCATGACTTCCCCGCCGGCGCCCGCGCCGCACTGAACATCCGACAACGAGGTTTGCCCATGCTTTCCGCCGCCACGCACGCGTTTCGCATCCTCGCTGGACTGGTGTTCGCGTTGTACGCGGCGTCGGCCGTTGCGGCCGACACGCCACCGACCGTGCAACTCGATGCCGGCCGAGTTTCGGGGAAACACACCGCCGCCACCGGGCTGGACGAGTTCAAGGGCGTTCCGTATGCCGCACCGCCGGTCGGCGCGCTGCGCTGGAAGCCGCCGCAACCGGCAGCGCCGTGGACCGGCGTGCGCAAGGCCGATCGTTTCGGCCCGCGCTGCATGCAGCGCCCGGTGTTCGGCGACATGATGTTCCGCTCCAACGGCACGAGCGAGGACTGCCTCTATCTCAACGTCTGGACGCCGGCCGGCGCCGAAAACAAACACTTGCCGGTGCTGGTGTATTTCTACGGCGGCGGTTTCCTCGCCGGTGACGGTTCCGAGTTCCGCTACGACGGCGCCAGCCTCGCGCAACGCGGCATCGTCGTGGTCACGGTGAACTATCGCCTCGGCGTCTTCGGGTTCCTCGCGCTACCGGCGCTCGCCGCCGAATCGCCGCAGCACGCCACCGGCAACTATGGTCTGCTGGATCAGGTCGCGGCACTGCGCTGGGTCCACCGCAACATCGCCGCGTTCGGCGGCAATCCGGATGCGGTCACCATCGGTGGCGAGTCGGCCGGTTCCATGTCGGTGTCCGCGTTGATGGCTTCGCCGTTGTCGAAAGGATTGATGCAACGCGCGATCGGCGAAAGCGGCGCGGTGCTCGCCAACCTCGCGCCCCAGCCGCGGGCGGCCGCCGAACGGCAGGGCGAAGCGTTCCGGCGTCATGTCGGCGCGGATTCGCTGGCGCAATTGCGCGCCATGCCGGCCGATACGCTGCTCGCCGCCTGCGGCGACATAGGCGTGCCGCATTTCGGGCTCGACGTCGATGGCTGGCTGCTGCCGCGGGCGCCGTCGGCGATCTACGAAGCCGGCGCACAGGCGCGCATTCCGCTGCTGGTCGGCTCCAATTCCGGGGAGGGTTCGTATACCAACCTGCTCGACGGCAAGGCACCGAGCCCGGCGAACTACCGCGCCGTCGTGACCCGGCAGTTCGGCAAGCATGCCGACGAAGCCTTGAAGTTGTACCCCGGGCGCGACGAGGCCGAGGTGAAGGCGTCCGGCACGGCACTGGCCGGCGACGAATTCATCGCCCTCTCGACCTGGCGCTGGATGCACCTGCAACGCACCACCGGCGACGCACCGGTGTACTACTACTACTTCGCCAAGGCGCGCCCGGCCAAGCGCGACGGCAGCGCCGGCCCTGACACCGGTGCGGTGCACAGTGGCGAGATCGAATACGCCCTCGGCAACCTCGCGACCAATCATGTTTACGCGTGGACCGATGAGGACCGCAAGACATCCGCCACGATGGAAGGCTACTTCGCCAACTTCATCAAGACCGGAAACCCGAACGGCCCCGGCCTGCCGCACTGGCCCGCGGCGGCGCCGAAGGATGGCGGCCTGTTGCGCCAGATGATCGACACGAACTCGCACAGCATCATTGACCGCAATGCCGCGCGTTACGCATTCCTGCAACGCACCTACAGGCCCGCCACGCAACCCTGATTCGCGGTTGTGTGATCTGGTTCACGTTGCTTCAATCGCGCCCTCCTGGGTCGGCTCGGCGGCTTGGCACTGGCATAACAGTTGCATTGCAGCTTCCGTGCGCAGATCAAGCGCGTGACGGGAGGGTGCGATGGAAGCGGGAATCGACGCCAGGCAAATCGAACGCGTGCTGAGCCATCTCGCGCGCCTGCAGCACCGTCGCGAAGAGGAAGAGGACGTGCTGGACGACCTCCGACCGACCTGGCTCGGGATGGACACGTGGGATGTCGTCCTCGAAGACCTGGAAGCCCAGCATTTCAAGAAGCCTGTCCGCATCGCGCGTCCGCAAGTCGCGCGCTTGCAATTGGTGCGTTGACCGCGCCGCAGCCGCGACGTTTGGCGTCGGGCACTGTCCGGCTCATCTCGACCATTCGAATTCGCGGAAACGCTCCACGAGCGTATCGATCAACCGGCGCACGGCGCGACTGACGTAGCGCGTGGGCGGGTAGACCGCGTGGATCGCATCCTCGGTGGGCGGCGTGCGCGGCAGCACGACCTGCAATTGCCCTGCCGCAAGTGCCGGCCCGGCGATGAACAACGGCAGGATGGCGAGGCCGAGGCCCGCCACGGCCGCATCGCGCATGCCTTCGCCGCTGTTGGTATAGACGCGGCCGCGGACTGCGACCTGGCGTGGCTCGCTGCCGCGCTGCGCCGGCGCAAACTGCCAGAACGGCGTCGAACTGGCATTGCCATACGCGATGCACGGATGCCGCTGGATGTCCTCGATCCGTTTCGGCAGCGCGTGCTCCGCCGCGTAGGCGGGGCTGCAGCAAAGCACGCGCGGGCTGCGCGCGATGCGCCGCGCCATCAGGGACGAATCCGTCAGGCGCCCAATCCGGATGCCCAGATCGAAGCCTTCGCCCGCGAGGTCGACGTAGCGGTCTTCGAGGTTCAGCGTAATCGCGAGTTCCGGATGGCGCGCCACGAACTCGAACACGGCGCGCCCCAGATATTGGGCGCCGAAGGTGACCGGCGCAGTGATGCGCAGGTTGCCCGCGAGCGCGCCATCGCCACCGGCGGCCTCGTCCGCAGCCTGCTGGATGCCGCCCAGCAACTCGACCATCCGTGCATGGAAGCGCCGGCCCGCATCCGTCACGATGGCGCCGCGCGCGGAACGCTGCAACAGCTGCGCGTGCAGCGCTTGCTCGAGCCGCGTGATGCGCGCACTGAGGCTCGACTTCGCGACACCCAGGCGAACCGCCGCGGCGGTGATGCTGCCGTCGTCGACCACCTGCACGAACGCGCGGATGTCAGCCAGGTTGTAGTCCACGGAGCGTGCTCCCGTTCGATCGGGTGTTCGGTTTTTCCGAACACCGGGTTCGCCGCATCGAGTCTACCCACGTTCGCGGCTGGCGAATAAGGTGGATGCATGTCGCAACGGGAGTTCCACTCATGAACACCATCCGATCCGCCGCGGAACGCGGCCAGTCCCGACTGGGCTGGCTCGACAGCCGCCACACATTTTCCTTCAGCCACTACCACGACCCGGCCCACATGGGTTTCGGCGCGCTGCGCGTCATCAACGAAGACCGGGTCCAACCGGGCAAGGGTTTCGGCACGCATTCGCACCGCGACATGGAGATCCTGTCGTGGGTGCTGGACGGCGCGCTCGAACACAAGGACAGCATGGGCACGCACGGCGTGATCCGCCCCGGCGAACTGCAGCGCATGAGCGCGGGTACCGGCGTCACGCACTCGGAGTTCAACGCGTCCACGAGCGAACCCGTGCATTTCCTGCAGATCTGGCTATTGCCGGAACGCGAAGGGCTCGCGCCTTCCTACGAACAGCGTGCGTTTGCGCCCGCCGACCTCGACGGCCGCTTGCACCTGATCGCGTCGCATGGCGGCCGCGACGGATCGGTCAAGGTGCACCAGGACGTGAACCTGTACCTGAGCCGGATGTCGCCGGACGCGAGCGTTTCGTTTCGCCCTGATGCCGGGCGTTCGCTGTGGCTGCACGTCGCCAAGGGCAAGGTGCAGGTGGAGGGACGCGAGCTGCAGGCGGGCGATGCCGCGTCCTGGACCGCCGCGCCCGAGGCTTTGGAGATCCGGGCCACCGCGCCCAGCGAAGTGTTGTTGTTCGACCTCGCGCCGGCGCGCGGCAGCGTGCTGTCGCAGAAATAGGTTCGTCATTCCGGACGAATCCACGAAGTGGGCGAGATCCGGGATCTGCTTTCAACTGCTACGAAACGACAGCAGATTGACTCGCGCCATCCTTGGCGCTCGCCCTTCGGGCTGCCTGCGGCGTTCGCGTTTGCAATCCTGCAAACGCAGTCGGGTTCCCTCGCCGGCAAGGCCGGCGAGGGCCCCGAAATGACAATGTAAATCAAACCCCTTCCACAACCGGAGGTTCCACATGAAAACGCTCACCAACAGTTCCGACTTGCTCGGCCGGCTGTTCCTGGTCCCGCTGTTCCTGATCGCAGGCTTCGGCAAGATCGGCGGCTACGCCGGCACGGCCGCTTACATGGCCGCAAACGGCGTGCCGGGCTTGTTGCTGCCGCTCGTGATCGTGCTCGAACTCGGCGGCGGCATCCTGGTGCTGCTCGGCTGGCACACGCGGATCGTGTCGTTGCTGCTCGCCGGATTCACCATCCTGGCGCTGCTGCTCTTCCACATGCCGGTCACCGCAGAAAACCAGATCGTGGTACTCGCGGAGCTGGGCGTGGCAGGTGGCTTCCTGATGCTTGCGGCGCATGGTCCCGGCGCCTGGAGCCTGGACGCATGGCTCGCCAACCGCACTCCCGCGAAAGTGGTGGCGGCGTGAGCCCCATTTGACGCCTCATCCACGCCGACGTTGTGACAACCGCGGGTCCGCAGCGATCGCTGCGGACCCGCGACTTCAAGGATTCAAGTTTAACGCGAGGGGTTCAGCCCTCGCCCATCCCCTCGGCAGGTTCCGCGGCGCTGCCTTGCTTGACCTTCTGTTCGATCCGCCGGCCGACCCCGGCGTCAATGTGCTTCCAGTATTCGAATGCGCGTTCCAGCACGGGGCTGCGCACGCCGCCGAGCAGGCTGCCGGCGACCTGCTCGACCAGCGCATCGCGCTCGGCATCGCCGAACACTTCGCGCACCAGTGCGCCGGGCTGGCCGAAGTCGTCGTCCTCGGCGTGCAGCGTGTAGGCGCTCCGGACCATCTCGCCATCGGCTTCCCAGCCGTCCTCGACCGGTCCCGTATGGTCGGCCCACGGCCGGCCGCCGCTGTTGGGCGCGTGCACCGGCGCATTGCCACTATGGTGGTAGGCCATCTGGCCGTCGAACATGTACGTGTTGACCGGCACCTTCGGCTGGTTGACCGGCAATTGGTGGAAGTTGGTGCCGATCCGGTTGCGCTGCGCGTCAGCGTAGGCGAACGCGCGACCGAGCAGCATCTTGTCCGGCGACAGGCCGATGCCCGGCACGGTGTTGCCCGGCGAGAACGCGGCCTGCTCGATCTGGGCGAAGAAGTTTTCGGGATTGCGGTTGAGCGTCATCCGGCCGACGCGGACGAGCGGATAGTCCTTGTGCGGCCAGACCTTGGTCAGGTCGAACGGGTTGAAGCGATAGTCTTTCGCCTCCGCATACGGCATCACCTGCACCGACAGGATCCAGCTCGGATGCTCGCCGCGCGCGATCGCGTTGAACAGGTCGCCGCGGTGGAAGTCGGCGTCCTTGCCGGCCATCTCGGCGGCTTCGGCGTTGCTGAAGAACTCCATGCCCTGTTCGGTGTGGAAGTGGTACTTCACCCAGAATTTCTCGCCCGCCTTGTTGATCCACAGATAGGTGTGCGAACCGTAACCGTTCATGTGCCGCCAGGTGCGCGGCAGGCCGCGCACACCCATCACGTAGGTGACCTGGTGGGCGGTTTCCGGGTTGCTGGTCCAGAAATCCCACTGCATGTGGTTGTCGCGCAGGCCCGAATCGGGCAGGCGCTTCTGGCTGCGGATGAAGTGCGGAAACTTCATCGGGTCGCGCACGAAAAACACCGGCGTGTTGTTGCCGACCAGATCGTAGTTGCCCTCGTCGGTGTAGAACTTCAGCGAGAAGCCGCGCACGTCGCGCCAGGTGTCGGGGCTGCCCTGCTCACCGGCGACGGTGGAGAAGCGCGCCAGCATGTCGGTCTTGGCGCCGGGCTGGAACAACGCGGCCTTGGTGTACGTCGATACGTCTTCGGTGGTCTCGAACACGCCAAAGGCGCCGGCACCCTTCGCATGCGGCTGACGCTCGGGCACCTTCTCGCGGTTGAAGTGCGCCATCTGTTCGAGGAAGTGCACGTCGTGCAACAGGATCGGACCGTCCGGACCGACGGTCAGCGAATTGCGGTCGCTTGGTGCGGGCGCGCCGGTGCCGGTAGTCGAGCCGCTTCTCCGGTCTTTGTCTGCCATGACTTGCTCCGGTGGAATGGGGAACGAGGCATGGTGCAACCGGCCCGGTTAAGGTTTCATGCACACCTGCCGAGCGCACGAAGAGGCCTCGATGTGCGACCTTGGCTCGACGGCAGTCGGCCATTTTCAATCCATGCGAACTCTGCGCAGGCCCATCCCGAACGAAGATGACCCGGGTTCGATGGGCAACAGGCGTTTCGATTTCCGTTCGCTCCGCTCACACAATCTGTTGCGTCACTGGTTGCGGTTCTGCCAGCCGCACGCGCAGCGTGCACAGCCCGGCCAGGATGAGGCTGGCGCCACCAACCACCAGCGCCCAAACCGGCTGTCCGTGAAAAAATCGCTTCAGCAGTTCGCCCAGCAGGCTGGCGGCGATCAATTGCGGGATCACGATGAAAAAATTGAAGATGCCCATGTACACGCCCATCTTCGCCGCCGGCAGGTTGTCGGACAGCATCGCGTAGGGCAGCGACAGGATCGACGCCCACGCGAAGCCGACGCCCACCATCGGCAGCAGCAGCCAGCGCGGATCGCGGATGAAGAGGAAGCCGAACAGTCCGACGCCGCCCAGCCACAGGTTCACCAGATGGCTGGCGCGCAGGCCCCAGCGACGCACCATCCACGGGATGAAGAAGGCCGCCAGCGCGGCGCAACCGTTGTACACCGCGAACAGCACGCCCACCCAGTTCGCCGCGGTGTTGAAGAGGGCCGAGTGCGCGTCGGTGGTGCCGTATTGCACCTGCGCCACCGAGGCGGTGGCGTAGATCCACATCGAGAACAGCGCGAACCACGAGAACAACTGCACCCATGCAAGCTGGCGCATCGCATCCGGCATGGTATGCAGGTCGCCCAGCACGTGGCCGAGCAGGCCGCGCCGCTCGGACAACGCGGGGTGCACCTTCATCGCCAGTTCGTAGCCGAGCAGCAGCAGGCCGTACACCGCGAGGCCGCCGGCGAGCAGATAGACCTCATCCCGCAAGTCGAACCACTCGATCAGCAGCGCGACGACGATGCCGGCCAGCAACCACGCGGCGCCGTTGCGCCAGATGCCGCGCAGGTCCGGCAGCGCACCGACCTGCCCCGCGTCATCGAACGCCCGCAATTGTTCCGGCGGATACTCGCGCGTGCTGACCACCGTCCATGTCACCGCGCCCAGCAGCGCCACGCCGCCGGCATAGAACGCATACTTCACCGTGTCGGGGATGCCGCCATCCGGCGCCACGTTGCTGACGCCGAAATGAGCCAGGATCCACGGCAATGCCGAGGCGACCACCGCGCCGACGCCGATGAAGAAACTCTGCAGCAGGTAACCGCGCGGGCGCTGCTGCTCCGGCAACCGGTCGGCGACGAGGGCGCGGAACGGTTCCATCGCGACGTTGAAGGTGGCGTCCATCAGCCACAGCAGGATCGCCGCCATCCACAGCGTGCCGGCGTTCGGCATCCAGAACAGCGCCACCGTCGCCAGCAGCGCGCCGGCCAGGAAATACGGGCGGCGTCGGCCGAGCCGCGTCCAGGTGCGATCGGAATAGTGGCCGATGATCGGTTGCACGATCAAGCCGGTCAGCGGCGCGGCCACCCACAACATCGGAATCTGTTCCAGCGAGGCGCCGAGCGTCTGGAAAATGCGACTGACATCGGCGGTCTGCAACGCGAAGCCGAACTGGATCCCGAGGAATCCGAAACACATGTTCCAGATTTGCCAGAACGACAGTTCGGGCTTGCGATTCATGGGGGCGTATCTGCCAAAAGCGGCGCGATATGGAGGGCGCCGATTCTGGCATCGTTCAACGGACCTTCACTGCCGCCCGCGCCGCCCGTGTAGTGCGCAAAGTTGGCGAGGTCGCTCATGTTGAACCCCTGTTGCAGCGTGAACGTGCAGCGCGCGCCGGCCTTCGCGGTGAACGTGCCGGTGGTGGACGATTGCTCGCCGACGCTGTGCGGCAGCACGATCGGCACGAGCTGTTCGGGGGAACCGGCGCAACCGATCGCCAACCGTTTCACCGCCGCGGTGACGCCGGTGTTGATCGGGCCGTGGTCGTTCGCGTAGTCGAAACCGATGCGGAAGCGGCCAGTCGAAGGCGCGGTCCACGTCCGCGGCCAGGCGCCTGTCACCTGCGTTTCATCGCCCGGGCAGGTCTCGCGGCTGGGCAGCGATTCGATGCCGTCGTTGCCGAGTTGCGTCACGCGCAAACAGCGGCGCGCGGACGAAGACGGCAGCGTCCATGCATCGCCAGGTGTGCCGAAGCGCGTGCCGTCCACGTAAAGCACATCGCGATCGCCTTTCGCAATCACGTGCCATTGGTTCCCGTGACGCGCCACCCGCGGCGCGGCCGGCGTCGTCGGCGCATACAGCGGCGCGTCGGTGCGCAATGGCAACGCCGGAACCTTGATCGCTTTCAAGGTGACGACGACGTTCTTGCCATCGTGCGCGATGTTGTCCGCGACCAGCAAATTGCCAGCGGCGCGTTGCGGACGCTTCAGCGTGATTTTTCGACCCGGCAGTTGCAGCGTGATCGCGTCGTGCTTCCCGAACAGCATCGGCACCAGAGACGTCGGCAGTTTCGGTTCAACCTTGCCATCGTCCGTCAACCCGAACACACCCTCGCTCACCATGTCGAGATAACCCGCCACCGACCACAACTGGCGTTTCGAATCCACCACCGGACCGCTGAGTTTGCCCTCATCGACGTGCGTCGCCTGCGTGGCGAGTTCGTAATTCTCCATGTTGGAACCGGCCAGCGCCGCGCCGCGCATGATCGATTCGATCTCGAACGCGATCAGCTTCGGATCGTCCATTCTGCGCGCGGCGCGCAACGCGTAGGCGCTGACGAATGGCCAGATCGCACGGTTGTGGTAGATCGGCTGGTCGGCGCGTTCGGGCCAGATCACCGGACTGCCGGCCGGCCACGCGGGATAGTGTGCGAGCGATGCGCGTGCGCGCTCCGCATCGGCCACGCCGCTGCTGACCGCCAGCGACAGGCCCAGCAGGTCGTAGGCTTCCACCGGCAGCCCGTCGCCGCCGATGTAGCTCATGTACACGCCGCGATCGGCGCGCCAGAAATGCGCGTTGATCGCCTGCTTCAATGCGTCGGCCTGCGCCGCGTATTGCGTCGCGCGAGGGTCGTTGCGTTGCGAAGCCATGCGCGCGGCCAGCCGCAGCGCCTCGTAATGCAGCACGTTGGTGGACAGCGCGAACGACTGCCCGATGAATACCACGTTGTCCTTGGTCCACTCGGGATAGGTCTGTTCGCGCCAGTCGAGGAACGACGTCTCGCCGCGATACAGACGCATGTGTACGTCGAACACATACTCGCGATCCTGCGCCAGCGTGTCGTTGAGCGCCTGCCAGACCTTGTCGGCAAACTTCCCGTCATCGAGCAAATGCCGCGCGCCAAGGAACCACACCACCCGGTCGGTGCTGATCGGCCAGCTGCCGCCGGAACCGGTGTCCTGCATCGGATACAGGCCTTGCGACACATCCTTCGCGCGCGCGCCCGACAGCTTGAACTCGAGCGAATTCACCGCGCGGGCGCGGTCGTAACGCCACAGCCCAAGATCGATCGAGTAGGAAACGTCGCGCGTCCACACATATGGCCACTTCTCGCCGGTCTCGAAGCAGTGGCAGGCAATCGCGCGATCGTGGTCGTAGGCGCCGTCGTGGATTTCGTTGATGGAATCCTGCGCGAGGTCGTCCTGCGCCATCGCGAACAGGCCGTCGAACAGCGTGCTTGCGGTTTGCACGCGGCGCGGTTGCGCCGGAATCGCGCGCTCGCCGAACGTACCTTGCAGTGCATAACCGCCATCGGCACCGGATTGCATCACCGCCGTCCGACCTTGCCATTCGATACGGTCGTGTTCCGGCGCTGACGCGTGGGCCGCCAAAACAAGCACCGGTGCCAACGCGCAAACCATCATCGCCCCCGAGACTAGCCGACTCCGCAACCGGCGCGATCCACGAACGCGACGCGCCGCCATCAATGCAACTCCACCACGACCAGGCCCTGCGGCGGAATATCCAGCGTCAGCCGCCCGTCATGCACCGCAACCTTTTGCGGCGGCGGTTCCTGGCCGGCCGCCCGCAATTGCTCGATCTGCTCGCGGCTGGGAAATGCCGGACGACCCATCTTGTCGAACAAGGCGATCGCGTTGCCATGGTGTTCATCCAGCCGCCACACGGTGGCAGTGGCGCCTTTCGCCAGATGCGACACAGCCACGTCGAAATGCTTGACCTCGCCCTTCGGCTGACCCGGCGTGTACGTGGCCCCATCCCCGACCGGCGGCGCGTAGTTCCATAGTGCCAGCACCAGCATGCCATCGGCACGCCTGGTCGCGAGCGCGCTGTCGGACTTCAACGGCAAACGCACGTCGCCCAGCCGGTGCAGCATCGCGAACGCGTTGAACGCGGGCTTGTCGATGCGATCCTCCGCGATCAGGCCGAAGCCGCCGTAGAACGGCGTGCGCACGACGCCCTGCTCCTCGAACACGTCGGAGAACGTCCAGTAGCTCATCATCGAAATCTTGCCCGCGCATTCGCGAATGGTGTTGGCCATCCACGGTCCCATGAACACGGTATCGGTGACGTTCGGCAAGTTCGCGTACGACGCGTTGTACTCGCTGAACACCAACGGCAGCTTCGGATAGGGCGAGGCCAGGATTTCCTTGTGTACCTTGTCGACCGCCTTGCACACCATGTCGGCGCGCGAGACCGGCCTGTTGTCGTGGAACACGTTTTGCGACGTGTCGTCGCCGTACACATGGCTGCTGACGAAATCCACCGGCACGCCGGTTTCGTGCACGTGTTCCAGGAAGGCCGGCACCCATGCCGCCTGTGCGGTTGCGGGACCGCCCACGCGAATCTTCGGGCTCACCGATTTCAGCGCGCGCACGGTGTGATCGTACAGTTCGAAGTACGTCGACTGCTTCGGATCGCCGCCCCAGAAATCGATGTTGGGTTCGTTCCATACCTCGAAATACCAGCTCGCGACTTCGTCGATGCCGTAGCGATCGACGAGGTGCCGCGCGAACGCCTTGATCATGGCGTCCCATTCCGCATAGCTTTTCGGCGGCATCACGTTGGGGCGGTACCAGAACGAGTGGTGCTTCGAAGGATCGGAACTCAACGCCTCCGGCATGAAGCCCAGTTCGATGAAAGGTTTGACCCCGTGCGCCAGGAGGCCGTCGTAGATCTGGTCGATGTAGGAAAAGTTGTAGGAAACCTTGCCGTCGTTGCCGCGATTCACAAGACCGACGTCGTCGTCGAAGATGCCGTGGAAGCGCACGTATTCAAAGCCGGTGGCCGCGTGCACGGCGTCGAGATCCTTGCGGTAGTCGTCGCGCAGCGACAGCACCGCGCGGCCCGATCCGAACATCTGCTCCCAGAAGTGCGGAAAGGGCGTGCCTTGTGCGGAGGCGTCCACGCGCAGGTGCACGGTTTGCGCAGGCGACGCGGCCGTGGCCAGGCTGGTGGCCGCACACAACGCGAGCGCCAGGAGCAGCGCGAACCCACTCGAAAGCTTCCGGATCTTCATGCGTACTCCCCGCCAACGGCTTGGCTGTAAACGTTTACATTGTCGAGTCTGCCGGGGTTGCGGGCGCACGTCCAGCAGTCGCCTGGAGAAAGGGAGAACCGCGCGCCTTGCTCGCGTGCACGTGCGCCGCTCAATGCAACGTCACGTCACGCGGCGCGCCCGCGTCAAGCTTGAGCACGGTGAACGCGCCATGGCGATCGTGCCCGGCGGCCCAGCCTTCGCCGCGGGCGGAGCCGAGCGCCACGGGCGTCGGGTAATGCTTGAGCGCGACATCCTTCGCCCGAACCTCGGCGGCAGTGATGCCGTGCAACTTCACCAGGTAATGCCGCAAAGGGGGCCGGTAGCTGCCGGAGGGCGCCGCGGTCCGGAACGTCACCCCGTCGCCACCACGCTGCACCGAGAGCCGCTGCAGAAAATACGCGCCCTTCTCGTGGGCGTACGTTTCGCCATCATCGTCGTAGTAGTCGAATTGCGTTGCGCGGCTGGACGGAAAGACTTCCACGGTCACCGTCGTGAGCGGATGCTGGCCGACGTAGTCCATCACCGGCTGCATCGGGATGATCGCGCCGTCGCGGATGAACAGCGGAATGTCGCGCCAGGTTTTCGCGTCCACCGGAACCTCGATGGTTTGTCCGCCCGCATACGTCTTGCCGGTGAACCAGTCGGCCCATTTACCTGCGGGAAGATAGACGCGTTTCGAAGTCTGGCCCTGCTCGACCACCGGCGACACCAGCAGCCATTGGCCGAACAGCCACGCATCGGAATCGTTGCGCACCTCGGGATCATCGGGCCAATCGAACGTCAGCGGCCGCACCAGGCCGACGCCGTGTGCATACTCGGCACGCTGGTATGCGTAGATGTACGGAATCAGCGACTGGCGAAGGCGGATCGCCGCGGTCGCAGCCGCTTCCGCGACCGGCCCGTAAATCCATGGTTGGCGCTTCTCGTTGAAGGTGCCATGCACGCGGAAGATCGGTGTGAACGCGCCGAACTCGATCCAGCGCGCGTAGTTCTCGTCGGACGGATGGCCGTTGAAGCCGCCGCCGTCCATGCCCCATTTCGCTTCGCCGACCTCGATCGCGCTCAGCATGCGCGTGCGCTGCGCGGCCATGCTGGCGAAACCGGTGTCGATGTCGCCCGACCACATGCCGTACGCATACCGCTGCGAGCCCAGCCAGAAGGTGCGGTTGATCGACCACACGCGCTGGTCGGTCTGCGCGCGCTGCGCGTCGTACAACGCGCGCTGCATGTTGAGGAATTGGGTGTTCGAAGTGGGCGTGCCGTCCTTGCCGTACACATCGGCCTCGTCGTTCCACCAGCCGGCAATGCCCTTGTCGAAGCCGTACTTCATAGCAAGACCTGCGAACCACCGCCGTGCGGCGGTCTTGTCGAAATCGATGTCCTTGGCCTGTTTGTGCGAGAAGTATTCCGGATAGGCCTGCTCGCCCGGAATCCACAAGTCATGTGCGGTCGCATAGTCGCCTTCGGTGGTACCGAGCAGCAGGCGCGGCTTCATGATGCCGGTCAGGTGCACGCCTTCCGCTTCCAGCATCTTCGCGAGCTTGCCGCTGGGGCCGTCCGGAAATTTCTCGGGATTCCAGCGGAACTCGCCGTAGTCACCCTGTCCCCATGCCTTCCAGTCGAAGTCGAGGGTGAAGTTGTCGAGCGGAATGTGCTTGGCACGATAGGTCTCGACGATGTCGAGCAGTTCCTTCTGGTCGATGCCCCATTGGCTGTTGGTGAAGCCCATTGCCCACTTCGGGAACAGTGGCGCGGGGCCGCTGAGTTTCGCCAGCTCGCCGAACAATTCCTCCGGCGTGCCGACCAGGATGTAGTAGTCGGCGTCGGGGCGCTTGAAATTGTCGACCGTGACGCGCCCGTCCGCGAGATCGAAATCCGCGCCGTCGCAATCGACCAGCACGCCGTAACCCTTGGTGCTCCACACGAACGGCGCACCGGCGTGGCCCTGCTTGCCGGCCTGCGCGACCTGCTTGCCGCTGCGCAGCAGCCCGGCCGCGACTGGTTGGTTGGCTTCGAATCCGCCGACGCCGTAGAGCGCGTCGCCTGCCGCATGTTCAAGCACGATGCGTTGCTGCGCCAGCGCCATCAGGTCGGTTTGGCGCAGCAGCGCGCGTCCCTGTGCATCGTTGACCGTCAACGTGTTGGTCTTTGGATTCCACGCGGCGATCATTCGTTTTGAGCGCAACGTGATCGCGTCGCCTTGGCGCGAAACTTCGGGTTTGAATGTCGCGGCCGACGCGCGCCGCGGATCGATCGCCAGGCTCGGCGGCGTCTTGTTGCCCATCGGCACGTAGTGCACGCGCAGCACGCCGGGCGCCGCCATCTGCACCGAAATCGTGCCGTCGTCCTGGGCGAGCTCGAAGCCTTGCGCGCCGACGCTGCGCAGTTCCGGCGTGACGAATGCGTGGGCGACTGCGACGCTGACGACCAGCAGCAATAGGGTGAGTGCGATTGCGCGCAATTTTGCGGTCATCAACGTTTATCCTTTTCCTTGAAACTGGACGCAAATTATTTATTCGTCATTCCGGACGACGCGCAGCGGCGGTCCGGAACCCAGCGACTTTGCTCTGACGGCAAAAAGTCACTGGGTTCCGGGTTCCGCCCACAAACAGCGCGGGCGGCCCCGGAATGACGACAAAAAAAGCACGATATCCAGCAAGTCATTGCAGGATCGCGCTGCCGTACGGC
Source organism: Rhodanobacteraceae bacterium (assembly GCA_035281745.1). Lineage (GTDB taxonomy): Bacteria > Pseudomonadota > Gammaproteobacteria > Xanthomonadales > Rhodanobacteraceae > 66-474. The sequence continues at coordinate 31,398 of DATEDI010000026.1, forward strand.
GGCAACATCATTCGACCGTCGGTGATCTTTGTGTCCGTTCGGCTGTGCCTGACCAACTTGTGGAACCGGTTCGCCGGCAGCTCGATTGTTTGCGCCTTGCCGGAAAGGTTGTGCAACACCAGCACGTTGCCGTGCGCATCATCCAGTTCCCACGCCGCGATCTGCACGTTGGCGTCGCGCCAGCCGCGCGCCACACCGTCGCGCAGCGCGGGGATGTCGCGGCGCCAATCGATCAGCATGCGGTACCAGCCGAGCAGCGAAGCAGGGTCGTCCCGTTGCGCTTCGACCGATACGTCGGGGCCATCACCCGCCGTCCAGCCTTCCCATGTCGGTTCGCCCGGGCCGCGACCGGCGCGATACCACCGCATCGGTTCGCGTAGATGTGGATCGGGTTTCTCACCGCGCATCCCGAGTTCTTCGCCGTAATACACGAACGGATGGCCCGGCAGCGTCAGCAGCATGGCGGCAGCGATGCGCATGTGGTCGGGATTGCCGTCGAGCTGGCTCATCACGCGTTCCTGGTCATGGTTGGACAGCAGCGGCGCATTGTCGAAGCGCCCGTGCGCGGCGGCGCGATAAGCTGCATTGATGCGTGCCAGCGTGGCGCCGATATCGCGATCGGTTTCGGTTTTTGCGCTTTCGATCAGGCGCGCGGCAAGCGGGAAGTCGAACGTTGCGTCCAGCGCGCCCATCCACGGCGCGAGGTCGGCCGGATTCTGCTGCCACACTTCGCCCACCAACCACACGTTCGGATTCGCTGCCTTGATGCCGCGATCGAACTGGCCCCACCACGCGAGGTTCTTTTGCAATACCGACGCGCTACCCCAATCCGTTTCCAAATCGAGATAGACATGCTGCGCGGCATCGAGGCGGAAACCGTCCACGCCCTTCTTGAGCCAGAACTTGCCGATCTCGATCATCGCCTTGCGAACGGCCGGGTCGTCGTAGTTCAAATCGGGCATCTCGTCGGTGAACACACCCAGGTAGCTTTGTCCGTCCGGCAGCGGGTGCCACGCGAAGCCGCCGGTGGCGCTGACCGCCTTGAGATCGGTGGAAGGCGCCGCCCACGTGTACCAGTCGTGGTACTTGCTGCGTGGGTCGCGCGCGGCCTTGAACCACCGATGCCGGTTGCTGGAGTGGTTGATCACCAGATCCATCACGACCTTGATGCCGCGCTTGTGCGCCTCGCGCAGCAGCCGCTCGAAGTCGGCCATGGTGCCGTACTGCGGATTGATCGCGCGGTAATCGGTGATGTCGTAGCCGTGGTAGCTGGGCGACGGGTTGATCGGCATCAGCCAGATGCCGCTGACGCCCAGCGATTGCAGGTAATCGAGTTTCGCCGTGACGCCGTTGAGGTCGCCAATGCCGTCGCCATTGGTGTCGTACCAACTGCGCACGAAGATTTCGTAGTACACGCCGGATGAAGCTTTGGCGTCTTCGGAACGGGCCGGTGCCGCCGCGAAAGCGGGAGTGATGCCTGTCAACGCAATCAGCAGCGCGGCGACGGCGAACGCGAACCACTTCATGATGCACTCCGCGCGACTTCGTGCATCGTTCCGGGCGCTGCAGGCGCGCAGGTTTTCGCCACGAAATCGTCGTGCATGGGCAAACGTTCGACCGCGCGGTTGACCAACGTGCGGATGTCGGACAGGAATGCCTGCAATTTCGATTCTTCGAGTGCGTCGGCCAGCGGCTGGTAATGCGCGGGCTCGATCCGCTGGCCCAGCATCACCTGCAGCCAGCCCGTCTCGGTGAAGAGCTCATCGGCCTCGCGAAAGATCAGCCCGGTGCGGCGGAACAGTTCGATCCGGCGCGCGAGTTCATCGGGCACGTCCATCGCCCCGCACTGCCGCCAGAACGGCGTGTCGTCGCGCTCCGTGGCCTTGTAGTGCAGGATCAGGAAATCGCGCACACGCTCGTACTCGAAGCGTGTCTGGCGATTGTAGGTTTCCACCAGCAACGGATCGCAGTGCCTGTCGGGGAATATGCCGAGGAAGCGCGCGATCCCTGATTGCACGAGATGGATGCTGGTCGACTCCAGGGGCTCCATGAAACCGGCAGCCAGGCCCAGCGCGAGGCAATTGCGGTTCCACTGGAGCTTGCGCATCCCGGTGACGAAGCGCAGCGGGCGCGGATCTTCCAGCGGTTCACTCTCGAGGTTCGCGAGCAGTTGCGCGGCGGCTTCGTCATCGCTGATCAGGCTGCTGCAATAGACATGGCCGTTGCCAGTGCGGTGTTGCAACGCGATCCGCCATTGCCAGCCGGCCGTGCGCGCGAACGACTGCGTGTAGGGCCGCATGGGCAGGGCACGCGCGCTGGCCACGGCGAGCGCGCGGTCGCACGGCAGCCAGTGCTGCCAGTTTTCGTAGCCGGTCTTCAGTGCGCCTTCGATCAGCAGTCCGCGGAAGCCCGAGCAGTCGATGAAGAAATCGCCTTCGACGATTTCGCCGCTTTCCAGCCGCAACGATTCGATGAAACCGTCCTCGCCGCGCAATTTCGTCTCGACGACCTTGCCCTCGACGCGCTTCACCGCGCCATCGGGAATGCGTTCGCGCAGGTAGCGTGCATAACGTGCGGCATCGAACTGATAGGCGTAGCGGATGCCGCCCAGCGGACTGTTGCCCATCTTGTCCAGCCGCGCGAACTTGCTCGCTGCGGCCGCGGCGGCATTCAGTGAATACGCCCACAACGAATGCGTGTCACCTTGCGTCCGGCTGCGCAACCAATAGTGGTGGAATGGCAGCAGCCCCAACGGCAAGCCGACGTCGCCGAACGCGTGGAGATAGGAATCGCCCACGCGGCCCCAGTCATTGAGCTGCACGCCGAGCTTGTACGTGCCGTGGGTGAAGCGCATCAGCTCGTCCTCGTCGATACCGAGGAATGCATTGATGTGCTGGATCTGCGGAATCGTGGCCTCGCCCACACCGACCGTGCCGATTTCGGCTGATTCGATCAACCGGATCTCGCAGGCGCGACCCAAGCCGCGCGCCAGCAGCGCCGCCGCCATCCAGCCGGCGGTACCACCGCCCACGATCACCACGCGCCGGATCGCGGATTCGTTCATGCCGTGAGCGTACACGGTGCAACCACTCCTGCCCGATCAACTTCGAAGATACCGAAGCCGCGGCTGCGCTGTCGCAAGTCAGCGCAGCCGCGCCACGGCATCCTCAACGGAACTTGTAGGACACGCCGACTTCGTAGCGACGGCCGTATTCCTCCCACGTCAGCACCTGACGCGGATCGTTGTTCTGGTAAGTGATGAAATGCTCGTTGGTCAGGTTGGAGCCCTGCAGCAGGAACGTCAGGCCCTTCAGGCGGCCATCCGGGATCGTGTAGCTGACTTGCGCGTCGTAGATGCTGCCGCCCTTGATCGTCTGCAGGATGCGCGTAGCGCTGATGCCCTGCACTTCGCCGAGGAAGCTGGTGCGATAACTGTCGCTGACACGCGCCTCGAAGCCGCCCTGCTGGAAGTAGATCGTGCCGTTGGCGACCCACTTCGACAGGCCCGGCACCGTGATCGCGGTCGGGTTGCCGGCGTACACGACCGAACTCTTGGTGTAGTCGCCTGTCAAGATCACGCCAAAACCATCCAGCACCGGCACCGAGGTGAAGGCCTTGAACGGCAGGTTGATCGTGCCTTGCAGGCCCTTCACGTTACCCTTGCCGTCATTGGTCGGCCCCGAAACGATACCGTAGGTGGTGCCGAGCTGCTGCTTTTGCGCAGGCGACAGGAACGCATCGACGAACGGCGCGAAGTCGTGCAGGAACGCCGCGCTCGGATTGATGAAATCCGTCAGCTTCAGGTAATACGTGGACAACGCCATGTAGCCCTGGTTCTGGGCGAAGTAATGCTCGAGGCTGACATTGAAGTTGTCGGCCATCGTCGGCAGCAATTCCGGGTTGCCGCCATTCGCGCTGAAGTACGACGTGTTCGGGTCGGTCGAGCTCAGATGCGTGACGTTGCCGCTGATCGCGAGGCTCGCGCTCATCTGGTCCATGCGCGGACGCGCCAGCACGCGCGCCACGCCGAAGCGCAGGTCGGTACTGTCGGTAAAGCCGAAGACCAGGTTGGCGCTGGGCAGCCAGCGGGTATACGTGGTGCCGCCCGAAACCGGCACCAGCGTCACCACCGAGGAACCGGTCGTGCTGGTGCCCGCGGCCACGCGCTGGCCGTTGGAGGTTTCATTGGTATGCGCCACCTGCACGCCAATGTTGCCGCGCACCGGCACGTTGCCGAGCGAGGTATCGAGACCGAACTGCACGAACGGCGTGGTGTCGAGCTCGCGCACCTTCCAGTTCGGCGGCACGCCGATCGACGACAGCGCGGTCGGGAACAGGTCGTAGGTGCCATTGGAGAGGAAATCCAGCGGGTTGTAGATCACCTGCTGGCCGATGCCCATCCAGCCGAGCGGCGAGCCGATGCCGTAGCTGGGAATCGCGGCGGTCTGCGCACCGTTCGGCAGGACGATGAAGTCCTGGTCGATGTCGTAGGTCTTGTTGCGGGTGGCGCGATCGACGCCGAACTTCATGTTCGAGAACGGCCCGCTCATGAAATCGTATTCGACGCTCAGGCGCAGCCGCGCAAGATAGTCATTGGTATGTGGCGCATTGATGAAGCCCGCTTGCACCACCGGCGGATTGTTGCCGCTCCCCCAACCCTGTGGATCGGTCAGCAATAGACCCTGGGTGTAGTCCTGCGCGGTATTGACGTACAACAAGCCGTTGGAAAGTTCGCTGAAATCGATGGTGTCCAGCGGGCCGGTCTTGTTGTAGCCGGTGCCGGTGTAGCTCTCCAGCTGGATGTCGCTGCGGTCGGCGCGCGAGTAACTGGCGTCCAGTTCGGCGGACCAGCCTTCGCTGAAGCGGAACTTGTTGTTCCAGCCGATGTTCCAGACCTTGGCGCGGGTCTTGTTGTAATCGTTGCGGACCACCGCGGCCACGCCGTCGTAGGTGCCGCTCTGATCGAAACCGTTCTGCGCGTTGGCAGATGCCAACGTCGCACCGCCCCACAGCAGCGGCAACTCCATGCCCTTGGCCTGCTGCGTCTCGCGAAAGTTGTCCCAGGTGAGATCCAACGTGCTGGTGAAGTTGTCGCTCGGCTTGTACTGCAAGGTCGCGAGCAGGCCCAACCGATTCAACTGGTCCGAGATGCCGTAGTTCTTGGAACCGCCCACCACCAGATTGCCGTTCGAGTCGGTGGGGTAGCCCCACGGCGCCTGATGTTCGATCTGCGCCGGATTGGATTCCATGTCCACGCCCAGCGTGACGCCGAAGGTGTGGTCGGCGAACTGGTTGACGTACACGCCGTTCACCGAATAGCCGTGGTCGCTGACGCCTTCGCCGGGCGAAAGCGTATTGAGGCTGTTCCACACATAGTGCGCGTTGACCGCCGCGACTTCATGGCTCTGTTCCAGCGGCCGGATCGTCCGCATGTCCACGGTGCCCGACAGACCCTGTCCGATCAGGCTGGCGCTGGGCGACATGTACACCACCACCGAGTTGAACCAGCTCGACGGGTACTGGTCGTACTGCACGTCGCGGTTGTTGGAGGTGCTGACCTGCTCGCGGCCGTTGACGAGCGCGGTCGAGAAATCGGGGCCGAGGCCGTGGATAGTGAGCACCTGCGGACGCCCGCTGAGCGTTTGCACCGCAAGACCGGGCAGGCGGCCCAGCGCGTCGGCGATGCTGGTGCCCGGCAGCTTGCCGATCTGTTCGGCGGAAACCGCTTCGACGATTTCGTCGGAGTTGCGCTTGATCGCGGTGGCGTTCTGCAGGCTGCCGGCGTAGCCGTGGACGTTGATGGCCTGCAACTGCGCCGGCTGCTTCTTCTGCTTCTTTCGCTTGTTCGCGTCCGTCCGGTTCTGATCAACCGTGTTCTGGTCAGCCGTGTTCTGGTCGGCCGAATCCTGATCGGTCGCGACCGGCTGCGTCTGCGGTTGCGCCTGATCCTGCGCACCGGTGGAGGGTGCGCCGGCGGCGAAGGCGATGTTGGCGCAGGTCGCGAGGCCGATGCCCGCGGAGAGCAGCGCCAGCGTCAGCATGTTGCGTTTCGGTTGCATGGTGTCGTCCCCAGTGATGATCGTCGTTGTGCGTGCCGCGGGCTGCGCCGCGCGTGCGGACTCGCGCACGGGGCGCGGGGTCGTGCTTGCATGGTAGGGGCCGGGTTTCGCCGCGGACTGCTGGCGAATACGTATTCATGGCGCGATACAGGCGCGTATATTGCGCTGCAACACGGCGACGTATCCGACATTTCCGTCGCGACTGCTTCGCGCGAAACCGTAATGTGTGCAAGGCTCGTCGCACGCATGGCCTGTGCGTCGCACCGCTGGCGCTGGCGCATCGCGTCACCGGGCATGACGCATCTGCAACATCCATGAATACGTATGCGCGCGCGGGCCGGGATTCCATTGCCTGCCGCTAAGCTGGACGCCGTTTTCAGCGCCGCGGAATCCCGCGTGCGCATGTCATGGGGCGTCTCGATGACCGATGTGCAATGGTGGCGCGGCGCCGTCATCTACCAGATTTACCCACGCAGCTTTCTCGACACCGACGGCGACGGCGTGGGCGACCTGCCCGGCATCATCGAACGGCTCGATTACGTGGCGTCGCTGGGCGTCGACGCAGTGTGGATCGCGCCGTTCTTCAAATCGCCGATGGCCGATTTCGGTTACGACATCGCCGACTATCGCGCGGTCGATCCGCTGTTCGGCACGCTGGATGATTTCGACCGGCTGCTGGCGAAGGCGCACGCGCTGGGCCTGAAGGTGATGATCGACCAGGTGCTCAGCCACACCTCGGCCACGCACGCGTGGTTTCGCGAAAGCCGGCAGAGCCGCGACAATCCGAAGGCGGATTGGTACGTGTGGGCCGACCCGCGCGAAGACGGCACCGCGCCGAACAACTGGTTGTCGATCTTCGGCGGTCCCGCATGGAAGTGGGAGCCGCGCCGCCAGCAGTACTACCTGCACAACTTCCTGACCGAACAGCCGGACCTCAATTTCCACCATCCGGAGGTGCGCGCGGCGATGCTGGACAACCTGCGCTTCTGGCTCGACCGCGGCGTTGACGGTTTCCGGCTGGACTCGATCAACTTCTGTTTCCACGACGCGCAATTGCGCGACAACCCGCCCAAGCCAAAGGATCGCCGCACAGGGCGCGGGTTCAGCGCCGACAATCCCTACGCTTACCAGTACCACTACTTCAACAACACGCGACCGGAAAACCTCGCGTTCCTCGACGAATTGCGAGCGTTGCTCGACCGTTACCCGGGCGCGACCACGCTCGGCGAAATCGCGTCGGAAGATTCGCTGGCGACGATGGCCGAATACACGGACGGACACCGCCTGCACATGGCCTACAGTTTCGAACTGCTCACCGATGATTTCAGCGCCACCTACATCCGCGACACGGTGCGCACCCAGGAATCGAAGATGACGGAAGGCTGGCCGTGCTGGGCGATTTCCAACCACGACGTGGAACGCGTGCTCAGCCGCTGGGGCGGCGGTCGCGCGTCTGCGGCGCTGGCCAGCCAACTCACCGCGATGGTGTGTTCGCTGCGCGGTTCGGTGTGCGTGTACCAGGGCGAGGAACTTGGGCTCACCGAGGCCGAGGTGCCGTTCGAGGCCTTGCGCGATCCGTACGGCATTGCGTTCTGGCCGCAGTTCAAGGGGCGCGACGGCTGCCGCACGCCGATGCCGTGGACCGCGAACGCGCACGGCGGTTTCACCCGCGGCGCGCCGTGGTTGCCGGTGCCGCAGGAACACCTTGCGCTGGCGGTGTCGCGGCAGGAATCCGACGATGCTTCGACGCTCAAGGGCTTTCGTGCCTTCATGCACTGGCGACATGCCCATCCGGCGCTCCGCACCGGCACGATCCGCTTTCTGGACACGCCGGAACCGGTGCTGGCATTCGTCCGCGAAGCGCCCGGCGAAACCCTGTTGGTCGCCTTCAATCTTTCGGATGCGGCGACCGTCGTGGCGCTGCCTTGCATCCGCGGCGTGCAGCTCCTGCACGGACACGGCTTGCGCGAAGGCACGCTGGATGGCGGGCACCTGCACCTGCCGGCCTGCGGCGCAATCTTCGCCTCACTCGCCGAAGGGGACACACCGGGTTGAGCGGGTCCGCCCGGCAGCATCGAGCGAATTTGGCTAGCATCGGGAGTCGCGACCGTACGATCAAGGCTCCCGAAGGCCGTTCCCGCGTGCACAGCAAGAAGCGCATCACGTCGTTCGACATCGCCGAAAAGGCCGGGGTTTCCCAGGCCACGGTGTCGCGCGCGCTGCGCGGCGATCCTTCGGTGAGCGAGGACACCCGCCGGCGCGTGGAAGCGGCGGCGGCGACGCTCAACTACACCGTGGACAAGAGCGCGTCGAGCCTGCGTGGCAGGCTCACGGGCACGCTCGCGCTGCTGTTCTTCGAAGACCCGACGCCCGACGACTCGCACATCAATCCGTTCTTCCTGTCGATGCTGGGTTCGATCACGCGCGCCTGTGCGCGGCATGGCTACGACCTGCTGATCTCGTTCCAGGAACTCGCGCGCGACTGGCACGCCGATTTCGCCGAAAGCAAGAAGGCCGACGGCATCATCCTGCTCGGCTACGGCGATTACCTGACCCACACCAGCCGACTGGAAAAACTGCGCGCGCGCGGCACCAAACTGGTGAGCTGGGGCGCGGTGATGCCCGACCAGCCCTGCGTCACGATCGGCTGCGACAACTTCAGCGGCGGCCGCAGCGTCACCGAACACCTGCTCGACCAGGGCTGTCGCCGCATCGCGTTCATCGGCGATGCCTCGCGACACTTTCCGGAATTCCAGGAACGCTATCGCGGGCACCTGCAAGCGCTGCGCACGCGCGGCATCGTTCCCGACGACGCGCTGCAGGTGGATGCAGAGAGTTCGCAGCAGGAAGGACGCCGGGCGGTCGAAGCCCTGCTCGCGCGCGGCGAAGCGCTCGACGCCATTTTTGCCGCCAGCGACCTGATCGCGATCGGCGCCATCGGCGCGCTGTCGGCGCATGGCATCAGCGTGCCGTTCGAGGTTGCCGTGGCGGGCTTTGACGACATCCCGATGGCCAGCTTCGTCAACCCGCCGCTCACGACCGTCTTGCAGGATACCCGTCGCGCCGGTGAAATGCTGGTGGACAGCCTGCTGCGATTGATCCACGACGAACACGTCGAAAGCAGGATGCTGCCGATGAAATTGATGGTGCGGCGTTCCAGCCTGTGGCAGGACGTCGCCCACTCCGAACCCACGCGCGAGGATTGAAGGAAGATGCACGAGCTTGCACTGATCGGCGACATCGGCGGCACCAACGCGCGTTTCGCGCTCACCGACCTGACCGCCGAGGCGCCGCAGATCCTGAAGGAACAGACGCTCACCGACGCCGGCTTCCACAGCCTGCGCGACGCTGCGCGGCACTATCTCGAAGCGACCCATGTCGAACCCGTGCGCGCGGCGCTGGCGGTCGCCTCGCCAATCGAAGGCGACGACATCACCCTGACCAATCGCGACTGGTCGTTCAATCGCGGCACGCTGCAAGACGCGCTCGGTCTCGACGACCTGCAACTCATCAACGACTTCGCGGCCATCGCCTGGGCGGCGCCGCACCTCGCCACCAGCGACCTGATCGCGATCCACGGCCCGCTCATCACGCCGCCGCTCGGCCCGGTGACCCTGATCGGCGCCGGCACCGGACTCGGCGTCGCGTTGCTGACGGGTTCGGCCGCGCAAGGCTGGCACGCAGTACCCACCGAGGGCGGCCACGCCAGTTTTGCGCCCACCGATGGCGAGGAACACAAGATCGCCGCCTGGCTTCGCGTGCGCCACGGGCGCGTTTCGACCGAGCGCTTGCTGAGCGGGCACGGCTTGTCGAACATCGACGCCTGCCTGCGCGGGGTCGCGCCCGTGCCCGCGCCCGCCATCCAGACCGGTTCGCGGCATTCCAAGGAGGTGGTCGATGCGGCGCTGGCGGGCGAGGCCGATGCCGTGCACGCGTTGCGGCGCTTCTGCCGGATCTACGGCGCGGTCGCGGGCGACGCCGCGCTGCTGCACGGCGCCAATACCGTGATGATCGCGGGCGGCGTGGTGCTGCACTTCCTCGATTTCTTTCGCGCCAGCGAATTCATGGAAGCCTTCACCGCCAAGGGCCGCCATGCCGATTACATGCGGCGCATGGCGGTGCAGGTGATCACGCATCCGAACCCCGGCCTGCTCGGCGCCGCGGTCGCGGCACGCCAGGGCAAAATCGGCGTCTGACGGAACCTTCGGCGACGCGTCCGGCGATCAAGCAAGCGCGGACGCGCGTGGCGTGGTGTTCTCGAACCCCAGTGCGATCCGGCGCGGCACCGCGGTGGCGCTGAACGCGAACGCGCGACAAGTGTTGCCGCGCGCGCGCCGCACATTCATGATGGTGGAACTGACCGCGTGTTGAAGGACCAACCTCGCGACCATGCATCCCGCGGAACTCCTGGCGTTCGCCGGCTTCGGTGCCGTGATCCTGATCGTGGCGTGGTTGCCGTTGTGGCTGGAACGCCTGCCTCTGACCTTGCCGATGCTGGCGGTGGGCGCCGGGTTCGTCGCCTTCCTGTTCACGCCGGATCTCGCCGCACCGCAGGCGCATCCGCTGATCACGACGGTGTTGCTGGAAGTGGTGTTGATCGTCGCGGTGATGGGCGCCGGCTTGAGCATCGACCGGCGCTTCTCTTGGCGCGGCTGGACCAGCACGTGGCGGCTGCTGGGGATCGTGATGCCGCTGTCGATCGCGGCGCTGGCGGCGCTCGGCTGGGGCTTGCTGGGACTGCCGCTCGGGGTCGCCGTGTTGCTGGGCGCCATCCTGGCCCCCACCGATCCGGTGTTGGCGTCGTCGGTGCAAGTCGGGCCGCCCGGCATCGGCGAGGAAGGCGAAACGCGTTTCGCGCTCACCTCCGAAGCCGGCCTCAACGATGGACTGGCGCTGCCGTTCCTCGTGCTCGGCGCCAGCCTGATCGCGCACGGTTCGCGACCAGGGTGGTGGATCGCGCGCTGGGTGGCCGTCGACCTCGTGTGGGGCGTCGCGATCGCCGGCGCGATCGGATTCGCATGCGGCTGGTTGCTGGTCAAGGGCAACGAGCTGCTGCCGGAACGCCTGCAGCTTACGCAATCCAGCGAAGGGCTGGCGTCGGTGGGGCTGGCGTTCCTGGTCTATGCGGCCGCCAGCGCGCTGCACGGCTACGGATTCGTCGCGGTGTTCGCGGCCGCCGTCACCTTGCGCAAGTTCGGCAGCGCACTCGAATACGCGCGGCGCATCACCGCTTCCGCACGGCGGCTGGAACGCCTGCTGGCATTTCTGGTGTTCGGGCTGTTCGGCGGCGCGATCGCGAGCGGCGTGCTGGACGGCATCGGCTGGCGCGAAGCCGCCTTCGCGGTGCTGGCATTGCTGGTGGTGCGCCCGCTCGCGACGCTGCTGGGATTCGCCGGATCAAAACACCCTGTGCCGGTCCGACTGGCCCTCGGTTATTTCGGCATCCGCGGACTCGGTTCGCTGTATTACATCAGCCGTGAGGTGGGCGCCAATCCGCACCACAACCCGCTTGGATTGTGGTCGGTGACCGCGCTGACCGTGCTGTTCTCGATCGCGCTGTACGGCGTCACCGCGCGACCCGTGCTGGGGGTGCTGGATCGGATCATGGGGCGCGACGAACGCGCGGAGCGCTGAGGGCAGGCTGGCGGGATTCACGAGGCGCGAACCTGCACCGGCCTGATCGGCCCGTCACCCATGCTGGTCGCGGTCAATCGGGCGCCCGCTTCGCGCAGGGCATCGCGTTGTCGGACAAGCGGGATGCGCAGCGAACATTCCTCGAAGCGCGCCAGCTTTCCGAAGGCCGGCAACGCCCAGGTGCGCGCAAGCAACGCTGCCGTGCGTGGCCAGCGCGCGGCATCGACCGCGTAGCGCACGAAAACCGCCGTCCGGAAATAACACGCGATGCCGATATCCGCGATGGAAGGACTACCGAAGATGAATCCGTCCACGGGCATCCTGCCCTCCAGATAGTCCAGCGCGGCGGGAATCTCCACCTCGCGTGCACGTCGCACGATCGCGTCATCCGGGTCGTCTCCGGTGGTGCGCTTCTTGATGGAAATTTCGTAGAACAGCCGCCAGATCAGTCCATCCGCCAACCGCGTGTCGGCGAATTCTTCCAGCCAGCGCGCACGAGCGCGATCGGCGATGTCGCGTGGATAAAGTGCCGGCTCGGGAAACTTGTCCTCCAGGTACTGGCAGATTACCGAGGAGTCGTTGAGCACCAGCTCGCCGTCGACCAGCACCGGCACGCGCTTGAGCGGGCTCAGCTTCGCGAACGCTTCGTTGCCGACGAACGGCGCGATCGGATCGATCCGATAATCGATCCCTTTCATTTCGAGAAACACCAACACCTTGCGCACGTAAGGCGAGATGTAGCTGCCGATCACGATCATGTCAGGCACCGCAGTGCTGCCCCGTTGGACACGTCAGATGCGCATCATACGTGCATCGCAAGCACGCCCGGGATCAACGGAACAGTAGTCATGTCCTTGGGGGTGCCGCCCGCTCGCCGCTCGCACCACACCTTGCCGTGGATTCGGGATTCCCGACGGGCCCGCAAGCAAACTACTGCAGCAAGGCTTGCTCGCGCACGCGATGGATTTCGTCGCGCAGGCGCGCGGCTTCCTCGAATTCCAGGTCCTGCGCGTGCTTGTACATGCGCGATTCGAGTTTCCTGATGAGCGCGGCGGCGGCGTGCGCGTCGAGTACGGAATAATCCGCGGCTTCCTCGGCAACCTTGCGTGTGGATTCCGCCAGCCCCTTGCCGCGGCCACGTCCGCGACCACGCGACGACGGTTCCTCGCGCGCGCCTTCCATCACGTCGGCGATGTTGCGCACGATGGTGGTCGGCGTGATGCCGTGTTCGAGGTTGTACTCGACCTGTTTGTCGCGACGGCGGTCGGTCTCGTCGATCGCGGCCCGCATCGACTTCGTGATCGTATCGCCATACATGATGGCCTTGCCGCGCACATTGCGCGCGCAGCGGCCGATGGTCTGGATCAGCGAGCCGGTCGAGCGCAGGAAACCTTCCTTGTCGGCGTCGAGGATCGCGACCAGCGACACTTCGGGCATGTCCAACCCTTCGCGCAACAGGTTGATGCCCACCAGCACGTCGAATTTGCCGAGTCGCAGGTCGCGGATGATTTCCACGCGCTCGACGGTTTCGATGTCCGAATGCAGGTACCGCACCCGCACGTCCTGCTCGGCCAAAAAATCGGTGAGGTTCTCGGACATGCGCTTGGTCAGCGTCGTGATCAGCACCCGGTCGCCCATTTTCACGCGCTCGCGGATTTCGCCCAGCACGTCGTCCACCTGCGAACGCACCGGTCGCACTTCGACTTGCGGGTCGACCAGCCCGGTCGGGCGCACCACCAGCTCCACCACGCTGTCGCCCGATTGCTTGCGTTCGTACGGGCCGGGCGTCGCCGACACGAAGATTGTGCGCGGCTCGCGCTGTTCCCATTCCTCGAATTTCAACGGGCGGTTGTCGAGCGCGCTCGGCAGGCGGAAACCGAACTCGACCAGCGTTTCCTTGCGCGAGCGATCGCCCTTGTACATCGCGCCCAACTGCGGAATGGTGACGTGCGATTCGTCCACCACCAGCAGCGCGTCGGACGGAAGGTAATCGAACAGCGTCGGCGGCGGCTGGCCGGGTAGCCGCCGCGTCAGGTGCCGCGAGTAATTCTCGATGCCCTGGCAGTAGCCGACTTCGTGCATCATTTCCATGTCGTACAGCGTGCGCTGTTCAAGCCGCTGCGCTTCCAGCAGCTTGTTGGCGCCGCGCAGCACTTCCAGCCGCTCCTTCAATTCTTCCTTGATGGTGTCGATCGCGTTCAGCACGCTTTCGCGCGTGGACGCGTAATGGGTGGCCGGATAGATCACGCAGCGCGGCAGCTTGCGCAGGATGTCGCCGGTCAGTGGATCGAACATCGAAATCTTCTCGACCTCGCCGTCGAACATCTCGATCCGGATCGCCTCGGTTTCGCTCTCGGCTGGGAAGATGTCGAGGATCTCGCCGCGCACGCGGTAGGTGCCGCGGCGCAGTTCCATTTCGTTGCGGGTGTATTGCAGTTCGGTCAGCTGGCGAAGCAACGCGCGCTGGTCGACGCGATCGCCGATCGACAGGATCAACCGCAGAGACAGGTAATCCTCCGGATCGCCCAGGCCGTAGATCGCGGAAACCGTGCCGACGATCAGCGCATCGCGCCGCGACAGCAGCGCCTTGGTCGCAGCCAGGCGCATCTGTTCGATGTGGTCGTTGATCGACGCGTCCTTCTCGATGTACGTGTCGGAGGATGGGACGTAGGCCTCGGGCTGGTAGTAGTCGTAGTAGCTGACGAAGTACTCGACCGCGTTGTGCGGGAAGAACTGCTTGAACTCGCCGTAAAGCTGCGCGGCCAGCGTCTTGTTGGGCGCCAGCACCAGGGTCGGGCGCTGCACCGCCTGCACCACGTTGGCGATCGTGAAGGTCTTGCCCGATCCGGTGACGCCCAGCAGCGTCTGCGCCGCAAGGCCGGCGTCGAAACCTTCGATCAGTTTCGCGATCGCCTGCGGCTGATCGCCTGACGGCTGGTACGGGGCGACCAGTTCGAAACGTTCATTGTCGCGTTGCGGAGCACGGTCTTCATCCATCCGGCCATTATACGTTTGCCCTGCTGACAGCCTTTGTCAGCAATGTCCCGCGCGCCGGCAATCGCCCGGAAGGGGCGGCCCATGCAAGCGTCCATCCGCAGGAGTAAGCTCCGCGCGTCCATTGCGAGGGTTGGCGAAATGACGCTGCCGAACGCTGTCGAGACACCGCAGAGTTTTGACGACGACGCATGGGACGACCTCCTCAATTACATCGAGGAGCATCGGGTCATTCCGATCATCGGCCCCGACCTGCTGCGCGTGCAAACCGACAGCGGCTTGCGTCCCCTGTACGTCTGGCTCGCCGAAAAGCTGGCGACGCGATTGTCGGTCAACACGGCCGAACTACCGCAGCCGCTCACGCTCAATGACGTGATGTGCTCGTACCTCGGCCAAAGGGGGCGCCGCGAGGAAGCCTACACGCGGCTGCGTTCGATCATGCGCGAGGTGCAATTCGAGCCGCCGACGGCGTTGCGGCAACTGGCGCAGATCACGGACTTCGATCTGTTCGTGACGACGACGTTCGATCCGTTGCTGGAAAACGCGGTCAACCTGGAACGCTACGGCGGCCAGCCTTCGGCCGAAGTCATCGCCTACTCGCCCAACCGCGTCGCCGACCTGCCGTGCGAACGCACCGACTTGCGCCGAAGCGTGGTGTATCACCTGCTCGGGCGACTGTCCGCGTCGCCGACGTACGTGTTGTCCGACGAGGACATGCTGGAGTTCATCTGCGCGTTGCAGTCCGAACACCTGACGCCGGAAAAACTTTTCCACGAACTCGAACACAACCACCTGCTGCTGATCGGCAGCGACTTCTCCAACTGGCTGGCGCGGCTGTTCCTGCGCATGGCCAAGCGCAAACGCCTTTCCGATCCGCGCGATGTCACCGAGGTGTTCGCCGACGACCACACCTTGAAGGACGAACGCCTGGTTGCGTTCCTGCAGCAGGTCAGCGTCCGCACACGCGTGTACGGTGGCGCGGAGTCGTTCGTCGCCGAGCTGCACCAGCGCTGGAGCGCGCGCCAGCGGCCAGTGCAGGCGTCATCTTCGCATGCACCGCAACGTTTCCTGCCACCGGCGCGCGAAATGCCGGAGAACGCGATCTTCATCAGCTACGCGCGCGAAGACCTGCCCGCCGTGCAGCGTTTGAAAGCGGGCATGGATGCAGCCGGGCTCACCACCTGGTTCGACCTCGACCGTCTCGAAGGCGGCGACGACTACGATCGCAAGATCCGCGCCAACATCGCGCGCTGCAGCTTCTTCGTGCCGGCGATTTCGGCGACGACGCAGCGCCGCCACGAAGCCTACTTCCGTCGCGAATGGAGTTACGCCGTCGATCGGGCGCGCAACATCGCGGAAGGCGCGGTGTTCATCCTGCCGGTGTGCATCGACGACACGCCCGAAGCCACGGCACTGGTGCCGGAGCACTTCAAGGCCGTGCACATGACGCGCCTGTCCGGTGGCGAACCCTCGCCGGAATTCCTGCGCCGCCTGCAGGAGTTGCTCAGCGGGAGGCGCGCATGAACGCCATCAACCGCGCGGACACCGTCACCCTCGATCCGGAAAATCCCTGGCTCGGGCTGTTTTCCTATTCCGAGGAAACGCGCGCGTATTTCCACGGCCGCGACGAGGAAGCCGCGGAACTCGCGCGTCGCGTGCAGCGCAAATTGCTGACGGTGCTGTTCGGGCAATCGGGCCTGGGCAAGACATCCTTGTTGCGTGCTGGCCTGGTGCCCCGCCTGCGCGGCGCGGATTTCTGCCCGGTTTACGTGCGCATCGACTACGCACCCGAATCTCCCCCGCCTTCGGAGCAGATCAAGCAGGCGATCTTCCGCGCCACCGCGGACGCGGGTCACTGGACGCGGCCGGGTAGTGCGATCGAAGGCGAATCGCTGTGGGAATTCCTGCATCACCGCGAAGACCTGCTGCGCGATGCCGACGGCCACACGCTGATGCCGCTGCTGATCTTCGACCAGTTCGAGGAGATCTTCACGCTCGGGCAGGCCGACGACGCGGGACGTTTGCGCGCCAAGCAGTTTCTCGAAGACCTCGCCGACCTCGTCGAGAACCGCGCACCCGCAACGCTGGAAGAACGTCTGGAAGAAGACGACGAAGCCGCGGAACAGTTCGACTTCGCGCGCGCCGACTACCGCGTGCTGATCGCGCTGCGCGAAGACTATCTCGCGCATCTGGAAAGCGTGAAGGACATCATGCCGTCCATCACCCAGAACCGCATGCGGCTGGCGCGCATGAACGGCGCGCAGGCGCTGAGCGCCGTGGTGAAGCCGGGCGGCAAACTGGTATCGCAGGAAGTCGCCGAATCCATCGTGCGCTTCGTCGCCGGCGGTTCGGAACTCGCCAACGCGGAAATCGAACCCTCGCTGCTGAGCCTGGTTTGCCGCGAGCTCAACGCCGCGCGGCAGGCGCAGGGGCGCAAGGAAATTTCCGCCGATCTGCTGGCCGGTTCGCGCGACACGATCCTTTCCGAATTCTACGAGCGCGCGCTGTCCGACCAGCCGGCCGGTGTGCGTCGCGTGATCGAGGACGAGCTGCTGACCGAATCCGGTTATCGCGAAAGCCTGGCCGAGGAACGTGTGCGCAAGGCGCTGGATGCGGCGGGCGCGGCGCCCGACGCGCTGCCCATGCTGGTGAACCGGCGGTTGCTGCGCATCGAGGAACGCCTCGACATGCGCCGCGTGGAACTGACCCATGATGTGCTCTGCAGCGTGGTGCTGGCCAGCCGCAACCAGCGTCACGCGCGCGAATCTCGCGAGGAAGCCGAGCGGCAGCTTGCCGAGCAGCGCGGACGCGAGACGGCGACCCACCGCGCGCTGCTGCGCACGCGCATGGTCGCAACGGTATGCGTGGTGTTGCTGGTACTCGCAATCATTGCCGCGATCTTCGGCTTCATCGGCATGCACCGCGCAAAGACCGCGCAAGCCGAGGCCCAGGCCTCGCGCACGCACGCCGAGAATCTGGTCGGCTTCATGATCGACGATTTCTACAACGAACTCGCGCCGACCGGCCGGCTCGGCACGCTGGGCATGCTGGCGCAGAAAACCGTGGACTACTACAACGGCCTGCCGCCGACGTTGCTCACGCCGGACACCGAAATCAACAAGGCGATGGCGCTGGTGCGGCTGGGTTCGGCCCAGGATGCCAGCGGCGACCAAAAGACTGCGAGCAGGAACTTCGGCGAAGCCGGGGGGATTTTCAAAAAACTGCGCGCGGCGGGCGACAACAGCGAATCCGTGATCTATGGCATCGCCTCGATCCTGTACAACCAGAATTACGGATCTGCCGTAGGCGGCGGGAGTTCGGCGCCCATGGACCAGGCCGCCGCCATGCTGCGGCCGCTCGTCGACGGCACCCATCCGTCACGCCGGGTGCGGCAACTTTACGCAGATACCTTGAACATCATCTGCCTGAACCAGCGGCCGCAGCAAGGCCTGGCGACCTGCGACGAAGCGCTCAAGACGCTTGCAGGCCTTGGCGCGCTGGATCTGTCGGATCTGGATGCCGCGGCCTCCTGGGCCGATACCGCCGACACCAAATCGGGACTGTTGCAGGCACTCGGCCGCGTTGCCGAGGCGCAAACGCTGGAGCAGCAGGTGTTCACCATGACCGAAAAGGTGCTGGCCCGTCGACCCGGCGATCTGCATTCGCTGGAAGATCGCTTCTTTGCCGTGAGGCGGCTGGCAGGTCTCGCTGACAGCCGGCACGATGCGGCGGCGGCAGCGAAGTATGCGGACGAGACCGTGCAAGCCGCCAAGGACTGGAGGCGCTTCGACCCTTCCAGCCTCGGTGCCTGGGCCAGGTTGGCGCAGGCACAGACCCAGGTCGCGACGTTCCAGTTTGAGCGTGGTGAAGTGTCTGCCGCCATGGCCACTCTGCGCACCGCACTGGCACTGGCCCAGGATCCGCACAGCCCCAAACGCCTAGCCGCCGCGACCTGGTACATTCGATTCAATCTGGCAAGGGCTCTTGCAGAGAGTGGCGAGGCGGCGGCGGAGCAGTCAGCGCGGACCGCCGTGCAAGAGCTGCAATCGCTGTTTGCGGATCGGCCATCCGATTCCCCCCAGCGCCGGCTTGCGGCGACAAACCTGCCGCTCGCACTCGGGGATGTCAAACTGAGTCAGGGTGCGCTGCAACCTGCGTTGGCCGAGGCCACCGCGGCGCGTGCCGCAATCGAACCGATCGGGGTGCCGACGACGGACGCCGGCGCAATCCGCTGGAAGAATCAGAATCTGGCAGACAGCCTCAACGTCGCCACGCGGGCGGCCATGCAGCTCGGGCGCTACGCACAAGCAGAAGCTCTGGCGCGCCAGTGGTTGGCGATCATTCCGAATGCGACCGCCACGCAAACCGACCCGAAGCCGCGCGAATCGCTTGTCCGGTTCGTCCTCGCGCAGGCGATCGCGATGCAGGGCCGTCAGGACGAAGCCCAGGCAATCCTGCAACCTGCGATGGCTTGGTACCGGCAAGAACAACAAGCTGGCGCAACGGGCACATCGTTCCGCCACGATTACGCTTACGCGCTGTACGTCGATTCCCTGATCGCGCCCGCGGGCGCAGCGGGCAGCAAGCAACGCGACGCCGACCTCGACCAGGCCGCCAAGTTGCTCGCCGGGGCCTCACCGGAAGCGCAACGACTCAACTCGATGCGCCACGTTGCCGGGCTGGTCGCAAAAGCCCGCACGACGACACATGCCTGAGGACACGGGCGAAGGCGAGCATCAGCGATCTTTTTGTCAGGCGTGACGCAATCGAGTTCAACTCAAGCGAGACCAGACATGAGTGCCATTGAAATCAACGTCGGTCAACTGGGCATTCGCTATCTCGTCGATGGTTCACAGAACGGGGGCATGGGCATCTTCGAATTGACCGTACCGCCCGCCTCGAACGTCCCGCCCCCGCACAGCCATTCGAACAACGAAGAGATCGTCTACGTCCTCGAGGGCAAGCTGCGCTACAGCGTTGGCTCCGATACACGCCATCTCGCGTCCGGGCAGACCATGCACACGCCCAAGGGCACGGTGCACGGCTTCTCGAATCCTTTTGATGGCACGGCCCGCGCGCTGATCGTCATGTCTCCGGACATTGGCGCCCAATACTTCCGGGATGTGGCCGCGGCGGTCAACGCAGCCGGACCGCCGGACAAGCGCGCGCTGGTCTCCATCATGAGCCGGTATGGGCTCATCCCGTCCGTCCCGAAGTAACGCCCTGACATCCTGGCGCGCAGCACGCGCCGTCGATCCCGGGCGATTGACGCGCGGAAGACTGGCTCGCCTACATCGAGCGTAGGCGCGCGCCGACAAATACCGGCGGCACGTGCTGCTGCCGCGACTTGTGCGCGTCGCACAGACTGTTGCCTTCGCATGGAGGAACGGTCATGGCTCGATCTGCACGCGTGGCCCGTGGTTTCACGCTGACCGAATTGATGATTACGCTGGCGATTGCCGGCATCCTCGCGATGATCGGTGCGCCGGCGATGGGCGGCCTGCTCGCGCGCACCGAGAATGCCGGCATCGAAAGTTCGATCGCGCAGGGGCTGCGAAGCGCGCGTACCACCGCGGTGATGCACAACGCACGGGTGCTGGTGTGTCCGAGTCCGAATGGACGCCAGTGCGGATCGGGCGCAGATTGGCAGCACGGCTGGATCATCGCGCAGGATGCGGATCACGACGGTCAGCCCGATGCAGGCAAGCCGATCCTCGACGTGCAAACCGCCATGCCCGCCGGCACGCGCGTCATCACCAGCGCCGGGCGCAGGCGGATCGATTTCCAGCCGAGCGGCAGCGCGGGCGGGAGCAACGTGACCTTCACGATTTGCCACGTACACGAACACGGCGGCAGGGCCGTGATTGTCGCCAACTCCGGCCGCGTGCGGGTGGCACGCGCTGACGCCGTGCACCTGCAGGCGTGCCTCGCAGCGATTCCGTGAAGCGATATTCCGATCGAAGCGGCTTTGGTGGAAAGTCAGGCCATGGATGGCCGTTCTGATGCTCCAAAACCGGAGACCCTCACGCGCGAATGACGCTTCGGCGATGCTGCGATCAGGGATGATCGCAAAGCTATGGTTGACCAAGGTACCGGTAATACGCAACCCCGAAATCCTGGAACGCATGCTCGTTGCGCGTGCCAATGCGATCGATCACCGCGCCGGACATGGTCGTCGAATGCGTGCCATCCAGCGTGCCGTCGTCGTGCAACGTGACGTATTCGGATTCGTCGAGATCCACCGCGCCCGCCAACGCATTGCGAAAATCGATCGCGCGCGCTGCCTCGCGCCAGCCCGGCGCCACGCGCGCGGGAATCGCCTCGGCCGCGTCGCCGCTTCCGTAGCCGAGCAACAACAAGTCGCGGCCCTCCAGCTCCAGGCCGCGTGCCGTCGCGTCGTCCAGTCCCGCGGCCAGCCATGCCGGCAACGCCGCCGTGTAGAGGTTGCCGAATTCCATCATCGAATCGGAACCGATCTGCAGTTTGTCCTCGACCATGCACTGGTAGGCGTCGCTTTTGCGGAACGTCTTGAGCAGGGCCGACGATGCGGGATAGGCATCTGCCGGCAACACTTCGTGCGTGCAGCCGTCCACGCCAGTTTTCCACTCGCGCAGCACGTCTTCGCACGACACGCCGGCCGCGCTGCAATATCGGTCCAGTTCGCGCGCTGAATCCTGATCGCCTTGCGCCGCATCCTGACCGAGCGCCGCCAGATAGCCGATCGCCAAGGCGTTGCGCGGCATGCGGTGATAGGGCCGGTGCATGAACACGGCAGCCAGTTCGCGCAGATAACCGGTGCGAGACCCATCGCGCCGGACAAACATCGCATCCAGCGCGCGCAATGTCGCATCGGTATAGCAATCCGTCGAATATTTTCCGTTGAACACCGGCAGATCGCTCAGGCGTCCATGCGTTCCGGGCGTTTGGCCCGCGAAGCGCAGGAACGGTTTGCGGAAATCCAGCCCGCGGTATTCCGACGCGCTGCCGCCCTTCGCCAGATCCACTTCCAGCAAACGCGGCGAAGTTTCCAGCAACATCGCGACCGCACCTGCGCCCTGGGTGGGCTCGCCGCTGCTGCCGCGTGCGTACTCGGCGATGTCTGCGCTCACCGCGATCGCCTGACGATCGCGCCCATCGCAGGCGAGATAGCGCAGCCCACCTTTCAGCGCGTACACACCGCCGAGACAGGCGTGCTTGAACTCCGGCACTTCGCAGTCGCGCGCCAGCGTGGGCTTGCCTTCCGATGCCAAGGCCTGATCGACCAGTCCGCGCACGATCACCGCGCCCGCCGCGTTGTCGATGCTGGATTCGGTTCCGAGCGCGAGATAGCCGACGCGGCGCGGGTCGATGCCGTACTGCGCGATCAGCCGCAGCACCGCATTCGCGGCGAGCGTGTAGACGTTCTGGTCGGGACCCGGCATCCGGAATGCGTGGCCGACCACCGCGCGCGTCTTCGACGCATCGTTACCAGTCCAGTTCGACCATCGTTCCAGGTCCACCCGATACGGCGGCACATAGATCGCCATGCCGCTGATGCCGACGGGAGGACTCGCTGAAAACGGTTGCGCTGCCACGATGCGGATTCCTGTTGCGAGGAACGAATCGCGCGAGTATGCGGGAAAACCGCGTTCACGTGACGTCAACGACGACGCAAACAAAAAGGCCGACGCGATGCGTCGGCCTTGCGGTGTCTGGCGCCCGAAGTAGGACTCGAACCTACGACCCCCAGATTAACAGTCTAGTGCTCTAACCAGCTGAGCTATTCGGGCGGATTTCCGAAACGTCGCCAACCCGCTCAAACGAGCTCTGGGCAGCGAGCCGCACATTATCGTGGCAGCGATTGCGGCTGTCAAAAACCGGCTGGCATGGGCGTCGGGGCGAAGCCGCTGTTGTGAAAAGTCAGGCCATGGAAGGCCGTTCCGGAGTATCCGGAGGCAAGGCAGCCATGCGCATCGGATTACCGGAAGGTGCAGCGATCACGGACGATCGCACAAATCAAGAACTCGGTATCAGCAGCACCTGCCCGACCTGAATCCCGCCGCCGGTCTGGATCTTGCTCGAATTGGCGGATCGCAGCGCGGTCATGCTGACGCCATAGTGCTGCGCGATGCCGGACAGGGTTTCGCCCCGCGAGACCTTGTGCATGTCCTGGACGTCGGCGTCGGTGCGCGCCACATTCTTCACCGAGGCGACCATGGTTGGTGCATCCGGTACCACCGCCTGCGCGCCCGCTGTGGCGTCGCCATTGGCCGCGACTTCGATGGCGGCATCGGCCGCCAGGTGCAGGCGCTCGTTGCGCTGTTCGGCAAACCAGGTGCCGGGCGGCGGGGTGTTTTCGAAATACTGCTTCACGCCCGTCAGTACCGCTTCGGCCAACCGCTTGCGATCCTTGCTGCTGTCCAGACGCCGTTCGTCGCTGCGATTGCTGATGAACGCAGTCTCCACCAGGACCGAAGGCACGTCGGGCGAGCGCAGCACCACGAAATTGGCGCCCTGCACGGTGTTGCGATACAGCGGCCCGATCTTGCCCAGTGCAGTCAGCACGTCGCTGCCCACCTCGTGCGCCGCGTGCATGCTGGCGCCCTGCGAGAGATCCAGCAGCACCGAAGCCAGCATGTGGCTCTTGTCGTCCAGTGACACGCCGCCGATCAGGTCGGACGCGTTTTCGCTCTTGGCCAGCCACTTGCCGGCCTCGCTCTGCTTGCCATGGGTGGAAAGCACCCACACCGATCCGCCGCGCGCATCGCAGTAATCCGGGCAGGAATTGGCGTGGATCGACACGAACAGGTCGGCCTTGTGTTCGCGCGCGATCTGAAAACGCTTTTCCAGCGGCACGAAGTAATCGCCCTTGCGTGTGAGTACCGCGTGCATGCCGGGTTGGGCGTCGATCAGCTTGGCCAGATCCTTGGCGATTTCCAATGTGACGCTCTTCTCCAGCGTGCCGCCCTGCCCCCGCGCGCCGGGATCGTCACCGCCGTGTCCCGCATCGACCGCGATCACCACCGGCCGCGGCTTGCCATGCGCGACGTCCTCATCGATCGTGCGCACGATCTGCGACGGCTTGCCGCTGGGCGTACCGAGATCCACCACCAACCGGTAGCCGTACTGACCAGCCGGCGTCAGCAGGAAACTCTTCGGGTGCGCCGCGCTGTCCAGGTCCAGCACGATCCGCGCCTTGCCCTGGAAGTGCCCGATGCGCATGTCCTTCACGACACCCTTGCCCGGCTTGGCGCCGACGCCCTTGCCGAACGCGCCATTGTCCAGATCCAGCACCACGCGGTCGGGTTTGCTCAACTGAAACAACCGGTAGTCGACCGGCGCGGACAGTTCGAAGACCACCCGCGTGGAATCCGGCCCGCCCCAGATGCGCACGGCGTTGACCGTGCTGGTGGAGGCACCCGCGGCCGCTGTGGCTGCGCCCACCAGCACCCCGCAAAGGAATGCAAAAAACGACAACGATAGGCGGCTCGTCCCCTTCATGGTGCTGAATTCAACCGCAAGCAGCGCCGAATTGCAAGCACTTTTCCCTTTGTTATCCGTGAGCTGCGATAGCTTTATCGATCCGGATTCAAAAAGTGACGCCAAGTCGGCACCGCTGCGTGCTTATCGAACCGCGGCCCCGGCCAGAATCGCCATCCAGCGCCGGCCGCGTTCGGAAACCGGTGTCAGGTAGGCGCGACGCGCCATGCCATCGTGTTCCAGCGCCACCTCGAGATCCGGCGACGGCAACGCGCCACGACCGCGTTCGGGCCACTCCACCAGCACGAGGGTTCCCGGCGCGCCCAGTTCGTCGAGACCCAGCCATTCCAGTTCGCCCGCATCGGCGATGCGATAAAGGTCGAGATGGAACGCGTCGCGGCCATTCACCATATAACGTTCGAGCAGGCTGTAGGTCGGGCTTTTCACGCGCTCGCCCACGCCGAGCGCGCGCAGCAGGGCACGCGCGAAGGTGGTCTTGCCGGCGCCCAGTTCGCCCCGCAGGAATACCGCGCCGCCATCCAGCAGCGCGGGCGCGAGGCGTCGCGCGAGCGCCGTCGTCGCGGCCTCTCCAGGCAATGAGATCACGAGCGCCGGGACGGATTCAGGCACGGCCATTCACCAGTGCGCGCAGGTAAGGAAACAGATCCGACGCCAGCGTGCCGCGCTCACCCGCGCGTGCCGCCAGATCACCGGCGCGGGCATGCAGGCCGACGCCGAGGCAGGCCGCATCCCAAGGCGCGAGGTCTTGCGCCAGAAGTCCCGCGATCACGCCGGTGAGCACGTCTCCCATGCCACCGGACGCCATGCCAGGATTACCCCACGGGCACGCCGCGACGCGGCCTTCGGAGTCGGCGACCAGCGAACCGCTACCCTTCAACACCACCACCGCGCCGTACTTGCGCGCAAGCCCGCGCACGGCTGCGAAACGATCCGCCTGCACGTCGGCGGTCGTCGTTTCCAGCAATCGCGCGGCTTCGCCGGGGTGCGGCGTCATCACGATCTGCTCCGGCAGCGCACGTGCGCGCAGTGCCAGCAGGTTGAGCCCGTCCGCATCCAGCACGGTGGGTTTGCTCGCATCCAGCGCGGCTTGCCACAAACCCTGCCCCCAATCGTCCTGACCGAGCCCGGGGCCCAGCGCCAGCACGCTCGCCCGCGCCAGCAACGCTTCGAGATTGCGCGGCACGTGCACACCGTGCGGCATCAACTCGGGACGCGCGGACAGGATCGCACCGACATTGGCTTCGCGGGTCGCGATGCTGACCAGCCCCGCGCCCACGCGCGCAGCGGCTTCACCGCACATGCGCACCGCGCCACCGGCACCAAGATCGCCGCCGATCGCGAGCACGTGGCCGTAACGCCCCTTGTGGCTGTCGCGCGCACGGGTCGGCAACGCCTGCGGCATCAGCAATGTCGCATCGGCTTCGGCGTGGGCGTACGGGGGGGTCGGGATATCCAGTGTGGCAAGGCTGCGTTCGCCGGACTGATCGGGCCCCTGGGCCGTGAACAGCCCGCGTTTCCAACCCACTAGACAGACGGTCGCGGTCGCCCGCAGGCACGGTTCGAACGCAACACCCGTGTCCGAATCCAGCCCGCTCGGCACGTCCAGCGCCAGCACCGGACGCGACTGCGCATTGACGGCCCCGATCAGCGTCGCTGCATCGCCGGCCGGCGCGCGATTCAGGCCGGAACCGAACAACGCGTCCACGTACACGTCGGCTTCGGGCAGTTGTTCGGTCATCGACGACAGCTGCCCACCCTCGCCCGTGAAACGTTCGCGCGCCTGCGCCGCGTCGCCGGCAGACTGGCCCGGCAATGCGATCACGCTCGCCTGCAGACCTGCCGCGCGCGCAAGCGCGGCCAGCAGGAACCCGTCGCCCCCGTTGTTGCCGGGGCCGCACAACACGCACAGCGTGCGCGCCTGTGGCCAGCGTCGCTGCAGCGCAGCGAGCGCCGCGCGCGCCGCGCGCTCCATCAACTCGATGCCGGCAATGCCGTCGCCGATCGCGGCCTGGTCGAGCGCGCGCACCTGTGCGGTCGTGAAAAGCGCGGACTGCGGATCGAGGTTGGCCATCGCGTGATCCTACAATGTGGACATGCAAACGGGCAGTGAAGCCATCGCCGAGGCCATCGATTTCGCCGCGCTCGCGCAGCGGATCAAGGCGTGGGGGGTGGAACTCGGTTTCGCGAAAATCGGCGTCACCGGCGTCGATCTGCGCGAAGACGAAGCGCGCCTGCAAGCATGGCTGGAACAGGGTCGCCACGGCAGCATGGATTACATGCAGCGACACGGCAGCAAGCGCAGCCGCCCGGACGAACTGCAGCCCGGGACGGTGCGGGTGATCTCCGCGCGGATGGATTATTTCCCGCGCGGCATGAAAGCCGAGGCTGCATGGCGGACGCTCGCTGACGGCGAGCGCGCGTACATCTCGCGCTACGCACTGGGGCGCGATTACCACAAGCTCATCCGCAGCCACCTGCAGAAACTCGCCGATCGCATTGCCGGCGAGGTCGGCCCGTTCGGCTATCGCGCCTTCACCGATTCCGCGCCGGTGATGGAGAAGGCACTGGCGCGCAACGCCGGACTCGGCTGGGTCGGCAAGCATACGCTGGTGCTGGATCGCGATGCGGGTTCGTGGTTCTTCCTGGGTGAGCTGTTCACGGATCTGCCGCTCCCGGTCGACAAGCCTTCGACGGCCCACTGCGGCACCTGCACGCGTTGCATCGATGTGTGCCCGACGCAGGCGATCGTCGGTCCGTACCAGTTGGACGCGCGCCGCTGCATTTCCTATCTGACGATCGAATCGAAGGACGCGATTCCCGAAGACTTGCGGCCGCTGATGGGCAACCGGGTGTTCGGTTGCGATGATTGCCAGCTCGTATGTCCATGGAACAAGTTCGCGAAGCCCACCCGCGAAGAAGACTTCGCGCCGCGCCACGGCCTGGACGGCGCGAGGCTGGTGGAGCTGTTCGCGTGGACCGAAGCCGAATTCCTGAAAAAGACCGAAGGCATGCCGATCCGCCGCGCGGGCTTCGAAGGGTTTTCGCGCAACGTCGCGGTGGCGCTCGGCAACGCGCCGCATTCGGAGGAAGTGATGGAGGCGCTCCGTGCGCGCGCCGAAGACCCCTCGTCGCTGGTACGCGAGCACGTCGGCTGGGCGCTCGCGCGCCAGCGCGAAAAGGGCAGGCAACGCATGAGCCGGGAACCCGATCTTGTGACACCGCCGCACCTCATGGCGGTGCTGGATGAATTGCGCCGGCGCGAACCGATCTTCCATCATCCGGGTTTCGGCACCTCGCGCTCCGATTATGCGCGCATGACCGTGGACGACTTCTGGGAAATCGGTGCGTCCGGTCAACGCTACTCGCGCGACCACGTGCTCGACGTGCTGGATGCGCGGCGGAGCGATCCGGTCGACGAATCGGATTGTGAATCGCGCGACTTCCACGTCCGCGAACTGGCGCCGGACGTGTATCTGCTCACCTATACCCTGCGCCAGGGCACGCGGCTGACGCGCCGCAGCACGATTTGGCGGCGCGTTGGCGAGGACTGGAAGATCGTCTTCCACCAAGGGACGGTGGTTGCAACCGACGCGGGATGAACCACGCAGATTGGGCTGAACACGGATTCACCCGTGTGACGCCCAACTATTTCGCGGCATGTCGTTGGGCTTCCCCGATGAAGCCGGGTCAGCCCAACCTGCAAAATTTTGCCCCGACCTGCGCCGGAACGACGGCAAAGGGTTTGCAGCTTTTGGTAGGTTGGGCTGAACGCAGTGAAGCCCAACACAAATACGCCGCGACGTTGCAAGAGAGCGGCCCACAGCAGGCCGGCCGAATCAGGCGACGGCCATCTGCTTCGGAATCGAGTGGTTCGTGCGCGCGATGCGGTTGTTGGCGTCGACGTAGACCAGGTTCGGCTGGTGTTGCTCCGCCTCGATCGCGGTCATCGACACGAATGCGGCGATGATCACGAGGTCGCCCGGCTGCGCGCGGTGCGCGGCGCTGCCGTTCACCGAAATGATCCCGCTGCCTTCCTCGGCGCGCAGCGCATAGGTGACGAAGCGTTCCCCGTTGTTGACGTTCCACGCGTGGATCTGCTCGTACTCGCGGATGCCGGCGGCATCCAGCAGGTTGCCGTCGATCGCGATCGAGCCTTCGTAGTGCAGCTCCGCGTGGGTCACGGTCGCACGGTGGATTTTGGCTTTGAGCATGTTCAGTTGCATGGAAGCCTCCAGCGTCCATGTTGCCGAGTTCGCGCATTATAGCGACTGCCCGGTCGGTTTGCTGCGTTGCACAAGCGATATTGTGCGATCGTCCATGATCGCCGCCCCATGGGGCCGGTACCCGACATTGATACTTGGAACCCATGACGACCAGAACGGCCATCCTCGGCCTGACTTTCCGCAACAGCCTCGTTCCCCTTACCCAAATTCGAGATTGTCGATCAACCGGGTATTTCCCAGCTTGGCGGCTACCAGGGCCATGAGACCGCTGCGTGCGTCGGCGTCGGGCACGCCCAGATCTTCCGCGCGACGCACCGCGGCGTAATCCGGCGCGAACCCGGCCCGTTCCAGCCGGCGTGACGCGGCACCCTCGATGGCCTTGATCGCGTGGCCCTCCACGAACGATTCGCGCATCCACTGCAGCGTTTCGTGCAACTGCGGCGCGCGCGCGCGCTGGTGGGCATCGAGATAGCGGTTGCGCGAGGACATCGCAAGGCCATCTCCTTCGCGCACGATCGGCCCCGCCTTGACTTCGAGCGGCAAGCCAAGATCGCGCACCAACCGGCGTACCACCAGCAACTGCTGCCAGTCCTTGGCGCCGAACACTGCAAGGTCGGGTTCGACCATCAGCAGCAGTTTCGCGACCACCGAGGCGACGCCGTCGAAGTGGCCGGGACGGTGCTCGCCTTCCAGGGTGTCGCCGATCTCCGGCACGTGGATGCGCAGCGCGTGGTCGGGACCGAACGGATACATGGTTTCAACCGTGGGCGCGAACAGCAAGTCACAGTTGTGTTCGACTAGACCCACGCTGTCCTCGGCCAGCGTGCGCGGGTAGCGGTGGTAGTCCTCGTTCGGCCCGAACTGGGTGGGGTTGACGAACACGCTGGCCACCACGCGATCGGCATGCCGATGCGCCAGTTCCACCAACGAGTAGTGGCCCGCGTGCAGGTTGCCCATGGTGGGTACGAAAGCAACGCGTTGACCATCCTTTTTCCAGGCCTGCACCACGGCCCGCAGCGAACGGGGATCGGCGACGGTACGCATCGTTATCCCGCGATCTGTTCCGGACCCGGAAACCGGCCCGCGCGCACGTCGTCGGCGTACGCATCGATCGCCTCGCGGATCGAGCCGCGCCCGGCCAGGAAATCCTTGCTGAACTTCGGCCGCCGCCCCGGCGTGATGCCCAGCATGTCGTAGGTCACCAACACTTGGCCATCGCAGTCCGCGCCCGCGCCGATGCCGATGGTGGGAATCGCAAGCTCGCGGGTGATCTCGCCGGCCAACGCGGCCGGTACCGATTCCAGCACCAGCAACTCCGCGCCCGCGTGCTCGACCGCGCGCGCTTCCGCACGCAGGCGCGCGGCGGCATCCTCGGTTTTGCCCTGCATCCGGTAGCCACCCATCTTGTGCACGGATTGCGGCGTGAGGCCCAGGTGCGCACACACCGGAATGTCGCGGATGGTCAGTGCGGCGATGACTTCGCAGGTCCAGTCCGCGCCGCCTTCGAGCTTCACCATCGCGGCGCCGCCTTCGGCCATCAGGCGGGCCGAAGCCGCCAGCGCAGTGGCCGGATCGCGATACTGCATGAATGGCAGGTCGACCACTTGCAGCGTGCTGGCGAGCCCCCGCGCAACCAGCGAGGCGTGATACACCATCTGGTCCAGCGTCACTGGCACGGTGCTGGATTGCCCTTGCACGACGTTGCCGAGCGAGTCGCCGACCAACGCGACATCCACCCCGGCCGCTTCCATGTGCGCGGCGAAGCTGGCGTCGTAGCAAGTCAGGACCACGATCTTCTCGCCACGCGCCTTCATCGCGCGCAGGCCGGGTACGGTCACGGGTTTGCGTTTGGGTGCGTCGGCAGGCTGGGCGTACATGCGGGCGCTCCTGGAAAACGGTGGATTATCGCCGTTCGCCTGCGCTCCGCCAAGCTGCGGGCTTGGTGCGAAGTCAGGCCACGGATGGCCGTTCTGGACTCCGACGATCAAAACTCATGACGGATGCGAGAACCGGCGTCAGAACCGCGATCAGCGATGATCGCATTCAATATCCCTTCAAATCCCGCATCCTGAAGCCGGTCGCATACAGCGCAACCCCATAAGCCGCGCCGCCCGTGCAGACCAGCGCCACCAGTTTCCAGATGCGCGTGATGATCCGCTCGTGCGTCCACTGCTGCCACGGCCAGAACCACAGCCCGATGCCGACCACGACCACCAGTGCGGCGCACGCCAACCCGATCCGCAGCCAATGCCGCTTCCAGCCGGGGTGCGGGGTGTACGCGCCGCTGCGCTTCAGGTAGCGCCACAGCAGCGCGAACTGCAGGTAGTTGGATACGGAACTTGCGATCGCCATCCCGAGATGCAGCCCCGGCACCTGCGCAATGCCTTCCAGCCATGGCAGGTGTTTCGACGCGGCCGGCGCCCACAACTCGAACAGCAGCACGATCAGCGCGAAGTTGAACACCATGTTGACGATCAGCGCGATCACGCCCGCGCGTACCGGGGTCCGGGTGTCCTGGCGCGAATAGAACGCCGGCAACAGCGTGCGCGTCAGCGCGATCGCCGGCACGCCGGCGGCCAAGCCCATGATCGCGATCGCGGTCATGTGGCTGTCGAACGCCGTGAATTGCCCGTTCTGGAAACACGCCGCCACCGCCGGTTCGGCCAGCAGCAGCAAGCCGCACATCGCTGGCAGCGCGATCAGCAGGGTGGTCCGCAAGCCCCAGTCCAGCGAGCGCGAGAAGGCCTCGCGATCGGCACTGACGTGGTGGCGCGACAGCGCCGGCAGGATCACGGTGCCGAGCGCCACGCCGAATACGCCCAACGGCAATTCCAGGAACCGCGTCGCCTGCGCCAGCCAGGTCTGCGAGCCGGTAATCAACAACGACGCGACAGCCGTGTCCAGCAGCAGGTTGATCTGCGCCACCGACGAGCCAAACAGCGTCGGCAGCATCAGGCGCATGATCTGGCGTACGCGCGGATGGCTCCAGCCCCAACGCGGCAACGTCAGCAGATCGAGCCCGCGCACGGCCGGCAGCAGGAACAACAACTGCAGGACGCCCGCGATCAGCACCGCCCAACCCAGCGATTCGATCGGCACCGCGAGTTGCTTCGCACCCCACAGTGCCGCCGCGATCAGGCACAGGTTCAGGATCACCGGTGCCAGTGCGGGCAGTGCGAACTTGTGGAAGCTGTTGAGGATGCCGCCGCACAACGCGGTCAGCGAAACAAACAGCAGGAATGGGAAGGTCAGCCGCAGCAGCTTGATCGTGAGGTCGAACTTGTGCGGCTGGTCCAGCGAACCGGGCGCGAAACCGGTCGCCACCTGCGGCGCGAAGATGATCCCCAGCGCCACGATCACCAGCAGCACACCGCCCAGCGTGCCGGTAACGCGCGCAGTCAATTCCTTCAGGTCGGCGTGGCTGCCGGTTTCCTTGACCTCGGTGAACACCGGCACGAAGGCGGTCGAGAACGACCCCTCCGCGAACAGCCGGCGCATGAAGTTGGGCACGCGGAACGCCACCCAAAAGGCGTCGGTGGCCGCGCTGACGCCAAACACATGGGTGATGGCAATGTCCCGTGCCAGACCCAGCAAACGCGAGATCATGGTCATGCTGCTGAACGAGAACACCCCGCGCAGCAGGCTGGGCGAGCGGGTCATGCGGAGAAACCGGGGTCAGAGTGCAATTTCGCGCACGGTATCGGGAGATCGCGGGACCAGTTCGAAATTGCACTCTGACCCCGGTTTCTCCGACGATTGACTGCGTCCCGCAATCCCGCGATACTTGTCGGCTTCGTTCTGCCGTTATTTCCCGGAGTCATCCCGTGGCCAACATCCAGTCCGCCAAGAAGCGCGCCCGCCAGGCCGAAGTACGCAACATGCGCAATGCCAGCCAGCGTTCGATGCTGCGCTCGTCGATCCGCAAGGTGCTGAAGGCCATCGAGGCCAACGACAAGGCCGGTGCAGAGGCCGCCTACAAGGCTGCCGAGCCGGTGCTCGACCGTTACTCCAGCCGCGGCTTGATCCACAAGAACAAGGCCGCGCGCCACAAGAGCCGCCTCACGGCGCACATCAAGGCGATCGCCTGAGATACATCCTTTCGTGGTCCTGAAGAAGCCGGCGCCAGCCGGCTTTTTCTTTGTGCACACCCCGGCCGCGGGACCGGTCACTCGATCGACTCCCCTGCATCCGCCTTGCGCTCATCGAAAAATCGCTGCACAGCGAGGCACACTTCGCGCGTGCCGAACCGTTCCGCCGCCGAAATCGCGAACCACGGCGCTCGCCATCCTAGCTGCTCGACGATGTCGCGCGCCTTCGCGTCGCGCTCTTCCGGCGCCCACAGATCGATCTTGTTGAGCAGCAGCCAGCGCGGACGTTCCAGCAATTCGGGATCGTGGCGCTGCAACTCGCCCTCGATGATCCGCACCTGCCCGACCGGATCGGCGCCATCCAGCGGCGCGACGTCGACCAAATGCAGCAGCAGGCTGGTGCGGGACACGTGCTTCAGGAACTGGATCCCGAGGCCCGCGCCCTCGGCGGCGCCTTCGATCAGGCCCGGGATGTCGGCGACCACAAAGCCCTGCGACGGCCCCACGCTGACCACCCCCAGGTGCGGCTGCAACGTGGTGAACGGATAATCCGCAACCCGCGGCGTTGCCGCCGACACCGCACGGATGAACGTGCTCTTGCCGGCGTTCGGGAAACCGAGCAGGCCGACGTCGGCCAGCACCTTCAATTCCAGCTTCAACTCGCGCTCTTCACCCGGCGTGCCGGGGGTGAACCGGCGCGGCGCGCGGTTGGTGGAACTCTTGAAATGGATGTTGCCGAGGCCACCTTTGCCTCCCTGCGCGACCAGCAGCTTCTCGCCATGCGCGGTAAGGTCGCCGATGACTTCGTCGGTATCGATGTTGATGACAGTCGTGCCGACCGGCACGCGGATCGTGGTGTCCTCGCCACCGCGCCCGTACATGTCACTGCCCATGCCGTTCTGGCCGCGCTCGGCCTTGAACTGACGCTGGTGGCGGAAATCGATCAGGGTGTTCAGGCCTTCATCCGCGGCCAGCCACACGCTGCCGCCGGCGCCGCCGTCACCGCCGTTCGGTCCGCCGAACGGGATGAACTTCTCGCGCCGGAAGCTGGCACAGCCGTCCCCGCCGTTGCCGGCCTGCACCTTGATGATGGCTTCGTCGACAAATTTCATTGAAAACCGGGGTCAGAGTGGACTTTCGCGAAATATAGTAAGGGGTATCGGACGGTTGCTCGAAAGTGCACTCTGACCCCGGTTTTTGCGCAAACGAAAAGCCCCGCGCGAAGCGGGGCCTTCCGGATTCAATGTGGTGCAGGCGTCAGCCCGCGACCACGTTCACCGTGCGCTGACGCTTGGGGCCTTTGACCGAAAACTCCACCTTGCCATCGACCAGCGCGAACAGCGTGTGGTCGCGGCCGAGGCCGACGCCGACGCCCGGATGGAACTGGGTGCCGCGCTGACGCACGATGATGTTGCCGGCTTCGACGACTTGGCCGCCGAACAACTTGACGCCGAGGTATTTCGGGTTGGAGTCGCGGCCGTTGCGCGAGGAACCTACGCCCTTTTTGTGTGCCATGGCGGCTTCTCCTTACTTGTTGTTCTTGCCACCGGCGATGCCGGTGATCTCGATTTCGGTGTAGTGCTGCCGATGGCCCATCTGTTTGCGATGGTGCTTGCGGCGGCGGAATTTCACGATCCGCACCTTGTCGGCGCGGCCATGGGCGCGCACCTTGGCGGTGACGCTGGCACCGGCGACGGTCGGCGCACCGACCATGACGCCCTCGCCTTCGCCGATCAGCAACACCTGGTCGAAGGTAACCGCGGCATCGGGTTCGGCATCCAGTTTTTCGACGCGAAGGACGGCGCCTTGCTCGACGCGGTACTGGTGACCGCCGGTAAGAATGACTGCGTACATGGTGTCGGGTTCTCTGGTTTTGTCGTTATTCTGGGTGGATCGGGCGCAAGCGGGTGCGCACGAACCCGCGATTCTAGCGTGATTTCATGGCGTTGGGCAAGTTGTAAAACCGGGGTCAGAGTGCAGTTTTGGGCATCGGCTGAACGAACTGCCATCTCGTCGGCAAAACTGCACTCTGACCCCAGTTTTGACCCCAGTTTTGCAGGCGCCATCGAAATCCGGCCCGCCAATCCCCACATCGGGCGGGTCGCTATAGTAACGGGCTTTGTCGCCCGCATTTCCCATGGACACCATCCGCA
This sequence comes from Rhodanobacteraceae bacterium, assembly GCA_035281745.1. Classification (GTDB taxonomy): domain Bacteria; phylum Pseudomonadota; class Gammaproteobacteria; order Xanthomonadales; family Rhodanobacteraceae; genus 66-474. The sequence goes on from DATEDI010000026.1 coordinate 66,029, forward strand.
TCCGCGGTGCCCGCACGCACAACCTCAAGAACATCGACCTCGACCTGCCGCGCGATCAGTTGATCGTGATCACCGGCTTGTCGGGATCGGGCAAGTCCTCGCTCGCCTTCGACACGCTGTACGCCGAGGGCCAGCGGCGCTATGTCGAATCGCTGTCGTCGTACGCGCGGCAGTTTTTGTCGATGATGGAAAAACCCGACGTCGACCACATCGAGGGTCTGTCGCCGGCGATTTCGATCGAGCAGAAGTCGACCTCGCACAACCCGCGATCAACCGTCGGCACCATCACCGAGATCCATGATTACCTGCGCCTGTTGTACGCGCGCGTGGGCACACCGCGCTGCCCCAACCACGGCACGCCGCTGGCCGCGCAGACGGTCAGCCAGATGGTGGATCAAACCCTCGCACTGCCCGAAGACAAACGCTACATGCTGCTGGCGCCGGTGATCCGCGAGCGCAAGGGCGAGCACGTGCAGGTGTTCGAGCAGTTGCGCGCGCAGGGCTTCGTACGGGCCCGGGTGGACGGCACCGTGTACGACCTGGATGCGGTGCCGGCGCTCGGGCTGCGCATCAAGCACACGATTGAAGTCGTGATCGACCGCTTCCGCCCGCGCGATGATTTGAAGCAGCGCCTCGCCGAATCGTTCGAGACCGCGCTGCGACTCGGCGAAGGTCTGGCCATTCTCGTGGACCTCGACGACGACAAGGCGCCCGAGCAACTGTTCTCGTCACGCTATTCGTGCCCGCAATGCGACTATTCGCTGCCGGAATTGGAACCGCGGCTGTTCTCGTTCAACTCGCCGGTCGGCGCGTGCCCGAACTGCGACGGGCTTGGTGTCACGCAATTCTTCGATCCGGCACGCGTGGTCGCGCACCCCGAGCGCAGCTTCGGCGAGGGCGCGGTGCGCGGTTGGGATCGGCGCAATCCACACTTTTTCCAGATGATCCGCTCGCTGGCGAAGCACTACAAGTTCGATGCCGAAACGCCGTGGCAGGATCTGCCGAAAAAGACGCGGGATGCGATCCTGTTCGGTTCCGGCGAGGAGAAGATCGAGTTCCGCTATCTCGGCCACGGCAATGGCTCCGGATTCACGCGCAAGCACAGCTTCGAAGGCGTGGTGCCGAACCTGGAGCGTCGCTGGAAGGAAACCGAGTCCAACATGGTGCGCGAGGAACTCGCGCGCTTCATCAGCGAGCGGCCCTGCCCCGAATGCCATGGCGAACGCTTGAATCTTTCCGCGCGCAACGTGTTCGTGGGCGAGAAGAACCTGCCGTCGCTGTCGGCGCTGGCAATCAGCGACGCGCGCACGTTCGTGGACGGCTTGCAGCTCGCCGGCTGGCGCGGCGAAATCGCCGACCGCATCGTCAAGGAAATCCACGAACGCCTGCGCTTCCTGATCGACGTCGGTCTCGATTACCTGACGCTCGACCGCAAGGCCGACTCGCTATCGGGCGGCGAAGCGCAACGCATCCGGCTGGCTTCGCAAATCGGCGCCGGCCTCGTCGGCGTGATGTACGTGCTGGATGAACCGTCGATCGGCCTGCACCAGCGCGACAACGAGCGCCTGCTGGGGACATTGACTCGCCTGCGCGACCTCGGCAACACCGTGATCGTGGTCGAGCACGATGAAGATGCAATGCGCCGCGCTGACCGCATCATCGACATCGGCCCTGGCGCCGGTGTTCACGGCGGTGAAGTGGTCGCGCAGGGCACGTTCGACGACATCCTGAAGGCGCCGCGTTCGCTCACGGGCCAATATCTTTCCGGCAAACGCAGCATCGACGTGCCGCAATTGCGTCGCCAGCCCGATCCCAAACGCGTGCTGAAACTGAAAGGCGCGCACGGCAACAACCTGCAGCACGTCGATCTCGAAATTCCGGCCGGACTGTTCACCTCCATCACCGGCGTGTCGGGTTCGGGCAAGTCCACGCTCGTCAACGACACACTGTTCCGGATCGCCGCGATGGAATTGAACGGCGCGTCCGCGCAACCCGCACCGTACGAGTCGATCGAGAAACTCGACCTGTTCGACAAGGTGCTGGACATCGACCAGTCGCCGATCGGACGCACGCCGCGCTCGAATCCGGCGACGTACACCGGCTTGTTCACGCCATTGCGCGAATTGTTCGCGCAGGTTCCGGAGTCGCGTGCACGCGGTTACCGGGCCGGCCGCTTCAGCTTCAACGTCAAGGGCGGCCGCTGCGAAGCCTGCGAAGGCGACGGGCTGATCAAGGTCGAAATGCACTTCCTGCCGGACATGTACGTGCCCTGCGATGTCTGCCACGGCAAGCGCTACAACCGCGAGACGCTGGAAATCCTGTACAAGGGCTACCCCATCGCCGACGTGCTCGACATGACCGTCGAACAGGCGCTGGAAGTGTTCCAGCCGGTGCCGCAGATTGCGCGCAAGCTGGAAACGCTGATGGATGTCGGCCTCGGCTACATCAAGCTCGGCCAGAGTGCGACCACGCTGTCGGGCGGCGAAGCGCAACGCGTGAAGCTGTCGAAGGAACTTTCGCGCCGGGATACCGGCAACACGCTGTACATTCTCGACGAGCCGACCACCGGCCTGCATTTCCACGACATCGAACAACTGCTGCGCGTACTGCATCGTCTGGTCGACGGCGGCAGCACGGTGATCGTGATCGAACACAACCTGGACGTCATCAAGACCGCCGACTGGATCGTCGACCTCGGCCCGGAAGGCGGGGCCGGCGGCGGCCGCATCATCGCCACCGGCACGCCGGAGGACATCGCCGCGACCAAGGGCTCGTACACCGGGCAGTTCCTGGCGCCGGTGCTGGAAGCCGCCGCAACATCGAAGCCTTCGCGCAAGAAGAAGCGCGCGACAGGCTAGGCTACAACCCCGGATGGTCTCCTGGTTGTCGCGCGCCTGCTACGAAGAAGAATGTCACCAACATGACCGAAGAAAAGAAAACAGGCCCAACCAAACGTGCGTCGCGCAAACGTGGCAAGGCAAAATCACAGGCGCGCAGCGCGGATGCAGCGCAGCGAAGCACCGGCCACCCCGTGACCACGCCGCAGGCGAGCGCGCCGGAACAGGCCGACACTCAACATGCGAAACACGCACCGGAGGCCGCGCCGACCAGAGAATCGAATGCAGCACGCGTTCTGGCCGTGATCCCTTTGCATGTGCGTTGGCGCGACCTCGACGCGTTCAACCACGTCAACAACTCGTCGTACCTGACCTTTCTCGAGGAATCGCGCCTGCAATGGCTGCGCACCGTACCGGGTGAATGGTTCAATGCGCACGCGATGCCGGTGATGGCAGCGGTGGAATTGCATTACCGCAAACCGATCGAGTGGCCGGCCGAGATCGACGTGCTGCTTTCCTGCGAACGCCTCGGCAATTCGTCGATGACCATCGGCAACCGCATCGTCGACCGCAACGATCATGCGTGCGTTTACGCCGACGGCAACGTGGTGATGGTATGGGTCGATCCCGCGACCGCTGCGTCGGTGCCGTTGCCCGAGGCCATCCGCAACGCCTGCGCTTGATCTTGCGATCGTCCATGATCGTCTCGTCAAGGAATCTCCCGCAAGTACAGACAACTCGAAACAACGGATTGTCAGAACGGATCCATGGCCTGACTTCTCACAAGCCCGCTTCGATTCACCCTGCTACTTCGCGACGCCTTGTTCCTTGAGCGTCAAGGCCACCTTGTCGCGCAAATACACCGGCAACGCCTGTTCCGGTGGCACGCCTTTCCCGGCGGCAAACAGAGGCGCGGCCAGCAGCGCAACGTCGCGGGCTTGCGGATAGCGATCGCCATCGGCCCAGCGCGGCGGTGACGGCAAGTGCTCGCGGATCGCATCGGCATGGGCGCTCCAGCCGGTGCCGAGCACGTTCCATGCTTCGGCTTCGGCCAAAACCAGCGCCGATGGCGGGAGCACACGCTCGCGATCCAGCGCTTCCACCAAGCCGCCTGCATCGAAACGAAACGCGCCCGCGTAGATCTCCTCGCGACGCGCGTCGATCGCGGCCAGGATCGCAGCGCCATTCTTCGGCGCCTGCATCGCCAGCGCAGCCAGCGACGAAACCGGCACTACCGGGAGGTCCAGCGCCAGCGCCAGGCCCTGCGCCACCGAGATCGCGAGCCGAACGCCGGTGAACGCGCCCGGTCCCTGTCCCACGGCAATTGCATCGAGTTGCCTGCGCGTGATGCCGGCTTCGGCCAGCACGTCTTCCGCCATCGGCAACACCAGTTCCGCGTGGCGGCGCGGCGCCAATTCGGTGCGGTCGATCAACATCTCGCCGTGCAGCAACGCGACCGAGCAGGCTTCCGTAGCAGTTTCGATGGCGAGCAGGTTCATGCCGACATTCTCGCATCCGCCGCCACGAAAAACCGCTGCACTTCATCCAGCGCACGCGTGCGCGGCATCGGCGGAAGACTGGCGAGGAACAACTTCCCGTAGACGCGCGTGGTGAGGCGCGGGTCGCACAGCACCAGCACGCCGCGGTCGTGCAGGTCGCGGATCAGGCGTCCGGCGCCCTGTTTCAACGCGATCGCCGCGGCCGGAATCTGCCAGTCGCGGAACGGATTGCCGCCCGCGCGACGCACCGCGTCGAGGCGCGCCTGCAGCACCGGATCGTCGGGCGAGGCGAACGGCAGTTTGTCAATCACCACGCAACTCAACGCCTCTCCCGCGACGTCCACGCCTTCCCAGAAACTCGCCGCGCCCAGCAACACGCCGTTGCCGGAATCGCGAAAGTCCGACAGCAACTGGTGGCGCGGCGCGCTGCCCTGCACGAACAACGGCCACGGTCCATCCATCAACAGGTCCGCGGCGAGCCGCAGCGCGCGATGCGAGGTGAACAACAGGAACGCGCGGCCGTTCGACGCCTCCAGCACCGGGCGCACCGTTTCGATGACGCGTTGCGTGTAATCGCGTGCCGCCGGCTCCGGCAAACCTTGCGGCAACCAGCACAACGCCTGTCGCGCGTAATCGAACGGACTACCGAGATCCAGCGTCACCGGATCGACCAGGCCCATCTGACGCGTGAAATGTTCGAACTGTCCGGCCACCGCCAGCGTGGCGGAGGTATGGATCCACGCCGCGTCGGTGGCATCGCGCAACGTCTGCAACTGCGGCGCGAGATCGAGCGGCGTCGCGCTCAATTCGAAGCCGTGGTCGGGCAGTTCGTACCAGCGCACCTCGTCCTCGTCCGCGCGGCCGGCGATCCGCTGCAGGCGCTGGTCCAGCACCACGCAGCGCGCGTGCACGCTGGCAAGACCCTTGGACCGCTCGGCCTGGCCCATCAACACGCCGGCCAAATCGGCCAGCGCATCGCCCAGATTTTCCAATGCTTCGGCCGCGCCCGCATCGGCTTCCAGTTGCGCGAACGCGCCGCGCTTCGGCAACGTGTCGAAAGCGAGCCGCGCCTTGCGCACCGCATCGTTCACGTGATCCAGTGCCGGTTGCAGCATCGCCAGGGCGCCCGGCTGCCCGGCGCATTCCGCCAACGTGTCGGCCGCGAGCTCCTTCACCTGCCGCGCACTGATGCCGACCGAAAAATATTGTCCGGCGAGCTCCGGCAACTGGTGCGCCTCGTCCAGCACGTACGCCTCGGCCTCCGGCAGGATCGCACCGAAGCCCTCGCGTTTCAGCGCGAGATCCGACAGCAACAGGTGATGGTTCACCACCACGAGATCGGCTTCCTGCGCGTGCCGTCGCGCCTTGAACACGAAGCAGTCGTCGTAGAACGGGCATTCGGTACCAAGGCAGTTTTCGGCGGTGGACGTGACGCGCGGCCACAGCGGTGAACCCTCCGGCACCTCGGCCAGTTTCGAGCGATCGCCGGTGCGCGTGCGCGACGCCCACTCGCGAATCTTCTGCAGGTCTGTCAGCTGCGTGCGCGACTTGAACTGACCCGATTCGACCGTCTGCTGCAATCGGTATTTGCAAAGGTAATTGGCGCGACCCTTCAACAACGCCACGTCGGCTTTCGCGCCCAGGATCGACATCACCCGCGGCAGGTCGCGGTGAAACAACTGGTCCTGCAAGTTGCGTGTTCCGGTGGATACGATCACCCGCTTGCCGGAAAGCAACGCCGGCACCAGGTACGCAAAGGTCTTGCCGGTGCCGGTGCCGGCCTCGACAACCAGCGCGTCGCGATTCTCGATCGCATCGGTCACCGCATCGGCCATCCGCTGTTGCGTTGTACGCGGCGCGAAATTCGGCACCTCGCGCGCGAACGGGCCGTCCGCGCCGAGCAGCGCTGAGGCCGTGAGATCGTCAACCGGTGGATTCATCGCGCAAGTATCGCGGAGTGCGATGCCGGGCGATACCATCGCAGCCCACACGCCCTCGGGGTCCGGGCCCGCCCGCGACCGTCCGGCATCTGCCGGATTCCACTCGCCCTCGCCATCTCGCGCACGTGCCTCGCGCCTGTCCTGCTCGCGACGCCGTTGCTGCATCCGGACCGGACCGCATTCGCGGCCTGCCTGTCGGTGCATTGATCTCCGACTACTTCGACGGCATCAGTCCGACGTGTGAATCCAATCAAGATCGCGCTTGCGCGCGGTCCGGCCCGCGGTATTCGCAGCCTTCTCCGTTCTGCCCGCGCTTGACGACGACGCGTTGCAGTTGCTTCAGGTCGCCGAGTTTTTCCCAAACGAAGCGCGCGATGTTTTCCATGGTGGGTGTGCCGAGGCCGTCCACGTCGTTGAGCATGCGGTGGTCGAGCGTGTCGCGCGCGACGCCGATGCGACGTTCCAGGTCGCCCATGTCGACCACCCAGCCGTGTTCGGTCAGCGGACCGCGCACCCACACTTCCACTTGATACGAATGGCCGTGCACACGCCGGTAGCGCGGATCGCCGCCGGGGCCCGCATCGAGCTGGTGAGCGGCGTCGAAACGGAATTCCTTCCAGACGGTGAAGACTTGTTCGCTCATGGAATACCAAGGTACTTGTGGGTTTGCAGGCTGAGACGCCAGCGCGGATGCGCCTTGCAGTAATCGACCGCGGCGCGGGTGTTTTCCGCGATGCGGGGCCCGTCCATCGGCTGCAGGAAGAAATGCGCCGTGGCGAAATTCGCGAAACGTTCCGGCATCGCCGTGGGCTGCGGGTAGACCAGCTTCAATTCGTTCGCGCGTTGCAGCTTCACCGGCGCGGTGCTCTTCGGGCTGATGGTGATCCAGTCGAGTCCCTGCGGCGCTTCCAGCGTACCGTTGGTTTCCACCGCGCACTCGAAGCCGTGCGCGTGCATTGCATCCAGCAATGGGGTGTCGAGTTGCAGCAGCGGTTCGCCGCCGGTGAACACCACGAAGCGGTTTTCCTTCTGATCCTGCGCCCACAGGCTCGCAATCCTGCCCGCGACTGCCGCAGCATCCGGATACTTGCCGCCGTTCTCGCCGTCGCTGCCCACGAAATCGGTGTCGCAGAAGTTGCACACTGCACCCGCGCGGTCGGCTTCGCGGCCCGACCACAGGTTGCAGCCCGCGAAACGGCAGAACACGGCCGGGCGCCCGGCGTGGAAGCCCTCGCCCTGCAGCGTGTAGAAAATTTCCTTGATGGTATACATGCGGGCAATCGAATCTCGAACCCGTTATTTTGCCAGCGCCGACGGCAATTTGCCCCGCACTCCCATTTCCAACCGATCATGCAGATCCGCATCGCCCAGCCGAAGGACGCCGAAGCCATCGCGGCCGCCGAAGCCGAAACGCAACGCACGCCCGGCCTGCTGGTTGGGCATCCGGGCGAAATTCCGGTGGAAGCGTACCGGGCGAAGATCGTAAAACTGGCGGCGGACGGACGCTACATCGTGGCGGAGGAAAACGCCGCGCCCGTCGGCCACGCGTTCCTCGATTCCCTGCCGATGCGCGCCCACGCCCACGTGTTCCAATTGACCATCGTGGTGCATCCGGGCCACGTCGAGCGGGGCATCGGCCGCGCGATGCTCGGCGACCTGCTGGAGTGGGCACGGCACGATGCGCGGGTCGGCCGCGTCGAATTGAAGGTGCGCGCCGGGAATCTGCGCGCGCAGAATCTCTATCGCAGCATGGGTTTCGTCGCGGAAGCGCGCTTCCGGAATCGGGTGCGGCGCATCGACGGCGCGCTCGAGGATGACCTGGGCATGGCGTGGTTCCCTCCGCGCTAGCCCGCTGCGGGCGTCGGTGACAAACTGTCGGCGACGATCCGTGGGAGTGACGCATGACGGACGACGAAGACGCCCGGGTACTCGACACCTTCCGGCAAATGGCGGCGTTGCAGGCCCGCGTGTGCTACATGAACGTGGATCGCACGCTGGCGACGTGGACGCGCACGGCGCTGGCACTGATCGTGTTCGGCACGATTGTCGATCGTTACGGGCTGCTGCTGTTGCGCGATCATTTTCCCCACGTCGGCACGCGGCTCGCCCCCAATCCGGTCTCCAGTACCGGTGGCATCTTTCTCGTCGCGATTGGTGTGTTGATCGCCGCGTCCGCCGCGATCCGTCATCAGCGCTACAAAGCGCTGTGGGGCCGCGCATTCGGCCACGATGAAACGTTCGGCCCATGGCTGGCGTTTCCGTTCGCGGTGGGCGTGGCGTTGCTTGGCATCGCCGTCATGGTGTTGCTGGTGGTCGCGCAATGACCACGAACGGCCCAGGCACGCAGCCGGAGCGACCACAGGGCGATGATGCGCATGCCCTGCAGGTGCAGGTCGCGCGCGAACTGGTGGAATTGTCGCTGCAACGCTCGTACATGAACACCGAGCGCACGCTGGCCGTGTGGACACGCACCGCGCTGTCGCTGATGATTTTCGGGATCGCGGTAGACCGCTTCGGCCTGCTGATGAATCACCCGCCGTGGCGCGTGTTGGACACCCGTCAACTGCTGCCGAATCCGCTGTCCACGCTCGGAGGCGTGGTGCTGGTCGCGATGGGCGTGGCGATCCTGCTGGCCGCCGGGTTCCGGTTCTTGGCGTACGGACTCAAGTGGTATCGACGCAATCCGCGCAAGGTGTGGTTTCACACGCCCTGGCTGGCGTTCTCGTTCGCGATGCTGATGGCCGCGTTCGGGATCGCGTTGCTGGTGGTGCTGTGCGTGTTCAGGCAGTGACCGGGTTGTAATCGATCGATCTCGCCGAACCGCACGCCTCAGCGCCAGGCGCTCGATACGGGATAGCGCCGCTCGCGGCCGAACGCACACGTGGAAACCCGCGGGCCGGGGGCCGACTGGCGGCGCTTGAATTCGCTGACGTACAGCATCCGCACCACGCGTTGCACGTCGTTGGCATCGTAGCCGGCCGCGACAATCTCGGCCTGCGATTCGGCGCCTTCGATGCAACGCACGAGGATTCCGTCCAGCACCTCGTAAGGCGGCAGCGAATCCTGGTCCGTCTGGTCGGCGCGGAGTTCCGCCGACGGGGGGCGTTCGATCACTGCGATGGGTATGGGAAATGACGAGGGGTCAGAGTGGACCGGCGAGGGGTCAGAGTGCACTTTCGAATCCCGGCTCCGTGTGGATGCTGTTTCTTCCACGAAAGTGCACTCTGACCCCGGTTTTTCGGCACTATTGCGCCACCTCGCCAGCTTGTACACCTCGGTCTTGTAGACGTCCTTCAACGGCGCGTAACCCCCGCACATGTCGCCGTACAGCGTCGCATAGCCGACCGCCATCTCGCTCTTGTTGCCGGTGGTCAGCAGCAACTTGCCGGTCTGGTTGGACAGTGCCATCAACAGCAGGCCACGGCTGCGCGCCTGCAGGTTCTGGGCCGTGAGATCCATCAGTTCGCCGCACGCGGGCGCCAGAGCCGTGGCGGCGGCGTCCACCACGCCGGCGATCGATACGTCGAGATACTCGACACCCAGCGTGCGCGCCTGCGCATGCGCTTCGTGCAGGGAAAGATCGGAGGTGTAGCGCGATGGCAGCATCACCGCCGTGACCTTGTCCGCGCCCAATGCATCCACCGCGATCACCAGCGTCAACGCGGAATCGATGCCGCCGGAAAGTCCCAGCAGCACGCCGTCGAAGCCGTTCTTGCCGACGTAGTCGCGGACGCCGCGCACGAGGGCCGCATAAAGCGTGGCTTCGGATGAGGTGTCGCTCGCGACCGGCCAGTCGCGCGCATCCCATTTGCGCGATCCGGAGTCGAACTTCGCCCACAACAGCGCATCGACGAATGCCGGCGCGCGGGCGGCGACGGCTCCGTCGCCATTCACGAGCAACGAAGCACCGTCATACACCACGTCGTCCTGCCCGCCCACCATGTTGAGGTAGGCGATCGCGCAACCTGTTTCCCTGGCTCGCGTCGCGAGCAACGCCTCGCGCTGCGCCTGCTTGGCGGTGTCGAACGGCGACGCATTGATCACCACCACCACTTCCGCGCCCGCGCGCGCGGCGGCCGCGATGGGTTCGGGCTGCCACGCGTCTTCGCAGATCAGTAGTCCCACGCGCACGCCATCGAGCGTCGTGACGGTCACGGCGTGACCGGGCTCGAACCAGCGCTTGTCGTCGAACACGCCGTAGTTGGGCAACACGCACTTGTGCGCAACCTGCGCAACGCGCCCTTCGCGCATCAAGGCGGCCGCGTTGTACACGACACCCGCGCTGTGCGGAAAACCGACCACGGTCGCGAATCCGTCCGCTTCCGCAGCCAGGGCGTCGATCTCAGACTGGCATGTAGCGAGGAAACTCGGCCGCAACAGCAGGTCTTCCGGCGGATAGCCGCTCAACGCCAGTTCGGGGCACACCAGCAGATCGGCGTCGCCCGCGCGCGCGTCGCGCATCAAAGCGCGCACGCGATCGGCATTGGCCGCTATGGCGCCAACCGGAAAATCGAACTGGGCAAGCGCGAGGCGCAGGGTCGCCATGGAGCGTTCCGGAAATGCGAAGGCCGCGACGAATCGCGGCCTTCATTTTACCTTTGCACGGGCTGAACCAACTCAGTGTTTCATCTTTGCAGCAAGCGTCGCACCCAGGTCGGCCGGCGACTTGACGGTCGTGACGCCCGCTTTCTCCAGCGCCGCGAACTTGGCCGCGGCGGTGCCCTTGCCGCCCGAAATGATCGCGCCGGCATGGCCCATGCGCTTGCCCGGCGGCGCCGACGCCCCCGCGATGAACGCGACGACCGGCTTGCTGACATACTCTTCGATGAATTCGGCGGCTTCTTCCTCGGCACTGCCGCCGATCTCGCCGACCATGATGATGCCTTCGGTCTGCGGATCGTTCTGGAACAGCGTCAGGCAGTCCACGAAGTTCATGCCATTGATCGGATCGCCGCCAATGCCGATCACCGTCGACTGACCGAGACCGACATTGGTGGTCTGGAACACGGCCTCGTAGGTGAGCGTGCCCGAGCGCGACACGATCGCGACCTTGCCCGGCTGGTGGATGTGGCCGGGCATGATGCCGATCTTGCATTCGCCGGGCGTGATGATGCCGGGGCAGTTCGGACCGATCAGCACGGTATCGGGATGGTCCTTCAGCACGTTCTTGACGCGCAGCATGTCGAGCACCGGGATGCCTTCGGTAATCGCCACGATCACCTTGATGCCGGCGGCCGCGGCTTCCAGGATCGCGTCGGCCGCGAACGGCGGCGGCACGAAGATCACCGAAGCGTCGGCGCCGGTTTCGTCCACGGCTTCGCGCACTGTGTTGAAGACCGGCAAGCCGATGTGCTCGTTGCCGCCCTTGCCGGGCGTGACGCCGCCGACCAGCTTGGTGCCGTAATCCAGCGCCTGCTGCGAATGGAAGGTGCCCTGCTGGCCGGTGAAGCCCTGACAGATGACCTTGGTATTTTTGTTGACAAGAACGCTCATGACGTCGAAACCCTTCGTGTAGGGCGGGAGTAGCTGCGAAGCAGCGCATCCCGCCTTCGTGCAATCGAAAACGGCGGGATTCGGTAACGCTGCTCCCGCCCTACCCGTTTTATCTACGCAGCCTTGGCCGCCGCGACCGCTTTCTGCGCGGCGTCGTTCAGATCGTTGGCGGGCGTGATCTTGAGGCCCGAGTTGCCCAGCAGCTCGCGGCCCTTCTCGACGTTGGTGCCTTCGAGACGCACCACCACGGGAATTTTCAAACCCACTTCCTTGACCGCCGCGATGATCCCTTCGGCGATCAGGTCGCAGCGCACGATGCCGCCAAAGATGTTGACGAGGATGCAGTTGACCTTGTCGGACGAGAGGATCAGCTTGAACGCCGCGGTGACGCGCTCCTTGGTCGCACCGCCGCCGACGTCCAGGAAGTTGGCGGGTTCGCCGCCAGCCAGCTTGATCACGTCCATGGTCGCCATCGCGAGACCCGCGCCATTGACCATGCAGCCGATGTTGCCGGCCATCGTCACGTAGTTGAGGTGGTCGGCCGCGGCTTCCGCCTCGGCCTTGTCTTCCTGCGACACGTCGCGCATCTGGCTAAGTTCCGGATGGCGGAACTCGGCGTTGTCGTCGGAGTTGACTTTGCCGTCCAGCGCCATCAGGTCACCGGATGCGACGATCGCGAGCGGATTCAGTTCGACCAGTGACAAGTCTTTCGCGTTGAACAGCCTGTACAGGCCCAGCATGATTTTCGAGAGCTGGTTGACCTGTTTGGCGTTCAAGCCCAGCGCGAAACCGAGTTCGCGGCACTGGTAGGGCTGCAGGCCTTCGGTGAAATTCACCGTGACGGTGTGGATTTCTTCCGGCGTTTCACGGGCGACCTGTTCGATGTCGACGCCGCCGCGCGCGGAGGCGATGAACGTGACCGCCTTTTCGCCGCGATCGACCAGCGTCGAGAGGTACAACTCTTTCGCGATGTCGGTGGCTTCGGTGACCAGCACCAGGTTCACCGGCAGCGCGCGGCCGCCCGACTGGTACGTCTCCATGCGCTTGCCGAGCATGCCCTCGGCCGCGGTCTTCACCTTGTCCAGCGAGTCGCAGAACTTCACGCCGCCGGACTTGCCGCGTCCGCCCGCGTGGATCTGTGCCTTCACCATCCACTGCTCGCCGCCCAGCGCCTTGGCTGCATCGACTGCCTCGGCCGGCGTCGACGCGACCTTGCCCGGCGGCACCGCGATGCCGAATTCGGCAAACAGTTGCTTGGCCTGATATTCGTGAAAATTCATGCAGGAGCCTCGTGATCTTGGAATATGCCGGCAGCGGCGCAGGCCGCCGTCCCGTGCCGCGGGCATTGGTCACGCAGGCACGACAGCCGCCTATTGTTGCTGCGGCTGGCTTGCGTGTCCACCCAGAAGCCCGAAAACAATGAGCAGCACCGCGCCGACCGTGATCGCCGAATCGGCGATGTTGAACGCGGGGAACGACCAAGCTTGCCAGTAGACCTGGATGAAGTCGGTGACCTGACCGTGGATCAGGCGATCGATCAGGTTGCCGAGCGCGCCACCGATGATCAGCGCGACCGGGAGTGCGGTGCGCCAGTCGCGGCGCGCGGTGCGTGCCAGCCACACGATCAGGCCAATGCACACCACTACGGCAAGGATGCCGAACAGCCACGTCTGCCAGCCGGACGAGTCGGCGAGGAAGCTGAAAGCCGCGCCGCGATTGAACGCGAGCGTCCAGTTCAACACGTGCGGGATTACCTCGTGCGGCATGTACGGCAGCAGCGCGTGGCGCACGATGGCCTTGGTGATCTGATCGAGCGCGATCACCAGCACCGACACGGCGAGCCACGCCAGCGCGTTGGGTTTGGGCAACTTGCTCAAGCGATTTTCCTGCGGCTGCATGCAAAGCGCGCATGATAGCCGCGCGTGGATCAATCCCCCGCCAGGATCGTTGTTGCGACCGGCAGGATGGTTTCGGTCCAGCGCGCGTACTGCATGCCCGAGGGGTGCAGGCCATCGCCCACCCATTCGTCGCGCGACTCGGGCTGGCGCGAAATCGCGGTGACGTCGACCCATGCCGCACCAACGCTTGCCGTTGCCGCCGAAGCGATGGCGTTGAACGCGTCGATCTCGCGGGCGACGCGTTCGACATTGCGGCCTTCGCGCGCGGCGAACGGCGTGACGCCCCAGTCGGGGATCGACACCACGATCACGTGCGCGGGGTTCCCCGCTGCAAGTCGGATCGCGCGTCGCAGCAGATCGCGAAACTGCGCGCGGTATTGGTCCATGCCATGTTCGCGGTATTGATCGTTCACTCCGATCAAAAGCGTCACCAGCGCATACGGCGGAGTGAAGGTCGCCGTCTCCATGGCTAGCAACAACTCATCGGTGGTCCAGCCGGTGGTCGCGACGATCTGCGGATCGGCGACGGCGACGCCTTCGCCGCGCAGTCGCGCCGCAAGTTGCACCGGCCAGCGCTCGCCCGGCGCGACGCCTTCGCCAATGGTGTAGGAATCGCCGAGGGCAAGAAATGTGTTCATCGCAAGACTCGTACCCTCACCCGCCCTTCGGGCACCCTCACCCGGAGGGAGAGGGAAAACTTCAAGCAACCCGTACCGCGGGCTGCTCCTCCTCCATCCGCCCGAGCACCCGCTCGATGCGCGCGAACACGTCGGCGATCTCGGCGGCTTCGGGCAGCAGCGTGATCCGGAAATGCCGGCTCGATGCCAGATTGAAGCTGGAACCCGGCACCACCAGCGCGTGTTCCTCGTCCAGCAGGCGCAATGCGAAGGCACCGTCGTCGAATTCCGGCAACGCGTCCGCACGCACCGATGGGAACGCATACAGCGCGCCTTCCGGCGCCACGCATTCCAGGAACCGGCTGCGCGCGACGCGTTCGAGCACCGCGCGACGCGACTCGCACAGACGCCCGCCCGGCGCGGTCAACGCCGTGATGGTGTCAGGGCCGGTCAGGGCGGGTTCGACCGCCCATTGCGCGGGCACGTTGGCGCACAGGCGCAGCGCGGCCAGCAACTGCAAGGCATCGCGATAGGCCTCGACAGGTTCGCCCACACCGGACAACGTCGCCCAGCCGATCCTGAAGCCGCAGGCGCGATGCACCTTCGACAGACCCGCGAAGGTCAGGCAAGGCAGGTCGCCTGACAGCGCGGCCAGTGGCGTGAACGGCGCATCGTCGTAGCGAATCTCGTCGTAGATTTCGTCGGACAGCAGCAGCAGGCCGCGACGCTCCGCGATCGCGACGATGCGCTCCAGCAGCGCACGCGGGTAGCACGCGCCGGTCGGATTGTTCGGATTGATCAGCACGATTGCCCGGGTGTGCGGGCCGCACAACGATTCGATCTCGTCCGGATCGGGCAGATGCGCGCGCGACGCCGGGCAGGCGTAGTAACGCGGCGTGCCGGCGTTGAGGATGGTCGCGGCACTCCACAGCGGGTAGTCCGGCGCCGGCAGCAGCACCTCGTCGCCGGGATTCAGCAAGGCGCGCAGTGCAAGGTCGATCAACTCGCTGACGCCGTTGCCGATGAACACGCGCTCGATGCCCGGCACGCGCGCGCCGCGCGCGTGCTGGCGCGCCAGGATCGCCTCGCGCGCCGATTCCAGCCCCTGCTCGTGACCATACGCGTCGCTGTCGGCGAGGTGCGCTGTGATCGCCGCCGTCAGGTGCGCGGGTGCCCGGAACCCGAAGCGCCCCGGGTTGCCGATGTTGAGCTTCAGCACCGGATGGCCTGCGGCCTCCAGCGCCCGCGCGTGCCGGGTCAGCGCACCCCGGATTTCGTAACGGACTTCGGCAAGATGGAAGCTTGGATGAATGGCGATCCGGCGCATGGCTGCAAACGTTCTCGGGTTCGGGCATGCTAGCGGCGATCAAGGCGTCCGCAAACACCACATCGAGCCTCCTTACCGGCGATCCCCGCCATGGCATCCGTTTCCACGCAATCGGCGTCGACGCTGCGGCGCATCGGCTGGCAGGGCGATCTCCCTCCACTCGCGAACGGCCACATGCTGGCGCGGGTCTCGGCGCAGCACCGCGCCGGTTATGAAGTCCACGACGGCGAGCACGCGTTCAACGCACAGCCCGCGCCGAAATTCCTGAAACGCAATCTGGATCCGTCCGACCGCCCGGCGGTTGGCGATTTCGTGGTCATCGAAACCGGCACGCCGCCGCATATCGTGGAAGTGCTGCCGCGCCGTGGCGTGCTCGAACGCGCGGCCGCGGGTGAACGCTATGCACGCCAGATCATCGCCAGCAACATCGACGTGGTGCTGGTGCTGACCGGACTCGACGACGACTTCAACCCGGCCCGCATCGAACGCTATCTGGCGCTCGTCGAAGGTTCGGGTGCGCACGCCGTGGTGGTGCTGACCAAGCACGACACCATCGATCCCGACGCCGCCGAAGGGATGATGGCGGAATTGCGCGAGCGCCTGCCGGCGGCCACGCCCATCATCGCGATCAACGGCAAGGACGCGACGCGTGTCGCCGCGCTGGACCCGTTTCTGGCACCCACCGCCACCGCGGTGCTGGTCGGTTCATCCGGCGCCGGCAAATCGACGCTCACCAATACGTTGCTGGGCGAACACCGGATGGCCACCGCCGCGACCCGCGCCAACGATGACCATGGCCGGCACACCACCACCCATCGCGCGCTGCTGCCGCTGCCGTGCGGGGCCTGCCTGATCGACACGCCGGGCATGCGCGAATTGAAATTGACGGGTGAAGAAGACCTGGAATTGTTCGCCGACATCGATGCGCTGACCGAACAATGCCGATTCGCCGACTGCAGCCATGCAACCGAACCCGGCTGCGCGGTACGCGCCGCGCTGGAAGAGGGCGAACTCGATCACGATCGGTGGCGGCACTACCAGAAACTCCGCGACCAGCGCGAAGAACAAGCCGCGCGCTTCGAGGATCGCCTGCGCGGCACGCGCCAGCCGATCCGCCCGCACCGCCACCGCGACTGGCAGGAACGCGAGTAGCGTCCCCGGGATGAAAGCGCCGCTCGCGCCCGCCTTGCGGCGATACGCCGAGCTGGACAGACGGCTGGTCAAGGCCGTGCGGGACATCCGGGTGCTGGACATGGTGGCGTGGCCTGCAGTCGTCGAACAGCGCTTTCTCGCCGACCTGGAACGTGGTCGCGAAACACTGCCGCGCTTCGAATACAGGCCGCCCGATTTCTTCGTGCAACGCGCGGACCTTATCGAAATTGCGGCCGCGGCCGACGTGTCGCATCCGCTGGGCGCGTATCTCGCGCGCAGCGCGGGATCGTGGCACATCGCCGCGCGCATGCTGGAGGCGATCGGGACCGCCGGCGTGGTCGAGCCCTCGATCGAACTGTATGGCAAACCCGGCGATCCCCTGCCGGGCGGCGGACAAACCAATCTCGACGCGGCGCGCTGGTTCCTGGAAATCGCGCGCGAATTGGGTAACGGCGAAGCGTTGCCCGAAGCGGATTACTGCATCCCGGCCGAAGTTCTGTGCGAGGACGTGCAGGCCGAAGTCGACGCCTGGTTCGGCGTCGGCAAGGTGCGTGTCGAAATCGATCCCGGGCTGACCGCCAAGGCCGCGGCCGGCGCAAGTCGCATTCGCCTGCGCGCCGACGCGCGTTTTACCGAATACGACCGCTCGCAACTGCTGGCGCATGAGGCGCTTGTGCACACGCTCACCGCGCGCAATGGCCGCGCGCAACCGGTGTTGAAATCGCTGTCACGCACCGCGCCGCGGGCGACCGCCACCCAGGAAGGCCTGGCGGTGTTCGCGGAACTCATGTCGGGTTCCATCGACATCGCGCGCCTGCAGCGGATCAGCCTGCGCATCCTGGCCATCGACATGGCGCTGAAGGGCGCGGATTTCATCGAGGTCTACCGCTGGTTCCGCGAACAGGGCCAGAACGTCGCCGACAGCTTCTATTCCACCCAGCGCGTATACCGCGGCGTACCGGTCAAAGGCGGCGCGGCATTCACCAAGGACAACGTGTACCTCGCGGGCCTGCTCACCGTGCACACGTTTTTCCGCTGGGCGTTCAAACGCCGCCGGCTGGACCTGATGCAACACCTGTTCGCGGGCAAGTTGTCGCTGGACGATGCAATCGCATTGCAACCCTGCTTCGCCGACGGCTCGATCGCGCCGCCGGAATACCTGCCGCCCTGGGTGCGGCATTCGCACGGTCTCGCCGGGAAACTGGCGTTCTCGCTGTTCGCCAACCAGATCAGGATGGGACGCATCGGCGAGTGGGAGTGACAGGCCGCAGTCCGCCGGGACTCGCGTCGCCCGGCCCAAGCTGCGTCTGGATCGTGTGTCAGGCGACCGCAGTCGTAACCCGCTGGTACCCTACTTCGTTGCAGCAGCCGTCACCGCTCCCGACCCGATGTTCGCGTCCAGGAATGCATCCACCTTCTCGAACAGTTCGGCGATGTTCTTCTCGTCGTAGAAGCCGTGCCATTCGTCGGGCTTGTACAGCCATTCGTGCGGAATCTTGCGCTTCAACATCGCCATGTGCAGTTCCTGGCCCTGCGATGGCAATACGATGGTGTCGCGTCCGCCCACGACCAGCATCACCTTAGCCTTGAGGGTTCCCAACTGATAGACGGGCGAGTGCTGCGCCAACGTTGTTTCGTCCGTGCCCACCGTGCGCTGCCAATAACGCTCGCTGTAGAGCGTCTGCGCCGAATCCCGCCGCCCCAGCATCTCGGGCAGGTTGTAGACGCCGACGTAGCCGATTGCACACTTGTACAGATCGGGTACCGACACCGCGCCTTCCAGTGCCGCATAGCCCCCGTAGCTGCCGCCGTAAATGCAGACGCGACCCTTGTCGGCGATGCCTTGGGCGATGGCCCAACGCGTGGCATCGGTGACGTCGTCCTGCATCGTGCCGCCCCATTGGCGCCATCCGTTCTGCTCGAACTCGAAGCCATAGCCGCCGGAGCCGCGGTAGTTCACCTGCAGCACCGCGTAGCCGCGCGTAGCCATCGCCTGGACGTATCGATCGTATTCCCACTTGTCGCGAATGCCGTACGGACCGCCGTGCACGAACACCACCATCGGCAGGTTCTTGGCATTGTCCTTGCCTGGTGGATAGGTGACGTAACCCTGCTCACTCAAGCCGTCGCGCGTCTTGAAAGTGAAAGGCTCCGCGCGGCCGAGCTGGTTCGGATCAATCCATGCCGCGCGCTGCAGCAACGGCGCGAACTTGTCAGCGGCGTGGTCGTACAGGAAAAACGTGCCGGGGTCGACGTCGGCCTGCACCAACGCGATGGCCTTGCTGCCGTCATCGGTGCCGGACACGAAGTGCACGTCTTCGCCGGGGTACTGCTGCATAAGTTCGACCAGCGCCTTGACGCCGGGCGCCTGATTGTCGAACACGGAAACCGCAGGGCGGCCATCGATGAACTCGACGCCGATCACCGAGTTCTCCGCCAGTCCTTGTGCAAGATCCGTGGCTTCGACGTGCGCATTGCTCCACACATTGGTCATTTGGCGGGTGGCCGGGTCGAACCGGCAGATACCGAACCCCGGCGCACCGGGACACTCGAACCAGACCGTCTTTTCGTCGGCGCTGAACGCCAGTGGCCAGTCGCGGTCATTGCTTGCCGTGCCCAGCAACTCCCAATCGCCGCCCCCGGCAGGCCGCATATAAATCACGCGTTTGCCGGAAAGGTCGTCGCCCATCGCGAAGCGCACATTGCCGTGGTGGTCCGCCAGGAACGATGCCTCGCGCATGGGCGCCCCGGTGACACGAACCTTGTTCCCGTTGCGCACGTCCATGCGGTACACCGCCGTCAACGCGCCGGCCGAACCGGAAGCGTCCCAGTTGGTGATGGTCGCAAGAATGTGGTCGGGATCACCATCGATGCGCGACAGGAATTCGGCGGTGCCGTTCTCAGAGGTGACCTTCTGGATGTGTGAGCCCGCTTGCATGCCGCCCGCACGATAGCCGTACAGCATCGTCGGGCTGCCGCCGTCGGCTTCCACGCTGTACAACTCACCGGTCGCAATGGGCATGTCCCAGCCGCCATCGTGTTCGGCCTCGGAGTACACCACGTATTTCGGCGACGCCCACCAGAAATCCAGCACGTCATCGCCTGCACGCGGCATGACGTTGACCCCTTTCTTCTTCACCAGGTCGATCAGCGACAACACCGTCTGGCCATTGGCGAGCACGGTGGTCGCCGCGATGTGCGTGCCATCCGGCGAAATCTTCACCATCTTGTAGCGCGGGTGCTGCGCCAAATCCGCGAAAGAAACCGGAGCTGCCAGCGTTACCCCGGCCAGCAGGCACAGCACCAAACCCACAATGCAGCGTCGTGCGGATTTCATGGATTGCCCCTTCGTTTTCCCCGGCCGCGCTTCAGGCCACCGACCGCGATGCTAACGCGAATTCAGAACCAGCGCCGCGTCTCGCCTGCGCCTTGCCCCTCGAAGGCGACGACGTTTTCCGCACAGCGATCGCACAATTCCGGATGTTCCGGATGGCTGCCGACATCTTCGCGATGGTGCCAGCAGCGCACGCACTTGGGCGCTGCGCTCACGGATGCCGACACCCACACGTTGGCGCCCTCGAGTTCGGTCAGCACCGCGTCGGCGGGCGCGTCGCCGATATCGAGGCGCAGGTCGGACACGATGAAGAAGAACCTGAGCTCTTCGACGACCTGCTGGTAGCGTTCGGCAATCGCGGGGTCGGCGTGGATAGTGAGCGTCGCGTCCAGGGACGAACCGATCCTGCCTTCCTTGCGCATGCCTTCCAGCACCCGCGCCGCGGTTTCGCGGATCGCCAGCAGGTCGCTCCACCAGCGACGCTGGTCGGGACTGTTCTGGGTTTCGCGCAGGCCCTGGTACCAGGGTACGAACAGCACCGATTCATCGCGCACGGTGAAGCTTTCGCCGGTTTCGGTGAGTGTGTCGGCGGGCATGTGCATCTGGCGCGGCATCGCCTGCCAGATTTCTTCCGAGGTGAACGCGAACAGCGGCGCCAGCCAGCGCACCATCGCTTCCAGAATGCGGTACATCGCCGATTGCGCACTGCGCCGACCGTGGCTGCCGGGCGGCATCGTGTACAGGCGATCCTTGGTGATGTCGAGGTACAGCGCGCCCATTTCGTTGGTGCAGAAGTTCTGTACGCGCTGCGCCACTTCCGGAAAATCGTAGCGCGCGTAGGCGGCAATCACGGCGTCCTGCACGTCGCGCGCACTGCGGATCGCCCACTGGTCGAGCAACAGGCAGCGATCGACGGCAAGCAAATCCACCGCGGGATCGAAACCATCGAGGTTGCCAAGCAGGAACCGGCAGGTGTTGCGGATGCGCCTGTAACTGTCGGCCACGCGCTTCAGGATTTCCTCCGACAGCGCCATCTCGTTGCGGTAATCGGCCGATGCGATCCACAGGCGCAGGATGTCGGCGCCATAGCGGTTCATCACGTCCTGCGGCTCGATGCCGTTGCCGAGCGACTTCGACATCTTGCGGCCTTGCGCATCGACGGTGAAGCCGTGGGTCAGCACTTCGTCGAACGGCGCGCGGCCGTGCATCGCGCAACTCGTCAGCAGCGACGACTGGAACCAGCCGCGATGCTGGTCCGAGCCCTCGAGGTACATCACCCCGTCGCCTTCGTTGCGACGCAGTTCGGGACGCTGGTCCAGCACGCAGAAATGCGTGACGCCGGAATCGAACCACACATCGAGGATGTCGTGGACCTTTTCGTAATCCTTGGCCTCGTCGCCGAGGATTTCTGCGAGATCGAGCGCATACCACGCATCCACACCCTCGTTTTCGACACGCTGCGCCACGCTCTCCAGCAATTCGGCGCTGCGCGGATGCGGTTCGCCCGTAACCTTGTGGACGGCCAACGCGATGGGCACGCCCCAGGTACGCTGGCGGCTGATGCACCAGTCGGGCCGGCCGTCGACCATCCCGGCGATGCGCTCCTCGCCCCACGCGGGATGAAACTTCACGTCGTGGTGCACCGCATGCAGGGCGTTCGCGCGCAAACCCTTCGCATCCATCGCGATGAACCACTGCGGCGTGGTGCGGAACGCGACCGGCGTGTGGTGCCTCCAGCAATGCGGGTAGCTGTGCGTGATCTTTCCCGCCGCCAGCAGCACGCCGCGATCGCGCACCAAGTCGATGATCGCGTCGTTGGCCTTCCAGATGTACCGGCCTTCGAAGATCGGCGTGCCCGGCAGGTACACGCCGTTGGCGCCCACCGGGTTCAGCACGTTGGCCGGCGTCGCATCCACGATGCCGTACTGCTTGCCGACCCCGAAGTCCTCGGCGCCGTGACCGGGCGCGGTATGTACCGCACCGGTGCCGTCTTCGGCGGACACGTGATCGCCCAGGATCAGCGGGATTTCGCGATCGTAGAACGGATGTTTTAAGCCCCTCTCCCCCCGGGAGCGGGGTTGGGGTGAGGGTTCGGCATTTTCGAGCAACCGTCCATGGTGCGTGGCGCCGGTGCGGCCATCCATGGCCGCCCGTTCGGAGCCGCGCCCGATGCCTCCGGCATCGCGCAAACGCGGCTCCTCACCCTCACCCGCCCTTCGGGCACCCTCTCCCGGAGGGAGAGGGAAAAGGCTGGCAAGCGCCGCACCCTTCGCGCAGCCGAGCACCTTCACCTCGCCGACGCCGTAACGCGCCAGCACTTTTTCCGCCAGCGCCTGGGCGACGACCAGCAGCAAGCGCTTGCCCCTGCGCGCGGGTCCTTCCACCAGTACGTAGTCGAATTCGGGCCCCAACGTCACCGCCATGCTCGCCGGCAGCGTCCAGGGTGTGGTGGTCCAGATCGGCACCGCGACGATCGTGTCGCCATCGATGCTCGCGCCAAATTTCGCGGCCAACGCTTTCGGATCGATCGCGTCGTAGGCAACGTCGATCGCGGGCGACTGCTTGTCCTGGTACTCGATCTCGGCTTCGGCCAGCGCCGAGCCGCAATCGAAGCACCAGTGCACCGGCTTGAAGCCGCGCGTGACGTGGCCGTTCGCGTACACGCCCGCGAGCGCGCGCAGGATGTCGGCTTCGTATTGGAAGTCCATCGTACGGTAAGGGTGTTCCCAGTCGCCCAGCACGCCGAGGCGCTTGAAGTCGCGGCGCTGCAGGTCGATCTGCTGCGCGGCATAGTCGCGGCAGTGCTGGCGGAAGGTTTCCGCATCGATCTTGTGGCCGACCTTGCCGTATTTCTTCTCGACCGCGATCTCGATCGGCAGGCCGTGGCAATCCCAACCCGGCACGTACGGCGAGCGGAAGCCCGCCATCAGCTTCGAACGCACCACGATGTCCTTCAGGATCTTGTTGACCGCGTGGCCGAGATGGATCTTGCCGTTCGCGTACGGCGGTCCGTCGTGGAGGATGTACGCGCGTTCGCGCTTGCCGGTGCGGCGCTGCAATTCGGCATAGCGCTGCGCAGTTTCCCAATCGGCCAGCATGGCCGGTTCGCGCTTCGCGAGATCCGCCTTCATCGCGAAGGCGGTCTGCGGCAGATTGATGGTGTGCTTGTAGTCGCGGCTCACGCGATGGCTCCGGAAAAAACGGACGTGTCGGCAAGAATGCACCGAGCTTGGGCGGCGTCGCGATCCATCTGCGCGCGCAGCGCGTCCAGATCGGCGAATTTCTCTTCGTCGCGCAGCTTGGCGACGAACTCGACCTCGATGCGCTGCCCGTAAAGATCGCCATCGAAATCGAAAAGATGCGCTTCCAGCAGCGGCTCACCGCCGCCGGCGATGGTCGGGCGTACGCCGAGGCTCGCGACGCCCGGCCACCGGCGATCGCCGACGCGCACGCGCACCGCGAAAATGCCGGACACCGGCGACACGCGCTTGCCCAGCCGGATGTTCGCGGTCGGGTACCCGAGGTCACGGCCCATGCTTTGGCCGCGCACCACGCGCCCGCTCATCGTGAAAGGGCGGCCCAACAATGCCGCCGCGTGCGCAAAATCCCCGAAGGCCAGCGCGCCGCGCACCCGCGATGCCGACACGCGCTCGCCGTCGCCGGTCGAGACCGCATCCAGTACGCGCACTTCGTAAGGGCCTTCGCCCTGCATGGCTTCGAGCAACGCCACGTCACCCACGCGGTTGTGGCCGAAGCGGAAATCGGCACCCACCCAGATCTCGCGCGCGCCCATTCGCGCGACCAGCACGTCGCGCACGAAATCATCTGCGCGCATCGCCACCAGCCCGGCATTGAAGCGCAACAACAACAATTCTTCGATGCCCGCCTCGGCGAATCCACACAGCTTTTCGCGCACCGACGACAGCCGCTTCAGCGGCGCGGGCGAAAAATAACTGCGTGGTAGGGGTTCGAAGCTCACCGCCGCCGCGACCAGCCCGTGCCCTGTCGCTCGCTCGCGCACTTTTGCGAGCAGCGCCGCATGGCCGCGATGCAGGCCATCGAACGCGCCGATCGCGAGCACGCTGCCGTCGGGAGCCAGGCACGGCCCCGCAATGTCACGGTGGATCTTGAGCATCGAAAAAGTATATTGGAGCGGAGTTCCTTCGTGCGATCGCGGCCGCGTTGCACTCGCACTGGTTGCATTCCGAACGCAGGCTGCAAGCCGAAGCCCGGACACCGTGGACCCCCCGACGTCACCAGCACCCCCTTGTCATTCCGGGGCAGGCCGCGGACGGAACCCGACTGCGTTGGCAGGACCGCCAACGCGAACGCGGCGGTAGGCCGCCGCGATCCGCAGGGCGAGCGCCATGGATGGCGCGAGTCAATCGGCTTGGAAGTTGCACGAGACCGATTCCGGGTTCGACCCTTCGGGTCGCCCCGGAATGACAAGCCTCTCAAACATCCCGGGTCGAGCCGGGGCCTCGGTAACAGAGCGGACACCCGACCTTTGGTGGACGCGGCCAGACCGAAATCTCAAATCTCGACGATCACGCACCCAACCGTATCGACATTCGCCACGAGATCGCGGACACGCCCCTGCCCCGGCACTTCGAAATCGGGCGCGACGTCGGCCAGCGGCAGCAGCACGAAAGCGCGCTCGTGCAGGCGCGGATGCGGTACCACCAGACCCGGCTCGTCGATGATTCGGCCGCCATACAGCAGCAGGTCGAGATCGAGGATGCGCGGGCCGTTGCGGATGGCGCGCATCCGTCCCGCACGAACTTCGACCGCCTGCAATGCGTCGAGCAGCTCGCGCGGCGACAACGACGTTTCCAACCGCGCGGCGGCGTTGATGAAATCGGGCTGGCTGGTGACGCCCCAGGGCGGCGTGCGGTACAGGCGCGAGCGCGCGAGCAACCGGCTTCGCGGAAGCGCGGCCAGTGCTTCGAAAGCGTGCTGCACCTGCGCGCGCGGATCATCGAGGTTGCTGCCCAGCGCGACGCAGACGGTGACCGTTTCAGCCATGCATCAGAGCCTGGCAACGC
This sequence comes from Rhodanobacteraceae bacterium, assembly GCA_035281745.1. GTDB lineage: Bacteria > Pseudomonadota > Gammaproteobacteria > Xanthomonadales > Rhodanobacteraceae > 66-474. Next base: position 91,171 of record DATEDI010000026.1, read on the forward strand.
CGTGCCAAGTGAGCCGCGTTGCTTCCTCGGCGGTCGCCAGACGAGGCGCGCGTCGTAGCGCCATAGCGGTTCTATGGCCAAGACGCGCACCGATGGATGGTGGCCGCTGCGGAGCAACCCTTCGGGCCGGGGCCGTTTGCCCGTATGGCTGCGCCATCGCTCGTCGATGTATCGACATACATCTTCCTCGTTCTTCCTTGCCCTGCAGGCAAGTGGCGGGCGGCGCGGCCACGTGGCACGGCGTTGCCAGGCCCTAATCTTGCGGGCCGGCTTCCGGCGTGCCCGTCCCGCGGCCGCGACCGCCACGCCGCCGTCGGCGGCGTTTCGGGGCCGCAGCCGGTTCTCCGCTGCGAACCGGCGTCTTCGGCGTCAGCGAAGCCGAAAGCTCGTCGGCCGAAAGTGTTTGCGCCTGCGTCCACCATTCGCCAGCTTCGCGCAGTTCCTCCGATTCGCCCGCGCGCAGCAGCAGAAAGTCGTAGGCGGCGCGAAAACGCGGGTGCGCCATCAGTCGGAATACGCGTTTGCGGCTGCGTTCGGCGAAGCGGGGTTGCAGCGCCCAGATTTCCTCGATCGCGTAGGCAAAGCGGCGCGGAATGGCGACGCGCTTGCTTTGCTCGGCCATCACGCGGTGCGCCGCGCGCAGCCAGGCGAGTGGCTGACTTGCGCCTTCCTCGCGCAAACGGGTGGCGAGCGTATCGACCTCGCCCCACAACAGCACCGCGAACAGAAACGCGGGCGTCACCGGACGTCCTTCGGCGACGCGCGCATCGGTGCCGGAAAGGCCGCGCTCGATCAGTTCCAACATGCCACCGGACGCATCGTGCTTCAGCGCGCGCGCGGTGCCTGGAAACAAGTGCCGCAGCAGATCGTAGCGCACCAGCGTCCGGAAACTTTCGAGGCCATATCCGGCCAGGAACATCTTCTGACACTCGTCGAACAGCCGTGCCGGCGGCGCGTCGCCCAGCAGGTGCCCGAGCGAGTCGAATAGCGCCGAGGCTTCGTCGTCGATGGTGAAACCGAGCTTGGCCGCCAACCGCGCCGCGCGCAGCATTCGCACCGGATCTTCGCGATAGCGCGTGGCCGGATCGCCGATCAGGCGCAAGTGCCTGTGCTCCAGGTCTTCGATGCCACCGACGTAATCGATCACGCTGAAATCGGCGATGTCGTAATACAACGCGTTGACCCGGAAGTCGCGGCGCAGCGCGTCTTCCTCGATGCTGCCCCACACGTTGTCCCGCAGGATGCGACCATCGACCACGTGGCGGTCCTCGCTGGCGTCGCCTTCGCCGGTGCCGCGGAAAGTCGCGACTTCCACGATCTCCGGTCCGAACACCACATGCGCGAGTCGGAACCGCCGACCGATCAGCCGACAGTTGCGGAACAGCTTCCTCACCTCTTCCGGCGTGGCATCGGTGGCCACGTCGAAATCCTTGGGTCGACGACCGAGCAGCAGATCACGCACCGCGCCGCCGACCAGGCACGCGCGAAATCCGGCGTCCTTCAGTCCATACAGGACGCGCAACGCACCACGGCTGATCTGCTTGCGGGAGAGGTTGTGCTGCTCGCGCGGAATCACCCGCGGCGCGGGCATGGGGTGATCGGAAGCGGCGGAATCGGAACTCAAGCGGCGGATCCCTGCGGGGCAAAAGCCGCGAGTTGGCGGCACGAAGTCCGTTATACTAGCGCGCTGCGCGGCCCCACGCTCCCTTCGTCTAGTGGCCCAGGACATCGCCCTCTCACGGCGGTAACGCGAGTTCGAGTCTCGCAGGGAGCGCCAGTATTGAATGCGTTCATCCATGAACGCTGCTTCGTTTCACGGCGGGGCAAGCTTGCTGGCATTCGTGACCTGCAAGACCAGAGCGGGCTTCCTGTCCTGCGGTGTGTTCTTGCGATCATCCCTGATCGCTGCTTCGTCAAGCGCCTGGCAAGTAGAGGACACGCCGGCCATGGAGCGCCAGAACGGGCATCCCTGCCCTGACTGTTCACGAAAAACCGCTTCGACCGAGGCTTTCACAGCCGCTTCGATTGAGGCTCCATGTATGCGATGATGTTTAGTCGTCGCACACATGCCGTTCCCCATTCCCCATTCCCCATTCCCCATTCCCCATTCCCCATTCCCCGTTCCCCGTTCCGATTCCCGTCTCCCGACATGACTTTCGTCGTCACCGACAACTGCGTGAAGTGCAAGTACACCGATTGCGTGGAGGTGTGCCCGGTCGATTGCTTCCACGAAGGACCGAACTTCCTCGCGATCGATCCGGACGAATGCATCGACTGCACGTTGTGCGAACCGGAATGTCCCGCGCGCGCGATCTTCCCCGAGGACGACGTGCCCGCGGGCCAGGAGCACTACGTCGCGTTGAATGCGGAACTGGCGAAAGCGTGGCCGGTGCTCACCGAGCGCAAGGACCCGCCGCCGGACGCCAAGGAATGGGACGGCAAGCCGGACAAGCTGCCCCTGCTCGAACGCTGAAACGAATACGCCGCCCCTCGGGCGGCGTTTCCCATTGCAGCGTATGGCCGATCAGCCGCCACCCAGCCTTTGCTGCAGCGCGCCCATCACCCGCGCGACTGCGTCGGGGTTGCCTTGCGCGCTGATCAGGCTGCCCGTGCCGGACGGCGTGACACTGACGGTCACCGCGCCTTGCACGCTTTCGCTCTTGCTGCGATGGAAGATGCGGTGGAAGAAGCCGCCTTCGGACTTTTGCTTCACCACCGTGTCGACCGCGACCTGATAGGTGAGCGCGTTGTCATCGTGCGCGGTGACCTGGCCGACGTCGCTGCGGGAAAGCGCAAGACCGACCCGGTGATAGGCGCTGGCCGGGGTGTCGGACAGCGTCAATGAGTTGCTGGTGGCGGCGGCACCCGCGGCGGCTGTGGATTCCGTCGGCGGCGCGCCGGTTTCGGGCGCCGCCATCGTGCCCGCGGCGGGAGCCGCGCCGGTACCGGCATCCGGAATCGCCAGCGCCTCGGAGGTGGCCGGCTGATTCATGCCCGGCGGCACTTCCAGCGGTCGCTCCTGTTGCGCGGACTTGTAGGCCGGTTCCTTGTGCCGGAACGGATTGTGGGCCTTGATGGTCTGGCATCCCGTCAGCGCGATCGGGGCGAGCAGCAGCAGCGTCAAAGTGAGTCGTTTCATGGGCGCATTGTGCATGATCATGGCGTGACGGCGCCAGCGAGGGCGGACAGGGTTTCGCGAAGACGGGCGCGCGCGGGGCCATGCGCGAGTTCCAGCAACGGCAGCCGCAGCGTCGCGCCACACAAACCCATTTCGGCCAGCCCGGCCTTCACCGGAATGGGGTTCGGTGCGCAATTCAACGCGTCGAGCAACGGCGCGATCCGCTGCGCGTGCCGCGTGGCGGTGGTGCGGTCACCGCCGCGCGCGGCATCGCACAGCGCACGGAAAACTTCCGGGATCAGGTTGTTCACCACGGAAACCACACCTCCTGCACCCGCCAGCATCGCGTCGACCGCGCTGCCATCGTCGCCGGACAGATAGACAAATCCCGGTCGCTGAAGTTGCACGATTGCGGCAATGCGTTCCGGCGTGCCGACCGCCTCCTTGATGCCGATGATGCCGGCGCTGTCGCGAAGATCGGCAACCGTTTCCGGCCGCATGTCGCAGCCGGTGCGCGAAGGCACGTTGTACATCAGCACCGGCAGGCCGCCGTGCGCGGCGACTTCGGTGAAGTGGCGGCGCAGGCCGTCCTGGGTCGGACGCACGTAGTACGGTGTCACCACCAGCGCCGCGCCGACGCCCAGCGCCTTGGCGCGACGCGTCAAGGCAACCGTCTTGGCGGTCGCGGCTTCGCCGGTGCCGGCGATCACCGGCACGCGATGCGCGATGCGTTCCACTGCGAAGACCAGCAGGCGCTCGTAGTCCGATTCTTCCAGCATGTGCGCTTCGCCGGTGGACCCCGCCACCACGATGCCCTGGGTGCCCCCGTCGAGCTGACGATCGATCAGCCGCCCGAACGCGGCCAGATCGAGCGTGCCGTGTTGGTCGAACGGCGTCGCGATCGCGCACAGGCTGCCGGCAATGTCCACGAAAAGGTTCCTGCGCTCGTCCAAACCCCGCATCATAAGGCATTCGCGCGGCGCGATTCCGTCTCGAAGCGGTCCCGGGGCGATCTGTCACGCCTGCCCCATGCTGGACCGGCCACCAAGCGACCCAGGTGATCACAATTGGAAACCCCAGTCGACGCCATTATTCTTCCTCCCGTGAACCTGAAAACCGTTACTCGCTTGAATCCTCCCGCCGCTCGCCCCGCCACTGACCACCAGTTGCTGATCCAGGCCGTCGCACCCGCGGCGGACTCTCCGCTGCTGGTGCTGTCGCGCCGCATCGCCGACGCCGGCTGCAATCTGGTCGAATCGCGTGTCGCCACCGTGGGTGCGGACGTGTCCGTGCTGCTGCTGGCCAAGGGCGGCTGGGATGCGATCGCCAAACTGGAAAATGCCCTCACCCGGGTCGGCCGCAGCGAGAACGTGCATCTGCTGAGTTATCGCACCCAGGCGCGCGACCAGCAGAGCCACCTGCTGCCGTACATGATCGAGGTGGTCGCGGCCGACAAGCCGGGCGTGCTGGTGGAATTGATCGACTTCTTCAACCGCCGCTCGATCAGCATCGAGCAGATGTCCTCGATGCGCTATCAAGCCATGCAGACCGGCGCGGACATGTTCCAGGCGCAACTGACGATCGGGATTCCCGCTGATACACGCATCGCCGAACTGCGCGACGAGTTCATGGAAATGTGCGACGGTTTGAATCTCGACGCGATCATGGACCCCGTCAAATTTTAAGGATGCTCCGTCGTCATCCCGGCCATGGATTGGCCCGGATCCAGAACCATGGATGAAAAAATGCAACCTTCCTTCAACCGTCATCCGGCGAAAACCGGAATCCATTTTGATGATCAAAATCGGCAACAAGGTTCCCAAACTCGCAGGCACCCTGCAGTCGGGTGACACGCTGAAGCTCGCCGACCTGCGCGGCCAGTGGGTGGCGTTGTATTTCTACCCCAAGGACAACACCACCGGCTGCACCCGGGAAGCCGGCGACTTTCGCGACCTGTACACGAAGTTCAAGCGCCGCGGCGCCGCGATCGTGGGCGTGTCGCGCGACAGCGCCCGCTCGCATTCCGGTTTCAAGGAAAAGCTCGGCCTGCCGTTCCCGCTGGTCGCCGACACCGACGAAGTCTGGTGCAAGGCGTTCGACGTGATCCGCCAGAAAAAGTTGTATGGCCGCGAATACCTGGGCGTCGATCGAAGCACCTTCCTGATCGATCCCGAAGGCAAACTCCTCCAGGAGTGGCGCGGCGTGAAAGTGCCTGGCCATGTCCAAACCGTCCTGGACGCGATTCCCGCCAAGTGAGCAAGCCCGTCCGATCCGTGCCCGCCAAACGCGCGGCCGCCTCCTCGCCCGCCCAACCCGGAGCCCGCATGCCGAAGTCCGCCGCCCGGCGCATCTATGCGCTGGACACCAACGTGTTGCTGCACGATCCGACCGCGCTGTTCCGTTTCGAGGAACACGACGTATTCATCCCGATGACGGTGCTGGAGGAACTGGACGAAAAAAAACAGGGTGTGTCGGAAGTCGCGCGCAACGCCCGCCAGGCCAGCCGCTTCCTCAACGAACTGATCGAGCGCAACAACAGCCACGGCATCGCCGACGGCGTGCCGCTTGCGCAGCCCGATGGCATCAAGTTGCGCAGTGGCGGCGCCAATGGACGTCTTTACTTCCAGATACAGACCAGCAACGGGCAGGGCAAGGCCGACAACCGCATCCTCGCCGCGATCCTGGACCTGCGCGAACATCATCCAGACGCCGCAGTGGCGTTGGTGTCCAAGGACATCAACCTGCGGATCAAGGCGAAGATTTTCGGCGTCGCCGCCGAGGATTACGAGAACGACCGGGCGCTGGATGATTTTTCGCTGCTGTACACCGGCTCGACCGAACTGCCGGCTGATTTCTGGGATCGCCATCCGGAATTGCGCTCGTGGTCGGAACGCGGGCAGACGTTCTACGAGGTGAAGCCGCGCGACGACGAGAACTGGCAACCCAACGAATGCCTGTACCTGCCCGGCGAAAACAGCGTCGAATTGCGCGTGCTCGATCAGGCCGGCGACAAGACGAAACTTGCATTGCTGCACGACTACACCGGCAGCGCACACAGCGTGTGGGGCATCGCCGCGCGCAACCGCGAGCAGAATTTCGCGCTCAACATGCTGATGGATCCGGGCATCGATTTCGTGACCCTGCTCGGCACCGCCGGTACCGGCAAGACCTTGCTGGCGCTCGCCGCGGGTCTGGCACAGGTGATGGACCAGCAGCGCTATCGCGAAATCATCATGACCCGCGCGACGGTGTCGGTGGGCGAGGACATCGGTTTCCTGCCCGGCACCGAAGAAGAAAAGATGACACCGTGGATGGGCGCGCTTACCGACAACCTCGAAGTGCTCACCAATCCCGAGGAAGGTGGTTCGTGGGGGCGCCAGGCGACCAATGATTTGCTGGCTTCGCGGATCAAGATCCGCTCGCTGAATTTCATGCGCGGGCGCACGTTTCTGTCGCGTTACCTGATCATCGACGAGGCGCAGAACCTGACACCGAAGCAGATGAAGACGCTGATCACCCGCGCCGGTCCCGGCACCAAGATCGTGTGCCTCGGCAACGTCGAGCAGATCGACACGCCGTATCTGACCGAGACGACATCGGGCCTGACCTACGCGGTCGATCGCTTCAAGCAGTGGCCGCATGCTGCGCACATCACGCTGCGGCGGGGTGAGCGGTCGCGGCTGGCTGATTTCGCCTCTGAAGTACTGTAAGAACGGGAATCCGACAACAACTTTCGTCATTCCGGGGCTGCGCGTCGCGCAGCGATGCGCAGAACCCGACTGCGAAGGCGGATGCCGTAGCGAACATCGGCGGAGCCGATGGCCCGAAGGGAGAGCCACATGGATGTGGCGAATCAATCCGTTTTGATTGTCGTTTTCTCAACAGCAAAATGGATCCCGGCTTTCGCCGGAATGACGAACTGGTTATGCGCACCGCAAATCCCAAGTCCCGAGTCCCAAGTCCCGTCTGCTGCCTCACCATCGCCGGCTCCGACTCCGGCGGCGGCGCGGGCATCCAGGCCGATCTCAAGATTTTCGCGGCGCTCGGCGTGCACGGCACCAGCGCAATCACGGCGCTGACCGCGCAGAACACGCAAGGCGTGACGGCCGCGCACTCGGTGCCAGTGAAACACCTGCGCGCCGAAATCACCGCGGTGTTCGATGATTTCGCGATCGCGGCAGTCAAGACCGGCATGCTGGGTGACGCCCGTACGGTGCGTTGCGTCGCACGCGAACTGGAACGTCGCAGGCCGCGCTGGCTGGTCGTCGATCCCGTGATGATCGCAACTTCCGGCGCGCGGTTGCTGGACGAGAACGCGGTCAAGGTGATGATCGAAAAGCTGATCCCGCTTGCCGATGTGCTGACGCCCAATCTGCCCGAAGCCGAAGCCCTGACCGGCATCACGATCCGCAATGCGCGCGATGGCGCATGCGCGGCGACGACACTGCTCGGCTTCGGCGCGAAAGCCGTACTGCTGAAAGGCGGCCATGGCCGCGGACGAGAGGTGATCGACCGCTGGTTCGACGCCCGCGGCAGCTTCGAAGTCCGCAACCGCAAACTGCCGTTCGCGGCCCACGGCACCGGTTGCACGCTGTCGGCGGCAATGGCCGCAGAACTTGCGAAAGGCCGCGCGCCACGCGCGGCGGCGCGCCACGCAATCGCCTTCGTGCAGCGTGCACTGAAAAATGCGTACACGCCCGGCATGACCCGGCTCAGGGTCTTGGCGCCAGCCCGCTAAACCGGGGTCAGAGTGCCCTTTTCGCGATGCTTTACGATAACCTGACCAGACACCCTAAAAGTGCACTCTGATTCCATGCCTGCTTCAACATGTTCGCGCTGCTGATCCTTCGCCTTGCCCTGCTCGGTCTGATCGCGCTGTTCCTGCTGAGCGCGCTGGCCGTGCATTTCCGCAGCCGCGTGCGCCTCAAACTCGGCCGCCAGTTGGCGAGCCACGCCACCCTGTTCGCGCCATACAACTTGCTGATGTACGCGTTTTCCGCGGTGCCGGCTGGCGCGTTTCCCGACCGCAAGCGCTTCACCGCCGTCGATGCGCTGCGCGACAACTGGCAGACGATCCGCGACGAGGCCGCCGGCCTTTTCGACCAGGGCCATATCCGCGATGCCCTCAAGGATGATGACGCCAGTTTCGCGTCGTTCCTGAAGGTGGGCTGGAAGCGCTTCTACGTGAAGTGGTACGGCGAACCGTTGCCTTCCGCGCAAGCGTTGTGTCCGAAAACCGTGGAGCTCGTGAACCGCATCCCCGGTGTCAAGGCCGCGATGTTCGCGCTGCTGCCGCCCGGCGTGACACTGAACCCGCATCGCGATCCGTTCGCGGGCTCGCTGCGTTATCACCTGGGGCTGATCACGCCCAATTCGCGCGACTGCCACATCTTCGTGGACGGCCGGGAGTATTTCTGGCGCGACGGCGAGGACGTGATCTTCGACGAAACCTGCGTGCACTGGGTCGAGAACAAGACCGACATGACCCGCGTGATTTTCTTCGCCGACCTCGAACGTCCGATGCGCTCGCGCGTGATGGCCCGGATCAACCACCACGTCGGCAACTTCATGGGCGCGATCACCGCATCTCCCAATCAGGTCAGCGAACGCACCGGCGCAATCAACCGCCTGTTCTCGGCCCTGCGCCAACGCCGCGAGAAAAGCCGCGGCTTCAAACAGCGCCATCGCACTTTGTTCAAGACCATGAAGTTCGTGGGCAGCGTGGCGCTGCTGTGGATCCTGCTGCTGGCGCCCTGGCCGATTTTTTGATTGGGAAGCGGGCTGCCGGTCGACAACCCGCTCGTCGTTCCGGGCCGCCCACGCGTAGCGGGGGCGGAACCCAGAATCGGTAGGGCTATCACAAAGCGAAACCGATTCCGGATCGCGCTGCGCGCGTCCGGAGGGACGACCCGACCCGCGCACCTGCCCCGGGCGCTCAGCCGCGCACGCGCTCCACCAGCGCCTCGGCGAATGATTCGGTCGTGCCATTCCCGCCGAGGTCGGGCGTGACGCGATCGTGCGCTTCCAGCGTGGCCCGGATCGCCTCGCGGATGCGCGTGGCCTTGGTGGTCATGTCGAGGTGGTCCAGCATTTCGGCCGCGGCCAGCAGCAACGCACAGGGATCGGCCACGTTCTTGCCGGCGATGTCGGGCGCGGAGCCGTGTACCGCCTCGAAAATCGCCGCGCCCTTGCCGATGTTGGCGCCCGGCGCGAGCCCCAGCCCGCCCACCAGTCCCGCGCACAGATCGGAAAGGATGTCGCCGAACAGGTTGGTGGTGACGATCACGTCGAACTGCCACGGATTCATCACCAGCTGCATGCAGGTGTTGTCGACGATCATCTCGTCGAACTCAATTGCGGGGTACTCCTGCGCGATCTCGCGCGCGACGTCGAGGAACAGCCCCGATGCAGTCTTGATGATGTTGGCTTTGTGCACCGCGGTGACTTTCTTGCGGCCCTTGCGCACCGCCAGCTCGAAGGCGTGGCGCACGATCCGCGTTGCACCCTTGCGGGTATTGCGCACGATCGATTGCGCGGTTTCGCCGTCTTCCGACAGCGTCTGACCTTCGGAAAGATAGGCGCCCTCGGTGTTCTCGCGCACCGTGATGATGTCGATGTTCTCGTAGCGCGCCTTCGTTCCCGGAAAGCTGATCGCCGGGCGCACGTTCGCGTACAGGTCGAAGTGCCGGCGCAACGCCACATTGAGGGATGAAAAACCCTTGCCGATCGGCGTGGTGAGCGGACCTTTCAGCGCGACGCAGTGTTTCGCGATCACGTCGAGCGTCGCCTGCGGCAGCAGCTCGCCGTGCTTTTCCAGCGCCACCATGCCGGCCTCGATGAAGTCGTAATCGAGGCCGCACTCCAGCGCGTCCAGCACCTTCAGGGTGGCGGCCATGATTTCCGGACCGATGCCGTCGCCGCGGATTACTGCAATCGTTTTCGTCACGCAAAACTCCTTCAGGCATCGCCGCGCAAGCGGCGATGCGGACAAAACAAACGGAAAATTATCGCAGATCGCGCCACCCGGAACCAATTCGAAGCGGCTGTTGCGAAGAGTCAGGCCACGGACGGCCGTTCTGGACTCTCAGACTCACGGCAAAACGGGTTTGCGAGAAAATCCGTCGACGCCGCGATCATGGACGATCGCATGAAAGAAGCTCTTTGAGCTTGCCGCTGCGGTCGGCGGCAGCAAGCTGGTCGAACCCGCCCACATGGCTGCCATTGATGAAAATCTGCGGCACGGTGCGCGCGCCCGGGGCGCGGTTCAGCATCTCGGCGCGCGCCGCGGGATCGATGTCGATCCGCCGTTCGCGCCATTCGAGCCCCTTGGACTTCAGCAGGTTTTTGGCGGCCACGCAGTAACCGCAGGCCGCGGTGGAATAGATTTCGATATCGGCCATGGCGCACAAACGTATCGACAATGGCGTTATTTTACTCCCCTTGAACACGCCGGGACCGAGAATGGCTGCCGGTTTCCAGCCGGTCGCCATTTCCGTTCACACTCGAACCAAACGCGGCCCGCAAGGTCCAATCCAGACACGTTGATTTGCCGTCCATGTCGAAGCGCTTCCGCCCCCTGCTGACCCTGGCCGCGACGCTTGCCTTGTCGCTGCCGGCGCTCGCGCAGCAGACCGACGTGCGGCTGCCCAGCCTCGGCAGTTCCGCCGACACGGTGATGTCGCCGCAGGAGGCGCAGGCCTACGGCGCGGAATTCCTGCGCGAACTGCGCGCCGCACACCTGGTGATGGACGATCCGCAGGTCGACCAATACCTGCGCACGCTCGGCTACCGGCTCGCCTCGGCCAGCAGCGATCCGTCCCAGCACTACACGTTCACCGCCCTGAACGTGCCGGAGATCAACGCGTTCGCGACCTTCGGCGGCTACGTCTTCATCTTCTCGGGCATGTTCACCCTTACGCAGAATCAGGACCAGCTTGCCGCGGTAATGGCGCACGAGCTGGCGCACGTCAGCCAGCACCACTTGCAACGCGCAATCGAGGATCAGAAAAAAACCGCACCGCTGTATGTGTTGGGTGCCTTCGCGGCGGCGCTGGCGGCCTCGCAGGTCGATTCCACCGATCGCCGCGTCCAGAACCAACCCTATGGCTACGGCTATGGCAACGCGCCGTACTCGCAGGGCCTGGACCCGTCCGTCGGCGCGTTCTATTCCGTACTGGCGATGATGCAGCAGCACCAGATCGACTTCACCCGCAAGGACGAAGCCGAAGCCGATCACGTCGGCATCGACACGCTGGCCAAGGCCGGGTTCGATCCGATCGGGATGGCCACGGTGTTCGCACATATGCAGTCGGTCCTGCGCCCCGGCGGCGACGGCGGCATGGCCGCCGGCAATATCCCGGACTTCCTGCAGAACCATCCCGTCTCCAGCGTGCGCATCGCCGACGCGCGGGCGCGGGCACGCGTGCTGGAAAAAGAATTGAATTTGCGCATCGCCAAAGTCGACGGCGAGAAACAATACGGGATATGGGTCAACACCGATGAGTCGCCCACGCCCGGGCTGCTGCCGCTGCCGTTCGTCAAGAGCGGCACGGCGCTGCTGGACCATTCCGCGCGCGGGCCCAGCGAACTGCAATATCAGTTGATGCGCGAGCGGGTGCGCGTGCTGTCGTCCAACGACCCGCGCTCGGTGCGCGACTACTACACGCGCAACATGGCCAGCAGCACGAAATTTGCCGACGCACCCGCCAACCGCTATGGCTACGCACTGACGCTGCTGCAGTTGAACCAGGCTTCCAAGGCCGTGCCGATCATGGCCAAGCTGTCGAAGGAGCGGCCCGACAACCTCAGCCTTGCGCTCGGTCTGGCCGACGCCGAACGCCACGCCGGCCAGCGTACCGACGCGCTGCAGCGCTACGCTGCGCTCAACGCTATGTGGCCGAACGATCCGGCCATCGTGCTGGATTACAGTCGCGCGCTGCTGGACGACGGCAGCAAGCCGAGCGCCAGGAGTGCGCAGGCGCTGTTGAAGCCCTTGCTCAATGACGATTCCGAACCATCGCTGTATTCCGCCTACGGCCACGCCTGCCATGTCGCGGGCGACGACGTGCACGCCGGCATCGCGTATGCCGACGCCACCTTCCTGTCCGGCCACGCCGCCGACGCGCTGGACCAATTGCATCGCCTGCTGAAACGCAGCGACCTCGACTACTACACCCGTGCGCAGGTCGACGCGCGCATCGCGCAGGTCACGCCGATCGTGCTGGAAATCCGGCGCCGGCACCTCGATCAGGACCAGGACGGCAACGACGACAGTTCGCTGCAGAACGACGCCTCGCCGAACCGCCGGACTGGATTCCGGTTCGGCGCCTGCGCGGGCGCTGCCTGTACCCAGCGGTGAATCGGCGCGCCGCGCTGTCCGCGACGGTGCGTTCGCTTATCATGCCGCTTTGGGCTTTTCGACTCGCGCCATGACCCCGATCCGACATTTGCTCCGCCGGCTGCTGCCGATCCTGCTCGTGCCGTTCGCGTTGGCGATCGCCCACGCGCAGACCGCCCCGCCAGCCTCGGCATCCTCGTCGCCGGCACCGGCCGTGCCCGCGCATCCGCAGATCGAGATCAAGACCTCGCAAGGCAACTTCGTGATCGAGCTGTTTCCCGACAAGGCGCCCAAGACGGTCGCCAATTTCCTGCAGTACGTGAAGGACGGCTTCTACGATGGCACCGTGTTCCATCGCGTGATCCCGGGTTACCTCGTCCAGGGCGGCCTGTACACGCGCGAATTGCGGCCCAAGCGCACGCTGCCGCCGATTCCCGACGAAGCCAACAACGGTTTGTCGAACCTGCGCGGCACTGTCGCGGCGGCGCGCGGCCCCGATCCCGATTCCGCGACCGCGCAGTTCTTCATCAACGTGGTCGACAACCCGCGCCTCGATTACGTCGGCAACCAGAGCGGCATGACCTGGGGCTACGCGGTGTTCGGCAAGATCGTCGAGGGCATGGACGTGGTGGACAAGATCGACAACCTGCCGACCGGGCCGCAAGGCCCGTTCATCGGCGATGTGCCGCGTCCGCTGGTGATCATCGAAAGCGCGAAGGTGATCGGTGAAGCCGCGCACCCGGTCGAGGAACCGGTGTCGCCCGTGACCGGACAGGTACCCGCGTCGGCGCCGCCGGCTTCGAAGAAGCCAGCGAAGCACTGATCCGTGACGACGCTGCTCGTCTCCGACCTGCACCTCGACGATGCGCGCCCGCACATCGTCGCGGACTTCGAGCGCTTCTGTGCCGGTGAGGTGTGCGATGCCGACGCGTTGTACGTACTCGGCGATCTCTTCGAAGCTTATATCGGCGACGACGATGACGCGGCGTTGAACGCGCGCATCGCCCACGCGCTGCACGGCGTCGCCGATGCCGGCGTGCCGATACGTTTCATTGCAGGCAACCGTGATTTCCTGCTGGGCGAGGATTACGCGGGCCGCTGCGGGATGCAGCTTCTCGAGGATGGTGCCGTGGTTGGCCTTTACGGCACGCCCACGCTGGTGCTGCACGGCGACGTGTTGTGCACCGATGACGCGGCGTACCTCACGTTTCGCCAGCAGGTACGCACCCCGGCATGGCAGGCCGCGTTTCTTGCTCGTCCGCTGGCCGAACGCCGCGCGTTCGCGGCGCAGGCGCGCGACGCCAGCCGCGCGCATACCTCGCAAACGGACATGGCGATCATGGACGTGAACCAGAACGCCGTGGAACACACGCTCCGCCAGGCGGGGGTCGCGCGGATGATCCACGGCCATACCCATCGCCCCGCGATCCACGATTTCATGCTGGACGGCAAGCCTACGCAACGCATCGTGCTGGGCGACTGGTACGAACAGGGCTCGGTGTTGCGGGTGGATCGGGATACCACCAGCCTGGCCGGACTGGCACCCCGTTGACGGAGGCACCATGCAACTGATCGGCATGCTTGATTCCCCCTACGTGCGGCGCGCCGCGATTTCGCTGCGGATGCTCGGTATTCCATTCGAGCACCGTTCGCTTTCGGTGTTCCGCGACTTCGATGCGTTCCGCGAGATCAATCCGCTGGTCAAGGCACCGACGCTGGTTTGCGACGACGGCTGCGTGCTGGTCGACTCTTCGCTGATCATCGAATACGCAGAGACGCTTGCCGGACGCAGCCTGATGCCGTCCGAGTCCGATGCACGCCGCCACGCCTTGCGGCTGACCGGACTGGCGCTGGTGGCGTGCGAAAAGGCGGTGCAGCAGTTTTACGAACTCAATCGCGCGCCGAGTTTGCAGGATGCAGCGTGGCTGCAACGCGTGCACGGGCAACTGCGCGACGCCTGCAAGCTGCTGGATGGGGCGTTGGCCTCGGCACCCGCCGATCGGTGGCTATGCGGCGACGAGCCAGCCCAGGCCGACATCAGCGTGGGCGTGGCGTGGACGTTCACGCAGATCGTCGCCGCGGAGATCGTGTCCGAACACGACTATCCGGCGTTCGCGGATTTCGCCGCGCGTGCCGAGCGGCTGCCCGACTTCGTGGCATTGGCGCCCCTTTGATCGCTACCCGCAGGCGTCGATCGCCTCGCGCAGTCGCTCCACGCCAATGATCTCGAGGTCTCCCATGCGCGCGGATTTCTTCGGCGCGTTGGCCTGCGGCACGATCGCGCGTTTGAAACCGTGATGCGCGGCTTCCTTCAGGCGTTCCTCGCCATTCGGCACCGGCCGCACCTCGCCGGACAGACCGACTTCGCCGAACGCCACGGTTTTTTCCGGCAACGCGCGATCGCGGAAACTCGACAGCACCGCCAGCAACACTGGCAGGTCGGCCGCGGTTTCCTGCACGCGGATACCGCCGACCACGTTGACGAACACATCCTGATCGAAAACCGCGGCACCGCCATGGCGGTGCAACACCGCCAGCAGCATCGCCAGGCGATTCTGTTCCAGCCCCAGCGCGACGCGGCGCGGATTGCCGAGGTTCGACTGATCGACCAGCGCCTGCACTTCGACCAGCAGCGGGCGCGTGCCTTCGCGGGTCACCATCACCGCGCTGCCCGGTGTCGCGCCTTGCTGCGAGGACAGGAAAATCGCGGACGGGTTCGGCACTTCGCGCAGGCCCTTGTCGCCCATCGCGAACACGCCGAGTTCGTTGACCGCGCCGAAGCGGTTCTTGAACGCGCGCAACACCCGGAAGCGCGAGCCCACCTCGCCCTCGAAATACAGCACCGCATCGACCATGTGCTCCAGCACTCGGGGACCGGCGATGCCACCTTCCTTGGTGACGTGGCCGACGAGGAACACCGACGTGCCGGTCTGCTTGGCGAAGCGCGTCAAGCGCGCGGCGGATTCGCGCACCTGCGAGACCGAACCCGGCGCGGCCGGCAGGGTTTCCGTCCAGATGGTCTGGATGGAGTCGATCACCAGTACCCGCGGTTTTTCCGCGACTGCGTGTTCCAGGATGCGTTCGACGCAGGTTTCCGCCAGCGCGCGCAGCGGCGCGAGTTCCAATCCGAGACGATGTCCGCGCGCGGCGATCTGTGCCAGCGATTCCTCGCCGCTCACGTACAGGCCCGGCAAGCGTTCGCCCAGCGCCGCCAGGGTCTGCAACAACAATGTTGACTTGCCGATGCCGGGATCGCCGCCGACCAGCACGACCGATCCTTCCACCAGGCCACCGCCCAGCACGCGATCGAGTTCGCCGATCCGAATCAGGTGCCGTTGCTCGACCTCGCCCGCAACGCCCGCGAGCGGCTGTACCTTTGCGGCTTCCGGGCCGGCATAGCCGACGCGCCGACCCGCATGCGCGGCCTCCTTCGCGGGTTCCACAACGAAGGCGCTCAACGTGTTCCACGCCCCACACGCCTCGCATTGCCCCTGCCACTTCGGATACTCCGCGCCGCAATCGGAACACACGTACGCGGTTTTCGCCTTGGCCATTACTTGCCGTCCTCCGCAAACAACACGCGGCGGGTGACACCGCAGGTGAGTTCATACGAAATGGTGTTGGCGTGGCCGGCGATCAACTCCGCGGGAAGTTGCGGTCCCCACAGCGTCACCACGTCGCCGACTGACGCATTCGGCGCGTTGCGCAAATCCAGCGTCAGCAGATCCATCGACACACGCCCGATCACCGCGGCGGGCGCATCACCGACGCGCACCGGCGTGCCCGAACGCGCGCTGCGCGGATAACCATCGCCGTAGCCGATCGCGGCGACGCCGACGCGCATGTGTTCCGGACATTCCCAGGTCGCGCCATAGCCGACGCACTCGCCGCGCCCGATGCCGTTGATCGCGACCAGGCGTGTCGCCAATGTCATCGCAGGCTGAAAGCCGAAGTCGGTTGCGGTTTTGCCTGCCGCGACCGACAAGCCATACAGCAGCCCGCCGACCCGCACCCAGTTTCCACGCACAGCCGGCCATCCAAGCAGCGCGGCGGAATTGGACAGCGCGCGCTCGCCGGGCAAACCGCTGGCGGCGTCGAAAAAACGCTGCGTCTGGCGCGCGGTAAGGTCGTTGTCGAATTCGTCCGACGAAGCGAAATGCGTCATCAGCACGATGGCCTTGTCCACGGCCGGCAGCGCCGCCAGCCGTGCATGCAGTTCATGCGCGCGTTCCGGTGCAAACCCCAACCGATGCATCCCGGTATCGAGGTTCAGCCAAACCTTCAGTGGATCGCCGCCGCGTTCGGCTTCCAGCATCACGAGCTGCGAGTCGTGGTGGATCACGGCCTCGAGTTGCAGCCGGCGCATCTCGGCAAGATCGCCGGCGGCGTCGGGACCGGACAGCACCACGACGCGCTGGCGATGTCCCGCCGCGCGCAATCGCAGTCCATCGGCGATCGACGCCACGCCGAAGGCATCGGCGTCGGCCAGCGCACGCGCGCAGCGTTCGAGGCCATGGCCGTAGGCGTCGGCTTTCACCACCGCCATGACCTTCGCGTCGCCGGCAAGCGAACGCACGCGCGCGAGATTGCTGCGCAGCGCGTCGAGGTGGATCATTGCGGTGGCGGAGCGGCTCATGGAAAACCAGGAAAACCGGGGTCAGAGTGCAATTTCGTGAGAAGAGCCTGGTTCGACGAGTATTCGCGTTCGAAATTGCACTCTGACCCCGGTTTTCTCACAGGCTCCCCACGTAGGCTTCCGGCGCGTAATTCTCGAACTTGGTGTACTGGCCGAGGAAGGTCAGCTTGATGGTGTCGATCGGTCCGTTGCGCTGCTTGCCGATGATGATTTCGGCGATGCCCTTGTGGTTGGATTCCTTGTTGTAGACCTCGTCGCGATAGATGAACAGGATCAGGTCGGCATCCTGTTCGATCGCGCCCGACTCGCGCAGGTCGCTCATCACCGGACGTTTGTCGTTGCGCTGTTCCAGCGCACGGTTCAACTGCGACAACGCGATCACCGGCACGTCCAGTTCCTTGGCCATGGCTTTCAGGTTGCGCGAAATTTCGGAGATTTCCGTCGCGCGGTTTTCCTTGTTGCCCGGCACCTGCATCAACTGCAAATAGTCGATCACCACGAGTCCGAGCCCGTGTTCGCGCATCATCCGGCGCGCGCGCGAACGCAGTTCGCCGGGCGACAGCGCGGGCGTATCGTCGATGAAGATTTTCGATTCCGACAACAGCGACGCGGCTTGGCTGACCCGTGGCCATTCCTCTTCGGCCAATTCCCCCGAACGCAAATCCTTCTGGCTGATCCGTCCCAGCGAGGAAATCAAGCGGAACGCCAGTTGCGAGGCCGACATTTCCATCGAGAACACCAGCACCGGCTGCTTGGCGCGCATCGCCACAGCTTCGGCGATGTTGAGCGCGAACGCGGTTTTGCCCATCGACGGCCGGCCGGCCACGATCACCAGGTCCTGGCGCTGCATGCCCGAAGTCAGATCATCGAGATCCTTGAAGCCCGTGGTGAGGCCGTTCAACTGGCCGCGGTTGGCGTAGCGCTGTGCCAGCAATTCCACGGCCTCCTTGACCGATTGCCGTACCGGGATCACCTGCTTGCGCCCGCGTGCGCCGGCCTCGGCGATCTTGAATACGCGCTGTTCGGCCGTTTCGAGGATTTCCGGCGTGTTGCGGCCCTCCGGGTTGAAGCCGTCGCCCGCAATCTGGGTACCGGCTTCGATCAGTTTGCGCAGCACCGCCTTGTCGCGCACGATGTCGGCGTAGGCCGCGATATTGGCCGCGCTCGGCGTGTTGTTGGCGAGCTCCGCGAGATAGGCGACGCCGCCGACGTTGGCGGTTTCGCCGTGGCGCTCGAACCACTCGCCCAGGGTCACCGCATCGCAGGGTTTGCCGGCCATCGCCAGCTCGCCGATCGCGCGAAATATGAGTCGATGTTCGCGGCGATAGAAATCTTCTTCGGTGACCCGGTCGGCGACCTGGTCCCAAGCCTCGCCCACCAGCATCAAGCCGCCCAGCACCGACTGCTCGGCCTCGATGGAATGCGGCGGCACCCGCAGCACGTCGACGCGCGGCGGCGGGTTGTTGCGTTCGGGCAGGACGGCGCTCATCGGCGCGCAACGGCAAGCGACTTCGACATGTCCGGGATCATACGAGGGTGCGTCTCGCCCGGCGATACGACAACCCTGTGGAAATCTTGTGCACGAGCCGTGGGCGACTCGAGCTTTTTTCGAGCCGGTCCATTCGAAGCGGCTGTTGTGAAAAGTCAGGCCATGGAAGGCCGTTCTGGTGCTGCATGACCGATGCGCCACGTTCTTGCCGGAGCGTGGAGCGATGCAGCGATCGGGGACGATCGCATTACAGATGAAAGCGCGTCGGCGCGTACGCCAGCGGGTCGATTGCCGGGGGTTCGCCCGCGATCAGCGAGCCGACGAGTTCGGCGGTGGCCGCGCTCATGCTCACCCCCAGCATCCCGTGACCGGTCGCAAGCAGGAGATTGTTCCAGCGTTTGACCGGTCCGATCAGCGGAATTTCGTCCACGCACATCGGCCGCCAACCCCACCATTCCTCGCGCAGTTCACCGCCGACGGGTGCGCGCAGATAGGCGGCGGCGCCGCGCCGCAATGCATCCAGCCGCGTGCGGTTGAGACGTTCGTCGTAACCCGAAAATTCCATGGTGCTGCCGAGCCTATAACCCGAACTCCATGCGGTCACGCACACGCTGGGCTCGCGCAGCACCAGCGCGCGGCGGGGGCACGGATCGGGCCGCGACATCGTGATCGAATAACCCTTGCCAGGCTGGATCGGCACCTTGAGATCCAGCATCGCCGTCACGCGCGGGGTCCACGCGCCCAGTGCCATCACCACGCGCTCGCCGGCAAAATCGCCGCGCGAGGTACGCACCGCATCAATGCGACCGTCCGCGCACCGAAAACCTTGCACCGCCGCGCCGGTTTCGATGATGCCGCCATGCTCGCGCACCCGCCGCGCCAAGCCATCGACCAGCAGGTCGGGACGCAACTGCGCATCGTCGGCATGCAGGATGCCGCCAACCACGCCCGGCAGCAGCGCCGGTTCCATTTGTTCCACCACGTCGCCGGTCATTGCCGTCGCCGCCACGCCGAGGCGATGCAGCCACTCGATTTCGGGACGATCGTGTTCCAGTGCCTGCCGCGTACGATAGACATACAGGTTGCCGGCCGGCGCGTATTCGCAGTCGATGCCATCTTCCACCAGCACGCGCGGCAACAACGTCCACGAGCGGTTGAGAATCGCCGCGCGCGCGATCGCGGCACGCTGGGCGGCGGCGAGATTGCAGCGACGCGCGAAGTCCAGCAGCCAGCGCCAGCGTTCGGGATCGGGCCGCGGGCTGACATACAACGGCGCATCGCGGCGCAGCATCCAGTGCAGCGCGCGCCATGGCATGCCCGGCACCGTCAGCGGAATCGCGTGACTGGGGGTCAGGGTGCCGCAATTGCCGTGCGAGGCGCCGCAACCGGGCTCGCCGCGATCCACCACCCGCACCGTCGCGCCGCGACGGAGCAAAGTCAGCGCGCAGAACAAGCCGATCACGCCGCCGCCCAGGATCAGAACGTCACTGCGTGCTTCACTCATTCCGACAATTGTAGCGTCGATGCGGCAGGTACCGAAGGGGGCAGCGGCGCCGCGAGGGGCCGAACGGCGCGGCGGGCGGCGTGGCCGGCCCGGCAGCGGCAGATGGCGGTCCGATTCGTCGGCGGGGCCGGTGAAATGGGCCAGGCGGGGCCACTCTTGCCGGCAGCCGGCCGCGCTTGGCATCATTCCTGCAGGGATATTCCCGCACAAGGGGAATCCACATGAACGCCAACCTCGACACCGGTTTTTGCAGCGTACCCGAGATCCTGCTGATGCTTCGCGCCC
Organism: Rhodanobacteraceae bacterium; assembly: GCA_035281745.1. Taxonomy (GTDB): domain Bacteria; phylum Pseudomonadota; class Gammaproteobacteria; order Xanthomonadales; family Rhodanobacteraceae; genus 66-474. Next base: position 111,540 of record DATEDI010000026.1, read on the forward strand.
CCGGCGCGGGCTGGCTGGCCACCCTGCTGGCTGCGCTGGACGAAGCCAGCCGCGATCCCGACTTCAACGCCTATCACCGCGCCATCCTGGCCCACTGTCTCGACGAACAGGCAGTGCCGGCGGCGGTCGCGGAAGCGGCGCGCCAACGTACGGCGCAGTTCGAACAGGCGCTGGCGGGGCAGCTCCATGATCGCGCGGGCGACCGCCTCGCGGTCTGCTGAAACCTTCGGCGACGTCCGGCACGCGCTGGACGTCACCGGCGCCATCGGGTACCTTCGGGCCTGCCCCTGCGCGGCAGTACCCGCCGATCCGATGCCTTTTCCCGATCGCAACCCGTTCGCCCGTCCCGCGTGCACCCAACCGGGGTCCGCGCGTTGAACGCGCGCTGGCGCCGCGTTCGCCTGCTTGCGGGTTGCGCGGTGCTGCTGTTGCTGGCGGCCTGTACCAGTATTTCGCCGACGCGCAATACCGCGCCCTCGCCACCCGTCAATGTCGCCAACAACGTGCTGTTCCGCGCGATCGGGCTGGTCGGCACGCCTTATCGCTGGGGCGGCAACACGCCGGCGTCCGGTTTCGATTGCTCGGGCTTGGTCGATTACGTGTTCAGGAGCGAAGCCGGCATCGCCCTGCCCCGCACGTCGCGCGAAATGGCCGCGCTGGATGCGCCGACCATCGACCGCGCCGATCTCGAACCCGGCGACCTGCTGTTTTTCGGCAAGCGCCGCCACGTCAACCATGTCGCCATTTACGTCGGAAACGGCCGCTTCGTGAACGCACCCGACAAGGGCGGCACCGTGCGGCTGGATGAACTGGACGGCTACTACTGGCGCGATCACTACCTGTTCGCCAAGCGCGTGCTGACGCCGCGCCTTCGCGCCGCCCTGGCGGCGGATTGAACCACCGGTCGGTGCATGAGCGAGGGCTTGCGCAATTGCCCGACAAGCGACCCAACGGAATCCACGATGCAGAACTTCACCCTGTTTGTAGGCCGGCTCGGACTGTCGCTGATCTTCATCCTGTCCGGCATCGGCAAACTCATGGCCTATCACGCCACCGAAAAGGTGTTGATCGCGCACGGCCTGCCGCCGGGGCTGCTGCCGCTGGTGATCTTCGCGGAACTCGGCGGCGGGCTCGCCGTGCTGTGCGGCCTGCTGACGCGCTGGGCCGCGGTCGGGCTGTTCGTCTACACGCTGCTCGCGGCCCTGCTCTTCCACAACAACTTCGCCGACCACGAGCAGTGGATCAACTTCATGAAGAACCTTGCGATCGCCGGCGGCTTCCTGGTGCTGGCCGTGCGCGGCGCCGGCGGCCTCTCGATCGACGCGTGGCGACGCTACCGCAAGCAGAAACAGAAGATCTTTTTCTGATCTTGCAGGTTGGGCTGGCACCGGATGAAATCCGGACGAAGCCCAACGTTGAGGCGCGACCGGTGAGAGGCCCACGCGCTTCGACGCACCGCGATCGAATCAGCAAGCCACGTTTCGATTGGCTACACTCCGAAGCTTGAGGCTGGCCTGTCGCCAGCGGGGAATCCCGACAGCATCGTGAATGCCGAGAAGGCCAGCTTTCTGGAAGAGCTGAAGCGCCGCCACGTCTGGCGCGTCGCGGTTGCCTACGTGGTCGCCGGTTGGCTGCTGGTGCAGGTCGCGACGCAGGTCTTCCCGTTCTTCAGCATTCCGAACTGGGTGGTGCGCCTGGTCGTGATCATCATCGTGCTCGGCTTTCCGGTCGCGGTGGTATTCGCGTGGGTGTACGAGTTGAGTCCCGAAGGCATCCGCCGCACCGCGCCGGCCGATTCAGCGGACGCGCGCGTGCCGCAGGCGCACCGTTCGGTCGGGCAGAAACTCAACGCCATCATCATTGCGATGCTGCTGCTGGCGGTGGCGTTGATGGGTTGGCGCATATATGCGATGCGGCACGAGAACGCCAGCGCGCAGGCTGCCGCCGGATCGCACGCTATTACACAGCCCGCCAAATCCATCGCTGTGCTGCCGTTCGAGAATCTTTCCAACGACAAGGACAACGCCTACTTCGTGGCCGGCATGCAGGACCTGATCCTGACCAAGCTGGCCGATATCGGCGACCTCAAGGTCATTTCGCGCACGTCCACCGAAAAATACAAGAGCCGCCCGGACAATCTGAAACAGGTCGGCATCGAACTCGGCGTCGCGACGATCCTTGAAGGGTCGGTGCAGAAGGCCGGCAATCAGGTTTTGATCAACGTGCAGTTGATCGACACCCGCACCGACAGCCACATCTGGGCGCAAAGTTACCAGCGCACGCTGGACAACATCTTCGGCGTCGAGGGCGACGTGGCGCAGCAGATCGCCGTGACGCTCAAGACGAAATTGTCCGGGACGGAAGCCGCCAGCATCGCCGCCGTGCCCACCCACAACCAGGCGGCGATGGATTTGTTCCTGCGCGCCGAATTCATGGCCAACAAGGGCAGGACCAATTACGACTCGGCCAGTTACAAGGCCGCGATTCCGTTGTATCAGCAGGCAATCAAACACGATGCCGGCTTCGCGCTGGCCTACGCACGCTTGTCGTATGCCGAAAGCCAACTTGCCTGGTTCGGCGGCGGCGGGATGAACGTGAAGCAAATCCGCGCGCAGGCTCGCGCCGACGCCGAGCAGGCGCTGAAACTCGCACCGGACGCATCCGCTTCGCAACTCGCACTCGGATACAGCGACTACTACGGGCGCGGCGACTATGCCGGCGCCCTGAAAGCCTTCGTGGCGGCGCTGGCGCTGAAACCCAACGATTCGGATGCGCTGGCGGCGCAAGGCTACGTGCAGCGCCGTCAAGGCCGCTTCGACGACGCGATGGTCTCGTTCCAGAAAGCCTTCGCTCTCGATCCGCGCAATTCCACGCTGGCTTTCGCGCTGGGCGCGACCTGCACGATGGTCAGCCGCTATTCTGAAGCGCAGGTCTGGCTGCGTCGCGCCTTGGCGATCGACCCGGACAATCTCAATGCAAAGGTCTACCACGCCAACGCGATCCTGCTCAGCACCGGCGACATTCCGCGCGCGCTGGCAGCAGTGCAGGGCGACGACCCGGCCGTGAAGCTCCAGCGCGTCGCCTTGCAGACGTATCAGCGTCGATACCGCGAAGCACTCGCATTGCTGGAAAGCATCCCGGATACCCCGGACAACTTTCCCCCCGCCCTCAATGGCCCCAAGGCCGAGCAACAGGCCACCCTGTACAGGCTGATGGGCGACGAGGCCAGTGCCCGGCCGCTGTTCGCCCAATCGCTGCCCGTGCTGCGCGAGCAACTCGAGATGCTGCAGGGGATCAATCTGGCGTCCCAGTGGCTGAACGTCGGGTACGCGCAGATCGGGGCGGGGCAGACCGCGGCGGGGCTGGACGCCATCCCCAAGGCGCTGAAGGTTCTCGACGACACCGGAGATCGGGTTTATGGCCCGCAAATCATGATGACGGCCGCCGAGTGCTATGCCCAGGCGCGCCGCCCGGACCTTGCTGTGCCGCTGTTGGTCAAGGCGCTGACCACTCCCGGCATAGGGACTGTTTACTCGCCTGTGCTGCTTTGGCTCGATCCGATGTGGGATCCGATCCGCCATGACGCGGGTTTTGAGGCGCTGCTGCAGAACTACGCCAAGTACAAACCCGCCGTGACCTACCCCGCCGCACCTGCTTCCACGGCGGCTCCACCAGCATCGTAGTCGTCTCCTTCACCACGACCGCGACCAAACCCACATACTGCCCTCATTCCGGGGCTGCACGCGCCCTGCGCGGGCAGAACCCGACTGCGTTTGCAGGATTGCAAACGCGAACGCCGCAGGCGGCGCGCAGCGCGAGCGCCATGGATGGCGCGAGTCAATCCATCTTGATCTCGCTGCATCTTCGAAATCGAACATGGATTCCGGATCGCCGCTGCGCGGCGCCCGGAATGACGACGAATAAAAAGGGACTCAGTGCGCGTGTCCGTCGCCGGGATGCGCATGCCCGTGCGCGACCTCCTCGGGCGCGGCGGCACGCACGTCGACGATCTCGATGTCGAAGTGCAGGGTCTTGCCGGCCAGCGGATGGTTGTGGTCGACGTCGATCGCGCTCATGCCGACCTTGTGGATCGTCACCACGCGTTGGCCGCCGTCCTTGGTCTGCAGCGCCGTGGTCATGCCGGGCTTGAGCTTCTGCGCGTTCTGGAAATACTTTTTCGGTACGCGCTGCAGCAGCCCTTCCTGACGTTCGCCGTAGGCGTCTTCCGGCGCCACGTCGATCTCGAACTTTTCACCGGCTTCGCGGCCGGTCAGCGCCTTCTCGACACCCGGCACCAATTGGCTGTGACCCAGCAGCGCCAGCAGCGGCTCACCGCGCTTGCGCGAATCATCGTACGGCTCGGCCGTGGCATCGGCCGCATCGCGCACGACGTAATGGAAACTGACGACGGAATCTTTTTCGGCACGCATGACAATCTCGGGGTGGGAGTTGAGCCCTTTGGGTCGAAGGGCCGCTCGCGTACAGCGCGAGCGAGGGTTGCGGGGGTTCGTTGCTAGTCCGCGACCGCGGACGAATCGCGCATGGTAGCGTCGCCCGTTTCCGGCGTCACGCCGAACTTCACGCCGTGCGCTTCCGGTCCGAACCACGTCAGCAGCGCCAGCAGTACTGCCACGATGGCGATCCAGACCGATTGCACGATCGCATAATCGCCGCCATTGGTGTGTGCCACCCAGGCCATTGCGAACGCGGTCCACGACACCAGCAGATTGCCGAGTTGGTAGGCGAAGCCCGGCAGCGTGCCGCGCACGTCGTCGGGTGACAGTTCGTTCAAGTAACCGGGCACCACCCCCCACGCGCCCTGCACCGCGATCTGGATCCAGAACGCGCCGATCGCGAGCAGCAACACCGAACCACCGTAGCTCCACAACGGGATCGCGGGCAACGCCAGCACGCAGGCGATCGCCATCGCGCGGCGGCGGCCGATCTTTTCCGACCACTGACCGAATACCAGTCCGCCAACCAGCGCGCCCAAATTCAAAATGATCGTCAGCAGGCTGGTCGTGTGGGTGTCGAAGTGCATCTGCAGTTTCAGGAACGTCGGATACACGTCCTGCGAACCGTGGCTGAAGGCATTGAACACCGCCATCGTCACGATCATGTAGCCCAGCAGCTTCCAGCGCCCGCGCATGGTTTCCCTGACGCCACGTCGGACGCCTGCTTGTGCGCGTTGCTGGAACACCGGCGATTCCGGCACGCTGCGGCGCAGGTACAGCACCAGCAGCGCAGGCAGGACGCCGAGCGCGAACATGCCGCGCCAGCCGATCGAGTTGAACAGCAATCCGTAGGCGATCGCGCACAGCAGATAACCGCACGGGTAACCCGATTGCAGGATGCCGGAAACGATGCCGCGCGATTTCGCTGGAATCGACTCCATCGCCAGCGACGCACCGGTGCCCCACTCGCCGCCCATCGCGATCCCGAACAACGAGCGCAGCACCAGCAGCGCGAGCAGCGACGGCGCGAACGCGCACGCCAGACCCAACACCGAATACAGCGTGACGTCGATCATCAGGATGCGCCGGCGCCCATAGCGGTCGGCCAGCCGTCCGAAGATCAATGCGCCCAGCGGCCGGAACGCCAGTGTCAGCAGCAGCGCGAAGGCAACGTCCGGCACGTCGACGCCGAACGATTCCGCCACCGCCGGCATCACCATCACCAGCAGGAAGTAGTCGAACGCATCCAGGGTCCAGCCAAGGAAGGTGGCCGCGACGGTGTGGCGCTGGGTGCTGTCGAGGTCGCGCAGGGCGGCGAGTGCGGACATGGGCGGTTCCGATGCGGCGGGACGAGTGAAGCGGCGAGCATAGCGCCGCGTGCACGGACCCTGCACGGCCGGCGATTACAATGCGCGTCATGAGTGTGGAAACGAAGCCGGACGCGCGCGAGCTCGCGGCGCTGGTCGCGCGCATCGACGCCGCCCTGCCGCAAACCCAGTGCACCCGTTGCGGCTATCCCGCATGTCGCCCCTACGCCGAAGCCATCGCGCGTGGCGAAACCGCGATCAACCGCTGTCCGCCGGGCGGTGCGGAGGGCGTGCGCGTGCTGGCACGGATCACGGGCCAGCCGGTGCTACAGCTCGATCCGGAATGCGGCGTCGAGTCGCCCGTGCGCGTCGCCGTGATCGACGAGTCGGCGTGCATCGGCTGCACCAAGTGCATCCAGGCCTGCCCGGTGGACGCGATCGTCGGCGCCAGCAAGTTGATGCATACGGTGGTGGCCGATCTCTGCACCGGCTGCGAACTGTGCGTTCCGCCCTGCCCCGTCGATTGCATTGCCATGGTTCCGACGCGCGGCATGCCCGAGCGGCTGCCGCGCCCGGCACTCCCGTGGCAACCCTGAATTCACGCGGGTTTTGCGAAAAGTCAGGCCATGGATGGCCGTTCTGGTGCAACGTGTGATCAATTCCAATCAAGCGACACGAAGTCCCGTTCCGCGGCGATCACGGAAGATCGCATGGCTGACGCGGGGCGCGTGGTGCGTCGCGATCGTGGCGTTCTGCCTCGTGTGGCCCGTGTGGGAGTACCCGACCTTCGACATCGAGCCGCAGCAGCGCCTGAAAGCCTTCGTGCAATTGGTGCTGCTGCATGGTTCATGGTTGCTGTGGCCGCTGCTGCTGCAGTCGGGATGCAAGGCTTGGTTGCGAATGCGGGAACGCCGCCGCTGGCGCGCTGCCGGCGCGATCGCGCTTGCACTCGTTTGCGGGGCGCTGTGCTGGGCACGCTTCGTGGCGCCGAACCGGATGGTGGTGCGTCGCACCGTGATCCCCGCGCCGATCGATCTGAACATCGCGCTGGTCAGCGACATGCACGTCGGCATCTATACGCGCACCGGCAAGCTGGCGCGGATGGTCAAGCGACTGAACTCGCTGCATGTCGACATGGTGCTGATCGCCGGCGACCTGACCTACGACCCGCCGCACGATCTGGCAGCCACGCTCGCACCCTTGCGGCACCTCGACAAGCCGACGTACGTGGTACTCGGCAACCACGACGTGCAATTGCCGGGACCGCCGCTGGCGAACAAGATATTGCACGCGATGGCGGCGCCGAACGTGCAGTTCATCGAGCATCGCGTGATCGATTTCCGGAATTTCCGGCTGGCCGGCCTCTACGACTGGTGGAGCGGGCGTGACGACACCGCATTCCTGAAGGCATTGCCTCGCGACAAACCGCTGCTGGTGCTGATGCACCAGCCGCATAGCCTGCGCGCGCTGCGCGGCGTGGATTTTGCGCTGGCGATGGCCGGCCACACCCACGGCGGGCAGGTGTACATCCCGTGGCTGACCGGCGAGATGTTCATGCTGATGCGCAACGAGCCTTACGTGAATGGCTATTACGACACGCCCACCGGGAAACTGTTCGTGACGCCGGGCATCGGCGTTACCGGCGTCCCGCTGCGTTTCGATTGCCCGCCCACGATCGACGTGCTGGAATTGCGCAGGCATGTCCAATGATCCTTCCCTGCAGCAACCCTGCGTCCACTGCGGCGACTGCGCACGCGCGTGCCCGGATACATTGAATCCGGAAGCGCTGTTTTTCGCGCTGGTGCGGGACGATTTCCCCTCGGCTCGCACCGCGCGGCTCGATGCCTGCAGCGAATGCAACCGTTGCACGGAGGTCTGTCCGTCGCACATTCCGCTGCTCGACTGGTTCCGCTGGGGCAAGTCCGAGTTGGCTGGGCACGCGAGAGCGGACGAGACACGCAATCGTTTCGAAGCACGCAACGCGCGGCTTGCCCGCGAACGTGCCGAACGCGCCGCGCGACGGCGCGAAGTTTCGTCGCACACCACCCTTCCTGCGCAAACGATCAGCCACGCCGAAGTGCTGGCCGCCATCCGCCGAGGCCGCGCGCGCAAGGCGGCTGTCGTGAAAAGTCAGGCCAAGGATGGCCGTTCCGGTGCCAGTGGTCCTGAAACGGCACCGCTTGCCGACGCCCAAGGGCGCGGCGATCACGGATGATCGCACGCAATGAACCGCGAAAACGTCGCCGAACTGTTCCGCCGCCTGCGCGATCTCGATCCCAATCCGACCACCGAACTGCACTACGACACGCCATTCGAATTGCTGGTCGCGGTGATCCTGTCGGCGCAGGCCACCGATGTGGGTGTGAACAAGGCCACGAAGCGCCTGTTCCCGGTGGCCAACACGCCGGAAAAGATCCTCGCGCTCGGGGAGGACGGCCTCAAGAAATACATCTCGACCATCGGGATCTACAACGCCAAGGCAAAAAACATCATCACGACCTGTGCGTTGCTGCTGGAACGTCACGGCGGCAAGGTGCCGCGCACGCGGGAACAGCTTGAAGCTTTGCCCGGCGTCGGTCGCAAGACCGCCAACGTGATCCTGAACACGGTATTCGGCGAACCCACCATCGCGGTCGACACGCACATCTTCCGCGTCTGCAACCGCACCGGTCTCGCGCGCGGCAAGACGGTGCGCGCGGTCGAGGACAAGCTGGTGAAGGTGGTGCCGGATAAGTACAAGCTCGGCGCGCACCATTGGCTGATCCTGCACGGCCGCTATGTATGCCTTGCGCGCAAGCCGAAATGCCCGGTCTGCCCGATCCGCGACCTGTGCGCCTACAAGCACAAGACGCCGGGTTGATCCTGGCCACGGCTCTTCAAGCAGGCCAACACCGACAACAGCGGTTCGCTCAACAACGACGAGCTGCGGCGCGCCATGAGCACGCACGACCTGGGCGTGGCTTCGTGGTGACGCGAGGTGCCACGCAGGACACGGCGGCCTTCGGCCCGCCGCTTTTTTGCGCGCTGCGCGGGCTGATATCCTGACCGGATGCACAAACAGATCGAAGCCTACGCGGAACGCATGTGCACCCGGTTCCGCGGGTTCCTGCCGGTGGTGATCGATGTCGAGACCGGTGGCTTCGATTCGCAGCACGATGCGCTGCTGGAAATCGCGGCGGTGATGGTGAGCATGGACGGCGACGGCATGCTGATGCCCGAACCCGTCGTCTCCACGCATGTCGAGGCGTTTCCGGGTTCGCACATCGACCCGAAATCACTGGAAGTCACCGGCATCGATCCGGACCAGCCGCTGCGCGGCGCTCTGCCCGAACGCGTGGCGCTGGACCTGATCTTCAAGCCAGTGCGCGAAGCCATCAAGGCCAGCGGCTGTCAGCGCGCGATCCTGGTCGGTCACAACGCCGCCTTCGACCTGGGCTTCCTCAACGCCGCGGTCCAGCGCACCGGCCACAAGCGCAACCCCTTCCATCCGTTCTCGTGCTTCGACACCGTGACGCTGGCCGGGCTTGCCTTCGGGCAAACCGTGTTGTCGCGCGCGGTGCAAGCCGCGGGTTACGAATGGAACGCCGACTACGCGCACTCGGCCGTGTACGACGCCGAACGCACCGCGGCGCTGTTCTGCACCATCGTCAATCGCTGGAAACGCTTCGGGGACATCGAGCGCGAAACTGTCGGCGCTGATTGACGCCGGCACTCATTCAGCCGCGTACCGCAAGAGCCACGCGATGAGTTGCAGCACGACCAGCGCGTAAACGCCCGCCGCCACGTCATCCAGCATCACGCCGAAGCCGCCGTGCACGCGTCGGTCGGCCAGTCGTACCGGCCACGGCTTCCAGATGTCGAACAGCCGGAACAAGCCGAAGCCCACCAACATCCACCACCACGTCGCGGGTGCGGCGAACAGGGTGATCCACATCCCGATCACCTCGTCCCATACCAGCGCGCCCTGATCGTGCACCCCGAGGCGCCGGTCGCAGACACTACAAGCCCAGGTGCCCAGCAGGAATCCCGCGACCAGCACCGCGAGGTACCAGCTGGTCGGCAAGCCGCGCAACAAAAACCACCACGGCAGCAGCGCGACCAGCGAACCTGCGGTGCCGGGCGCGATTGGCGACAATCCCGCGCCCAGCGCGGTCGCGATCCAGCCCGCGGGATGCGACAGCAGCGCGCGGCACTGGTCAGTGGCGAGAGGCGTGCTCATTTCGAAAAATGCTCCCAGCCGGCCTGCTGCATCGCGACTTCGTTGCCATGTGCATCCAGGACGCGCACGCCGGATCCCGCAACGATGCGCCCGATGCGGGTCGCGTCGCAGCCGGCGTGCGCAAGCACTGCGGCAACATCCGATGCGCGATCCGTCGGCACGGTAAAACACAATTCGTAGTCGTCGCCGCCGGCCAGCGCCAGCTCGCGACAAGTCGCCGGATCGAAGGCTGCGGTCAGGTCCGATGACAACGGCAACGCCTCGACTTCAAGCTCCGCACCCACGCCACTCGCCGTGCACACGTGACCGAGATCGGCCAACAGTCCGTCCGACACGTCGACGCACGCGTTCGCGATGCCGCGCAAGGCGAGCCCCGCCGCGATCCGCGGCTGGGGACGATTCAGGTGGGCGAACAATATTTCAGCGTGCGCCGCGCCCTTTCCCGGGTCCCGCGGCAAACGCAACGCACCCGCCGCATCGCCCAGCGTGCCGGTCACGAACACCGCATCGCCGGCGCGCGCGCCGGCACGCGTCAATGCTTCGCCGTTGGGAACGGTGCCGAGCGCGGTAACCGTGATGGACAGTGGACCCTGCGTGGTATCGCCGCCGATCAAGGCCACGTCGTGCACGCTGGCGAGTGCAGCGAACCCGGCGGCGAAGGATTCGACGAAACCCGCGTCGGCATCCGGCAGCGTCAACGCCAGTAACGCCCACGCGGGCGCGGCGCCCATCGCGGCGAGGTCGGAGAGGTTCACCGCCAGCGATTTCCAGCCGATGTGTTCCGGTGCGGTGCCGTGCGGGAAATGTACGCCCGTGACCAGCGTGTCGACGCACGCGACGAGCTGACAGCCCGGCGCAACCCTGGTCAGCGCCGCATCGTCGCCGATGCCCAGCGCCACGTCGTCGCGTGCGATGTTGGTGCGCGCGCGGATCGCGTCGATCAAGTCGAATTCCATCACGCGTCCGGTGCCGGGAGCGGCGCATGGGTGAATACCAGCGTAGGTTCTCCGCGGTACGTCGTCTCGCACCAACGGCAAAGGCCCGCCTTCTCGGCGACCCGAATCGACGCGGCATTTCCCGGCGCGATGATGCATACCGCGCGGCTTTCGGGAACGTGCGCACGACGCCACGTCTCGATCGCCGCCAGCGCCTCGGACGCATAGCCGCGACCCTGCGCCGCGCGCGCCAATGCCCAGCCGCATTCCAGCATCCCGCGCAGCGAAGGCAGCATGTCGCGCCGAAACTCGGCATAGCCGATGTCGCCGACATACTCGCCCGAATGCCTCGCCTCGATCGCCCAGTAGCCGAAGCCGAGCAGGCTCCACAACCCGGCGTAGGTCAACACGCGACGCCACGCGTCCTCGCCGCTGGCGGGCTTGCCGCCGATGTGGCGCACCACTTCCGGATCGGACCAGATCGCGCGGCATGCATCGAAATCATCCGGGCGGTGCGCGCGCAGGCGCAAACGTTCCGTCTCGATCACCGGCGCCGCGACGAACGATGGCTGGACCGTGGTGTTCACTGGCTCAGCCGTTCGTTTCGGTGACGCGCCAGGCGCGCGCCAGCTTGTCCAGCACGCCGTTGACGTAGGTGTGGCCCTGCTCGGAACCGAAGCGTTTGGCGACTTCCACCGCTTCGTTCAGCACCACGCGATACGGCACGTCGATGCGGTGTTTCAACTCGTAAGCGGACAGCCGCAACACCGCGCGTTCGATCGGATCGACCCGCTCGATGTCGCGGTCGAGGAAGGGTGCCATGCCGGCGTCCAGCTCGGCGCGGTGCGCTTCCACGCCGCGCAACAGGTCTTCGAAATATTCGAGGTCGGCGATCTGCATGTCCTGTTCGGAACGGAAATCGTCGATGACCTTGCGCATGGAATTGCCGCCCAATTCCCACGCGTACAGCGCCTGCACCGCGCGGCGCCGTGCGCGGCTGCGCGCGGCGGGATCGATGCCGTCATGGCGCCGGGAAGCTGTCATCCGGAAATCTCCTGCAGCAGCGCCGCGATTTCGATTGCCGCCAGCGCGACGTCCGCGCCCTTGTTGCCATGCGCGCCGCCCGCGCGCGCCCAGGCATCGGCTTCGTCCTCGACCGCGAGCACGCCATTCAGCACCGGAACGTCGGTGTCCAGCGCGATACGCATCAAGCCGTGCGCGCACTCGTCCGCGATGTGTTCGTAGTGTCGCGTTTCGCCGCGCACCACGCAGCCCAACGCCACGATCGCCGCATAGCGGCCGCTCGCGGCAAGCCGCTTCGCAACCAGCGGCAACTCCCACGCACCCGGCACACGCACGACGTCCACACTGTCATCCGGCACGCCATGCGCGGCGAACGCGCGGCGCGCACCACTCACCAGCTCGTCGACGATCTCGCCGTTCCAGCAACTGGCGACCACGGCGTACCGCGCGCCGGAGGGCGAGCGCAGGTCGGTGGATGGCGTGGCGGATTGGTCGGACATGGGGTTTTCGTGATTCGGGGTTCGAAAAGCGTAACAGCGATGCACCGAGGGGATTACTTGCGCGCTTCCGGTCGCAGGTCCCGGGTTCCACGTGCCGGTTCTTCCACGTATTCGACCACTTCGAGACCGAACCCCGAAAGCCCCACCAGCTTGCGCGGCGTACCCAGCACGCGCAGGCGGTGCACGCCAAGGTCGGCCAGGATCTGCGCGCCCAGTCCGAGCTGACGCCATTCGCGCTGCGCGGCGGTCTTGCGCCCGGTTTCCGGCGGGTCCGCCATTTCGCGATTCAGGCGTGCGAGCACGCCGTCGGAAGTCTCCTCGGCGGCAAGCACCACCACCACGCCACGACCTTCAGCGGCGACGCGGCGCAGCGCCGCGGTCATGGTCATGCCGAGATCCTCGCGCTCGAGGTGCAGCACATCGGACAACGTGTTGCGCACGTGCACGCGCGTCAGCACCGGCGTGTTGTCGTCGACAGCGCCGCGCACCAGCGCAAAGTGCAGGTCGTCGCGCAAACGGTCGCGCCATGCGAGCAACCGGAACGCCCCGAATTCGGTTTCGACATCGGATTCGTGCACGCGCTCGATCGTCTTTTCGGTCGCCAGCCGATAGCGGATGAGGTCGGCGATGCTGCCGATCTTGAGCCCGTGCTTCGCGGCAAAGGTTTCGAGGTCCGGCCGCCGCGCCATCGAGCCGTCCTCGCGCAGGATTTCCACCAGCGCCCCGGCCGGCATGCAGCCAGCCAGCACCGCAAGGTCCACCGCGGCTTCGGTGTGGCCGGCGCGCGTCAACACGCCGCCGGGTTGCGCTTCCAGCGGAAACACGTGGCCCGGCTGCACCAGATCGGCGGATTTGGCATCGGGCGCCACCGCGACCTGGATGGTGCGCGCGCGATCGTGCGCGGAAATACCAGTGGTGACGCCACTCGCGGCTTCGATCGATGCCGTGAAGTTGGTGTGGTAGGCCGAACCGTTGTCGCGCACCATCGGCTGCAGGCCGAGCCGGCGGCAGCGCGCCTGGTCCAGCGCGAGACAGATCAACCCGCGGCCCTCGCGAGCCATGAAGTTGACATCCTCGGCGCGCACCTTGTCGGCGGCCATGATCAGGTCGCCTTCGTTCTCGCGGTCCTCGTCGTCCAGCATCACCACCATGCGGCCGGCGGCGATCTCGTCCAGCAGTTCGGGAATGGCAGAAAAACTCATCGGAGAATGCTCTTGTTGAAAGTCGGACATGGAGGTCCGTTTTTTGATTTACGCAATCATGGACGATCGCAGAAACGAAGCCGTTCGACGTAGCGCGCCAGCACGTCGATTTCGAGATTCACGCGATCGCCTGCGCGCCGGTCGCCGAACGTGGTGTGCTCGACCGTATGCGGAATCAGATTCAGGCCGAAGCGCGCACCATCCACCGTATTGACGGTGAGGCTGACGCCATCCACGCACACCGAACCCTTGGCCGCGATGTAGCGGGCCAGTGCCGGTGGCGCCTCGATGATCCAGCGTTGCGAACGCGCATCGGGCTCGACCGAGACAATGCGGCCGACGCCATCGACGTGCCCCGAGACCAGATGGCCGCCGAGGCGGTCCGACAAACGCAACGCTTTTTCCAGGTTCACCCTGTCGCCCACGCCGAGATCTCCCAATGTCGTGAGGGCAAGACTTTCATTGGAAACGTCGAACGCCAGCGTGTCGCCTTCGTGCACAACCACGGTCAGGCAACAGCCCGACACCGCGATGCTGTCGCCCAGCGCGACATCGCTGGCGTGGAAGTCGGGCGCGACGATGCCGAGGCGCAAGTCGCCGCCGCGCGACTCGCTGCGGGTGACACGGCCGGGGGCCTCGATGATGCCGGTAAACATCAGCGCGCCTCCGCGGTGAGGGCACCGGTGATCGGGAGGAAGCTGGTCATGCAACGTTCTCCGCGTGACACATGGCGAGAACGCCCCAAGGCATGAGTCCGACCCGCGGACATTACCGCGATCGGACCGTCTTCGCTTCATCCGGACTTTCCGGCAGCGTTGACCTGCTGCCGACCGTCGGCTCCGGCATCTGACCGGATCTGCTGACCTTTCGCGGCTGCGAAAGCGCTCGCGGGCTTGTCCTTGCGAACCTACCGCCGGTGGGGACTTGCACCCCGCCCTGAAGACGTTTCCGGCACTCGCCGGAATGCGCAGTCTAGCACTTCCGCCACCCGGCCACGTGCATGACTGCAAAGCGCCGCTGCGGCACTCATGCACCACGCCGATCTGTCGCGCAATTGGACGTCCAGACGTCTGGACGTAAAAACCTGTTGCCTTTTTGCTGCACCGCACTATAGTCGGAATCGAGCCCCGGACGGAGCGACGACGATGGCGCCCTTGCACGCACAGGGTCTGTACGACCCCCGTCACGAACACGACGCCTGCGGCGTGGGCTTCGTCGCACACATCAAGGGTCGCAGGAACCACGCGATCATCCAGCAGGGATTGGCGATCCTCGGCAACCTCGATCATCGCGGCGCGGTGGGCGCCGACCCGTTGATGGGCGATGGCGCGGGCATACTGATCCAGATCCCAGACCGGCTGTATCGCGAAGAGATGGCGCTGCGCGGTGTCAGCCTGCCGCCGCCCGGCGAGTACGGCGTGGGCATGATCTTCCTGCCGCGCGAACATGCTTCGCGACTTGCGTGCGAGCAGGAACTCGAGCGCAAGGTGCGCGCCGAAGGCCAGGTGCTGCTGGGCTGGCGCGACGTGCCGGTCGACCACGACATGCCGATGTCGCCGGCGGTGAAGGAACGCGAGCCGGTGATCCGGCAGATCTTCATCGGCCGCGGCCTCGACGTGATGGTGCCCGACGCGCTCGAGCGCAAGCTCTACGTGATCCGCAAGACCGCCAGCCACGCGATCCGCGCGCTGAACCTGAAGCACGGCCAGGAATACTTCGTGCCATCGATGTCCACCCGCACCGTGGTGTACAAGGGTCTGTTGCTGGCCGACCAGGTCGGCCGCTACTACCGCGACCTCGCCGATCCGCGCACGATTTCGGCGGTCGCGCTGGTGCACCAGCGCTTTTCCACCAACACGTTTCCGGCGTGGGAACTCGCGCACCCGTACCGGTTGATCGCGCACAACGGCGAGATCAACACGGTCAAGGGCAACGTCAACTGGATCAACGCCCGCACGGGCGCGATCGCCTCGCCGGTGCTGGGCGATGACCTCCCGAAGCTGTGGCCGTTGATCTATCCCGGCCAATCCGACACCGCCTCGTTCGACAACTGTCTCGAACTGCTGACGATGGCTGGCTACCCGCTGGCGCACGCGATGATGATGATGATTCCCGAAGCGTGGGAACGCCATGCGCTGATGGACGCCAACCATCGCGCGTTCTACGAGTACCACGCCGCGCTGATGGAACCGTGGGACGGACCCGCGGCGATCGCCTTCACCGACGGTCGCCAGGTCGGCGCGACGCTGGACCGCAACGGCCTCCGGCCCGCGCGTTACCTCGTCACCGACGACGACCTGGTGATCCTGGCTTCCGAAGCCGGCGTGTTGCCGGTTGCCGAGTCGCGCACCGTGAAGAAGTGGCGGCTGCAGCCGGGCAAGATGCTGCTGATCGACATGGATGCCGGGCGCATCATCGACGATCGCGAAATCAAGGATCAACTCGCCAACGCGCGGCCGTACAAACAGTGGATCGAACGCATCAGCGTGCGGCTGGATGAACTGCCGGAACCGCGTCCCGAATCGCGCGTCCCGGAAAACCTGCTCGACCGCCAGCAGGCCTTCGGCTACACGCAAGAGGACTTGAAGTTCCAGTTGCTGCCGATGGCGCAAGATGCGCAGGAAGCGATCGGCTCGATGGGCAACGACGCGCCGCTGGCGGTGCTGTCGCATCGTGCCCGGCCGCTGTACGACTACTTCCGCCAGATGTTCGCGCAGGTCACCAACCCGGCGATCGACCCGATCCGCGAGCAACTGGTGATGTCGCTGACCTCCTTCATCGGTCCCAAGCCCAACCTGCTCGACATCAACAACATCAATCCGCCGCTGCGGCTGGAAGTCCCGCAACCGATACTGGGATTCAAGGACATGGCGCGACTGCGCAAGATCGGCCGCTATTCGCGCGGTCGTTTCCGCAGCCACACGCTCGACATCACCTGGCCCGCCGCGTGGGGCGCGGCCGGCATCGAGGCGCGGCTCGCGTCGCTGTGCGCGCAGGCCGTGGATGCGATCGAACAAGGCCACAACATCCTGATCGTGTCCGACCGCAATGCCGACCGCGAGCGCGCGGCCATCCCCGCATTGCTCGCGACATCCGCCGTACACCAGCATCTGGTCGCGCGCGGCTTGCGCACAAGCACCGGTCTCGTGGTCGAAACCGGTTCGGCGCGCGAGGTGCACCACTTCGCGCTGCTCGCTGGCTACGGTGCCGAAGCCGCGCATCCGTATCTCGCGATGGAAACACTCGCCCAGCAGTTTGCCGGCGCACCGGATGGCATCACTTCCGACAAGGCCGTCGCCAATTACGTGAAGGCCATCGACAAGGGCTTGCAGAAGGTGATGTCCAAGATGGGCATCTCCACCTACATGTCCTACACCGGCGCGCAGATCTTCGAGGCGATGGGCCTGTCGCGCGAACTCGTGGACAAGTATTTCACCGGCACCACGTCCAACATCGAAGGCGTCGGCCTGTTCGAACTGGCCGAGGAAGCGCTGCGCCTGCACGCGGCCGCCTACAGCGGTTCGTCGACGCGAGGCGGTGCGCTGGCAGACGGCGGCGACTACGCCTGGCGCGCGCACGGCGAGGAACACATGTGGACGCCCGACGCGATCGCGAAACTCCAGCACGCGACGCGCGCCAACAACGCGAATACCTACGAAGAATACGCAGCGCTGATCAACGACCAGAGCCGCCGCCACATGACGCTGCGCGGACTGTTCCAATTGCGCGTCGATCCGGCCCAAGCGATTCCGCTGGACGAGGTGGAGCCGGCCAAGGAGATCGTCAAGCGCTTCGCCACCGGGGCGATGTCGCTGGGCTCGATTTCCACCGAGACGCATACAACATTGGCGTTGGCGATGAACCGCCTCGGCGGCAAATCCAACACCGGCGAGGGCGGTGAAGATCCCGCGCGTTACCGCAATGAACTGCGCGGCATCGCGATCAAGAATGGCGACACACTCGCCGGCATCCTCGGCAGGAGCCGCGTCGAGCGCGACATCGCGCTGCAACCCGGCGACTCGCTGCGCTCGCGCATCAAGCAGGTGGCCTCCGCGCGTTTCGGCGTCACCGCCGCATACTTGGTTTCCGCCGACCAGATCCAGATCAAGGTGTCGCAGGGCGCCAAGCCCGGCGAAGGCGGCCAGTTGCCCGGCCACAAGGTTTCCGAATACATCGCGGAGATGCGCTTCTCGGTGCCCGGGGTGGGATTGGTTTCGCCGCCGCCGCATCACGACATCTATTCGATCGAGGATCTGGCGCAACTGATCCACGATCTGAAGAACTGCAATCCGCGCGCGTCGATCTCGGTGAAGCTGGTGTCCGAAGTCGGAGTCGGCACCGTGGCCGCGGGCGTTGCCAAGTGCAAGGCCGACCATGTGGTGATCGCCGGCCACGATGGCGGCACCGGCGCGTCGCCTTGGTCGTCGATCCGGCACGCCGGCACGCCGTGGGAACTCGGGCTTGCCGAAACCCAGCAGACGCTCGTCCTCAACAAATTGCGCGGGCGCATCCGCGTGCAGGCCGACGGCCAGATGAAGACCGGGCGTGACGTGGTGATCGGTGCGTTGCTCGGCGCCGACGAATTCGGCTTCGCCACTGCACCGCTGGTGGTGCAAGGCTGCATCATGATGCGCAAGTGCCACCTCAACACCTGTCCCACCGGCGTCGCCACGCAGGACCCGGTATTGCGCCGCCGCTTCACCGGTCAGCCCGAGCACGTGGTGAATTATTTCTTCTTCGTGGCCGAGGAAGCACGCAAGCTGATGGCCGGGCTCGGCATTCGCCGCTTCGATGAACTGGTCGGTCGCGTCGACCTGCTGGACATGCGCGCCGGCATCGGGCACTGGAAGGCAAAAGGGCTCGATTTCTCGCGCCTGCTGCATCGGCCGGAAGTTCCTGACGGCGTCGCACGACGCCACGCCGAGCAACAGGATCACGGCTTGGACCACGTACTCGATCACGTGCTGATCGAGAAGGCGCGGCCCGCGTTGGAACACGGCGAGAAAACGCGCTTCATCGTCGATGTGCGCAACGCCAATCGCAGCGTGGGCGCGATGCTGTCGGGCGAAGTCGCGCGCCGCCATGGCGCCGAAGGGCTGCCCGACGACACCATCCACATACAACTCGACGGCATCGCGGGCCAGAGTTTCGGCGCCTTCCTCGCGCGCGGGGTCACACTGGATCTCGTCGGCGAAGGCAACGACTACGTCGGCAAGGGCTTGTCCGGCGGGCGCATCATCGTGCGTTCGCCGAATGATTTCCGCGGCTTCGGACCCGACCACATCATCGTCGGCAACACCGTGCTGTACGGCGCGACCGACGGCGAGGCGTATTTCAACGGCGTCGCGGGCGAGCGTTTCGCGGTCCGCAACTCGGGCGCGCGTGCGGTAGTGGAAGGCACGGGCGACCACGGCTGCGAATACATGACCGGCGGCACCGTGGCCGTGCTGGGTGAAACCGGGCGCAACTTCGCGGCGGGCATGTCGGGTGGCGTCGCCTTCGTGTACGACCCGAAAGGCGTATTCGAACGCCATTGCAATCTGGCGACGGTGGCGCTGGAACAGGTGCCGGCGGGCGTCGAGCAGGAGCTGCGCGTGTCGCGCGAAAACTGGCACCGCGCCGCGCGCGATGCGGCACCCGCCACCGACGAGGTGATCCTGCGCGGTTTGCTGGACGCACACTTTCGGCATACCGGCAGCTTCCGTGCCAAGGAGATCCTCGCCGACTGGGCGAACACGCGCGCGCATTTCGTGAAGGTGATGCCGCACGAGTACCGGCGCGCGCTGACCGAAGCGAAGCCACGCGTTGCCGCCATGGCCACCGAAGCGGCCATCGCCTGAAGGAGCCGAGCGCATGAGCAAGATCACCGGCTTTCTCGAATTCGGGCGCGAACCCGATGTCGTCGAAGCACCGACCGCACGCAAGCGCCACTGGCGGGAATTCCTGCGCCAGCTCGACGACGAACCCGCACGTCGCCAAGCCGCGCGCTGCATGGATTGCGGCATTCCGTTCTGCCACCACGGCTGTCCCGTCCACAACGTGATTCCGGACTTCAACGATCTCGTTTACCGGCAGGACTGGCAGCGTGCGCTGGAGGTGCTGCACGCGACCAACAACTTTCCCGAGTTCACCGGGCGCATCTGCCCTGCACCGTGCGAAGCGGCGTGCACGCTCAACATCGCCAGCGACCCGGTCGGCATCAAATCGATCGAACACAAGATCATCGATCGCGGCTGGGAAGAAGGCTGGGTAGTGCCGCAGCCTCCCGCACGCAAATCGGGCAAGCAGGTGGCGATCGTGGGTTCGGGGCCATCCGGACTCGCCGCCGCGCAGCAACTCGCGCGCGCCGGGCACGAGGTCACCGTGTTCGAGAAAAACGATCGGGTCGGCGGCTTGCTGCGTTATGGCATTCCCGACTTCAAGCTCGAGAAGTCGCACATCGATCGGCGCATCGGGCAAATGCACGCCGAGGGTGTCGCATTTCGCACCGGCGTGTACGTGGGTGCTGCCGCCGATGCGGACGGCAACGGCCAGCGCGAAAGCATCGCCCCGGCGCGACTCATGCAGGACTTCGACGCGGTCGTGCTTGCCGGCGGCGCGGAAACGCCGCGCGACCTTCCCGTTCCCGGCCGCGAACTGGCGGGTGTGCATTTCGCGATGGATTTCCTGCCGCAGCAGAACCGGATCAACGCCGGCGACGCGGTCGACGGGCAAATCGTGGCAGCCGGCAAGCATGTGGTGGTGATTGGCGGCGGCGATACCGGCTCGGACTGCGTGGGCACGTCCAACCGCCAGGGCGCCGCGTCCGTCACCCAATTCGAACTGCTGGCGCAGCCACCGCACCAGGAAAACAAGCCACTCACTTGGCCATATTGGCCGCTGAAATTACGCACCTCCAGTTCGCACGAGGAAGGCTGCCGGCGCGACTGGTCGGTCGCGACCCGATGCTTCAATGATGATGGACAGGGACGCGTCGCAAGCCTCACCGCGGTGCGACTGCAGTGGCAGGACCGCGAGATGATCGAAGTACCCGACAGCGAATTCACGATCCGCGCCGAACTGGTGCTGCTGGCGATGGGCTTCGTTTCGCCGCGACAGGAGGTGCTGGACGCCTTCGGCGTGGAAGCGGACGCACGCGGCAACGCGAAAGCGGCAACCGACGGCGCTGCCGGTTACCGCACCAGCGTCGACAAGGTGTTCGTCGCCGGCGACATGCGACGTGGCCAATCACTGGTGGTATGGGCGATCCGCGAAGGCCGCCAGTGCGCCCGCGCGGTCGACCTGTACCTGATGGGAACGACGGCGCTTCCCGACTAGGCCCGCCGCAACAGCAGCCGCAAGTCTTCACCCACGCGGCGTTGTTCGATTACGCGCAGATGATGGCGGGCCGCCATGTCTGCGAGCGGCAGCAAGGCCAACAATGGCCGCGCATGGTCACCCAGGAAGACGGGCGCAATGTACAGCAGCAATTCGTCGACGAGATTTTGCTCAAACAAGGTGCCGCACAGCGCAGGGCCGGCCTCGACCTGCAATTCGTTGACCTGTCGATCCGCAAGCATTCGCAGTGCCGCGGCAAGATCGATGTGGCCGTTCGCAGCCATTGGTACGTCCACGAGTTCGGCCCGGCCGTAACGCCCATCTTTGGGTTTCACGCCGGGCGCATGCAGCACCAGCGTCGGCGCGCTGTCGTCGAGCAGATGCGCGTCCGTCTCCAGCGCATCGAGGCGCGCATCCAGCACCACGCGCATGGGGGAAACGAAACTTCTCGCCTCTCCCTCCGGGAGGAGGCGATTGGAATCCTGCATGCCCTCACCCTTGCCCCGGAGCGAGAGGGGTTCAAAGCCAGGCAGCCGCACCGTCAAACGCGGATCATCCGCGCGCGCGGTACCGGCGCCCGTCAGGATCGCCGAACTGCGTGCGCGCCAGCGTTGCACATCGGCGCGCGCCGCTTCGCCGGTGATCCATTTCGATTCGCCGTTGGCGAGTGCGGTACGGCCGTCCAGGCTCATCGCCAACTTCACGCGCACCCACGGGCGCCCGCGTTCGAAGCGCGAAAAAAAACCGCGATTCAGCTCGCGCGCCGCGTCACGCGTCAAGCCGGTTTCCACGGTAATGCCAGCTTCGCGCAAGCGCTGGATGCCCGCTCCCGCGACCTTCGGATTGGGGTCTTCGGAGGCGCATACGACCCGCGCAATGCCGGCTTCGATCAGCGCGTCCGCGCACGGCGGCGTACGGCCATGGTGCGCACAAGGTTCGAGGGTGACGTACGCCGTCGCGCCGCGCACGCGCCCGCCCGCAGCACGCAATGCGAACACCTCCGCGTGCGGTTCGCCTGCGCGCTGGTGCCAACCCTCGCCGACGATTTCTCCGCCGTGTGCGATCACGCAACCGACGCGCGGATTGGGTTGCGTCGTGAACAGGCCGCGTTCGGCGAGGCGCAGCGCGCGCGCCATCAGGGCATGATCGGTGGCGGAAAGAATGGGGGCAGAGTCACTTTTCATGCGGAATGCTAAAAGCTGGGGTCAGAGTCGTTTTTCTTGCAAGATGCGTCTTGCACGCGCGGTTTGATTGAAAAATGACTCTGACCCCTTTTCAGCGCTTCTTGTTCTTGTCGATCGGCACCACCGCGCCACCGATCAGCGGCAACTGGCTTTCGCTGGCGGGCAGCTCGTGTTCGAGACGATCGAGTTCCTCGCGAAAGTCCGCGACGTCCTCGAACGAGCGATACACCGACGCATAACGCACGTAGCCGACGTGGTCGAGCTTGCGCAACTCTGCCATCACGAGTTCACCGATCCGGCGCGACGGCAGTTCGCGCTCGGTGGACACACGCAACTGTCGCACCACCGCGCGTACTGCCGCTTCGATGCGCTCCTCGGTAACAGGCCGCTTGTGCAGCGCGCGGTCGAAGCCAGTGCGCAACTTGCGAGCGTCGAACGCTTCGCGCCGACCATCGCCCTTGATGATCGCCGGCAGCTTCAATTCCACGGTCTCGACCGTGGAAAACCGCTCGCCGCACGACGGGCACTCGCGGCGCCGGCGGATGGTCGAACCTTCCTCCGAAACGCGCGAATCGATCACGCGAGTGTCGATGTTCTGGCAGAAGGGACAATGCATCAGTTCGAGGAGCGGGAACGGGGAACAGGAAACGGGGACAAGGGGGCCGTGTCCTTTTGACTCGGCGCACGCTTCATGGCGTGCAGCAACTTGTGCACACCCCGGAGCTTCCGCATCAACTGGGATGTCAGGCCGTAACGTTCATCTCCAGGGAAACGCTTGGTGACGCCATAAACCAACTCGGCAAGCACGAGCGCTTCCTGCCAAACCTTGAGTTCACGATAGTCCGAAACGGGCGCCATCTTCACTCCCTGTTCCCTGTTCGCTGTTCCCGCTTCACCCATACACCGGAAACTTTGCGCACTGCGCATTCACCAGCGCGCGCACGTTGTCGATCACCTTGTCGTCCTTGGGCGCGTCCAGCACGTCGGCGACCCAACCGGCGAGTTCGATGCAATCGGTTTCCTTGTAGCCACGGGTGGTGACGGCCGGGGTGCCGATGCGCAGGCCCGAGGTCACAAAGGGTTTTTGCGGATCGTTCGGCACCGCGTTCTTGTTGACCGTGATGTGGGCCTTGCCGAGCGCCGCCTCCGCGTCCTTGCCGGTGAGCGGCTTGCCGATCAGATCGACCAGGAACAGGTGATCCTCGGTGCCGCCGGAGACGATCTTGTAGCCGCGGTCGCTCAGGGTCTTGGCCATCGCCTTGGCGTTCTTGACCACTTGTTGCTGATAGGTCTTGAACGACGGTTCCAGCGCTTCCTTGAATGCCACGGCCTTGGCCGCGATCACGTGCATCAGCGGGCCGCCCTGGAGGCCGGGGAACACGATGGACTGCAATTTCTTCGTGATGTCCTCGGCGTGCTCGCCCATCGCGGCATTCTTGGCGACGATCAAACCACCGCGCGGACCGCGCAGGGTCTTGTGGGTGGTGGACGTGACGATGTGCGCGTGCGGCAGCGGCGACGGATACACGCCGGCTGCGACCAGGCCCGCGACATGCGCCATGTCCACGAACAAGTAGGCGCCGACCTTGTCGGCGATCGCGCGGAAGCGCGCCCAATCCATGATCTGCGAGTACGCGCTGAAACCTGCCACGACCATCTTCGGCTTGTGTTCGACGGCGAGTTTCTCGACCGCGTCGTAGTCGACCAGGCCTTCGTCGTTCACGCCGTACTGCACGGCATTGAAGAGCTTGCCCGAGAGGTTCGGCTTGGCGCCGTGGGTCAGGTGCCCGCCGTGCGCCAGCGACATGCCGAGGATCGTGTCGCCCGGCTGCAGCAACGCGAAGTAAACGGCCTGGTTGGCCTGCGAGCCCGAGTGCGGCTGCACGTTGGCGTAGTCGCAATCGAACAATTGCTTCAGGCGATCGATCGCCAGCGCCTCGGCCGCGTCCACGTACTGGCAGCCGCCGTAGTAGCGCTTGCCGGGATAGCCTTCGGCGTACTTGTTGGTCAGCACGCTGCCCTGTGCTTCCATCACGCGGGGACTCGCGTAATTTTCCGAAGCGATCAGTTCGACGTGGTCCTCCTGGCGCTGTTTTTCTTCCATGATCGCCTTGGCCAGCTCATCGTCGTAACCGGCAATCCGCATTTCGTGGCTGTACATCGCGATCCTCTGGCAGACAGGGCAACATCGGAATTCTAGCGGCTTTGCTTACCCGCCGCGTCGCGTGCGACAAGGGCCGCGCGCGCGCCTGCGCTGTCTTGGAATGTAATGACAAATATTGTCGTTTGTCACTCGATGCATCATGATGGCGGCTGTCTTTTCCAGGAGCCCTGCAATGCAACAGCGCAAACTCGGCAACCACGGCCCGCTCGTTTCCGCCATCGGCCTCGGCTGCATGGGAATGTCCGACATGTATGGCCGTACCGATCGCAACGAAAGCATCGCCACCATCCATGCGGCGCTGGACGCGGGCATCACCCTGCTCGACACCGGCGATTTCTACGGCATGGGCCACAACGAGATGCTGCTGGGTGAGGCGCTGGCCGGAAGCCCACGCGACGGCTACCAACTCAGCGTGAAATTTGGCGCGCAGCGCGGCCCCGACAGCAGCTGGCTGGGTTACGACGCCCGCCCTGCCGCGGTAAAGACGGCCCTGGCCTACTCGCTGAAGCGCCTGCGCACCGACTACGTCGACGTCTACCGCCCGGCCCGGCTCGACCCGCAGGTGCCCATTGAAGACACCGCCGGCGCCATCGCCGATCTGGTCAAGGCCGGCTACGTGCGCCACTTCGGGGTTTCCGAAATGGCTGCGCAAACCATCCAGCGCGCAAATCGCGTGCTGCCGGTGTGCGATTTGCAAATCGAATACTCGGTGATCTCGCGCGGCATCGAGGCGCGCATCCTGCCGGCCTGCCGCGAACTCGGCATCGGCATCACCGCGTACGGTGTGCTGGCGCGCGGCCTCATCAGCGGCCACTGGAACAAGGACCGTAACACCGACGCCCGCGATTTTCGCACGCACAACCCGCGTTTCCAGGGCGACAACCTCAGCCGCAACCTGGCGCTGGTGGAATTGCTGCGCGAACTGGCGGAACGGCGCAGGGTAAGCGTGGCGCAACTGGTGATCGCCTGGGTGCTGGCCCGCGGCGACGACATCGTGCCGCTGGTCGGCGCACGCACCCGCAACCGCCTTCAGGAAGCGCTGGGGGCGCTCGACGTGAGCCTCGCCGCCGACGACCTTGCCGCGATCGAGCGCGCCGTTCCCGTCGGCGCGGCGGCGGGCGAACGTTACAACACGCACGGCATGGCCTCACTGGACAGCGAGCGCTGACGATGGCCGAGGCCCCGCTGACGCCGCAGCGGATCCTCGCCGCCGCCGAAGACGTGTTGCGCCGGTACGGCCCCGCCAAGGCCACGGTCGTCGACGTGGCCCAAGCCCTGGGCGTCAGCCATGGCAGCGTGTACCGGCACTTCGCCACCAAGGCGGCGCTGCGCGACGCGGTGTTGCGCGACTGGTTGCAGCGGGCGGTAGCGGCACCACTTGCCGCCGTCGTCGCCAGCCGTGCGGCGCCCCCGAAACGCTTGCGGAACTGGCTGGCCGCCCTGCGCGACGCCAAGCGATCCAAGGCACTCGACGACCCGGAACTGTTCGCCACCTACGGCACGCTGGCGGCGGACGCGCGCGAAGTCATCCACGACCACGTCGAGGCAATGCTGGCGCAGTTGCAGCACATCCTCGCCGACGGCATGGCCAGCGGCGACTTCCGCTCCGGCGACGCACGGACGGTCGCGCGGATGCTGTTCGACGCGACCGCGCGCTTCCACCATCCTGCCATGGCTTATTTGTGGAGAGGCAAGGACGAAGACGCTGCCTTCAAGGCCGTGCTGGATACGCTGTTGCGCGGTCTGCGCAAATGACCGCGATGGCGTAACCCGCGTCGAAGCCGGCGCGCCATCTTTCGGCGCGCTGAGCGACGACGGCAAGTCCGCGCGCGCCCGACGCGTTTATGATCGCGTGCCGACTCTTGAAGGAACGGATGCATGAATCTATTCCAGCGTCGCGCGGCGATCGCGTTCACCCTGCTCACGGGATTGCTCGCCTTGCCGGCGAGCGCGTCCCCGCAAACCACGAGCGGCGTCGGCTTCGCGTCGATCACGATCCACGATCCGGTCAACGGCGGCAGCATGCCGGGCTACGTGTTTTATCCGACCGCGCAGCCGCCGCAGGTCACGTGGCGCGGACCGTATGAATTGCACGCCACGCCCGACGCAAAACCCATGCCCGGGGCCAAACCGCTGGTGGTGATTTCGCACGGCCACGGCGGATCGGATCTCGGCCACCACGATCTCGCGGTGTACCTCGCCAACCATGGATTCGTCGTCGCCACGCTGCAACATCCCAGGGACAATTTCAAGGACGCCAGCGGGGACGGCCACCCGGAAGTGATGATCGGACGACCGATCCAGGTGAAGGCCACCATCAGCATGTTGCTCGCGGACCCGCACTGGAAGCCGCTGATCGATCCGAACCGGATCGGCGTGGCGGGTTTTTCGAACGGCGGTTACACCAGCCTTCTGGCGATCGGTGCCGTGCCGCAGTTCACGCGCTTCATCAGCTATTGCAAGGCACATCCGGACGACCCGAATATCTGTGAGGCCGCACGCCAATTGAAGGCGCAAGCCGCGCGCTACGGACAGACGCTCGAACAATTGATGACGTCAATGCAGAGCGATCTGCACCGCTGGGGCAATACCGACGATCCGCGCATCAAAGCTGCATTCGTAATGGCGCCACTCAGCCTGATCTTCGACAAGGCCGGAGTGGCTTCCATCAATCGTCCCGTATTCCTTTATTACGGACAAGATGATCACGTGTTGAATCCGAAATACAACGTGTTGCACATCGCGCCGCTGATCAAGACGCTGGCGGGGATCAAGATGGTCCCGAAGGCGGGCCACTATGTGTTCCTGTCGCCGTGTTCGCCGCAATTGACCAAGGAAGCGCGCGACATCTGCATCGATCCCCCGGGCGTGGACCGCGCTGCAGTCCATCAGCAGGTCGACGCGGATGCGCTGGCATTCTTCCGCAAGACGCTGGATGTTCCCGCCGCACACTGAGCGGCGACCGTGCGGATCAACGCGCCGAACAGGCACGCCCGGGCCCGCTTCACCGGGAACCCGAGTCGTGCAGAAATACGGTGAACTTGCCGCAGTGCGAAGCATGGGCCGCGATGCGCCGGTCGGGGCCGCGCCAGCCCGGCCGGGTTGCGCGCAGCGCGGCGATCATGGCGCGCTGCCGCTCAATGGGATCAGGCCCACGGGCAGCCCCGGATTTCCAGGGCGATGGTACCGATTGCCGCGCCTCGCGCTTGGCGCAAACGGCCTCGACACGCCATAATGCGCGGTTCTGACTGGGCAGCCCGCGCGCAAGGGCCTGCGCGCGGAATCGCGACATGGATGTCGGCCATCGGCCGGCATTCACGGTGAGGGTCAAGATGAATTCCGGGTTCCGTCCGCAGCAAGCGGCGACGGCCCCGGAACGACGACATTATTGAATCGTGGCCTCCGCCGCGATGACGACGCA
Source organism: Rhodanobacteraceae bacterium (assembly GCA_035281745.1). Classification (GTDB taxonomy): domain Bacteria; phylum Pseudomonadota; class Gammaproteobacteria; order Xanthomonadales; family Rhodanobacteraceae; genus 66-474. The sequence continues at coordinate 139,266 of DATEDI010000026.1, forward strand.
AGAGAGAGTCACCCGTGCAATACATCTACACCATGATCAACGTGTCCAAGATCGTCCCGCCCAAGCGCGAGATCATCAAGGACATTTCGCTTTCTTTTTTCCCGGGCGCCAAGATCGGCCTGCTCGGCGTGAACGGCGCGGGCAAGTCCACCGTGCTGCGGATCATGGCCGGGGTGGACACCGACTATCAGGGCGAGTCACGTCCTGCGGCCGACATCAACATCGGCTATCTGGCGCAGGAGCCGCAGCTCGATCCTGACAAGACCGTGCGCGAAGCGGTCGAGGAAGGCTTGGCCGACATCCTCAACGCGCAGAAGCGGCTGGATGAGGTCTACGCCGCCTATGCCGAGGAAGGCGCGGATTTCGACGCGTTGGCGGCCGAGCAACAGAAGCTCGAGAACATCCTGGCCGCGGGCGACGCGCACACCATGGAGATGCAACTGGAAGTCGCGGCCGATGCGCTGCGCCTGCCGCCGTGGGATGCGAGAATCGGACCACTGTCGGGCGGCGAGAAGCGCCGCGTCGCACTGTGCCGCCTTTTGCTTTCCAAGCCCGACATGCTGTTGCTGGATGAGCCCACCAACCACCTCGATGCCGAATCGGTCGACTGGCTGGAGCAATTCCTGCACGACTATCCCGGCACCGTGGTCGCGGTCACCCACGATCGCTACTTCCTCGACAACGCCGCCGAGTGGATCCTCGAACTCGATCGCGGCCGCGGCATTCCGTGGAAGGGCAATTATTCCTCCTGGCTGGAACAGAAGGACGAGCGCCTGAAACAGGAAGCCTCGACCGAAAAGGCCCGCCAGAAGGCCATCCAGAAGGAACTGGAATGGGTGCGCTCGGCCGCCAAGGGTCGCCAGTCCAAGGGCAAGGCGCGCTTGAATCGTTTCGAGGAGCTGAGCTCGGTCGATTACCAGCGCCGCAACGAGACCAATGAAATCTTCATCCCGCCGGGCGAGCGCCTCGGCAACGAAGTGATCGAGTTCAAGCACGTCAGCAAATCGTTCGGCGAGCGCTGCCTGATCGATGACCTGTCGTTCAAGATCCCGCCCGGCGCGATCGTCGGCGTGATCGGCCCCAACGGCGCCGGCAAGTCCACCTTCATGAAGATGGTGATGGGCAAGGAGAAGCCGGATTCCGGCGAGATCACCTTGGGCAAGACGGTGCAGCTCGCCTACGTCGACCAGTCGCGCGGCATGCTCAACGACAAGCACAACGTGTGGCAGGAAGTTTCCGGCGGCCTGGACATCTTGAAAATCGGCAACTTCGAAATCCAGTCGCGCGCCTACATCGGCCGCTTCAATTTCAAGGGCAGCGACCAGCAGAAGATCGTCGGCACCTTGTCCGGCGGCGAGCGCGGTCGATTGCATCTCGCCAAGACGTTGCTGGAAGGCGGCAACGTGCTGCTGCTGGACGAGCCTTCCAACGACCTCGACGTCGAAACCCTGCGCGCACTGGAAGAAGCGTTGCTGGAATTTCCCGGCTGCGCGATCGTGATCTCGCACGACCGCTGGTTCCTCGACCGCATCGCCACCCACATCATCGCCTTCGAGGGCGACTCCCACGTCGAGTTCTTCCCCGGCAACTACAACGAGTACGAAGCCGACAAGAAGCGCCGCCTCGGCGAGGAAGCCGCGCAGCCGCATCGGGTGAAGTACAAGAAGCTGGCTTGATACGCGGGAAACAGGAATTGCAGCATGGTAGGTTGGGCTGATCCCGGACTGGTTCCGGGAGAAGCCCAGCACCGGCGGCGAAAACTGTTGGGCTTCGCTGCGCTCAGCACCAACCTACAAGAGCAGACCAGTGCGCAAGAGCCGTCCGGCGCGCGCCTTCAAAGCTGCGCAAAGATTTCGCGCATCGCCGAATCGCCGCGCTTGTAATTCGGCCCGGGTTTCTCGAAACGCTCGTCGAGCAATTGCAGGTTGCTGATCTTCGACACATCGAACAAAGGCTCGGATTGCGCACCGCCTTCCAACTGGTAGGCGCGCAGCAATTCGGTGCCGCGGTGGCCGATGCCGTGGCATTGCGGCTCCACCAACCGCGCAACATCGTGATAGGTGAAACGCAGGCGGCGCTTCTCGCGGATGGCTTGATCGATCGGATTCATGAGCGCCGAACTAATTTTCTGCTCGCCTGGCGCGACCGCAACGTGCGCGCGGTGCCGTAGCCGCCCTAGCCTGCGTCCGATGGCAACAGCTCCATCGCCATCACGATCGCATCCTCGCGGCCGCGCCGCGCCGGGTAGTAGCCGGGCCGGCGACCGATCTCGTTGAAGCCGGCGCGCTCGTACATCGCGTGCGCCAATTCGTTGGAAGGCCGCACCTCCAGGAACACGCGTCCGGCACGATGCCAACGCGCAAGATCGAGCACGCGCTTCAACAAATACGCGCCGTGGCCACGTCCCTGGTGCAGCGGCGCGACGCACACATTGAGGATGTGCGCCTCACCCGCGCCGACCGAAAGGATCGCATAACCCATGATCGCGCCGCCCTGCTCCAGCACCCAGCAGTGATGGCCGTTGTCGAGGCAACTCCGGAAAATGCCGCGCGACCACGGGAATTCGTAGCTGGCCGCTTCGATGTTGGCGACCGCCGAGATGTCCTCGTGCGTCATCGGGCGCAGGGCGGCTTCCAGGGGCGCGACCGCGACCATGTCACGCTTTCCCGTTACGACCCAGCGCTTGCATGTGTTCCCACAACAGGCGCTTGCGTTCGCGATCGGCGTGCAGCACGCGCAGCGGATCGGCGCGCAGCACGCGCAGCATGGGCACGCCTTCCGGCAGCGATGCCGCGCCGAACACCATCACCGCGGCGGTGGGGTCTTCCGCCACGTCGCACGGGCGCACGCGCTGCAGGCCGGCCTTGCTGACCGCTTCGGTCAACGCCGCGTACATGGTCCGGATTGCCGGGTCGTCCAGTTCCGCCGGATCGGGCTGCAGCGCCAGTCGGCGAATCGGGGTGGCAGTCGCGCTGACTGGGGGCGGCGCAACGTTCGCGACCGTTTCGCCGGATACCTGAGGTACCACCGGCTCGGCGACGGCGACAGGCAGCGGCTGGCGCAGCCGCAGCGGCTGGCGCAGCCGCAGCGGCTGCACGCCCAACGCGCGCAGCCGGCGATCGCGCAGCGCGGACGCAACATCATTCATGTGGAGGCACTTCCTGTGAGTGCCGTCGCGCCAGCCGCAAGCGCCGGCGCGACGCACGGCTGCGCAGGCCCCACAACGTGATCACGACGCCGGACAGCGCGTAGGCCGTGGCCAGCGCCAGCAGCACCAGCGCGGTGTTCAGCGTCAGCGCCACGATGATCAGCACCGCCACGATGATCCACACGAACGGCACCTTGTCGCTCACCGGCAGCGTCTTGAAACTGAAGTAGCGCACCCGACTGACCATCAGCAAACCCGCGATCACCGCGAGGATGGGTGTGAAGAAACACAACCATTGCCCCGCGACGCCGAAGTTCTCCATCGTCCAGACGAACGACATGCACAGCCCGGCCGCCGCGGGACTGGCAAGCCCCTGGAAATAACGCTTGTCGGCCACGCCCACCTGGGTGTTGAAGCGCGCCAGCCGCAGCGCCGCGCAGGCGGCATACAGGAACGCCGCGCACCAGCCGACCTTGCTCCACACCGGTCCGTACTCGCGCAGGTATTGCAGCGACCACGTGTACAGCACCAGCGACGGCGCCAGTCCGAAACTCACCAGGTCCGACAGCGAGTCGTACTGCACGCCGAATTCGCTCTGGGTGCCGGTGAGGCGCGCGACGCGGCCATCCATGCCATCCAGCAGCGCGGCCACGAACACCGCGATCGCGGCATGGGTGTAGAAGCCCAGAATGCCGGCCACGATCGCGTAAAAGCCGGCAAACATCGCGCCGGTCGTGAACAGGTTCGGCAGCAGGTAAATGCCGCGTCGCGGCGTTTTTCGGGGTAGCAGATCGGTCATGCGATTGGCGGTTCGAAACCTTGAATCCAGTTTAACCCATGGCCCGGCCGTGCGTGGCCCGCGACACAAACGTGACGGCCGTCCGAAAGCATGCCAATGGCTGTGGCATACTCGCGCCACCGTTCAGCGCGTCCCGGGGCCTGCCATGCAACTGCGCACATTCATTGCCGCGTCGGTCATCGGACTTTCCCTCGCCTGCATCGCGGGTTTCGCCAGCGCCCAGCAGATCTACAAGTGGAAGGACGCCAGCGGCGTCATCCATTTCTCGCAGACACCGCCTGCGAACGGCACCCATTACACCAAGATGCAGCTGGCCAACCAGCCCGACGTCTCGTCCGGCACCTCGGCATCGTCGAACACGCAAAGCGAACGCGCCCCCGAAACCCCTGTCGCCCGACCCGCGGCATCGGGCGGTACCCAGCCCGACACCCCCTCCAACCGGGCCGAACTTTGCAAGCAATTGAGTTCCAACGTCGCGCTGCTGCAGGGCAAGCAGCCGGTGGTGACCGACGGCAACGACGGCAAGCAGGTGATGAGCGACGACGCCCGCGAGCAGCAACTCGCTACCGCCCGTGCGCAGCAGGTGCAGTACTGCTCGTCGCAGGGAAGTTGATTTCGTCGCAGGGAAGTTATTCGCTCGCCGCGGGCGCGGCATCCCGATCTGTGTAGGTTGGCGCTGACCACGGGCTTCATCCGTGGGAAATCCAACGTCATCGCTCCGTCGCGGTCGACATCCCTGTCGAACGTTAAGCAGCGATGTAACGCGTTGGGCTTCCCACGGATGAAGCCCGTGGTGAGCCCAACCTACAGTAGTTTGATCGAAACAAAAGACACCCGCGCCCCGAGAGCAGCAGAAAAATGACAAGGACGTCGACACACAGATCGAAATACGGCCGCCATTCTCAATACAAAAAACATGGCAAGTTCACCGTTACAATTCGGCGTTTTACGCCGGATCGAAGCGATGCGCCTGTCACGATTCCACCTCGCCACCACCCGCGAGGCACCCGCCGACGCGGAGATCGTCAGCCACAAGTTGATGTTGCGGGCGGGCATGATCCGCAAACTCGCATCGGGTATTTACACGTGGTCGCCGTTGGGTCTGCGCGTGTTGCGCAAGGTGGAAACTGCGGTGCGCGAGGAAATGGATCGCGCCGGCGCGATCGAACTTTCGATGCCGACGATCCAGCCGAAGGAATTGTGGGAAGAGACCGGCCGCTGGCAGAAGTTCGGCGGACAGCTTCTGAAGATCAGGGATCGCAAGGAGGCCGAATACTGCTATGGCCCAACTGCCGAGGAAGTGGTCACCGATTACGCGCGCAACGAATTGCGCAGCTACAAGCAGTTGCCGCTGAATCTCTATCAGGTCCAGACCAAGTTTCGCGATGAAATCCGTCCACGCTTCGGCGTGATGCGCGCGCGCGAATTCATCATGAAGGATGCGTATTCGTTCGACCTGACCCCGGACGGTCTGGCCGAGTCGTACCGCATCATGCACGATGCCTACACGCGCATCTTCACGCGTCTCGGCCTGAAGTTCCGGGCGGTGCAGGCCGATACCGGCGCGATCGGCGGCAGCGCCTCGCAGGAATTCCACGTGCTGGCCGAGTCGGGCGAGGATGCGCTGGCTTTTTCCGACCAGTCCGATTACGCGGCCAACGTGGAACGGGCCGAAGCGCTCGCGCCCGCGAGGCCGCGTCCCGCACCTGCGCAGCCGCTCGTGCGGGTGGACACACCGACGCAAAAGACGATCGAGGAAGTCAGTGCATACCTCAAGGTACCGCCTGCGCAATGCATCAAGACCCTGATCGTGCGTGGCAATGAAGGACTGGTCGCGCTGTGCCTGCGCGGCGATCACGAAGTGAACGAAATCAAGGCCGCGAAACTGCCAGAGCTTCCGGGCGAATCGACCCTGGCCGACGAGGCCGAAATCGTGAAGCGCATTGGCTGCGTGCCGGGGTTCCTGGGCCCGGTCGGCCTGCCTGACAATATCCCCGTCATCGTTGATCGAAGCGCTGCGGTGATGACGGATTTCGTGTGCGGCGGCAACACCGCGGGCACGCATTACACCGGCGTCAATTGGGAACGCGACGCGCGCATCTCCCGCGTCGATGACCTGCGCAAGGTGGTGGCAGGCGATCCTTCGCCCGACGGCCAGGGCACGCTCGGCATTGCACGCGGCATCGAGGTGGGCCACGTATTCCAGCTCGGCACCAAATACTCGGAAGCCATGAACGCCACGGTGCTGGACGACACGGGACAAAATCGCCTGCTGCACATGGGCTGCTACGGCATCGGCATCAGCCGCATCGTGGCCGCGGCCATCGAACAAAATCACGACGATGCCGGAATCATCTGGCCCGAACCGATGGCGCCATGGCGCGTCGTCATTTGCCTGATCAATCCGAAGAACAATCCAGACGTGAATGCTGCCGCCGATGCACTGTATGCAGAACTGAATGCGCGCGGCATCGAAACCTGCATGGACGATCGGGGATTGCGCCCGGGCGCGATGTTCGCCGATCTCGAATTGATCGGCATTCCGCACCGCATCGTGGTCAGCGAACGCGGGCTTGCCGCAGGCACATTCGAATATCGCGGCCGGCGTGACAGCGAAAGCCGGAACCTGGATCACGATGCATTATTGAAGCTGTTTCCGGCCGCCGATTGACGTCCCTTCGCGGGATTTTTGCAACCGCCCGCTGTTTGGGTGAAAATAGTCCTTGCCGGCCGGATTAATCACATCGATTGAACGGACGACAAGCTTCCCCATTTCCCACGAACGATCGGAGCCAACATGGCCATTGATGTCAGCTCGCTCAGCGAAAAGCAGCTCAAGGATCTCATCCGCAAGGCGCGCGGTCGCATGAAGAACATCGACAAGGAGAAAGTCGCCAAGGTCAAGGCCAAGATCAATGCGGTGCTGAAGTCCGAAGGCGTCACCTTCGCGCAGGTTTACGGCAAGAAGCGCGGTGGCAAGGGCAAGGTTGCCCCGAAATACCGCAATCCAAATGGCGCCGAAACCTGGTCCGGCCGCGGCAAGCGCCCGCGCTGGTTCGTCGCCGCAATGAAATCCGGCAAGAAGGAAAAGGATTTGTTGATCAAATAATGATCGGCGACCGGGCTTTCCTGCCCGGCGCCAATACGGCGAGTCCGGCACAGGTCCGGACTCGCCTTCGCGAAATCGCTGCGCGATTCCGCGTGCGATCCATCCTTGGATCGCGAAATAATGATCGGCGACCGGGCTTTCCTGCCCGGCGCCAATACGGCGAGTCCGGCACAGGTCCGGACTCGCCTTCGCGAAATCGCTGCGCGATTCCGCGTGCGATCCGTCCCTGGATCGCGACTGGTCGGCTCGGCTATTCGCACTGCGAACAGACCTTTACAAACTCCTTCGCGGCGCGATCAGCAAATCGCCGAACAGCAATCCGGCCACCAGCGAAATCAGCAGCGTCACCAGCAGCACTGCAATGTGCGTGCCGCTTGCGATCTGGTTGTTGAGCAAATCGGAGACGCTGCGGAATCCCACGCTGCCCGGCACCAACAACAACACTCCTGGTTCGCGCACCAGCGCACCCGGACGGTGTTTGAGCCGCGCGTACAGATTGCTGCCCGCGCTCAGCACCAGTCCGCCCACGAATACCCCGAACGGTGCGCCCAGCGCATTGCCGCACCAATACGTCACCAGATAACCCACGATCACCGCGGTCAATACCAGCGGATAATCGCGTCGTGCGGTCTGGAAAAGCATCGCGAATGCCACCGCGGCCACCGCCAGCGCCGGCCACTGGGCCCACAGCGGCAAGGGCGGCAAGGCATGGCCGGAAGGCACGATATGCGCGACCGCGCAGAGCTGCGCGGCCGCAATGGTGCCGAAGGTCAGTTTCAGGATGGTCGCCGCCGCGCCTGCGAAACGCGCGACACCCGACGCCAAGTGCTGGCTGGTCAGTTCACGCACCGCGTTGGTCAGCGACATGCCGGGCACCAGCACGATCAACGCCGACAGCACCACCAGCTTCAGTGCCAGCGGCACCAGCCACGCGCTGATCATCGTGGCAATGAACGTGGCGACCAGCGCGGCGATCGCGTCGCTCGCGATCGCCAGCCGCGGCCGACCATAGCCTGCCACCACGATGCCGCCGATCAGCAGGCCGATCACGCCTGCCGCCGCGGCATCCTGCCACGCGTTGCGGAACAGCACGGCGATGGCGCCGGCCGACAACCCATAGCTCACGACGGTCGCCCACAGCGCGCCGCGCGACAGTGGCCGCCCCAGCGCCCGCAACTGTGCCAGCCCGCGGCGCGGATCGAGCGTACCGTCGGCCACGCGATCGGCAATCTCGTCGGCGCGGCACAGCCGCGTCAGGTTCACGTCACCCGGCGCGATCCGGACGACCTGGGTCACGTCGGCGATGCCGTCGCCCTCCGGCGCGCTGAACGAAAGCACGATCGAGGTCGGTGTCGACAGCACCTCGCAGGCCAACCCGATCCGTTGCGCAGCGTTCCCGATCGCCTGCTCCAGCCGCGGCGCCGCGGCGCCGTACTGGTGCAGGCGGCGTGCCAGCTCGATCACGAAACCGACGCGGGCGCGTACGCGCTCGTCCGACATCAGGCCAGCGTGCGCCTGCCCGCCGGCCGCGAGTTCCATCACGTGCAATGTCCGCGCGGTCGCTGCATCATGCCGTCGCGGCGCGCACCTTCAGCAGCGCGCCGTCCACACCGATCACTTCGATTTCCGCACCGACCGGCAGATCCGGGCCCGCGACCAGCCACTGGCCGTCGCCGACGCGCGCCTTGCCGCGGCCATTCACGATGGCCTCGACCAACACGTAGCGCTGGCCAATCATCTGTTCGCCACGGCGGCTGAGCGTGCGCGCGGCGGGATCGTCGTGGCGCGCCAGCCGCGCGCGCACGAACTTCCAATAGAACAGGCACGACGCAAACGCGAGGATCACGAACAAAACAGCCTGCGCGATCACGCCCAGCCCCGGTACCACCCAGGTGACGATTCCCATCACCGCGGCCGCGATGCCGATCCACAGCAGGAAAAATCCCGGCGCCAATACCTCGCCCGCAATCAGCAGCAAAGCCACCACCCACCACCAGTAATGCAACGACACGCCCCACATGATCTTTCCCCAGGCAAACGGCCTTTGAACGGCAACCCAAGTTTGTCGTCATTCCGGGGCGGCCTGCAGCTTCATCGCAGGCCGAACCCGGAACCCAGCGCCTTCCGAACATGGAGCAAAGGCGCTGGGTTCCGGGTTCCGTCCGCAGCGCGGACGGCCCCGGAATGACGAGATTAGTTTTCCTTTTGCTTCAGCGCGTCTGCGCTGCCGACGCGGACGAATTCTTCGCCAGCACTTCCTTGCCGATTTCCGCAATGCCGGCCATCGAGGAAAGAATGCCCGAGGCCTCGAACGGCAGCATCAGCATCTTCTGGTTCGGTGAATCGGCCATCGCCTTCAGCGCCTCGACATATTTGGTCGCCACGAAATAATTGATGGCATTCAAATTACCCTGCGAAATCGCGTCCGACACCAGTTGCGTAGCTTTCGCTTCTGCCGCCGCCAGCCGTTCGCGCGCCTCGGCCTCGCGGAATGCCGCTTCCTTGTGGCCCTCGGCGGCAAGGATCGTCGATTGCTTTTCGCCGTCGGCCTTCAGGATCGCCGCTTGCTTGAAACCTTCCGCCTCGAGAATGTTGGCGCGCTTCTCGCGCTCGGCCTTCATCTGCCGCGCCATCGCATCGACCAGATCCTTGGGCGGGCTGATGTCCTTGATCTCGATGCGGTTGACCTTGACGCCCCATGGGTGAGTCGCTTCATCGACGACCTTCAGCAGCCGCGCGTTGATTTCGTCGCGCTTGCTGAGCGATTCGTCGAGGTCCATCGAGCCCAACACGGTGCGGATATTGGTCATCACCAGCGCCAGCGACGCCTGTTCCAGGTTGGCGACCTCGTACGCCGCCCGGGCCGCGTCCAGCACCTGATAGAACACCACGCCGTCGACCCGCACCACCGCGTTGTCCTTGGTGATCACATCCTGCGAGGGCACCGCCAGCACCTGTTCCATCATGTTCATCTTGCGACCGACTGCGTAGATGACCGGCATCAGAAGGTGCAGCCCCGGCGCCAGCGTGCGGGTGTATTTGCCGAAGCGCTCTCGACCGTCCATTCGTAACCCTGCGGCACGATCCGCACCCACTTCGCGAGGAAAATCACCGCGGCGACGACAAGGATGATTGCAACGATGATGGACGGCGCCATGAACCCTTCCCTCTGTGAGTGGGCGCAGTATAACGATTCGCGCCGGATGCAAATTCGTTGGTTCCCGCCTGCCAAGCTGAGCGGGATCAGGTTCCCGATGCCGGCAACGACACGGTCACCCGCAGGCCGCCGCCTTCGCGATTGGCCAGTCCGATCCGGCCGCCGTGCGCTTCCACGATTTCGCGCGCCAGCGCCAGACCCAGCCCGGTGCCGGAACGTTTGGTCGAATAGAACGGCAGCAGCGCCTGCGCGAGCACCGTATCGCTCATGCCCGGACCGCGATCGGCCACCTCGATGCGCCAATTCTGCGCGGCGTGCTTGATGGCCAGCGTCACCTCGGCCGGATCGCCCCCGGCTTCCGCGGCGTTCTTGACCAGATTGATCAGCACCTGCTCGATCTGCGCGGCGTCGAAGCGCGCGGGTTCACCCGGCACCTCGCCCGCAAGCCGGAATTCGCAATGCAATTTAAGCGATTCCAGAAACGCCGCCCACTCGACCGGCGCAGGATTCGGCTGCGGCAATTTGGCGAAGCTCGCATAGCCGGCGGTGAACGAATGCAGATGACGAACGCGATCGCCGATGCCCTCGAACACTTTCGGCAAGCGCGCCAAATCATTGCGACGTGCCAGTTCCGCACCCGAGTGTGCAAGGGAAGAGATCGGCGCCAGCGAATTGTTCAACTCGTGGCTGATTACCCGGATCACCCGCTTCCATACCGCCACTTCCTGACGCGACAATTCACGCGTCATGCGCTGCACCAGATACAACTGGTGTGGCCGCCCCTGCAGACGGAAATCGCGCCGCGACAAGTGGAAATACTCCTCGTCGCTGCCCATCTCGACGCCGAACAAGCTGTCTTCGCTGGCCGTCAGCGCCTGCCGCATCGCCTCGGGGCACGCCTGCAGCAAATCATCGAAGCGCAAACCGGCCGGACTCCGCCCCTCGTTGAACAGATGCCGCGCGGCGAGGTTCGCATAGACGATGCGGTCGCCGGCGTCGGTCAGGATCAACGCCGTCGGCGAATGCTGCACCACCGTGTCCAGCAGCAATTCGCGTTGCACCAGGTTCTGGCGTTGCTCGCGCAAGGCATGGCCAAGTTCATTGTGCGCTTCGATCAACGCGCCCAGTTCGTCACGGCGGCGGGTGCGCAACGAAATGCTGAAGTCGCCATCGCGATAGCTGGCCACGCTGCCCGACAGCGCGCGCAACAACCGCCGCACGGGCTGCATCGCCGAATGCGCCAGCCACGCCACCGGCGCGAGGCACACGGCGATCGCGATCGCCCCACCCAGCCACGCGCTGTGGGTCCAGTCGGTAATCGCCGCCGCAAGCGCCGCGGCGACCATGGCCGCCGCAACCAGCAACAGCGCAAGTTTGCCTTCGAGGGAGGAGAAGCGCATGGCGGATCGATGTAATCAGGAATGAGATTGGATTGACAAAGCGTAATGTCACGCCGGTGGAACCATCGCCTCAAAACAAGGGAACGCGCAATCGGCGCGGAGATCTGCAACCACAAGCTCGCAAGCACCATTCATGGTGCGGGCGCCGGTGCGGCCATCCCTGGCCACCCGTTCGGAGCGGCGCGCAATGCCCCCGGCGTCGCGCAAACGCCGCTCCTCACCCCTCCGTCGGAATCCCGTACCGCTGCATGCGCCGATACAACGCCTGCCGCGAAAGGCCAAGCGTCCGCGCGGCGCGGCTGATCACGCCGCCAGCCTTGCGCAGCGCTTCCTCGACCGCTTCGCGCGGCGGATCGTCCAGACTGCGCGCAGGCGCCGCCGGCACCGCCGAAAGCCCCAGATGCGCCACCGTGATTTCGTCGCGGCCGCACAACAACTTCGCGCGGTCGATGGTGTTCTTCAGTTCGCGCACGTTGCCCGGCCACGGATAATCCAGCAGCGCGTCCCGCGCCTGGTCCGACAACACCGCACCCTCGTCGAGGAAATATTCGGCAAGCGGCAGGATATCGTCCGGGCGGTCCGACAGCGGCGGCAGCGCTATCTCGATCGTATTCAGGCGATAGAACAAATCCTGGCGAAACTTGCCGTCACGGATCATCACCGGTACGTCCGCGTTGGTGGCGCTGATCACGCGCACCTTGACCTTGCGCGTGCGCGTCGAGCCCAGCCGTTCGAACTCGCCCGATTCCAGCGCCCGCAACAGTTTCATTTGCCCGGCCAGCGGCAGGTTGCCGATTTCGTCCAGGAACAGGGTGCCGCCGTTGGCCGCCTCGAAGCGGCCCTCGCGCGCGCGGGCCGCGCCAGTGAACGCGCCGGCTTCGGCACCGAACAATTCCGCTTCGATCAATTCGCTCGGCAACGCGCCGCAATTCACGGTCACCAGCGGCTTGTCGCGCACCGCCGAATTCGCGTGCACGATTTCGGCGATGCGTTCCTTGCCGGCGCCGTTCGCGCCGGTGACCAGCACGGGCACGTCGGCGCGCGCGACGCGGCAGGCCAGCTCAAGCACCCGCAGCATTTCGTCGGACGCGAACACGATGCCGCGCAGATCGTAGTCGCGCTCCAGCGCCTCACGCCGGCGCCGGCGCGTCATCCGCGTCGTGGCTGCGACGCGCGCGTTCTCGGAAAGCTCCAGCAGGTTCTCGACCGTCGCGAGCAGCTTGGCGTCGTCCCACGGTTTGGACATGTAATCGGCCGCGCCCGCCTTCACCAGTTGCACCGCGGTTTCAAGGTGCGACCAGCCGGTCAGCAGGATTACCGGGAGATCCGGATGCCGGGCGCGGATCGCGTGGAACAGCGCCACGCCTTCTTCGCCCGAGGTGGTGTCGGCGCTGAAATTCATGTCGGCGATCACCGCGTCCACCCGCTCGCTCGCCAGCAGCGCGAGGCCTTCTTCCGGCATCGTGGCCGTCAGCGGACGGATTTCGTGCAACGACAGCAGCAACGACAGCGCGTCGCGCACCGCGCTCTGGTCATCGATGATCAGTACCGTTCGCATGGGTCTTCAGGGCAATCGATCTTCATCGTTTCGAGGCTATCACGCTTTCTCCCCCCTTCCGGAGAGAGGGAAATGGCGTATCACACGCTCCGCGTCGCCACCACCGGTTGCACCCGTGATGCTCGCAGCGCCGGCGCCAGCACCGCAAGCTGGCCAAGCAGCCACAACGCCACCGCCCCCACCGGCAGATACCACAACGGCAGCCGCGGCAATTCGTAATGCTTCATCAGCAACAGGTTCAGGCCGATCGCCAGCAGTACGCCCAGCAACACGCCGAAGCTGACGATCAGGAAATTCTCGGTCTGGAAGTAGCGCAGGATGTCGGTGCGGGTCGCGCCGATCGCGCGGCGGATGCCGATGGTGCGGGTGCGCTGCTGCACCCAGAAATTCGCGAGGCCGGTGATGCCGAGCGCAGTGACGAACAACAGGCCGAGCGCCGAGGCGAGCAGCAGGCTGATCATGGTGGTATCGCGCTGAAAATATTCCGAGCGGATTTGCGAATACGTCTGCATGTGCTTCGGATTGATGATGCGGCTGGGGTCTGCCTTGAGCAGCGTCGCCCGTGCGGCATCCAGCACGCGTCGGCGATCCTGCGGCGCGCTGCGCAGCACGTATTCCACGCCCGCGTCACTCGGCAACTGCGGCCAGATCATGGTGTCGTAGTCGGTGCCCTTGTTCATCAGCACGGGACTGAGCAACGTGCGGACGACGCCGACAACGCGCACGACATGCTTCGGGCCAGCGGCCATCTCCTTGCCCAACGCGCTTTCGCCCGGATACAGGTGTTGCGCAAAAGCCTGGCTGATGATCGCCACTGCCACGTCCTTCTGGCCCTTCACGTATTCGTCGGGGTGGAAATCCCGGCCGGCGATCAGATCGAGTCCAAGCGTCTTCAACAATCCCGGTGAACCGTCGAACATGCTGGCTTGCGCGCAACCGCTCCCTTGCAGCGACATCCGTTGCATTGCACGATCGAGCGCCGCCTGGCTGGGGCACACCCCATAACTTGCGATGTTCCGGTCCAACGGCAGCGAATAACTCACGGCCACAGCCGATCCGACGCCGGGAATCTGCCGCAACAGCGCGAGATCAGTTTCGTGCCTGGCCCAGGGATTTTCATCCTTGCCGATGCCGCGCACCGCCACCACCGAGAGCGCTTCTTCATCGATCCCTGTCGGCAGCGAAATGCGTTGCATGCGATGCATGATCATGAAGGCGACGTTGCACACGATCGCGCAGGTGAGGGCGACCTGCAGCGTCAGCAGGATCGCGGTGAGTTTGTGCTTGCGCAGCGTTGCAAGGATCGGACGGATTTCCATGACGGTACCTCGAGTCAGATGTTCCCCTCCCCTTCAAGGGGAGGGCCGGGGTGGGGATGGGTTTCGACATGCGTTCATGACCCCATCCCCATCCAAACCTTCCCCTTGAAGGGGAAGGCTTCAAAGCGTCTTCAGTTGCAGCGCGGGCGGCACGCGGCAAGCACGCCATGCCGGCAGCATGCCGGCCAGCACGCTCGCGAAAATCGCCAGCAGCACCGTGCCGATCAGCATCGACGGATCCATCGAAGCGAGATGCGCATAATCATCCGGCCGCTGCCGAATGCTCCACAGTCCGATCTGGGCAATGCCGAGCCCCAGCAACCCACCGGCCACGCCGACCAGTGCGGATTCGATGCCGAACTGCACGAAGATGTCGCGTTTGCGCGCGCCCATTGCACGTCGGACGCTGATCTCGCCGCTGCGACGCAGGAACTTGGCCAGCAACAGCGCCACGATGTTGAGCATGGCGACGCCGAGAAAACCCAGCGCCAGCCACATCTGCAGCCTCACGTCGTCGGGCACGAGATCCTCGTGTCGAAGCCAACCCATCAGGCTGTACAGCTTGGCGTCCGTCGCGGGACGTTGGTAGCGTCCAAGCGATTTCTGCTCGGCGGAGTAGTCGACCAGGAATTGCCCGTAGGCGCCAGTCTGCGCGGGCGTCGCCAGTTGCACCCACAACTGGACCCATGAAGTGCTGGCGTCCGTCAGGTTGTCGGGCACGCCGTCGCTTCCCCACCCGGAAATGTTGCCATTGATCGACAACTTGTTGTCCACCGCCACCGACAGCGGCAGGAAGAATTGATCGGAATCGCTGAATTGGCTCGCTGAGGCGTCGGCGTAGAACAACGGCTTGGGTGCCCAGTCGGCCGTGACGCCCACCACGCGATAACTGATGTCGCCCAGCCGCACGCTCCTGCCGAGCGCCGCATCGTTGCCGAACAGTTTTCGGGCCAGGGTCTGGTCGAGCACGACGACATGCGCAGAGGCCTTCTCGTCGGCCGTACTCCACCCGGCACCCGCGACGAACGGCACGCCGAACATCCCGAAGAAGTCCGGCGTCGTGTAACGGCCACCCACGTAGAACGGTTGCAGATCGGTGCGTTGCGGCCACACCAGCAGGTTTCCGCCTGCCATGGCCGCCTGTCTTTCCGCGCGATGCGCGTGCAGCAGCGCCATCGCATCGGGCCAGGTCAGGTTGGTGCGGGGATCGTTGCCCAGCGGATCGCCCGTGTATTTCAGCGGCAATGGATCAAGGTACGGTTTGTACAGATGCGCGCTGCGCTCCGGCAACGGATCCTGCGTCATCACGTGCAGCACCGTGACCATGGTCATGCTGGCGCCGATGCCCAGCCCGATCGCGAGCACCATCAACGCCGTGAGAACCGGCGTGCGTTTGAGGCTGCCCACCGCGAGGTCGATGTAGTAGCCGAACATGGTCAGGAACCCTCCTGCTTTTCCCCCTGCCCTTCAAGGGGAGGGCGGGGGTGGGGATGGGGTTCACCGCGACCGCGCAAGGCTTGCCACATCGCGTCGGGCACACCATCCACGTCGGCGAATACTTCGTTATTCCAGAACCGCAAAACGTGAAATCCTGCCTGTTCGAGATAAGCCGAACGTAGCCTGTCCCCGTCGGTGCGCTCGGCGTGCGGGCTTCCGTCCAGCTCGACAATGAGCGCTTTTTCGAGGCACGCAAAATCGACGATGTAGTCACCGAACGGATGCTGACGTCTGAGCTTGCAGCCATCCAGTTGCCGCAATCGAAGATGCCGCCAAAGCAATCGCTCAGCATCGGTTACCGCATTGCGCAGCCGATGCTGCAGCTTGGGTTTGAGAATCGACTGGTTTGTTTGGCCTCTCATGGCATCAACTCCAGATCAGCAACCCCATCCCCACCCAACCCTCCCGTTGAAGGGGAGGGCTTCACACGCCCCGCGTCGCCACCACCGGCGGCACATTGGCGGCGCGCAGCGCCGGCCCCAGTACGGCAAGCTGGCCGATGACCCACAGCGCGATCGCGCTGGCCGGCAGGTAGTACCAAGGCATCCGATTCAACTGGTAGTGCTGCATCAAATACAGATTGATGCCGAACGCCAGGATCATCCCGATCGCGACGCCCGCCGTGCTCAGCAGGAAATTCTCGGTCTGGAAGTACTGCATGATGTGGGATCGCGTGGCCCCGACGGCGCGGCGGATGCCGATCTGCCGGCGTCGCTGCCCCACCCAGAAGCTGGTCAGGCCCACGATGCCGAACGCGGTCACCGCCAGCATCACCACGCACACCAGCACCAGCATCCACACCATGCTGCGCGCGTTCGCGTAGTACTTGTCGCGGATTTCGGTGAAGGTGTGGCCTTCCACGACCACCGAGGGGGACAGCGCTTCAAGTTTCTGCACGCCGTCGCGCAGGATGCGCACTTGGTCCTGCGGCGCGCTGCGCACCACGTAATCCTGGATACCGGCGGCAGGGCTGACCGGGAAGAACGCGGAGAGGAAGTGCCCCGTCTCGCCGCCATTCGCATCGGGGCGCAGCACGTCCGCCACGACGCCAACCACCGTGTAACGATTGTTCTTGCCGATCCAGATCGGCTTGCCGAGCGCTTCCGCGTCCGGCCACAGGCGCTTGGCCAGGCTTTGCGTCACCAGCGCCACGTGCGCGCTCGGGAGGTAGTTGTTGCCCAGCTTGCTGTCGGCGTATTCGTCGTCGTTGAAAAAGCGCCCTTTCATCAGGCGCAGGCCGAGCGCATCGGGCCCGTCCTTCGTGAAAAGGTATTCCGCGACATTGGGACTGTCCTTCGACAGCAGCTCGTCGGGCGACGTGGCCGCATTCATGTTCCAGCTGTTGTTGCCCAGCGGCAGCATGTTGACCGCCGCCACCGCGGTGACGCCCGGTATTTCCCGCAGCGTGGCGAGATCGCGTGGGATGTCGACATTCGCGGTGTCGGGATTGATGCCCTGCACGCCGATGTCGACGATGCCCTGCTCGTCGATCGCGTTCGGCGAATGGATCTCGCCGATGCGCTGCCCGATCATGAATACCGCGTTGCACAACACCGCGCAGGCCAGCGCGATTTCCAGCACGATCAGCGCGGCCGGAATCCTGTGCTTGCGCAGTGCAGCGAAGATGGGTTGGATATCCATGACTGTCCTCTCAAACCGACTTCAACTGCGGTGCCGGCGCCACCACGCAGGCGCGCCATGCAGGCAACAGGCCCGCAATGAGGCTCGCGATCAGCGCGATCACGAAGGTGGTGACGAACATGGCAAAGTCGAGATGCGCAAGGCTGGCGTACTCGGCGGGCTGCTGCCGGATCGCCCACAACCCGAGTTCCGCGAAAACCAGTCCGAGCACGCCGCCGGCGATACCGACCATGCTGGACTCGACCATGAATTGCGTGAACACCGCGCCGCGGGTCGCGCCGAGCGCACGCCGAACGCCGATCTCGCGTGAGCGGCGCAGACATTTCGCAAGCAGCAGGCCGACGGTATTGACCACGCAAATCAGCAGGAACCCGAAAGCAAGGTTGGCCTGCATGCGCGCGTCGTCCGGCACCACCCGTTGCTGTGCAAGGAAACCCATGAGGTCGGGCAAGCCAACCCCGGGATGGTGAAAACGTCCCAGCGAAATCTGCTGGGCCGCATAGTTGGACAGGAACGCCTTGTAGGCGTCGGCGGCCGACGCATTCGCCAGCTCCACCCACGTCGACACCCACACGCAGGGCGCGGTTTCCAGATGATCGATATCGACATCCGAATCAAAACAATTGACGGTCTGCGTGTTCACCTTGTCGGCGATCGCGGCCTGCAGCGGCATGAACAACGCGTCACCCTTGCCATATCCACGGCCACCGAGGTTCACCGCGTAGAAGCGCGGCTGCGGTGCCCACGGCTTCAGCACGCCGACGATGCGGTAATCGTGGTCGTTGACGCGCAGGATTTTGCCGACGCTGTTGCTGCCGCCGAACAATTTGTCGTTGAGGAACCCCGCAATGACGATGACGTGCGCGCGGTTTTCGTCATCGTTCGCGCTCCAGCCGCTGCCGTACTGGAACGAAGCACCGAACATGGAAAAGAAATCAGACGTGGTGACGACGCCATCGCTGAAGAACGGATGCTGGCCCAGCACCTGCGGCGTGACCTTGCTGGACGCCAGCGCCATTACCGCCTGCCGCTTGGCCTTGCGCGCGTGCAGCAAGTTCATCGCATCGGTGTACGTCATCAGGTTGCCCCATCTCTGGAACAACTTCTCCTCCGGCGTGGTGCTCGCCGCGGTCAATGGATCGAGCTCTGGTGCAAATACGTTTGCGCTCTTCTGCGGCAACGGATCGCCCGACAACAGCTTCAACACCGTGAGCGTGGTGATGGAGGCGCCGATGCCGAGGCCGAGCGCCAGCACCATCAATGCGGTGAGTACGCGATTGCGTTTGAAGCTGCGCAGCGCGAGATCGAGGTAATAGCCGAACATTCGAACGTCTCCTGATTCAACTCCCCTCCCCCAGCGGGAGAGGGGTTGGGGGTTGAGGGTCCGGAACTTGACCGACGTCCCGTCGACACCGAACCCTCATCCGCCCCTTTGGGGCACCTTCTCCCGGAGGGAGAAGGAAACAGCGACCTTCACACGCTCCGCGTCGCCACCACCGGCGGCACCGCCGCGGCGCGCAGCGCCGGCACCAGCACTGCAAGCTGTCCGAGCAGCCACAACGCCACCACGCCGACCGGCAGGTACCAAAGCGGCAGGCGCGGCACTTCGAAGAACTTCATCAACGCAAGGTTGATGCCGATCGCCAGCACCACGCCCACCACGATCCCGAACGTGACGATCAGGAAATTCTCGGTCTGGAAATAACGCAGGATGTCCGCGCGCGTCGCACCCAGCGCGCGCCGGATGCCGATCTGCTTGCGCCGCTGCGCCACCCAGAAACTCGCGAGCCCCACGATCCCGAATGCGGTGACGCCGAGCAGCGCGACGATCACGCCGACCAGCAGGCCGGCCATTGCGCGGTCGGTCTGGAAAAATTTCGCGCGCAGATACGGTACCGTCTGGCTGTCTTCGCGATCCAGCACCACGTCCGGTGCGATCTTGGCGATCGCCGCCTTCGCTGCGGTCATGACACGATCCAGATCGGCGGGTTTGGCGCGGATCAGATAACCACCGGCCAATTGTTCTCCCGGCAAACCCGGTGTGAAGACCGTCCACTGCGCGCCGCGTCGGCCTTCTTCGTTGTACTGCTGGATCGCAAAGTGGGCGACCACGCCGATCACGCGAAAATGGATTTTCTTGCCGAGCCAGAATTCCTTGCCCAACGGGTTCTCTCCCGGCCACAGATGTTCGGCCAGGGTGCGCGTGATCAATACCCCGGAATCGGCGGGAAGGAAATTGGCAATCGGCTGGTAGTCGTCCGTTGCGGGCAGGCGGCCCGCCACCAGTTTCAATCCGAGCGCCTCGGGTGTCCCCGGGCCACCCACATAAAACTCGACCACTCCTCCGAAGTGCTTGCTGTCCGGGTCCAGCGTGATTCCGGCATTGCCGGCCTGCATGCCGAAAGGTACCGAATTGATCACGTGCACAGACTCGACACCCGTAATCGCGCCAAGACCGGACAGCACCCGCGCGTTGACATCGTTGGCTTGCTTGGGATCGAAGCCCTGCAGCGCAATGAACCCGAGCGAGGACTCATCCACGCCGCTCACGATGTGCATCGCGGACAGTCGGCTCGCGATCATCGATGCAGCGTTGCACAGCACCGCGCAGGCCAGCGCGATTTCCATTGCAATCAGCACGGTCGCGAGTCGATGCTTCCTGAGTGCCGCGATAACTGGCTGGATTTGCATGTCTCTCGCCCTCAAAGCGTCTTGAGTTGCAGGGCTGGCGCGATGCGACTCGCCCGCAACGCCGGCAAGGCCCCGGCAACCAGGCTCACCGCGATCGCAAGCACGAACGTCACCACGAACATCGATGCATCCAGGTGCACCATCGGTGCATACGGCGCCGGCTGCTGCCGCACGACCCACAAACCAAACAAGGTGAGCAGCCATCCTCCGATGCCGCCGAGCAGCCCGATCATGCCGGCTTCGGTCAGACACTGCGCGAACACCGCGCGCCGCGAGGCACCCAAGGCGCGACGCACGCCGATTTCGCCGGCTCGGCGCAGGAACTTGGCCAGCAACAAGCCAACGGTGTTGAACAGGCAGATCGCGAGAAATGCGAACGCCAGCCAGGTTTGCAACTTCACGTCGCTTGGCACGAACTGGTTGAAACGCAGCCAATCCATCAGGCTGCGCAAGCGGGTTCCGGTGTACCTGACGCGTCCCAATGTCTTCTGCTGCTGCGCGTAATGATCCAGGAACGCACGATAGGACGCGACTTTCGCGGGACCGCCCAGCTCCACCCACAAGCCCAGCCAATTGCAGGGTGCACTCACCATGCTCTCCCCCGGTTTGGGCACATGCCAGCAGTTGAACCACCAGAAATTGTCGTAGTTGATGTCCAGTCCGGTACCGAAGGGCACGAACAGCGCTTCCGTCTTGTCGTAATAACTCGCGGTATCGCCGTTGGCGAAGCGACCGCCCCGGACGTCGTAGAACACCGGCGACGGCCGCCAGTCTTTCAACACCCCGACGATGCGCAGATTCGCATCGCGAACGTGCAGCGTCTTGCCGACGCTGTCCTTGCCGCCAAACAACTTGTTGTTGAGGTCGGACGAGATGACCACGATGCGGGCCCGATTCGCATCGTCCGACGCTGTCCACGCGTTGCCGTACTCGAACGGAACGTCGAACATCGGGAAGAAATCCGAAGTGGTGAACAGCGTCTGTTCCATCAGCGGCGGGCGGGTGGAATCAGGCGTGCTCACCTTGAGCGCCTTGGGCACCGTGACCAGCGTTTGCCGATCTGCGCGGTGCGCCTCCCACAGATCCATCGCCGAGCGATAGTCCATCATGTCGGGCGGTTCGGCGTGCTTGTAGTCGGGCGTGGGATTGCCGTCCACCTGCGCGTAAAACAGGTGTGCGCTTTTGCCCGGCAGCGGATCGCCCGAAAGCAGGTGCATCACCGTCAGCGTGGTCATGCTGGCGCCGATGCCGATCGCGATCGCCAGCACCATCAGCACCGTCAGCAAGCGGTTGCGCTTGAGGCTGCGGATGGCGAGATCGAGGTAGTACGCAAACATTCATTCACCGCCCGTTTGTTCTGTCGTCATTCCGGACGCGGCGCAGCCGCGATCCGGAACCCAGCGACTTTTCACCATGAAAGGAAAAGTCACTGGTTTCCGGGTTCTGCCGCGATGGAGCTGCGGCAGCCCCGGAATGACGATGAGTTGAGGAATTCCTCGATTCCCGATTCCCGATTCCCGATTCACCATTCCCGTTCCATCACACACTCCGCGTCGCCTCCACCGGCGACACACGCGACGCGCGCCGCGCCGGCGCGAATACCGCGCCCTGCCCCAGCAGAAGCAGCGCGACCACGCCGGCCAGCACGTAGAGCAACGGCATCCGATCCATCGCCAATTGCCGCATCATCCACAGGTTCAAGCCGACCGCGAGGATCGCGCCCAGCACCACGCCGGCGCCCGCGATCAGCAGGTTCTCGGTCTGGAAGTAACGCAGGATGTCGCGCCGGGTCGCGCCGAGCGCACGGCGAATGCCGATCTGCTTGCGTCGCTGCCCGACCCAGAAACTGGTAAGCCCGATGATCCCCGCGCCCGTGATCACCAGCAGCACCGCGCAGATGATGCCCATCAGGATCGCGGTGCCGCGATCGCTGTCGTAGGCGCGATGGCGGATTTCGGCGAAGCTCAGCACACCGTTCTTGGGATCGATGACGCGCATGCGGCTTTGCGCGAGCAGTGCCTTGGGCGCCTCCCGCATCGCGGTCGCCAACTCGCCCGGCTTCGCGCGCACGATGTAGTAGGTACCGAACGACATGTCCAGGCGCCGCGGCCAGAGCATGGCCTGATAGCTGTAATCAAGCGACCAGGTTTCGACTTCCTGGCGCTGCAGGCGTTCGACGATGCCGATGATGGTGGTCGGCGTCGTGCTCATGGTGTAGAAGGTCTTGCCCAGCGCCGAACCGTCCGGGTACAGCTTGTCGGCCAGCGCCTTGGTCACGATCGCCACCGCCGGCGTCTTGTTCTCACGCATGCCCATCGGCTCGATTTCGTCGGGCCGGAAATTGCGCCCGGCGATCAGCTTGAGGCCCAGCGTATCGATCAGATGGGTGTCGCTGAGGTACACCGCCGCGTCGGTGGTCCTCTGTACCTGGTCGGGCTTCATCATCACGAAGTTGTCCCAGCCGCCGCCGCGCAACGGATACGAGTTGGCCGGCGCCGCATCGCGCACCGCGGGCAGTTGCCGGAGCGCCGCGAGGTCGGCCTGCATCTGCGCATCGATCTGCTGATCCGATTGCCGGCCCGCCCATTGGCTTCCGATCACGAACACATTGGCTTCGTCGATACCGGTGGGCTCGGACAGATGCGACATGCGCTGGTGGATGATGAACAGCGCGTTGCACACGATCGCCAGGGTCAGCGCGATCTGCAGCGCGATCAGCAAGGTGCCGGCCTTGTGGTGGCGAAGCGCGGCGAGGATGGGCTGGATTTGCATGACGGTTCGCCCTCAGTTCGAGCGCAGGTGCCAGGCCGGCTGCACGTGCGCCGCCCGCCAGGAGGGATAGAACGCCGCGATCACGGTGGCGGCGATCGCGACCGCCAGCGTCAATGCCACCAGCGACAGGTCCACATGCGCCAGGCGCGCGATCTCGGGGCGGAACAGCAAACCCACGCCCGACACCCCGACAGCGGTCAACAGCAATCCCAACAAACCACCCGCCAGGCCAACGGTGCCGGCCTCGATCAGGAATTGCGTGTAGATCTCGCGGCGCGATGCACCGAGCGCCCGACGCACGCCGATCTCGCCGGAGCGGCGCATGAACTTCGCGAGCAACAGTCCGACGGTATTGACCAGGCAGATCAGGAAAAAGCCCAGCGACACCATCAGCGAGATGCGGCTCTCGGGCGGCACCACATGCATGTATGCCATCCATTGCGTCACGTCGCGCAGCCGCACGTTGGGCGCCCAGCCGAAACGACCCGCGCGCTGCTGGTCGGCGGAATAGCCCTGGAGGAAATTGCGGTAACGCGCGACGTCGGCGGCGCTGTCCAGTTCCACCCACGGCGTGATCCACACGCAATCGCTGCGCAGCCAGTCGTCCCAGCCGTGCATGGTCGTGGCCATGCGGCAACTGTTGTTGCCGGCGGTGTCGATTTTAAGGTCCAACGCGCGGGTGAACGGCAGATAGAAATCCGCGGGCTCCTCGAATCCGCTGCTGCCGAACAACGAATAGAAGCGCGGTACCGGATCCCAGTGCCGGGTCACGCCCACGATGCGGTAGTCGTGGCCGTCGAGATTGATTTCGCGCCCGATGCTGCTGGCATCGCCGAACAGCTTGCGGTTGAATTCCTCGCTCAACACGATCACCGGCGCGCGGCTTTCGTCCTGCGCCGCGTCCCAGCCGCTGCCGTAGCGGAATGGCACCTCGAACATCGGGAAGAAATCGCCGTACACCGCATAGCCTTCCGCCTTGAGCGGCAGGCTGCGACTGCCGCCCGGCATCAGCGACAACTGCACGGGATACAACAAGGTCTGTCGCTTCGCCGCATGCGCGTGCATCAACGCCATCGCATCGACATAGTTCAACGCTTTCGGGGGCTCGCCCTGCAGGTTCTGCTGCGGTCCCCAACTGTCGACTTGCGGCGTGAACAGTTGCGCCGACTTGTCCGGAATCGGGTTGCCCGACACCGCGCGGAATACGGAATACGTGATCATCGACGCCGCCACGCCGAAACCGATCGCCACCACCATCAAGAAGGTGAGCGCGGGATTGCGCTTGAGGCTGCGCAGGGCGAGGTCGAAGTAGTACGCGAACATCAACATTTCTCCTTGGCCGCTTCCTTCTCCCCTCGGGAGAAGGTGGCCCGAAGGGCCGGATGAAGGTCCGGGTTTCGCGCATACCAGCTTTTGCGCAAGACCCGAACCCTCACCCCTCGCGCTACGCGCGCGTTCGCTCCGCTCCGCCTCTCCCGGGGGAGCAAAGCCGCACCTTCTCCCGGAGGGAGAAGGGAACAGCACTAAACTGACCGCGTCGCCTCCACCGGCGACACACGCGATGCACGACGTGCCGGCGCGAACACCGCGCCTTGGCCCAGCACCAGCAGCGCGATCACGCCCACCAGCACGTACAGCAGCGACATGCGGTCCATCGCGAACTGCTTCATCATCCAGAGGTTCAGGCCGACCGCCAATATCGCGCCCAGCACCACGCCCACGCCCGCGATCATCAGGTTCTCGGTCTGGAAGTAGCGCAGGATGTCGTTGCGGGTAGCGCCCAATGCGCGGCGAATGCCGATCTGCTTGCGCCGCTGCCCGACCCAGAAACTGGTGAGGCCCACGATGCCCGCGGCGGTGACGCACAACAGGATCAGGCAGATCACGCCCATCAGGATCGCCATGCCACGATCGGCGCGATAGGCGTGCGTCCGGATGTCAGCAAACGAATGCACCGAGGTATCTTCGAAGTTGTCGCCGGTCTCGATTACCCGCATCGGGTTGGAGGCAAACAGCGCCTTGGGCGCCTCGCGCATCGCGGCGTCGAGCCGGCCCGGCTTGGCGCGTACCGCGTAGCGCGCGAAACCCGCGTCGAGGCGCGTCGGGATCAGCACCGAATTCCAGAACCAGTCGTTGGCCCAACTGTCGGGGCTCGGCACCTGCATCCGCTCGAGGATGCCGATGATGGTGCTGGGCGTATCACGATCGACATAGATGGTCTTGCCGAGTGCGTCGCCCTTCGGGAACAGCTTGTCGGCCAGCGCCTTGGTGACGATCACGATCGGCGGTCGGTTGTGACCGCGGAACCCCATGTGATTTACATCGGCGCGCGTGAAGTTGCGGCCGCCGACCAGCTTCAGCCCAAGCGCGGGAATCATTTCTTCTGTGCCGAAATAGAACGCCGCCTGTGCGGTCGAATTCTGCTGATCCGGCTTCAATCCGATGCCGCCGCTCCAGGTGCTGTTGAGCAGCGGCAGCGTGTTGATGGCAATCGCCGATTCGACATCGGGCAGATTGCGCAAGGTGGCGATGTCGGTCTGCTGCATCGCATCCAGCTTGTCGACGCTGCCCTGGTCGTCGCCGCTCGGCGCACCCACCCAGCTTTGCGTGATCAGGAACAGGTTGTTCTCGTTGATGCCGCTCGGCCGCTCGATGCGATCGATGCGCTGGCCGATGATGAACACCGCGTTGCACACGATCGCCAAGGTCAGCGCGATCTGCAGCGTGATCAGCGTGACGCCGGCCTTGTGCTTCTTGAGTGCGGCGAGAATCGGAGGGAGTCTCATGTTGGTGTCCTCATTTTCTTGTCATTCCGGAGCCGCGCGCAGCGCAGAACCGCCGATGAAGCCGGCAGCGGCCCCGGAATGACCATACTTTTGTAGTCGGACTGCATCTGCCGGCGCATGGTTGACAGTTCAGTTCGATTTCAATTGCCACGCCGGCTGCACCGCCGCCGCGCGCATGGTGGGATACAGTCCGGCCAGCATCGTCGCGATGATTGCCACGGCCAGCGTGGTCAGAAACAGTGTCACGTCGAGCCGCGCCAGCGCAGCGATGTCGCGCGGCAGCACCCAGCCCACGCCGGCGATGCCGAGTCCCGTCAACACCAGGCCGAGCGCGCCTCCGGCAAGCCCGACCATGCCGGCCTCGACCAGGAACTGCGTGTAGATCTCGCGCCGCGAAGCGCCGAGCGCGCGCCGCACGCCGATCTCGCTGCTGCGGCGCAGGAACTTCGCCAGCAGCAAGCCCGCGGTGTTGACCAGGCACACCAGCAGCAGGCCCAGTGCGACGTACAGCGAGATGCGTGTGTCGGGCGGCACCACGTGCTCGTGGTCCAGCCAGTCCATCAGCCCGCGCAGCCGCACGTTCGGCGCCCAGCCTGGATAGCGCGTGCGCGCGAAGCCTTCCAGATAATTCTTGAACTGCTGAGCCGCCGCCGCGCTGTCGAGCTGCACCATGTACTCGGTCCAGATGCAACTGGACCGTTGCAACCCGACGAAGCCGGTTTCCTTGGGCGACTGGTAGCAGTTGGTGTTGCCG
The DNA here is from genome assembly GCA_035281745.1 of Rhodanobacteraceae bacterium. Taxonomy (GTDB): domain Bacteria; phylum Pseudomonadota; class Gammaproteobacteria; order Xanthomonadales; family Rhodanobacteraceae; genus 66-474. The sequence continues at coordinate 165,897 of DATEDI010000026.1, forward strand.
TCGTTGGACATGCCCGCGGCGATCGCGGTGTTGAATGGCAGCAGCACCCCTTCATCCTGCTGCAGGAAGCCACCGGTGTTGACCACGTCGTAGAAGCGCGGCTGCGGATTCCATTCGTCCATCACGCCCACCACGCGGTAATCGTGACCGTCGATGTTGATGGTCTTGCCGACGCTGTCGCCGCCGCCGAACACCTTGCGGTTGATCTTGCTGCTGATTACCGCGACCTGCGCGCGATGTTCGTCGTCGGCCGCACTCCAGCCGCTGCCGTACTTGAACGGCACGTCCACCATCGGGAAGAACTCGCTGAACACCGCATGCCCGAGCGTGTTGAGGGGGTGCTGGCCGGCCACGGCGGGAACGATCGACGGCGAAATGATGTACATCGCCGATTGCAACTTCGCGCGATGGTCGCGCATCAGCGCAACCGCGTCACCGTAGGTCAGCGCATCCGGCGGGCCCTTCTCCGGGTCGGGATTGTTCTTCTGCACCGCCGGCCCCCACGCGTCGATCTGCGGCACGTACAGCTTCGACGATTTCCAGGGAATCGGATCGCCCGACACGGCGCGGAACACCGACCACGTCGTCATCGACGCAGCCACGCCAAAGCCGATGGTGATGATCATCAGGCCAGTGAGCGCCTTGTGTCGCTTCAGGCTGCGCAGCGCGAGATCGAGGTAATAGGCGAACATTTTCATTCACTCCGCTTTTGCTCCCCTCTCCCACCGGGAGAGGGGTTGGGGTGAGGGTTCGGGTCTTGCGCAACCGGCCGCGTAAAACCGGACCCTCATCCGGCCCCGCGGGCCACCTTCTCCCGAGGGGAGAAGGACACAACATCAAACACTCCCTGTCGCCACGTCCGGCGTCAGCTGTTCGCCGCCGCGCCGCACTGCGTGTCGAACGAGTAGTACGGCGCCACGAAACACGCGAGGCTCACGTCGGCACCGGCCCGAGCCGATTGCGCGGGCGACAGGTGGTGCAGTTCGCGCAATTGTTTGGCGCTGGGATGCACGTTGATGACGGGCAGCATCACGGCGCCCTGCAAGGAGGCCGCCGCGGCGGCAGCGTTGGCCACGCCGGACGTCCACGCGTGGAACCACGCGAGCACGGCGCAGTTGATCAGGATGGCGGCGACGATGGCGATGAGTTTCTGGATGTTCATGGTTGCGGTCCTCGATGTACTTCAACATCCCCTGTTGCCAATCAGAACGACATCCCCGGCGACCCCTGATTCAACACGCAGGCTTCAGTGCGCGCCGCCCTCGGCCGCCGCCTCGGCGCGCCGGGATTGCGCGTGGAAGCGCGGTTCTTCGGCGATGTCCACGGCCTGGCCGTCGATGACGTGCACGCTGCGTTGCGCGCGCGTGGCGAGTTCCGGATCGTGGGTGACCATCACGATGGTGGCGCCGCCGCGATGGATCTCTTCCAGCAGTTCCATCACGCTGCGCGCCATCTGGGTGTCCAGGTTGCCAGTGGGTTCGTCCGCCAGCAGCAGGCGCGGCGAACCCGCCAGTGCGCGCGCGATGGCCACGCGCTGTTGCTGCCCGCCGGACAGTTCGGCGGGGTAATGCTTCATGCGCGAGGCCAGGCCCACGCGCTCCAGCGCGTCCTTGATGCGCTGTTGGCGCTCGGCGGATTTCATGCCGCGGTAGCGCAGCGGCACTTCCACGTTGTCGTGCACGTTGAGGTCGGGAATCAGGTTGAAGCTCTGGAACACGAAGCCGATCTTCTCGTTGCGGATCTTCGAACGCGCGTTGTCGCCGAGGTTGCTGACGTCCACGCCGTCAAGCAGGTATTCGCCGCCGGTGAAGCTTTCCAAAAGGCCGGCGATCGTGAGGAACGTGGTCTTGCCAGAGCCCGAGGGCCCCATCACCGCGACGAATTCGCCTTCCTTCACGTCGATGTTGAAGTCGCGCAGCGCGTAGGTTTCCACCACTTCGGTGCGGTAAACCTTGGACAGGTGGGTCATCTTGAGCATTTCAGGTTCCTCGGTGGTGGTGATGGATTACGTACTGCGCTGCTGAGCCCGACTCAACGTGGTGTTTTCGCTTTTCTCCTTCCCCTTCAAGGGGAAGGTCGGGATGGGGATGGGTTGCTCATTGATGCAAACCCATCCCCTCCCATTCTCTCCCCTTGAAGGGGAGGGTTTGAAGTCAGTCGCTGATCGCGACTTTCGCCGCGCCGTTGAAATTGCTGGTGCCGGAAATCACGACCTTGTCGCCTTCCTTCAGGCCTTGCAGGATCTCGACCTTGTCGATGGAGCTCGGGCCGAGCGTCACCGGCGTCTTGGTGGCGATGCCATCGCGAACGACATAGGCATAGCGGCCGCCCGATTCGTCCACGAACGAACCGCGCGCCACGGTCAGCACGTTCTCGCGCTTGTCCAGCACGATGCGCACCGACAACCGCTGGTTCTGGCGCAACTGCTCGGGCTTGTTGCCCTCGAAGCGCACCCGCGCAACCACTTCGCCGTTCACGACTTCGGGCGAAATCGCGCTGACCGCACCCTTCCAGTCCTTGCCGTTGCCGCTGATGACCGCCGGCATGCCGGCCGCAAGATCACGCGCGAAACTTTCCGGCACGTTCACCTGCACTTCCAGCGCGGACAAATCCACGACCGTCAGCAACTTCGAATCCTTGGGCACGGTCGCGGTCTGGGCGATGAACAGTTGTCCGACCTGGCCGTCGACCGGCGAGCGCACGTTCAATTCTTCGACCTGGCGCTTCAGGTCCGCGACCATCAGCTTCTGGCGCTCGTAGGCCAGCTTCTTGGCCTGGATTTCCAGCGCGAGACTGGAATCGTCCATGCCGAGGTTGTCCTGTGCATGCTTCAACTGGATCTGCGCCTTCTCCAGCGCATCGTTGTGGCGATCCACTTCCAGTTTCGACACCGCGCCCTTGTCGAACGCCTTCTGGTAGCGCGCCAGATCGCGCTTGGCGCTCTGCTCGTCGATCTTGGCGTTTTCGAACGCTTCCTGCAGCTTGGCACGCTGCTGGTTGGCATCGATCTTGGCCTGCTGATACGCCACCTGCATCGCGTCGGCGTTGCTTTCTTCCTGCGCCAGCTTGTTGGTGAGTTCGGGGCTCGCGATCACCGCCAGCACCTGGTTCTTTTTGACTTTGTCACCGGCGTGCACCTGCAGCACCACCGCGCCATTCGCGCGTGCATACAAGGTGGGACTGACCGCCGCGACCACGCGCCCGTCCGCCGCGATGTCGCGCACGAACGCGCCGCGTTCCACCGTCGCGATCTGCAGGCGCGAGGCGCTCACCGACGAGCCCGCCGAGAACAGCCGCAGCGCGCCGGGCACCAGCCAGACCAGCAGGATCAGCACCGCCAAGCCGATGCCGCCGAAGATCGCCAGCTTCTTCTTGCTGACGCGTTTCTCGATGATGCGGTCCTGCGCGGATGTGTCGCGAATGTTCATGCTTTTTCCGTTCCCTGCCGCAGCGTTTCGCCGATGCAGCCTCGCCATCTATTGAGCAAGTGTGATGCCAACCGCGCGGACCGAATTTCATTTGTCGTTTCAGTGATTTGCGAAATGGGCACGAGCGGGAAAGGTGTCCGCGGACAGTTCGCGGACAGTGCGGATAGGGGTGCGGCATCGCCAGCTTCCGGGTGTGGCATGCCTGAAATCGATCCCGGGTTCGACCCTTCGGGTCGCCCCGGAATGACAAGATTTGAATTTCGTGCCGGGGCGTCTGCCGGCCATCCGGACCACTTGGCGTCCTGCGTGTCGCCCCGTTCCAACCGCTGGTCATTCCGGGGCCGCGCGCAGCGCGGAACCCGGAATCGGTCTCTTTCATCCGCAGACGCGTGGCCAAAAATCCCGAGGCGCGCGCAACGCTTCCTTCGAAACGCAACGCAAAAACCCTGCGACCTTTTCGCGTTCTGGTGCATCCTTGTGTCGTGGACCCGCACTCCAACTTCCAGCAGCACGTCGAACCGGACACCATCGCCCGGCTGAAGCGCGGCGACCTGTCCGCATTCGAAAGCGTGTACCGGCAGTTCGAACGCGCGGCGTGGACACTGGCGTTGCGCCTGACCGGCCGCGCCGACGTCGCCCAGGAAGTGCTGCAGGATTCGATGCTGAAAGCCTTCGAGCGCGCGCGCCAGTACCGCGGCGATGCGCCGTTCGCGGCGTGGCTGCGCAAGCTGGTGGTCAACGAATCGCTGATGCAGCTTCGCCACGACCGACTGCACGTCATCGAAGTATTCGACGACACGCTGGGCGACGACAGCGCGCCGCAACCCTGGACGTCCGCGGACGCCGCCACCCTGGATCGCGCGTTGAACCGGTTGCCCGACGATGCGCGGGCGGTGCTCTGGCTGTATCACGTCGAGGGCTTCACCCATGTCGAGATCGCCCACGAGTTCGGGCGTTCCGTGAGTTTTTCCAAATCGCAACTCGCGCGCGCAACCAAACGCCTGCGCGAAATATTGACCCCCAAAGTGGAGGAAACGCCATGCACGATCGGCTCGACCACCACCGCATGAACGACATGAACGACGAAGCCTCGCTGGCCGCGGCGCTGCGCGCATTGCCCGCAAGCGCGCCGCCACAAGAAGCCTGGCGCAACTTGTCTGCGCGAATCGGTCGACGCCGCACCGCGCGCCGGACCGTCTGGTTCACGCTGCCTGCCGCGTTCGCGGCCGGGGTCGCGCTGGCGTTCGCCTGGCCGCACCTGCACCTGCGCGCCCCGTCGCCACCGCCCGCGCAGATTGCGCAGACGCCATCGAGCGCGAAGCCCGACACCCGGCCCGTATCCGACGTCGCCGCACTGCAGGCCAGTTCAGCGCAATGGCAGAACTGGGTGCAAAGCCTCAGCCACAACGGCGCGCCGCTGGATGGCCGCGCACTCGCCAGCGCGGTGGCGCTGCAGGACCGGATCGGCATGGTCGACCTGCAACTCAGCGCCGCCCGAAGTCCGACCACCGCCGCGGGGCTGTGGCAACAGCGCATCACCCTGCTCCAGCAACTCGGTCTGTTGCATTTGCAACCGTACATGGTTGCCGAACAGACGCACCCCACACACAACCACGTCATTTCCATGTGATCGAGAGAATCGCCATGAAACGAACACTCGCCCTTTGCCTGATGTTGCCCGGTCTGTCGGTGTGTTCCGGCGCACTGCTCGCCGCACCGCCGGCTTCGACCGCGTCCACCGCCGAACCGGACCAAGTCGTCCAGCAGCAGGCCACCCAGCAGCAGATGGCCGCGCTGCAGGCACGCATGAATGCCCTGGCCGGCCGGATGGCCGCGCTGTCAGCGAAACTCGGTGACGAAGCCAATGCCAGCACGTTGCATTATTTCGCCGACAGCAAGCGCGGCATGCTCGGCATCGCCGTCAGTGCCGAAGACCACGGGCTGCACGTGAATGCGGTGACGCCCGGCGGACCCGCCGAGCGCGCCGGCCTGAAAGCCGGCGACACGATCACCGCCGTCGACGGCAAAGCGGTGGGCGCGTTCGATGCATCGTCCGAACATGCGCTGCGAACGGCCGAAGCCGGCAAACGCATCCGGCTCGGCGTGACCCGCGACGGCAAAACACTGCACGCCGATGTCACGCCGGAGCGGATGCAACCGGGCGACTGGCAAGCCACGGTGCGCGCGGCCGAACGCGCTGCGGAGCAGGCAGGCGCCTCAGTGCAGTCACCGGAGTTCCAGAAAAGCGTCCAGCAGAGCGTCCAGCAGAGCATCGACAGCGCCATGAAAAGCGCATCCGCGGCACTCGACCGCGCCACTATCGCGCGCGAGAGCGCAGCCGCCGCACGGGAAGGCGCCAACGCCGCGCGCGAAGCCGCCGTCAACGCGCGCGAGCACGCCCGCCAGTGGGCCCTGTTCACGTCGCCGTGGTGGGGACTGAATCTGACGCCGCTGAACCCCGACCTCGGTCGCTACTTCGGCACCGACAAGGGTGTACTGGTGCTGTCTCGCAGCGACGAGCAATTTCCGGAATTGCAGCCCGGCGACGTGATCACCGGCATCGGCGGCAAACCCGTTGCGCAACCCGAAGACGTGCAGCGCGCGCTGCGCGGCGCGACCAATGAACAACAGGTGCGCGTGGCCGTGCGCCGCCACGGCAAGACGCTCGCGCTGAACATGAAGGTGCCGCCGCGCTGGAACCTGCTCCCGCCGCCGCCACCGCCGGCACCACCGCCACCTCCCGTGCCGCCGAACGCGCCCAAGGTTGCCGCGCCGCCGGCTCCACCGCCGCCACCGCCGGCTCCTTCAGCGAAACGAACGTAGACGGTCGTGGTGCGTCCCTAATCGTCATTCCGGACGCCTGCAAAGAGCGGAGTGCCCCCTTCGCCGTCATTCCGGACGCGCAAAGCGCGATCCGGAATCGGTTACCGCAATCGGGTTACCGCGCTCAACCGATTCCGGGTTCCGCTCACGCCTCGGGTGATCGGCCCCGGAATGACAAGCGGTGTTGACGCACGCGTGACTATCCGAGTACTCCCCGCTCGTCATTCCGGACGCGCGCAGCGCGATCTGGAATCGGTCATCGCAGTTCGGGTACCAAGCCGAAACCGATTCCGTGTTTTGCTTGCCCGCGACGCCTACCAGCAACGACCATTCGAGTTGGCCGAGGTGTTGGTGGGATCCGGCAGCTTCTGGCCGGTACTGTCGATGCTGAGGTTGCCGCACTTGTCGTCTGCTTGCACGCCCTGCGGCGTGGCCTTCGCGGTGTAGCCCTGCCCAGCGGAACTGGCGGCAGGCAGCGCCAGCGACAGCTGGTAGTAGCCATTTTCCGAAAGCGGCGCATTGTTGGCGTAACCCAGCGACGACGCCGTCAGCGGATAGTGGTTGTAATCGGTGTAGAAGCGCTCTTCCGCCTGCGCGACGTGCACCAGCAATTTTTGCGCATCCGCGCGGCGCGCGCGGTAGGTATAGCGCCCCCACCACGGCACCGCGATGGCCGCGAGGATGGCGATGATCGCCACCACGATCATCAACTCGATCAATGTGAAACCGCGTGTGCGTCGCATCGTCATCGCCCCTGTCACTACATCAGTTCTGTTGAATGCCCTGCCACGAGCGACGACGCCAGATCGGCGCATCGATCGAAAGCGGTTTCGTGCCCGATGGCGCGAGCGTCGTGCCCGGAAGGTACGCCTGGCCGCCACCCAGTGCCGAAACGATTGGCAAGCTGCCGCTGGTGCGCGCATTGCTGATACGGCCACCCACGATCGGCCAGCCACCCAGCGAGGATACGCCTGCCGGCGCGCCGGTCACCGAGTTCAGGGCCATGATCGCACCTTGCGTGGCCGGGTTGCACGGGTCGCTACCTTGGGCGCCGGCCAGCAATGTCTCGAACACGATCGTGTTGCTGGCGAAGATCGCACCGGGACTGACCACCACGCGTTCACCCGAGTTGTTCTGCACACCGCTGCTGGTGGTGGTGTACAAGTTGATGAACCACCCTCCGCCCTTGGGCTGGCCGACCGCCGGTATCGGGGTGGTGGGCGTCGCCGATCCAAGCGCGCAGGTATCGCTCGCACCCCCTGTCACGCAACGCAGGGTCGCACCCGCATTGGGATTGGGCGAACCGTCGGGTAAGGTCGCCGGCGCGGTCGTCTCGTGCAAGTACTGTGGGGTCAGGTCCGTCTGGCTGTAGGGTGACGCCGTGTCCGAAACGTCGCGGACACCCATCATCGACTGCACGGCGTTGCTGCTGTTGTCGCCCGCGCCAAGGTACTTACCGGTGCCGAACACCACCATGAAGCGGTTGGTGGCCGGATCGGGGAACAGGCGCGGCATCGTGGTGATCGGCTGCAGGCCTTGATTTCCGCTGGCATCGGCGAGGCCTGCATAGACCAGCGTCACGGTCCAGCCGGCGGGACTGGAAGCCTGCAGGTCGAAACGCCATAGATTGCCCTGCAGGTCACCCGCGAACGCCACGTCGTCCACCTGGTCGTTGTCGTAATCGCCCATCACGGGCGTCGCGAGGCCGAAGCTGGTGATGGTCACCCCGTTGACGGTAAGCCCGGTCGGCGTCTTCAATTCGGCAAGCACCGTACCTGTTTCGGCGTCCATCACGAACAGTGCGCTGTACGGCGTAGGCTTGGCGGCCGAATTGCCGGGCGCCTGCGCGGCGATCGCCGAACAGCTCGCGAAATCTGCGGTTGGATAGTCGGGCTTGGAGCAGTCCGGGAAATAGCCGTTCGGCACCAGCACCGCCCACTGGCCAGTGTGCAAGCGGCCGATATTGGGCTGGGATACGGTGTAGCCAAGATCACTGGCCTGGCACGTCCCGCTTTGCGAGGTCCCCACGATCGACTTGCAGGTGTTGGGGATGGTCATGTCGGAATCGAGTTCCCACAGCACTTTCGTCGGTGCAGTGGTGGGCGTGGCGGCTGCGGCGCCCGAGGGTCCGGTGATGTCCAGCGCGTACACACCCCGCCCGCCAAGGCCCACGCCCCCGGCGAGGATGGTGTGCCAGTCATTGTCGCTGCTGAAGAACACGTCGCGGGTCACAGGTGTCGCGTCCACGGTGGGTCGGTAGCTAAAGTCGCTGCGACTGGTCAGGTTGCCGAGGTTGGCGTACACCGCGCGCGGGATGAAGGCCCAGTCCTCCTGACCGGCGTTGGTGCCGTAGGTGCACGGACTCGTGGAACAATCGGGCACCGGCGCATTGAAGGCGTGCAGCATGCCGTCGTTGGCGCCGATGTACACCGTGCCCGCGCGTGCGGCGTGATCGCCGACGAACGTATCATAGGAATGGCCGATTTCCGGCGAGCTTGCCGGCCAAGTGTCGTAGTAGTTGCCGCTGGGGTAGGACACGTACACGGGCTGTGAGTTGACGATGGCGCCCAACAGCTTGGTGCGGACGCGATAGGTACCGTCGGCCTCGTGGGTCTGGTCGCCGCGCAGGTAATCGATGCGGTTCGTGAACGTGTCAGTGCTGGGAGGAACAGGTATGGCCGGTGTGCTCAAACCCGCCGTTTCCACACAATCGAAGGCGGTGCTCGAATTGAGCACAGCACCACTGTCGAAGCTGTAGGTGCCGGCTGCGCAACCAGCCGGAGTGTTGTACGTATCCGTATAGATATTGCGGCTGCCGGCCGCCGGGAAATACGCGGTCCACGCGGGCGTGGCATCGATGGTGCCGTCCGGGTTCACTGCGTTGGCCGTGAAATTGCCGCTCCAGTCCTTGTTGTAGCTGGTCTCGAAGGCCAGTGCGCCGACCGTCGCGACGCTTGCGTTGACCGCGGCCGGTGTCGGTTGCGAGGCGCGCGCCGCGATGTTGAGCAGCACACCGGTCAACTGGTCCACCAGCTGCTGCGGGTTGCCGGCGCTGAAGAACTGGCCGCGGCTCGCCAACGCGGCGTGCCAAGTATCGTCGATGTTGGCGGCGATGCCGGGGCTGACGCCGTTCGGCTGTGGCCAGCCCACCGAACCCGTGGAATTGGCGATGCCCTTGCGCAGATTGCAGGCATCCATGTCGGCGCCGGCAGCACTGGTGCAATCGGTGTTCTCGGAGAAATTCAGTTCTCCGTTCACGCCCAGCCCCACCATGTAGTTGACCATGTGCGGCCACGTCGCGGGGTCGTTCTTCGGATTGAAGTACTCCTCGGCCGGGATGTTCTGGGCATTGCCGTTGCCACCCACGACGTTGCCGGCAGCGAACACACCGGTGGTGGTATCCGGCAGGTACGCGGGCACGATTTGGGGAGTGCCCGGAGATGGCGGATTCGGAACATACAGGTCCGGACGCAGATCCTGCGCCCAGTAACTGAAGGCGATGTCGGACAGTGATGCACTGCCGCTGTAGCCGCCATCGGACTCGGGCGCATAGATCGAGCCCACGCCCGCTGCGGTGGTCGGGAACGCGACGCCATCCGGCAAGGTCAGCGCCGTGGTGGGTTGCGTCAGGCTCGAAGTCAGCGGAGCGACGTTGGTGTTCCAGAGGCCGTCGGTGACCAGCATATGGAAGTTCTGGCGGCAGTACAGCTCGTTTCCCGGATTCGTGGACGCGTCAAAGGTGCCGTGCGGCGGCGGCTGCCAGTAGGGATCTTCGAGATTCCCGTTAGAGCCGGTGTTGCCGTTGCCGCGCGTGAAGAACTGACCGGCACGGTTTAATGCGCGTTGGGTCGGCGTGCCGCCATTCGCGGGTATTTGGAAGATCCAGTTGAAGAACGCGCTGCGATAGCAATCGGGCGCGGTCTGGACGGCTCCGGACTGCTGGATGCCGGAGGGACTTGCCGAAGCGCTCGCACCGGCCGAACACGCCGAGGTGTCGATCAACGCCGAAATGATGGCGGCACTGGGAAGATCGTAAGTGCCGCTGTTCAGATTCTGCCATGTCACCCGGATGTCGTTGCCAAATCCGCCGTCAGCGTTCAGTGCCGACAGCGCGGCCGAGCCGAACACCCGCGACATCGCGGACCGCGCCATCTGATTGCGGGTGCGGTAGTACGCGTACCAATTGGCGAAGTTCTGGTACTGGTTCACCGTGACGCCATTGATGGTGACATTGGTGTTGGTGATGGGCACGGCTTCCCAACTGTTCGGGTCGTACAGTGTGTGCAGGCCGTCGCAATCGGTAGTGGTGCAGCCGGTGTTAGTCGGGTTGCCAAACGAATCCACGTCGATCGTCACGGTCTGCTTCAGGCGGTAGTAGTACGGGCCGCCATTGGGATAGGTGATGGTGGTGCCATCGCTCAGCGTGTGGGCCTGGCCGTCCATAGGGCTGGCGCCGTTCCAGAACGCCGACTGGCCCTGATTGCTGCCGCTGCCGGTGCCGCATTGCCAGCGCTGGTCGGGCTGCTGCTGCCAAGTCACGTAATACTTGGTGTTGTTGTTGCCATTGCCCGTGACCTGGGTGTAACCGGCGACGGATGTGCTGCTGCTCTGCAGGTTCGCGCCCGAGTAGACCGTGCTGATCCCGCTGCCGGTGGTCGAGTCAACGTTCAGGACATAAAAGACGTGATTGCCGGCCACCGTGCCGGAGGTGTGCTGCGTGCATGAGCCGCTGACGATGTTCGCGGGACAAGCCGAAGTGGTCCCGAAGGTCGCGTAAGTCGTCAGGGACCCCAGCTGCCCGGTGAGGTTGGTGCGCGAACTTTCGCCGGGATAATCCAGGTCCGGATTGTTGTTGTAGGCGATGGTGCCGGTGCTGGACGCCGGATTCAGCGGGCGATTGACGGCAATGCCGTCCACCCAGACCGCGGCCAGCGTGGCGTCGCCATTCTGGAACGAGGTGCCGTTGGCATAAATCGGCGGCGTGTAGATGATGTTGGGGTTGTAATATACCCCGTTCATTGGCATGTCGCGGATGGCCTGCGCCGGCACGAGGTCATTGGCGTCGATCACGTTGGCGCAGCGCCATGGTCCACCGTTGGTGTTGAGGTTCAGGTTGCCGTTCCTGCCCCAGTCCATGTTCGGGTAGTAGAAATTGCCGTTGGGCTTCGTCGTCCACGGCGGCGCATCGCCCATGCGCGTCCAGTTCATCGATCCTGAATCGTCAAAGGTTACGGCGATGTTGGGCGCTACCGCCGTCACCTGGTTGACCGGCGCGGGGCTGAGTTCGATGGTCCCGTTGGGCACCACGAAGGCCGCATGCACTGGCGGCAACACGAGGAATGGCACCGATAGTCCGGCGACCAGCGAAAGTGCCAGCACCATCGCGGCGGGACGTGAAGCGAGAATGGTTTGGCGTGTCATGGACATGGCGGATTCCCCGCGGGTTCCTTGAATCTTCTGTGTTCGTCCGTCGATAAGCCCAAAACACGCCTTCGACAAGCTCAGGGCGAACGGTTTTGTTGGGACTATCAGTTGCTGGTCTGCGCGTCGAAGGTGCTCTGCACCACGCGTACGGTGTTCGAAGTGCCACCGGTGGCGCGCGCAGTGATGCGGTAAATGTGGATGTTGATGTGCCCGGCGCCACCCGAATTAGGGCCGGTGACACCGGATTCGTGCTGCGTACCCGCGCCTGGCGGTGTCACCAGACCCATGTCCTCGATGATGTAGCGCGGGTTATCCGCGACATTGGCGCTGGCGGTGTAGCCGTTGCTCGGGATCGGCACATTCGTGAAGTCGTTGCTGGCACCGGGCAAGCCGGTGTAGGCGATGCCGGTGGACAGCCACGCGTTGTTGCCCGTGCGAAATTGCGCAACCGCACCGCCAGTGGCATACAGTGGTGACTCCGGGTCGTACTTGACGCAACCGCTGGTGGCATTGATGGCAGTGACGTCGCACTGCAGGGTGCCCCCGACCACGCTCGATGTATTCCAGATCCGCCATTCCGCGCCCCGCAGCGCGGTGTCCGCACTCAGGCTGGCCAGCTGCGCGCTGCGGGTGGCTGCGACCATGCGTTGCTGCAACAGCGAGCCGGACGATGCGCCGATAGCGAGCAGCGTCAGCAGGATCAGGAAGATCAACGCCACCAGCAGCACCGCGCCGCGTTCGCGGGCGCGCTGCGGGAATCGAGGTTGGATGCGGTGGACGAACATGGCGGCTGACTCGGTCATCACGGGTTGAAGTTGCGCAGCGCTACGAGCGTGGTGAATTCGCGACGGAGCAGCGGATTCGGGAAGCCCTGGTCCGCATTCGGCTGGATGGCGTGGGCGGTCGGCGGAATCGGCGTCGCGCTGGCGCTATCCGGCGTGTAGATGTATTTCATTTCGTTGGGCGTCAACGTGTACAGCGGCGTCTGGCCATCCATCAGGATGTGTACCTCGATCGTCTGCACCGCGCGCCACAGGCAACCCGTAGCGGGCATGCCACCCGGCGTGGCGACATCGGGCGGACACGGAATGCTGGCGCCGCTTGCGTCCGTGCCGGCATCGACCTGATCGGCAGTCAGGAACTCCGTGTTGCCATTGGCGTTGATAATGCCGTAGAGGAAATCAAGGCGCTCCACGCCGGTCACCAGCGGCTGATTGGTGCCGTTGAAGCGGCGCACCAGTTGACCGGTGGTATGGCCGTTGCCGGCATCGACCACTTCCAGAAAATAGGTAACAGTTTGGAAATCTTTGGTGAAGTCGAACACGCGCGGCGCCGCACCGGTGCTGATGTCGAGCGGCGACGCATAGTTGTTGTTGGGCTGGAGCGTCGCGCTGCCTGCGCCGCTGACCGTGAACACTTGTGCGTTGGAACAATCGGCCAACATCGCCAGGGTGCCGGTGAACGTGTTGACGGCCGGTTCACCTGCCATCTGAACCAGATTGATCTGGGTGACGGTTGCGCTAACGGGGGCGTCAAGGGTGGTTCCGGGATTGCCGCTAGGCACGATGGCCCAACCGGAACCGGGCGTCAGATAGCGGATGGTCAGCACGTCGGCGCCCTTCACGCGACTGCCCAACGCCGTACCCATCGCAGGTACACCGCTTGCGACCAGGCTCGCAAGTCCCGTTGGCGTGCAGTTGCTGGTGTCGCACTGGTAGCCGCGCATGAACAAGGACGAGGGCAGCGAATAAGCTCCGCTTGGCGCCGGCAGTGTGACCGTGCTGTCGTTCAACGGAATGGCCGTTTTCGCGTACACCGTCGGCGAACGTAGCGCATCGAGGTACAGCCCCGACGTGGTCAATCCCGCGTTGCCGCCCGTGTTGCTGCAATACGTGCCGTTGGCGTTGGCGAGGTCGGCACGCAGGCTGTGGATGGCGAAGCGGCCTTCTTCCTGCAGCGCGGCCATCTGCTGTTGCACCTTGTTGCTGCTGGAAGTGGACGCAAACACCGTGATGATGCCGGCCGCGACGATCAGCGCCATCACCAACGCGATCATCATCTCGATCAGCGACAGGCCGGCCATGCGGCGGCGGGCGGCGATGGGACGAACGTGGATCATGGCTGGAATACCCATTGGAACGAGTGCGCTTTCTGGCCGAGCTTGGTGGTGTCGGTCGACGCCTGATTGGCGCCGCCGGCGGAACCGGCTTCGTTCCAGGTCAACGTCATGGTGCAGGTTCCTGCATACGGCGGACGCATGTCGATTTGCGCCGCGGTGGGCGTGTAGGCAATGCCGTTCGTGGTGCAATTGATGTTGCCGCGCGCGTTCGGCAGGAACGTGGTGAGCTGGGTGCTCCACTGGGCCTTGTCGTAATCGGCAAGCTGCTGGGGATTGCAGCCCGCGCCACAGCTGGCAGTGCTGGCGGTGACGGGATAGCTGCCGTTGTAGAAACTGGCGCCAGCGGTCCCCCACAGCCCCGCCGGGTTGGCACCCATCCGGTCAGCCATGTTGTGCGCGAGGAACGTGGCTTGCGTGCGCAGGTAGGCGACGTGGTTGGACTGGATCGCGAAGATCAGGAGACCGGCAAGGCCGATGATGCCGAGGCTGAACACCAACACGGCGATCAGCACTTCCAGCATCGAGAAGCCTTGTTGACGTGGATGGGCGCGATGGAGGGTCATGGCAGCACCGGGATCAGGGACAACTCGTGGCTTGCTGCAACATGCCGGAGGACGAAACCTGCAGGTACCGTGGCGTACCGTCCTGTCCCGTTTGCTCCGAAATGGTGAAGCAGCTCGCGGCGGCGGGCGTGCCTTGCGAGTTGTAGCGGACGTCCGCGGCACTGCTGCTCAGCACGTATTGCGTGGAAATGGTCGGGTGGTTGCGCAACACGGTTGCGCTGCCGGTGCTGCTCGCAGGCGGAATCTCGACGGTCCAGCCGTTCTGCCAACTGCCGGCGGATGCCGCGACCGCCACGGTCACCTGCCGCGACACCGCTTCGGTACGCGCGTACTGGAGATCGCCGGCAAGATCATTGTTGATGCCGGAAAGGTTGGTGGAAACCAGCACTCGCTTGAAACTCGGCACGGCGATCATGGCCAGGATGGCCGCCACCGCAAGGGTGACCATCAGTTCCACAAGCGTGAAGCCGCAGGCGCGACAGCGCGCGCGCAGGCGCTTGGTGAAATCAATAGGCATGGTCTGGATTTTCCCCGGCACCACGGTTTGCCCCTGTCGAAAGCCGACGATGCGAACCGGATCATCGTCATTGCCCGCGCTGTTGCCAAGCGTCTGGCGATGGACGGCAGGTTTGGGCCGATGAGCGGCGCAAGGGAATCTCTGATCAACCCCATCCCTCGTCATCCCGGCGACGTGGCGCGCAGGAGCGCGCCCGAACAGCGAAGCTGGCCCGAAGGGCGAGCGCCATGGACGGCGCGAGTAAAGCCGGGACCCCAGTGACTTTCGTACAACCCGCTGAAATGCAAAGGCGCTGGGTGACGCGCCGCATCCTGCGGCTTGCCCTTCGGGCCATCGGCTGCGCCGATGTTCGCTCCGGCATCCTGCCCGCGCAGTCCGGATATCGCATCGCGACTGCGTTTGCAGGATTGCAAACGCGAACGCCGAAGGCGGCGCGCAGCGCGAGCGCCATGGATGGCGCGAGTATTCCGGGATGACAAGCAAAATCAATTTGAAGGTTGGGCTGACGCCGGCTTCATCGGCGGAAGCCGTCGAGATTGCGCAGCAATGTTGGGCTTCGCCGGATGAAGCCCGGCTCAGCACCAACCTACGGTCTTGGCACCCTCGAAACGTCCCGCCTAAAACCGGACGCTTTTGTAGGTTGGGCTGACGTCGGCTTCATCGGCGGAAGCCCAACTTCGCGTATCACGCAGCAATGTTGGGCTTCGCCGGATGAAGCCCGGCTCAGCACCAACCTACGGTCTTGGCACCCTCGAAACGTCCCGCCTAAAACCGGACGCTTTTTTAGGTTGGGCTGACGACGGCTTCATCGGCGGAAGCCCAACGTCGCGTACCACGCAGCAATGTCGGGCTTCGCCGGATGAAGCCCGGCCCAGCACCAACCTACGGTAGATGGGGCGTCACGAACGCCTGTTCGGGAGTTCTTCCATCACGCCATCGAGCGCGGCCTGCCAGTCCGGCAGCGTAATGTCGAACGTTGCGCGAAGCTTCCCGGTATCCAGCACCGACCACGCCGGGCGCGTGGCCTTGGTGGGATATTCATCGGTGCGGATGGCCTGCACGCTCGGCGCGCGCTCGATCAAACCGACTGTTTGCGCACGCTCGAAAATCGCCCGCGCGAACCTGCACCAACTGGTCTGTCCCGAGGCAACGAGGTGATACACGCCGTCGCGCGCGGGTGTTTCATCAATACGCCATTGCGCCACGGCTTGTGCGGTGACATCGGCGATCAACCGCGCGGGTGTTGGCGCGCCGATCTGATCATCCACCACACGCAATGTGTCACGCTCCGCCCCGACCCGTAGCATGGTCCGCAGGAAGTTGTGCCCGCGCGCGGCATACACCCACGCGGTGCGGAAAATCAGGTGGCGCGCGCCGCTTTCGCGCAAGGCGATTTCACCCGCGAGCTTGGATCGACCGTAGGCACTGACCGGATGCGTCGCATCGTCCTCGCGATACGCGCGGTTCGCGCGGCCGTCGAAGACGTAGTCGGTGGAGTAATGAACGACTCGCGCGGCGTGTTGCTTGGCCCACGCACCAAGCACGCCCAATGCTTCGCCATTGATGCGTTGCGCGAGTTCGGCTTCGTCCTCGGCACGATCGACCGCGGTGTAGGCGGCGGCATTGATGATGACGTTTGGCGCAATGCGGTCCAGAGCCTTGGACAACCCATCGAAATAGGCAAGATCGAGGGACTCGCAACGCATTCCATCATCGAGCATGCCGCTGCGGGTGGCCGGGATGATCTCGCGATCCCGTACCCTCACCCCTCGCGCTGCGCGCGCGTTCGCTCCAGCTCCGCCTCTCCCGAGGGGAGAGGGGTTCAAACTATTTTCATCTCCCCGCACGTGGCGCGGGGTGGTCGTGGTTTTCCCCTCTCCCTCCGGGAGAGGGTGCCCCGTAAGGGGCGGGTGAGGGTCCGGTTCTCGCGCGGGGTCAGCCAATGCACGCAACACTTCGTGCCCCACCTGGCCATTCGCACCGGTGACGAGAATCCTGCTCGGATCTTGCATGGTCGTACCCGCCTGCGACAAAAACATACTTCGTCATACCGGGCGCCTTGGGCGAACCCGGAATCGGTTTCAAGGCCGATCATGACCGATTCCGGATCCCGGCCTGCGACCGTCCGCGGAATGACAACGATAAACATGGTGATCATGCCGGTGCCACGGCGTACGGACCACTCAACCGGCCGCAAACACCGGTAACTTGTCCGCCGCGACATCGGCGAGTAGCGGTGCTTTTTCGTCCTTGGCCGACAGCAACGGTTCGGCCACCGGCCAGTCGATGCCGATCGCAGCATCGTTCCAGCGCACGCCCGCATCGGCGGCGGCGGCGTACAAGGCGGTGCACTGATACATGAAGGTGGCCGCCTCGCTGACCACGCAGAAGCCGTGCGCGAACCCTTCCGGAATCCACAACTGGCGGTGATTGTCAGCGGTCAGCATCGCCGCTTCCCACTTGCCGAAAGTCGGCGAACCGCGACGGATGTCGACCGCCACGTCGTACACCTCGCCTTCCAGCACCGACACGAGTTTCCCTTGCGGATTCGGCCACTGGTAATGCAGGCCACGCAGCACACCTTGCGCCGAGCGTGACACATTCGATTGCACGAAGCGCGCATCGATGCCGAGTTCGGCGTACTTGTTCGCGTGGAAGCTTTCGAAGAAATAGCCGCGGGCATCGCCGTGCACCACGGGTTCGATGACGCACACGCCGGGCAGGCGGGTGTCGATGCGTTTGAGGTGGGGGTGCTGGGTCATGCAATCACCATTTGTTTGTCGTCATTCCGGCTGCCTTTTTCGTTGTCATTCCGGGGCGACCCGGAGGGTCGAACCCGGAATCGATGTGCCTTTTGTTCCCCTCTCCCCCCGGGAGAGGGTGCCCCGCGAGGGGCGGGTGCGGGTTCGGAGCCATGGCGAGTGTTCAGGCACAATCGAACCCTCATTCGGCGCTGCGCGCCACCTTCTCCCGGAGGGAGAAGGGCTCAAAAACAAGAAAGCTATCCACCCACCAGCCGCAACAGATATTGCCCGTAGCCGGTTTTCGCCAGCGGCACGGCGAGTTCGCGCACCCGCGCCGCATCGATCCAGCCTTGCTGCCAGGCGATTTCTTCCGGGCAGCACACCTTCAGGCCTTGCCGGTTTTCGACGGTGGCAATGTAGTTGCCGGCGTCCATCATGGATTCGTGGGTGCCGGTGTCGAGCCACGCGTAACCGCGGCCGAGTTGTTCCAGCATCAACGAACCGTCGTCCAGGTAGCAGCGGTTCAAGTCGGTGATTTCCAGTTCGCCGCGTAGCGACGGCTTCAGCTGCGCCGCGTAGTCGCACACACGGCCGTCGTAGAAATACAAACCCGTCACCGCGTAACTGGATTTCGGCTTGGCCGGTTTTTCTTCAAGGCCCACCACCCGACCCGTCGTGTCGAATTCCGCCACGCCGTAACGTTCCGGATCGCGCACCAGGTAGCCGAACACGGTGGCACCGCGTTCGCGTGCCGAGGCGCGCTTCAGCAGTTCAGTGAAGCCGTGGCCGAAGAAAATGTTGTCGCCCAGCACCAGCGCGCAGGGATCGCCCGCGATGAAATCGCGCCCGATCAGGAATGCCTGCGCCAGGCCGTCGGGGGACGGCTGTACTGCGTAGGTGATCTGGATGCCCCACTGCGAACCGTCGCCCAGCAGATGATGGAACAACGGTTGCTCGTGCGGCGTGTTGATCACCAGCACCTCGCGGATACCGGCCAGCATCAACACCGACAACGGGTAATAAATCATCGGCTTGTCGTACACCGGCAGCAGTTGCTTGCTGATCGCCTGCGTGACCGGATACAACCGCGTACCGGAGCCGCCGGCGAGGATGATGCCTTTTTTTGTTGTCATGCGAGTCTTCTACTTTCTCATTGTCATTCCGGGGCGCTCCGCGGCTCTATCGCGGAGAGAACCCGGAATCCAGGTTTCGACTGGCGATTCCTTCAGGCACTGATCTCGGGCCACAGATCCCGCCAACGCGGGTTCGCCTTCTCAATCAGGGCGATCTTCCACACCCGCCGCCATTTTTTCAGTTCTTTTTCACGCTCGATCGCTTCAGTCATTGAACGGAACTGCTCCAAATGCACCAAACGATGTACTCCGTATCGCTGGGTGAAGCCCTCCACCAGGTTGTTCCGATGTTCCCATGCGCGCTTGATCAGATCCGATGTCACGCCGACGTACGAGGTGCCATTGGGTCGGCTGGCGAGGATGTAGACAGTCGGTTGTCGCATGGCCGCATCCTACGGGGCACAGCCAGGGATAGCAGGTAGATCTGCAAAAGCTGGATTCCGGGTTCCATCGCCGATAAAGCCGGCAATGGCCCCGGAATGACCAGAGAAATTTGGGGAACGGAAATGACACAAGAGGGATCTCGTCATTCCGGGGCGACCCGAAGGGTCGAACCCGGAATCGGTTTCGAAACACCGCCGCTCCGCCGGCCGACAACAATCCTCACCCCCGCCCCAACCGTTCCATTCTGTAACTCCCGTCCAGCACGCGCTGCACCCATGGCTGGTTGTCGAGGTACCAGTCGACGGTGCGGGCGATGCCGGTTTCGAAATCGACGGATGGCTTCCAGCCGAGCTCGCGCTGCAGCTTGGATGAATCGATCGCGTAGCGGCGATCGTGTCCCGGGCGATCCTTCACGAACTCGATCAGCGTTTCGCGCTTGCGACCGTCGGGCAGCGGGCGCTTGCGATCCAGCAGCGCGCAGATGGCTTTCACCACGTGGATGTTCTCGCGCTCGGAATCGCCGCCGACGTTGTAGGTTTCGCCCACCCTGCCCGCTTCCAGCACGCGACGGATCGCACTGCAGTGATCCAGCACGAACAGCCAGTCGCGGATATTCCTGCCGTCGCCGTATACAGGCAGCGGTTCGCCCGCCAGCGCGCGCGCGATGATCAGCGGAATCAACTTTTCGGGAAACTGGAACGGCCCGTAATTGTTCGAGCAGTTCGTGGTCAGCACCGGCAACCCGTAGGTGTGGTGGAACGCGCGCACCAGGTGATCGCTCGATGCCTTCGACGCCGAATACGGCGAATTCGGCGCGTACGGCGTTGTTTCGGTGAACTTGCCGGACTCGCCCAGCGAGCCATACACCTCGTCGGTGGACACGTGCAGGAAGCGGAACGCGTCCTTGGCCGCGCCGTCCAGCGCCTTCCAGTAATCGCGCGCAGCTTCCAGCAACGCGAGCGTGCCGACCACATTGGTTTCGATGAACGCCGCCGGTCCGTCGATGGAACGATCGACGTGCGACTCCGCGGCGAAGTTCACCACCGCGTCGGGCTGGTGCTCGGCGAGCAGCTTCGCGACCAGCGCACGGTCGCCGATGTCACCCTGCACGAACACATGGCGCGCATTGCCTGCCAGCGGTTTCAGCGTGTCAACGTTGCCGGCATAGGTGAGCTTGTCCAGATTGACTACCGTCAACCCGTCCGCCACCGCCTGCAGCACGAAATTGCCGCCGATGAAACCGGCGCCGCCGGTCACCAACAGAGTGGTCATCCCTTGTCCTGCGCGAAATCAAAGGCGTGCATTGTGCCATAGGCGCTTTCCCGGCCCTTTGCGCGCAACGCGAGATGGCGGACCCCACGGGATCCGCATCGCTGTTACACGGAAGGCGGGTTGGCACCCGCCCTACATTTTGTCGCAGGAGGGCGGGAGTAGCGCGGCGCTCCCCGCCGTCATCGCAATCCGCAAAGACGTATCTGCACGCGACCCGCGCGAACTTCCCGAGGGAAGGCATCTCCGAGAACGTTGATGCATCAGGCTTGGCACGCATCGTGCTGGTAAGAAACCCGGAGCATCTTTCTGGTCAGGAACGGGGGCTCCCAAACGGCTGCACCTTCGGGTACGGCCGTTTGTTTTTTTGCAGCAGCGCCGATTTTTCCTTTGTCATCACGGGGCTGCCCGCGGCTCTTTGCGGGCAGAACCCGACTGCGTTTGCAGATTGCAAACGCGAACGCCGCAGGCGGCGCGTAGCGCGAGCGCCAAGGATGGCGCGAATCAATCGGTGGTCCCCGGAATGACGACAAGATACTGGGGTGCGGTCATCCTCGGAATGACAACAGGAGGATGGGTGCGACCGGTCCCGGAACGACACGACAGGATTAATGTATCCGGCCGGGTCCGGGTGACGAGCATGTGGTGAACCCGCGGGAGCGCATCCCGCGTGCGAGTGACGTGCCACGTCACACTGTCGAGTTGCGTCAACGATTGTGAACTTGCCATTTCGGCGAACTGTGAACCGGTTCGCAAGCCGCATTCGCCGCGGCCGTTAGATTTCCCGCCGGGGCGCAGTCACGGGGTTTGGCATGAAAGCTGCTTCCTTCCACCCGAGCTTCTGGCTCACTGGCCCTGCTGGCCAGGGGGTTCGCATCAGGGGCTTGCACTTTGGGCATTCCCAACCAGTAGACCAGTTTCCACAAGCACAGAGGATCCATTCCATGAAAACCCAGAAAGGCTTTACCCTGATCGAACTGATGATCGTGGTCGCGATCATCGCGATCTTGGCGGCCATTGCCGTCCCGGCGTATCAGAATTACATCATCCGCTCCAAGGTTACCGAGGCACTGTCCGCTGCCGACATGGCCCGGACCGCTGTTTCGGAGACCTTCCAGACCAAGGGCACGGTGCCTGCCAGCAATGGTTCAGCAGGGCTGCCTGGCACTCCGGCCAGCGTCGCAACAAAATACATGTCCGACCTGCAGATCAGCGGGGCGGGCGTGATCACGGTCACTGTGCAAGGCACCAATGACACCTCCGCGGACGCTCACACCGTTAAATTTACGCCGTATGAGGGTGATACGACCACTGCGCTTGCAACAGGCTACAGCGGTCCGATCAGCTGGAAATGCCAGGGCGGTGACACCAATCCCATGCCGCCCAAGTACCTCCCGGCCACCTGCCGCTGAAATTAGCTTCACCACAACACATTCGAAGGGCCGCTTCTGCGGCCCTTCTTTTTGATGCAGACCCTTGCAACGACATCCACTCGGGCCGCGTTCGAGAAGAGCATGCCGCGGTCTTTCAGAGTGCGCGCGGTAGTCAGTAAGCGCACCCGGGTTCAAACCCTCGGTAACATGGCGCGACTTATACCCCACGGATTGCCCGATGCACCTGAAAGAACGCGCCCACAAATGGTTGCCTTGGCTACTGTTGGCTGTGGCGGTGTTGATCACGGCCGGCGTTTATTGGCCGGGCGTCAGCGGGGGCTGGGTATTCGACGATTACCCGAACATCATCGACAACGCGGCGATTCACATCACGCGTGGAGATTCGACGCTGGTGGCGTGGCTGAACTCGGCATTGTCGTCGCCTTCGAGTTTCCTGCATCGGCCATTGGCTTCGCTGACTTTTTCGGCGAACTGGTATTTCGGTAACGGCAATCCGTGGCCGTTCAAGGTCACCAACATCGTCATCCACCTGATCAACGGCGTGCTGGTGTTTTGCATGTTGCGGGCGTTGTTGCGGCTGGTGGGGTGGCGCCACCACGCACTTCCCCCCTCTCCCTCCGGGAGAGGGGCTGGGGGTGAGGGTTCGGGTTTTCCCAAAGATATCGCGAGAACCGAACCCTCACCCGGCGCTCCGCGCCCCCCTCTCCCGGAGGGAGAGGGGAAAAGCGCTGCAATCGATGACACGGCGGCGACGCGACTGGCGCTGATCGTCAGTGCCGCGTGGATGCTGCTGCCGATCAACCTGATGGCCGTGTTGTACGTGGTGCAGCGGATGGAAAGCCTGTGCCAGATATTCGTGTTGGCCGGCTTGTGGACGTATTTGCACGGACGCTGGATGATGCTGACGGCAACCGACGCCGGTCGCGATCGGCGGGGGTTCGCGCTGGCCATTGCAGGCATCGTGTTCGGCACCGTGCTGGGGCTGACGTCGAAGGAAACCGGGGTGCTGCTGCCGGTGTTCGCGTTTTTGGCCGAGTGGATCGTGCTGCGGTTTGCGCGGGCGGTGCCTGCAAACAACGACCGTGGCTTGGACCATCCCCAACTTGTCATTCCGGGGCGACCCGCAGGGTCGAACCCGACTGCGTTTGCAGGACTGCAAACGCGAACGCCGAAGGCGGCGCGCAGCGCGACCGCCAAGGATGGCGCGAGTCAATCGGTTTCGTTGACGCCGACAGCTCAACCCGCGTGTGAGCCCGACGAAGCGCAAGAAACCGATTCCGGATCGCCGTTGCGCGACGTCCGGAATGACAACAAGAGTCAGCCATTCGTACCCGCAAGGCAAGACAAGCGCTTGTGGGCGTTTTTCATCGTCACATTGTTCATTCCGGCGATTCTGGGTTTCGCTTGGCTACTGCGCGGCGCTCTGCGCCCCGGCGCACTCGCGGGCCGTGAGTTCACGCTCGCGCAGCGCCTGCTGACCGAACCACGCGTGCTGGTGGATTACCTGCACTGGACGCTTTTTCCCGACCCGATGGTCCTCAGCCTGTATCACGACGAGATCCAGGTATCGACCGGGCTGCTGACACCATGGACCACGCTGGGGGCGATGCTGCTGCTGGCGGCGTTGATCGTGGTCGCGATATGGCTGCGCAATCGACGCCCGCTGGTGTCGCTGGGCATCGGCTGGTTCTTCGCCGCGCAGTTGCTGACCGCCACCATCATTCCGCTGGAACTGGTGTACGAGCAACGCATGTACTTCGCCTCGATTGGCGTGCTGTTGGCGGCCGGTGCGTTGCTGCTCGGGCTGCGCTGGAAGATCGCGTTGCCGCTTCTGCGTGGATTCGTCGTTGCAGTGGCGCTGCTGTGGTTCGCAGTCGCGACCAATCTGCGCGCGCACGAATGGTCGAACCCGCTGCGTCTTGCAGTGGCCGAAGCCAATCGTCACCCCGAATCCGCGCGCGCCGTGTACGAAGCAGGCCGCCTTCTGCTGATCGCGTCGAACTACCAGCCCGGCAAGACGTTGGACGAATCATGGAAATACTTGCGCAAGGCCGCTGCGATACCGGGTTCATCCGCGCTGGCCGACCAGGCCATGATCATGATTGCCGACCATCATCGCGAAGGCGCCGACGACACGTACTGGGATTCGATGGTGCACAAGCTGCGCGATCAGCCAACCCGGCAGGAAGACATCTCCGCGCTGATTTCGCTGACCAGTTGCTACAAGGCAGACATTTGCAAGTTCGACGTTGCGCAACTGCAACGCGCGTACGAAGCGGCACTATCGCGCCCGCATCCGATCGCACGCCTGAATGGCGCCTATGCGGATTTCCAGCGCGACATCATGCACAACGACAAACTCGCGGAGGTGTATCTCGCGCGGGCCGTCGCAGGCGACCCTGATGAGTCGGCCTACCGTATCGACCTGGCCGCGCTGTATGCGCGCAATGGCCAGATTGAAGAGGCACTGCAACAGATCGATGCGTTGCGACACATGAACCTTGCCGGCCGTCTCGATGGGCAGATCGCCACGCTGGAGCGGCTGGCGAAACAAGACGGCACAAAATCGCAATGAAGGAATGCAAGTTCGACCACATGAACGAGTCCCTATCCGAGCAACCTTTCCTGATCTTCGGCTCACCGCTGATCGAGCAAGCCGAAATCGACGAAGTCGTCGCCTGCATGGAATCCGCGTGGCTGGGCACTGGTCCGCGCGTAGCGCAGTTCGAGAACGACTTCGCCGCGTATCAAGGCCTGCAACCGTCGCAGGTTGCAGCCGTGAATTCCTGCACCGCGGCGCTGCACGTCAGCATGGTCGCGGCGGGGTTGGAGCCGGGCGCAGAGGTCATCACCACGCCGATGACCTTCTGCGCGTCGGTGAACGCGATCATCCATGCGGGGCTGACACCGGTGCTGGCGGACGTGGACCCGGCAACGCAGTGCATCGACCCCGCCGCGGTTGAAGCCGCCATCACGCCGCGCACGCGCGCGATCCTGCCCGTGCATTTCGCCGGGCGGCCGTGCGAAATGGACGCGATTATGGCCATCGCCGACAAGCACCACCTGATGGTGATCGAGGATTGCGCGCACGCTATCGAAACCACTTACCACGGTCGCAAGGCCGGCGGCTTCGGTGATTTTGGTTGCTTCAGCTTCTATGCCACCAAGAATGTGGTTACTGGCGAAGGTGGCATGATCACCGGGCGCGACGAGGCCCATATCGCACGCGCGAAAGTGCTGGCGTTGCATGGCATGAGCAAGGACGCGTGGCACCGCTTCGGCGACCAGGGCTACAAGCACTATCAAGTGGTCGAAGCCGGCTTCAAGTACAACATGATGGATTTGCAGGCGGCGATCGGCATCCATCAGCTTGCGCGCGTCGAGCGCAACTGGAAGCGTCGCGAAACCATCTGGAATCGCTACATGGAAGCTTTCGCCGACTTGCCGATCGGCCTGTCCGCGCCGCCTGCCCCCGACACGAAGCACGCGTACCACCTGTTCACCATCATGGTGGACGAGACACGCTGCGGCATCTCGCGCGACGCGTTCCTCGATGCAATGAATGCGCGCCGCATCGGCACCGGTGTGCATTATCTTTCCGTGCCGGAACACCCATACTACCAGCAGCGTTTCGGATGGAAGCCGCAGCAATGGCCACGTGCGATGCGCATCGGGCGGCACACGGTCAGCCTGCCGCTGTCCCCAAAGCTCTCAGAGGCGGATGTCGGGCGGACCATCGATGCAGTTCGAAGCATCATTCGTTGAGAGATGATCCGGATGCCATCATGGCACTCATGGTTGGGGTCGAGGCCCGCCATAAAAGGCCCGATTGCGCGGGGGACGATCCGAACCACGTTCGTGCTGGGCCTGCGCCTTCTGGTCCAGGCGGGCACCCTGCTGCTGGTCGCACGGCTGCTCGGCCCCGATCAGTTTGGCGCCTTCGCGGGCATCGCTGCGCTTGCGGTGTTGCTCGGGGCCGTCGCGTCGTTCGGCACGAACGTTGTGTTGCTCGGAGAAGTGTCAAAGGCGCCGGGACGACGCGTTCAGGTATTGCAGTACGCAGTTCCGACCACGTTGTTGTGTGGCGGAGCTCTGTTGATCGCATACCTTCTTATCTGCAGGCTGGCGCTGCGCGACACTGGGGTGCCTGTGACAGTGCTGCTTGCCATCGGCATAAGCGAAACTTGGCTACAACCGCTGTTCGGATTGCCTGCGGCAGAGCAGCTCGCCCTCGGCCGCATTGCCCGTTCGCAATTATTGGCAACACTGCCACTGCTGTTGCGGCTTGCCGCAGCGACCGTGGTTTTTCTGCTGCGGCCGGAAGCTCCACTGACGGCCTATGCCTACGGTTATCTCGCCGCATCAGTGGCGGCGCTCGTGTTCGCCTCGACCACGCTGCCGGCACCATGGCCCAATCCGAAACATTGGCGTCTGCCGATCAGGAAAGAACTGCGTGACGCGGCAGGCTATGCAGCACTCAATCTTACCGCCAGCACACCTGCAGAACTCGACAAGACTCTTGCAGCCAAGCTGCTGCCACTCCCCGCGGCCGGCCTTTATGCGGCCGGCGCACGTGTGATCGGAGCTGCCACGCTTCCCGTCATCGCGATGCTGCTGTCCGCGCTCCCGCGCCTGTTTCGCGAAGGGCAGAATCAGCCACAACGTACCGGGCGGCTGCTCCGCTGGATCTTTGCCGCCACTTTGGCGTACAGCCTTGCATTGGCCGTCCTGCTGTGGTTCATTGCCCCCGCGTTCGTGTGGCTGTTCGGCGCCAAGTACGCCGGCATCGAGCACACGATCCATTGGTTGTGCCTCGCGGTACCCGGCATGGCGCTTCGAGTGGCGGCCGGCGGTATCCTGATGGCGTTTGGTAGACCTTGGATGCGAGTGGGGTTCGAACTCACGGGTCTGATCGTTCTTATCGTCGCCGCGGTCTTCATGACCACGCGATTCGGAACCACAGGGATGCCGCTTGCGCTGGCAAGCTCCGAGTGGGTTATGGCAGCGATTGGTGTGTGGCTATTGTTGATGGCTTGGGATGGCCGCACAAAAGTACCTGTATCTACCCCGGTTTGAGCGATCAACCTACCGTTCGGCATTTAGCTCGTGGGCAATCATGCAGACCTTCACCTCTTCAAAAACCAGCCAGATGACCCAATGGGCGACCTGAAACTCCAAACCATGCTGGCGCTGAGGCGCACTGGTAATCTGCTCTCCTGCGGCGGCCGCTGTCGTATCCCTCAAAAGCTGCTTTGGTACTTCCTGCGCCGCGTTGACGTAACGGTCTCTGTATCAGATTTCGACGACAACCTTGCCGTGAATCTGCATCTGACCGAGCACATGCAGCGACGGATATTCTGGTTGGGTTATTACAACCTGCAGATCGTTCCATTTCTGAAGGATTTTTTGCAGCCCGGGATGACCTTCATTGATATCGGCGCCAATATCGGAGAAATTTCCTTGGTAGCGGCGAAGCGCGTTGGTTACGCGGGCCATGTCATCGCATTCGAGCCCATCGATGCGATTGCGGACGAGTTCCAGGCAAACGCCGAACGCAACGAGTTAAAACAGATCTCCATCGCCCGCACCGGACTGTCCGAGGTCGCCGGTGATCGCGTGCCCATTTACGTTTCATGCGGCCAAGGGAATCCGGGAGACAAACACAATGGCCTCGGTAGCCTCTACGGTGCCGCCACCGGTGCATCTCCATTGCAGTACATCGAGACCACGACGCTGGACGCGTGGCTCGATGGGCATCCTGTCGATCGCGTCGACTTGATCAAGATCGACATCGAAGGCGCAGAACTTCCTTGCCTGAAGGGGGCTCAACAAACGTTGCAGAGGTTCAAGCCTGCCATCATTATCGAGCTTCAAGACACGACGGCCATCACTGCCGGCTATCGGGCCACCGATATTCTCGAATACCTGACCGGCCTCGGATACACGTTTCATCGATTCGAGGACAGCGAGTTGGCTCCGTTTTCAAAATCAACGCCCCTGAAGTTGAATCAAAACATCTTGTGTACCGCAACCGGCATCCCATCATAAAGAACGCAACAATGCCTCCCACCGGGCGCACGACGCTTCCCGGGTGAATGCGCTGACCCGTTCAAGCAACAGGTTCGGCTCCACGTAATAGTCACCGCTAAAAACACGATTGATGGCATCGGCCAACGCCACTGGATCGTCGACAGGCACCAGCTGGCCGAATTTGCCACCATCCAGAATTTCCCGAGGGCCGTACGGACAATCGGTCGCAACGACTTGGCACCGGCACGCAAGCGCTTCTATCAAGGCGTTGCCAAAACCTTCGTGTCTTGAAGCCGACACGACAAGGTCGGCCTGTCGCATTACCGCATAAGGATCGGCCGCATAGCCTCGCAGCCTGATTTTGTCTTGCATGCCTGACTCTGAAATCGCCGCTTCAAGCGCGGCGCGCTGCGGGCCTTCGCCCCAGATGTCCAGGCGCCACGAACCCTGTACGCGAGGCATTGCCGAGATCAATACTTCAAAACCCTTCAACCGTACCAAGCGCCCCATGCCCACGATGATGCATGGGCGCCCGCCGACACGTTCTCTTTCCGCCGGGAGGGACAGCGCTTCGCGCGGAACGATAGGGTTATATATCGTGCTGATCCGATGGAGGGGAGTTCGGTAGTAATCGATAATTTCAGTTTCCAACCCCTTGGATACAGCGACAATCGCGTTCGCATGGCGATATACGACGCCGGCCATCAGGTTTTCCAACACATGCCTGGCGAGCCCCAGGACGCCCGGACGGGAAGCCACGGCGGAATGAGTTTGATCGACGCTGTGAATCCATTTTGCATTACTTCGCGTCAGCCGAAGTGCGATCCAGACAAGGAAGCCGACATCGGAAAAGGCCGTGATGATGTGGGTCGGTTTTTCATGCCGAATCAGTTTGACCAGCGCAGGAATGAACTGATGGATTCCGCGAGGTGCCAGTTCGTCCACGGGAGCCAACGAGAGTACGCGATCGAGCAGCTCACCTCTGCAACGCCGTAATGCCAGCCGGCATTCGATCCCTTCGGCGACGAATTGCTCTATCAATGTCAATCGAACACGTTCAATACCCCCTACGCGAACGTCGGGCAGGACAAACAGCACCTTCATATCACTCGTCCGCTTCGGTGAACTCAGCGATGTCAGCGATGCCATGTTCAGGGACATTCTGGTGGGTCTGACGGGGAAAGTCCGCGGCCCGGAGAGGTCCTCGCCTCGGACAATTTCCTGTAGATGCCGAGGTAGGAGTCGACCATCTGTTCGATGGAATAGTTGCGTGCCGCATAATCGCGCGACATTTTCGGCTGCGATTCGTTTCCCCTCTTGGCGCTTGCCAGATCCCGGCATGCTTTGGCGAATGCGCTGACATCTCCTTCCGCGCACAACGTTCCAGTCACTCGATCTTCTATTACCTCCACTAGCGATGATCCGCGCGTGGCGATCACCGGCAGCCCGCACGCCATCGCTTCGATGACCACCAAAGGATGTCCTTCGCTGCGTGATGGAAACAACAGCGCATCTGCATTCTGCATGGCGGATATGACGAATCCTTCCCCGTGCAACCTGCCGATATCTCGCATGTTGGCAGGCAGATCGACCTTGTCCGAATCGGCGGACGGTCCGCCCGTGTAGCGCAACTCGAAGTCGTCTCCTAGTTCGCGCATGATGGGCGCGAGCAGGTCCACGCCTTTCAGCTTTTTCCAACTTCCCACGAACAGCAAACGAAATGGCTCGCCGAGCTCCCGCTGACGATTCCCCGGCCGGAACTTGTCGGAATCGACGCCGTTGTAGATCACCTGCATGGGCACATCCAGCAAGGCGCACCGCGCCGTTTCGGCCACGAATTCGCTGACGGCCACGCTCTTGTCGGCCCGGCGCAACACGCGCCGCTCATTCGGGGCGATCCAGTACCTGTGGTAAGCAGCGCGCGCGATCCCCTTGTAGGCCATTACAGATGGATGATGCATGGCGTGGTGGATGGTCGCCACGACCGGCAAGTCTTTTGGGAGGAACCGTGAATGCAGCCATGTATTCACGTGAGCGACATTAGCCCATTCCGGGGGGCGCGGGATCGGCACCGTCCAAGGTGCGTACTCGGATCGCAACGGTAACCAAGTGATCTCGGCACGGAGGCCGTAGTCGCGCAGCCCTGCGACCAGACGTTCGGTGAAAACATCGGTGCCGGTGCCGGCACGCACCGTTGGAAACCAAATGGCAGGCGCAACGGAGGGATTCACGGACACGCCGACCGAATGGAGTAAATCAATGCCGTAAATCTCATGGCTTGTTTGGCGTAGCCCCGCCGAGCCCCAGTTGGTTGACAATTTGCGAGCCGAAGACGGGCCATACGAATCGTCGCGCGAAGTCGATGCTCTGAAGACGGAGCGCGTCGCGTTCCGCCAATGTGCGAAGGATCGCATCCCCAAACGCGGTGTAGTCATTCTGCCGGACCAAGTGCCCAGATTGGCTTTCCGCAACGGCATCAGTCACCCCGCCTGTTGCAAACGCCACGGTCGGCAGGCCATGCGCGGCGGCCTCCAGTGCAACCATGCCGAAGCCTTCAGGGTCACCGGGAATCTCCCGGACGGGAAACACATGGACGTCTGCAGCGCGGTAAACGGCTCCGAGTTCACCGTAGTCGGTAATCGTCCCGAGAAAAAGCAGGTTGTCCTCAACACCGGCGTCGCGGGCGGCTGCTCGAATGCTGTATGGCGTTTGTGCTTGGGCGTGCAGTGCCTGATCTGGCACGCCCCCAACGATCAGCAGGACGACGTCTGGTTGCTCAGCTACAATACGCGGAAAACATCGCTCAATGAATTCTCGCAAGCCTTTGCGAGCGGACAAGCGGCCGACCGAGAGCAGCAGCGGGCGATCGCCGAGAGCATGCTGCTGACGGAAGGCTACGGCCGCGCGATCTTGCGTACTCGGATCCTCGCGTCCACTATCAGCCGGCAGGTCGACCCCAGGATGCACGACGCCGATGCGCGCGGGATCGACCCCTATGCCACGACACAATTGGGCTGTGGCGCAACTGTTGGCAATCACGCGGTCGGCGCGGCGGATCGCGGGTAACCAGATCGCGCGGTATGCAAGGTGCTGGACGGCCACATCGAGGCCATGCACGTAAATGGCAGTGCGCGCACCACATGCACACGCGGCGCCGCGCGCGACTGGCGCGGTGAGACCGCTACCGGCCAACACGAGACCGGGTTTCCAGCGGCGCGCTTCGCTACGCGCAAGTGATCGCGCTCGCCACAAAAACTTCCACAATGGTTTCAATGGCACCTCTTGCACCGCGATGCCGGCGGGCGCCAAAGCTGCCGACCCCTCCGGCCCTATGATTCGCACCTCTGCAACTTTGGCCAATTCTTCGGCCATGTGCCAGTTGAGTCGTTCCATGCCACCCACCAGCGGCGGCAGGTTGCGCGTGACCAAGAGAATTCGCGTGCATGGCTCATTCACGGGGCAAAGCTGGTCGAGGCAGCGCTCATCAAGAATCACGTCGGTAAGTCAGCGACGTTATCTGCTCGGATATCAACCCGATCAGGAAGATGATCACGGACGCGCTCCACAGCGCCACGCTGACCAGACTCAGGCGATGGAATTCGAGGAAGGTGTAGGCCCAGTAGGCCCAGCCAAGCACGAAGAATGCAATCGCTGTGGGCGCGAACAATTTCAATGGCGCGTACAGCGTGGCGATCTTGAAGATGATCAGGAGGAAACGCACGCCGTCCCGTAACGGCCGGATATGGCTTGTGCCGATGCGCTCGGCCGCGCGGATCGGCACGTAAGCCACCGGGTACGCGCTGCGGAAGAACGCCATGGTGGAAGTGGTCGGGTAACTGAAACCGTTTGGTAACAAGTGGACGAACTCGCGAAACTTGTCGGCGCGCGCAGCGCGGAATCCGGAGGTCAAGTCATCGACGCGATGCCCGGTCATCTTCGACGCGAGCCAGTTGTAGAATGTGTTGGCGACCCCGCGTCCAACACCGGCCTGGTCGCCCCACCCGCGCGCGCCGACCACCATGTCGTAGCCTTCGTCCAGCTTGGCCAGCAGGCGCGGGATGTCCGCGGGATCGTGCTGGCCGTCGGCGTCCATGAACACCAGCACGTCGCCTTTCGCCGCGCGCGCGCCCCGCTTGATCGCAGCGCCGTTGCCCATGGAGTACGGCGTACCCACGCGCACAACGCCGTGCTCGGCGCACAACGCCGCGGTACGGTCGAAGGATCCGTCGTCCGAAACAATGATTTCGGCATCCGGTTGCACCGCGCGCAGCACCGGCAACAGATCGGCGAGCGCAGCGGCTTCGTTCCTGGCGGGCAGGATGATGCTCAACACGGGGAGTGGCGTTCCTCTGGTTCGCGGCATCTTAGCGCACGACGCGCCGGACGCTCCCATCCGGATGGACCGACACCGATTGACTCGCGCCATCCCTGGCGCTCGCGCTGCGTGCCGCCTTCGGCGTTCGCGTTTGCAGTCCTGCAAACGCAGTCGGGTTCTGCTCGCGCTACGCGTGAGCGGGCCCGGAATGACAAGCTGCAATGGGTCGGGATGAAACGCCGTCCTCTTGCTGGTCGTCATTCCCGACGTGCGCAGCGCGATCTGGAATCGGTTTCGGCGATTCATGGTGAGGGAGCCGCCGTTGCGCCTGCTGCCTGGACGCCCCCTTTGAAAGCGATTCCGGGTTCTGCTCGCGCAAAGCGCGGGCAGCCCCGGAATGACGAAGTGTTGTGGCTTCGGCGGACCCAAGTGCCAATTCCCGAGTCCCGTGCCTTGCCCCCGAATCCCGAATCGGGATCCTGAATCCGCAGTCCGGAATCGGTTCATCTGCTTGGTGGTCAATCGGGAGCCGCCGCAGGCCCGAATCCGGAATCAGTTGCAATGCCGGCATGCGGCGACGGCCCGCAGGATCAGCCGGATAGTGCGGGCTCGACCTGCTTGAGGACTGGCGCGCCAAGATGCCCTCCCAGGGTTGGCATGAATCAAGCATCCAGCTTCTGCGAATTGGGACGCGGTTCTCGCCGCGAGCTGCCCAAGCAGTGGATTTTGCGATACATTCATCTTGCGATTCGGGGGTTTGGACTCCTTTCATGGCAACACAGATGAACCCGGCACCCAGCATGCCCGGCCTGACGGGCGTTCCGCGTCGACTGGCGCTGGAAGGCGTGCTTACGGAAACCGATGCACGGCAGGCGGTGGAAGATGCCGCCAAGCAGAAATTGCCGGTAGCGAGCTATCTCGTCGAAAACGGCATGGTCGACGGATTGCGCATGGCGCAGGCGCTGTCGGCGGAGTTCGGCGTGCCGATGCTGGACACGTCCGCGATCGACGTTACCCAACTGCCGATCGGGGAACTGTCCGAAGAGTTGATCGAGAAACATATGGTGCTGCCGTTGCTGAGGCGCGGCAGTCGTCTGTTCGTGGGCGTGAAAGACCCGGCCAATCCGCGTGTGCTGGAGGACATCCGCTTCCACACCAATTGCGCGGTAGAACCGATCCTGATCGAAGCCGAGCAATTGAAGCGCGGCATCGAGCAGGCACAGAACGCGCAGAGCATCAGCCTCGGCGGCGACAGCGACGCCGACGATGGCCTTGATGGCCTCACGATCGGTGAAGAGGACGGCGGCAGCGCGGACAGCGCGATGATGGACGCCAATGGCACCGACGACACGCCGGTCGTGAAGTATGTCAACAAGATCCTGCTGGATGCGATCAAGCGCGGCGCGTCGGACGTCCACTTCGAACCGTATGAAACCAAGTATCGCGTGCGCCTGCGCATGGATGGCGTGTTGCGCGCGGTGTCGTCGCCGCCCCTGAAGCTGGCGCCGCGCATTGCGTCGCGTCTCAAAGTCATGTCGCGCCTGGACATCGCCGAGCGCCGCGTGCCGCAGGACGGGCGCATGAAGCTCAACCTGTCCAAAACCAAGTCGTTCGACTTCCGCGTCTCCACCTTGCCGACGCTCGGCGGCGAGAAGGTCGTATTGCGCATCCTGGATGCCGCTGCGGCCCGGCTCGGCGTCGAAAAGCTCGGCTACGAGGACGACCAGAAGGCGCTGTTCCTCGAGGCCATCGAAAAACCGTACGGCATGGTGCTGGTCACTGGCCCGACCGGCTCGGGCAAGACCGTGTCGCTGTACACCGCACTCAATATCCTGAACACCGTCGGGCGCAACATCTCGACCGTGGAAGACCCGGTCGAAATCCGCGTCGAGGGCATCAATCAGGTGCAGCAAAGCGAAAAGCGCGGCATGACGTTTGCTGCGGCGCTGCGCTCGTTCCTGCGCCAGGACCCGGACGTGATCATGGTCGGCGAAATCCGCGACCTCGAAACCGCCGAGATCGCGGTGAAGGCGGCGCAGACCGGCCACATGGTGCTGTCCACGCTGCACACCAACGATGCCTCGCAAACCATCACGCGCCTGATGAACATGGGCATCGCGCCTTACAACCTCACCTCGTCGGTGTCGCTGGTGATCGCGCAGCGGCTTGCGCGGCGGCTGCACGAATGCAAGAAACCGATCGAACTTCCCGAGGCCGCGCTGCTGGCCGAGGGCTTCACCAAGGAAGACATCGATCGCGGCCTGACGCTGTACGATGCGGTCGGCTGCTCGGGCTGCAACGAAGGCTACAAGGGGCGCGTCGGCATTTATGAAGTGATGCCGATGTCCGACGAGATCGGCAAGGCCATCCTGGAAGGCGGCAATGCCATGCAGATTGCCGAAGCGGCCCGCCGTGCCGGCGTGCGCAACCTCAGGCAATCGGCGCTGATGAAAGCGAAGCAAGGCGTTACCAGTCTCGCCGAGATCAACCGCGTCACCAAGGATTAGTACAGAAACCCCTCTCCTTGTGGGAGAGAGGCAGGGGTGAGGGTCTGGCGAAGTGCAAGCGCTTCGCGTTCCCGAACCCTCACCCGCCCCTTCGGGGCACCCTCTTCCGAAGAAAGAGGGGAAGACAAGTAAATGGGGAACCCTGACATGCCCACCGCCACCCTCGCCTCGAAAACAGCCGGCAACATCGGCGCCGCCCGCGCCGCGGTCAAGCAATTGACCGTCTACGAATGGACCGCGCTGGACAAACGCGGCGTCAAGATGAAGGGCGAAATGCAGTCCCGCAATGCCAGCCTGGTCAAGGCCGAGTTGCGCCGCCAGGGCATGAACCCGCAGACGGTCAAGGAGAAACCGAAACCGCTGTTCGGCGCCGCTGGCTCAAGGGTCAAGCCGCGCGACGTCGCTATTTTCAGCCGTCAGATCGCCACCATGATGGCGTCGGGTGTACCGATGGTGCAGGCGTTCGACATCATCGCCGGCGGCCAGCGCAACGTGCGCTTCAAGAACATGCTGACCGACGTCAAGCAGAACATCGAAGGCGGTTCTGCGCTGCACGAAGCGATGGCGAAATACCCGGTGCAGTTCGACGAGCTGTACCGCAACTTGGTGCGCGCGGGCGAATCCGCGGGTGTACTCGACACCGTGTTGGACACCGTAGCCACTTACAAGGAACGCATCGAAACGATCAAGGGCAAGATCAAGAAGGCCCTGTTTTACCCCATAGCGGTCATGGTGGTCGCGTTCATAGTAATGATCATCCTGCTGGTGTTTGTGGTGCCGGTATTCAAGGGCGTGTTCGCCAGTGCAGGCGTGGCACTGCCGGCATTCACCCAGATGGTAGTGACCATGTCGGAATTCATGCAGCACTACTGGTTGCCATTCCTCGTGGTGGTCATCGTTGCGATCGTCAGCATCGTCATGGCCTACAAACGCTCGGAGAAAATGGCACACACGGTGGACCGGATGTCATTGAAGATCCCGGTGATCGGCAACATCCTGCGCCAGTCGGCCATTGCCCGCTTTGCACGTACGCTGGGCGTTACCTTCGCCGCGGGCGTGCCGCTGGTCGAGGCGCTGGACTCGGTTTCAGGCGCGACCGGCAGCGTGGTTTATGGTCAGGCCATCCGCAAGATGCGCGACGACGTGGCGATAGGCCATCCATTGCACCTCGCGATGAATCAGACCAACCTGTTCCCGAACATGGTCACCCAGATGGTATCGATCGGCGAGGAAGCTGGCGCGCTCGACAAGATGCTGTTCAAGGTCGCCGAGTTCTACGAGGAGGAAGTCAATAATGCGGTCGATACCCTGTCCACCTTGCTGGAACCGATGATCATGGTGATCATCGGTATCCTGGTGGGCGGCATGGTGGTCGCGCTGTACCTGCCGATCTTCAAGCTGGCCGGCACGTTCTGAGGTGACGAAAGATCGCGCGCAGAATGTAGGTTGGGCTGAATGCAATGAAGCCCAACGCGTTTAGGCGAGGCCCAGTTGGGCTTCGCGAAGAGCCGCTCAGTCCAACCTGCGACGCCGCCGATCCTTCGAGCTGGCCGCCACACCCTGATCGCCAAGTGTCTTTCCCCTCAGCGCGCGAAACGCGTGAGGGGATGGCTCTTGCCCACGCCAATGGCTGACCTTCCCCTCGCCTTCTGGATCGCCGTGGCCGGCGTGCTCGGCCTGATCGTCGGCAGCTTCTTGAACGTGGTGATCCTGCGCCTGCCGGCGCGGATGGAATATTTCTGGAAGCGCGACGCGCGCGAGATGCTGGCGCTGGCAGCCGATGAGGACGCAGCGCCGCCAGACATCGTGCGCAAGGGCTCGCACTGCCCCCATTGCAAGCACCCGCTGGCCGCGTGGGACAACATCCCGCTGCTGTCGTGGCTCGTGCTGCGTGGGCGCTGCCGCTACTGCAAGACGCCCATCTCGATGCAATATCCGCTGGTGGAATTGCTGTGCGGCATCGCCAGCGCAATCGTGGTGTGGCATTTCGGCGTCACCTGGCAAACCGCGGCGGGCCTGATGTTCACGTGGTTCCTGATCGCGGCCGGGGGGATCGATTTCCGTACCCAGCTTCTGCCCGACTCGCTGACGCTGCCGCTGCTGTGGCTGGGACTTTTGCTTTCACTGGTCCCCATTTTTGTCGACACGCGCGAGGCGGTGATCGGCGCGGCCATCGGTTACCTTGCGTTGTGGTCGGTGTATTGGCTGTTCAAGCTCGCGACCGGCAAGGAAGGCATGGGCTTTGGCGACTTCAAGTTGTTCGCCGCGGTTGGCGCGTGGATGGGCTATGCCGCGCTGCTGCCCGTGATCATCATCGCCGCACTGTCGGGGGCGATCGTCGGCACCGTCATGCTGCGCACGCGCGGCCAGGATCGCTCGGTGCCGTTCGCGTTCGGCCCGTTCCTCGCGATCGCGATGTGGATCTGGCTGGTGGCCGGCGATCAAATCTTCGCGGCATATCTGCAACTGGCCGGTGTTCGATGAGAAAATCCCTCTCCCACCGGGAGAGGGTGCCCCGAAGGGGCGGGTGAGGGTACGCTAGCGCGCAACCGCATCGAGCTGCAGTGGAGTTGGTTATCCGCAAGTTCGCACCCTCGTCCGGCGCTACGCGCCACCTTCTCCCGAAGGGAGAAGGAAACAGCAAACTGCTTGCCTTGGGCGCATTCGCGTTGCTGATTGCGCTGGTGATGCTGCCGAATCTGCTCTGGTTGGCATACGACCCGAGCGGCTCGGTATGGGTGGCGGCGCTGGTGTTGCCGATCGCGATGTTGTCGATCTGGTTCGCGGCACTGGGACGCTGGTTGTGGATTGCGTGCCTGCTGTTGACGCCGCTCGCGTTGCTGGCGCCGCTGGAAATCTATTACGTCGCGCAGTACCACCACCCCACCTCGGCACAGATCATCGCGACGATCGTCGCGACCAATCCGCTGGAAGCCCGGGAATACTTCGGCCGCTCGTTGCTTCCGCTCGTGCTGGTGCTGCTGGCGGGTGCCCTCGTGGCACTGGTCGCTGCATGGGCGAGCTTTCGTGCCGGCTTGCGCTGGCGGGGGTACACGCGCCTCGGCTTGCTGGGGGTGGGGATCGTCGCGATGCTGGTTCCGCTCGGCGTCGGCGTGGCGACATCCCGGCACAAATCTTCGGCGAATTCGGCAGCAGAGGAATCGGCATCGGCACCCCTGCGCGATTACGGCTACGCGATCGAAGATGGCTATCCCTTCGGGGTGATTCCACGCATCGTCGCCTATCGGCATGAATGGAACCGGATGCGCGGCGAAGCGGCGAGGTTCAGGGCGTTTCGCTTCCACGCGCACCGCACCGGCGCTCCGTTGCGGCAGCGGCAGGTGTACGTGCTGGTGATCGGCGAAAGCAGCCGGCGCGCAAATTGGCAATTGTTCGGCTACGAACGCGCCACCAACCCCGAATTGTCGAAGCTGCAGAACCTGGTGCCGATCACGCATTTCATCAGCACGTGGCCGGAATCGATCGCGGCGATTCCGATGATCCTGACGCGTCGCAAGCCCGACATGGCGTGGGATGCGCCTTGGCACGAGGCTTCGGTTCTGCGGGCGATGCAGGAAGCCGGTTACGAGACGTACTGGATTTCCAACCAGCAGGCGATCGGCGAGTTCGATTCGCCGGTGTCGATGTACGCGTACGAAGCCGAACACGTGGATTGGTTGAATCACGCGTCGTGGACCGCGCCCGGGAGTTACGACGGTGACTTGATCCGGCCACTGAAGGATGCGCTGCATGCGTCCGACAAGGATCTTTTCATCGTGCTGCACATGATGGGTAGCCACGTGAAATACGATTACCGCTATCCGAAGACGTTCGAGCACTGGCAACCGACCCAGCTTTCTCCGCCCGGGGAAGGCAGTTCGATCGAACGCGCGCGCAACAGCTACGACAACAGCATTCTTTATACCGATCACGTGCTGGCGGAGGTGATCGACGCATTGAAAGCAAGCGGCGCGGTCACCGGACTGTGGTTCGAGTCCGATCATGGCGAATTGATTCCGACGCCCACGTGTGACAAGGAAGGCCACGGCGTCGGCACCGTGCCCGAATACGAAATCCCCGCGCTGTTCTGGTATTCGGATTCGTATGAAGTGCACTTTCCATTGCGCGTGGAAAGCTTGCGTGCCCATGCCGGCAAGCGCACCCTGTCCGCCGACACCTTCGAATCCCTGATCGACATGGCTGGCGTGACCTTCCCGACGCACGACGAAAGCTGGAGCCTGTTCAGCCCGAAGTGGCGATATCACACCCGCTGGGTCGCACAAACACGGCACGTCGACTTCGACACCGCGCGCTTCGACAAGACGTGCGAGCGCGTGCTGCCCGGTCCGCAAGAGGTCGGCCCGAAAGGGGGTCAGGCTCACTTTTCGGGCGACGTACCGAACAAGGCCAATCGGTGAAAAGTGAGCCTGACACCGTTCTTCGTCACTACGTGGTCGCGCTGACCGGTGGCGTCGCCTCGGGCAAGACTGCAGTCACGCGATGCTTCGAGGCCTTCGGCATTCATGCGTACGACGCGGATGTCGCCGCTCGCGAGGTGGTGGCGCCGCATGAACCCGCGCTGGCGGAAATCGAATCCGTGTTCGGCGGCGGGGTCCTGCAGGCGGATGGCGCGCTGGACAGGCGCGCGATGCGCGAACGCGTGTTTGCCGATTCCGACGCGCGCAAGAAACTCGAGGCCATCATCCATCCGCGCGTGCGTGCGTGGCTAAGGCGACGCGTCGGAATGGATCGCGGGCCGTATTGCATGCTCGCGATCCCGCTGCTGGTCGAGAACCGGGCCGAGTACGCATGGGTGGATCGCGTGCTGGTGGTGGATGCACCCGAGACGCTGCAGCTTGAGCGCCTGATGCGACGGGATGGCGTCACGCGCGATGCCGCACAGCGTGTGCTGGATGCCCAGTCGACGCGCGCGCAGCGGCTTGCGATCGCCGACGACGTGATCGTGAACGACGGCGAATCCGCGCTGGATTCGCAGGTCGCGGCGTTGCACGCGCGGTATCTGGAACTTGCTCGTCGTCGCGGGTCAGGCTGAGCGGGCTTCATCCGCGAAGCCCAACGGAAACGCTCGATCTGTCGGGCTTCCGCCGGAATGAATCCGGCGTCAGCGCAATCCATCTGCTGTAACCCGGTGGTGCACTGGATCCCCATGGCTTGTCATTCCGGGGCTGCCCGCGCCTTGTGCGGGCAGCCCCGCAATCAGTGCAGGGGTGGAGGCAGCGGGATGGCCGATGCGGCTCCTCACGGCGAACTCCTTGACCGATTCCGGATCGCGCTACGCGCGTCCGGAATGACAATCAAGGGGCCCTGCCGGATCATCGGAGACATCCGGAATGGCGACCATCTGGCTTTCGTGCCGGTCGGCCTGACTTGCGTCACCGATTCATTGAAACGCGCGGATACCTGCTACGCCTTGCGCACCTGCGACACGCGCACGTTCCAGATCGTTCGGTCCGACACCACCCAGCGCGTAAACGGGCAGCCGTGCGTCGGCGACGAGTTGCGCGAAACGCTGCCATCCCAGCGGCTTTGCATCCGGATGCGATGCCGTGGCGCAAACCGGCGACAGCGTGGCGAAGTCCACGCCCAATCCTGCAGCGCGTTCCAGTTCCTCCGCATCGTGGCACGACGCGCCGACCCACGCATCGGGGGGCAGCGGCCGTTCGCGCAATTCGTGCAGTTGCGCTGCCTTGAGATGCGCGCCGACGCCCAGCTCACGCGCGAGTTCGACGTCCTGATTGATCAGCAGCGATGTGCGCAGCGCTGGATGGGTTGCCAGCGCGTCTTGCACGACCCGACTGATTTCGCCGCGGGTCGCTTCGGGCATTCGCAGTTGCCACAACACGCCCGCGAAGATATTCGGCGCGCCGGCGAACGCCCGCAGGGCGAGGCCGGGCTGAGGGGGCATGGCGCCGCCAGAAACGAGGCCGTGCGCAAGCAACGCCCCCGAATCAACGATGGCGTAGTACGCCGGCAGGCTGAGTGCGGTGACGATCGGCGCGTCGGCGGGCGGCATCGTGGCGACATCGATCTCGGGCAAAACAGACCAGCGCAGCGGATGGCCTTCCCGTGCACGCGGTTCGCCCCGCCACTTCGTCACACGCAATGCGTGCAGGCGAACGGTCTTTTCCGGGTAACGCCATGGCAGCGAAATCAACGGTTCGGACGCGAGTACTTCAATGTCGAGTTCTTCGTCGAGTTCGCGGACCAACGCGTGCTCGATCGTCTCGCCGGGCTCCAGCTTGCCGCCGGGAAACTCCCACAAGCCGGCGAGATGCTTGCCCGGCAAGCGCTGCATCAGTAACACGCGACCGCGATCGTCGATGAGAATGCCGGCGGCGACCTCGATCATCGGCGCTCGTAATCGACGAAATCGAATGCGATCGGGTGTTTGGCGTCGATCGGGTGATGCACGCGCGTGACCTCGCGCCACTCGCCCGGATCGAACGCCGGAAAAAACGTGTCGGCATCGGAAGCAGCGGTATCGATTTCCGTGAGATGCAGGCGCGTGGCGCGCGGCAACGCCAAGGCGTAGACTTCGCCGCCGCCGATCACGCACAAGTCCGAATCGCGCGCACGCGCGATGGCTTCGTCCAGCGAATGCACCACTGTCTGGCCCGGGAAAGGCGCAACCTCCCCGCGTGTCAGCACGAGGTTCAGGCGCCCCGGCAGCGGTCGCCCGATCGCGAGCGCAGTCTTGCGACCCATCAATACCGGCTTGCCCAGCGTGAGCGCCTTGAACCGCTTCAGGTCATCCGGCAAGTGCCATGGCATCGCACCCGCGCGACCGATCGCGCGGTTGCGATCGAGCGCAACGACAAGGGAAATTTCGGAATCGTCCGACATGCAAAACCGGGGTCAGAGTGGACTTTCGACAGGTATGCGCGCCACCTTGTGCATGCACGCTGGTCTCTCAGCGGCACTGCCGGGACGACGTGGAAAGTCCACTCTGACCCCGGTTTTGCCGGTTTTGGTCCTCATACCGCGACAGGCGCCTTGATGGCCGGATGCGGATCGTAATCGACGATGCGGATGTCTTCGAAGCCGAAGTCGAACAACGACCGCACGTCGGGATTCAGCACCAGCTTCGGCAACGCACGGGGCGTGCGCGCCAGTTGCTCGCGCGCCTGTTCGAGGTGGTTGGAATAAAGGTGCAGGTCGCCAAAGGTGTGCACGAAATCGCCGGGTGCGAGGTCGCACACCTGCGCCATCATGCAAGTGAGCAGCGCGTAGCTCGCGATATTGAATGGCACGCCGAGGAAAATGTCGGCCGAGCGCTGGTAGAGCTGGCACGACAACTTACCGTTCGCCACGTAGAACTGGAACAGCGCGTGGCACGGCATCAGCGCCATCTTGTCCAGCTCGCCCACGTTCCACGCCGACACGATCATCCGGCGCGAATCGGGATTGCGTTTGACCTGCTCGATCACCTGCGCGATCTGGTCGATGCTGCGGCCATCGGGCGCGGGCCACGCGCGCCACTGCTTGCCGTAGACGGGGCCGAGTTCGCCGTTTTCATCCGCCCATTCGTCCCAGATGCTGACCCCGTGTTGTTTCAGGTAAGCGGTGTTGGTGTCGCCGCGCAGGAACCACAGCAGCTCGTGCACGATGGATTTGACGTGCAGCTTCTTGGTGGTCAGCAGCGGGAAACCTTGCGCCAGATCCATCCGGATCTGC
Source organism: Rhodanobacteraceae bacterium (assembly GCA_035281745.1). Classification (GTDB taxonomy): domain Bacteria; phylum Pseudomonadota; class Gammaproteobacteria; order Xanthomonadales; family Rhodanobacteraceae; genus 66-474. The sequence goes on from DATEDI010000026.1 coordinate 208,242, forward strand.
CGACCGAACACCGACAGCGTGCCGGTGCCGGTGCGGTCGTCCTTGCGGGCGCCGTGTTCCAGCACGTCGCGAAGAAGGTCGAGGTAGATGCGCACGAAGTTCGGGACTCTCGGGTCGAAGATCGGGAGTGTAACAACCGATCATCATTCCGGGGCCATCGTCGGCTTTATCGGCGACGGAACCCGGAATGACGACTGGAATCTTGAATGCGGCGATTCCTGCGTCCCCCGGTTTCCCTGTCCTGCTCCCCTAGCCACATTCAGCTTCGGTTCGGGTAGGCTTGGGCGATCGTTCTGCTACAGGGGTATCCCTCCGACATGAATTCCGCCGTGCCTGCCGTTTCGAAAACGCGATCGTTCTCCACCGTGTTCCTGATCGAATTGTGGGAGCGCTTCGGCTTCTACGGCATGCAGGCGCTGATCGTTTACTACATGGTGCAGCGCCTCGGTTTCGACGACGTGCGCGCGAACCTGGTGTGGAGTGCCGCCGCCGCGCTGATCTACGTGGCCCCGGCGATCGGCGGCTGGGTGGGCGACGGCATCCTCGGCACGCGCCGCACCATGCTCACCGGCGCAGCCATTCTCGCGATTGGCTACGGCTTGATCACCTTGCCGAGCGCCGATCCGACCTTCCTGTATTTCTCGCTGGGCGTGATCGTGGTCGGCAACGGCCTGTTCAAACCGAACGCCGGCAATCTGGTACGCAAGATCTACGAGGGCGACGACAGCCGGATCGACAGCGCCTTCACCATCTACTACATGGCGGTCAACGTCGGCTCGACCATCTCGATGCTGCTGACGCCGTGGATCAAGGACTACGTCAACGGCATCTACCAGAACGGGTTCGGCTGGCACGCCGCGTTCGGCGTGTGCTGCATCGGCCTGCTGGTGGGTCTGGTCAACTACTTCTTCATGCGCGCATCGCTTGCGCACATCGGTTCGGACCCGGACTCCCATCCTTTCAATTGGGTCAAACTGCTCAAGGTCCTGGCCGTGGGCGCGGTGCTCGCGATCGTCGCGGCTTTGATCCTGCAGCACGAGGTGATCGCGAGGTGGTTCGTGATCCTGGCCGCGATCGCGCTGCTGGCGATCTTCGTGTACCTCATCGCGAACGCGCGGCGCGGCGAACGCGCGGGATTGGTGGCCGCGTTGATCCTGACCCTGCAGACGATCTTCTTTTTCATCTTCTACCAGCAGATGCCGACCTCGCTGGCGCTGTTCGCGCTGCGCAACACGGACTGGAGCTGGAACCTGTTCGGCGTGCATCTTTACACCTGGCTGCCGGGTCAGTACCAGGCGCTGAATCCGATCTGGATCATGATCCTGTCGCCGATCCTGGCATGGATCTACACCGCTGCCGGCAAGCGCGGCAAGGACTTGTCGATCGCGTCCAAGTTCGCGTTGGGCTTCGCGATGGTCGCCGCGGGTTACTTCGTCTACGGCCTGGCCGGGCATTTCGTCACCGAACCGGGCAAGGCCTCGTCGTGGGTGCTGATCTGGGGCTATGGCTTGTATTCGCTGGGCGAACTGTTGGTGAGCGGCCTCGGGCTCGCGATGATCGCGCGCTACGTGCCGGCGCGAATGGGCGGCTTCATGATGGGCGCCTACTACGTGGGCGTGGGCATCTCGCAATACCTGGGTGGGTTGGTGGCCAACGTCGCGGCGGTGCCGCAGAACGTGACCGATCCGATGCAGACGCTGCCGATCTACACCGCACTGTTCACCAAGCTCGGCTGGGCGGGGGTGGTCTGCACCGTGATCGCGGTCGTGATGATCTGGCCGATGAAGCGGCTATCCGCTGCGCACGCCGCCCACGCGGCTGCCGAGGACGCCCCCGTGCCCACGGTCGCCGACGAGCGGTAACGGTGGCGTGACGGATGTCACCTCGCCCGACATGCCGTTCGGCAGGGGCGGTCGCGGACTCGTTCGGCTAATTTAAAGAGCGACCGAACACCGTTCCGCGCCGCGAACCCCTCGCCGCGCGGACGGTCCAACGGACGCCCTTCGCAACCCGGACGACTCTCGATGTCGCGAACCAAATGGATTCTGACGCTGGTCGGCGCCGTCATCGTGGCATTCATCCTGTGGCGCGTCTTTGCAGGGCCGGGCAAGTCCCGCGGTCCTGGCGACCTCGGCGCGGATACGGCGGTGCCGGTCACGGTCGTTCCCGTGGCCGCCGCGAACGTGCCGATCTACCTGACCGGCGCCGGCACCGTGCAGGCACTCAATACCGTCACCGTGCAACCGCAGGTCAGCGGGCAGTTGCTGAAACTCGATTTCGTGGAAGGTGGCGAAGTGAAGAAAGGCCAGGTGATGGCCGAGATCGACCCGCGCACCTTGCAGGCGCAACTCGACCAGGCCACCGCCAAGCGTGCACAGGACCAGACCCAGCTCGCCACCGCCAGGGCCAATCTGGAGCGCTCCTCGAATCCGAAGTACGCGCCCTACGTCGCCGAGATCGATCGCATCACCCAGAAGAACACGGTCGCCCAGTGGCAGGCCGCGGTGGCGGCGGACAACGCCAGCATCGCCGATACCAAGGTCCAGCTCGGCTTCACGAAGATCACCTCGCCCATCGATGGCATCGCGGGCATCCGCCAGGTCGATCCGGGCAACGTGATCACCACCTCGACCACCATCGTCACCGTCACGCAGATGCATCCGATCTACGTGCTCTTCACCCTCGCCGGGAAATACCTCGACGAGGTGCGTGCGGCGCAGGGCACCTTGAACGTGGCGATCCTCGACGCCGACAACAACGTGGTCGAAGGCGACGGTACGCTGATCGCGATCGGCAACCAGATCGATCCGAACACCAGCACGTTCCAGTTGAAGGCCGAGTTCCCGAACGCCAACAACCAGCTTTTCCCCGGTCAGTACGCGAACACCCGGTTGAAGGTCAGCACCAACGCCGGTGCGCTGGTGGTGCCGACTGCGGCCGTACAGCGCGGTCCGAACGGCGATTACGTGTGGCTGATCACCGACAAGCCGCCGCCGGGTGCGGAAAAGAACGAGGCGAATGCCAAGGCGGGCGCCGACAAAAAGGCCAAGTCCGGCGCGCGCGGCGAACACCATGGCGCCGCCGACAACAAGCCCGCGAAGTACGTCGCGATGCAAGCGGTGGTTACCGGGGGTGAAGCCGGCGACAGCGGACTGATCGTGACCAACGGCCTGAAGGCCGGGGACATGGTGGTCACCGCGGGGCAGTTCCGCCTGAAGCAGGGCACCAGGGTCACGCCAATGAAACCGGGCGAAGTGCCGGCGCCGCCGACCACCGCGCAGATCAAGGCCGCGATGTCGAGCAGCGGGCGCGGACGCCGTTGACGATGCTCGCCGGAACGCCGGAACCATGAGCTTCTCCAGCATCTTCATCCGCAGGCCGATCGCAACATCGCTGTTGATGGCGGCGGTGCTGCTGCTCGGCGTCATCGGTTACCAGGCATTGCCGGTTTCGGCGTTGCCGGAGATCGAGGCGCCGAGCCTCATCGTGACCACGCAGTACCCCGGCGCGAGCGCCACCACCATCGCGAACCTGGTGACGACGCCGCTGGAACAGCAGCTCGGCCAGATTTCCGGGCTGACGATGATGAGTTCGAACAGCGCCGCCGGCCTGTCGACCATCACCTTGCAGTTCGCGATGAACACCGACCTGGATGTCGCCGCGCAGGACGTGCAGTCGGCGCTGCGCACCGCACGCCTGCCCGGCAGCCTGCCCTATCCGCCGATCTACAAGCGGGTGAATCCGGCCGACGCACCGATCCTGACATTGGCGCTGACTTCGAAAAGCCTGCCGCTGCGCGACGTCAACAACTACGCCGATTCGATCCTGGCGCAGCGACTGGCGCAGGTGCCCGGCGTCGGACTGGTCTCGATCGCGGGCAACGTGCGCCCGGCGATCCGCGTGCAGGTCGACCCCGGCAAGCTCGCCAACCTCGGGCTGACCATGGAAGACGTGCGTTCGGCGCTGACGCAGGCCAACGTCAACGCCGCCAAGGGTTCCTTGAACGGCGCGGTGCAGACCTACGAGATCGGCACCAACGATCAGTTGCAGAGCGCGTCCGATTACGCCAGGACGATCATCGCGTACAAGAACGGTGCGCCGGTGAAGCTGTCGGATGTCGCCACCGTGATCGAGGGCGTCGAGAACGACCAGCTGGCGGCTTGGGCCAACGGCGAACCGGCGGTGCTGCTGGACATCCGCCGCCAGCCCGGCGCCAACATCATCAACACGGTCGATCAGATCGAGCAGACGCTGCCGTCGCTGCGCGCGGTGCTGCCGGCCGGCGTCCAGCTGTCGGTGTTCGCCGACCGCACCGTCACGATCCGCGCTTCGGTGCGCGACGTCGAGATAACCCTGCTGATTGCGGTGGCGCTGGTGGTCGCGGTGATCTTCGTGTTCCTGCGCCGGCTGTGGGCCACGCTGATTCCGGCGGTCGCGGTGCCGCTGTCGCTGATGGGCACGTTCGCGGTGATGGCGGCTGCGGGATTCTCGCTGGACAACCTGTCGCTGATGGCGTTGACGGTGGCCACCGGTTTCGTGGTGGACGACGCGATCGTGATGATCGAGAACATCGTCCGCTACCTCGAACAGGGCAAGAGCGGTCGCGAGGCCGCGGAAATCGGTTCGCGCGAAATCGGTTTCACGGTGTTGTCGCTGACCGTTTCGCTGATCGCGGTGTTCCTGCCGCTGCTGCTGATGCCGGGTGTCACCGGGCGCCTGTTCCACGAGTTCGCGTGGGTGCTGACCATCGCGGTCGCGATCTCGATGGGCGTGTCGCTGACGCTGACGCCGATGATGTGCGCGTACCTGCTGAAGCCCGGCTCGCTGCCGACCGGCGACGAGCAGGCGATGGAAAACCGCCGCGGCTTCTACGCGAAAATGATCGGCTGGTACGAGTGGTCGCTGGACTGGGTACTGGTGCACCGTCGCACCACCATCCTGATCGCGGCCGCATCGGTCGCGGTGACTGTGTTGCTGTACGTGATGATTCCCAAGGACCTGCTGCCGGAGCAGGACACCGGCCTGATCACCGGCGTGGTGCAGGCCGACAGCGACGTCGCGTTTCCCGCGATGGAGAAACACATCGAAGCCGTGACTGCGGCGCTCAGGCGCGATCCCGCGGTCGCGGGCGTCGCATCCTTCGTGGGTGCCGGCGCGGTCAATCCCACGCTCAACCAGGGCCAGGTCAGCATCGTGCTGAAGCCGCGTGGCGAGCGCGGCGGACTGGATGACGTGGTCGCCAACCTGCAACGCGACGTGGCCCACTTGCCGGGCGTGGCACTGTTCCTGAAACCGGTGCAGGACATCACCCTCGACACCACCGTGGCGCCCACCGAATACCAGTACGCGCTGTCGGAAATCGACGCCCAGGATCTCGCCAAACATGCGCAGCGCGTGGTACAGGCCGTCAAGCAGTTGCCGGAACTGGCCGACGTGTCCGACAACCTTGCGATGAACGGGCGCGCGCTGAAGCTGGACATCGACCGCACCGTCGCCAGTCGTCTCGGCGTGCCGGTGCAGACCATCGACGACACCTTGTACGACGCCTACGGGCAGCGCCAGATCTCGACGATCTTCACCCAGCAGAACCAATACCGCGTGGTGCTGGAAGTGGCGCCGCAATTTCGCAACCGCTCCGATCTCATGAACATGCTGCGGGTGCGCTCGAACGGCGCCAGCGGCGCGTTGACCGGCAGCAACGCCACCAGCCTCGGCATGCTGAAGTCATCCAACTCTTCCACCGCGACCGGCATCGGCCAATCCAACACCGGCATCCTGCTCGGCGGCGGCAACACCGTGCCGCTTTCCACGCTGGCCACCGCGACGGTCACCGATGCACCGCTGGTGATCGCGCACCAGAACCAGTTGCCCGCGGTGATCATTTCGTTCAACGTCGCACCGGGTTACTCGCTGTCGCAGGCGGTGGATGCGATCAACAGCGCCACGACGTCGCTGAACCTGCCGCCGCAGGTGCGCGCCGGTTTCATCGGCAAGGCCGCGGAATTTTCATCGTCGCTCGGGAGCGAGGTGCTGCTGCTGCTGGCCGCGATCGTGGTGATCTACATCGTGCTGGGCGTGCTGTACGAAAGTTACATCCACCCCTTCACGATCCTGTCGACGCTGCCGCCGGCGGGCGTTGGCGCGTTGCTGGCGCTGATGATCTTCGGGATGCCGCTTTCGGTGGACGGCATCGTCGGCATCGTGCTGCTGATCGGCATCGTGAAGAAGAACGCGATCATGATGATCGACTTCGCGATCACCGCGCAGCGTCGCGGCATGAATTCGCACGACGCGATCCGCCGTGCCTGCCTGCTGCGTTTCCGTCCGATCATGATGACCACCTTCGCGGCGCTGTTCGGCGCGCTGCCACTGGCGCTCGGCAACGGCATCGGCGCGGAACTTCGGCGTCCGCTGGGGGTGGCGATCGTAGGCGGGCTGCTGCTGTCGCAACTGGTGACGCTGTACACCACCCCGGTGATCTATCTGTACATGGAACGCTTCAGCGACTGGGTGCGGGTGCGCACGAGACGCCAGTCTGTCGAGCTGGCTTCCGAGAGCGCGAAGTGAGCCATTTTCGATGATCCCCTTCTCGCCTGAGGTTGCCCTGCTTTTCCCCTTCCCCTCCAGGAGAGGCGGAGCGAAGCAACCGCGCGTGCAGCGCGAATCCGAAGGGGCGGGCGAGGGGTCGGAATCGCGCTGGACCAACCGTTGGGCGAGACGCGTACCCTCACCCCCCTCCCCTCTCCCGGAGGGAGAGCGGAGCAAAATGCCATGAACATCTCCGCGCCCTTCGTCAAACGCCCCATCGGCACCTCGTTGCTGGCGGCCGGCGTGCTCGCGATCGGTGTGCTGTGCTACACGCTGCTCGGCATCAGCGCGCTGCCGCAGTTCACGATTCCGGTGATCTGGGTGTCCGCCGGCCAGTCGGGAGCCAGCGCCACCACCATGGCCTCCACCGTGGCGGCACCGCTGGAACGCCATCTCGGTCAGATTCCGGGCATCGAGATGATGAATTCACGCAGCTCCGATGGCAACGCGGTGGTGATCCTGTTCTTCGATTCCGGGGTGGACGTCAACCATGCCGCACAGCAGGTGGATGCCGCGATCAATGCCGCGGTGCCCGATTTGCCGAGCGGGCTGCAGATGCCGCAGTGGCACAAGGCCAACCCCAACGATGACCCGGTGATCTCGCTGGCATTGACCTCGAATACCCAGCCGATGTCGGAGTTGTTCGACGCCGCCAACACGCTGCTGCAGCCACCCCTCAGCCAGTTGCCGGGCGTTTCCTCGGTGGACGTGTCGGGCAGTTCTCAGCCGGGCGTGCGGGTGGACGTGGACCTGCACAAGCTGGATGCATTGGGTCTTTCGACCAATGACATCCGCAATGCGATCACCGCGGCCAACGTGACCTCGCCGCAGGGCTTCCTCAGCAACGGCGAGATTTCGACCGCGATCATCGCCAATGACCAGTTGCATGCGGCCGAGGAGTTCGCGGATCTCGTGATCGCCAGCCACGATGGCGCGCCGGTTTATCTTCGCGATGTCGCGAACGTCTACCAGGGCGCGCAGGACCAGTTCCAGGCGGCCTACTTCAACGGCAAGCCGGCGATCATGCTGCAGATCTACAAGCGCCCGGACGCCAACGTGCTGAAGACGGTGGACAGCGTCAAGGACGAGCTGGCGCGGCTGGCCGCGGTGCTGCCCCCCGGCACCCGGCTCACGCCCTATTACGACAGCACGCCCACCATCCGCGATTCGATCAACGACGTGCAGATCACGCTTCTGATCAGCCTTGCCATGGTGATCCTGACGATGTCGGTGTTCCTGCGCCGGCTGGCGCCCACGCTGATCGCGTCGGCGGCGGTGCCGCTTTCATTGTGCGGCGCCTTCATCGTGATGTTCGCCATGGACTACACGCTGGACAACCTGTCGCTGCTGGCGCTGGTGATCGCGCTGACGTTCGTGGTGGATGACGCGATCGTGGTGATCGAGAACATCATCCGACACCTCGACGAAGGCAAGTCGCGGCTGCAGGCGGCGCTGGAAGGCGCCCGCGAAATCGGCTTCACCATCGTCGCGATCACCGCCTCGCTGATTGCCGTATTCAGCCCGATCCTGTTCGCGCCCGGGATGATCGGCGTGTTCTTTCGCGAATTCACGGTCACGCTGGTCGCGGCGATCTTCGTGTCGATGCTGGTGTCGCTCACGTTGACGCCGGCGCTGTGCGGCCGTTTCCTGAGCCACCATGCGGAAACGGAACACGGACCATCCCTGCTTTCGCGCATCCTCGACCGCTTCCACGCGGGCATGTTGCGGGCCTACACCGTGACCCTGGACTGGACGCTGCACAGGCATCCGCGGCTGATGGCCTGGTCGCCGTTGCTGCTGCTGGGGCTCACCATCTTCCTGTTCACCAAAGTATCGGCCACCAACTTTCCGCCGCAGGACAGCGGCCTGATCTGGGGACGTGCCAGCGGCAGCACCACGATGTCGTTCACCGACGTCGAGGCGCGCACCAAGATGCTGATGCAAATGATCCAGTCGGATCCCTCGGTCGAATATGTCGGTGCGTCGATCGGTACCGGACGACGCGGCGCCAGCGGATGGTTCAGCATCCAGTTGAAGCCCCGCGACGAAGGCCGGCGCGATTCCACCCAGCAGGTGGTGGCGCGACTTTCGGCCAAGGCCGCGCAATATCCGGATCTCGACGTGCGTTTCCGGCCCCACGAGGATTTGCCGAGCGGTGGCGGCGGTACCAGCCAGGGCGCGCAGTACAGCGTGAACCTGCAGAGCAACAGCGCAACGGAACTTGAAGAGTGGCTGCCGAAGCTGCAGGTGCAATTGCAGAAGAACCCGATGTTCCGTGACGTCGGCACCGATCTCGACGAGGGCACGCTGCTGCAAAACATGGTGGTCGATCGCGCCAAGGCCGCGCGCCTCGGCATATCGATGGCGGCGGTGGACGACGCACTGTACAACGCATTCGGCCAGCGCCCGATTTCGACGATCTATTCGGACACCAACAATTACCAGGTCGTGCTGACGGCACTGCCGGAGCAGACCGCCTCGCCCGCGGCACTGAACACGCTTCGGGTGCGCTCGACCAGCGGCCAGATGATTCCCATCAGTGCGATCGCGCACCAGGAGGCCGGTGTCGCGCCCGCCCAAATCATGCACCTCAACCAGATGACCAGCATGTCGCTCAGCTTCAACCTTGCGCCCGGCAGCAACCTGGGCGAGGCGACGCAGCAGATTCGCAAGACGATTTCCGACATGCGCATGCCGGGCGACATCACGCTGGGTTTCGGCGACTTCTTCCGGCGCTTCGAGGAACAACAACAGGCGATGCCGCTGCTGCTGCTCGGCGCGATCGTCGCGGTGTATCTCGTGCTCGGCATCCTGTACGAAAACCTGGTGCACCCCATCACCATCCTCTCCACCCTGCCCGCCGCGGGCGTGGGTGCGTTGCTGGCGCTGATCGTGACCAACACGCCGATGTCGATCGTGGCGATGATGGCGTTGATCCTGCTGATCGGCCTGGTCAAGAAAAACGCGATCATGATGATCGACTTCGCGGTGGTGGCCGAGCGCGAGGGCCGCACGCCGCTGGACGCCGTGCGCGAGGCGTGCCTCGTGCGCTTTCGGCCCATCATGATGACGACGATGGTCGCGATCCTGGCCTCGGTGCCGCTGGTGGTAGGCATCGGTACCGGCGCGGACCTGCGGCGCCCGCTCGGCATCGCGATGATGGGCGGCCTGATCTTCTCGCAGAGCCTGACGCTGCTTTCGACGCCAGCGATCTATCTGGTGTTCGGCACCTGGGCGCGCCGGCGGCGCGAGCGCAAGGCGCAGCGCAAGCTCAAGCACAAGGCGGCCACGCAACAAGCGTGAGCGGAACGCGGGAAAAATCCGGAATCCGGGTCATTTTGACGCTCGCGGATGCACGAGCGGCGCGCCCGCAGCGGCCGTTACAATCGGGCGTTCGCGAAATGCCGCTGGATGTGCGACTGATGCCTGAATCTTCCGAAACCACGAGTCACGAGTTCCGAACCATCGCCTTCATCGGCGGCGGCAACATGGCGCGCAGCCTGATCGGTGCGCAACGCGCGCGCGGCGTGCCGCCCGCGTCGATCCGCGTCGCCGAACCGCGCGCCGAAACACGCGAAGCGCTGGCACGCGAATTCGATGTTCCGGTATTCACCGACAATGCCGAAGCCGCCGCGGGCGCGGATTGCGTGGTGCTGGCGGTGAAACCGCAGGTGATGCACGAAGTCTGCGCCGGACTCGCCGCATCGTTGCGCGCGTCGAATCCGCTGATCATTTCCATTGCCGCCGGCATCCGCATCGCGCAGATCGAGCGCCTGCTGGGCGGACAACACGCGATCGTGCGCTGCATGCCCAATACGCCGGCGCTGGTCGGCGCGGGCGCGAGCGGTCTGTGCGCCAATCGCAACGTGGATGCCGACCAGCACGCATGGGCGGAACGCCTGCTCGGGGCCGCCGGCATCGTGCGCTGGATCGAGGACGAAGTCCAGATGGACACTGTGACGGCGGTGTCCGGTTCCGGACCCGCGTATTTCTTCCTGCTGGTCGAAGCCATGGAAGATGCCGCGGTGCAGCTCGGGCTGCCGCGCGACACCGCGCGCGCATTGGCCGCGCAAACCTGCCTCGGCGCCGGTCACATGCTGGCGGATGGCAACGAAACCGCGGCGGTCCTTCGCCAGCGCGTCACCTCGCCGCATGGCACCACCGCTGCCGCGCTGGATGTGTTCGAGCACGGCGGCTTTCGCGCACTCGTCGCGCAGGCACTGGCGGCCGCGAGCCAGCGCGGTGCGGAGATGTCCGCGGAACTGGATACCGGCGCATGATGTACCTCGCCAATGCAGCTGCCCTTTTGATCCAGTTCGCGTTCGGCTGCGCGGTTGCGCTGTTCGTGTTCCGCCTGCTGGCGGAAGCGGTACGGGCGGATTTCTACAACCCGATCTGCCAGTTTCTTTACCGCGCCACCAACCCGGTGCTCACGCCGCTGCGCCGCGTGATCCCGACCTGGCGGCACATCAACCTCGCCGCGCTGCTGATCGCATGGACGCTGGAAGTCATCAAGAATGTCCTGCTGATCTTCGTGGCGGCGGACTTCTGGACCAGTGGCGTGGGCGCGTTGGTGTTGGGCATCGCCGACCTGCTCAACTTTTTCATGTTCACTTACCTGATCATGATTTTTGCGTGGGCGTTGCTCTCCTACGTCAACGTCGATGCACGCAATCCGGTGGTGCCGTTGCTCGGCAAGATCGTCGATCCGATCCTCAAACCCTTTCGCCGCATCCTGCCGCTGATCGGCGGGTTCGATCTGTCGCCGGTGCTGGCGATCCTGGTGATCCTGCTGATCCAGACGGTGGTGGTGGCGTGGCTGATGAACGTCGGGCACACGATTTGATGCCGCAGCCCATGCGCCGGGTGGGCTCTCTCGGTTGATGCGAGTATGTAGGTTGGCTGACGCCGGTTTCATCGGCGGAAGCCCAACGAATGCTTGCGACCACGTTGGGCTTCACTGCGTTCAGCCCAACCTACCAACGCCGTCATCGTCTGCGCCTCGATGCGTAGGTTTGGCTGACGCCAGATCCATCGGGGCCAGCCAACCTGCCAATGCGGTGACCGTTTCCGCTGCCGTCAGTGCCCGCCGAGCGCCCAACGTGCGATCACGGCGTGCAACGCGTCGAGGCCATCGGTGAGTGCGGCGGGGCCGGGTTGCAGGATGATCGGTGACTTGATTTCGTGGAGTTCGCCGTTGCGCACGGCCGGAATCGCGTCCCAGCCCGGCCGTGCGGCGACGCTGGCGGGCTGGAACTTCTTGCCGCACCACGAGGCGAGCATGATGTCCGGCTGGCGCGAAACCACTTCCGCGGGATCGGCAAGGATGCGGTGTTTCGCCAGCGACTGCTCCGCGCGTTCGGGAAACACGTCTTCGCCACCGGCGAGGCGGATCAGTTCCGCCACCCAACGGATGCCGGTGATCGGCGGATCGTCCCACTCCTCGAAGTACACGCGCGGATGCCTCGGAAGCGCTGCGCCCGATGCGCGCACGCGCTCGACGTGCGCCTCGAGTTCACGCGCGTACACTTCGACCTTCTCCGCCGCCCCCACCAGCGCGCCAAGTCGACGGACATAGGCGAGGATCCCGGCCACGGAACGGTGGTTGCTGATCCACACCTCGACGCCGGCCTTGATCAACTCTCGCGCGATGTCGGCCTGGATATCGGAAAACCCGATCGCCATGTCGGGCTTGAGATCGAGGATGCGCTCGATCTTGGCGCTGGTGAAGGCCGAGACCTTGGGCTTCTCTTTGCGCGCGCGCGGCGGCCGCACCGTGAACCCGGAAATGCCGACGATGCGGTCCTGTTCGCCGAGCGCGTACAAGACTTCCGTCGGTTCTTCGGTGAGACAGACTATGCGGCGTGGCCCGTACGACATACAGATTTCCACAGGATCCCGTGCAAACCGTCCCTGGTGCCTGGCGCCAGCCACGCCTTCCCTGGCGCGGCGCTCGCTGTCGCGAAATGCGCTCGGCATCTCGCGACCATACCGGCTCGCCCTCCGCTCACGGATACAGCAGCCGCTTGCGCCATGTACCGTCGATGATTTCCCAACGCTCGCGCTCGTTCCAGCGATGTTCGCCGGCGAACCAGAATTCGACCAGATCCGGGACCACCCGATAGCCGCCCCACTCGGTCGGGCGCGGCACGTCCCGGCCCGCGAAGCGGCGCTCGAACTCATCCACGCGATGCTCAAGCGTCACGCGTTCGGGCAACGTCCGCGATTGCAGGGACGCCCACGCGCCGAGTTGGCTCAGCCGCTCGCGGGTCGCGAAATATGCGTCCGATTCGGCGGCCGGCAATTTCTCCGCACGGCCCTCGACGCGCACCTGCGCGGCGGGCTGCAGTCGCTTCCACAAAAGACACAAGGCGATGCGCGGGTTCGCTTCCAGTTGCGCGCCCTTGTCGCTGTCGTAGCGGGTGAAGAACGTGAAGCCGTGTTCGTCGGCGGTCTTCAGCAACACCATGCGCGCATGCACGCGGCCGTCCGCGCCCGCGGTCGCCACGGTCATCGCGTTGGGTTCGGGATCATCGCTGGCGCGCGCCCGCGTGTGCAGCCGCCGAAACACTTCAAGAATCGTCGGATCGAGCGACAAGGCAGTTCACCGGATGGATGGCAACTGCAAAGTTTACACGCCTGCAATTCGCCGCAAGCATGCGTCCATGCAGCTATCGCCGGCCGCGCCTCCTCGTGCGGGCGCTACTCGCACCATCCATGGCGCTCGCCCTTCGGGCGCGTTCGCTTCGCTCCGCCTGCGGGCCGCCTCCGGCGTTCGGGCGCGCTCCTGCGCGCCTCGTCACCGGCGCGAGATGCCCCCGGCATCTCGCGAAAGCCCCGGTTCACCCCTGCTCGATGCGATAGCCGTGTTGGTAGACGGCCGTCAGGCGCCAGCCGTTTTCACCCGACAGGCCAAGCTTCTTGCGCAGACGACTGATGTGGGTATCGACGGTGCGCGTGCTGACGTCGCCGGCGAGGTTCCAGACATTCTCGAGCAGCGCGTCGCGGCTGACGATGCGACCCTGGCGCCGGAACAGGTAGCAGGCCAGTTCGTATTCGCGCTGGGTGAGTTCCACCGGTTCGCCATTGATGCTGATCTGGCGGCGCTGCGGATCGATGCGGTAGGGCGGCAGTTCCAATACCTCGTTGCCATCGTGTTCGCCGCCGCGGCGTCGCAGCACCGCGGCTACGCGCGCGAGCAATTCACCCTGCTTGGGCGGTTTCACCACGTAGTCGTCGGCACCGGCGGCCAAGCCTTCGATGATCGCGGATTCCTCACCGCTCGCGGTCAGGAAGATGACCGGCAGGCTCGCATTGGGCGACTCCCTGATCCACGAAAGGACTTCCAGCCCGGTGGAATCGGGCAGGCTGCGATCGAGCAGCACCAGATCCACGGCCTCGTTGCCCAGCCGGCGACGGAAATCATTGGCGGTACGAAAAACCGCGCAACCGTAACCCGCATGTTCCAGCCACAGGCGCAACAGCGCGGTCTGGTCCGGATCATCCTCGACACAACCGATCGTCCACGTTGCAGCACTCATTGTTTGCTTCGACTCCCCGTCAATCGAATACCCCCCTCACACCGCGAGCGGCCAACCTCCACCCGCGGCCTGAATGCCTTGTCACGCGCGTTCAATCCACTTCAAAATTGATGCGCATGTTGACGCGCCATTCTCGCACGGCGCCACTGCTGTCTGTTGCGACCTTGATGTCGTTGACCCACGCACCCTTGATGTTCTTCACGGTTTTGGCGGCCTTTTCCAGACCGTGGCGCACGGCGTCCTCGATCCCCTTCGACGACGAGGCGCTCAACTCGATGACCTTGGTGACGGACATGCTGGCTCTCCTTCTTCGCGGTGGAAATCCGATAACCTCGATACGGGAACGGGTCCAACCGTGACAGGGTTCACGGCTTTGTCAAGTATCTGCGGCGGCAGCCATGGACCGTGCAGCCGCACCGGCCTGTTGTCGAAATCTTGCCAGGATTTCCGCGTGCAACGCCGGTGTCGCCGCCAGCACGCTGCGGGTGCCGAGCGCAAGCTCGTCGCCTTCCAGATCGGTGAACACGCCGCCGGCCTCGCGGACGATGACGGCCAGCGCGGCGACGTCCAGGATGTTGACGTCGGATTCGATCACGATGTCCAGCCCACCGCACGCCAGCAGGTGATAGTGGCAGAAATCGCCGTAGCCACGCACGCGGTTGACCTTGCCCACCAGTTCGCCGAGCACATTCCAGCGGGCCGCATCCTGCGCCAGCGACTTGATGTTGCCGAGCGACAAGGCGGCGTCACGCAATGCCCGGGTAGGCGTGATTCCGACACGCCGACCGTTCAGGGACCCTTCTTCAAAAAACGCACCGCCGCCGCGGCGCGCCCACATGGTTTCGCCATAGGCCGCCGCATGCGACACGCCAAGCACCAGTTCACCCGCATGCATCAGCGCGATCTGGGTGGAAAAGAACGGCGTGCCGCGCACGAAGCTCTTGGTGCCATCCAGCGGATCGACCAGCCACAGGAATTCCCCCTCGCCCTCGCGCCCGTGTTCCTCGCCCAGGATTGCGTGGGCCGGAAAGACCTGTCGCAACGTGTCGCGGATCATGTCCTCGGCTTCGCGGTCGGCGATGGTGACGGGCGTGGCGTCGGGCTTGATCTCTACCGCTACGCCCTGCCCGAAATGGTCCATGATGCGCCGGCCGGCCTGGCGCGCGGCCGCAAGCGCGACGGCAAGGGCGTGGTCGAGGAATGCGGCGTCGGGGGTGATGGCCATGGTTGCGAGCTTACCCGCGCTTGAGCCCGTTCGCCTTGGCGGCGATCATGGCGGGATGACCCAAGCCCCTTCCCGCAACGCCGACCTCGCCGCGCGCGACCTCGCGCACGTGTGGCACCCCTGCACCCAGATGCGCGAGCACGCCTCGCAACTGCCGCTGATCCCCATCGTTGGCGGCGACGGCGCCTGGCTGATCGACGCCGACGGCAACCGTTACCTCGACGGCATCAGCTCATGGTGGAGCAATCTGTTCGGACACGCGAATCCGCGCATCGCCGCAGCGATCGGCAAGCAGGCGGCGCGACTCAATCACGTGATGCTGGCCGGCTTCACCCACGAACCCGCCCTGCAACTGGCCGAACAACTGGTGCGCATCGCGCCGCCGGGCCTGAGTCGGGTCTCCTACGCAAGCGACGGCGCCAGCGCGGTCGAAATCGCGCTGAAGATGAGTTTCCATTACTGGCGCAACACGGGCAAGCCGCAACGCACGCGCTTCATCGCGCTGGCCAACGCTTATCACGGCGAAACCCTGGGCGCACTGGCGGTAAGCGATCTTCCGCTGTACCGCGCGGTGTACGGGCCGCTGCTGTTCGACCCCATCGTCGCACCGTCGCCCGACTGGTTGGATGCGGAGCCCGGCGAGAGCGCCGATGATGTCGCGCGCCGACGACTGGCCGACATGCGTGCGTTGCTGGAGCGCCACGCGCACGCAACCTCCGCGGTGATCATCGAACCGTTGGTGCAGTGCTCGGGCGGCATGCGCATGCACGCACCTTCTTACCTTGCCGGTCTGCGCGCACTCTGCGACGAATTCGACGTACACCTGATCGCGGATGAAATCGCGGTCGGGTTCGGTCGCACCGGCACGATGTTCGCCTGCGAGCAAGCCTCGATCGCACCCGATTTCCTGTGCCTGTCGAAGGGCCTTACCGGCGGTGCGCTGCCGCTGTCGGCAGTGCTCACCACCGACCGGGTTTACGAGGCGTTTCTCGGCGACTACGCGGCCAACAACGCGTTCCTGCACTCACACACCTTCAGCGGCAACCCGATCGCGTGCGCGGCGGCGCTGGCATCCCTTTCGATTTTTCGCGACGAGCCGGTTCTGGAACGCAATCGTGAGCTGGCTTCACACCTCGCGCGGCGACTGGAAGTGCTGCGCGATCACCCGCACGTCGCCAACCTCCGACAGACCGGCTGGATCGCGGCGTTCGATCTGGTCGAACGCAAGGACTCGCGTTCGCCGTACCCGAGCGCGCAACGCCATGGTCTGCGCTTCTACCGGCACGCGCTCTCGCGCGGCGTATTGCTGCGCCCGCTGGGCGACACCGTGTATTTCCTGCCGCCGTATTGCATCGACGAAAACGGCATCGACACGTTGGTCGATGTCGCGATCGAATCCCTGGATGCCACGAGTACCTGAGAAAACTTCTAACGCTCCTTCATGCCAACGCGCGAAGCGGCTGTTGTGGAAAGTCAGACCATGGACGGTCGTTCTGGAATCCATTGACCGCGAACGCCCATGACCGCCGATGATCCCAACGGAACAGCGTTCATGGATGAACGCAAATCAATGCCCGCGCACGGTCACCGAAGGATCCAGCATCTGCAACGCCTGACCGATGTTGGTTGCGCCGGTGCGCTGGAGGTCCTGCTGGCTGTAGCTGTTGCCAGCCACCGGCAGGCATTGGCCCTTGGGCGGCGGAATGTGGCTGCCGGTGTCACGAATGCACTGGCGCGAATCCACCGGCGGCACCGAACGTTTCTGGTTGGCCCGCGAATTGGCCGCGGCTTGCGCAGTGGTGGTGGTGTCCGCCCGGGTGTTGTCAACAGTCTGGGCAAAGGCAGGCATCGCGAATGCAGCCGTGCCGGCCAGTGCAACGGCGCCCGCAAAAAACAGTTTGTTCATGGTCAGGACTCCTTCGAAGGGTATCCCGAACCCATTGTGCGCCTGCCGATCTACGAAGGCAATCGTCGCAGTACCAAGGACCGGGTTCGTTCATACTTTCGACCCTCGCTGCCGACGAAGATTCCCTCCGATGCGCTCGATTCGCCTGTTCGCCGACACGCCGCTGGAACCAGGCGTGGCCGTGGCGCTGCCCGCCAAGGCCGCCGCGCATGCGCTTCGCGTGTTGCGTCTGAAATCCGGTGATGCGGTGGTGCTGTTCAATGGCGACGGTCACGAATACCCGGCGCGGCTGGTGTCCGCCGGCGCCCGCGAGCTGCGCGCGGAAGTGACATTGCGAGAATCACCCGTTCGCGAATCACCGCTGCAGGTCACCCTGATCCAGGCGCTCGCGCGCGGCGAGAAAATGGACTGGATCGTCCAGAAGGCCACCGAGCTGGGGATCGCCCGCATCGTGCCGGCCACGACCGAACGCAGCGAGGTGAAGCTGGACGCGGCGCGTGGCGAAAAACGTCTCGAACACTGGCGGGCGATCGCGATTGCCGCTTGCGAACAATGCGGGCGCAACGTGCTCCCCGTCATCGAACCGCCCGTCGAACTTTCGACGTGGCTGAAGACAACCGATGCGATGGAAGCGGGTTCGCGCTGGATGCTGCACCCCGGCAGCGCTACCCGCGTGCGCGACCTGTCGACAATGCCACCGGCAGCATTGGCTCTGGCAGTGGGACCGGAAGGCGGCTTCGGCGAAAGTGACGTGGCGGCCATGCGCGCGCACGACTTCCGGGAATTGGCGCTGGGACCGCGCATCCTGCGCACAGAAACCGCGGGCGTTGTCGCGATTGCCGCGCTGCAAGCGATTTTGGGCGACCTGTAGCCCGTCGATCACGCCAACTCGACACGCTCACCCGGTGAAAAGCACCGCCGGATCGCCGGTGAACCACACCATGTCGATGCGCATGTGGTCGACCGTCCACGCGTCATCCTGCCGGGACAATTTCAGCATGTAGATGTGCTTGAGCAACAGATGTCGCGAATGGTCTTCGCGCGGCAAATGTTGCGCTTCCACCAATGCGTACAATCCGGCGTGCGCGCCATCGAATGCCGTGACGCGCGGATTGGTGACGGTGTGCGTCGTGTCCAGATCGTCGATGGCGGCAAACACGGATTCGGCGATAGCGCCGCGTCCCACGAACGGCGCGATGTCGACGCCGAGCAGGCGCGCTGGCTGGGTGAAATCGAGCACCGCGTCGAGCGAAAATGCCGACTCGAACAATGCCCGATCACGCAAATCCTGTCCGGCGCCGAAGCGATACAAGGCATCGACGATGGCGATGAAATCGGTTGCGGGAGCGAGCGGGGAAGCGTTCATGATTGTTTTCCATGCAAGGATCGGGGGATTGCTGGACGATTGAAAGCCGGCTGATGTGCGCACGGTTCGTCATGGTTTGCCGGCCGCACGCATGATGCGCGCGGTGCCCGAGACGCGAATCGAACTCCCGGGCGCGGGCGGAATTTCGGCCCGCAAGCACGAGCACACCCCCATGTCCTCGCCCTGCAAAACATCGATGACGCCCCCGTGCGGCCATGCAAGGTCGCGCAGGTAACCGGCAAATGCGGCCGTCCCGGCACCCGTAGCCGGGTCTTCATGGATGCCTCCGGATGCGAACGGATTGCGCGTGTGGAACCGTTGCGGTGTTTCGGCCCAGGCCAGCAGGATCGTGACGAGGCCGGCTTGATTCATCAGGTTGCGGCCAGCATCGAGTTCATAGGTCATCGCGGCCAGGGTCTGCCGGGATTTCAAAACCAGCGCGAGATGACGGGCGCCGCCATGGACGATCGCGGGTGGAATGCGTTCATCCAGATCCTCCGGCGTGTAGCCGAACAGTTCGAGTGCGTCGGAAACCAGCTGCGCGGGGGCCGGTATGCTGCGGGTAGGTGGAGACTGCAGCGCGGCGGTCACCAGGCCATCACCGGTGCGCGCTTCGACCGTGATGTTGGCCTCGTTGAGGGTGAGCGCGAAAACACCGTCGCCGTGCTTCATCGCAAGCGCTGCGCCCAGCGCAATCGTGGCATGACCGCAGAAGGGCACTTCCGATTCAGGCGAGAAATAGCGTACCCGCCAGCCCGTGCCGGCCGGGGCTGCAAACGCGGTTTCGGAGAATCCGACTTCGGCGGCGATCCGCTGCATCGCGTCGACATCGGGAAGTCGGTCCCCCAATACGACGCCGGCCGGGTTGCCGCCCGTGTTGCCGTCGGAAAACGCGGCGATTTTCAGGATGTCCATGGTTTTACCTTTCGAGTTGATGGGATGCTGTCCCGCAGTCATGAAGGCGCGCGCCGAACGGAATCTTGCGCCACACACGCAGGTTCAATGCGCACGCGCGACCGCCGAACACGTCGCGTCACCGCAAGCCTGCCAGCCACCACCCAGCGCCTTGTAGAGTGAAACCGCACGGATATCGATCGCGGCTTGGCCCTGCGCAAGCGCGTCTTCCGCGGCCAGTTGCACGCGCTCGGCATCCAGCAATTCCAGAAAGCCGGTCGCGCCTTCCTTGTAACGGGTGCGCGCGAGATCGGCGGCACGACGGCTTTGCCGGGCCTGCGCGATCAGTTTTTCGACCCGCGCGTGTTGCTGGTTGTAGCCGACCACCGCATTGTCGATGTCTTCGATGGCTTCCAGGATCGTGCGCTGGTAATTCGCCTGTGCGGCATCGGCGCGCGCCTCGGCGGCGTGCAGTTCGCTGCGCACCCGTTTTACGTTCAGGCCTTTCCAGGTGATGCTGGGCATGATCGACCATGCGCGCGTGGACGGACTGCCGAAATCGTTGCTGCGCCCGGCAAGAAATCCGAAGAAACCGCCCAGCGAAACGTGCGGGAAGAAGTCCGCCTTGGCTACCCCGATCCGCGCGGTGGCGGCCGCGTATTCACGCTCGGCGATGCGCACGTCGGGACGCCGCGCCAGTACGTCGCCAGCCGCGCCGATCGGCAACACTGCGTCGATGGGCTGGAACGTCTTCGGCGACACGTCGATGTCGAGCGCGCCGGGCTGCTCGCCCAGCAGCACCGCCAACCGATTTGCATCGGCATGCGCCTGCATGTCCAGCAACGGCAACTGCGCTTCCACCGCACTCAAACGCGCTTCGGCGCTGGCCACGTCCTGCTCCGACGCGGTGCCCACCTCGGCGCGCGCGCGGATCAGCTTCAGGGTGTCCTGCTGGTTGGCGATGTCACGCTTGGCGATGGCCTGCCGCTGCTGCACGCCGCGCAATCCGAAGTAATTGCGCGCGACCTCGGCGATCAGGCTTACCTGCACGTCCTGCAACGCGGCTTCGCTGGCACCGAGGTCGGCGTGCGCAGCTTCCACGGAACGCCGCACGCCGCCGAACAGGTCGATTTCCCAACTGGCATCGAAACCGGCCTGGTAGGCCGTCACCGTGTTGCGTTGATCGCTGACGCCCGGCGTCTGCTCGCGGCTGCGTGTGTACGAAATGCCGGCCTCGATATCCGGAAGGTATTGCGACTTGGCGCCACCCAGCATGGCCCGCGATTCATCGAGCCGCGCTATTGCGATGCGAAGATCGAGATTGTTGGCCGCCGCGCGCTGGATCAGCGCATCCAGCACCGGATCGCCGAATTGCTTCCACCACTCGGCCTGGAAATGCGCGGCGTTTTCGCGCGCCGCATCCAGGTCCTGCAATTGCGGCACCGGTGTGGCTGGCTTGTGGTAGTCCGGTCCGACGGTGACGCAGCCGGCCAACGCGAGTGCCGCCACCAGCACCGTGGTTCGAATCAGCGAAGTCATTTCAATGTCCCTCCAGCGCCGGCCGTGTGTTCGCCTGCGCGTGCTTGCGCGCTTCGCGGCGCTCGACCAGCGCGCGAATCACGACGTAGAACAACGGGGTGTAGATCAAGCCGAAGATGGTGACGCCGAGCATTCCGGAGAACACCGCTACGCCCATCGCGTGGCGCATCTCGGCGCCGGCGCCGTGCGAAGTAACCAGTGGCACCACGCCCATGATGAACGCGATCGATGTCATCAGGATCGGGCGCAACCGCAGCCTTGCGGCCTCCAGCACCGCCTCGTGGCGGCTCATGCCTTCGAGCTGGCGTTCGCGTGCGAACTCCACAATCAGGATCGCGTTCTTGCAGGCAAGGCCCACCAATACGATCAGTCCGATCTGGGTGAAGATGTTGTTGTCGCCACCCGACAACCACACGCCGGCGATCGCGGACAACAGCACCATCGGCACGATCAGGATCACCGCAAGCGGCAGCGACCAACTTTCGTACAGCGACGACAGCACCAGGAACACCAGCAACACGCACAGCGGGAACACCAGGATCGCGGTGTTGCCGGCGAGGATCTGCTGGTACGTGAGGTCGGTCCATTCGAAGCTGAGGCCGTTCGGCAGCGTGTCATGCGCCAACTTCTCGATCGCCGCCTGAGCCTGGCCCGAGCTGTAGCCCAGCGCCGGACCACCGTTGATCTCGGCGGTGGGATAGCCGTTGTAGTGCATCACGCGGTCGGGACCGGCGCCGCGCTTGACCGTGACGAACGAACCCAGCGGCACCATGTCGCCGCGAGCGTTGCGGGTCTTCAACTGACTGATGTCCTGCAGGTCGCGCCGGAACGACGGCTCGGCCGACAGGTTCACCTGGTAGGTGCGCCCGAAACGGTTGAAGTCGTTCACGTACAGCGAGCCGAGATACGCCTGCATGGTCTGGTACGCGTCACCCAGATCCACGCCCTCGGCCTTGGCCTTCTCGCGGTCCACGTCCACGTCGACCTGGGGCACGTTCACCTGGAAGCTGGAGAACAATCCCGCAAGCGCGGGGTCCTTGCGACCCGCTGCGATCAGGTTCTGGGTTTGCTTGTAGAGTTCATCGAAGCCGAGTTCGCCGCGGTCCTCGATCTGCATCCGGAAACCGCCAATCGTGCCGAGGCCCATCACCGGCGGCGGCGGGAACACCGCGATGTAGGCGTCCTGGATCGACGCGAACTTCTGGTTCAGCGCGCCGGCGATCGCACCCGCGGACAAGGCCGCGCTGCGCCGCTCGTCGAACGGCTTCAGCGTCACGAACACGATGCCCGCGTTCGAGGCATTGGTGAAGCCGTTGATCGACAGGCCGGGGAACGCGACCGCGCTCTCGACACCGGGCTGTTTCAGCGCGATCGCACTCATGCGCTTGATCACGTCTTCGGTGCGATCGAGCGATGCGGCATCCGGCAACTGCGCGAACGACACCAGGTACTGCTTGTCCTGGGTCGGCACGAAGCCGGTCGGCACGTGCGTGAAACCGAACGCGGTCAGCGCAATCAGGACTGCGTAAACCGCCAGCGCCGCCGGGCCCTTGCCCTGCAAGCGGCGTGTGCCCGCCACGTAGCGTTCCGCACCGCGATGGAACAGCCGGTTGAACGGGTGGAACAGCCAGCCGAACGCGCGGTCGATGCCGCGCGTCAAGCGGTCCCTGGGCGCATCGTGCGGCCGCAACAGGATCGCGGACAGCGCCGGGCTCAGCGTCAGCGAATTGAATGCGGAGATCACCGTGGAGATCGCGATGGTCAGCGCAAACTGGCGATAGAACTCACCGGTCAACCCGCTGATGAAGGCGGTCGGAATGAATACCGCGCACAGCACCAGCGCGGTCGCCACGATCGGGCCGGTGACTTCGCGCATCGCTTGGCGCGTCGCTTCCTTCGGTGGTTGACCCAACTCGATGTGGCGCTCCACGTTTTCGACCACCACGATCGCGTCGTCCACCACGATGCCGATCGCCAGCACCATCCCGAACAGGCTCAATGCGTTGAGCGAAAAGCCGACGAGGTACATCACCGCGAACGTGCCGATCAACGACACCGGCACCGCGATCAATGGAATCACCGAGGCGCGCCAGGTCTGCAGGAACAGGATCACCACCAGCACCACCAGCGCGATGGCTTCCAGCAGCGTGTGCGCCACCGCCTCGATCGAGCCGCGCACGAACACCGTCGGGTCGTAGACGATGTGGTAATCGACCCCTTGCGGGAAATCCTTCTTCAGCCGCGCCATCGTCGCGCGCACTTCGTCGGAGATCTGGATGGCGTTGGAACCGGGCCGCGCAAAGATCGGGATCGCCACCGCCGGCTGGTTGTCCAGCAGGCTGCGCAGCGCGTATTGGTCGGAACCCAATTGGACCCGCGCGACGTCCCCCAAGTGCACGGTGGCGCCGCTCGCATCCGTCCGCAGCACGATATTGCGGAACTCGTCGACGGTGCTCAGCCGACCTTGCGTATTGATGTTGAGCTGGAAGTCGGCGTCGCTTCGCACCGGCGGCGCGTTCAGGGAACCGGCCGCCACCTGCACGTTCTGCTCGCGGATCGCCTTCACCACGTCGCCGGTCGTGAGGCCGCGCTGGGAAAGCTTCTGCGGGTTCAGCCACACCCGCATCGAGTATTCGCCGGCGCCGAAGATCTGCACGTCGCCGATGCCGTCCAGCCGGCTCAGCACGTCCTTCACGTGCAACCGCGCGTAGTTGGACAGGTACAGCATGTCGTAGCGCTGGTTCGGCGACGTGAGGTGCACCACCATGGTGAGGTCGGGCGAACTTTTCTTGGTGGTGACGCCGAGCCGCTGCACTTCCTCGGGCAGGCGCGGCAGGGCCTGCGCGACGCGGTTCTGCACTTCAACCTGTGCGTCGTTGAGGTCGGTGCCGAGCGCGAAGGTGACGGTGAGCGTCATCACGCCATCGCTGGTGGCCTGCGAGGACGTGTAGAGCATGCCCTCGACGCCATTGATCTGTTCTTCCAGCGGAGTCGCGACGGTTTCGGCGATCACCTTGGGATTGGCGCCCGGATAGGTCGCGCGCACCACCACCGTGGGCGGCACCACTTCCGGATACTCGCTGATCGGCAACTGGAACACCGCGATGCCGCCCGTGATCAGGAACAGCAGCGACAGCACCGCGGCCATGATCGGCCGGTCGACGAAAAATTGGGCAATGTTCTTCATGGGATTTCCTGGTCTTCAGGCCGTGCGAGGCTGTTTCCTTCTCCCGTCGGGAGAAGGTGCCCAAAGGGCGGATGAGGGTTCGGAGAAACTGCGGCGCATCGCGCTGGCCGTACCCTCACCCGCCTGCCGGAAGCGCTACGCGCTCGGCCTGCGGCCGCCGCTCCCGGAGGGAGAGGGATGCAATTGGCGACGCATCGGCGTCGTGGCGATTGGTTTGCGCGGTGCGCTTGTCTTGCTGCGGCTGCTCGCCAGCGGCCTCGACCAGCGCCCTGTCTTCGGCGTCGAGCCGATAATCCATCGCCACCTGATCGGCATTCACCGCGACGCCGGGGCGCACGCGCTGCAGCCCGTTCACCACGACTTCGTCACCGGGCTTCAGGCCGCTGTCGATCACGCGCAAGCCATGGAACAGCGGCCCGGTGCTGACCTTGCGGTACTGCACCTTGTGACCGGCATCCACCACGTAGACGAACTGGTTGGCGAGGTCGGTGCCGACCGCGCGATCGTCGACCAGCACACGCGCTTTCGGCTGGCCCATTTGCACGCGCATGTGCGCGTACAGGCCGGGCGTGAACAAGCCATTGGTGTTGTCGAATACCGCACGCAGGCGCATCGTGCCGGAGTCGGTGTGCAACTGGTTGTCGACGAAGTCGAGGCGCCCCTCGTGCGGGTAGCCCTGTTCGTCCGACAGGCCCATCGCGACCGCCACCCGCGGCGTGCGACCGTCGCCGCGTGCCGCCGCGCGCAAATGGTCCAGCTTCAACCAGGTGTGCTCGTCCACGTCGAAATACGCGTACACCGGATTCACCGACACCACGCTGGTCAGCACGTCGTTGCTGCTGACCAGATTGCCGGGCGTCACCCGCGCATTGCTGACGCGGCCGTCGATGGGGGCGCGCACATCGGTGAAATCGAGATTGAGCCGCGCCGCCGAAAGCGCGGCATCGGCGGCTGCCAACGCGGCTTTTGCGCTCTCGGCCGCGGTGATCTGGCGATCGGCTTCTTCCTGCGCGATCGCGTGCTTGTCGAGCAACCGCCTGGCGCGTTGCGCGTTGGCCTTGGCAAGTTCAAGCTGCGCGCGCGCCTGGGTGCGTTGCGCCGCCAAGCGATCGACTTCGGCCTGGAAAGGGCGTGGATCGATCTTGAACAGCACCTCGCCCTTGTGCACCAGCGCGCCTTCGGTGAATTGCACGGCTTGCACGTACCCGCCCACCCGGGGCTGCACCCGCACGGTGTTCACGGCCTGCAATTGGCCGGTGAAGTCGGCACTGTCGCTGACCGGCCGCTGCATCACCTTGGCGACGGTCACCTGCGGCGGGCCGGCCGGCGCCGTCTGCGCCTGACCATTGCGATGGTCCAGAACGGCCCAACTTCCGAGGATGGCGACCGCGATCGCGCCGGCCAGGATCAATTTCTTTTTCATCGTCCAGCTCCCTGATGGGGGTTCCGCGCCTGAAGCGGTGCGGCAGGAGCCTTGAAATAAGAACACTGATCAGTACAGTTAACCCCCTCGTGAGGCATTCCACTCGTGACTGTCAGTCACGAATCGATGGATAATCCGAAAGATGGAAGACTTCTCAGCAATATCGAGCTTCGTCCGGGTGGTCGAAGCCAAGAGTTTCAGGGCCGCGGCCGCGCAATTGGGCATGACGCCTTCGGGCGTCAGCCGCGCGGTTTCCCGCCTGGAAGAACACATCGGTGTGCGCCTGCTGTTCCGCAGCACCCGCGCGCTCAACCTCACCGATGACGGCGAATCGTTCTATCGGCGCTGCAAGGACATCCTGGCCGACCTCGGCGAGGCGGTCGAATCGCTTGGCTATGCGCGCACCAAGCCGCGCGGCAAATTGCGCGTCGCGATGAACGTGTCGATCGGTCGCGCCGGTTTGATTCCCAACCTCGCCGATTTCGAAGCGCGTTATCCCGACATCCGGTTGGAACTCGCTATGAGCGAGCGCAACATCGGATTGATCGAGGAGGGCATCGATTGCGCGATCCGGATGGGCGATCTGGAGGATTCCAACCTCGTCGCCCGCAAGCTGGGTTATTTCAGCAATGTCCTGTGCGCGTCGCCGGCTTATCTGGCGCGCCACGGCACGCCGACCTGTCTCGAGGACCTGAAGCAGCACCAATGCATCAACTACGTGTATCCGACCAGCGGCCGCGCCTATCAGTGGCAATTCGATTCGCCGAACGGCCCCGTCACGCTGGACGTCGATGCCCACCTGCTGATCAACGATGGCGAGTCGGTGATCCAGGCGGCGATGGCAGGCCTCGGCATCATCCAGGTTCCGCACTGGCTGGCCGCGGGGCCGATCGGCCACGGCAAGCTGCAGGTCATCATGGAAGACACCATCTCGGCCGGCTCGCCGGTATGGATCGTATACCCGCAGAAGAAACACCTGTCGGCGCGCGTGCACGCCTTCATCGACTGGATCCAGGAAGTATTCCGCCGCGACAACCTGCCGGCCTGTCGGCGCACTGCCATGAACGAGGCGCGCGCCAGCGCGCTTGTGGAATCGGTGCGGATCGATTCGGTCGACAAGGTTTTGCCGCGCCGCGAACCCGTCGAGGCGTAACCCCGCCGCTCAGCGGGATTGGCGCAACCGCAGCTTCGACACGTCCGGCGCGGCGAGCGGACGTGACGGGCTGCCGTGGACCTCGCCGAAGCGCCGGCCCGCGTTCCAGTCATCGGTGGCAGCCTGGATTTCTTCGGGCGCGCGCGCGACGAAGTTCCACCACAGCAGGACGTCCTCGCCGAACGGTGCGCCGCCGATCAGCACGAATCGCGCAGCAGCTTCGCTGCGCAATTCGATGCGGTCGCGTCCGGCGCCGAGATACGCCATCGCTTCGGGTGTGAAGGCGTCACCGTCCACCGCCACCGAGCCGACCAGCGGCAACAACGCGTACTCGAATGACGAATCAAGTGGAAATTGCGTTTGCGCCGCACCCCCCGTGGCAATGTCCATGCCGACCAGGGGCGAGAACACCTCGACCGGCGAACGTTGATCGAAAGCCTCGCCGACCAGCAGCGTGACCTGGAAACCATCGCGCTCGATCACCGGCAGTTCGGGATGATTGCGGAACGCCGGCGCGCCGTGACGATGCGCGTCGTCCAGCGCGATCCACAATTGCACCGCGTGCAGGCGCCCGCTCCGACCTTCGATGGAATCCTCGGCGTGCGAGATGCCGCGCCCGGCACTCATGAGGTTGACCTGCCCGGGACGGATGGTTTGCTCGTTGCCCAGGCTGTCGCGATGCACGACTTCGCCGTCGATCATCCAGGTGAAGGTCTGCAGGCCGATATGTGGATGCGGGCCGACCCGCAAGCCCTGCCCGGCTTCGAAATCCAGCGGACCCAGATGGTCGAGGAAGCACCACGCGCCGACCATGCGGCGGTCGCGCTGCGGCAAGGCGCGACGCACATACAAGCCGTCGCCGACTTCGGCGCTGCGAATCGCGATGCGCTCAGGCGGCAACGCCCAACGCCTCGACGATCTGGCTTTCGACCGCGGCGAGATCGGGAATCCACGCGGGCTCGTCGTGCACCAGCACCTGTTCGCGCACGCCGACCGGCAACGCGCCGGCGTTCTCGTCGGGCAGCAACATGTCTTCGGCGATCAGGGTCAGGCGCGGAAAGCCCTGCGTCAGCACGCCGAAATACGGCAGGCGCGCATGGCCGGAAAGCGCCTTCAGGATCGCCACGCGCGCGTTCTCGGTCGATTCGTCGGCGGCCGTGCCCGCGAGCGCCGAAAACGCCAGCACCGGCAACCCCCAACCGCGCCACGCCAAGCGCCCCAGCAACCATTCCGGCGCGCCTTCGACCGGCGACGGGTGGGCGAACGTGATCACCTCGGCCATGGTGGTGTTGGGCACCAGCACGCGCCCGCCCGTGACCGGCAACATGACCCCGCGGATTTCGCGCGGCAACGCATCAGCCATGCTCATGACTGACTTCCTTCAATTTCGACTCGGCGGAATCGTTGGCGCCCGCCTTGCTGCCGGGATCTCCGCCGAACCAACGTTCGATCGGGTCGGCGTCGACCCGCAGCGGCACGATCGTTTCCATCGGCACCAGTTCCAGGCCCGCAAAGGCATCGGACAAGGCCGGTTCGGGTGACTTGCGCGCGCCGCTGCTGGTGGCAGCCGCGGACGCGACATCCGGATCGACCAGCGCCCAGTCATCGAGCGAGGGCAGGCTCGCGAGCACATCGGCGTCGTCATCCGCCGCCGCAGCGGGCGCGGGAACCGTTTCGGAGTTGCGTGTGTCCTGCGTCATGGGTTGAGCCTCGGGAGTTTGATCCTGCGGCGCGGGCGCTACGTTGCCGCCGGAAACTTCGCGCCAGACTTGGGTGGGATCCTGGTTTTGCGCGGATTTCGGTTCCGCGAGCCGCGCGTCGATCATCGCCGACAAGGCTTCGGTATCGACATCCAGCGCGGCTTCGGCTTCGAAATCGAATTCCGCGCGGGCTTCGTGCAGCGCATCGGCATCCAGCGATTCGTCGGTGACCGCCAACGTTTCCGTCGGCACATCCGACGCCGCGTCCGACGAAAGCGCAGGCTCGGCCTCCTGCGCTCGTTCGTCCGCTGCCGCGACCGTTTCCGTCGGCGCGTCGAAGATCGATTCGAACGACAGCGCGGGCGCGACCGCGGCCACTGGTGCGGAGACATCCAGCGGCAACACGCCAGTGTCCGGTTCGACATCCGCGGCCGACGCGGCAACCTGCTCGACGGCCGGCACGGCTGCGGAAACGTGTCCATCCACGAAATCGACCGTCATGGTTTCGATTTCCTCGGGAGAAAGCGGGAGTTCGACCATTGTCGCGGGCACGCCCGTTTCGGCCGCTCCCACTGCAGTCGCCCATGCGGGTTCATCAACAGCCGTTGCGACCTGCGGAACTTCCGCCTCGGCGATGACCTTGACCGGCTCGGTCGCGGTGACACGCGACACGACCTCCGGACGCGGCGGATCCACGTCGTGGCTGCCACGCAATTTCGCGACGAGATGCCGCAACCAGCGTGCGCGCGCCCAACCGTCCAGCGACTGCGAAATCTCGGGATCGTTGTACACCACTGCAAGGCCCGCGGCGTGCAAGGCCGATTCGACGCCATCCAGCCAGTCGCCGCCGTCGAGGTTCACCAGCGCCGACGCCGCACCCACGCAAGCCAGCCGCGCGGGGTCGAAGTCAGCCGCGGTCGACGCATACGCGATCTCGACCTGTCCAGCCATGGCCTCGCGGACGTGCGCGACCGCCGCTTCCTCGCCGAACACCAGCGCAATGCGCGGCTGCGTCTCCATCGCATGATCAGGCATGGCGCGCCTCCAGCATTTCATTGACGTGGCGCAACAGATCGGCTTCGCTGTACGGCTTGCCGAGATAACGCTCCACGCCGATCTCGAACGCGCGTTGACGGTGTTTCTCGCCGGTGCGCGAGGTGATCATGATGATCGGCACGTGGCGGAAACGCACATCGTTCTTCATGTGCGTCGCCAGTTCGTAGCCGTCCATGCGCGGCATCTCGATGTCGAGCAACATCACGTCGGGCACGCGTTCCTGCAGCAGTTCCAGCGCGTCCATCCCGTCTTTCGCGGTGACCACTTCCAGTTGCTCGCGTTCCAGCACGCGCGTGGTGACCTTGCGCATCGTGATGGAATCGTCGACCACCATCACGAGACGCGGGCCAGCCTCGTCCGTGCGCCGCGCGACAAGCGGGTAAAGCGGTTCGACATCCGCCGACGCGTCGGCTTCCGCCACCGTGACCAGCGCCGATTGCTTGGCGACGAAATGACGCACCAGCGGCGCGGGATCGAGGATCAACATCACCGAACCGTCGCCCATGATGGTGGCGCCGAACATGCCGGGCACGTTGCTGATCTGCGGGCCCACCGGCTTGACCACGATTTCGCGCGAGCCGATCACGGTGTCGATGTGGATCGCGGCGCGCAAATCGCCCGCACGCACCATCAGCAGCGGCAACTGGCCGGTGCTGTCTTCGATCGCATGCGATACGCCAAGCCCGAGCAGTTCCGACAATTCGTACAACTGGTAGGGCGCGCCAGCGTATTCGATGGTGCGGTCGTCGCCGGCCATCCGTGCCACCATTTCCTCGCGCGGAATGCGCGAGACGGACTGCACGGAGGTCATGGGCACCGCGAACGTGGTTTCGGCCGCGCGCACCGTGATCGCCTGCGTCACCGCGAGCGTGAACGGCAGGCGGATGTTGAAAGTGGTGCCGTGGCCGCGTTCGGATTCTATGGTCAGCGAGCCGCCGAGCTGGCGGATTTCATTGGCGACCACGTCCATGCCGACGCCGCGACCGGCGATCTGGCTGACCTCGCTGGCGGTGGAGAAGCCGGTTTGCAGGACGAAGTTGAAAAGTTCGGCGTCGGAAACCGGCACGCCGGCCTGCAGCAATCCGCGTTCGATGGCCTTGCGGCGGATCGCATCGCGATCGAAACCGGCACCATCGTCGGTCACGCGTACCAGCACTTCGGTGCCCTGGCGGCCGACGTGGATGGTGACGGTGCCTTCCATCGGCTTGCCGATGGCGACGCGCTGGGCCGGGTCCTCGATGCCATGCGCGAGCGCATTGCGCAGCATGTGCTCGAAGGGCGCCTTCATGCGCTCCATCACGCTGCGATCCATTTCGCCCTGCGCGCCTTCCACGCGCAGTTGCGCGCGCTTGCCGAGTTCGTCGGCGGCGCCGCGCAACGTACGGCGCAGGTTCGGCACCATCGATTCGAACGGCACCATGCGCGTGCGCATCAGGCCGTCCTGCAAATCGGAGTTGACGCGTGACTGCTGCAGCAGAAGCGTTTCGGACTGGCGCGCCTGGTCGTCCAGGATGTCCTGGATCGAGGCCAAGTCGGAGACCGATTCGGCCAGTGCGCGCGAATACTGTTGCAGGTTGGAGAAGCGATCGAGTTCCAGCGGATCGAACGTCGCGCCTTCGCCGGCCTCGTTCTCGCGCTGGTAGCGCGACAGGATCTGGGTTTCGGTTTCGATTTCGAGTTTGCGCAACTGCTCGCGCAGACGCGCGACGGTCTGGTTGAGTTCCACCAGGTTAAAGCGGAAATTGCCGACCTGCTGCTCCAGGCGCGCACGATAGATCGACGCCTCGCCGGCCGCATTCACCAGCGAATCGAGCAGGTCGGAACGCACGCGGATCAATTCCGCGGGCACCTGCACGTCGGTCTCGAGGAATTGCGGCGCGACGCGTGGCGGCGGTGCCGGAACCGCTTTCGCAACAGGCGCCACGTCATCCTGATCGAGCGCGGATTCCGAAACTGTTTCGGTGACATCGGCCATGCCCGCGATCGGGCGACCTTCGGCCAGCGCGTTGAAGCGTTCCACCGCGTGGACCGGCGTGGCCACCGCACGGTCCTGCACCACGCGTTCGAGCATGTCGTGCAGGCGGTCGAAGGCGCGCTCCAGCGAATCGACCTCGATCGGCTCGACCGGGCGTTTGCGATCGCCGATCTTCTCCAGCAGCGTTTCCATCGCGTGGGCAAGGTCGCCGATCGCGCCGATGCCGACCACGCGCGCACCGCCCTTGAGGGTGTGCAGATTGCGCTGCAGACCGCGGATGCACTCGACATCATCGGGCGCATTGCGCAATGTGGCCATCAAGCTGTCGCTGCTATCCAGCAACTCGCCGCCTTCCTCGGTGAACAGGCTGACGAGTTCCGGGTCGAGTCCCGGAATGTCGAGCGCGCCATCGGGTTGCGTGTCTTCCGGGAATGCCGGCAACGCCGCTGCCGCGATGTCGTGTTCCGCCTGCACGCGGGCCGCGGCAATGCGTTCGGCTTCGGCCTGCTCGGCAACGATGCGTTCGCGCTCCGCCTGTTCCGCGGCAACGCGTTGCCGCTCGGCCTGTTCTGCAGCGAGGCGTTCCTGTTCGGCTTGTTCTGCGGCAAGACGCTCGCGTTCGGCTTTCGCGGCGAGGCGTTCCTGCTCCGCCTTCTCTGCGGCAATGCGTTCGGCCTCCGCCTGTTCGGCGGCAGCACGCTCGGCTTCGGCAGCAAGGCGTTCCCGCTTGGCCTGTTCGGCGGCTACACGCTGCTGTTCGGCTTGCTCGGCGGCAAGGCGTTCCTGTGCAGCCTGCTCGGCCGCAATGCGCTCCTGTTCGGCCTGTTCCGCCGCAGCGCGTTCGGCTTCGGCCTGTTCGGCAGCGCTGCGTTCCTGTTCGGCCTGTTCGGCAGAGAGCCGTTCTTGTTCTGTCTGCTCGGCGGCGATCCGCTCCCGCTCGGCTTGTTCCGCGGCCAGCCGCTCGGCTTCGGCCTGCTCGGCGGCAAGGCGCTCCCGTTCCGTTTTTTCCGCCGCCAGCCGATCGGCCTCTTCGCGCGCAGACAAGGCGTCGGCATCGTCTTCGGTGGGCAACGTGGAGGCAGCGCCCAACCCGATGGCCGTGACGCCATCATCGGCCGACTCATCATCGAGCGCCCAGTCAGCCCCGGCTTCGAGTTCCGCGATCGAAACACGCGGCGCGCCGAATGGCGCGGCCTCGGGCCAGCGATCGCGCAAGGCTTCCAGCCGCTCCGCCAAGGCGGTGGTGTCCGGCACGTCGGGAATCGGCGCGTCGAATTGCGCCATCACGTGATCGGTCATCGCGACCGCATCGCGCATCGCGTCGCAACCCTCGCGATCGAGCGGGGCCTCGGCGCTGCGCACGCGCCGCACCCAGGATTCCATCGGCGCCAGCATGTTCGCCAGCATCTCGATGCCGACCATCGCGACCGCGCCGTGCAACGTATGCACCGAGCGCATCAGCTCGTCGTCCGCCGGCACGCGATGATCGACATTGCGCGCCAGATACGCGCGCAGGTTGTCCAGGTGCTGGCCCACTTCGGCGCGCAGCACGTCCAGCAGGATCGGGTCCACCACCGGCAACCCGGTTTCCGGGGAGGTGATGACGTGATCCGGCGTGGCGACGGCGTCCACCGGCACGACCGCGAATTCGCTCGCGGGCACCCAGCGACGCACGGTGCGCACGGTCTTGCGGTAACCCTGGATCAGGTCGGCGATCCGCGCGGACTCGCCCGCGACAAGCTTGTCTGCGGTCTGCATGATCGCGTCGAGCGGCGGGTCCAGCGTGACCGGACGGCCCTGAAGGCCGGCGTGCAATTTCGGCAGCGTCGCGACCGCCGCATCCACCACGTCCTGCACGTTCTGGTCGGGCTGGATGGTGCGGTCGAGCACCCGATTCAGCATGTTCTCGATTTTCCAGCTGAACTCGCCCAGCGCCGCCGCACCCACCAGCCGCCCCGATCCCTTCAGCGTGTGGAACGAACGCCGCACGTTCTTCAGCGTATCGAGGTCTTCCGGATGGGCTTTCCACGCCGGTAGGTTGACGTTGATATTGGCGATTTCCTCGCCGACTTCCTCGACGAAGACTTCGCGGATTTCCTCGTCGATGCCCGCGGCATCCTGGAACGCGGTATCGACCGGCGTGGCACCCTCTGCGTCGACCGGTTCCAGCACTTCCTCTTCGACATCGATCCAGTGGCCGGGACCGACACCGGGCGCCACGTGTTCCGCGCGCGCGGCTTCCGCGTCGTTGGCCGCCGCGATCGGAATGTCGACAGCGATCGGTATCCCCTTGCCGATCGGCGCGATCGGCGCCGGGACAACGGCCGCGGGCTCCGTGGAATCCACGGCGTCCTCGACAACGGCCGGTTCGGCCAGCTCGCGCCGCGCCGGAAGCGGCCAGTACCGAAGTTTCTCCAGACTGCGCTGGGCCGCATCGAGGATGCGGTTGTCGCTGGCGCTCGAATCGCGCCCGATCTCGAGGTAGTACTCGACACTGGCCATCGCATCGGCCAGCGTGTCCATGTCATCGACGGTGGGCACGTTGCCGTCTGCGATCAGTTCGTTGCCGATGTAACGGTCGATGCCGTCCACCAGTTCCGCCGGGCGCTCCAGATTGAGGATGCGCAGCGCACCCGAAACCTCGGCGAGCAGCTTCGGCACTCCGGCGAGCTGCGCGTGCGACCAGGACGATTCAATGAAGGCGGTGATGTGATCCTTGACGCGGCCGAGATTGGCGCCGGCTTCGCGCATCAGCGTGCGCATGATCTTGCGCGCCTCGCTGGAGGGCAGCACGTCATCGGACGAGTCGGTGGCACCGAGGAATTCGATGTGTTCGTCCAGCGAGGCGTCCACGTACAACAACGCGCTGGCGACGTCCAGGATGATTTCGGGCTTGGCCTCGCACTTGCCGTCGATGACGTCGGCAATCACCTTGCGCTGGTCGTCGATCATCCTGGCCGGCGACTCCAGCCCCAGCATCCCCAGCGTGTCGCCGACGCGATGCAGGGTTTCAACCTGTGGCGCCAGTTGCTGCGGGTTGCGTTCGTCGCGGCGCAGGAAAATATCCAGGCCTTCCTTGACGCGCAGCAGGTCCTCGCGCACGGCCTTCGCGACCGTGTCGAGCAGCGCGCGGTTGCGACCGGACATCGCCGCGCGGGCGCGTTCCAGTTCTTCGGTCGACGGCACCATGCGATCGAGCGCGAAAGATTGCGTGATCGCTTCGGTGCGGCCGGGACCGGGCGTCGCGTGCGCGACAGAGAACAGCAAACCGCGCACCAGTTCGCGCGCGTCTTCGTCGCCGCACACGTCCTCGCCCTGGTCCTGCATGTGGCGGATGGTGCGATCGAGTTGTCCGAACTGCTGACGCAGACTGGCGAGGTGGAGATCCAGCCGGCCCTGCTGCAAGGCTTCGAGCACCCCACCCGCCACCCACCACAGGCGGCGAGCCGCTTCGGCATGGCACGCCGCGCGAAGCTCGTCCATGCAGTCGCGCATGTCCGAGAAATTGGGTTGCTTGCCCTGGGTCCAGGCCAGCAACTGCACCTGGAAACGCGCGCGCACCTGCGTGGTGCGGGCCCGCAAATCGGCGAACGGATACGCCACCCGCGCACCCACCGCATCCGGCGGCAGCGGTCGATCGATGTCGGGGTGGAACAGCACGCGCTGGTCGACGGGTTCCGCACCGCGCGCGTCGCGCAATTCGTTGAGCAGCGGCAGCAGGACGATCGGAATGTCCTTGTGGCCGCTTTCGATCAAGTCGAGGTAATCCGGCAATTGCACCAGCCCGCGCATCAGCGCGCCGAACGCTTCGTCGCGATCGGCGACCTTGCCGTCAAGCACCGATTGCGCCAGATGCTCCATTTCCTGATCGAGTTCGGCGGCGCCGTACAACTCGACCATGCGCAGCGTGCCGAGCACCTGGTGCAACAGACCCACGCAACTTTGCATCAGGCGCGCGTCCTCGGGGTCCTCGGCGTAGGCTTCGAGCGCCTGCCGGGCCTCCGACAACAGCTGGTCGATCTGCGGCTTGATCCAACCGAGGGTCGAGAAATCGATGTGTTCTTCGAGTTGCATCGCTGCTTTCCGCACGCTGCCGCCGGCTTCCCGCTCCACCACCGCGTCGGGCGCGACCGCAGTCACGCCGGCTTCGCCGGTGGCCGTGGTCATGATGTCGTCGCCTGCGGTCATGGCCCCACCTCCTGCTTGGCTCAGGCCGGCAGCTTGAAGTCGGCCACCGAGCGGCGCAGCTCCTGTGCGAGTTGCGCAAGGTTGCCGATCGATTCCGCGGTCTGGTTCGCGCCCACCGAAGTCTGCGCGGTGATCTGCTGAATCGAAGTCATCGTCGACGAGATGTTGGTTGCGGCCGCCGACTGCTGGCGGGCAGCGCTGGAGATGCCCTGGATGAGGCCCGCGAGATTGGTCGACACCTTCTCGATCTCGCCCAGCGCGGTACCGGCGTCCTCGGCCAGGCGCGCGCCGTTCACCACCTGCGTGGTGGTCTGTTCCATCGAGCTGACCGCCTCGACCGTATCGGACTGAATGGTCTGCACCAACGTTTCGATTCGCTTGGTGGCGCCGGTCGCGCGTTCGGCCAATCGCTGCACTTCGTCTGCGACCACCGCGAAGCCGCGGCCCGCCTCGCCCGCCGATGCGGCCTGAATCGCCGCGTTCAGGGCCAGAATGTTGGTCTGCTCGGCGATGTCGTTGATGAGTTCGACGATCGAGCCGATTTCCTGCGACGACTCGCCGAGGCGCTTGATGCGCTTGGACGTTTCCTGGATCTGCTCGCGGATCGAATCCATGCCGCTGATCGTCTGGCGCACGATCTGCGCGCCGTTCGACGCGATCTGCACCGAGCGCTGCGCCACCTCTGCACTGTCGGCGGAGTTGCGCGACACCTGGTCGATGGACACCGCCATCTCGTTGATCTTGGCCGAGGCCGAGGTAATCTGTTCGGCCTGCTGGTTGGCCGCATCCGCCAAATGCTTGGCGGTGGCCTGGGTTTCCTGCGCCGCGGACGACACCCGCACGGCCGTCTCGTTGATCGTGGTGACCAGCGAACGCAGCGCCTCGACCGCGAAGTTCACCGAGTCCGCGATCGCGCCGGTGATGTCCTCGGTCACGGTGGCCTTCACCGTCAGGTCGCCTTCGGCGAGCGTGCCCATCTCGTCCAGCAAGCGCATGATCGCCTGCTGGTTGCGTTCGTTGAGGCTGCGGCTTTCGGCCGAGCGCTTGCGTTCGGTGCGGATGAAGTTGAGGGCCAGGATCACCGCCAACACCGCCGCGGCGACCGCACCGAGCAAGCCCCACCACACGTTCGGGAACGGACGGGTCTGCGGCAATTTGCCGAGCGCGTTGGAAACGGCATTGGCCTTCAGCAACACGTCCTGCGAATCGACCGACGCCTGGGTGGCGGCGTTCTTCACCGTCACCAGCGTCGGCGCCGCGGCGATCACCTTCTGCACCGGCGCTTCCAGCCCGCTCCATGATTTCTGGACGTCCGTGAGCAGCCTGGAGGCTTCGCCGCCGGAACTGTCCGCCAGTTGCTTCAGGGTTTCGCCGTAGTTGGTGGAGTCGAGCGCGAGGCCGTTGGCGGCCGATGCGGAATCGGCGCCGCCCTGCAACACGTCGCCCACGCGGCGGATCAGGCGGTCGCCCGAAACCATCAGTTGCGAGGCGGTGTAGATGCTGGAAGCCGAACCCTTCGACTGCAGGATGCTGATGACCTGGTTGATCTTGGAGTTCAGGTCCGGCATCTGCTGGTTGAAGGTCGAGGCCTGGGAGGCGGAATCGAGCACCGCATCCTTGTTCGCTTCGATCTTGCCGAGGTCGGCGTTCAACTGGTTCCACGATTTGGTCAGTGCGGCCATCGGCTCGCGCACCCCGATCGCGTCGACGTAGGCCGGCAGGCCCGTTGCCGAATCGCCCTGGTTTAAGTGGTTGACCGCCGCGGCGATGGCCGCGCGCGTGCTGGTCAATTCCTTGAAGGCGTCGATGTTGCCGTTGGCGGCCTGCAAGGCGAAGTTCGCGACCTGCTGCGAGTTCACCTGGATCTGCGTGGTGAGCTGCGCGGCCGAACGGTCCTGGCTGTCGTGCCGGTTCAGCAGGAAAAAGTCGGCGCCGGCGAGGATGATCGCCAGCAGCAACAGGATGATCAGCCAGGTCTGCAGGGACGCGCCCTTGCGTACTGCTCCGGAATTCGCGCTCATGATTCCCACCTCTTTGCCATATCCGCAGTTGATTCGGAGCGGCTGTTGTTGAAAGTCAGGACAGGGATGTCCGTTCTGGTATTCATCCTCTGCAACCTCTCCGATACCCCAAAGCACTCGACGAAACCGCGATCAGGAACAATCGCACAATCAAGATTCCTAGATCCCCGCGTGCTGGAACTCCGCCGTATGCGTCAACTCCACCATGCTGAAACGGCCCAGCCGCATCGGACCCATCGTGACGTTTTCGGTGACGAAGCGCGCCAGTCGCGCATCGGCTTCGCCCTCCGCATCGATGCGATCGGCGTCGGTCAGGTTGCGCTGGCCCAGCAATTCATCGACCAGCAGCCCGACGTTGCCCCCGTTTTGTTTCACCACCAGCACGCGCGCGCGCCCGGTGACATGGGTGCGCTGCTCGAACAGGAATTGTTTGAGGTCCACCAGCGCGATCAGGTTGCCGCGCACGTTGGCGACGCCCAGCATCCACGGACGTGTCGACGGAATGCTGGTGACCGGCGGCGGCTGCATCAGGATTTCGCTGACTTCGTCGATGCCACTGACGAAATGATGCTCGCCCACCCGAAAGCCGATCGCGCGCCACAGACCCGGCGCCTCGATCTGTTCGGGCACACCCGGATCATGCTCGAGGCTGCGGCTTTCGTAAGCGGCCAGCAGCGCGTACGCGCCGGCCGGCTGCATGATTTCCAGAGCGTCTCCCGTGGCCGGTGCCGCGGCTTGCGCCTGCCGCGCGCCGCTGCGATGGCCGTGTTTCTCCTGGGAGCGCTTCCTGGTCATCGTCGATCAGGCCTGCGCCGTGAGGTGCTTGCTGACGTTGGCGACCAGATCCTTTTCGCTGACCGGCTTCACCAGCACGTCTTTCGCGCCCTGGCGCATCCCCCACATGCGGTCGGTTTCCATGTTCTTGGTGGTGACGATCACCACCGGGATGGAACTGGTCTGCGGATCCTTGGTGAGGCTGCGGGTGGCCTGGAAGCCGTTCATGCCGGGCATGATCACGTCCATCAGCACGAGGTCCGGCTTGTCCTTCTGCGCGGCGGCGATGCCCGCCTCGGCGGTGCCCGCCGAAGTGACCTTGTGCCCCGCCCGCTCCAGCGCGCCGGAAAAAATCTTCACGTCGGTGGGCGAGTCGTCGATGATGAGGATATGTGCCATTGCTTGGATTCCCCTGCGCGCATCACCACGGTGGTGGCTGCGTCATTTGTCGGCCACGACGTGCTGCCGGATCGCATCCAGCAATTCGTCGCGGGTGAAAGGTTTGGTGAGGTATTGCTCGGAACCCACGATCCGTCCGCGCGCCTTGTCGAACAGACCGTCCTTGGAGGACAGCATGATCACGGGCGTGGAGCGGAACACGTGGTTGTTCTTGATCAGCGCGCAGGTCTGATAACCGTCCAGCCGCGGCATCATGATGTCCACGAAGATGATGTCGGGACGCAGATCGGAGATCTTGGCCAGCGCCTCGAAGCCGTCCACGGCGGTCAACACCTCGGCCCCCTCCTTTTTGAGCAGGGTCTCGGCGGTACGGCGGATGGTCTTCGAGTCATCGATGACCATCACCTTCAATCCGGCAAGGCCATCGTGGTTGACGTTTTCGTTCACGGTCAGGGTTCCACCTCGTCGGGAGGCGGTGAGACTCCATGCAACATGGATGCCACACCGCATGCCACTGTGACGGCCGTCACGTTCGATCCCGAACCCGATCCCCCTGCGATTCGCCCCCCTGCGGACGAACCCGGATGCCTTCCGTCAAGGCAAAGCCGTCTGTGTGCCAAGATACACCATGCGCGCCCCGTTTCGATGTGACGCCCTGCGCTTTGCCTGCATGGCGCCATCGCAGCATCCCGGCCGCTCCGCCAAACCACTGATCGATAGCCCTAGCCCATGAACCCGACTGTTGCGGTGCTGATGGATCCCATCGGCACGATCCACCCCGCAAAAGACACCACGCTGGCCTTGCTGCTGGAAGCGCAGCGCCGCGGCCATGCATTGCGTTACATGCTGCAGGGCGACCTCGCCGTGCGCGACGGCGTGGCTTGGGCGCGGCTGGCACCGCTGGACGTGCGGGACGACACGAGCGACTGGTTCACGCTGGGCGAGGCGCATTGGCAGCCGCTGGCGGATGGCATCGACATCGTGCTGGCGCGCAAGGATCCGCCGTTCGATGCGCAGTTCCTGTACGACACGCTGGTACTCGATCTCGCCGCACGCGCCGGCGTGCGCGTCATCAACAATCCGCAGGCGCTGCGTGACTACAATGAAAAGCTCGCGGCGCAATGGTTTCCGCAGTGTTGCGCGCCGGCACTGGTGGCCCGCGACCGCGAGGAACTGCGCCGCTTCGCGCGCGAACACGGCGAAGTAGTGCTGAAGCCACTCGACGGCATGGGCGGACGGGGCATCTTCAGGTCGCGCGGCGATGATCCGAACCTCAACTCGATCCTTGAAACGCTGGCCGACGACGATCGCCGTTTCGTGATGGCGCAGAAGTTCATCCCCGCAATCAGCAAGGGCGACAAGCGCATCCTGATGGTGGATGGCGAGCCCATTCCCTACGCGCTGGCGCGCATCCCTCAGGGCACCGACTTCCGCGGCAACCTCGCCGCCGGCGGCCGCGGCGTCGGACAACCGCTTTCCGATCGCGACCGCTGGATCGCAAACGAAGTGGGCCCGGAACTGGCGCGGCGCGGCATCCTGTTCGCCGGCCTGGACGTGATCGGCGATTACCTCACCGAAGTCAACGTCACCTCGCCTACCTGCGCGCGCGAACTGGATGCGCAATTCGGCTTGAACATCGCGGGGACGGTGTTCGATGCGATCGAGGCCGTGGACCCATCGGGGACCGATCGACCGTGAACGCCGTCGTCGCGGGCGCACATGCACGCGTCGATCCGAACCGGATCGGCGTCGCGCTGTTGTTCTCGCTGATGCTGCACGGCATCGTGATCCTGGGCATCGGCTTCCATTTTGCGAAACCTGCACCGAGCCTGCCGACGCTGGACGTCACCCTGATCAACACCTCGAATTCCGAAACGCCGAACAAGGCGGATTTCCTCGCGCAAGCCAACAACGCCGGGGGCGGCAACAGCGACAAAGCGCATCGGCCGGGTGCGCCGGTTTCGGGACCGCTCCCCGTCACGCAGGCCGGCGCCGCGCCAGTGCCGATGATGCCGTCGTCGCCGGCGCAGCAGGTTGCCAGCGGTCCGCACATCCTCACCACCACCGGACGCGCGGACACCCGCGTCGCCAGCGAGCGCAACACCCGCGACCAGCCGCAGCCCGACCGGCAAGTGTCGTCGCTGCCCGTGCCACAGCGGATGGAAATGGCGCGGCTTGCCCAGGAAGTGCGCAACGAACAGGAGGCCTACGCACGCCGCCCGCGCCGCAAGTACATCTCCGCCAACACCCGCAGCGTCGCATACGCCGCGTACCAGGTCGCCTGGGTGCATCGCATCGAACGGATCGGCAACCTCAACTATCCGGATGCCGCGCGTCTGGGCCACCTGCACGGTGACCTGATCCTTACCGTGGTGCTGACGCCCGACGGCCACGTGCGTGAAGTCACCGTCAACCACAGCTCCGGGCATCGCGTACTGGACGATGCCGCGGTGCGCATCGTGCACCTGGCCGCGCCGTTCCCGCCGATACCCGTCGAAAAGGATGCCGCGGGCCACCGTGTCACCGAACTCGTGATCACGCGCACATGGCAATTCCTGCCTGGTAATCATCTTCAGACACGCGCGACCGAATTGCGCTGACGTTGTGATTGGCAGCGCTACAATTGGCGCATGGCAAAATCCTCCGACAAGGACCCGAACGCGCGCGACAAACCCGACTCCGCGGGCAAACGGCCGGCACGCCGCAAACGCGGCCAGCATGGCGGCGCCACGGCCACGCAATCCATCGAGCGTTTGGGTGCGGCGGGCGCACAGATGCTTACCGGCCATTTCCTCATCGCCATGCCCGGCATGGGCGATCCCAACTTCGCGCGCGGCATCACCTTCGTGTGCCAGCACAGCGAGGACGGCGCAATGGGCCTGGTGGTGAATCGCTTGTCCGATTACAAGTTGGGCGATGTGCTGCAGCAGATGCACATGCCCTGCGAGCGCGCTGAAGTCGCGGGTGCGCCGGTGCTGGTGGGCGGCCCCGTGCAGCCCGAACGGGGATTCGTGCTGCACGCGTCGGGCAAGCGCGAATGGGATTCCAGCTACCGCGTGAATGACATGCTGACCGTCACCACCTCGCGCGACATCCTTGCCGCGATGGCCGATGGCGACGGCCCCGATCGGGCGCTGGTGGCGCTGGGCTACGCCGGCTGGGGTGCGGGCCAGCTCGAACAGGAATTGCGCGAAAACGCGTGGCTCACGGTACAAGCCGATGAACGCGTCCTGTTCGATACCGCGCTGGACGATCGCTGGGGCGCAGCGGTCGCGCTGGTGGGGATCAATCCCGCCAACTTGACCAGTTACTCAGGCAGGGCGTGAGGTTTGTTTGTGCGATCGTCCGTGATCGCGGCATCGCCGATCCGCTCGATCCCCGGAAGGCCGTTCGGATCTTGAACACCGGAACGGCCATCCATGGCCTGACTTTTCGCAACAGCCGCTCCGACCGAAGACTATCCAGATCATGACCGGCTGCGTCCTGGGGTTCGACTATGGGGCACGCAGGATCGGCGTCGCCAGCGGCAATCGCATCAGTCAATCCGCACGTCCGTTGCCCGCACTCATCGCGAACAAGGGCGAACCCGATTGGGTTCGCGTCGATGCGTTGTTGTCCGAATGGCAACCCGAAGCCTTGGTCGTGGGCCTGCCGTTGACGCTGGACGGCGGCGAACAGGCGATCACGCGCGGCGCGCGTGCGTTTGCGGATGCGCTGGGCACGCGCAGCAAGCTGCCGGTACACATGGTCGATGAACGACACACCTCGCAGGAAGCCGCGCGCCGCTTCGCCGCGCAGCGCGCGGCGGGTTCGGCGCGTCGCCGCGACGCCGGAAACATCGACTCGCTGGCAGCCGCCGTTATCCTTGAGAGTTGGCTGACCCAGACGCAACCATAATCCATGCGCCACCTGCTGACTCTCGAAAACCTCGATCGTGCCGCCATCACGCACCTGCTCGATCGCGCCGAACGCTTTCGCGCCAACGGCGCGCCACGCGACCTGCTCACCGGGCGGACGGTCCTGACGCTATTCTTCGAACCCTCGACGCGCACGCGAACTTCCTTCGTCCTTGCCGCCAAGCGCCTCGGCGCCGACAACGTCAATTTCGACCTGTCGCGTTCGTCCACCAGCAAGGGCGAAAGCCTGCTCGACACCTTGCACACGCTGGAAGCGATGGGCCTCGATGCACTGGTGGTGCGCCACAACGAGAACGGCATGCCGGCCTATCTGGCCGAGCACGCCCGCAGCCAAGTCGCCGTGGTCAATGCCGGCGACGGTACCCACGCGCATCCCACGCAAGGCCTGCTGGACGCGCTGACCATTCGGCAGCGACGATCCGATTTCGAAAACCTCCGCATCGTGATCTGCGGCGACATCCGCCATTCGCGGGTGGCGCGTTCGGATGCTCAGGCGCTGCACGCGCTGGGTACGCGCGACATCCGCCTGTGCGCACCGAGCGCGATGCTGCCCGAATCGCTGCAGGAATTTCCCGGCTGCGCGACAACCGAAGATTTCGATGGCGCGCTCGATGGCGCCGACGTGGTGGTCATGTTGCGCATCCAGAAGGAACGCATGGCCGACGCCCAATTCCCCGACGCCGCCGACTACCACGCCCATTACGGATTGGATACGCGTCGCCTGGCGTTGGCCAACCCCGACTGCCAGGTACTGCATCCGGGCCCGATCAATCGCGGCGTCGAGATCGCGCCCGGGGTCGCCGACGGGCCGCAATCGCGGATCCTGGACCAGGTCGCCAATGGCGTCGCCACGCGCATGGCCGTGCTGGCGGAACTGCTCGCGACACCGGCATAATCGGCCGCTGCTCCCGGGGAGAAAAGGAGAAGCCCATGCGTCCTGTCCTGCGTCACGCAGTCCTTGCGGCTGCCTGCGTTTCCGCCCTCGTGCTCGCGGGTTGCGGCAAGCACGTCGCATCCAACGCCCCGATGACCTTTGCGCCCGCCGACACACCGTACTTGTTCGCGAATTTCAAGGGCGCGCCGGAAGACGTCACCACGGCTTGGGGACAGGCCAACGATGCCGTGATGTCCGCACGTATCCAGCAACTCGGCAAGATGGCCGAAGCGGTCGGCCAGAAGAATCCCGACGTCGCCAGGATTTTCGACGCGATCCAAGCCGAACTCGCCAATGCGCATTCCAGCAAGGAACTGGCGCAGACGATCGGATTTTCGCAATCCTCGTTGTACGCCTTCTACGGCGTGGGCGACGTGCCGGTGGCGCGCATCGAGCTGGCCTCGCCCGATGCCTTCAAGGCGTTCTGGGCGCGTGTGGAAAAACGCGCCGGCACCACCACGCCGATCGCGACGCTGGACAAGCAGAACTACTGGGTGCTCGGCGGTGCCGATGCCAAGGTGCACTTCCTCGTGGCCATCGAGGACAAACAGCTCGTCGCCACTCTCGCCCCTGCCAATGCCACGCCGGAGATGTTGAAGCAACTGCTGGGCTTGGCCAAGCCGTCCAGCAACGCCGCCGATCGCCTGTCCGGCTTGAACGACAAGCACGGCTACGGCGATTACGGCTCGGGTTACGTCGACCTGCCGAAACTGTTTGCCAACCTGTACGACGGCAAGAACGCGATCACCCAGGAATTCGCCAAGGACGTCGGTGGTGCGCTGGCCAACCCCGCGTGCGCGAGCGAATTCGCGTCCATCGCCAATCAGGCGCCACTGGTCAGCGCGGGATTCCAGACCTACTCGGCCAGGGAAATGCGCGGCAGCCTCGATGTGAAGCTGTCGTCCTCGCTGCTTGGTGCACTGACCGCACTGAAGCAGCCGGTGCCGG
Source organism: Rhodanobacteraceae bacterium (assembly GCA_035281745.1). Taxonomy (GTDB): domain Bacteria; phylum Pseudomonadota; class Gammaproteobacteria; order Xanthomonadales; family Rhodanobacteraceae; genus 66-474. Next base: position 252,976 of record DATEDI010000026.1, read on the forward strand.
GCATGGACGAGGCGTCGAGCGGTTCCATGTTCGACATGGTGATGGCGCTGCCGCTGCAGAAATGGCAGGCGTTCATCAAGGGGCGCGCCGAAGCGGCCGCTGCCAAGACCTACCAGTGCCCGGCGCTGCAGTCGCTCAACAAGTTCGCCAAGACTGCCGCGAATCCACCCGTGCAGATGCCGCCGGAAGCGGCGTCATTGCTGGGGTTCCGCGTGGTGTTGGACAAGTGGGAAGCCGGCCCGCAAATCGCCGGGCGCGCGCTGGTGGCCAGTTCCAATCCGGCCGAGCTGGTGCAGAAGATCCAGCAGACCATGCCTCAATTCGCGCTGAAGACCATTCCGACCGACGGCAAGCCGGTCGCGTTCGACCTGCCGCCGCGTATGCAGGCCATGCTGGGCGGCAGCAACCAGGGCTGGATTGCGGCCAACGACAAGGCGCTCGCGGTTGGCATCGGCGAGGGTGAAGACGCCAAGCTCGGCGACACGCTGGCTGCATCGGCGGGCAACGGCGACAAGCTGATGCGGATGCACTTCGACGGCAAGATGTACGGCATCCTCGGAAGCTGGCTGGGCCGCTTCGCCGCGATGGCGCCCACGGCAAGCCAGGCGCAGGTGCAACAGCAGGTCGCGCTGTTCAACCAGATGAGCAAGATGGTCGAATCCGGCGACATCGACGTGAAACTGGACAACGACGGCCTGCACTTCGAAACCGAGGTGAAGCACCGTTGAGACTCGGTTCGCGACGCGCCATCGTTCGCGTGAAACAAAAACCCGGGCCAATCGCCCGGGTTTTTTTCTGCCAGGCGTGTGTAACGCTCAGAGCCGGTGGCCCTTCTCCGCCGTCTCGACCAACTCCACGTCGCCGAGCCCCTGCGAAAGCGAGTGCGCATCGCCGCCCTGCGCCAACTTGATCGCAAGCCGCACCTCGTTGGCCGAATCGGCGTAACGCAGCGCGTCCTCGTAGCTGATGTGGCCGGCGTGGTACAGCTCGACCAGGTTCTGGTCGAACGTGCACATGCCAAGATTCGCGGACTGCTTCATCACGTCCTTGATCTTGTGGACCTCACCCTTGCGGATGTAGTCCTGCACCAACGGCGTACCCAGCATCACTTCCATCGCCACGCGCCGGCCCTTGCCGTCGGGGGTCGGGATCAACTGCTGTGCGACGACGCCCTTCAGATTCAATGAAAGGTCCATGTAGAGCTGTTCGCGCACGTCTTCGGGGAAGAAGTGAACGATGCGTTCCAGCGCCTGGTTGGCGTTGTTGGCGTGCAACGTGCACAGCACCAGGTGGCCCGTTTCGGAAAAGTGGATCGCGTACTCCATGGTCTCGCGTGTACGCACCTCGCCGATCAAAATCACGTCGGGCGCCTGGCGCAACGTATTCTTCAGCGCGTTTTCCCAACTGTCGGTGTCGATCCCGAGTTCACGCTGGGTAATGATGCAACCCTCATGCTTGTGCACGTACTCGATGGGATCCTCGATCGTGATGATGTGGCCGGTCGAATTCTGGTTGCGGTAACCGACGATCGAAGCCAGCGACGTGGATTTGCCGGCGCCGGTGGCGCCCACGAAGATCACGATGCCGCGTTTGGTCATCGCGAGCTGCTTGACGATCGGCAGCAGGTTCAGTTCCTCGATGGTCGGGATCTTCGACTCGATCCGGCGCAACACCATGCCGACGCAATTGCGCTGGTAGAAGCACGACACGCGGAAGCGGCCGACGCCCGCGACACCAATCGCGAACTGGCACTCGTGGGTTTTTTCGAACTCCTCGCGTTGCTGCGGGTTCATCACGTTCAGCACCATGTCGCGCGCGTCCTGCGCGGACAGCGGCGTCTGGGTGATCGGCACGATGCGGCCGTTGACCTTGATCGATGGCGCAACGCCGGCCGTGATGAAAAGGTCCGACGCCTTCTTGTGCACCATCAGCTTGAGGAAGGACGAGAAATCGACTGCGCTCATAGTTGAGCTCCTGACGGAGCCGGGATTCGGAATTCGAAAATCGGGAATCGTCGAAGCAGGCTTTCCGATTCCCTATTCCCTATTCGCGATTCCCGGTCATTTGAAAGTTTCCTTCACCTTGGCGCGCGCCAGCGCATCCTGGCGCGTCACCAGACCACGCCGCACCAGGTCCTGCAGGCACTGGTCCATGGTCTGCATGCCGAATTGCTGGCCGGTCTGGATCGACGAATACATCTGCGCGACCTTGTCCTCGCGGATCAGATTGCGGATCGCGGGTATGCCGACCATGATTTCCCACGCCGGTGTGCGTCCCCCGCCGACCTTTTTCAGAAGCGTCTGGGTGATCACCGCGCGCAGCGACTCCGACAGCATCGAGCGCACCATCGCCTTTTCGCCGGCGGGAAAGACGTCGATGATGCGATCGATGGTCTTGGCCGCCGAATTGGTGTGCAGCGTCGCGAACACCAGGTGTCCGGTTTCTGCCGCGGTCAGGGCCAGCCGGATGGTTTCGATGTCGCGCATTTCGCCGACCAGGATGTAATCCGGGTCTTCGCGCAACGCCGAGCGCAGCGCCTCGTTGAAGCCGAGCGTGTCGCGGTGCACTTCGCGCTGGTTGATCACGCACTTTTGCGCAGTGTGCACGAATTCGATCGGATCCTCGATGGAGAGGATGTGCCCGTAGTGGTTCTTGTTGACGTGGTCGACCATCGCGGCAAGCGTGGTCGATTTGCCGGAGCCGGTCGGGCCGGTCACCAGGATCAGCCCCTGCGGCTGGTCGATCAGGTCCTTGAAGACCTTGGGCGTGCCGAGGTCTTCGAGCGTCCAGACCTCGGCGGGAATGGTGCGGAACACCGCCCCGGCGCCGCGGTTCTGGTTGAAGGCGTTGACGCGGAAACGGGCGAGGCCGGGAATCTCGAACGAGAAGTCGACCTCGAGGAATTCTTCGTAGTCGCGCCGCTGCTTGTCCGACATGATGTCGTACACCAGCGCGTGCACTTGCTTGTGCTCGAGCGCGGGCAGGTTGATACGGCGAATGTCGCCGTCGACGCGGATCATCGGCGGCAAGCCGGACGACAGATGCAGGTCCGAGGCCTTGTTCTTGACCGAAAAGGCCAGCAGTTCGGCGATATCCATGAACCCCCTCCAAGAAAGCGCTGCCCGGCCGGGCGAGGCCGGACGACCGGCGTCACTGTGCCCGACGCCCGTGCGTCGTGCAAGTTCTGTTCCAGCGCTGGCGGCACTGCCCCGAACGGCGCCGAGTATACGCCTTGGCCTGCGCGCAAAACGGGACCCAATCCAACGAATCCGGATCAGCCCTCGGCCGGAATTTCGAAGTCCAGCGTGGCCACCGCACCGCGCTCCGCCCTTGGCGCCAGGGTCACCCGCCAGCCGTAGAGTTCGCACAATCGACGCACGATCGCCAGGCCCAGGCCCGCGCCCTTGACGGTTTCGCCTTCGCCGCGCACGCCGCGTTCGAACAGGTGCTCGGCATCCTCGGCCTTGATGCCGGGGCCGGTGTCTTCCACTCGCACCCGGCCAGCCTGCACCCGCACGACGATTTCGCCTTCCTGGGTGTACTTGCAGGCGTTGCCGACGAGATTGCCGAGCGCCACCGCCACCACCGAGGATGGCGCCTCCACCGTCACCTGGGCTTCGACCTCGGCACGCAGTTCGATCGACTTGCGGGCGACGTCGGGGCGGTGCGTGTCGATCACCTCGGCGACCACCTTGGCGACGTCGGTGGTTTCGCCATCGACCGGTCCCGAGCGTTCCGCGCGCGAAAGCAGCAGCAGCGCCTGGGTGAGTTCGGTCGCCTGCCTCACTGCGCGTTCGATGCGTTGCAGCCGCGTGTGCAGTTTTTCCGGCAAGTCCGGTGTCGCCACCAGCAACTCGGTGGTGCTGGCGATCACCGCCAGCGGCGTGCGCAGTTCGTGGCTGACGTCGGAGTTGAATTCACGGTCGCGCTGGATCAGCGCGCTCTGGCGTTGCGCGTAATCGTCCAGCGCAGCGGCCAGTTCGCCCACCTCGTCCTCGGCGAAATGCGGCGCCAGCGGTTCCAGTTGGCGACCGCTGCGGAACGCGCGCAGACGCTGCGCCAGTTCGGTGACCGGACGCATCACCCGATGCGAAAGCCAGTAACCGACCGCCAGCGACAACAGCGTGAACAGGATCACCGCCGCGACCAGCGACGTGATCAGCTGGCGCTTGCCGATGTCTTCGCGGCTGATGTCGTAGGTGAGAAAGGCGTCCAGACCATACTTGCGCACCACCGCAAGCTTGTAACGCTGCGGCATGCCGTCGCTGCCGCCGCGCATGTCGTACACGCCGGGTTTGAGACCCTGCCAGGCCAGCGGCGCCTGATAGACGGTGCGGTCGCTCCAGAACCACACCACGATCAGGTCCGAGTGCGGCGGCTGCTCGGGATGCAGGTGCTTGTTTTCGACCGCCTGGCGAAGATCGGCCTCGAGGCTCTGGTCGATCAACTGGTTCTCGACCTTGGCCCGCACGTACAACGAAGCCACGGCGAACAGCGCGCTGAGGCCGAAGCCGAACAGCACGAAGGTGACGATCAGCCGGAAGCGAAGCTTACGTCGGGACTGCATCCGGATCGACCATGCGGTAGCCGATGCCGTGACGGGTGTGGATCAGCGGCTTGTCGAAGGGCTTGTCGATGGCCGCGCGCAGGCCGTGGATATGCACGCGCAGGGAATCGGAATCGGGCAACTCCTCGCCCCATACCTTCTGTTCCAGATCCTGGCGCGTGACCACCGACGGGCTGGCTTCCATCAGCGCCTGCAACAGCTTCAGGCCGATCGGGTTCAACTGGATCGATTGCCCGGCACGCATGACGACCAGCGTGTCGAGATTGTAGGTGAGATCCGCGATCTTCAGCACCCGGCTCTTGGGCCCCTTGCCGCGCCGCGCCAGCACTTCCAGCCGTGCCGCGAGTTCCTGCAGCGCGAAGGGTTTGGTCATGTAATCGTCGGCGCCGGATTCGAAACCGGTCAGTTTCTGCTCCAGCGCATCGCGCGCGGTCAGCATCAAGACCGGTGTGTGCTTGTGGGCTTCGCCGCGCAGCTTCTTGCAGACCTCGATGCCGTCCATGCCGGGCAGCGTGAGGTCCAGCACGATCACGTCGAACTCGTTGACCACCGCCAGATGCAGACCGGTCACGCCATCGCCGGCGAAATCGACGACATGGCCGCGGTCTTCCAGATAGTCGCCGATATTGGTGGCGATATCGTTGTTGTCCTCGATCACCAGTACGCGCATGGGGAATCCCGGGTAACACGCGCTCCTGCGCGCCCGTGCAAGCTTAGCGAGAATCGCTTCCGGGCGCTCCGACGCCCGCTTCGAATCGTTCAGAGGCCGGCCTTTCGCAGGACGCGGACGCCCGGCAACACGTGACGACAGATGTGCGTGCCGGTCGTGACAAGGCAGCCGCGCGCGGCAGTCGCGTCGCCGGCGGTTTCCGCACCCAGCTGGAACGTGAATGTCTGGCGATAACGCCGACCGGGCCGGTCGGGCGGTACGAATCGCCAACCCGCCAGCGCTCTCAAGGCGGCCACGTCGAACTCGCCGGTGCTGGCGCCCACGACATCGAGATCACGCGGTATGCCGGCCGCGTCCAGCGCGAATTCGACCACGACTTTTCCCTCCACACCGTTCAACAAGGCTTCGGAGGGATAGATTGGCGCCACCGTGTGCAGCGCCCGAGGCGCACCGGACAGCCATTTCGCCGCGCGCGCAGGCGCCGCAACCGATGCGACGGGTGCAAGCGTGAGCGCCGCATCTCTCATGTGGAATGTCGGCGGGTCGACAGCCGCGATCCGGACCGCAAGGCCGGACGACGTTTTCTGATCGACCGCCGCGGTCAGCACGGCATAGCGCACGGGCAGCAGCGACGGCTTGTCGAATGCATCGGCAATCGGCAACAAAACGGGATCACCCTGTGAATTCTGGATCACCGCACGCAGGGTGGATGCATTGGTCGCCGCCAGCAACGCGGCGGTACGCTGCTGCCAAGCGTTGTCACGCCACCACATCCCGCCCAGCCCCACGAGCACGGTTGCCGCCACCGCCAAAACGACGTGGTTTCGCAAAGGCCGCTGCGAACGCTTCGGGGCAGCGCCCGCGATGAACCATGCGCGCTCCGCCAGCACGCCACCGCTGGCGGCCAGCGCCAGCTCGACGTAGCCGGCGCGCAGCTCTTCGAGGTTGGCCAGTGCGGCCACGAAATCCCGCCGCTCACCACCGGTCACGCGCAGCGCCAGCGTGTCGCAGCACAACTCGCGTTCGTTGCGCGCCTCGCGCGAGATCCAGTGCACCATCGGGTGATAGAAGAACAACGTCTCCAGCACCACTTGGAACAGGTTGGCGATGTGGTCGAGACGCTTCAGATGCGCGAGTTCGTGCGCCAGCACCAGATCGATTTGCGACGCCGGCATGCGTGCCAGCACCGCCACCGGCATCACCACGGCCGGGCGCAACCAGCCGATCAGCGTCGGAGTCGCCACGCGCACGCTGGCCAGTACCGGCACCAGTCTGCGCAACCCCATGCGGTCGGCAAATATTCGGGCACGCGCCTGCCAATCCGGCAGGCTTTCGGCCATCCTCAGCATCGCACGCAAGCCGCGCCATTGCCGGAACACCCGCGCGCCCAGCGCCGCGACCCCAATGGCCCACGTCAGCACCAGCCAGGGCAATGCGGCTTGCAACAGCGTGCGCCAGCTCCACGCCGAGGTGGCTGGCGCGTCCGAAAGCGTCGATGAACCGGTCACGACCATCTCGGACAACGCGTCCGCCGGCGCGGAGATCGCGACGGCGTGCCATGTGAAGATCGGGCACGCAGCCATCACCGCCAATGCCAGGATCGCGGCAAGGTAACGCGGGTTGCCACGCGGCAGAACCAGACGCACGATGGCGTACGCGGCGCCAACCGCAGCGGCCTGCCACACGAATTGCAACAGGCACCAACCCACCGTGGATATGCCGGCCGATGCGATCTCGAACGCGGTCATTGGCCTGCGTCCTTGTCGAGCCGGTTCAACAGCGCGCGGATTTCCTGCAACTCCTCGCGGCTGGCCTTGTGGTCGCCCAGCGCCTGCAACACCAGCCGCGAAGGCGATCCATCGAACACGCGTTGCAGCATGTCCGACAGGAACTTCTTCTGGGTACGCTCCTTGCTCACCACCGCACGGTACACATGCGCACGCTGCGACTCGTCACGCTCGACCAAGCCCTTGTCGAACATGATCTGAAGCTGCTTCAGTGCGGTGGTGTAACCCGTGCCATCCCGTCTGTGCAGGACTTCATGCACGTCCCGGACCGTGCAGGCGCCGTGTTCCCACAGCACCTGCAGGATTGCGAGTTCGGCCTCGGTGGGCCTGGCAACTGACTTCGTGCGTACTGATGTCATCGTTACCTGCTTCACCGCCAACCCGGCACATGATGAATTCTATACCGCCGCATCTTTGGCGACGCTCAATGGATCGAACCGGGCGCAGCACCGGGCATCGTGTTTCTCGCCGGCCCTTGCATGCGCCTCAGGTCATTCACGGTATCTCTTTCCGAACGACGGATTTCACCATACGTACGGCAGTGCTTCACCGGAAGGTGCGAGCCGACTGGCAACTCGGTCCTGCACACCAGCCTGTTGGCATCGGTGTGGGTAAGGATCCCATTGATCTTTTCCTGGTCGCTGAACAACTCGAGCTTCGCCGCATCGGGCATCTTATCGACGCTGCCGTATTTGTCGAACAGCGCCTGCATGGCTGCAAATCTGTCATTGACGGTTTCGCGCTGGCGCCGGTCCGTGAATTCGAATCGTCCGCCAGTATTCATCTCCTGCCCGGTCGCCTGCACCGCCGCTTCGAATGCGGCCTTGGTGCCCGCGTTCACGAATGTCCCAGTCTTGCCGGCAGGCGTTTGCGCAATCTGAGCGCTGGTTACCGCCGTGGTCGAGGACTTGACCGCTTGTGGTGGCGCGCAGCCCGATAGCGTCCCCATCACAATCAACAAGACAGATATCCGCATGACGCAATTCATGGTGTTCCACCCCTGCAACGATCAATTACAGCTTGGCCAACGGTCCGCCACGGCTGACGATTGCCCAATCAACATTGAATGAACGAACCGTTTTGCTGCGCCCCGCAGTGCATTTGCTGGCGTGTTGCGTTGACCTTCCACAGCGAATTCTGGGTGTCGCGCTGTTCGGTCTGGATTTGTGAATAAGTTCTGCACGTCTTGACCGGCAGGTGCGAACCCACGGGAATCACGCTCTTGCAGATCAGCCGGTCACCGTCCTTTTTCGTCAGGATCGCGTTCACGGTGCTTTGATCGGCCAACAGCCGCACCTTGGCATTGTCGTCCATCTTGTCCACGCTTCCGAATTGGCCGAAGAGCTTGCTCATGTCGGCAAAGCTGTCGTCGATCATGGTGCGCTCATTCTTCTCGACGAATTGCCAGCGGCCGCCCGGCTGCATCTGTTGTCGAACCGCCGTCGCAACAACCTCGAACTTGGCTCCGGTGTCTGCGTTGATCGTCGGTTTGCCATCGACCTCAGGAACCACCGCACCCGACAACGGCTGAACGGTTTGCGCGGCATTTGCGGGCACTGTCGTGTTTTGCTTGACCGGTTGTGTTTGCGCGCATCCCTGCAGCATCAAAACGCCGATGCTGACCGTCAGAATGATTCGAATCATATGAGTCATCGCCCCTACTCCGCCATAGCTGGTGAGTCCGCATCCAAGGATCGCGGTCAACTTCATGCTAGGTACCATCAGCCATGCTTGTCAACGATTATTTTCGTACTATGTATGTCGTGGGCTGACACTGCACAACGCATCAAGCCAAAGCGGCTTCGATGTGTTGGATCACCGCGTCCGCCACATCCAGCCCGGTCACGGTTTCGATGCCTTCCAGGCCGGGCGAAGCGTTGACCTCCAACACCAGCGGGCCGCGCGCGGATCGCAGCAGGTCCACGCCGGCGATGCCGAGGCCAAGCACCTTGGCCGCGCGCAGGGCAATGCGGCGCTCCGCCGCGCTCAATTTCACCGGGCTGCCGGTGCCGCCGCGATGCAGGTTGGCGCGGAAGTCGCCGTCGACCGCGGCGCGCTGCATGGCCGCCACCACCCGATCGCCCACCACGAAACAGCGAATGTCACAACCGTTCGCCTCGCGCACGAACTCCTGCACCAGGAAGTTCGCGTACAAACCCCGGAACGCCTCGATCACGCTCTGCGAGGCCGCGGGTTTTTCCGCCAGCACCACGCCACTGCCCTGCGCGCCTTCGTTGAGTTTGATCACGTGCGGCGGCGGGCCAAGCATGTTCATGAGGTCGGCAGTGTCGTCGGGGTTGTCGCCGAATACCGTCACCGGCAGATCGATGCCGTGTTTCGCGAGCAACTGCAGGCTGCGCAATTTGTCGCGCGCGCGCAACACCGCATCCGAGGAACTCGGCGTGTACACGCCCATCATCTCGAACTGACGCAGCACCGCGGTGCCGTAGAACGTGACCGACGCGCCGATCCGCGGGATCACGCAGTCGAATCCCTTCAGCGCCCGACCGCCGTAATGCAGTGCGAAACCGTCATGTGCGATGCGCAAATAGCAACGCAGCGGATCGAGCACCCGCACGCGATGGCCGCGTGCGCGCGCCGCCGCGACCAGCCGCATCGTGGAATACAGGCGCGAGTTGCGGGACAGGATCGCGATCTTCACGGCGGGACTCTGTAGAACGCTGACAAACCCGACCTCGAGATATTTTGTTCGAAGCCGTTTTTGTTGAAAGTCGGGCCATGGAAGGCCGTTCTGGTGTTGACGGTCTCGGGATCCTTCCGGTCGCGAGGCGCTTGGAGGTGCAGCGATCATCGACGATCGCAAAATCAAGCGGGTGAAGGGAATCGAACCCTCGTCAGTAGCTTGGGAAGCTACAGCTCTACCATTGAGCTACACCCGCGCCGGAAGCCCCGATGGTAGCGATGCGTACGCCGGCCGCGCAACGGCCTTCGAACGCCCGCTAAACACTTTCTTAGGGCTCGCTTCGGATAGTGAACCCAGCAGGTCGCCGTTCAGCGCGCGCGCCTTGTGATATGCCTGTCGGACGAAGGGCGCCGCCGACGACCAGCCAACGCGCCCTGACCCACTCGGGGGTTGCCATGTCCCGCTTCCGCCTTCCGCGCCTGACCCTGATTGCCGGCGCCGCCTGTGCCCTCACGATCGGCGCAGCCGCGGTGCACGCCCAGCAGTACGACGAACCGTCCTCGTACGACCAGAACGTCGACAACGCCGAGCAGGCGCCGGGGCGCGTCGCGCGGCTCGCGTATCTCACCGGGCAGGTGCAGTTTGCGCCGGCAGGCGAGGACGATTGGGGCTCGGTCGAAATCAATCGCCCGATGGTGATCGGCGATCGGCTGTTGACCGGCGACGACGGTCGCGCGGTGCTGGAACTTGGCGATGCCTCCATCCGCATCGACAACGGCAGTGCCTTCGATTTCCTCGATCTCGACCAAGGCAACGTCCAGATCGAACTCTCCCAAGGTACATTGAACCTCGCCGTGCGCCAGCTCGACGAGGGCGCGAACTTCGAGGTCGACACCCCGACCGTGGCGTTCGTGGCTTCCGCACCCGGCATTTATCGCATCGACGACAATCCCGACGGCAACGGCAGCATGGTCACCGTATTCCGCGGCTCGGGCACCGTGTACGGCGAGAACGGCGTCAGCCGCCAGGTGGCCGAAGGCACTTCATACCGCTTCAACGATTCGGCGCTCGCCAGCGTCGATCAAACGGGTTTGCCGCAACCCGACGATTTCGACCGCTTCTGCGAAACGCGCGATACGAACTACCAGCGCTACGCGCAGCAACAGGAACAATACGTGCCGCCGGAGATGATCGGCGGCGACGATCTCTACCAGTACGGCCAGTGGAATGACGTGCCCGAATACGGCAACGTGTGGTATCCGACCTCCGTGCCGGTGGGTTGGGCGCCGTATCGCTACGGTCATTGGGCGTGGATCGATCCCTGGGGTTGGACGTGGGTGGACGACCAGCCGTGGGGCTTCGCGCCTTTCCATTACGGTCGCTGGGTGTACGCGCGCAACCGTTGGGGCTGGATGCCGGGACCGGTGCACGCAAGGCCGGTGTACGCACCCGCGCTGGTGGCGTTCGTGGGCGGTTCGGGACTGTCGATGTCCGTCCGCATCGGCGACGGCGGCCCGGTGGGTTGGTTCCCGCTGGGGCCGCGCGACGTGTACGTGCCGTGGTTCCACGCCTCGCGGCGTTACTTCACCAACGTCAATGTCACCAACATTCGCAACGTGTACGTCAACAAGACGGTCATCAACAATTTCTACGGCGACTATCGCGCGGGCCGCGCGCCGCCGCGCGGCGGTCATGATTACGCCTATCGCCGGATGCCGGGCGCGGTCACCGCCGTCCCGCGCAATGTATTCACGGGTGCACGTCCGGTGCACCCGGCGGTGCTGAAGTTGAATCGCACGCAGCTCGAACGCAGCGAAGTGGCCCTGCGCCCCGGCGTGAATCCCGGCAAGGCCAGCATCGGCTTGCGCAAGCCGACGCCACGGCCTGCCGTGCTCAAGGGCCGCGAACCGTTTGCACGCCCAGTGGTGGCGCGACACCAGCCGCCACCGCGGCCGGTCGAGTTCGCGGCGCGGGAAAAAGTGATCGCGCGTCAACACGGTCAGCCCGTGACGCCGGCACAGATGCGGGATCTGCGCAAGGCCCGCCCGTCGACGGCGCTTCGCAGCGATCGCGTCAAGCTGGTGTCGACTGTCGCGGATGCACGCCAAGGTGCAACGCAGCCGCGTCCGGCAGAACCGGCCGCGCGCAACCAACCGGCGCGCGCCGTCGTGGCGCCACGGTCCACCGAGCCGGCCGCGCGTCGTGCCGGTCCAACGGAACCGTTCAAGAACACGGTGCATCCGATACCCGCGCGCAATCAGCCGGTGCAGCCGAGTCGGCGCGCGGGCGAATTGCCCAGCGCACGCTTCGCGCACCCCGATGAACCCGGAACTCTGCCGCGCGCCCCAATGATCCGGCCCGCCGGCGAACCGCAACGCAACGCGCCGGCACCGGGAAGATTGCCGGTCGTGCGACCGGTCGAGCGCGCGCCGCAACCAGCCGGCAATCGCGCGGCCCCGCAACAGGGTCCATCCGAAATCCGGTCGCGACAGCGCGAACAGCAGCAACGGCTCCAGCTTCAGGAACAAGCGCCGCAGCGCGCACGCGAACAACAGGCTCAGCAAGCGCGAATGCAGACCCAAATCGACCAAGCCGCACAACAGCGCGCGCGTCAGCAGCAAATGCAGCAGCAGCGGCAGGCGCAGATGCAGTCGCAGCAGCGCCAACGCGAACAATCCGTGCAGCAGCAGCGGCAGGCGCAGATGCAGTCGCAGCAGCGCGAACGCGAACAGGCCGAGCAACAAAATGCCCGCCAGCAACAAGCGCAGCAGCAACGGCAGATGCAGCAGCAACATTCGATGCAGATGCAGCAACAACAGCGCGCCATGGAAATGCAGCGCCAGCAGCAAATGCGTCAACAGGAAACACCGCGTGCGCCGCAACGCAACGCACCGCCACCTCGCAACCACCCGGCGCCCGAACATCGCGAGCCGCCGCACAAGCGCCCGCCTCCGAGCAGCGGTCAGCGATTCTCGAACCGTTCGTGATCGCTGCCGCGCGCGGCGACAGTAGGTGCGGATCCGCTGGCAGGTTTGGGGAGCATCGGAACGGCGTTCGCTGGCTGGGCTTGCCACAACAGCCGTTGTCCGACGCACGGCGCTAAACTTCGCGCATGCACATCTATCTCAATGGCCAGTCACATGACTGCGCAACGGCAACCACGGTTGCGGGCCTGCTTGCCGAAACCGGCCATGGCGAACGCCGCGTCGCGGTCGAGGTGAACCGGGAAATCGTTCCGCGCAGTCGCCATGCGCAGCACCAATTGCAGGACGGCGATCACGTGGAGATCGTCCAGGCCATTGGGGGGGGGTGAAAGCAGCACGCACGGCGCAACGCATTACAATCGTGCTTTGTTGTTTGACACACGCACGCCATGAACGCCCTGCCGCAATCCGCTTCACCCGATTTTCCCGATCCGCTGGTCATCGCGGGCCGCACCTTCCGCTCGCGCCTCCTGACCGGCACCGGCAAGTTCAAGGATCTCGACGAGACCCACCGCGCGACCGAAGCCGCGGGCTCGGAGATCGTCACCTTCGCGGTGCGTCGGATGAACCTTGGCCAGAAACCGGACGAGCCGAGCCTGCTGGACGCGTTGCCACTGGATCGCTACACCCTGCTCCCGAACACCGCGGGCTGCCACAGCGTCGAGGAAGCCCTGCGCACCTGCCGGCTCGCGCGTGAATTGCTGGATGGCCATTCGCTGATCAAGCTCGAGGTAATTGGCGACCAGAAGACCCTGTTTCCGGATGTCATCACCACGCTGGCAGCCGCCGATGCACTGGTGAAGGACGGTTTCGACGTGATGGTCTACACCACCGACGATCCACTGCTGGCACGGCGCTTCGAGGAACTCGGCTGCGCCGCGGTGATGCCGCTGGCCGCGCCGATCGGCTCGGGACTGGGCATCCAGAACCGCTACACGATCATGGAAATCGTCGAGAACGCCAAAATTCCGGTGATCGTCGACGCCGGCGTCGGCACTGCCTCCGATGCTTCGCTGGCGATGGAGCTCGGCTGCGATGGCGTGCTGATGAACACTGCGATCGCGCACGCGAAGGATCCGGTACTGATGGCGCACGCGATGAAGTGCGCGATCGAAGCCGGACGCGCGGCATTCCGCGCCGGGCGAATTCCGCGCAAGCGTTTTGCCACGGCGTCCAGTCCGGTCGACGGCCTGATCGCCTGAGACCGCGCGGATGGCATCCGGCAACGAACCTTCCGACACACCTCATCGCCGCACCATCCGCAGTTTCGTACTGCGAGAGGGCCGCATAACCCCCGCCCAACAACGCGCATTCGCGGAACACTGGCCGCGCTTCGGCATCGATTACACCGGAGCGCCGCGCGATCTCCATGCGCTATTCGGTCGCCACGCGCCGCGCGTGCTGGAAATCGGCTTCGGCAACGGCGAGGCGCTGGCGTGGGCCGGCGAACACGATCCCGCGCGCGACTACCTCGGCATCGAGGTGCACCGACCCGGTGTCGGCCGGCTGATGAACGCATTGGCCGCGCGCGACGCCCGCAACGTGCGCATCTGGAACCACGATGCGGTGGAAGTGCTGCGATACGAAATCCCCGAAGCCGCGCTGGACGAAGTACGCATCTGGTTCCCCGATCCCTGGCCCAAGAAGCGTCATCACAAGCGGCGATTGATCCAGCCCGCTTTCATCGAACTGATGACGACGCATGTGAAATCGGGCGGTCTGTTGCACCTCGCCACCGACTGGCCCGAGTATGCTTCGCACATGCAGGAAGTGCTGGCCGCGCAAGTGGGCTGGCGATTGCGTGCAGGGGAGAGTGGCGAATCGAAGCGACCCGAATGGCGGATCGAAACGCATTTCGAGCGGCGCGGACTCGATTTCGGCCATCCGGTTACGGATTTGTTGTATGACCGTGTGCCACCATCACACGACCCACGGCTTCTGCCCCCTTGAGTCAAGGGGGCGCCAACGCTTGCCTGCAAGTGTCGGCGGGGGTTGTGGGAGCATGGCAGCGTGAAGGTGAGCGAAAAGCTCTCAAAATTGACCTTATTTATCCCGACCTGACCGGACCTTGGCCCGATGGAGCTGACCCTCACCCCCGACATGATGCTGGTGCTCGGGTTGGTCTGCTTCACCGTGATCATGCTGATCCTGGAATGGGTGCGCGCGGACATCGTCGCGCTGCTCATCGTGGTGGTGATCGGGATTACCGGCCTGATGCCGGTGACGCAACTGTTCGACGGTTTCGCATCCAACGCCGTGCTGTCGCTGATCGGCATCATGATCATGGGCGCGGGACTGGACCGCACCGGCGTGCTGAATCGTGCGGCGTCGTTCATCCTGCGCCTTTCCGGCGGCGTCGAAAGCCGGGTGTCTTTGCTGCTGAATGCCACCGTCGGTAGCCTTTCCTCGATCATCCAGAGCCAGGCACTGGCTGCGTTGTTCCTGCCGGTGGCCAGCCGCATTTCCGCGCGCACCGGCGTGCCGCTGAAGCGCCTGCTGCTGCCAATGGCGTGCTGCATCCTCGCCGGCACCAGCATGACGCTGATCTCGAATTCGCCGCTGATCCTGCTGAACGACTTGATCGCCAGCGCCGACCGCAACCTGCCGCCGGGTGCGCAGACCATCGAGCCGTTCTCGCTGTTCTCGATCACGCCGGTCGGCATTCCGCTGCTGCTGGTCGGCATCGGCTACTTCGCATTCTTCACCCGGCACGTGATGCCCGACGATACTGAAGAGCGGCCCAAGGTCACGCCGGGCCGTACCGAAAGCTACTTCGCCGATACCTACGGCATCGAAGGCGAAGTGATCGAACTCACGGTGACGGCCGACAGTCCGCTGGTCGGCATGAGCATCGGCGAAGCCGAAACCCTTGAAAATGCGCCGCTGATCCTCGCGATCAAGAACGGCAACGAATCCCGCCTCGCCCCGCCGTCGGACCAGATGATCTGGGTGGGCACGGTGCTCGGCGTGCTGGGTTCGCGCCCCGAGGTCAACGAATTCGCGCAGGCGATGCAGTGCCGTGCCGGCAATCGCATCCAGGCGTTGGCCGACATGTTCAACCCGACCCGCGCGGGCATTTCCGAAGTGGTGATCCCGCCGCAGTCGAAATTCATCAAGCAGCAGGTCGGCGAACTGCGGCTGCGCAAGCGCTACGGCATCTCCGTGCTGGCGGTGAACCACGGCGACCAGGTCACGCGCGGCGAAGACGTGCGCAAGACCAGTTTGCGCGCCGGCGACTCGCTGGTGCTGCACAGCTATTGGCGCGATCTGGCGCTGGCGGCCGAAAGCCGCGACATCGTGCCGGTGACCGATATCCCGAGCGACGAGGAACAGCGTCCCGGAAAGGTGCGCTACGCGCTGCTGTTCTTCGCAATGGCGATGGCGCTGGGGCTGTTCACGGATTTGCGCCTGGCGGTGGCAATGATGACCGGCGCAGTCGGCATGCTGCTGGCAGGCGTGCTCAACATGGACGAGGCCTATGGCGCGATCAACTGGAAGACCATCTTCGTGATGGCCTGCCTGATCCCGCTCGGGATCTCGATGGATTCCACCGGCACCGCCGCATGGATGGCCCAGGAAATCATGGTGTATCTCGGCGGCATGCCGCAGTGGATGATCCAGGGTTTCGTCGCGATCCTGGCACTGCTGTTCTCGCAGATCATCTCGCACGTCGGCACCGCCGTGATGATGGTGCCGATGGCCATCAACATCGCGCTGGCGTCGGGCGGCAACCCCAGCGTGTACGCTTTGATCGTGGCGCTGTCGGTATCGAATACGTTCCTGATTCCAGGCGCCAGCCCGACGCTGCTGATCGTGGCTGGGCCCGGCGGCTACAAACCGCGCGACTTCGTGCGCGTGGGTTTGCCGCTGACCGCGCTGATGCTGGTCGTCACGCTGGTGATGGTGAACGTGGTCTTCAACCGCTAGGCGTGGATGCCGCCGGCGGCGAGCCGAAGGTGGGCGAGTGCTGATACTTCGCCGGAACATTCCACATGGTCGCAACATAGAACACCACCCATGCGACCACGATGAGGCTCAGCACCCACACCCAGGTGGGGATCGCGCGGCGTGCCTCGGCACGGCGCGGATCGAACGGATCATCCGCACTGAAGGCATCCACGGTCAGGTTCAGCGTGCCGCGGCGGGTCGAACCCGGCCGCAGACCGCCGACCATGATGCCCGGCCCGTTCTGCACGTGGAACGGGATTTCCTCGATGCCTTCGACGCCATGCTGGTCCTCGGCTCGGATGATCAGCCGGTGCGGACCGTCGACAAGTTTGCGCGTGTCCAGGGTCAGCGAAGTCGGCAGTTCGTGATCGATGACCGGCGCAGGTTCGTCGTCAAGGTAAACGCGCACGTGGGGTTTGCTGCTCATGACGGTGTCCTCAGCGGTCGCGACGCAGGATGGCGTACTTCGGGTGACGCGGATCCTTTTCGCCGGGACGGAAAATCCACCAGAACATCGCGGCGAAACAGGCGATGGTGATGATCCCCGCGATCGACATGACCAGGATTTCTCCCCACAGCGGACCCATCATCATGTTGTGCATGGCTGCCTCCTGCTCACTTGCCGTTCGCGCGCACCGCCGCAACGTCGGCGGGCGTGACGTGCTTGGCGTGGTTGCCCCACGACGAGCGTTCGTAGTTGACGATGTCGGCGATATCAGAGTCGCTCAGCTGGCCCGCGAACGGCGGCATCACGCTGGTGTATTTCACGCCGCCGATGGTGACGCCATGCACGCCGTGCAGCACGGTGTGGATGTGCAGCGTGGGATCGTCGTTGTCCACCGCGGCGTTGCCCTTGAGCGGCGGGAACGCCCCCGGGATCCCTTCGCCGGTGGTCTGGTGGCAGGCCGAGCAATTGGCGGTGAACAACGCTTGCCCTTTCGTCGCGTCGTAGCTATAGCCACCCGCCGCCGCCGACGTCGCGGATGCCGACGCCGCGGGTGAAGATGACGATGGCGATGCCGAAGTCATCCCGCCCATGCCGCCGTTCAGCGAGTAGCCGGGAATCGGCGTCTGCTTGAGCGACAGCAAGTAGGCGACAAGCGCCTTGGCTTTCTGTGTGGGGATCACCACGCCATGCGCGGGCGCGAACTTCGCCGGCACCGGCACCGCGGTTTCGCCCGGGGGCGCCTCGTCCACCACGCGGAACAGGAACTTGAAGTTCGGCATGATCGATTCCGGCACCACCGCGCGCGGGTCGTACAGGTGGATGTATTGCCACACGTCGCTCGGCTTGGTGTTGCCGACGTTGGTAAGGTCGGGCCCGGTGCGCTCCGAACCGAGCAGCTCCGGCGTCTGGTAAGTGAAATCGCCCGGCGCGGATGGCCGCCCGAACACCTGGTCTTCCGCAAGCGGACGGACCTGTTGCGTGTGGCAATAGCCGCAACCGTTGCCCGCGAACACTTCGCGACCCTCAGCCTGGAGGTGCGTCAACGGTTGCACGTCCGGACCCGCCGGGGTTTTTGACAGATCAATCGCGGGTCCGACCGCGATCAACAGCACGATCACGATGTAAATGGCCAGTGCACCGCCGAAAATCGCGAACATCGGTTTCATGCCACGACCTCCTTGCCGACGATCTCCTTGCCCGCCGACGGATCCATGATCGGCGAAGCGGCGTCACCCGGCCGGCCCGCGGTCATGCGCCACACGTTCCACGCGAACACGATGTGCGAGAGGAACATCAATATCCCGCCCACGCCGCGCCACAGGTAGTACGGTTCCATGTCCACGACCGACTGGATGAATGGCACCTTGTGCACCCAGTCGAGGCCTTGCATGGTGCCGCCGATCGACAGCGCGATCACGTAGATCGACACGCCCACCAGCGCCAGCCAGAAGTGCACGGCCATGCCGAGGCGTCCCGGACTTTTGCCGGTCGCGAGTGGCAGCAACGCGTACACCGCGCCCCACGCGGCGAACGCGACGAAACCGTACATGGTCAGGTGCGAGTGGCCGACCGTGAAACTGGTGAAGTGCCAGATCGCCTGCAGCGAGCGGAAGGCTTCGATGGTGCCCTGGGTCGAGCCCACCAGGTAGCAGATCACGCCGACGAACAGGAACGCCAGCGGATACGATTCGATCCGCCCGTGGTAGCGGCCGCGCATCGTCAGCAGGAAATTCGCGCTGCCCGCCCACACCGGCACCAGCATCGCCACCGAGAACACGATTGCGGTGGTCTGCAGCCACCACGGCAACGGACTGAACAGGAAGTGGTGTCCGCCCAGCAACGGATAGAACAACAGGTTGGTCCAGAACGCGAGCACGCCCAGCGCGTAGGAATAGATCGGGCGGTTCAGCACCTTCGGGATCGCGTAGTAGAACAAGCCGAGCGCGAGCGGCGTGAACCACATGCCCACCGCGTTGTGCATGTAATAACCGGAAACCGCGACCTGCCCGAGTCCGTGCTGGTACCACGGCAGTACGCCGACGATGGCGATCACGATCGTCCACAACACGCCGGCGACGATGTACCAGTTCGACAGATAAATGTCTTCGGAACTGCGCCGTGCCACCGTCGCAATCAGGTTCCAGGCCGTCACCAGCAACGCCGCGAGGAACACCAGGCGAATCGGCCACGGCCATTCGCGATACTCGAGATCGCCCCAGTTGTAGCCGAGGTCCAGCGCGATCGTGCCCGCGACCGCGGCGATGTTGAACAGCCACAACCCGATCCACGCAAGCTTCGTGCTGTACAGACGCGTGCCGCAGCTGCGCGCGGTGACGTAATACGCCGCGCCGACGAGCGCGATGCTGGCGAAACCGTAAAACGTGCCGTTGGTGTGGATCGGCCGCAGGCGTCCGAAGGTCAGGTATTTGGCCGCCCAGAAGTCCGGCGCACCGAACTTGAACGCCAGCAGCAATCCCACCGCGGTCGCGAACAGCAGCCAGAGCGTCGCGCTGACCGTATAGGCAGCGAAGATGCGGGAGAGCCGGGGATCGTTGTCGGCCGTCCCCGGCGGGCTGCGCGCGGGTGCAGGGAAGGATTGCGCGGTAACAGCCATCGCGGCGCTCCATTGTCGAAAAATGGAACGGTCGACGCCATCGGCTCGGCCGTCGTGGAGCTCGTGGCTTGCGTCAGCGCGCGGGCGTGATCATGAAATTCTAGGGAGCGACGGCGATCGTGTTCCTGATCTGCATCAAGACGGCCGCTCGCGCGTGGATGCAGTTGCGTGGACAATGGCTCAGCACGCGTCGCCGCGATCGTCCTTCGCTGCATCGTCCGGCAGCGGCCAGATTTTCGGCATATCCAGATCCTCGAATTGCGCGTGGTTGACCGCCCAGAAGAAGATGCCGACGGCGAGAATCGCCAGCACCAGCGTTGCCGCCGTCGCCCACCACCAATACGACGTGTCCCTCGGCTTGCACCTCGTGCACGCGTGCCAGCTTGTCGACGGGCGACTGGCCAGGCTGGCCTTCCGATGTCGTGTGTCCGCGTCGCGGCGCTTTTTGTTTGGTGCACATTATCCCGTGGACCGCTGCTGCAGCCCGCGATCAAGTCGAACCTGTGATTGCCGTCAGCTTCGGACCAGGAACGGAAAATTCCAAAGCACCGTCGCGGGTGACGAATCCCCGGAGTCCGCTCAGAACCCGCCGCGGCTCCCGACCACCCCGCAGGCGATCGCGACCAGGGCAAGTGTCAACAGGATGGCGTGCAGCACCAGGAACGCACGCGGTTTCTGGATCAAGCCAACCTTCGCCGGCAGGCGCAGCGGTTCGGCGACGAACAGCATCACCACGAACAACGCCCACACCAGCATCATCAGCGCGATCCACCAACCGCCCTGATGCAGGTACGCGAACCTGTACTTGAGTTCCAGCATCCAGAAACCGCTGATGCCGGCCAGCACCACCGCGATGCGCGCCTGATTGGCGAAGCGGCCCTCGAACTGCTTGATGCGCTGGATCCGCTCGGGCGCCGGCAACCGGTTGAAGATCGGCAGCAGCGACGCGGTCACCGTGAAAACGCCACCGATCCACCACACCACGCTCAGTACGTGGATGGCCAGCAGGGTGTTGAATGTCGTCATGCCTCGCCAACTCCCGTGGATCGAACCCGATCCGGGAGTTTAGGCGCACCCGCCGGAAAGCCCATGACGCATGTCAAGCGCGCGAATGCCGCAGCTGTCGCGGCGCATGCACAAGCTTGCGATCGGAACGCGCCGATCAGCGTGCCACGACCAGCGCGAACGACTCGCGCCGCCACACCACGACCCGATTGCGACCCTCGGCCTTGGCACGGTATTGCGCGGCATCGGCATGTTCCACCAAGGCCTCGATGTCGGAGGTCGTCTTGCCGCGCACCGCGACGCCGATGCTCACGGTGAACGCGATCAGGTGCTCACCGATCGGTACCCGCAGGGCCGCGGCGCGGGCCACGATGCGCTCGGCGACCCGCACCGCCATGCGTGCGCTCTCGCCCCTGAGCATGATGAGAAACTCCTCACCGCCATAGCGGCCGAGGCGATCGGAATCGCCCAGTTCGGCACGGATCGCCTCGACGACCGCGGCAAGGCACGCGTCGCCGGCGGAATGTCCGCGGCTGTCGTTGATCTGCTTGAAATGATCGATGTCGAGGAACAGCACGGCCAGCGGCTCCGATCCGGTCGGCGCCTGCCACGCGCCGCGCAGGCGGTCCATGATGGCGCGACGGTTGAACACGCCGGTGAGCGAATCGAACTGCGCCATGCGGGTGGCGTGGTCGCGTTCGTGTCGCACCTGCAGGGTGCCGTCGGCAAGGCCCACGGTGACGATCACCGCGGCCCACGCCATGCTGCCGGGAAATCCATATTCCAGCCACGCAGGCAGAGGGAGTCCCGCCATCAACTGCACCACCCGCGCCAGGGTCAACGCGAGCAACGGCAACCACGACAGCAGGAAGAAACCTGCCTGCCGGTTGCCGCGCCGCCACGCCAGCCAGCTCGCAGCCAGCGCGATCACCGTGCTCACGATCAGCAGCAGGTTGACCGTGTTCGGCAACCACGCATCGGGCCGGAGGAACGGCATCCAGATGACCACGGCAAACGCCAGGAACGGCCAGCGCAGCGCGCCAAGCCAGACGGCAAGCCGCGGGGTGTAACTGCGCATGTTCGCGAATGCGAGGATGAACCAGATCGAGAAACCCGCCGCCAGTGCAGCCATGCACTGGCCGGTGTGGTAGCCGAGTGGCGCCAGCAGTGCAGCGCCGGGAAGCGCATACAGCTCGCCGGACACGGCCATGGCGTACACCATCTGTGCGCACACGTACACGATGAAATACAGGAACATCCGGTCGCGCAGCACCGCCCAGAAACACAAGATCACCAGCACCATCGACAACTGCACGCTGGCAAAGAACGTACTCACGCGCACGTGCCGCAAATCCCCCGTACGGTAGCTCGCCACGTCCGTGATGCCCACGCGAATCGGTTGGGTCTGGCCGGGATTGCCCAACGCCACGTAGACCGGCTGGTCGGCACGCAAGTCATAAGGCAGCAGGTACACCACCGCGTGGTGCGAGAAGCTGGGATCGAGCGCGGCATCGAACGCGCTGCCGCTGCGGGCGCGGTAATCCGGCGGCAGGTAAACGGTCACGTGCGCCCGGGTACTGCCACGGATGACCAGCAGCGGTCGGATCGCCTGGCGCCAATCGTCCCCAAGCCGCAACTCGTACCAATCGACGCGATCACGCGGGGCATGCAACCACACACGGGACATCGCCAGCCCCGGTCCGGCCGCGGTCGCCGGGACGTGCTTGAGCGCCAGATCGGGAGCAGTCGGCAATGCCGCCACGCGCAGGACGGCGTCGTCGGCCAACGCGACCAACGGAAACCACAACAGCAGCAAACCAAAGCGCAACGAACACAAGCCCATGCGTCCGCACTCCGCTCGCCCGAGGGCTTCCCTCGATCGCAGAATGTACTCGCTTTCCAGGGGCCTGACACCGAAAGGGATCGAAGGAACCCGGTGCCGGCGGTGTTAGGATGAAAGGTCCGAATCGAGCAGCACCGGCCCCTCAAGATCCCATGTCCTGCCTACCCAAAGAACTCAAGCAAGCGGCACTGGAATACCACCGGCACGCGCCCGCGGGGAAAATCCGCATCACCCCGACCAAGTCGTTGCTGACCGCGCGTGACCTGGCGCTGGCGTATTCGCCGGGTGTCGCCGCCGCGTGCGAGGCGATCGTGGACGATCCGACCGAAGCGCACGCGCTCACGGCGCGCGGCAATCTGGTCGGCGTGATCACCAATGGCACCGCGGTGCTCGGTCTCGGCAGCATCGGTCCGCTCGCGGGCAAGCCGGTGATGGAAGGCAAGGGTGTGCTGTTCCGCAAGTTCGCCGGCATCGACGTGTTCGACATCGAGATCGACGAGCGGGATCCGGACAAGCTGGTCGAGATCATCGCCGCGCTGGAACCGACCTTCGGCGGCATCAACCTCGAGGACATCAAGGCGCCGGAATGCTTCTACGTCGAGCGCAAGCTGCGCGAACGCATGCACATCCCGGTGTTCCACGACGACCAGCACGGCACCGCGATCATCGTGGGCGCGGCGCTGACCAACGCGCTGATCGTGGTCGGCAAGAAGATCGGTGACGTGAAAGTCGCGGCATCGGGTGCGGGCGCGGCGGGCATCGCCTGCCTCGACATGCTGGTGCGGCTCGGCGTCAAACCGCAGAACATCCTGGTCAGCGACAAGGACGGCGTGCTCTATCAGGGCCGCCCGGGGCTCGACCCGAGCCTCGAACGTTACGCGCGCAAGACCAAGGCGCGCACGCTGGCCGACATCGTGAAGGGCGCCGACGTGTTTCTCGGCGTCTCCGCGGGCGGCGTGCTGAAGCGCGAAATGGTTTCGAAGATGGCCGACCGTCCGGTGATCCTGGCGCTCGCCAACCCCACCCCGGAAATCACGCCCGAGGAAGCCCGCGCCGCGAAACCCGATGCAGTGATCGCCACGGGCCGTTCGGATTACTCGAACCAGGTCAACAACGCGCTCTGCTTTCCCTACATCTTCCGCGGCGCGCTGGACGTCGGCGCCACCGGCATCAACGAGGCGATGACGGTTGCCTGCGTGCACGCGATCGCGCAGCTCGCGCGGCGCGAAGCATCCGACGTCGCGCAGCGCGCCTATGGCGGCAAGGTGCCGCACTTCGGCGCGGATTACCTGATCCCGCGCCCGTTCGATCCGCGCCTGCTGGTGCAGGTGGCACCGGCGGTCGCCAAGGCCGCGATGGAATCCGGCGTCGCCACGCGTCCGCTGGGCGACCTTCACGCCTACACCGAGAAGCTCAGCCAGTTCGTGTTTCGCACCGGCCTCGCGATGAAGCCGGTGTTCGAACGCGCGCGCGCGCATCCCATGCGGGTCGCCTACGCCGAGGGCGAAGAAGAAACCGTGCTGCGCGCGGTGCAGACGCTGGTCGACGAACAACTGGTGAAGCCGATCCTGATCGGTCGCCCGGATGTCATCGAACGCCGCATCGAGCGGATCGGGCTGCGCCTGCAAGCCGGCCGCGATTTCGAGCTGGTCAACCTCCACTCCGACCCGCGCTTCGATGCGTACTGGCAGCAGTATTACGAATTGATGCAGCGGCGCGGCGTCACGCCCGCGTCGGCCAAATCGGTGGTGCGTTCACGTCCGACCGTGATCGCGGCGTTGATGGTGGCACGTGGCGAAGCCGACGCACTGATCTGCGGCGTGGTCGGCCGCTACCAGCGCAAGGCCGCCTACATCCGCGACATCATCGGGCTCGATCGCGGCGTGCAGACGCTCTCGTCGATGGCGGCGGTCGCCAACGACAAGGGCCTGACGTTCTTCCTCGATACCCACATGCAGCACGATCCCGACCCCGAGCAGATCGCCGCGGCCACGCTGCAGGCAACGCTGCGGCTCAAGCTGCTGGGCGTCGAAGCGCGCGTCGCGCTGATCGCCGGTTCCAATTTCGGCAGCCGCATGACCGCGACGTCGATGAAGATGCAGCAGGTGCTGCGCATCCTGCGCGAACGCGCGCCCGATCTGGAGGTCGAAGGCGAGATGCAGGCCGATGTTGCGCTCGATCCCGAATTGCGGGCGCGGGTCTTCCCGAACTCCCGCCTCACCGGCCGCGCCAACGTATTCGTGTTCCCCAACCTCGCCGCCGCCAATGCCGCCTTCAACATCACCCGCTCGATGTCCGATGGCGTGGTGATCGGACCGATCCTGATGGGCGTGGCCAAGCCGGCACACGTGCTGACGCCGCAAGCAACGGTGCGGCGCGTCGTCAACATGAGCGCAATCGCCTGCGTCGAAGCGCAGATCCGCGCACCGCGCGAGCTCGCGAAACGCAAGGTGCGCACAAAAGCGCGGCAGGATACCGACGCCCGCAAAACCACCACCAAGACCGTCAAGAAGATCGCGCGAACGAACGCGCACGGGAGCAAACGATGAACGCATTGGCACGCGAATTCCTGGAGCAGGACCCCGATCCGCGCGAGACCCGCGAGTGGGTCGAATCGATCGAGGCGGTGATCAACGCCGAGGGCACCGAGCGCGCCCACCAATTGCTGGAAAAGCTGGTCGACGAAACCCGCCGCGCCGGCGGTCACCTGCCGTTCTCGCCCACCACCGAATACGTCAACACGATTCCGCCGCAGCTCGAAGCGAAATCGCCGGGCGACGCCGCGATGGAATGGCGCATCCGCTGCCTGATCCGCTGGAACGCGATGGCGATGGTGGTGCGCGCCAATCGCAAACCCGGTTCGCTGGGCGGCCACATCGCGAGTTTCGCCTCGTCCGCCACGCTGTACGACGTCGGCTTCAACCATTTCTGGCGCGCGCCTTCGGAAGACCACCCGGGCGACCTGGTCTGCTATCAGGGCCATTCCAGCCCGGGCCTGTACGCGCGCTCATTCCTCGAAGGCCGTTTGTCGGTCGAGCAACTCGACCACCTGCGCATGGAAGCCTCCTCGCCCAAGCTCGGCTTGTCGTCGTATCCGCATCCGTGGCTGATGCCGAATTACTGGCAGGTGCCGACGGTGTCGATGGGTCTCGGCCCGATCCAGGCGATCTACCAGGCGCAATTCATGAAGTACCTGGAAGCGCGCGGACTTATGCCGAAATCCGACCGCAAGGTCTGGTGCTTCCTCGGCGATGGCGAGTGCGACGAACCCGAATCGCTGGGTGCAATTTCGGTGGCCGGGCGCGAGAAACTCGACAATCTGATCTTCGTGATCAACTGCAATCTGCAGCGCCTCGACGGCCCCGTGCGCGGCAACGGCAAGATCATCCAGGAGCTCGAAGGCGTGTTCCGCGGCGCCGGCTGGAACGTGATCAAGCTGATCTGGGGCTCGTACTGGGATCCGCTTCTGGCGCGCGACACCAAGGGCGTGCTGCGCAAGCTGATGATGGAAACCGTGGACGGCGAATACCAGGCCTGCAAGGCGTTCGGCGGCAAGTACACGCGCGAACAGTTCTTCGGCAAATATCCGGAAACCGCGGCGATGGTCGCGAATCTTTCCGACGAGGACATCTGGCGCTTGAATCGCGGCGGCCACGATCCGCACAAGGTGTACGCGGCATATCACGCAGCCGTGCAAACCGAAGGCATGCCGACGGTGATCCTGGCCAAGACCGTCAAGGGCTACGGCATGGGCGCGGCCGGCGAGTCGCTCAACATCGCCCACCAGGCCAAGAAGATGCATCAGGACGCGGTGAAGATTTTCCGCGACCGTTTCCACATCCCGATCGACGACAAGCAACTCGAAGGCGAGGACATCGACTCGGTGCCGTACTACCATCCCGGCGCGGATTCGCCGGAAGTGCAGTACATGCTGGCGCGCCGCAAGGAACTTGGCGGCTACCTGCCGCATCGCCGCGCGAAATCCAGCAAGACCCTGTCGGTACCGGGCCTCGACACCTTCGAAGCGATCACCAAGGGCACCGGCGAGCGCGAGATTTCCACCACCATGGCGATCGTGCGCGGCATGAACCTGCTGCTGCGCGACAAGGAAATCGCGCCGCACGTGGTGCCGATCGTCGTCGACGAGGCGCGCACTTTCGGCATGGAAGGCATGTTCCGGCAGATCGGCATCTACGCGCCGGGCGGCCAGAAATACCGCCCGCAGGATGCCGACCAGTTGCTGTATTACCGCGAAGCCGAAGACGGCCAGGTGTTGCAGGAAGGCATTTCGGAAGCGGGCGGCGTCTCGGCATGGATCGCGGCCGGCACCAGCTACTCGGTGTCCGACCAGCCGATGCTGCCGTTCTACATTTTCTACTCGTGCTTCGGCTTCCGCCGCATCGGCGATTTGATCTGGGCCGCCGGCGACCAGCGCACGCGTGGTTTCCTGCTGGGCGCGACCGCGGGGCGCAGCTTCGCGGGCGAAGGCCTGCAGCACGCCGACGGCGATTCGATGCTGGTCGCGGGCGTGGTGCCGAACTGCAAATCCTACGACCCGACCTTCTCCTATGAAGTCGCGGTGATCATGCAGGACGGCATCCGCCGCATGCTGCACGAGCAGGAAGACGTGTTCTATTACATCACCGCGATGAACGAGAACTACACGCATCCCGACATTCCGAAGGATTGCGCCAAGGGGATCATCAAGGGGATGTATCTGTTCCAGGAATCGGAAGCCGGGAACCGGAAAGCCGCAAAGGGCAAGGGCGCGAGCAAGGACAAGGCGCCCCGCGTGCAACTGCTGGCGTGCGGGGTGGTGTTGCGCGAGGCGATCAAGGCGGCTGAATTGCTGGACAGGGAATTCGGCGTCAAGGCCGACGTGTGGTCCTGCCCCAGCTTCACCGAGCTGTCGCGCGACGGTTTCGATGCCGAGCGCTGGAATCGCCTGCACCCGAACCCGAAGGAACAGCGCAAGGCTTACGTCGCCGAGTGCCTGGAAAACCACGAGGGCCCGGTGGTCGCGGCCACCGATTACGTGCGCGCGTTCGCCGACCAGGTTCGCGCCTTCGTACCGCACGGGCGTCGCTTCACGGTGCTCGGCACCGACGGCTACGGCCGCAGCGACACCCGCGTGAACCTGCTCGATTTCTTCGAAGTCAACGCGCACTGGATCGCGCACGCCGCAATCGCGTCACTCGCCGAAGAAGGCAAGCTGACCACCAAGGACGTCGAACGCGCGATCAAGATGTGGAACCTCGATCCGGGCAAACCGAATCCGATCACGGTCTGATGTTGCGGCCCTGATTCATTCGCAGTGGATCAGGGCTCGAGCACCAACGTGCGCGAGAGTTTCGAGACGCCGCGCTCATCGAACGCTTCGACCGCGACGAAGTAGCGCACGCCCTTGTTGAGCGCGGTGAGCGTCAGCCGGGTCGGCTGGTCCGCGAAACGCTGGTGGGTTTCGTACAGGCGATCGGGCGCGATGCCCCAGCGCACGTTGTAGCCGACCGCGCCCGGTACCCGCTTCCACACGATTTCGGCATCGCGCGCGTCGGGCATGCGGGTCGCGGATACCAGTTCCGGCGCGGGCGGCGGCGGGCCGTCCGCATGGCCGAACACGCGCAAGTCTGCGATAGCCAGATGATGCGCGCCGACGTGCACGTGCACGTAGCGCACATAGCGGATGCGCGCCGCCCGCGCAAGTTCGACATAGGCATTGGCATGATCCTCCGCCGAGTGCGAAAGATCGGCGAGCGTGTTCCAGCGCTTGCCATCCAGCGAGCCTTCGAGACGAAACTGTGTGACGATGTCCGGCGCGTCGCCGTAGCGCCCGGATTTGTAATCGGCGTAATTGACCTGCACCGCGCGCACCGTGCGCGGGCCGCCGAGGTCGAGCGTCAACGTTTGTCCGGGATTGGCGTTGGTCGCGACCCAGAAGGTGCGCGGATTCTCGTCGGCCGCGTTCGAAGCCGGATAACCCGGCAATTGCGAGGATGCCGTCGCCGCCTTGCGATACGACAGCAGCATCCAGCCGGTGAAGGTGCTTTCGCCGGGCTTGAGCTTGTGGTCCGGCATGCGCTGCGGGAAATCGCCGAAGCGGGTATCGACCCACATCTGCCCATCGCTGGTGAAGCCCGCGGGGAACAGATCGACGCGCCGCTCGAACTTCCAGTTGGCGCCCACCCACATCGTGCCGCTGTTCCAAAAGTTGCCGTACGCGTCTTCGAAGGTCGAGCCGTGACCCGCGCCGACCACGAAACCGCCGGGCTTGTAGCCGACCGGGTTGTACGGCGCGTAGGCAAAGGGCCCGAGCGGCCCCTTGCCGACGTAGACACCGGTGGCATAGACGTTGTATTCGGTACCCGGCGCGGCGTACTGCAGGTAATAGCGGCCGTCGTGCTTGTTCATCCAGGCGCCTTCGATGTAGGGCGCGATGCTGGTGTCGCCGTGGTCCTTGCCGAAGCGTTCCCAGCCGTGCATCGCCGGATCGGCGCGCAGCAGTATCCGTGGTTGGGTGACGAATCGGACGCGCTTGCCTTCGCCTTCCGGTTGCTGGTCGAACGCGAAATCGAGTTGCGCGCCGTAAATCGGAAATACGTTCGACGAATCCCAGTACAGGTATATTTTGCCATCGTCATCCTGAAACAGGCCCGGGTCCCAGGGCCCCGGCGGCAGATCGCCCGGCTTCATCTCTTTTTCGTGCCCGGCCCATACCGCGCCCGGCACCGGCGGCAGCAGACGCGTCCAGAAATCCCAGCGGCCACGTGCCGGATCGGTGGAATACAGCAATGGCCGCGGCTCCATCGCGGATTGCATCAGGAACAGCTTGCCGTCGGCGACCAGCGTGGCCGGTGCGACCGGCCCGTCGAAGGGCCAGCGGTCCGACTTCACGAACGACCAGTGCACCAAATCGGGCGAACGCCAGTAACCGTCGGCCAGGGTCAGGAACAGGTAGTACGCATCCTTGTAGCGCACGATCGCGGGGTCCGCGCCGGTGCGGTACGAGATGCCCCGGTTCATCTGCTCGTAGTTGTAGCGGTAGTCGATATCGAGCGGATTGATCCAGGTGCGGCTCGCGGCGGCTGCGACCAACGGTGCTGCGAGCATGCAGACCACCGCGCAAGCAAACAAGAGGCGTGCATGCAGGTTCGTCGACATGCGACAAGCATGTGGCGGCGGCCGCGCCGATGCAAGCGGCACCGATCGTCAGATCTGGTCGCGCAGGGTGACCGCAAGCTCGCGCATTTGGCCGCCGCGTTTGGTCGTGAAATGCACCACGGTGCCGGGTAATTCGTCCCGCAGCATCCGGCGAAGTTCGTAAACCGGAGTCGACGTCGCAGGTTTGCCGTTCACCTGTGTGATCACGTCGCCGGTCTTGACACCGGCCTTCGCGGCCGGACCGTTCGCGGTCACGTCCATCACTTCCATGCCGCCTTTCGCGGCGTTGATCCACATGCCGGCGCGGTCGTAGGTGTCGAGGTCCGCGACGGGTTGCGGCAACGGCTTCAGGTACATCACGTGGTTGGCGTAATCGAATGTCACGATAAAGCGCTTCAGGACGCCGCCACCGATGTTGCCCTGATACGCAGGCGACGCAAACGATCCCTTCTTTTGCAGCGACATCGCGGTGACGACGCCCGGAATCTTCAGCGGCCCGATCGCGAGTTCCCTGCCGCGCATCACGTAGCTGCGCGACGACCCGCCGACGCCCCAGCCATCCACCGCGACCACGCCCTTCGGATTCGCGGCGCGCAAACCGTGTTGCTTCGCGAACGGTCCGGTCAGCGTCAATGACGCGCGCGAGCCGGTGTCGATGTCGAACTTGCCCCGAATGCCGTCGAAGGTGCCTTCCACTTCCGGCAGGTCGCCATTGAACACGAACGGGATCGGCGTGCCGGCGTCCTTCGGATCGAAGTGATCGGGTTCGATCAGCGTGATCTCGTGCTTGCCGTAATCGATCCGCGTGACGAAGCGCTTGAATACCGTGAAGCCGAGCATGCCCTCGACGTCCACGCCCTCCACGTTGTTCGGGATGAAATCCATCACGTAAACAATTTGATCCTTGAAAGCGGCCTTGCCGACCTTGAGCGATTTCACCTTGGCGAGTCCGACACTCACGGTCTTGCTGCCGACACCCGTACCTGCCATCGCACCTTCGGTCTTGAGGCCGAGCACCTTGGCGGTCGATGGCACCAGGATGTTCTCGCCACCGGTATCGACGATGAAAAGCAGCGGGCCCTGTCCGTTCACCCACGCATCGGTGTAGATGTGGTTGTTGAGCAGCCGGAACGGAAACATGGTCTGCGTGGCACCATTCGCAATCGCAACGTCCTTGATGTGGGATGCCGGTGGCGCATACGTCGCCACCGGTTGCCCCGGAAGGAACGTCACCGACGTCACCGTCACCGTTTGCAGGTATTGCTGGCCGTGGCCGTTGTCGACGACCGTCTTGAACGGCACCCGTACGCCATCGACACTTCGGTAATCCGAAAGCAGCACGGTCGTCGTGCGCGCGCCGATGTGCAGCACGGTGCGATCGAGTAGATGGGATGACCGATCGAACCAAGCCTGGAAAGGCAAACCGCCTTTGGGCGCGATTTCCAGCGCCGCGCAAGTGGATTTGCCGCACGGCCGATCGGCGAGCGCCTCGACTTTCGCGCCGCCGAAATCGGCGCGCCACCACAGGTTGGCGTTTTGATAGGCGACGTTCCGCGCCAGCTGCAAGCCGTCGCCACCTTTCTGAAGATTCACCTCGCCGTTCGGCCCCTGCTCCCACGCGTCCTTGCCATCGAAGCCTTCCGCGCCGCTGGCCGGTCCCAGCGTGTAGCGTTCGACCGAGTTGCCGGTGCGCAAGTCGGTAATGGACGTATCCGTACCGGTCAGGCCTTGTCCGGTCAATTTCGACTCGGTCTTCATCACTGCCTTGGCATGCCACGCATCGCCGCCGCTCGCGGCGCGGTACGCGTTCAGGACGGTCGCGGGATCGGTGGCGGCGTGCGCAGCGCCAAGCACCGACACGAGTACAGCGCCTGCAATGACAAGGAAAGCGGAACGCATGGGTCCACCCCGGACCACGAACGATGGCGACGGCGATCGCGAGGGAATCAGGAATGCGGCAGATATCGCGGGAACTCACGGTGTGGGGATCGACGCGTGGCCACCCACCCTCGCTGGGTAACCACGCGCCGATCCCACAACGCTTCCACGAACCGGAATCGGACGCTCGATCAGGCGGATGTCATTCTCCTGATCCGTTGCTCCACGCGCATGTGCATGTGGTAACGAAAAATCGCGTGACACTCGTCATGTGTGCCGGCTGCTTGGACCTGCGCCGCCGCGGCGTCCGGCGTACACTCGCGGACTGTCCTTCACGAGAGGGGTTTGTCATGCGTCGCACCGTGCTGTTTGCCCTCACCGCCAGCCTTTGCATCGCCGCCACTGCGCAGGCCACGCCAGCGGAAAACGCTTCGAATGGCTCACAGCCACTTTCGACCGCGATCACCGCGCAAGGGTTCCGCGCCTACGACAAGGCGATTTCCTCTGACACCATGGACGGACGCAAGCCCGGCACGCCGGGCGGC
This sequence comes from Rhodanobacteraceae bacterium, assembly GCA_035281745.1. Classification (GTDB taxonomy): domain Bacteria; phylum Pseudomonadota; class Gammaproteobacteria; order Xanthomonadales; family Rhodanobacteraceae; genus 66-474. The sequence goes on from DATEDI010000026.1 coordinate 285,067, forward strand.
GAGCGCGCGACAGCGTGGATCGTCGAGCAGTTCAAGCAACTTGGCCTCGAACCAGGCAATCACGGTGCGTGGTTCCAGAAGGTGCCGACGGTTTCGACCGCGCTGGAAAACCCCGAGGCGGTGAAGCTCACAGTCGGCGAAGGCGGCGGCAACCAGACATTCGCCTTCGGCAAGGACCTGGTCGCATCGACGTTGCAGGCCAAGCCGCACGTTTCAATCAAGGATTCCGACATCGTGTTCGTCGGCTACGGCGTCGACGCACCCGAATGGAAATGGAACGACTACAAGAATCTCGACGTGAAGGGCAAGACAGTGGTGGTGCTGGTCAACGATCCCGGCTTCGGCGACCACGACGCGAGCCTGTTCAAGGGCAAGGCCATGACCTATTACGGCCGCTGGACCTACAAGTACGAGGAGGCCGCGCGCCAAGGCGCCGCGATGTGCCTGATCGTGCACACCTCCAACGACGCGGCCGGGTATCCGTGGTCGGTGGTGATGAACAGTTGGGGCGGGCCGCAGCTCGCGCTGCCGCAAAGCGAAGACCCGGCACCACGCCTGCCGGTCGCGGGCTGGCTCACCCGCGACGCGGCGCAACGCCTGTTCGCGAAAGCCGGCCTTGATTTCGACAAGCTGGCCGCACAAGCCGACCGTCGCGGCTTCAAGCCGGTGCCGCTCAAGGCCACCGCATCGATCACGCTGGACAGCAAGATCGGCCACGGTTCGGCCAACAACATACTTGGGATGATCAAGGGCACCACGCATCCCGACCAGGTGGTCGTGTATTCCGCGCACTGGGATCATCTTGGCGAAGACGACAGCCTGAAGGGCGACAAGATCTACAACGGCGCCGTCGACAATGGCACCGGTATTTCGGCGCTGCTTGAAATCGCCAAGGCCTTCAAGGCGCAGAAACCTGCGCCGGAGCGCAGCGTGTTGTTCACCGCCGTGACGCTGGAGGAATCGGGTCTGCTCGGGTCGTTGTACTACACCAAGCATCCGGTGTTCCCGATGGACAAAACGGTCGCCGACATCAACATGGACGCGATGGACGTGATCGGACCGACGAAGAACCTGCAAATCATCGGCAGCGGCCAGTCGCAACTGGAAGACATGCTGAAGGCCGCGCTGAAGAAGCAGGGCCGCTACGCCAGCCCCGATGCGACGCCGCAAAACGGCTTCTACTATCGCTCCGATCATTTCAGTTTCGCCAAGGCCGGTGTGCCCGCGCTGATGACCCAGACCGGCAACGACAAGGTCGACGGCGGCATCGCGGCAGGCAAGCCTGCGCTGGCCGACTACACCGCGCATCGCTACCACACGCCGATGGACAACTTCGATCCGAAGTGGGATTTCCGCGGCGTCGCCGAAGACACGCAGGCGCTGTACGAAGTCGGCCGCGAGCTCTCGCTCAGCGATCAGTGGCCAAAGTGGAACAAGGACAGCGAATTCCGCGCGCGCCGCGAGAAGGAAATGAAACCGTAGGTTGACGGTGAGCCCGGCTCCATCGGGCCCGGCGAATCCCGACGCAGGCGTCTTTTGATGTTGGGGCCCGCAGAAGGCGCTCACCCCGACCTGCGCGCTGGAATGTTTCCACGTCATTCCGAACGCCGCGCAAGCGGCGATCCGGAATCTGCCGTTTCGAAGAGCTGCCGCATGCACCATTCCCGCCTGTGTTCAATGCAGATCGATTGCAACGTCGAAGACATTGATGCCGCGGCCCGGTTCTGGGCCGCCGCACTCGGTTGCCCCGTCGACATGGATCACCCGGGCAGCCGCGACAACTATCGTCAACTTGCGACACCGCCGGACCAACCGATGGTCCAGTTGCAGCGCGTCGATCACGAGAGCCGCGTGCACCTCGACATCGAAACCGATGACATCGAGGCCGAAGTCATGCGACTGCAAAATCTCGGCGCAACGATCTTCAAGCGCCTCGATCGCTGGGTGGTAATGCAGGCGCCCAGTGGCCAGCGCTTCTGCGTGGTGCGCGTGCAGCGGCCGGACTTTGCCGAAAACGCGAATCGCTGGGAGTGATCAAGGTTGATCCAACCTCAGATTGACCGGCGACAAAGCCATGGATTTCCTCGAAATGAGCAGGTTGGGCTGATGCCAGCTTGATCGGCGGACGCCCAACCACTTCTCGAGACCCGGGTTCGCGCCGCGCCCGTCCCGGTGTCGGTGTACTCGAGGCAACGGCTGGCTGGCTTGCTGGCGCACAACCCGCTACACTGCGCGCAGTTTGACGCGCCGCACCCCGAATTTCCCTGGTGGATCACCGCCGCCGCTGAGCTGAAAAGCTTCGCGCCGCCCGGCCCCTCGCCACTCGCCCGTCGCGCACACACGGACACCGCAATCGCGGCGTCCGCACATGGTTTTACCCACCTGCAGCGCGGTTTAGGGAACGCTCCGGGACAATCAGGAGCTTCCTCATGACGTTCGAATCGCTCGGGCTTGCGCCCGCGCTGCTGCGTGCCCTGTCCGAACAAGGCTACGCCACCCCCACCCCGATCCAGGCCGCGGCGATCCCGCTGGTGCTGACGGGTCACGACCTGCTTGCCGGCGCGCAAACCGGCACCGGCAAGACCGCGGCATTCGCGCTGCCGTTGCTGCAGAAGCTCGGCGTGGACCAGGTCCTGCAAAACAGCAAGCAGCCGCGCAAGCCGCGCGCGCTGATCCTTACCCCCACCCGCGAACTTGCGGCGCAGGTGCACGACAACCTCCGCGCCTACGGCAAGCACCTGCGCGTGCACACGGCGGCGGTGTTCGGCGGCGTCGGCATGGGCGGGCAGATCCAGACGCTGCGTCGCAGCCTCGACATCATCGTCGCCACGCCCGGCCGCCTGATCGATCACATGGATCGTCGCAACGTCGACCTGTCGTGCATCGAAACGCTGGTGCTGGACGAGGCCGACCGCATGCTCGACATGGGGTTTGCCCCGGCGCTGAAGAAAATCCTCGGCGCCCTGCCCAAGCAGCAGCGGCAGACGCTGCTGTTCTCCGCGACCTTCGTGCCGGAGGTGAAGGCGCTGGCAGCGCAGTTCATGCACGATCCCCGCGAAGTGCAGATGGCGCAACCGAACGCCGTCGCGGTCGGCGTGCACCATCGCGTGCACCCGGTCGACGCGGACAAGAAGCGCGATTTGCTGCTGCATTTGCTCGCGGCCGACAGCCGCCGGCAAACGCTGGTGTTCGCGCGTACCAAACATGGTTCCGACAAGCTGTGCAAATACCTCGACCAGCACGGCTTCCGCGTCGCCGCGATCCACGGCAACAAGAGCCAGGGCCAGCGCACCCGTGCGCTCGCCGACTTCAAGGCGGGCAAAACCACGGTGCTGGTGGCCACCGACATCGCCGCACGCGGGCTGGACATCGCGCAACTGCCCGCCGTGGTGAACTACGACCTGCCGATGGTCGCCCAGGACTACGTGCACCGCATCGGCCGCACCGGCCGCGCCGGCGCCGAAGGCCTGGCGCTGTCGCTGGTCAGCCGCGAAGAGGAAGGCCTGCTGCGCGACATTCGCCGCCTGCTGAAGCAGGATCTTGCAATCGAACCGATCGCAGGCTTCGAGCCTGCGTGGACCCTGCGCATGGACGGACCCGCGCAAGCCGCGCGCAAGCATGGCCGCAACAACGGCAACGCGCCACGGAACAATGCCAAACCGGGCAAGCCGTCACACGCGCGGCGTCCGCACGCGCCACGCGGCAAGGGCGGCGAACATACCGCCGCCCAAAAGCAGCGTCGCTCGTGGCGTGACAAGGTCAATTCGCGCAAGGCGTAGGCGATCAGCGAAACAACGCGTCGCGCACCCCGGAAAGTGGCAGGGCGGGAGGAGCGAAGCGCATCCCGCCGGTATGTAATCGGCGGGATGCGCCGCTGCGCGGCTTCTCCCGCCCTACACGATTGCTACAACCACTCGCGCGGTCGCAAATAGTCCCCAAGCCGCGCCTCGGCGCTTCCAGCCTCGGGCTTGTAGCCGTATTCGTAGCGCACGCGCGGCGGCAGCGACATCAGGATCGATTCGGTGCGGCCGCCGGATTGCAGGCCGAACAGGGTACCGCGGTCGTAAACCAGGTTGAACTCGACGTAGCGGCCGCGGCGGTACAACTGGAACTCGCGTTCGCGTTCGCCGTAAGGCATGCCCTTGCGGCGCTCGACGATCGGCAGGTACGCATCGAGGAAACCATTGCCGACGGCCTGCATGAAGTCGAAGCAGCGCTCGAATCCGCCTTCGTTCAAGTCGTCGAAGAACAGACCGCCGACGCCGCGGGTTTCTTCGCGGTGCTTCAACCAGAAATACTCGTCGCACCACTTCTTGTATTTCGAATAGACGCTGTCGCCGAACGTCGCGCACAGATCACGCGCGACGCTGTGCCAGTGGACGCAATCGTCGTCGAACGGATAGAACGGCGTGAGATCGAAACCGCCACCGAACCACCACACCGGTTCCTCACCGTCCTTGTCGGCTTCGAAATAACGCACGTTGGCGTGCGAGGTCGGCACGTAGGGATTCTTCGGATGGATCACCAGCGACACCCCGGTCGCGGTCCATTGCCGGCCCGCGAGTTGCGGGCGGTGCGCGGTCGCCGACGGCGGCAGCTTGTCGCCGGTCACGCGTGAATAATTGACGCCGCCCTGTTCGAACACCGCGCCGTTTTTCAGGACACGCGTGCGGCCACCACCCGAAGGCAAGCCGGCAGTGGCAGACTGCCCGCCACCGTCCCTCGCCCGCGCAGCGGGAGAGGGGGGGACCGCTCGCGGAGCGAGTGGTGGGGTGAGGGTTGCGGGGCGTGTCCATGCATCCTCGACGAAGCGCGCACCCCCATCGGCCTTTTCCAGCGCATCGCAGATGCGATCCTGCAAATCGCGCAGGAAGGCATCTACTTGTTCCACGTTCGGTTGCATCAGCATTGTCCCGAAAAACGCGGGCGGCAAGCACCGCCCGCGTTTGCATCACTTCGCCATCATCAAGCCGTTCTGGATATCGGTAACCAGGTTCTTGATCCAGCTTGCGTAGTTGGTGTGGATATAGCGCACACCGTTCTTCTCCTCGTAGCGGAGATTGCTGCTGGTGACGTAGTTGATCTGGATCTTCTGCGGGTCGTAGTGCACAGCGATCGTGACGCTGAACGCGCGCGGATCGTAGACTGCGTCGATTTCGCCCGGCACGTGCTTGACGATGCGCCAGTTGCGCGCGGTCAACGCCGATCCGATGATCTGCTCCACCTTGGCCGAATTCACCCCGTTCGGCACCGGGATCGGCGCTGGATCGACCAGCGGCACCTGCCGGAACGCCATCAGCATCAGCAAGGCCGGCGCCAGCAGCAACGGCAGCGCCGTCTTCATCATACGCATGCGCAACATGGTATTTCCTCCCTGGGAACGCGTGCGGCGAAAGCGCCGCGCCGGCGAGTGTAACCGCGCATCCGCGGCGGCAGACTTGGCACGTATACTGATCCACCAGCAACGAGGGACGCAGGGTGCCGGAAAGGATTGAACCGCTCGCCATCGCGGCATGCAGCGCGACGTCCGCGCTCGGCCACGGACTCGCGGCGCAGCTCGAAGCCTTGCGCAGCGGACGCGGTGGTCTGCGCACCAACGATTTTTCCACGGCACCGCTGGAATGCCGGATCGGACGCGTCGCCGGCGTGGAAGACGTGGCCATGCCCGCATCGCTTGCGCACTGGGATTGCCGCAACAACCGCCTCGGATGGCTGGGGTTGCAGCAGGATGGATTGATGGACGCGATCGCCGGTGCGATCGAGCGTCACGGCGCGGGTCGCGTCGCGCTGATCCTGGGCACCTCCACCTCCAGCATCGGCGCCACCGAAGACGCCTACCGGCGGCTGGACCACGGGCGCTTCCCGGAAGACCTGCAGCGACCGGAAATCCATACGCCGCATTCGCTCGCCGCGTTCGTCGCCGATGCGACCGGCATTGCAGGTCCCGCGCTGACGATTTCGACCGCGTGTTCGTCCTCGGCCAAGGTATTTGCGTCCGCCGAACGCCTGCTCCGGTTGGGCCTTGCCGATGCGGCGCTGGTCGGCGGCGTCGACACACTTTGCGACAGCGTGCTGTTCGGCTTCCACTCGCTTGAATTGGTGTCGAAGCAGGCCTGCCGTCCGTTCGACGCACAACGCGATGGCATTTCGATCGGCGAGGCGGCGGCGTTCGCGTTGCTGGAGCGCGCGGATGCCGCGCCGCACGCGCCACGCCTGCTCGGGTATGGCGAATCCTCGGACGCGCACCACATGTCGACGCCGCATCCGCAAGGCCGCGGCGCGCAGTCTGCACTGGACGACGCACTGGCGCGCGCCGGCATCGATGCGGATGCCGTCGATTACATCAACCTGCACGGCACCGCCACGCCGAAGAACGACGAAGTCGAGGCGAAGCTGTTGCCGCGTTTCGCCGTGCGCACCCGCGCGAGTTCCACCAAGGGCTTCACCGGCCACACACTGGGCGCGGCCGGTGCGCTGGAAGCGGTGTTCGCGCTGCTGGCGATCGAGCACGGCATCGTGCCGCCCAATCTCGGTTGCAACGAACCCATGCCGGAAGCTGCGCCTTGGCTGGCCTTGCAGCCCTCGTCACAACACGTCGATGTCGCGCTCAGCAACTCGTTCGGATTCGGTGGCAACAATGCCTGCCTGGTGTTCGGGCGCGGAGCCGCCGCATGAGTACGCCGCTCGCGCTCCGCATCACGGGCATCGGCGCATGGACGCCGGGCGCACCCGGTTGGCAACTTTTGCGCGACATCCTTCGCGGCGAGGCTGCGGCGATGGGCGACGCACCCGCACGTCCTGCCGGCACGATCCTGCCCGCGGCCGAACGCCGCCGCGCGCCCGATGGCGTGCGACTTGCCGCGGAGGTCGCCGCGCAAGCAATCAGCATGGCGGGCATCGATCCCGCCACGGTTCCGTGCGTGTTCGCGTCGACCCAAGGCGAACTCGCGATCACCGATTACGTGTGCGAAACTCTCGCCCGGTCGCCGCTGGAATTGTCGCCCACCAAATTCCACAACTCGGTGTTGAACGCGCCCGCAGGCTACTGGACGATCGCCACGGGCTGCACCGCGGCATCCAGCGCCGTGACCGCGCACCACCGAAGTTTCGCGGCCGGGTTGCTGGAAGCCGCAGTCTTCGCCTGCGCCGAAGACACCCCCGTATTGTTCGCATCGTGTGACGTTGCCTCCACCGGCCCACTCGCGGAAATGACGCGCACCACGTTGGCATTCGGCATGGCGATGTTGCTGCATCCGAACGCAAGCGATGGCGCGCGGCTGGACCTTGCACTGCATGGTGGAACCACGGAATCGGTTCCAGTCGTGACAATGACCACTGTGGCGCGCGACAATCCGGCCAACGCCGAAGCCTTGGCGCTGCTGTCGTTGCTTGCCCGCGCAAACCCTTCGAACCTGCGCTTGCCGTTGTCTTCGGGATTGTCACTGGATATGGAGATCGAGCCTTGACGGATGCACCCGCCCGCCCGTTCGTGATCGTGCCCTGCCTCAACGAGGCCCTCGCGATACGGAAACTGCTGGAAGGCGTGCTGACGCACTGCCGTGACGTGATCGTGATCGACGATGGTTCCACGGATGACACCGCGAACATCGTCGCGCAGATGCCGGTGACGTTGATCTGCCATCCCGAACGCCGCGGCAAGGGCGAAGCCTTGCGCGCCGGGTTTCGCGAAGCGTTGCAACGCGGCGCCAGCGGCGTACTGACGATGGACGGCGACGGCCAGCATGACCCCGCCGACATTCCGCGCATCTTCGCCGCCGCGCGTCAGTTTCCCGGCGCGATGATCGTGGGCGCGCGGATGCTGGAACGCCATCGCCAGCCGAATGCACGCCGGCGCGCCAATGATTTCGCCGACTGGGGCATCGGTTGGGGTTGCGGTCGCCCGGTCGCCGACACCCAGAGCGGGCAGCGCTGGTATCCGCACGCGGCGGTCGAACTGGTCGACCTGCCAGCCCAGGATTTCGTGTTCGAAGCGGCCATCCTGATTGCCGCGTCGCGCGATCTCGACATGCCCGTGGTATCCATCCCGATTGCCTGTCGCTACGAGAGCGGCGCGCGGCATAGCCATTTTCGCCCCGTACGCGACGTGGCGCGGATCACCCTCTACACGATCGGACGCATCGCGCACTACGGCAGCGTCCTGCAAAGTTACCGCGCATCGCACGGCGGCCCCCCTCAGGTTTACGACCCCGAACGCCGGCTCGACGCGGCGCCATCCGCACCGCTGGCGGGCGCGAGCGGGTCCTGAATGACCGAGACGGCACCCGCGGATGTCCTGATCCTCGGTGGCGGCCTGGCCGGACTTACCCTTGCGTTGCAACTGCGCGACCGCTGTCCCGACCTCGCGATCCGGGTCTTGGAACGGCGCCGCCATCCGGTCCCGGCCGCCGCCCACAAGGTCGGCGAATCGACCGTGGAAATCGGCGCGCATTATTTCGCCGATACGCTCGGCTTGCGCGAACACCTCGACGCCGCACAGGTGCGCAAGTTCGGTTTCAGGTTTTTCTTCAGCGAAGGTTGCGCGGCACTGGATCGCTGCGCCGAACTCGGCATCAGCCGCGTGTTTCCCACGCCGACCTGGCAACTCGAGCGCGGCACGTTCGAGAATTTCCTCGGCCGCGAAGCCGAGCGCCGCGGCATCGAATTCATGCAGGGTGTCTGCGTGCGTGCGATCGAAACCGGCAAGCCGCACGTGGTGCACGCCGCGCACGGCGACGACACCCGCATCCATCGCGCGCGCTGGCTGGTCGATGCCTCCGGCCGCGCCGGCCTGCTGCGCCGACAGTTCGGCCTGGACGAGGACAATGGCCACCACATCGGCGCGGCATGGATGCGCATCGATGCGCGCCTGCATCTCGATCAATGGTGCAACAACCCGGCGTGGCGCGGGTTGTGTGATCCGCAGGAGCGCTGGCGCTCGACCAACCACCTGTGCGGGCCCGGCTACTGGGTGTGGCTGATCCCGCTGGCATCGGGTGCGCATTCGATCGGGATCGTGGCCGATTCGGTGATGCATCCGGTCGAATCGTTCAACAGTTTCGAGCGCATGCTCACCTGGATGCATGTTCACCAGCCCGCGCTGGCGCGCGAGCTCGAACCCCACCGCGATGACCTGCTCGACTTCGGATTCCTGCGCAAGGTCTCGTACGGTTGCCGGCAAGTTTTCAGCGCCGAACGCTGGGCGCTCACCGGCGAGGCTGCGATGTTCCTCGACCCGTTCTATTCGCCGGGCTCGGATTTCATCGCGATCGGCAATACCTACATTACGGAACTGGTCGCCCGCGACTTCGCGGGTTGCGCGGACGCGCGCGCGACGCGCCACTTCCAGCAACTGTTTTTTTCGTTCCAGCGCAACACGCTCAATCTCTATCGCGGCCAGTACGCACTGTTCGGCAACCCGCGCGTGATGACCGCGAAGGTGCTGTGGGACTATGCCTACTATTGGGGCGTGCTGTGTCCGCTCGCGATCGGCGACCGGCTCACCGACCTTGCATTGTTCGGCGACCTTGCGCCACAACTGGTGGCGGCGGAAGACCTCAACCAGCGCGTGCAGGCAATGTTTCGCGACTGGCATGCGCGCGGTCGCGCACCGGGCATGCCGACATGGATGGATCAACAGGAACTCGCCTGGTTCGCCGGCCTCAACGCGCGCCTGCACGAACGCCTCGACGACGCCGGCATCCGTGCGCGCCTGCGCGAAAACATCGAACTGCTGCATGCGTTGGCCGGCGCGCTGGCGGAAGACGCCGCGGGCGATGCACCCGGCCCGGCGGTCGAATCACTTCGCCTTGCCGCCGGAACGCGCGCGCGGCCGCTGCTGTTCCGTGCGGCGGCGTGAGGTTCGCCGCCGCGCCGGAATTTCAGTGTGCCAGCTCGAGCTTGCTCGAGACCACCCAACCGATGTTGCCCAGTTCGTCCGACACCTTCCACCAGATCCCGACCTTGTCGCCGGTCGGGTACAGCATCATGCCGGGCTTGAGGCTGCGCACGACCGACGAATGCAGGTTTGCATCCGAGTAGAGCTTGGTGCCCTCGGTCAGCCGCACCGCCTGCTGCACGTTGTCCGCCTGCGCGTTGGGCGCGTTTTGCTGCAATTCGGCGACCATCTTGGTGTAGGCGTCCAGATAGGCCATCGCGATCACCTGGCCGATCTCGGTGTTGGCGTAGCCGCTGGCGCCACCCGCCGCAAAGCCGCCCCAGAACCCGCCGCCGCCGCCGCCCGACCAGCCCACGTCGGTCTTGTCGGCGTGTCCCTGCTCAAGCGCAACCTGTTCGGTTGAACGGATGTCGGTAAGGGTCAACACCACGTCGGCGGTCTTCTTCGACAAGCTGACGCCGCCAAGCACCGCGCCCGCACCGTGGCCGATCAAGCCGCCAAGGATGCCGCCGATATTGGTGCGCTGGGCATTGCCGTTGCTGTTGGCGATGTCGGGCACCAGTACGTAATCGGCCGCCTTCATCTGGCCTTTGCCGATGTTCGAGCCCACCCGCGTCTCGCCCTCCCCCGCCAGGTCGCGCTCGGCGCGCGCGGCGGCCAAACCCTTGCCGCGGTCGACCAGCGTGAAACAGCCTGATTGCGAGACGTACACCTTGATCAGCGCGGCCGGCGATTCGAGATTCATCGACGTCCACCACTGATTGCCGTTCTGCGGTTCCTGCACCGCCAGCGTGCCTATCCTGCTACTGCAACGCGGCATCTGCGGCTGCGCGTTGGGGCCGGCAAAACCCGTCGACGCGACGAGCACGCCACCTGCAACGCCCAGCAAGCAGAGCAACGGCTTGGCTCCCCGAATCTTGGTGACCATACAACCCCTCCCTTCGGCCTGCGAGAAAGACATGATTGATGGCGGCCCACGCCGGGATCACCCGGCCCCTGGTCCAGCCATCCCACCGCATTCTGTGACACAGATCACACTTTCTTTCGGCGTGTATACGCCCGCCGCGTTGAAGTGTCAATCAGCGCTTCAGCCACCCGCAACCGCCGCAGCCCTGCACTCGTTGGAAGTTGGATTGGCGCGCGCTGGAGGATCTCGCCAGCCGACGTCGCGAGCTGTCGACTGCGGCGAAATTCGGCAGCCCTTCAAGCCATGCCGCCGTTGACGCCGACCACCTGTCCGTTGACGTAACTGGCGGCATCCGAGCACAGGAACGCCACCACTCCCGCGACTTCCGTAGGCGTACCGGTGCGCGCGGCGGGGATCATCGCCTTCACCTGTTCCGGGGAAAACAGCGCGTCGGTCAAATGACCTTCGATGATGCCCGGAGCGACCACGTTGACGGTGATGTTGCGCGAGGCCATTTCGCGCGCCAGCGATTTCGCCGCACCGTGCAGTGCCGACTTGGCTGCGGCGTAATTGACCTGCCCCCGGTTGCCCAGCGTCGCTGCCACCGAGGAGACCGCCACGATGCGCCCGAAGCGCGCGCGCGCCATCGGCAGCAACAGTGGTTGGGTGACATGGAAGAATCCGTGCAGCGATACGTCGATCACACGTCGCCACTGATCCTCGCTCATCCCCGCCAGCGGCGCGTCGTCGTGGATGCCGGCGTTGTGCACCAGCGCATGGATGGGCGCCGCTTGCAACAGTCCTTCGATCGCTGCACGCGTCGCGGCGGCATCGGTGAGATCGAACGTCTTGACCTCGGCGATGCCACCGGCTTCGCAAATGCCGGCCGCCACCGCATCGGCGCGCGCGCGATTCGCGTTGGCATGCACGATTACCTGCCAGCCGTCGCGCGCCAGTGCAGCGCAGATCGCGCCACCGATGTCGCCGCTGCCACCCGTGACCAGCACCCGATTCGAGTTCATTTTCGCGTTCCCGTCAATCCGCCATCGAAATCGAGCGCAACATCACGGCCGCGCGACCAGTCGCGAGCACGCTACCCCGATGCTCGACGCGAAACGCATATTGCAGGCTGTCCGCCATCGCGATCAAGCACTCGACGTGCACCTGCAACCGGCCCTCGAGATCATCGAGGCGCTCGGAGTGCAGTTCCACGTCGCGCAATGCGACCAGGAATCCCGGCCGGGCGTCGCCGCCTTGCTCGCGTTCGCGCAACGCACCGTGCACCGCCATCGCCTGCGCAGCGTATTCGCACAGGTTCACCGCGTGCAACATGCCGTCTGCGCGCAGCGGATTGTCCACGCACCGATGCGAGGCACCGCGCGCGTGCAGGCGCATTGCATCCCATTCGACGACCTCGTCCAGCAGGCACATCGTGCCCTTGTGCGGGATCAGGTTTGCCCAATCGGACTTCGGCAGCATTGCGTCAGGGTTCTCTACGCAGGTGTTCGGCCGGCGCCATCAACACCGACAAGGTGAAATGGAACGCGACACCCAGCGCGACCGTCAAACCGATCGCGCGCAATACCGGCACGCTCGACAACGCCAGTACACCGAACACCAGCAACGCGGAGGCGACGCACACCAGCGTTGCGTGCAAGGTGCGTAGATCTTCGCGCGCATCGTCCGTTCGGCGTTCAAAGAACAACGCGTAATGCAAACCCAGCCCCGCCGCCAGCGTCAGCGATACCAGGTGAAACAGCGACAGCGGAATCCCGCAGGCACGCAGTACCACCAGCACCAGCAGCGTCGCGAGCGTCATCGGCCCCAGCACGTGCAGCGCACGGCGCAGGCTGCGCAGTGCCAACGTTACCGCGATGCACAACAGCAGCGCGGCGACCCCGAGTGCAATCAGGGTGCGATGGCGATACGCCTCCACCAGTGATTCGGTGGAACCCTTGAGGTCGAGCAGATGCACCGTCCCGCCGGTCGCCTTGGTCAACGCGTCGAAGGCGGCCGGATCGTTGACGCCACTGAGCGTACCCAGTCCTACCCAGCCATCGCCTTGCTGCACCAACATGGCTGCCAGTCGCGCGCCCAATGGTGACCGTTCGAATTGCTCCGGCGTCAACGGCGGCAGCTTGCGCGCGGCTTCCACGTCGGCCACGAACGGCGCGAACACGCCCGCGCGGAACGGCAGTCCTGCCATCGCCTGCTGCAGCGCGGCTTGCAGCTGAGTGGCGTCGGGCAGCTTCGCCTGCCGCACCTCTTGAGTCGCCGCGCTCGGCAGGAAGCGCGACGGCAATTCGAAGCCATCCACCGCATGCTGCGCGACGAGCCGACGCATGCGTGGCGCGACGCGTTCGGACAAGGCCAGCACGCCCTCTGCGGTCGGCGCACGCAGCACCAGCAGGTAGCGCACATCGGGTGCGCCAAGTTCCGCGCGCAAACGCGCATCACGCTGCAGCTCCGCTTTCGGAATCGGCGTCAGCGCAGACAGATCGTTCTGCCAGAACTTTCCCGGCGCAAACGCAACGACGAGCACGCCGGCAACCGCGACCAGCCACGGCACCCAGCGCGGGCGCGGCAGGTGCGCGAGGAAATGCCACGCCCGCGCAAGCCCCGGCGTCGCGGCCATGTCGTGGGTCGCCGGCGGCACGACCAATGGCAGCAACCAGCGCGTGCACACCCCCGCGACCACCAGTCCGCCGATCGTGAACACCGCAAGTTGTTGCAGGCCAGCCACGCCCGACGCGAAAAATGCGAGATAGGCAATGCACACCGACACGATCGCGGTCGCCAGCAGTGGCCACAATTCGCGCACGCATTGCGACGTCTCGATGCCGATGCGGCGATGGCTGAACACCCGCAGCGGGTATTCCTGGGCCACGCCCAGCAACGTGAAGCCGAACGCGACGGTGATGCCGTGCGCATGACCGAAAATCAGTGCAAGCAATGCGAATCCGACCACCGCTCCCGACAGCAGCGGCAAGGCAGTCACCACGATCGGCACCGCGCTTCGATACGCCAGCAACAGCATCAACACGAATCCGATCGTGGTGATCGCACCGAAGCGGTCTGCCTCGGCGCGCGTCGTGCGGCTGGCTTCGACCCCGAACCAACCCGGCCCGCTGATCACGAGTTGCGCTTGCGCCGCACCTGGCAAGGATGCGAAGTGTTTCTGCAGCGATGCGATCGCCGCGGCCTGTGCACCGGGATCGAAACCAGCCGCCTTGGTCTCCGCAACCAGCAATGCCTCGCCACGATCCGAAAACCACACGCCGTCGAGCAGTTTCGGCTGGCGCGAAGGCGCCCACGATTGCGCAAGCTTCAAGGTCTCCAGCGTCGGGTCGCGCTTCAGCCAGGGTTCCAGCATCGACGCCGCGGGCGAACTCAGATCCTCGACGCGCTGCTGCAATTGTGCGTGCAGATAGGCGGCATCGAAACGATGCGCATCCAGCGTGGACGACAGCAAATAGCGATACGGCAACAGGTCCGATGCGATCTCCGCAAGGTCGTTGCCGCCGTTGGCGACTTGCGCGAACGCGCGATCGTGCGACAGCGCGCCCTGCAAGCCGCGCGAAAGTGCCGCAAGGCGATCCTGCGGCGCGCCGGAAATCGCCAGCAACAGCAGGCGCGAGCCCGGCCCCTTGCCGATCTCGTCCAGCAGCAGTTTCTGGTCGGCGGTGCGTGCCGGCGGCACGAAGTCGCGCAGATCCGAACTGATTTGCAGATGCCGCGCGACGCCCCAGCCGACCGCGGCGATCAGCACCAGCCACGCGAACCAGATCGCGATCCGCGCGCCGCGCGTCATTGGCTGTTGCGACAACGCGCCGCCAGCGCCGACTCCAGCGGCGCCGCGCTGCGCAGACCCGCTTCCGCCATCGCGCCGACCAGCGTGATGCTGCTGTCACCGTTGGCATCGGTCACGGTCAGGCAGCGCGGTTCGTGCGCGCGGCCGTCGATCACGATCGACGCGAGCTGACGCTTGAGCGGGCTCGTGCGCGGCGCCAGCGTGATCACCCAGTGCGCGGTACCGCCTTGCGCGGACAGCGTGAAATCCTGCTGCAATGCCGATACATCGCCGCCCAGCAGCGCGCGGAATCCGGCCAGCATCGCGCCCGCCTGCGGCGCGCGCGCCAGCGGCATCCGATGCACGTCGCCGCTGCCGCGCTGCACCGACAATTCGCCGTCGCCGATTTTCGCGGTCTCCTTGAACGGCTTGTCGATGTCGCGTTGCATCCGGTCGCCGCCGAGCCACTGCAAAGTGCCGGACACGACCAGCGGGCGATCCAGCACGCCGCGATAACTCACCTGCACGAACGGCGTCGACACCGGCGGCGTTTTGGCGATACTGGCCAGCAGCGACTCGGCCAGGCCCGGTTTGACAAGGCTCGCACCGGCCGCGGACGCGCCGCACGATGCGACAAGCGCGAACGCGATCAACGCATCACGAAGAATGCGCCTGTTGCAGATTCGGCTGGATCGCAGGGTGCGCGGCATGAGTCGTTGGCGGCTGCCAGAAATCATAGAAGTTGAACCAGTTGCAGGGCGCTTCGCGCAAGTGATGCTCCAGGCGCTCGGCGTAACGGCGGATGTACGCATCGAGCGCGGCATTGCGGTCGATGCGCGGCAAATCCACCTGCTCGGCCAGCGTTTCGAAAACCAGATCGTAGCGGCTGCCGCCGCGATACATGCCGAGGCACAGCACCACCGGCACCTTCAGCAGCGCGGCGATCTGCCAAGGCGCCGCGGGAAACCCCGCGTCCGTGCCGAGGAACGGCACTTCGCGCATCAACTCGTGTGGGCGGCCGCGATCGCCGAGCAAGGTGATCATCGCGCCTTCGCCCGCGGCTTCGGAAAGCGCGAGCACGATGTCAGTGCCGCCGCGCGCGGTGTCGATGATGCTGTCGGACAACTCCGGCGCCAGCGCTTCCAACAGCTTGGTCAGCGCCGGCGTCTTGCTCTTGTCCATGACCAGCTTGAGCTTGCAATCGGGTCGCTTGGCGGCAAGCACGCGCAGCACCTCGAAACTGCCGACGTGCGCACCCAGCAACATCACGCCTTGGCCGCGATCGACGTGCCGATGCAGTTCTTCGACGCCGCGGGTGCTGACGCGGAAGCTGTCGATCCCGCGGGCCAGCAGGAACACGCGGTCGAGAATCGTGGAGGCGAACGCATGGATCAATCGCATCACCTGCCACGCGCTGCCCGGCTTGCCGGTGAGGCGGCGGAAATAATCGCGCGAGGCGCGGCGCTCGGGACCGCGCCGAAAATAGAAATACAACGTGATCGGGTACAGGATCGATCGCGCGAACGTGCGCCCGAAATGCAGCCCGATGAAACGGATCAGCCAGATCGCGAACCAGCCACCGGCTTCCGGACGATCGAGCCAGTGCTCGCTCGTGCCTTGATACTGCTCTTCCATCATGTCCCCTGTTCGATTCATTGCCGCAGCCCAATCATGCCCGCGCGCACTGCAACGTGCCACGGGCCAGCGGTACCCCGTCCCGACGTCTGACCGCAAAACGAACGCACCCGGCCTCGGCGCGCAGCTCGATCATCGCGTCCTCGCCCGGCAGCAACGGCTGCACGAACTTCGCATCCAGTTTTTCGACGTGTTCGCCGCGCCACGCGTGCAACGCCGCGGCCACGCGTTCCAGCAACACCACGCCGGGCACCACCGGATTGCCCGGAAAATGCCCGGCCAACGCCGGATGCGACGGATCGATCCGCAACGCGGTCTGGAACGAATCGTTCATGCCGCGCCGTCTTCGCCGCGCACCAGTGCCGGCCAACGCTGCACGATCTGTGCCACGAACCGACGAACAGGCGGATGCGGAATGTGTCGCAGCTGCCAGCGCCGGAACGCGTACTCGCCCGCGAACGCGACGAGCAACACGACCCAGCAACCCGCTTCCGGATACCACGCGAGGATCGAACCGGGCAGCGTGAACGGAGCAGCCACGCCGAACGTGGCCAGCCATCCACCCGGCACCGCAAACAACGCGATCAGCAACGACAGCAGCGCCATCACGCCGAGCAGGCAGGCCCAGAACAACGTGACGCCGCGCGTGTAGCCGCGCACGCCGGGCAGGTTCACGCGTACCTCGCCTTCGATCACCCGCACGAAGCGGGTGATCAGCGGTTCCGCGCCGGCCCTCAGCGTGCGCGCGAACAGCCACCCCACCGCGGCCAGGAACACGACCGGCAGGACCATCAGCGCAAGCACCGGTCGACCCATCAGTGCGGGCACCAGCAACAACGCGGCGAGCAGCGCCCACATTGCCAGCGCCATGATGCTGCGCCGTCGCCACACCGACGGCAACCACGCCAGCAGCAGCAGCGCCGCCGCCGCCACGCTCAATGCATGCCAATGCGACAAACCGCCCACGAGCGCGAGCAATCCGCACGCCAGCAACACCAGCGGCAGCCACGGCACGCGCGTTGCGACGGATTGGCGTTGGACGGCGCGGGTAGACATGTGGACGGGGCGGAATGAACCGGCGGCGAAGTCTATATGATAGGCGGATTGTCCAGGGACGCCTGAACCGGGGAGGAGCATGGACACGCCCACATTCGATTGCGACGTGCTGGTGGTGGGCGGCGGCCCCGGCGGCTCGACCATCTCGACGCTGCTCACGCGGCGCGGCTGGCGCGTCACGATGCTGGAACGCGATCGCCATCCGCGCTTCCACATCGGCGAATCGCTGCTGCCGGCGAACATGCCGATCTTCGAGGAAATCGGCGCGCTGGAAAAATTGCGCGCGCTCGGCCGCCTGAAACTCGGCGCGGATTTTCCGCGCGACGACGGCAGCTATTACACGTTCCGGTTCGACCGCGCGCTGGGCGATACCCGCCCCTACGCGTTCCAGGTCAAGCGCGAAGACATGGACCGGATGCTGTTCGAACACGCCCGCGAAAATGGCGTGGATGCCCGCGAGCAGGTCAAGGTCGAACGCGTCGCATTCGATGCCGAGGGCGTGACCGCGCACATCGATGCCGCGGGCACGAAGTCCACGCTGCGCGCGCGCTACGTGGTGGATGCATCGGGCCGCGACACCTTCCTCGGCAAGCAGTTGAAGCTGGTGCAGCGCAGCGAAAAACACCAGAGCGCGGCGATGTTCGCGCACTACGAAGGCATTGGTTACAACCCCGACGATCCGGACGGCAACATCATCAGCGTCAATCGTTTCGCCCAAGGCTGGGCGTGGTTCATCCCGCTGCCTGGCGGCATCACCAGCGTGGGCTGCGTGTGCAAGCCGGGTTACCTCAAGACTCGCCAGGGCGCGAGCAACGACGAATTCATGGCGAAGACCCTTGCGATCGTGCCGGGCGCCGACCGCCGCGTCGCCAACGCCCGGCGCGTGTCGCCGGTGCGCTTCACGGGCAACTATTCGTACGCGTGCCGCGCGATGGCCGGACACCGCTGGATCCTGATCGGCGATGCATGGGCGTTCCTCGATCCGGTGTTTTCCTCGGGCGTGTTCTTGTCGATGTATTCCGCGCAGAAGGCTTGCGAAGTCGTGGACGCGAGCTTGCGCGAACCCGCATGTGAAGCGGCGCTGCAGAAACGCTACGCGAAACATCTGCGACAGGGTTACGCGCGCTTCGCGTGGTTCATCTACCGCTTCAACTCGCCGGTGATGAAGGCGCTGTTCGCCGATCCGCGCAACGTGATGCAGGTGGAACAGGGCGTGATTTCGATGCTGGCCGGCGACGTGTTCGACAACAAGCGGGTGCTCTCGAAGCTGCGCATCTTCAAGACTATCTACGCGATCTTCTCGGTGATCAACGTGCGCCGTTGGGCCGCCGACCGCATCGACCGACGCCGCCAGAACCGCATGCGGGTCGCGACAAACGCCGCGGAATGATCCTCGCGTGATCGAACCTGATGTAGTCAAGCCTGTAGAACTTCGGATCGCGACGCCTTTCGGCGAACTCGCCGCGCTGCAGTGGGGCGATGCCGATACGCCGCCGCTGCTGGCGTTGCACGGCTGGCTCGACAACGCCGCAAGCTTCGCGCGGTTGGCGCCGTTGCTCGCGGACCATCACCGCGTGATCGCGCTGGATCTGCCGGGCCATGGCCATTCCTCGCATCTGCCGACGGGTGTCCATCGCTACAACAACCTCGACCAGATCGATCACGTCCTCGACTTTGCCGATGCGTTGAACCTCGATCGATTCGACCTGCTGGGACATTCGCTGGGCGCCGGCATCGCATCGCTCACCGCAGCCGCCGCACCTGCGCGCATCGGCAAGTTGATCCTCATCGAAGGGCTGGGCCCACTCGCCGATGATGGCTCGCAGACACTCGCGCGCTGGCGCGATGCCCACGCGCAGCGCGAGACCCCAAGGCGGCAACCACGCGTGTTCGCATCCGCCGACATCGCGGTGAGGGCGCGCGTGGCGGCGGGCGGCCTCGACGCCGACGAAGCGCGTCCGATCGTGGAGCGCAACCTGCGCAAGGTCGAGGGCGGATTCACCTGGCGTAGCGACCCGCGTCTGCGCCTCACAACGCCGCTGCGCATCGAGGAAATGCAGCTCCGACGCCTGCTTGCCGGCATCGAAGCCCCGACCCTGCTATTGCTGGCCGAGCCCGCGACGCCGTACTTGCCGTCCGCGTTGATGGACGCCCGTGTCGCCTGCGTCAACGAGATCCACATCGCCCACATCGCCGGTCCGCATCATTTGCACGTGCGGCATCCGCACGCGATCGCCGATCGCGTCGGTGAATTTCTGCAGCAGTAGCACCGAAGAAGCGGTGCGCCTCAGCGCCCGTAACGCCGCTTGCGGCGCTGATACGTGCGCACCGCGCGCAAAAAGTCGATGCGGCGGAATGCGGGCCACAGCACGTCGCAGAAATAGAATTCGCTGTACGCCGCCTGCCAGATCAGGAATCCGGACAACCGCTGCTCGCCACTGGTGCGGATGATGAAGTCCGGATCGGGCACACCGCCGGTGTAGAGGTAGCGCTCGATGTCGCCGGCTTTCAGATCCGTCACCACTGATTCGAGCGACCGGCCTTCGGTCGCCGCGGCCTTGAGCAGGCCCTTGACCGCGTCGGTGATTTCCTCGCGTCCGCTGTAGGCCAGCGCGATGGTCAACAGCATGCCGTCGTGGCCGGCGGTGGAAAGTTCCAGCGCTTCGCTGGCGGCCACCACGCGCTCGGGCAGGCGATCGCGCTGGCCGATGATCTTCACCCGCACCCGTCCGGATTTCAGGCGCGGTTCTTCCAGCAATCGCGCGCTTTCACGCACGAACAAGTCCAGCAGGCACTCGACTTCCGCGGACGAGCGGCCGAAATTCTCGGTGCTGAACACGTACAGCGTCACGTGCCGTACATCGAGTTCGAGGCACCACTCCAGCACTTCGCGCAGTTTGTTCACGCCGTACTGATGCCCGATCGTGGCCTCGAGGCCAATGCCACGCGCGAAGCGCCGGTTGCCATCGAGGATCAGGCCGATGTGTGCCGGCACCTTCTCGGTGGCCACCTGGCGGGCGAGCCCGCGCTCGTACCAGCGATAGAGCGGGTACAAGAGCGGTTTGAAGATACGCCAGGGGCGACGACGCAGGTCCGCGACCGCGATACGCAGCCAGCCGGGGGCGGCCCCTCGCGTGCCTTCGGCCGGGAGCGGCTCGGAAATATTGGAATTCATGGCGGGGCATTGTATGCCGGCACGGCCGATGCGGAGCATGACGCGTGCCGCGCTTTGCGGCACGGCGTGCATCGGTTCACGTTCCGGTTTTCGCGAAGATCATTCGCGCGCAGGATGCGCCGCCGACGCCATGAACGAGGTGTCGACCCTTGAGGATGCACGGATTCGACCTCACACATGGCTTGAATGGCACCCGCGGCGCGAATCGCGCGGGCCGTCCACTGCGGCCAGCGGACCGGCCACCTGCGGAGTCGAGGATGAGCGGGTTCGACTGGCTGCCCTGGCGACGACCACCGCCACCGATCGACCACGCGCTGTGGCGCGATGCACTGGCCGTGTGTCCGCTGGCGCAACGACTGGCCCCGGACGAGCGTCAGCGATTGCGGCTGTTCGCGGCGCGCTTCCTGCAACGCAAGCGATTCTTTCCCGTCGATACCGAGCTGGATGCCACACAGCGGCTGCTGATCGCGATGCAGGCGTGCGTGCCGATCCTCAATTCGGGATTCCGGATGCTGCGTGGCTGGCAAAGCGTGATCGTCTATCCCGGCGAGTTCAAGGTGCGCCATCGCCACCACGACGCCAGCACCGGCGTGGTGACCGAACGCGACGAGGTGCGCAGCGGCGAAGCGTGGCAGGCCGGACCGCTGGTGCTGTCATGGGCGGCGGTGCAGCAGGACCTGCTGCAACCCTGGGATGGATTCAACGTCGTCGTGCACGAAATCGCGCACAAACTGGACATGCTGGACGGCCCGCCCGACGGCGTGCCGCCGCTGCCGCGCACCGTCGAATGGCGAAAATGGATCGACACGTTCCAGCGCGCCTACGATCGCCTGTCGGATGACGTCCACCTCGGCCACGAAACGCTGATCGACCCGTACGCCGCCACCAACCCCGGCGAGTACTTCGCGGTGACCAGCGAACTGCACTTCTCCAACCCGCGCCGGCTCGCGCAAGCCGAGCCCAACGTCGCGGCGCTGCTGCAGGCGTATTACGGGCCGTCGCCGGCGCCGTGACACCATCGACAACGCAACGACGGCGCGGCGCGCTACACCCGCCGCGCCCACGCCCGCACCGGGAAAGCGCCCATGCCCGCCGCGCGCATCGGCACCGCCGAAAAGCGCAAGCCTTCCGTCGGCAACGCGGCAAGCGACGCCAGGTTCTCGACGATCGGGATGCCCGCTGCCAACAGGATGGAATGCGCGGGGCGTTCGGGATCGGACGTGTCGTCGATATTGAGCGCATCGATACCGACCAGCCGCGCGCCACGGTCGCGGAGCTGGCTCGCGGCCTCGCGACCCAGAAACGGCCAGCCCTGGGCGTACGCCGGCGTGCCCCAATGCGCACTCCAGCCCGTATCCAGCAGCACCGCCCGGCCGGCGAGATCGATGGCGCCGAGCGCATGGCGATCGATGCAGCGTCCGCGCATGCCTTGCAGATGCACCACCACGGCGTCGACATCGGCAATGGCCGCCAGCGGCAATGCCGACACGTCGGGCTGCCCGGGATAGCGATGGAAGGGTGCGTCGATGGCGGTGCCGGAGTTCGCCACCATGTCGATGCGCCCGATCTGGAAGCTGACGCCGTCGGCGTAGCGCGCGCGACTCTCGGCATGGCTCAAGTGATCGGTGATGCGCGGCGCCGGCAGACCGGGATAGGCCGCCTCGCCGTCGTGCACCACATGCGACAGGTCGACGAGGTCGGCTCGATCAAGCGCTTGCCCCGCCACCGCTCCCGCCTTGGCCGGACGCTTGTGTGGTTCGGCAACGATGCGCTTGTTGAGGATGCGCACGCCGCCGACCATCAGCAACCGCAGGTCGCGCACGATGTAATCCGCGAGTGCCCGATCGTCGATGTCGTCGCCGTCGATGTCGAGGCGGAATCCCTGCCCCTGGATGCCGCCACCGTTGGAAAATTCGACTTCGAAGTCGAAACACGCCCGCCGGTCGTCGCCGATCGCCTGCATGGATGCATGTGCCTGTCGTTTTTCGTGGTGCGCCCAGTATGGCCTGCCGCTATGATCAAGAAAACCGAATATTTATTTCCTGCACCATAAGAAAAACGATGATCAACGACTTGGCTCTCGTCCGCACCTTTCTCGCCGTCGTCGAGGCCGGATCCTTCACTGCGGCAGCGTCCGGCGTGTACCGCTCGCAGGCTGCCGTCAGCCAGCAGATCCGTCGACTGGAGTCGCAAGTCGGTGCGCCGCTGTTTGCACGCGGTCATCGCGAGGTGACCCTGAGTGAAACCGGTCGACGTTTCCTGCCACATGCGCGCCGACTGCTGCATGCCAGCGAACAGGCCCGGCAAGCGGCACAAGGCATCCAGCCACGCACGCTGCGCATTGGCGCGGCCGATGATCTGGCCGCGCCCATCGTGATGCCCGCATTGGGGGCATTGGCGGCCAGCGACGATTCGCTGGCCTTCGAGGTCACCACGGGTTCCACAAGCACCCTGCAGGCACTGATTCCCGCACAGCTTGATGCCGTGGTGGGGCTGGCGATTCCCCATCTGCGGCAGGGTACCGAACTCGCGCGCTTGCGGCTGCAATGGTTCGGCCATTGGAACGGGCGAGGCAGCGTTCCGTTGGCGCTGTGCGGCGAAGGCTGCCTGATGCGCCGGCAGGCACTGGCAGCGCTGGATCGCGTTGGCCTGGCGTGGAACCTGCGCGTCGCCGCCTCCAATGTGGGCGTGGTGGAGGCTGCCGCCGCCGCGGGCATTGCCGTCGGCCCATTGTTGGAGACCATTGCGCCGGTCGGCCTTGCTGTCGACGAGGCGCTGCCGACACCGGGCGATATCGGGTTGCGGCTCTACGCCAGCAAACACATGGACAGCCGCTTCGTCGAACAGCTTGCCATGGCCATTCGACAGCAACTCAAGGCACGTCCACGGCACGTTGCGGCGAGCGCATCGGCCGCGGGAAAACCCAAGACGCTCAGTGCGAAAGCACGCCGATCGTCCGCAGCCACACCTCGGCCAGCGCGGGCCATGCGGTAATGGGAAACTTCGTCCGGCGCAAACCGAATGCATGCCCGCCGTGGGCGTACAGGTGCATCTCGGCCGGCACGCGCGCCTTTGCCAGCGCGGTGTAATAAACCAGCGATTGGTTTACGCCGTCGGTGTAGTCGTCTTCCGCCTGCACCAGGAAAGTGGGCGGCATCTCGCGCGAAACCGGAACGTTCGGATTCAACTTGTCGTCGTCGGTGGCGAGGTGCCCCGGGTAGATGGCGATCGCGAAATCGGGGCGGGCACTTTCCTTGTCGGCGGCGTCCACCGGTTTGTATAGCTGGTGCTCGAAGTTCGTGCTGATCTCGGCCACCAGGTAGCCGCCTGCAGAAAATCCGAGCACACCGATCTTGTGCGGATCGATGTGCCACCGCGCGGCGTGGAAGCGCACCAGCCGCAGCGCCCGTTGGGCGTCTTCAAGCGCCGGCACGGACAGTACGAAATCATCAGGACGGCATTTGCAATGCCAATCGTAGGGTACGCTCGGCACGCGGTACTTGAGCAGCACGCAGGTAATGCCTTGCGAGGTCAGCCAGTCGCAGGCTTCGGTGCCTTCGAGGTCGATCGCGAGCACCTCGAAGCCGCCGCCGGGAAAGACCACGACCGCGGCGCCCGTGTTTTTTCCTTTTGGCACATAGATCGTCATCGTCGGCTGCGACACGTTGTGTATGCCCGTCACGGGCTTGCGGGCGAACTGTGGTCTGGCACTCGTCCCGGCCACCGCATATTCCGGCCCCGGGACCGGCTGCGCATCGGGCGGCGTTCCCGGCCACAGCGGTCTCTGCGTGTGCCCCGCAGACGGCTGCCACACCGTCTTCGCGTGTGCACTCGCGAAAATGGCCACCAAACACAGCACAGCAACGCGAAGCTTCATGTTGCCCACCGTTTTGTGACGAGCCAAACTGCCATCAACCGGGCCGCACCCGGCTTCCGCTTCCGTCGATTTGCGGCAACCGCGCGCGACCTTCAGCGCACCCTACCCCGCCGCATTACTTCGGGGCGATGCGGACGTCATTCCCCACGCAACCAGCGAGCGGCATCCAGTGCGTAGTAGGTCAGGATCGCATCGGCGCCGGCGCGCTTGATCGAAAGCAGGGCCTCCATCGCGCAGGCCTTTTCGTCGATCCAGCCGTTGGCACCGGCGGCCTTGAACATCGCGTACTCGCCCGAGACCTGGTACACGAAGGTCGGTGCGCCGAACCGGTCCTTCACGCGGCGTACGATGTCGAGGTACGGCAGCCCCGGCTTCACCATCACCGCGTCGGCGCCTTCTTCGAGATCGAGTTGCACTTCGCGCAGGGCTTCGTCGGAATTGCCGACGTCCATCTGGTAAGTGTGCTTGGAACCCTTGCCCAACGACGCGGCCGAACCCACCGCGTCACGGAACGGCCCGTAGAAGCTGGACGCATATTTGGCCGAATACGCAAGGATGCGGGTGTGGATCAGGCCCGCGCTTTCCAGCGCCTGCCGGATCGCGCCGATCCGGCCGTCCATCATGTCGCTTGGCGCCACGAAATCCGCGCCCGCCCGGGCCTGCGACAGCGCCTGCTGCACCAGCGCCGCGACGGTTTCGTCGTTCAGGATGTAACCGGAGTCGTCGATCAGGCCGTCCTGGCCGTGGGTGGTGAAAGGATCGAGGGCGTCGTCGCAGATCACGCCCAGTTCCGGAAAACGTGATTTCAACGCGCGCACCGCGCGCTGGACCAAGCCGTCGTCGTTGAAGGCTTCGCGCCCGTCGGCGGTTTTCCGGTCATCGTCCAGATGCGGAAACAGCGCCAGCGCCGGCACCCCGAGTTCCTGCGCCTGTTCGGCCGTCTTCAACAAGGCGTCGATCGACAAGCGAGCCACGCCCGGCATCGAAGCCACGGCGTCACGCACATCGCCACTGCCCTCCTGCACGAACACCGGCAGGATCAAATCAGACGGGCTCATCACGGTTTCGCGCATCAACGCGCGGGAGAATGCGTCGCGGCGCATGCGACGCATGCGGATGGCGGGGTAACTCATCAGGGGGTTCCGTGTTGCATCGAACTTCATATTGTAACGAGCCGCGCACGACGGAGCGCCGGCGGTCGGCGCCGGGATTTTTCGCGCAACGTGACGCCCGTCTCGGCTGCCGCCGTCTGTCTGGCACGATTCCTGCTGCCTCAAGTTCTGCTGCTGGAAGGCCGATAGAAAACATGAGCGATGGTCATCTTCAGCTCAGGTAGTTGCAGTTAAATTACAGTTAATGCACAATCCACTCCGTGTGATGTGAAGCGTTTCGAAGGCAAAAACTCCAAATCGACTGCAATCCACTGAAATTGCCATGATTTCCTCACTGACCATTGCCCTGATCCTGATGCTGATAGCCGCCATGGCCATATCCAGCATCAAGCGCATTCCGGAAGGTCAGGTCTACACGCTGCGGCGGCTCGGCAAGCCCGCCGGAATCCTCACCGCAGGCACCCATGTGGTGGTGCCGCTGGTCGAACGCATCGCCCACAAGATCAGCATCACCGGTTATACCCTTGCGGTGGACGAACGGATGGAGCCCGCCCACGCCGCCGCGCCGACACTGCGCGGGCGGATCTGGTGGCAGGTGCTGGACCCCGAGCGTGCCGACACCGTGATCGATCGCGCCGACGATTTGATCCGGTTGCGCCTGCGCGACGCAGTGCAGGGCGCCGACGCGAGCGATCCGGATTTGCGTTCGCGCAACCTTCGCATCAAACAGACATTGAATGGCAGCCTCCGCGAACGCGGGGTGCTGGTGACGCGGGTCGAACTCGACCTCGCCGCCTGAGCCGATCAGCCAGGGAGAAACGGTGAGCCCGCCTCCGCGCGGGCTCCTGTTTTTTTGAGGATGGAGCGCACCATGGAGCATTCTGCCTCGCTCGCGGAAAAACTCGCCGATGGCCTTGCCGGCCTGCAACTCCAGCTGCCGCTTGACGCGCACGAAAAACTGCTGGCGTACCTCGACCTGCTCGCCCACTGGAATCGCGCCTACAACTTGACCGCGGTGCGCGATCGCGGGGAAATGATTCCGCGGCACGTGCTGGACTCGCTGGCCGTGCTGCCGTTCGTGCAGGGCGAATCGCTGGCCGACATCGGCAGTGGCGCGGGCCTGCCCGGCATTCCGCTGGCGATTGCGCGGCCCGGACTTGCGGTGACCCTGATCGAAAGCAACGGCAAGAAGACGCGGTTCCTGCGCGAAGTCGTGCGCGTGCTGCCGCTTCCGAACGTGAAGGTCGAACAGGCACGGGTGCAGGACGCCAGCGGCAGTTTCGACACCGTCACCGCGCGAGCCTTTTCCAGCCTTGCCGACATGCTCGCCTGGGGCGCACACCTGCTGGCCGACGGAGGGCGCTGGCTGGCGCTGAAAGGACGGGTCGACCAGGATGAAATCGCGGGCATCCCCGATGGTTTCCGGGCAATCGCCGTGCGCCCGGTTCGGGTTCCGGGCACCGAAGCCGAACGCTGCGTGATCGAACTGGCGCGAAGCTGAGCGCGGTCGCCCGCCTCACGATCATCTTCCTGGGGACGCGCTGTCGTGAAAAGTCAGGCCAAGGAAGGCCGTTCTGGTGTGATGGGCAGGGAGATGCGTCAGTCGCCCGCAAGTCCGATGTGCGGCAGCGATCCGGGATGATCGCACAACCATTCTGGTAGGCTAGTCCGCTCCCCGTTTCCGTTTCAGCCGTTGCGACCCATGACGCGCATCATCGCCATCGCCAACCAGAAGGGCGGCGTCGGCAAGACCACCACCGCCGTGAACCTGGCTGCCGCGCTGGCGGAGACCAGGCGCCGCGTGTTGCTGGTGGATCTCGATCCGCAGGGCAACGCGACTTCGTCGGCGGGCATCGACAAGCGCACCACCAAACCCAACGGTTGCGAAGTGTTGCTGGAAGAAGCGTCGATCGAGGACGCGATCATCAGCACCGAGGCCGGCTTCGACCTGCTGCCCGGCAACCGCGACCTCACCGCGGCCGAAATCAAGTTGGCCGATGCGATCGCGCGCGAACAGCGACTCAAGGAGCAACTGGCCAAACTGGGCGACCGCTACCAGATCGTCCTGATCGACTGTCCGCCCTCGCTGCACCTGCTCACCCTGAACGCACTGGCTGCCGCAGACAGCGTGCTGATCCCGGTGCAGTGCGAATCGATGGCGCTGGAAGGCCTGACCGACCTGCTCGACACCGTCAAGGCCGTGCGCAAGCGGCTCAATCCGCAACTCGAAGTGGAAGGCCTGTTGCGCACCATGTTCGATGTGCGCACCGCGCTCGGCAACGACGTGTCGGCCGAACTCACCAAGCATTTCGGTGACAAAGTGCTGCACTCGGTGGTGCCGCGCAATGTGCGGCTCGCCGAAGCGCCCAGCCACGGCAAGCCCATCAATCTTTACGATCGCGAATCGCGTGGTGCGATCGCATACCTCGGCCTCGCCGGCGAAATGATCCGCCGCGTCGGCCTCGCACCTGCACGCAGCAGCGGTGACGCGTCGCCGCCCGACAGCACGCCGGCCAAGCCCAACCCGCCCCCGCCGAACCCACCGCGCCCACCGATCATGAAGGTTTCCGCATGAGCGCCGCCAAACGCCGGGGACTGGGTTCCCGCGATCTCGACGTGTTGCTGGGCAATCCCGACGGTGATAACGCGAACGACGCGCCCGCGGGCGAAACGTTGAGCAATCTTCCGGTCGCGTCGATCCGTTCCGGGCAATACCAGCCGCGCCACCATTTCGACGAAGCCGCGCTGGACGAGTTGGCCGCCTCGATCAAGTCGCAGGGCTTGATCCAGCCGATCGTGGTGCGCGATGTCGGCCGTGGCCAGTACGAATTGATCGCCGGCGAACGCCGCTGGCGCGCCGCGAAGAAGGCCGGCCTCGAAGAAATCTCCGCAGTGGTGCGCGACATCCCGGCGCAGTCGGTGCTGGCGATCGCGCTGATCGAAAACATCCAGCGCGAGGAATTGACGGCGCTGGAAGAGGCGCAAGCACTGCGCCGCCTGATCGACGAATTCAAGCTGAGCCAGCAACAGGCGGCCGATGCGGTGGGCCGTTCGCGCGCCGCGGTCGCCAACCTCCTGCGCCTGCTCGAATTGCCCGAAACCATCCGCGACCTGCTGGACGAGGGCCGCATCGAAATGGGCCACGCGCGCGCGTTGCTGACCTTGCCCGCTCCGCGTGCGATCGCGCTGGCCGAAAAGGCCGCCGACCAGGGCTGGTCGGTGCGCGAACTGGAACAGGCGGTACGCCTGGCGCAGCTGCCCAAATCATCGGGCAAGAGCAAGTCGCGCGACATCGATCCCGACATTGCCGCGCTCGAACGCGAGCTTTCGGACAACCTCGGCACCCGCGTCGAGATCGCACACGGCCGCGGCGGACGCGGCAAGCTGACCATCCGCTACCACAGTGCGGACGAGTTGGAAGGCATCCTCGAAAAGCTGCGCTGAGCGGAACGGGAAGAGCGGTTTCCGTAAGGCGGTCAAACCCGACCCGGTCTACTCCGCGTGAACTTGAGGCAACGCCAATTCGATGCGCTGGTGCACGCCCACGCGGGCGACCTGTACCGTTTCGCGTACTGGCTGTGCGGCGATCCGTCGCGCGCCGAAGATCTGGTGCAGGAAACCCTGCTGCGCGCCTGGCGGGCGCTCGATTCGCTGAAGGACGCAGCCGCGGCCAAGCCCTGGCTGCTGACGATCCTGCGCCGCGAACACGCGCGCGGATTCGAGCGCAAGGTGCTCGACCTCACGATCCTCGACGACGGATTGAAAGACAGCATTCCCGACGAGGCAGCCGGCGCCGATCCCGAACAGGCGGGCAGCGATGCCGAGCTGCGCGAAGCCATCATGAAACTCGATCCCAAATACCGCGAACCGTTGCTGATGCAGGTGCTGGGCGGTTTTTCCTGCGAAGAAATCGCGACGGAACTCGGCGTCAAACCCGGCGCAGTCATGACCCAGTTGTTCCGCGCCCGCCACAAACTGCGCAAATCATTGTCGGACGACGCCGTCGGCCGGGAGTCCGCACATGGAGTGTCTTGAGTTTCGTCGCCGACTGACCGCCGAGCCGGGGTCGCGGGATCCCGAATTCCTTGCGCACCGCGATGGCTGCCATGCCGGCTGCACCGAAAGCTGGTGGCGCTCACAGCGCTTCGAACGGCAGCTTCGGAACACCCTGCAATCGGTCGATGCGCCAGGGGACCTGGGCGAACGCGTGCTGCTGGCGCAAGCCACCTCGCTGCGCGGGCGTGCGCGTCACCGCTGGCAAATCGGATTGGCACTCGCAGCTTCGCTGCTGGTCGCGCTGGTCGTGGCCGGCTATGCGTGGAACCTGGGTACGGCAGATGGCGGCCCGCTGGCCGGCATGGCGATCGCGCACGTGCGCAGCGAAGCCTTTTCGCTCACCATGACTCGCCCGATCGACGCCGCGCAAATGCGTCCGGTGTTCGCGAAACGCGGCGTCACCCTGCGCGACGTGCCGGCCCACGCCGTCTTCGCGGCCGACTGCAGGGTCGGACCTTATCGGGCGGTGCATCTGGTGCTGCGCGAAAACGGCAGCCCCATCACGGTGTTGTACGTAGTCGGCCACCGCATCGCCGACGCGCGGGATTTCAGCCGTGCCGGCTGGCACGGACGCGAAGTGCCGATCGGCAATGGCACGCTGGTACTGCTGGGCAACGGCAGCGCTGGCTTCGCTGCCGCCGAACGCGCGGTCGCCGACGCGGTGCTGGGTGCCACCCTGCAAACCGAACAGACCTGAACGCGTGCGTGTTGAGAACACATCGGCAAGGCCGGTGCGCCGGACGCAGCATTGGCGCTGACCACGTCCCGCGACCGCATCGCCCTGACAATCAAAAGTCGGCGCCGGGTAGTCCGGGGTGCTTCGCGCTCGGCCTTGAAAAGGCGAACCACTTCTTCGAGGAGTGGTTCGCATGAGTACATCCCTCCGCGTGAGGTGATTGACGGGATCCATGAGCGGTTATCAAGACCGGACGACGATGGCAAAACCATCTGGGTTCGGGGGCGGACGGGATTTTCGGGCGATGGCCGACGAGGGCGAGCCCATATGGGGGCGGGAATGGCCCGCCGTTCGGTCGCGGCAAACACGCCTGGGCCGCATCGGCGATAATCATCAAACTACTCGTGCAAGGTTTCCGCGATGCCTGCTCTGTCCGTGGTCGTGCCCGTGTTCAACGAGCGCGACAACATCCCGCCGCTGCTCGCCGAAATCGCCACCGCCCTGCGCGGGGGCGCCGATTACGAAGTGGTGTACGTGGACGATGCGAGTTCCGACGATTCGCTCGACGTGCTGAAGGCCGAGCGCGCGAAGCACCCGGAGCTGCGAATCGTGCGGCACCTGACCCGCAGCGGCCAGAGCACCGCGATCCGGAACGGCGTGCGCGCGGCACGCGGCACGTGGATCGCCACCCTCGATGGGGACGGCCAGAACGATCCTGCCGACATCCCGAAGCTGGTCGAGGCGCGCCAAGCCGCCGATGCCAAAGTGAAACTCTTCGCGGGCTGGCGCACCACCCGCCGCGACAGCTTCAACAAGCGTATCTCTTCGAAGATCGCCAACGGCGTGCGTTCGCGGATGCTCAAGGACGCCACCCCCGACACCGGCTGCGGCCTGAAGCTGTTCGAGCGCGAGGTGTTCCTGCGCCTGCCCTACTTCGACCACATGCACCGCTACCTGCCGGCGCTGGTGAAGCGCGCCGGCTTCCAGAGCACCAGCGTGCCGGTGGGCCATCGCCCGCGCACCGCGGGCGTCTCCAAGTACGGCATGCTCGACCGCCTATGGGTGGGCCTGGCCGACCTGCGCGGCGTGGCCTGGCTGATGCGGCGTGGCAAGGTCACCCGGGTCGAAGAGCTCTGATCCACATCACGCCCGCGCGATGGCGCGGGCGTATGCTGGAACGCATTCCCAGCAGGGAGTTGCGTGCATGAGCATCACCGTGAAACGTGTCTACGAGCCGCCGGCGAAGTCCGATGGTTATCGCGTGCTGATCGACCGCCTGTGGCCGCGCGGGCTGAAGAAGGAAGACGTGCCGCTGGATCTGTGGGCTAAGGAGCTGGCGCCGTCCACCGCGCTGCGCCAGTGGTTCGACCACGATCCGGCGAAGTGGGAAGGCTTCCGCCAGCGCTACGCGGGCGAGCTGGACCGGCGCGCCGAGCACTGGCATCCGCTGGCCGAGCGGGCCGCGAAACATCCCGTCACCCTGCTCTACGGCGCCCGCGACGAGGAACACAACAACGCGGTGGTGATGAAGGCCTACCTGGAAAACTGGCTGCACACGCACGGGCCGCGTTGAGGCGGGGCGGCTACCGATACGGGTAGGAGCGCACCCTGTGCGCGAAAGCTCTGGCGTTGATCGAAGCAAAAGCATTCGCGCACAGGGTGCGCTCCCGCGGGCGATCCGCG